>CAWGKV010000003.1:0-248358 GCA_963823165.1 uncultured Alphaproteobacteria bacterium | reverse complement strand
GCCCCCTCGGCTTCTTGCTACGCCGCCTCGGCTTGCAACTCGCCGGCGCTCTCCATCGCCCTGAGATAGAGGTCGAGCAGAAACTCCTGCTCGTCGCGCTCGTCCTTGTCCTGCTTGCGCAGGCGCAGAATCTCCTTGAGCACCTTGACGTCGAAGCCCTCGCCCTTGGCCTCGGAAAAAACTTCCTTCTTCCCCTCGGTCAACGCCCTGATCTCTTCCTCGATGCGTTCGATGCGCTCGATGAAGGAGCAAATGCGGTCGCCCGGTATTCCTGCTACGTCTGTCATGCCGTGCCCTTCCTCTTGGGGAGAGCTTACAGCTAGGCGGCGGAGGTAACCGAGGAGTTAACGGCAAAGAGGCAAGCGCGGGCGAGCTCTTCGCTTGATCCATTTCCGCGGCTCGAGACGTGTGCCGCGGAGCCTCTCATCCTGACATTCTCCCCTCTCGCATGATCCAAGGCGGCTCAGGCGCCGAGCGGCGCGTTCTTCAGCGGCAGGGAGCGGATGCGCTTTCCCGTGACGGCGAAGATTGCGTTGGCGACCGCCGGGGCGATCGGCGGCGTGCCCGGTTCGCCGAGCCCGCCCCATTTGTCGCCGCCGGACAGTACGAAATGGGTCTCGATGACCGGCGCATCCGCCATCGTGGCGATCGGGTAGGTATCGAAGTTGCCCTCAACGACGCGCCCATTCCGGATGGTGATCTCGCCGAACAGCGCCGCCGTCAGGCCATAGAGCACGGCGCTCTCGATCTGCATCGCCGCCGTCAGCGGATTGACCAGATGGCCGCAGTCGACGCAGGCGACGACGCGCTGGACCTTGACCGCGCCGCCGTCCTTCACCGCGACCTCGGCGATTTCGCTGACGATCGTGCCGAAGGCTTCGTGGATGGCGACGCCCCGCCCGACCCCCTTCGGCAGCGGCTTCCCCCAGTCGCCCCTGTCGGCGAGAGCGTCGAGCACCGCGAGGAAGTCCGGGCGGTCCTGCAGGAGAGAGCGCCGGTATTCGAGCGGATCACGCTTCGCCGCATGAGCCAGTTCGTCGATGAAGCTCTCGACGGCGAAGGCGTTCTGCGAGGAGCCGACCGAGCGCCAGAACATCACCGGCACATGGGTGTTCTTGAGATTGACCAGCACCTTCAGCGCGTCGGCGCGATAGGGGCAGTTGGCGAGCCCCTCGACCGCCTGGCGCTCGACGCCGTTCTCCACCTTGCCCCAACCGAGCGAGCGGGTGATGGAGCCGACGGCGGTGGTGAACTCCAATCCGGCCGGCGCGCCGTCGTCCTTCAGCGCCGCGCGCATCCGTAAGGCCGCCTGCGGGCGGTAGCGGTCGGCGCGGATATCCTCTTCGCGTGTCCAGATCAGCTTCACCGGGCGCTGGAGGGCCTTCGAAACCTCGACCGCCTGGGTGAGCTCGTCATTGACCGAGCGCCTGCCGAAGCCGCCGCCGAGATAGGCGTTGTGGACGAAGACGGCCTTGGGATCGACTCCGCCGGCCTTGGCCGCGAGCGCGATCGCCGATTCGGGAAACTGCGTTCCCATCCAGACGTCGACGCGGTCGGGCCGCCAGTCGTCGGTCGCGTTCAAGGGCTCCATCGGCGCATGCGCGAGATAGGGGACTTCGTAGAGCGCCTCGACGCGCCGGGCAGGCGAAGCGAAGGCGGCGGCAGCATCGCCGTGGCCGCCGCCGTCGGCAAGCGGACCGTCGAGCGCGGCGCGATATTCAGCGCGGAATTGTTCGCTGTCGGTCGAGGCGGCCGGGCCGAAATCCCATTCGACCGGCATCGCGGCCAGCGCCTCTTTGGCGCGCCAGAAATTGTCGGCGACCAGAGCGACGCCGTTCGTCACCGGAACGGCGGCGATGACCCCGCGCCGGCCGGAGACGGCCGAGAAATCGTAGGATTTGAGGGCGCCGCCGAACACGGGGCGGTTGGCGACGGCGGCGAAAACCATGCCGGGCAAGCGCGCGTCGATTCCGAACCGCGCCTGTCCGGTGACTTTCAGCGGCGTGTCGACCCGCTTGAGCGGGAAGCCGATCAGCTGGAAATGTTCGGGCGTCCTGATCGCGGGTTCGGCGGAGAGCGTGATTTTCGCCGCGTCGGCCGCGAGTTCGCCATAGCTCGCCGAGCGACCGGACGCCTCGTGGCGTACGACGGCCCCCGCGGCGACGCAGGCCGCCGGCTCGACGCCCCAGCGCGCCGCCGCGGCCGCGATCAGACGCTCCCGGGCCGAGGCCCCCGCCTGCTGCAGGAAGACGCGCGACCGGCGCACCGACGACGAGCCCCCGGTTCCCATCGACTGATAGACGTTGTTGTCGACCAGGTTGCGGTGGGCGGAGGCGTATTCGACCTTCACCTTGGAGAAGTCGCATTCGAGCTCCTCGGCGAGGATCATCGCCAGCGAGGTCATGACCCCCTGTCCCATCTCGGACTTGGCGACGCGAAGCGTGATCGAATTGTCGGGGTCGATGGCGACGAAGGCGTTCATCTCGGGGCCGTCGGCGGCGTCGGCGCCCGACGGTTCGGATGATATTCGCGCGGCCGCAGCGTATTCGGGAGCGAAAGCGGCGACGGCGAGGCCGCCGGCGGCGGAGAGGCTGATGCGAACGAAGGCGCGGCGGGTGAGGGTGCGACCGATGGAGACTGTCATGGCGCGACTCCCTCAGATTTTCGCCAGCTCAGCGGCGCGATGGATGGCCGCCCGCATGCGGGGGTAGGTCCCGCAGCGGCAGATGTTGGTCATTTCGGCGTCGATGACGTCGTCGCTCGGATCGGCGTTTTTGGCGAGCAGCGCCACCGCGGCCAAAACCTGCCCGGACTGGCAATAGCCGCATTGCGGCGCATCATGCTCGATCCAGGCCTTCTGCACGGCGTGCAGCTCTTTCGCGCCGAGGCCTTCGATGGTCGTAACCGACTTGCCCTCAATCGCGCCGACAGGCGTCTGGCAGGAGCGCATCGCCTCGCCGTCGACGAGCACCGTGCAGGCGCCGCAGAGCCCGGCGCCGCAGCCGAACTTCGTGCCGACGAGGCCGAGCTCGTCGCGGAGCATCCACAGGAGAGGCATTTCCGGCTCGACGTCGACCGCGACGTTCTGCCCATTGACGACAAATGCGGCCATGGTCTCCAACTCCGTCAGCTGAATGGCGGCGAAGGATAAGCCCAAGTGTGGCGGAATGTCGCGCGCAGGCGATCACATCGGCGCGAGGCGGGGCTTGGACGGCAAGGGCGACAGCAGCTTGGTGCTTGCGTGCAGGCCGCGCGTCATCCGGGCGTCTTGTCCCGAGCTCGAACGCCGCCTAGGCTCCCGCAGGGCAACGCCGGTTCTTTCGGCGTCGCTGCCCGACTTCGCGACGCGGCGGATTGAAGAATTCTGAATGGGGAGGACAAAAGCATGTCGCGACCAACAGACAACGCCAAAATGAACTTTGATGCGGCAGACATGCATATCGGACAAGCTGGAATCAAGTTGAAAGGAATAAAACCTCCGCCGGGATTTGAAGCCAGACACGAGGCCGAGTTGGACATGTGGCGGGGACTTTGGTTGACGAACAAAGGACTTGTCGATTTGGCGACCGGCCTGAGGGCAACTTATATTTTGCTTGAGGAAGTCAAGCAGCTGTTGCTGCAGAAACGGTCTTAGTGACCCGAGCCGCTTGCATTCTCGGCTTGTATGCTTGCTTCGCGTTTGCACCCCTCGCGTCTGTCGCGAGGGAGGAGCGTCCCGCGGAGCGGACATGCCTGCATGCGGATTGTGCAGGGCAGCATTTCATTGTGCATCGCAGCATAACATGTTATGAGCTCGCCGCCTACCAGGGGAGGACTCGCTCGACGCCAACAGGTCGATGGAGAACCCGATGCAACATTTCCATGTTGGAAATCTTGAAAAAATCCGAGACGTGCAGCCCGACGCCTGGGCGACGGTGCACGCCAATGATTTCGTGACCTTCAGCGAACTCGTGCGACGCGGATTTCACCTGGTCGACATGCGGGGCGAGATCTGGACGATGCGGCGGCCGGGGTAGAGCTGCGGAGGTTTTTTCGGCGTCGGTAGGACGCCATTCTTTGTGAAATCTTCGTGCCTATCGTGGTAAATTAATTCAACACGATGGACACGAAGAGTTCCACAAAAGGCACGGAAACTTCAAACGGCCGAGCTGCGGGCGACGTCAGGCCAGCGACGCTCCGAGCTTGTCGAGCAGGAAGCCCGTGCCGCGCTCGCGCGAGCCGCCGTCGTCGTAGCCGTCGAGGAAGGCGCCCTGTTCAGTCACCTTCAGCGTCGAGCGGCCGGGGCCGGCGCTAAGAATCTGCATCGTGGCGAGCGAGACGGAGATTTTTTTCTCGTCGAGCCACATCTCATAACAGTAGACGATTCGCTCGTTGGGGACGATGTCGTGGTAAATCGCGTCGAAGGTCGAGACGACGCCGCCCTCCCACTGGCCTTTCGCCCGCTCGCGGCCGCCGACGCGAAAATCCATGCTGCGCTCGATCGGCCGCCATTGGCCCTCCGGACCCCCGAACCACTTTTGCTTGGCCGCCTGGTCCGAAAGCGCATGAAAGACGCGTTCGACCGGCGCGTCATAGGTTCGCTCGAGGGTGAAAGCGGCATGGACCACCGAGCGCGGCGCGTCGGGGCTGGTCAGCATGCGCAAAACCTCGGCCGAGAGCTTGTCGAGGGTCTGGGACCAGCCCTGCGGGGCGCCTTGCGCCATCCACGCCGCCGCCGGATCGATGACCGTGTAGGTCTGCGTGACGGCGAGCTTCGTTCCGCCGACGACGTCGGCGAATTCCGCTTCGGTATGGGCGCGAAACAGCGCATGGCCCTTCGCGTCCTCGACGACGAGATCGAGCGTCAGCCGGTCGAAGCGCGACACTTCGACAAAAGTCCCCCGCGCGAAATGCTCGACGCCGTCAGGGGCGCGCATGAGGACCTCGAAGGCGCCGCCGGCCCGCATGTCCACCGTCGCCTGCGGAACGGTGTAGCCGGTCGGCGCGAACCAGCGTTCGACGTGCTCGGCCGAGCTCCACGCCCGGAAGACGAGCTCGCGCGGTGCATGAAAGGTGCGCGACACGCGCACCGGCGGCAGATCGATTGCTTCAGCTGTCTTGTCGGCGGTCTTGGCCATCGGCTTTTCCTTCCTTGTCGAGCGTTGCGAGATAGTCCCCCAGCCGGTCGAGGCGGCGCTGCCATTCGCTCCGCCGGTCGTTGATCCAGCGCTCGGCGAGGCTGAGCCGGTCGGAATCGAGGCGGCAGGTCCTGACCCGCCCTGATTTCTGCGAACGCACGAGCCCAGAGGCCTCGAGCGCCGCGAGATGCTGCATCACCGCCGGCAGCGACATTTTCAGCGGCCGGGCGAGATCGCTGACCGAAGCCGGCCCGCGCGAGAGCCGCTCGACCATCGCCCGCCGCGTCGGATCGGCGAGGGCCTGGAAGGCCCGATCGAGCGCGGCGGAATGGTTAAGCATGTGGTTTAGTATCACGGTGCGGATAGTGAAGCAAGAGCTTTAGTTTTTTGCCGGGTTCTAAGCGTCGTGGAACCAGGGACGGAGCCCTACAATCCAGATGCGCCAATGGTTTACCGTAACAAGCGGAAATTTCCGGGCACGGATGGGAACGTCATGGCCGGGCTTGTCCTGGCGATCCACGCGGTTCCGCGCTTGCATCCTTAGCACGTTGCCAAACGCCGGAGAAAAACCCGTAATCTGCAGTCGGTTGCAACGAAAGCGTACAGACGAGAAGCAGTCTCTGCCGCACAAATCGCGTGGATCGCCGCGACAAGCCCCGGCCATGACGGTGAAGGAGGCGGGAATAGGCTCCGCGTCGCCCAGACGAAACCCGAGCGGCGCCTGAACGGCGGCGAAGGCTGTTGACGGCCCGAGTGCGCCCCGGAAGCGAGCGCTCAGAACGGAATGTCGTCGTCGATCGGTCCGGCTCCGCCGCCCCCGCCTGCGGGCAGAGCGGGCCGCCGCGGCTCGGCGCCGGAGGGTAAGGCGCGGTTGAAGCTGCGCGAGCCGTTCTCGTCGGGAAAGGCGTCGCGGGCCTCGCCGCCGCCGCGCGAGTCGAGCAATTGCAGCTCGCCGCGGAAGCGCGTCAGCACGATCTCGGTGGTGTAGCGGTCATTGCCGCTCTGGTCCTGCCATTTGCGCGTCTGCAGCTGGCCTTCGACATAGACCTTCGTGCCCTTCTTGCAGTACTGCTCGGCCACCTTGCCGAGATTCTCGTTGAAGATCACGATGTTGTGCCACTCGGTGCGCTCCTTGCGCTCGCCCGAGGTCTTGTCGCGCCACGACTCCGAGGTGGCGAGGGAGAAGCTCACCACCGGGTCGCCGGAGTTCAGACGACGCACCTCCGGATCCTTGCCCAGGTTGCCGACGAGGATCACCTTGTTGACGCTGCCCGCCATGATCTGCTCCTTGCCGTTGTCGCGCGGTCGCTGACCGCGTCGGCCGCGCTCAGCGAGCGCGTCTACAAATCCGCGCTCGGTGAGCGCGGGACGATCTTCCCATCATGCATAGTCCAAAGCGGCGCGGGCGAGGCGCCCGCGCGCCCGGACAATCGCACTTGTCCACACTTCGGCGCGCGCGACGCTTGGGAAGAAGCGCCGCTGCGCCTACATTAGAGAGAACCGGAGGCGGGGCGCGCGGGGCGCCTTCCCCTTGTTCGTAGTTTGTTCTAGCATCGGAGCCTGTCTCGCGCAAGCGCGATTCGCGCCTGAAGCTTGAGAATTGTCGTCGAGGTCCGCATGGCCAGCGCCAAGCCCATGTCCAAACCGGCGCCGTCGCCGTCCGCGGGGCGGGGCCGGGACGTCGAGGCGTTGTTCGGCGGCCGGGCGATCGTCGTGCGCGGGGCGCGCGAGCATAATCTCAAGAACGTCGACCTCGCCATCCCGCGCGACAAGCTCGTCGTGTTCACCGGGCTCTCCGGCTCGGGCAAATCGTCGCTCGCCTTCGACACGATCTACGCCGAGGGCCAGCGGCGTTATGTCGAGTCGCTGTCGGCCTACGCCCGGCAGTTCCTGGAAATGATGCAGAAGCCGGACGTCGACCAGATCGACGGCCTGTCGCCGGCGATCGCCATCGAACAGAAGACGACGTCGAAGAACCCGCGCTCGACCGTCGGCACGGTGACCGAGATCCACGACTACATGCGGCTCCTGTGGGCGCGCGTCGGCATCCCCTATTCGCCGGCGACCGGCCTGCCGATCGAGAGCCAGACGGTGAGCCAGATGGTCGACCGCGTGCTGGCATTGCCGGAGAACTCGCGGCTTTATCTGCTGGCGCCGATCGTCCGCGGACGGAAAGGCGAGTACCGCAAGGAAATCGCAGATCTGATGAAGCGCGGCTTCCAGCGGCTGAAGATCGATGGGCAGTTCTACGAGATCGCAGACGCCCCCGCGCTCGACAAGAAGCTCAAGCACGACATCGAGGTGGTGGTCGACCGGATCGTCGTGCGGCCCGACATGGCGTCGCGGCTGGCGGAGAGTTTCGAGACCGCACTCGAGCTTGCGGACGGGCTCGCGGTGGTGGAGTTCGCGGACGCGCCCACCTCTCCCCGCGTGCGGGGAGAGGTCGAGCGAAGCGAGGGTGAGGGGCAGGGCCGTACATCTGGCCCTGCCCCTCACCCCGGCCCTCTCCCCGCAGGCGGGGAGAGGGAGTCTCCGAGGCGCATCCTCTTCTCCTCCAAATTCGCCTGCCCGGTGTCGGGCTTCACCATCGCCGAGATCGAGCCGAGGCTGTTCTCGTTCAACAACCCCCACGGCGCCTGCCCGGTCTGCGGCGGCCTCGGCTCCGAGCTCCGGGTCGATCCGTCGCTCGTCGTTCCCGACCCGAAGGCCACGCTGAAGCGCGGCGCGATCGCGCCCTGGGCGAAGTCGAGCTCGCCCTATTACCTTCAGACGCTCGAGGCGCTCGCGCGCCACTACAAGTTCCGCCTCGACCGGCCGTGGAGCGAGCTGCCCGAGGCGGCGCGCAACGCGATCCTTTACGGTTCGGGCGAGGAGGAGATCCGCTTCGCCTACGACGACGGCCTGCGCTCCTACGAGGTGAAGAAGCCGTTCGAGGGCGTCGTCTCCAATCTCGAGCGACGCTACCGCGAGACCGAGAGCGAGTGGTCGCGCGAAGAAATCCAGCGCTACATGAGCGCGACGCCCTGCGAGGCCTGCCACGGCTTCCGCCTCAAGCCGGAGGCGCTGGCGGTGAAGATCGACGGCCAGCACATCGGCGAGGTGAGCCTGCTGTCGGTCAAGGCGGCGATCGAGTGGGCGGAAAACCTGCCGCAAAAGCTCGACGCCAAGCGCAACGAGATCGCCCACCGCATCCTCAAGGAGATCGTCGACCGGCTGGCGTTCCTGCGCGACGTGGGGCTCGACTATCTGACGCTGTCGCGCGCCTCCGGCACGCTGTCGGGCGGCGAGAGCCAACGCATCCGGCTCGCCTCGCAGATCGGCTCGGGGCTGACCGGCGTGCTCTACGTGCTGGACGAGCCGTCGATCGGCCTGCACCAGCGCGACAACGCGCGCCTGCTCGACACGCTCAGGCGCCTGAGGAACCTCGGCAACACGGTGATCGTGGTGGAGCACGACGAGGACGCGATCTGGGCCGCCGACTACGTGGTCGACGTCGGCCCCGGGGCCGGCGTGCACGGCGGCGAGATCGTCGCCGAGGGAACGCCGGCCGAGGTCGCCGCCAACCCGAATTCGCTGACCGGCCATTATCTCTCGGGCGAAAGGACGGTGGCGATCCCGGCCAGGCGGCGCGCGCCGGCGCCGGGGCGCGAGCTCAAAATCGTCGGGGCGCGCGGCAACAATTTGAAGACCATCACCGCGTCGATTCCGCTCGGCCTCTTCACCTGCGTGACCGGCGTCTCGGGCGGCGGCAAATCGACCCTGGTGATCGACACGCTCTACAAGGCGGCGGCGCGGCGCCTGAACAACGCGAGCGACCCGCCGGCCCCGCACGATCGGATCGAAGGCCTCGACGAGCTCGACAAGGTGATCGACATCGACCAGTCGCCGATCGGCCGCACGCCGCGCTCGAACCCGGCCACCTACACGGGGGCCTTCACCCCCATCCGCGACTGGTTCGCCGGGCTGCCCGAGGCGAAAGCGCGCGGCTATCTGCCGGGGCGCTTCTCGTTCAACGTCAAGGGCGGGCGGTGCGAAGCGTGCCAGGGCGACGGCGTGATCAAGATCGAGATGCATTTTTTGCCCGACGTCTACGTCACCTGCGACGTGTGCAAGGGCAAGCGCTACGACCGCGAGACCTTGGAGGTGCGCTACAAGGACAGGTCGATCGCCGACGTGCTCGACATGACGGTCGAGGAGGCGGCCGAGCTGTTCAAGGCGGTGCCGTCCATCCGCGACAAGATGGAGACTCTGAAGCGCGTCGGCCTCGGATATGTGAAAGTGGGACAGCAGGCGACGACGCTGTCGGGAGGCGAGGCGCAGCGCGTCAAGCTGGCGAAAGAACTGTCGCGCCGCTCGACCGGCAGGACTCTCTACATCCTCGACGAGCCGACCACCGGCCTCCACTTCCACGACGTCGCGCAGCTCCTCGACGTGCTGCACGAGCTGGTCGACCAGGGAAACACGATGATCGTCATCGAGCACAATCTGGAAGTCGTGAAGACGGCCGACTGGATCGTCGACATGGGGCCCGAGGGCGGCGACGCCGGCGGCGAGGTCGTGGCCGCCGGAACGCCCGAGCAGATTTCGCGCAACCCGAAGAGCTACACCGGCGCCTATCTGAAGCCGGTGCTGGCGCGGAAGGGGGCGAAGACGCGGCAGAGCGCGGCGGAGTAGCCCCTTCTCCCGCTTGCAGGAGAAGGTGGCGCCATAGCGCGTCCGGAAGGACGCCCGTCTCTCGACGGGCTAGGGCGCCGGATGAGGGTTCGCCCGGAACCCGGGTTCCGCGAGCATCCTTGCAAGCTCGTCCGCCATCGGAAGTTTCGAGCCGAAAATACTCCGCTGTCTCCATGGAGCTCATATTGGCCGCGTGAGCCGAACACTTGTAGGATGGGCCGATGAAAGGACACGATGCGGTCGAGGCTCTGCAGAGGCAAGCGGCCGAGGTCAAGGCGCTCGGCGCCACGGCCCTGTATGTGTTCGGATCGAGGCGCGCGACGAGGCGGCCGTGCGGAGCGACCTTGATCTTTTCATCGACTACGACCGCGGCAGCCAATTTTCCCTTGTCGATCTGGTCGGCGTCAAGCAGCTTTTGGAGCGCCGACTTGGCGTTCCGGTCGACCTGACCACCCGCGACAGCCTGGACCCGCTGCTGAGGGACCGGATCGAGCGCTCAGCCGGGCGCGTGTTTTGACGGATCAGCGTGTTCGTCCAGCTCTTCGCGCCATGCTCGAGGCGATCGAAGGCGTCGAAAACGCCACGCAAGGCAAGCTCGACGACTTCAGCGCCCATTGGCTTCTCCGCCACGGCGTTTTTTTCGACAGACCCGTAGCAAATCTACGTCGTCTTCAATCGGCGCCGATCCCGCGCGCCTTAATTGGAATATCCCATTGACATATCCCATGGCGCCGTCTATGATCGGCGCAGTGGAGAAGACCATGGCCCAGACAAAGCTGTTTCGCTCCAACCGCTCGCAGGCGGTTCGGCTGCCGAAGGAAGTCGCTTTCCCCGAAGGGGTCAAGGATGTGATCATCCTTCGCGACGGCGCCCGCCGCGTCATCGTTCCGGCCAACGCGGTGTGGGATGACTTCTTTGGCGCGCCCGGCATCGACCTTCCGCCGCGCGAGCAGCCGGACGCCCCGGAGCGCGAGGCGCTCTGATGCTGCGGTTCCTGCTCGATACGAACCTGTGCATCCGGGTTCTGCGAGACCGTTCGCCGGTTCTGAGAGATCGCTTCAATCGCGAGGCGGACGCCATGGCGATCTCGACGATCGTGTTGACGGAGTTGCTTCACGGCGCGGCGAAGTCCGCCCGACCCGAATCCAATCGCCGGGAGGTCGAGAATTTTGCCTCCCGGCTAGAGGTCCTTCCGTACGACGCGCCCGCTGCCTATCATACTGCCGACATTCGCGCTTCGCTCGAACGGCAGGGCCGGTCCATTGGCGGGTACGACCTGCTGATCGCCGGCCATGCGCGAAGCCGCAGTCTGATCGTCGTCACGGGCAACCGCGGCGAGTTCGACCGCGTTGACGGCCTGCGCTGCGAGGACTGGGGCTGACGGAGTCCTCTCCGTCGAAGACGTCGAGAGCCGGCGCACGCGTTATGAATAAATCGCCGCCGATGGCCATCCCTGCCGTAGCCGTTTGGATCGCGTCGAAAGACGTGGTCCTCCTCGGGCCGAGCTCGGAGGAACATCGCGACGATTAGGGCGATTGTAATCAGGACCATGCCGGGCCCTTCGGGCTGCGGCTTTGTGCTTGCCGCCGCCCGGAAGCCGATTTCGCCGGGTCGGTCAATATCTCCGTCAGCCAGGCGTCGGACGCGGCGAGAAGGGGCGGCGAGCGCCCTGTATGAGAAGGGCTCTTCGACCATGACCAGCGCGCGCAATTCTGCTCTGCTCGCCGCGGCGACCGTTCTGAGCGGCTGGTTGGCCGGCGCCGCGCTCGAACGCTCGGCGGTCGGGACGTCCGTGTGGCGGGCGCTCGGCCCCGAAGCTTGGGCGAGCTTCAGCCGAAGCGCCGCATTCGGAACCGGTCTCACGATGGACGCCGCGGTCGGGGCGGCGGCGGCGGCGCTGATGTTCGCCGCCGCGGTGTCCGGCCATTTCGACCGCGATGGACAAAGGGAGACGCCGGTCTCTCTGATCCTCGCCCTTGTTTTCTCCCTGATCGGGTTGCTGCTCACCGCCAAAGCCGCCCATCTCCTGCAGTTTCTCGATGCGGCCCAGCCCGCGGCGGACCTGCAGCCCATCTTCAATGACTATGTGCTCTGGGGCGTCGATCTTCGCGCCGCGGCCGACGCCGCGGCGTTCGTCGCCGCGGTCTGGACGCTGCTGGCGTGGGGCGCGCCCGCCGCGTCGCGGAGTTTGAAGGCCGCCGAAACGCCGGCCGCTGGCCATGAACGGGTGGTGGCCGGAGCCTATCCTGGCGCGTCCCGAACGGATTGAGCGTCGATCGTCGAGCCGCCTTCGGACGGGCGCGCGACCGGCGACGTTGAGCCCGATCGCGGGGAGTGGGTCATTTGCTCCTCAGGAACACGAAGGCATACGAGAAGCTCTCGGGATCGACGAAGGGCGCGGGGTCCCGCTACGCGGCGTCAGGCCTCAAGGTGCATAACCGGTGAAGACAAAGTCATGAGCTTTGGCGGGCACGTGGCAGGAAAAGCAGTTTGGCACCGCCACGCGGGCGGGCTTGCCGTCGTCGAATTGGGCGAACCCCCAGCCGCCGGTCGAGGCGTATTCGCGTGAGTTCTTGATCATGAACTGAACGTTCGTCGGCGGTCCGGCTACGAAGGATTGAGACCGACCAAAGGCTTTGTTGTTTTCCTCAGACGGGACATAACTCCAAGCCAGCCGGGCGATTATCGCGCCGTCCGGGAACGGAAGTTTCCCTTCCCGATAGGCCTTGATCGCCAGGTCGTTGCCGAGAATGGCGCGTATATCATTGAGGCTGCCCTCTTCGTGGGCCACGGAGATCAGCGGCCAGTCGCGGTATCCAGGAGGAAGCTTGCCGCCCAGAATCAGGGTGCTGTCATCGTCGGCGCGAACTGTCACCATGCCGCCGACAATCACCGTCATGGCAGCCGCCACGCGGAATAGTCGGCCGGAACGGACGACTCCTTCGGCGGCGAATGGACGCCCCGTTTTTCCTTGAAGCCTCATGATGGTTTCCTTGGGGCGCTTCCATCGAACCCTCCATCTAGATGCCGATATCCCTCACCCTCAGCGAGGCAGCACGTTCTCGAGCAGCAGCCCCAGCCCCTCAGCCGTTGTCATGTGCGCAATGACGGCGTCACGAAGCTTCGGGTACGGCAGCCCCGCGAGCATCGCCGTCTGCATCACGGCCACGACCTCGCCCGCATCGGCGCCGATCATCGTGAAGCCGAGAATGCGATCGTCGTTTGCGCCGACGAGAACTTTCATGAAGCCTTGCGTCTCGTCGGTCGCTTCCCGCCGGTTCACAGAGCTCATCGGCAATTTGCCGACGCGCACGGCAATGCCCTGTCGCTCGGCGTCTCGTTCGCTCAACCCGACATGCGCGAGCGGCGGATCGGTGAACACGCAGTAGGGCACCAGGCGGTCGCCCGTGCTGCGCGCGCGGCCGGCCAGGTTGTCGCGGACGATGCGAAAATCATCGGACGAGACGTGCGTGAACTGCGGGCTGCCAGCACAATCGCCAACTGCCCAGACATCGGGGGCCGTCGTTTCCAGCCGTTCGTTGACGCGTATGAAGCCGTGCGCATCCAAACCGACGCCCGCCGCCTCCAGGCCGATGCCGGCGGTGTTCGGAATGCGCCCGACCGCGACCAGGATGTCGCTCGCCTCGATCGTCTGCGTGCCGGCGGGCATCCGCGCAGTGAGGCTGACGCTTTCGCCGGATCGGCCGTGCACGGCGACGGGCTCGGCAGACAGCATGAACCGGATGCCTTCCTCACTCAGAATGACGTGCACCGCCTCGGCGATGTCCGAGTCCTCCCGGCTCAGGATCCGCGGCGCCGTGTCGATCACCGTCACCCGGCTGCCGAAGCGGCGGTAGGCCTGCGCCAGTTCCAAGCCGACATAGCCGCCGCCGAACACGATCAGGTGCGAGGGTGCATAATCCAGGTCCAGCGCCTCGATATGCGTGAGCGGCCGCGCTTCCGCGAGGCCGGGAACGTTCGGTATCGCCGCATGCGAACCGACATCGATGAAGACCTTGTCGCCGGTCAGCCGCCGCGCGCCGCCGTCGTTGAGCTGGACCTCGAGCGTCTTCGGCGCCACGAAGTTTCCGCTGCCCATGACCAGTTCGGCGCCGCTCGACTTGAAGGGCGCGAAGTGAGCGGCGATGTCTCGCTCGACCATGTCGCGCTTGCGCTGGCGCACCTTCGCCATGTCGGTGGTGACCGGGCCGGTGATTGTGCCGAACTGCGCCGCGTGCCGGACCAGATAGGCGATGCGCGCGCTCCAGATTTCGTTCTTGCTGGGCATGCAGGCAATGTTGGGACAGGAACCACCGATGTATCGCCGCTCGACGGCGGCCACCCGGCGCCCGGATCGGGCCAAGTGCCACGCGAGTTGAATTCCGCCTGGGCCGCTTCCGAGAACCAGGGCGTCAACATGTTCCGCTTGGGCCATCTTCGCCTCCATGTTTCCACCGCAATGGGTCTTGCGGTCGGATCCGTCCGGATTCATTGAGTGGATGCGATCGCCACTCAGTTCGAGAAGGAATAGTCGGCCGGAACGGACGACTCCTTCGGCGGCGCATTCCGCGCCTAGCCGCGAAAAATGGGCGCCCCGAAAGGAGCACCCGTTAATCCGCCATCCACCACCAGCTCGACCGCATTGATGTACGACGAATCCTCAGAAGCCAGGAAAAGTACAGCCTTGGCAAGTTCTTCAGGTTCGCCCCATCGGCCCAGAGGAACGGTCGAGGAGTACAAATCAGCCGGCTCGGCGGATTGTTCAGCCGACATCGAGGCGAGAGACCCGCGCTTCCAGATGGGAGTTTTGGTCGCTCCGGGCGCGACGACATTGACGCGAATGTTGCGCGGCGCAAAGTCGGCAGCGATCGCACGCGCCATGGAGACCACCCCGCCCTTCGTGGCCGCATAGGCCGCTTGGCCGGCCTGGCCCATATAGTTGTGCACCGATCCGTTGAAGATGATGCTGGCGCTGTCGTTCAACAGAGAAGCGGCGGAGTTGATGGTGAAGAACGCGCCAGTCAGGTTAGTGTGGACGATATTCTCAAACGCTGCTTCGTCCGTAGCGCCGGTCGGCGTCCTGCCGCCAATTCCGGCATTGGCGAAGACGATGTCCAGCCTGCCGAAATCCTTGGCAAGATCCGCTAAGAGCCGCTTGCGGTCGTCCGCCACAGTAACGTCAGCGCGGTAGCCGCGCGCGTTGGATCCCAGTTCGGCGACTGCTTCACCCAGCGTCTTCTGGTCCCGTCCGGTAATCGCGATTTCAGCGCCTTCTGCAACGAAAAGGCGGGCGGTGGCCAGGCCGATGCCGCTGTTTCCGCCGGTGATGAGAGCCTTCTTACCTGCGAGTTTCATGATTGCTCCTTGATGACTGGCCCATTCATGGCTCGTTTCCAATCTCCGAAGACGTTACGCCGTGTGGTCGGATGATTGCGCATCGCCGCGCGCTCGATGCTCGCGGCGAAGAAGGGCGTCTCGCCTCGGTTGTGCGCCGACGCGCAGGGCCTCGGGATCGCGGCCCGCCCGGACTTCGAGCGAGCCGCGCGCCGTCCTGTCAGTGGCGAAGGGACCGGAACCCGTCCCTGAGTTCCTGGCTGAACAGCGTCGGCTGTTCCCAGGCTGCGAAGTGGCCGCCCCTGTCCAGTCGATTGAAATGGATGAGCTTGGGGAAGGCGCGCTCGGCCCAGCTCCGCGGCACCGGATAGAGTTCGTCCGGGAAGACGCTGACGGCGACCGGGATGGACACGCCCTTGACGTCGAAGAACCCGAGCTTGCCCCAGTTCTCCCAATAGAGGCGGGCGCTGGACAGCGCCGTGTTCGTTAACCAGGCGATGGTGATGTTGTCGAGGATGTCGTCGCGCGTGAGGCCGGCGGAGTCTCCCGCAAACACCCGCGATATCAGCTGATAGCTGCGCGCATCGTGATCGAGGAAGTAAGCCGCCAAGCCGACGGGGGAATCCGCGATGCCGTACAAGGTTTGCGGCCGGAGCCCCATCTGGTACGCGTAGGCGATCCCCTTTTGATATACGCGCTGCACGGCGTCGTAAGCGGCCCTCTCCTCGGCCGAGAGGCCCGCGGGCGCCGGCGCACCCGAAAAGGCCGCCGCGTTGATCTCGGGGGGAAAGACGCCAGGCATGTTGGTGTGAATGCCGAGCAGTTCCGGCGCCGCCTGGACGCCCATCTGTTCGGTGATGATCGCGCCCCAATCACCGCCTTGGGCGACGAATTTCGTGTACCCGAGACGCTTCATCAGCACGGTCCAGGCCCGGGCGATGTGGGGAGCATCCCAGCCGGTGGCGGTCGGCTTGCCCGAGTAGCCGTAGCCCGGCAGCGAGGGGATCACCAGGTGGAACGCATCGGCTGCATTTCCGCCGTGCGCGGTGGGATTGGTCAGCGGATCGATGATCTTCATCTGTTCGATGATCGAGCCGGGCCAACCGTGGGTGACGATCAGCGGCAGCGCGTTCGCGTGCTTCGAACGGACGTGGATGAAGTGAATGTCCAGCCCGTCGATCTCGGTGACGAACTGCGGCAGCGCGTTCATCTTCGCCTCGATCCTGCGCCAGTCGTAGTCGGACGCCCAGTAGCGCGCCAGCGCCTGAACCGTCGCGAGCTGCACGCCTTGCGAAGCGTCTGCGACCGTTTCCCGTTCAGGCCACTTGGTCGCCTGGACGCGCCGTCGCAGTTCGGCGAGCGCCGCGTCGGGAACGGTCACCCGAAACGGGCGGACCGCGCTGGCGTTCGTCTCAGCGTCCGCCCTGGCGGCCGACGTCGGCGCCGACGCGCGGCGCAACGATTCCGTCATCTGGGTTGCTTGGTCGACCATCCTGGTTTCCTCCGTCTGAAGCAAAGCCACCGGCCCACGGCGCTCGACCGGTAAGCTTCGGCGAGGTGAGTCTGTGACACTGCGGGCTACGTCGAGGCCTTGTCAGCTTCAGCGATGAGCACGGCAGTCAGTATTGTGAGGTAACGCCGCGAATATCGTGAGTTGTTGGCGGCCCAGTATCGTTTGGGTGCGAGACGCGATGGGCTCCGGACCACGGGGTTGTCCTGGCACAGGTGGCAAAAGCGTTACGAACCTTCCGCACATTCTCCGATGACTTATCGGAGAACAGTGTAGGCACCAGATTCGGATGTGCGCAATGTCGTAAGCGCGACGTTTTGGGACATTCTGCTGCGCGCAGAAGACGGGGGTGGGGTTGGTCACGTTGGCCGGTAGTCGGCGGCATGATGAGAAGAACTAGACAGAGTGGGATTGAAGATATGAGAGAATTTCGGCGAACGAATAGTTTGATATTTTAGAAATAAGCTGAGTACTAAATTCTGTGCTAGGCTCACTCATTTGCTCGGAGAGGCCAAAGTTTTTCAGAAATGACAGGACGCGTTTTGGTCGCTCTGACGTGTCTCGACCCCATATACTTTGAATCCGATTTCTCCGTTCTAAACGGGCATCGCCCCGGCTATTCAAACCCACTGCGTACCCGATTAGCTCAGGCAGAAAGGTAACGGAATCGGCTCGTCGCTGAAAGGAGTGGGTAAGTCGGAATTTGGGGCGGGTTTGGCGGTCGCTCAGGTGGGATCGGGTTTAGCCTGAGGGGATGCAGGACACCGATCTTTTCCAGTTGGCCCTTGGTCTTTCGTCGCCGTGGATGGTGACGCGCGGCGCGTTCGACGCGGTGGACGGTCGGCTCGATTTACACGTGGATTTTCCGCGGGGGAGCCGGTTCGCCTGTGCGCAGTGCGGGCGCGAGGGCTGCGCGGTTCATGACACGAAGGAGGAGACCTGGCGGCATTTGGATTTCTTCCAGCATCGCACGCTGCTGCACGCGCGCACGCCGAGGGTGACGTGTCCGCAGTGCGGCGTGCGCAAGGTGGCGACGCCGTGGGCTCGCGCGGGATCGGGCTTCACGCTGTTGTTTGAGGCCTTCATGCTGACGCTGGCCAAGGCGATGCCGATCGCCAATGCGGCGCGGTTGCTCGGCGAGCACGACACGCGCTTGTGGCGCATCGTCGAGCATTACGTCTGGCGGGCGGTGGAGAAGCTTGATTTGTCGGAGGTGCGGCGCATCGCCGCCGACGAGACTTCGGCGCGGCGCGGCCACGACTACATCAGCCTGTTCGTCGACATGGCGCGGCGCAAGGTCGTCTACGTCGCCGACGGCAAGGACGCGGCGACGGTGAAGGAATTCGCGGATTTCCTCGAGGCGCATGGCGGCCGGCGCGAGGCGGTGACCGACGCCAGCAGCGACATGGGGGCCGCCTTCGAGGCGGGGATCAAAGCGAGCTTCCCCAACGCCGAGATCACGTTCGATAAATTCCACGTCATCAAACTCGCCAACGAGGCGGTCGACCAGGTGCGGCGCGAGGAGGCGCGGAACAACTTCCAGATCAAGGGCCGGCGCTACATCTTCCTGAAGAACGTCGATCGTCTGACGCAGGAGGAAAAGGAGGCGCTGTCGCGCTTGGAAGCGCAGAACCTGGACACGATCCAAGCCATGCAGATCCGCATGAACCTGCAACAGCTGTTCACGATGAGCGCCAAATCGGCCCGGCGTTTCCTCGACCGCTGGAACGTCTGGGTTCAGGTCTGCGACCTCGCGCCGATGAAGAGGCTGGCCAAGACGATCACGGCCAAGTCGGAGGGCATCCTCAGATCGATAGCCACCGGCCTCTCCAACGGCGTCCTCGAAGCCATCAACGGCAATGTCCAGGCCGCCAAGCGCAAGGCCAAGGGCTACCGAACCAAACGAAACCTCAAAGCCATCGTCTACCTCACCGCCGGCGACGTGCTCGCTAATTCACCCACTTGAAACAGCGACGAGCCACGGAATCTAACATACGTATATGAAATTCATCGGTCTGTCGCACGGCATCATGTGTTGCTCTAATGAACGAGGCGGTTTCTTTAAAACTGGGTGGATTGTTATGTTCGAAGCCATGTTCAAGAGGCTCAAGTGTAAGTCCGCTATATTTATCAAATAGTTCATGTTTGTTAGATCTTATTATATTCCACGTTTACGGAGACGCCTCGTTGTCCGCAAGGTAATGCACGGACCGATTTCGCCAAGCAATCATGATTTCAATCAGCGCCGACGTGAGCGGGTCCATTGCCGGTACATTGTTTCTAAAGGCAAAGTATTTTTTCAGTACGCTTTGCCCAGCGTCATCAATAGCATTTCGAGTTTCTCCGTCTTGGATCAGCGCGGGTTTTCGTCGAAGCCAACTCATATACGCATCGAGAGCGTCAACCGACCGAACAAGTGTTGTCTCCAAAACGAAGACACGACTCCGGCGAGCGGACGCGACTACATCGTTTGGATTCCACGCAGCGTGCAGTTCCGGAGGTGGCGTCGTTATTATTTTGCGCTCGACCGCGCTAAGACCCACAAGCAAGGTTATCAGGAGGTGGTTCGCGTTGCCAAGCAAGTCCTTGAATTTTCGGCGTGCTGGGCTTGTATTTAGGTAGAGAGCCATCGAAATGAGCACCGAACGCGAATTGAACGTGCATCTACCACTTTTAAGGAGCCCCATCGGCATGGGGCTCGATGAAGGTGGTCGCTTTACCGTTAAGCTACCGGTGCACCCAAAAACTACCCTATTCCAGCGGTGGCCGCAACAACCACGCGCTCACTTGCCTGAGTCAATCTGCGCCCGTGCGGTCTGGCAATTTGACCTCTCCCCGTCGAAATGAAGATTCGCCCGCACGCTTGCCGACCAAGGGTTACGGTGACACTTTCTCAATCTCCATACTCTTCGGCTGAGCGATGCGGGCCATGGCGGACATCGAGGACAGGGCCGTCTGCAGCATGTCCCGGAATGGGGGTTAAGTAAAGTGTCACCGTAACCCCCATACCGGGCGTGAAGTCTAAGAGCGTAGAGTATTGGAATTGAGTAAACGTCACTGACAAACTTAGATAGAAAGACCGTTTGCCTGTGCGGCGTGCGACCTCTACAATGATACGTTACCAGTTCTTTTGAATTATGGTGACGTGTACGCCGGGAGATCGGCGGATCAGCTCGATGCGGCGCAGCGCGGCTAATCCGGGATAGTCGGTGTCCGAATCTAGAAGGTCGGCAAAATTCGGCCCCGTCAAAAAGCGGCCGCACCTCGAGCAGCCGTCGGCGGAATTCATCTACGGTCCAGGTATATGGACGCCGCGGTTCCGTGAGAGTCGCGTTCCAGAGCTTGGTGACTAGCCCCTCCGAACTATGTTATAAGGGCCGAGAGGGATTGAAAATGACGACTGTGACACAACTTACGCTAGATCAAGCTCTGGGAGAAACAGATAGCGAAGAGGATTTTCGCTTCCCACCTGCCGAAAGAAAGCTGGTTACGCAGCCAATTGACTTGTCTGTTAGCACGTTAGACGAGCAATGGAAACACAGAATATTGGTTTTGCCTGACATTCAACGGGAATATGTTTGGGATCATGGCAAAGCGAGCCGATTGATAGAATCTCTTATATTAAATATTCCTATACCAGTCTTGTATTTTGCTGAAACTGAAGATGCGCGATACGAAATTTTTGATGGCCACCAGCGGATAAAATCTATCGTTGACTATATAGCAGGAATATTCCCTCTTTCCGGATTGGCCGTACTCCAAGAGTATCGCGGCATGCGCTTCAGTCAGCTGCCCGACCGCGAGCAACGTTTTCTAAAAATGCGAACATTGAGGACGATCCTTATCTCGATTGAGTCACATCCGAACATGAAATTTGAAATATATGAGCGATTGAATACCGGTTCTATTTCTTTAAATGAGCAGGAACTAAGAAATTCAATCTATAGGGGCCCTTTTAACGCGCTGCTTCATGAACTGGCAAAATTTGAACCGTTTCGAGTCCTCGTTGGCACAAAGTCGCCGCGCAAACGAATGGTTGACGAGGAGGCAGTTCTTCGATTCTTCTCGATGTATGCGAATCTTGCTAAATACAGAACGCCATTGAAGAAGTTTCTAAATGAATACATGGCGTCTGTTCGGAATGCTCCAGCTGAGGAGATTAGCCGACTTCGTAACGCTTTTCATATTGCTGTTGTGCGAACTCAAACTTTGCTTGGACCGAGTGCGTTTAGAATCCTTAACGCACGTGGGGAGCCCGCGGAAACTGCCGTAAATCGGGCACTCCTAGAATTGCAACTGCTTGCATGTTCTTGGATTACTGGGAACTCTAACCCAAACCCGCGCATTGTAAGACAGGAAATCACCAAACTGTTCAAGAACGAACACTTCACAGACGCCATTCAAAGAGCTACAGGTGATCGGACGCGCACATTGCTGCGTGTGCGAGAAACGATAGCGGCCCTCGAGCGAGCCGGCGGAGAATTGTCCGTTCCACACGACCTTCAAAGCTAGTGCATGCCCTCGCAGTCACTACAGGGCTTCTTGCAAGCGCTTAGCGAAGTCGGTGATTTGGGCAGCGCCTCACACCCCGAATTCGGACCCAAAGCGCCAGAATCGCTTCGCGTTGCGCGAGCAATCGGAAGGGCGCAGATAGTCTTGCTGACTTCGCATTTCGAGCGATACATCCATGCTATCAACGAAGAGACGATCGCGTTTTTGAATACCGAAAGAGTGCATGGTGATAGGCTACCGGAGCTCTTTCGACTACTGCATTCTAAGATCTCTATCGACAATATTGGTGAAATGAGTTGGGAAAGCCGCGCCGTAAGGCTTTCATCCTTCATCGTTGATGAAGGATGGCTCTGGCGAGTAAGTGAGAGCGGCGTGATCCTGCACGATAGGATTTTGGCCTGGATGAAGTCACCGAAGCCGGAGAGTTTGACGAGGTATTTTCGTTACTGGGGTATTCAAGATATATTCACCGCAATTTCAAGAAGTCAAAGTGTGCGATGATCTCTTAGGCTTAATATACAAGGCCTAGTTGACTTGAGGAATAATATTGCCCACGGCGATTTTTCAGCTCAAACAACACAATCAGACGTTAAACGATATTCTAGCAAGGTCCGCATATTTTGTGAACGTGCGGATAAAGCGTTATCCAAGCAGCTTTCAAAGAGCTATAGTTTAACGATTCCTTGGTGAAGAGGCCGTAAAGGAGCGGGCGGCCATTTCCCGGCTAGGGGCGGTCGAACCGCATAGATATAATTACGGAACACGGCGACGCCGCCACTGCCAGCGGAGACGGTCGCCGATGACGCATTTGCGCCGGCACAAACGCGCCCGACCTTACTTAGAGCGGTATCCGAACGCACTGAATCGGCGGGCTGCCCCAGGGTGCTGGAAGCCTTTGCCGACATCTTAAGATCGTCGCCTGCGAACATGATGCAGTTTGATCGGATTCCGCTCTAGTGGGGACGGCCGAACAACATCTACAATGAACTATCCCCACCGGACGCCAACGAACCGCGTCGATATTGGCCGGGCCTGTTCACGACAAGCCCGGCCATGAAGGGCAGCCCCTACTCCGCCGCCTCCACCCGCGCCGCGGCGTGGGCGTGCTTGCGCTCCTCGATGTGCTTGGCCTTCGCCCCCGCCGCCTTCGCGGCGTCGGAGAGCTGGTACATCTCCTGATGGTCGTAATCGTCGGCAATCCGCAGCGCCTCGTCGGTGTAATTCTTGGCGTTCGGGTCCTTCAGCACGCCGCGCATGAACCACCAGATTTTCGCCAGCTTCACCGCCGCTTTGCCATGGATCGATAGGAGGTCCCAGAAATAGCGCGGGTAGAAGACGAACGGGTTCTCCACCGGCATCGTCGGCCGCCGGTCGCGGCGCACCTTGCGCCGGACGAGGCCGGCTTCGAGCGGGTAGATGTGGTAGAGCGTGCTCGCCGCCCAGAAGGTGACGAGCAGGAACGCCACCGTGTCGACCCTGGCGCCGCCGGCCGCCGCTCTCCGGATCACCGTCTTCATGTGGTCGTCGGTGTAATAGGTCTTGAAGGCGTCGTGGTAGAGCTTTTGCCACTCCGCCCGGCTCATCCGCGGGTGGTCGCAGACGACGTGTTCGAGGTCGAACTTGTTGAGGTCGGAATCGATGTCGACGCCCGCCGCGACCGCTTTTGCGTGGTCCTCGCAGCCGGGCAGGGGGGTCAGGCAGGAGAACTGCAGGATATCGAGCGGCAGCTCGCGCTTGATGATTTCGATGCGGCGGACGACCGATTCCGGCGTGTCGCCCGGGAAGCCG
Source organism: uncultured Alphaproteobacteria bacterium (assembly GCA_963823165.1). Lineage (GTDB taxonomy): Bacteria > Pseudomonadota > Alphaproteobacteria > Rhizobiales > Beijerinckiaceae > Roseiarcus. The sequence goes on along the minus strand of CAWGKV010000003.1, from coordinate 225,423 downwards.
ATGATATAGCCGCAATAGGTGATGCAGCGGTGCTTGCGCCACTCGAGCAGGAGCTCGCGGTAGTCGGAAATGTGGTTCTGCTTCTTCTTGGCGGCGATGAGGTTATCGGGGTCGATGTTCTCGAGGCCGATGAACACCCGCTTGACCCCGGCCGCCGCCGCCTTCTCGATGAAGCGCGGGATCTTGTGGCAGGCAGTGTCGACCTGGATGACGAAGCGCGAGTTCAGGCCCTCTTGCCGAAGCTGGATCAGCCGGTCGAAAATCGCCTCCCAGTTGCGGTTGCGGGCGAGGTTGTCGTCGGTGATGAAGAAATAGCGGACGCCGTTCGCCTGGTTCGAGCGGACGATCGCCTCGATGTCGTCGGCGGAGCGGTAGCGCGACTTTCGGCCCTGGACGTTGATGATGGTGCAGAACGAGCAGAGGAACGGGCAGCCGCGGCCGGCGTCGAAGCTCGAGATCATGCTGATCGTGTTCTTCACGTTCTCGCGCGGCATGATCGGGTGGGTCGCGCCGTCGAGGTTCGGCAGGTCGTCGAGATGATTGTAGATCGGCTTGAGCTCCCCGGCCGCGCAATCGCGCAAAACGTCGGCAAACCGGCCTTCCGCCTCGCCGGCGAACAGCGAGATGCCGAGGTCGAGCGCCTCCTTCAGCGAGTCCGGCGTCTCTTTCAGCATCGCGAGACAGCCGGAGACGTGGAAGCCGCCGATGCAGACGGGGATATTTGCCGCCCGCAACGGCCTCGCGCAGTCCATGACGCGCGGGAACTGGTTCGACTGGACGCCGACGAAGCCGACCATGCCGAAGCCGCCGGCGTCGAGAATCTGGCGGGCGATCTTGTCGGGGCGGACTCGCGTGTTGGTCTCGTCGATGGCGACGATCTCGATGTCGACGTCTTCGCCCAGGGCGGCGGTCTCCATCGCGTTCCTGGCGATGCCGTAGAGGCAGGCGAGCGAATTGGAGGGGAGGGCGGACTTCATCCACTGGATGACGTAGCCGTCGTCGTCGTAATGCGACGGCTTGACCAGGAAGAGCACAAATCTGCGGCGCTTGGGCATATCCAACATCAAGTCAGGCTCCCCTGAAGGTCCAAAATCCGCCCAGCCCCCGTGATTCTAGCAATTATGGTTCTTTGGCGGAGCGATAGCAGCCTTTTGGCGCCGGCACAATCGCGGCGAGGCGGCGGCTTCGGGCGCGGCCGGCGGCCGCGGCCATCGACAGCGGCGGAGAGCGCGGGATGGTTAAGCGGTTCTTGACGGCGGCCCGAATCTCGGCCCTTCTCCTGTTGTGGACGGATTTTCTCCTGACGTCCCCCGGCTCATTGCCGCGAGGAGGCAAAATTTATGTAACTCCAAGCAGGCTGGGGCGCCGCCCCCTCCCCCGCCCTTTGCGCGGTCCCTCCTCCCCCGCTTCGCTCCGCTGCGCAGGGGAGGAGAGCGCGCCGACCATATCCTCCCCTGTGAAGCGTTAGCGGAACGGCGGAGGGGGACCACGCGCAGCGTGGTGGAGGGGGCAGGCCGCGAAAACGACCGCGGCTTCGGAGTTACAAATGCCAACGCCGTGAGGGCCAAATATATACCTGTTTTGTTCTTGACCTTTTTCGAGATCCATGGCACTCTTTCTCCTCGATGACCGCCGGCGGCGGCGGAAGGGAGAGCGAGGCCGGCAAGGAAGCGCTGGCGCCGAGGGTTTGCAAGCTGTGGCTCAACCGCCACGGCGCGTGGAGCGGCGGGGCGGCGCCGGGTGCGACAGGGACGACAATTTTTTCCAAGGGGATCGCCTGTAACCTATTGAAAAGCCCCGATTCCGACGAAGGAATCCAAATGAATCCAAGAGAATCCAAGTCCGATGTCTTGGTTTTTCTTGGTCTGGCTTGGTCTGGCTTGGTCCGGCTTGGTATGGCTTGGTTTGGCTTGGAATAATTTGGCATGGGGCGCGCGGGCTCCGATCGTGTTCGCCCAATCATCCACGAGGACCCGCGGCTCTCGACCGCGTCGTCGCACTCCAGCACAATTCTGCAATACTATAAAGTAAAGATCGGCCTAAAGAAGCCCGTCCCTCCCACACGGGCTCATTCCACAATCCGCCGCCGGATGAGCGAGACCCGCTTCGGACAGGGGAAGGCGGCGGCCTTGCATCGCGGCGGCGGCGTCGTTAATTGAGGCGCCATTCCCGCCGCGCCGCCGATCGCGAGCGCGCCGGCGCAAGGACCAGACCCCCGATGTTGCAAACCCTTCTCGCCGAAGGCCGGCCGTTGCTGGCGGACGGCGCCACCGGCACCAACCTGTTCGCCATGGGCCTGACCTCGGGCGACGCCCCCGAATTGTGGAACGAGACCCAGGCCGACCGGATCCGCTCGCTCCACCAGGCCTTCGTCGAGGCCGGCGCGGACATCGTCCTGACCAACAGTTTCGGGGCGAACCGCCGCCGTCTCGCGCTGCATGGCCTCGAGGCGCGCGCCCGGGAGCTGAACCGGCTGGCGGCCGAGAACGCTCGCGCCGTCGCCGACGCCGCGCGCCGGCGCGTCGTGGTCGCCGGGTCGGTCGGCCCGACCGGCGACATCCTCGCCCCCCTGGGCGCCCTGACCGAGGACGAAGCGGCAGGAATTTTCCTCGAGCAGATCGAGGGCCTCAAGGACGGCGGCGCGGACGTCGTCTGGATCGAGACCATGTCGGCGGCCGAAGAAATCCGCGCCGCCGCCCGCGCCGCCGCCGAGGCCGGCATGCCCTATACGGTCACGGCGAGCTTCGACACCGCAGGGCGGACGATGATGGGCGTGGCGCCCGCCGCGCTCGGCTCGCTGGTCGCCGAGTTCGAGCCGAAGCCGCGGGCCTACGGGGCGAATTGCGGCGTCGGCGCCGCCGACCTCCTGGTCGCGGTCCTCGCCATGAGCGCCGCCGACCCGGGCGCGGCGCTGATCGCCAAGGCGAACGCCGGCGTTCCGCAGTGGCATGGGGCCGAGATCCACTATGACGGCACGCCCGAGTTGATGGAGCTTTACGCTGGGCTGGCGGTCGACTGCGGCGCGCGGATCGTCGGCGGCTGCTGCGGCAACAAGCCGGCCCATGTCGCGGCGATGCGGCGCGGCCTCGACGCCCACCGGGCCGGGCCGCGCCCGACGGTGGAGACGATCGTCGCCGCGCTCGGCCCGCTGGTCGCGCCCGCGGCGGCGGAGACAGGACCTCGCAGCCGGCGGCGCGAACGGACGTGAACGCCAAAGCCAGGCAACGCGCATCGGCCCGTCGCGCGGCGGCGCCGACGAACGCCCGGCCCGAAACGCCCCCGCGCGCGCCGCTCGTCCCGCCGTCGGGGCCGCAGATGTTCGAAGTCGAGGCCGGGGGCTCGGGCGAGCGTCTCGACCGCTTCCTCGGCCAGGCGGCTGCCGAAAAGCGGGTCGCCCTGTCGCGCACCCGCCTCAAGGCGCTGATCGAAGCGGGCGAGGTGACGGTCGACGGGGAAGTGGTTCGCGAGCCGGCGATGCGGCTCGCCGAAGGCGCCCGGATCGCTTTCGAGCCGCCGCCGGCGGAAGACGCGCCGATTCTCGGCGAGGATCTTCCGCTCGACATCGTCTACGAGGACGAGCATCTCGTCGTCATCAACAAGCCGGCGGGGCTCGTGGTCCATCCGGCGCCGGGCCACGCCCAGGGCACGCTGGTCAACGCGCTCATCCGTCATTGCGGCGCGAGCCTGTCCGGGATCGGCGGGGTGCGGCGGCCGGGCATCGTCCACCGGCTCGACAAGGACACGTCCGGCCTGCTGGTGGTCGCCAAGACCGACGCGTCCCATCGCGGTCTCGCGGAACTCTTCGCCGACCACGGACGCACCGGCTCGCTCGAGCGCGAATATCTCGCGATTGCTTGGGGCGGCTTCGACGCAACGGCCGGCAAGGTCGACGTGGCGATCGGCCGCCATCCGCGCCACCGCGAGAAGATGGCGGTGGCGAGCGAGGAGCGCGGCCGCCACGCGGTCACCCACTGGCGGCTGGTCGAGGCGCTAGGCCCCGCGAGCCTCATCGCCTGCCGGCTCGAAACCGGGCGCACCCACCAGATCCGCGTCCACATGGCTTCGCTCGGCCATCCGTTGCTCGGCGATTCGGTCTATGGGGCCGGCTACAAGACCAAGGCGTCGCAGCTCTCCGCGGGAGCAAAGGACGCGCTTGCGGCGTTGGGCCGTCAAGCGCTGCATGCGGCGGCGCTCGGCTTCGAGCATCCGATCACCGGCGAGGCGCTGCGCTTCGAGGGCCCGCTGCCGGAGGATTTTTCGAGGCTCATCAAGGCTCTCCGGGCCCGGCGCGACGACGGCGACCCTCGCGCGGGCGCCTAGGAGCAAATCCTGGCCCGTATATGCTTTCGTATCGTCTCCGTCGCGCGGCCCTTTTTCGGCCACGCTTTTCTGGACCAAAATAGCCAGCCGGCCATAGCGCCGACGGAGACGGCCAGCAACCGGTCTTCGACTGGAGGATATCATGGCCGCTTCCCTTCCGATCATCGCCGGAGAGTCCGGGCTCGCCCGCTATCTTCAGGAGATCAAGCGGTTTCCGATGCTGGAGCCGCAAGAGGAATACATGCTGGCCAAGCGCTGGCGCGAGCATGGCGACCGCGAGGCGGCGCACAAGCTTGTGACCTCGCATCTCAGGCTGGTCGCCAAGATCGCCATGGGCTATCGCGGCTATGGCCTGCCGATCGGCGAGGTGATCTCCGAGGGCAACGTCGGCCTGATGCAGGCGGTCAAGCGCTTCGAGCCCGACAAGGGCTTCAAGCTCGCGACCTACGCCATGTGGTGGATCCGCGCCTCGATCCAGGAATACATCCTGCGCTCGTGGTCGCTGGTCAAGATGGGAACCACGGCGAGCCAGAAGAAGCTCTTTTTCAACCTGCGCAAGGCGAAGAGCCGCATCTCCGCGCTCGACGAGGGCGATCTGCGCGACGATCAGGTCGAGTCGATATCGAAGCGGCTCGGTGTCGCCAAGCAGGACGTGATCGAGATGAACCGCCGGCTCGGCGGCGACGCCTCGCTCAATGCGCCTCTGCGCGAGGAGGGCGAGGGCGAATGGCAGGACTGGCTGGTCGACGACACCGCCGACCAGGAATCCCAACTCGTCGATCGCGAGGAAGCGGACGCCCGGCTGGGGGCGCTGAGAGGCGCCCTGACCGTGCTCAATCCGCGCGAGCGGCGCATCTTCGAAGCGCGCCGCCTCGCCGAGGATCCGATCACCCTCGAGGAATTGTCGACCGAGTTCGGCGTGTCGCGCGAGCGGGTGCGGCAGATCGAGGTGCGTGCGTTCGAGAAGGTGCAGGCGGCGGTCAAGGCGGGCGTCGCCAAGGCGCAGCTGCCGAAGGGGTCGACGCCGGCCCTGCCGGCCGGTTGACCGGCGGCGCAGGTCGGGCGATGCAGTCAGGCGGGCTTCAACCGATACTGGGATAAGGTTGCGCCTGTCCTGTCTCCCCATCGAAAAGGCCTGACCATGTCTGCGATTATTCTTCGTCGCCCTGCGCTGCGCGTCCGGCTCGTGCTGGGCGTGGCGCTCGCCACGTCGCCGGCGCTTGCCGGCGACAAGCCCGCGACGCTCGAGGGCGCGGACAAGCTGCAGGCGCTGTTCGACCGGTTTTTGCCGCCGGCGGCTAGCGGCCCAGCCTTCGTCACGGTGAAGGCCGGCGGGCAGGACTACCTCGTCTCGGCCGAACTCGCAGCCCTCAACGGCGTCTTCAAGGCCGTTGGAGTCGCGGCGTTCTACGAGCCGGCGACCCTCCTCTACAAGCTCTTCGAGCAGGACGACGGCGAGTGGCGGCTGGTCCAGGACTCGATGCCCAGGATCGTTTCCCACGCCAACGACGCGACCAGCACGATCGACATTCAGAACTACAAGCAGACCGTTATCGTCGACCCGGCGCTCGCCTGGTGGCGCAGCGGCTCGGGGAGCGCCGACCGCGGCGCGCTGACCATGCACTCGCCCAAGGCTGACGAGGCCTTCGATTTCGGGCCGGTCAGCACGAATTACACGACGACCGTCAACGCCGACCAGACGGTGTCGACCGCGGTCAAGGAGGAGATCGACGAAGTTGCCTTCAAGTTCTCCAGCCCGGCCAAGGACGGGGCTCCGGTCAGCGCCAGCGGCCGGTTCGACAAGGTCGCGTTCCATCTCGGGGCGGACGGACTGAAGACGCTCAAGGTCTTCGACCTGGCGAGTCTCCTTTCCGCGCACCGCGCCGACCTCGCGGCGCACGAGGCGGAGCTCAAGGGCCTCCTGAAGGACCTCGCCGCCCCGGGCCTCAAACTGGCCGAGGGCGGCGAAGCCTCGAAGCTCATGGTCTCGTCGCCTTATGGCGCCATCGCGCTCGCCGGCGTCAAGTTCGCCGTCGGGGTCGCCAACGGCGGGCCGCGGAGCGCGATCGAAGCGACGGTCGCGGCCGAGGGCCTGAGCCTGCCGGTGGCGCTCGCGCCGCCTGCGGCGGCCGACCTCACGCCCTCGAAGATCGACCTGACCGCCACCCTGACGGGATTCGACATCGCCGCCGGGGCGAACGAGGCGATCGCCGACATGAAGCTGGGCGGGCCGGGCCCCGTTGTCTCCGATGAGGATTCGGCCAAGGCGGCGGCGGCCTTGTTGGGGGCCGGCCCCCTGCAGATCCAACTCGCCCCCTCGCACGTGGTCGCGCCGGCCCTCGACGCCGACCTGCAGGGGGCGCTGCAATGGACGGAGAACAGGGCGTCGGGCCGGATGACGATCCGCATGCGCGGCTTCGACAAGACGATGGCCGCCGTCGAAGCGCTCGGCCCGGAGGTCGCCGCCAAATCCGTCCCGATGCTCGCCATGGCCAAGGGCCTCGCCAGGACCGAGAGCGACGGGAGTCTCAGCTGGCTCGTCGAACTCGCCTCGGACCGCTCGATCAAGGTCAACGGCGTCCCGCTCGGCAAAGCGCCGAAGTAGGGGGCGGACGCCGGTCCCACCGGGATTGCGAGAGGAACGCTAAAGCGGCGCCAAACGGCGACAAAGAAAGAGGGCGCCGGCCGCTGGCGCGGCCGACGGTTCTCTTCTAGCGGCTCTCGTAACGGGTCGCAGCGGAGACCGTTGCGGAGCGCGAAGGACGCATGAAGTTCAGGACCGTCGCGCTCATCGTGCTGCCGGTCAGGACCAGCGTGGCCCCGAGAGCGATCAGCGCGGACAGCTGCAGCACGATCGCGTGCACGTCGCACAGAGCAAGGATGCCGAGGACGACCGCGGCGAGGCCGGCCAACGCTGTCACGCCGGCGGAGCCGGAGGCCATCTCATGGGCGACAACTGCGGCGCCGCCCTCGGCGACGCCCTGAGAAGTCTCGGCCGCCCGCTTCAACGCGTGCAACTGCGAGACCGAGTTGCTGCTCACCAGGAGGCCGGCGCCGAAGGCGATGATCGAGACCGAGGTCAGGATGGCTGACTCGACCCCGACCAGCGCCAGTATGCCGAGGACGATCCCGGCCGCGCCGGCCATGAAAAGGGCCGATATGCTGCTTCCGCCGAATTGCTCCATCGAAATGGGGCCCGCGCCCTCGGGAAAGATAATCCCGACGTATTCGGACAAGATCGCCCCGCCTTGGACCAGCAGGGCCGCTCCGAAGACAATGGTGGCGATGGCGACCAGCATTTCAGGTCTCGCTCCGGACAGCCCGATGATCGCCAGCACGATGGTGGCGACTCCGCCGATCGCGTCGACAAATCCGCCGTAGGCGGCGGTGTCTCGCGAGGCGCTTCCCGTAGTGAAGGACATAGACATGGCGAACTCCTTAACTGGCTCATCTTGTACTGCCGATGCTTTCGCACCCGCCGTTCGTTCAACCGACCAACGAGGCAATTGAAGAAAAGTTCCAGCCTTTCAGGGCTTTGGGTGGTCAATCTTAGCGCGGCCGTTAACTTACGTCAGCTCTGCAGCAACCGCCGACAGCGGCAGCGAAGCCGCGATGCGGGAGCGACTGGCGCGACGGCGGCGCGCTTCGTCAGACCGCCAGCGCCTCGCGTTCGGCGATCGCCCGGCCGTCCGGCGCAAGCCCGCGTGCTCGGGCGCTCACCCGCCAGCGATCGCCCTCGCGATCGAGCCGTACGAGGTGATATGCGGCGCGGTAACGCGGGTCGTGGGTCGCCGCCGCCGCCGAGGGCGCCCCGAGGACGGGAACCCTTGCCCCGACTGTCTTCGCCGCCGGCGACGGAAGCGCCCGAACAAGCCGACGGTGGCTGTGGCCGTGGAGAATCGCTTCGGCGCCGTGTGCGTGGATGATCCGCTCGAAAGCCCCCGCATCGGTCAGCCCCCGAAACGGCGGGGAGCCCCTCGCGAGCGGCGGATGATGGATGAGCACCACGCGGGCGAGCGACAACGGCCTGGTTTCTTCGAGCAGCGCGGCGAAGCGCTCGAGCTGACTGCGGCCGAGCCTTCCGCTCGCCATAAGCGGAGCGGTCGGAACTCCGGAGGTCAGACCGATGACGGCGATGTCGCCTCGCACCCGCAGGTAAGGAAAGGTCGAGGCGCCCGAATCGCCGGTCGTCCAGGGCTCGAACGTCGACTTCAGCATCGGCATTGCCGCGCGCACGTAGGCGTCGTGATTGCCGGGCACGAAACTGACGTCGGCCGGGTCGCCGAGCGTCGCCATCCACGACGCCGCGCGACGAAATTCGTCGGGCATGCCGATGTTGACAAGATCCCCTGTCACGGCAACGTGGTCTGGGCGCTGCGCCCGCAGATCCTCGACCAGACGCGCCAGCAGCGACATGTCGTTGACCCGCTCTCGCCCGCGCTTCCAGTTGACGTAGCCCATGAAGCGTTTGAGCCGGAAATCGGTGAAGCCAGGGAGAGGCGTGGGGCTGAGATGCGGGTCTGTGATATGCGCGATGGTGAAGCTCATGGAGCAACCGGTTCACACGGCTCCGCGCCGCCGTTGCCAAGCTGGATAAGAGGGCTTCAAGGGAAACACAACCCCCGGCCGCGTCGCCGGAATGGCCTTCCCCATCATGGCGTCCTCGGCGCTGCGGTCCGCCGGGCGCGCGGTGAGGACGCCGCGTTCCTCGCGGCCTCGTTCATTCCCGCCCGCGCTCCATTTCCCGGAGGCGGAAGCGCTGGATCTTGCCGGTCGCCGTTTTCGGCAATTCCGGGACGAACTCGATCGCCCGCGGGTATTTGTAGGGGGCGAGCCGGTCCTTGACGAAGGCCTTGAGCTCGGCTTCGTCGGCGTGTGCGCCTGACTTCAACACCACGAAGGCCTTGGTCTTCGTCAGCCCCTCGGCGTCGGGCACGCCCACGACGGCGGCCTCGAGCACCGCCGGGTGCTGAACGATCGTGGCCTCGACCTCGAACGGGCTGACATAGACGCCGCTCACCTTCAACATGTCGTCTGAGCGCCCGGCGTAGGTGTAGGAGCCGTCGGCGTTGCGGATGTACTTGTCGCCGCTCTTCGTCCAGCCGCCCTGGAAGGTCTCGCGGGTCTTCTCGCGAGCGCCCCAGTACATCATCGCGGCGGATGGCCCGTGGATGTAGAGGTCGCCCGGCTCGCCGTCCGGGACAGCGCCGCCGCCCTCGCCGCGCAACTCGATGTCGTAGCCCGGCACTGGCCAGCCGGTGGAGCCGTAGCGGACCTTGTCCGGCCGGTTCGAGATGAAGATGTGCAGCATCTCGGTCGAGCCGATGCCGTCGATGATGTCGACGCCGAAATGGCGCTTGAAGCGCTCGCCGATCTCGGCCGGCAGCGCTTCGCCCGCCGAGGAGACGAGGCGCAGCGCCACGTCCTGGCGGCTCGGCAGGTCGTTCGAGGCCAGCATGCCGGCGAAGCCGGTCGGGGCGCCGTAGAAGACGGTCGGCCTGAGGCCGCCGACCTCGCCGCGCCAGCGCTTGAACACGGCGTCCGGCGTCGGGCGCTCGGCCATCAGCAGGACGGTCGCCCCGACGGAGAGCGGGAAGGAGAGCGCGTTGCCGAGTCCGTAGGCGAAGAAGAGCTTTGCCGCCGAAAAGCAGACGTCGTCTTCGCGCAATCCCAAAACCGCCTTGCCGTAAAGCTCCGCCGTCCAATAGGGATTGGCATGGGAATGGACTGTCCCCTTGGGGCGCCCGGTCGAGCCGGACGAGTAGAGCCAGAAGGCGGGGTCGTCGGCGTGGGTCCGGGTGGGGCGGGCGAGCGGGGCGTTCGCTCTGAGAAAGGCTTCGAATTCAGCCTCGCCGAATTCGAGCGGCTGGGTCGGGCGCGACACGATGACCTTGTGGACCTCGTGGTCGGACTTGGTCAGCGCGGCCTTGAGGGCCGGCTTCACCGCGCCGCTGACGATCGCCGCCTGCGCCCGCGAATGTTCGAGCATATAGGCGTAGTCGTCGGCGGTGAGCAGCGTGTTGACCGGGACCGGGACGATTCCGGCCAGCATCGCCCCGAGGAAGGCGACGGGCCAGTCGGCCCCGTCGAGCATGAGCAGCAACACGCGCTCTTCCCGCTTGACGCCGGCGTCCCTAAGGCCGGCCGCCAGACGGCGGGCGCGATCGTCGAGCGCGCCATAGGTGAGGGCCCCCGCGTCGTCGACAAAGGCGACCTTGATCGCGCGGTCCGCATTCGTCTCGAGAATATGCCGGGCGAAGTTGAACATCTCCGGTGGCGCAGGGACGGCCTCGCTCATCGTGTCGTTTCCTCCCGGTGTTTGTTCGCTTCGGTTAGGTGAACCGAATTTTTCCCTGGGGCAACAGGTTCCGGTGCGAGGGGCACAGTGTCACAGGCTCTGGGAACGGCTTGCCCGCGTTTCCGGTTCATGCATTATTGTGCTTACCCCCAGTAGGGATGCGCGTTCTCGATGTCAAGCAATATACTGCCGACCGACCTCGTCGAGTCTTCGCCGCCGAAGGCGGGCGACGCCGAGACCGCGGAGCGGAAGGACCCGTTCCTGATCGCGCTCGGCGAGCGGGTGCGGCGCTTGAGGGCGCGCCGGGGCATGACGCGCAAGGCGCTCGCTCAGGCGACCGACGTTTCCGAGCGGCATCTCGCCAATCTCGAATACGGCGTCGGCAACGCGTCGATCCTCGTCCTGCTGCAAGTCACGCGCGCTCTCCACTGCTCGTTCGCCGAGCTGCTCGGCGACATGACCATCCAGTCGCCGGAGTGGCTCCTGTTGCGCGAAATGCTGGCGAACCGGGACGAAGCGACGTTGCGGCGGGTGCGGATCGCGGTCGGCGAACTCCTAGGCACGGCTGCGGCGCGCGGCGAAGCGAGATCCCGTTCGCCGCGCATCGCCCTCATCGGCTTGCGCGGCGCGGGCAAGTCGACCCTCGGCCGCATGCTGGCCGAAGACCTGGACTTTCCCTTCGTCGAGCTGACCCGGGAGATCGAGAAGACGGCGGGCTGCAGCACCGCCGAGATCCTCGGCCTCTACGGCCAGAACGCCTACCGCCGCTACGAACGCCGCGCTCTCGAAGAGGCGGTGCAGATCTATCCCGAGGCGGTGATCGCCACCGCCGGCGGCATGGTGTCCGACCTCGTCAGCTTCAACCTCCTGCTCCGCCATTGCACCACGGTCTGGCTGCAGGCGGCGCCGGAAGACCACATGGCGCGCGTCGCGGCCCAGGGCGACCTCAGGCCCATGGCGGCGAGCGCGGAGGCGATGGAGGACCTGAAGACCATCCTCGCCGGGCGGGCGGCCTTCTATTCGAAGGCGGACTTTCAGGTCGACACCAGCGCCCAGCCGCTGCTCGAGACTTTTCAGATCCTCCGCCGGACCGTGCGGCAGGCGCTCGGCCTGCCGGTCTAAGCAACGCGTAGAAAAATGCCGGAAGGGGTTGCTGCGCCAGCAAAGATGCATTATGGTGCATTAACCGCATTGCAGTAAATTGCCTGGAGCCTCGATGAGCCGTCCCGATCCCGTCGACTACCAGACCGCGCCCGCGCATTACCGTCATTGGAAGCTGAAGTTCGACGGCCCGGTGGCGACGCTGCTCGCCGATTTCGACGAGGACGGCGGCATCCGTCCGGGATACAAGCTCAAGCTCAATTCTTACGATCTCGGGGTCGACATCGAGCTCGCCGATGCGGTCAACCGGATCCGCTTCGAGCACCCGCAAGTGCGGACCGTGGTCGTCACCAGCGCGCGCGCAAGAGTGTTCTGCTCGGGCGCCAACATCTTCATGCTCGGCGTCTCGAGCCATGCCTGGAAAGTCAACTTCTGCAAGTTCACCAACGAGACGCGCAACGGGCTGGAGGATTCGTCGCGATACGGCGGACTGAAATTCCTCGCCGCGGTGAACGGGTCCTGCGCGGGCGGCGGCTATGAGCTCGCCCTCGCCTGCGACGAGATCATGCTGGTCGACGACCGCTCGAGCGCCGTGAGCCTGCCGGAGGTTCCGATGCTCGGCGTGCTGCCTGGCACCGGGGGCCTCACCCGCCTGACCGACAAGCGCCACGTCCGCCATGACCTCGCCGACGTCTTTTGCACGACGAGCGAAGGCGTGCGCGGGCAGAAGGCGCTCGACTGGCGGCTGGTCGACCACATCGCCAGGCCCGCCCAGTTCGCAGCCAAGGTTTTGGAGCGCGCGCTGGCGCTCGCCGCGACGAGCGCCCGTCCCGAAGCGGCCAAAGGCGTGGAGCTGACGCCGCTCGAACGCGCCGTCGAGCCTGACGCCCTGCGCTATTCGCATGTGTCGGTGACGATCGACCGGGCGAGGCGCGCCGCGACCTTCAGCGTCGAGGGCCCGTCGGGTCTTGAGCCGCACGACGCCGCGGCGATCGAGGCGGCGGGAGCGAACTGGTATCCGCTGGCGCTCGCGCGCGAACTCGAAGACGCGATCCTGTCGATGCGCACCAACGAGCTCGACATCGGCGTCTGGCTCATCAAGAGCCATGGCGATCCCGCCGCCGTCGCCGCGATGGACGCCACGCTCCAGGCGCATAAAGACCACTGGCTCGTGCGCGAGACGATCGGCTATCTGCGGCGCACCTTCAGCCGCCTGGACGTCACTTCGCGCAGCCTGTTCGCGCTCGTCGAGGAAGGCTCCTGCTTCGCCGGCACACTGTTCGAACTGGCGCTCGCCTGCGACCGAATCTACCACCTGGCGCTGCCGGACGATTCTGCGCGCGCTCCCAAGGTGGCGGTCAGCGCGGCGAATTTCGTCGACTATCCGATGGCGTCCGGACAAAGCCGGCTCGGGCGGCGCTTCTCCGAAATGAAGGCGGCGCTCGAAGCCGTCAAGGCGAAGCTCGGCGAGCCGCTCGACGCGGCGGCGGCCTTTCAGCTCGGGCTCGCCACGAGCAGTCCGGACGACATCGACTGGAGCGACGAGGTGAGGCTCGCAGTGGAGGAGCGTGTGTCGCTGAGCCCCGACGCGCTGACCGCGCTCGAGGCGAATCTGCGCTTCAACGGGCCAGAGACGATGTTCACCCGCATCTTCGGGCGCCTGTCGGGGTGGCAGAACTGGATCTTCCAGCGCCCGAACGCCGTCGGCGAGAAGGGCGCGCTGAAAGTCTACGGCAAGGGCGAAAAGGCCGCCTTCGACTGGAATCAAGTCTAGTTTTGGAGGGGCGGCGTCCCGCCGCCCGGCGCGCGGGACGCGCGCCCTCCAAGGAGAGAGAGCGCATGGAGCATGTCAACGCGTCGGTCATCAGGCAGCACCTGATCGACCCCGAAATCTGCATCCGCTGCAACACCTGCGAGGCGACCTGCCCGGTCGGCGCAATAACCCACGATTCGCGCAACTACGTGGTCGACGCCGGGAAGTGCGACCTCTGCATGGCCTGCGTCCCGCCCTGTCCGACCGGCAGCATCGACAACTGGCGCGTCGTGCCGCGGGCGAACGCCTATAGCGTCGAGGCGCAATTCGATTGGGAAGCACTCCCTCCCGAACTCTCCACCGGGGAGCTCGCCGCCGCCGGCGTCGCAATCGTCGACGCAGCGATCGACGAGGAGGTCTCGGCGCACGACGCCGAGGCCGCCGGAGAGAACGCCTTCAATGTCGCGGATTATACGGCTGCCGTCCCGCCCTGGTCCGCCGCCCACCCTTACGCCAATCTCTACGGGCCGCGCTCGGCGGAGAAATCGATTGTGGCGACGGTCGCAGGCAACGTCCGGGTGACGGAAGTCGGCAAGGAATACGACACTCACCACATCGTGCTCGATTTCGGCGCGATGCCCTTCCCGTTGCTGGAGGGCCAGTCTATCGGAATCATTCCCCCGGGAGTCGACGCGGAGGGGCGGCCCCACCATCCGCGGCAATATTCGGTCTCGAGCCCCCGCAACGGCGAGCGGCCGGGATACAACAACGCGTCGCTGACCGTGAAGCGGGTGCTCGAGGATCATCAGGGCCGCCCGGTCCGCGGCGTCGCCAGCAACTATCTCTGCGACCTCGAGGTCGGCCATAAAGTCCAGGTCATCGGCCCTTTCGGCGTGAGCTTTTTGATGCCGAACCATCCGCGAAGCGCCGTCGTGATGATTTGCACCGGCACCGGCAGCGCGCCGATGCGGGCGATGACCGAATGGCGGCGGCGGTTGCGCAAGTCCGGCAAGTTCGAGGGCGGCAAGCTGATGCTGTTCTTCGGCGCCCGGACCAAGGAGGAGCTCCCCTATTTCGGCCCGCTGGGCAATCTGCCGAAGGATTTCATCGACATCAACTTCGCCTTCAGCCGCACGCCCGGCCAACCGAAACGCTACGTCCAGGATTTGATGCGGGCCCGCGCCCCGGACCTTGCACCGCTGCTCGCCGACCCGAACGCCTATTTCTATGTCTGCGGACTGAAGGCGATGGACGAGGGGGTGGCGTTGGCTCTGCGCGATGTGGCGATCGAGGGCGGTCTCGACTGGGACACCGTCGGCGCCTCGCTCAGGCGCGAAGGACGGCTGCACATCGAGACGTACTGAGGCGGCGATTCCTTCCCCGTCACCGCAAGCCTTCGACGAGCCGCACCCGCCTTCCACACCCTATCCGGCCCTCCGCCCCATGGGGGGCCAGCGCGTGTTTAGCATTATAGTGCATCTAGTGGACTCACTAGCGCTTTTTCTACTGGTTTTTTCGCGCTAACAAGAGCAAGATGTTTCATCTTTGCTTGACAGACCTGCATGATAGTGATTGTTCAGGCTAATCGACTGTGGGTCGCGCTGCGATCTGGATCCATTCGAGGAGAGGAATCATGAGCTCCGCTGAAAACGTGACCGAGGCGTTGGGCGCGATCAGCTCCGATCGCTTCGTCGAGATCAAATACGACGACGTCATTCCCAACAACGTCGACCTCTCCTCCGACAAGCAGCTTCAGCGCGCACTGGAGACATGGCGGCCGAAATATCTCGACTGGTGGAACGACATGGGGCCCGAGGGCTTCCAGCAGTCGGAGGTCTATCTGCGCACCGCCGTCGGCGTCGACCCAGCCGGCTGGGCGAAATTCGGCTTTGTCAACATGCCGGGCTACCACTGGGGCATCCTGCTGGCGCCGAAGGTCGAGGGGCGCCAGATTCCCTTCGGCCGCCACAGGGGCGAGCCCGCCTGGCAAGAGGCGCCTGGCGAATACCGGTCGCTCCTGCGCCGCCTGATCGTCGTCCAGGGCGACACCGAGCCGGCCTCGGTCGAACAACAGCGCTATCTCGGCGCGACCGCCCCGAGCCTCTACGACATGCGCAACCTCTTCCAGGTCAATGTCGAGGAAGGCCGCCACTTGTGGGCGATGGTCTATCTGTTGGTGAAATATTTCGGCAAGGACGGCCGCGAGGAGGCCCAGGCTCTGCTCGAACGCCGCAGCGGACAAGAGGACAATCCGAGAATCCTCGGCGCCTTCAACGAGAACACGCCGGACTGGCTGTCGTTCTTCATGTTCACCTACTTCACCGACCGCGACGGCAAGATGCAGCTCGCCGCGCTCGCCGAGAGCGGCTTCGATCCGCTGTCGCGCACCTGCCGGTTCATGCTGACCGAGGAGGCGCACCATATGTTCGTCGGCGAGACCGGCGTGCAGCGCACGATCGAGGCGACCTGCGCCGCGATGGTCAAGGCCGGAATCAAGGACCCGAACGACGTCGAAGCCGTCCGCAGGCTCGGCGTGGTCGACCTGCCGCTCTTGCAGCGCAAGGCGAACTTCCACATCTCGGTGACGAGGGACCTGTTCGGCAGCGAGATCTCCTCGAACGCCGCCGAGGCGTTCAGCGCCGGGATCAAGGGGCGCTTCAACGAGGCCAGGCTCGAGGACGACCATGTGCTGACCGATTCGACCTATCCGGTTCAGCGGGTGGCCGACGGGAAGATCGTCGAGGAAGAAGTTCCGGCCCTGCGGGCGATCAACGCGCGGCTGCTCGACGACTACATCGCCGACTGCCAGGGCGGGATCGACCGCTGGAACAAGGTGATCGAGAAGGCGGGAATCGCCTTCAAGTTCGTCCAGCCGCACAAGGGCTTCAATCGCAGAATCGGCGAGTTCGCCGGAAACCGCGTCGGTCCGGCAGGCGCGGTGCTGACGGAAGAGCAGTGGACGGCGCGGAGCGGCGACTGGCTGCCGAATGACGACGACATGAAATTCATCAGCTCATTGATGAAGCCCTGTCGCGAGCGCGGCAAATACGCGACCTGGATCGCCCCTCCGCGCGTCGGCATCAACAACCAGCCCGGCGACTTCGAGTACGTGAAGATTTATTGAGGGAGCGCCCGGGGAAGGGGCGCCCGCTACAGCCTCTCGATATGCCCGCGGCGCTCGAGCTCGTCGATCACCCGGTCCGCCAGGGCGTCCGCGGTCTCCTTCGCCGAGTTCGAGAATCATCTCCGGCGTCTCCGGCGTCTCGTAGGCTTGGTCGACGCCGGTGAAATTCTTGATCTCGCCGGCGAGCGCACGCTTGTATAGGCCCTTCGGGTCGCGCGCGATAACGGTCTCGAGCGGCGCCTCGACGAACACCTCGATGAACTCGCCCTGCGCGGCGAGATCCCGCACAAGCCGTCTCTCGGCGCGGAAGGGCGAGATGAACGAGCAGAGCACGATCAGGCCGACGTCGGTCATCAGCTTCGCCACCTCGCCGACGCGGCGGATGTTCTCCACCCGGTCGGCCGCGGTGAAGCCGAGGTCCTTGTTGAGCCCGTGGCGGACGTTGTCGCCGTCGAGCAGGGCCGTATGGTGCCCGCGCTCGTGCAGCTTGGTCTCGACCAGATTGGCGATCGTCGACTTGCCCGCGCCAGACAGGCCGGTGAACCACAGGATCGCGGGCCGCTGATGCTTCTGGTTGGCGTGCGACTCGCGCGTCACCGTGAGACCGTGCCGATGGACGTTGGTGGCGCGTCTGAGTCCGTGGGCGATCATGCCCGCCGCCGCCGTCTCGTTGGTCTGCCGGTCGATGAGGATGAAGGCGCCGGTTTCGCGGTTCTCGGCGTAAGCGTCGTAGGCGACCGGCATCGTCGTCGCGACGTTGCAGAAGCCGACTTCGTTGAGGTCGAGCCGCTTCGCCGCGAGCTTGTCGAAATTGTTGACGTCGATGCGATGCTTGAGCTCGGTGATCGAAGCCGGCGTCGTGCGCGCGCCGATCTTCAAGAGATAAGAACGTCCCGGAAGCAGGGGATCGGCGCTCATCCAGATGACGTGGGCAGTGAACTGGTCTGCAACCTCCGGTCGGCTGTCCGGATGCGAAAGAACGTCGCCGCGGGCGATGTCGAGCTCGTCGGCCAGCGTCAGGGTGACGGCGTCGCCCGCTTCCGCGCTCTCGACCTCCTGATCCGCGACCAAGATCCTGGCGACGGTGCTGCGGCGACCGGAGCCCGCGACCACGACCGCCTGGCCCGTTCGGATGCGGCCGCTCGGGATCGTGCCGGCGATGCCGCGGAAATCGAGATGCGGGCGGTTGACCCACTGCACCGGCAGGCGGAACGGCGCCGCGCGGCGGTCTTCGTCGACCTCGATCCGCTCGAGATAGTCGAGCAGATGCGCGCCTTCGAACCACGCAGTGTGCGGGCTCTTCGATGAGACGTTGTCGCCGTAGCGGGCCGAGATCGGGATGGCGAACAGCGTCGAGAAGCCGAGCGGCTCGGCGAACTTGCGATACTCGATGACGATGTCGCGGAAGATCTTCTCGTCATAGCCGACGAGATCGATCTTGTTCACCGCCAGCACGACGTGCCGCACCCCCAGCAGCGAGGCGATGATCGAATGGCGATGGGTTTGGGCGAGGAGGCCCTTGCGGGCGTCGACCAGCACGATCGCCAGGTCCGAGCTCGACGCGCCGGTCGCCATGTTGCGGGTGTATTGCTCGTGGCCGGGAGCGTCGGCGACGATGAACGAGCGAACGGGCGTCGCGAAGTAGCGGTAGGCGACGTCGATGGTGATGCCCTGTTCCCGTTCGGCTTCGAGACCGTCGACGAGCAAGGCGAAATCGATGTCGTTCTCGGTGGTTCCGAACTTCTTGGAGTCGCGCTCGAGTGCGGCGAGCTGATCGTCGAAAATCAGCTTCTTTTCAAACAGCAGGCGGCCGATGAGGGTGGACTTCCCGTCGTCCACCGAGCCGCAGGTCAACAGTCTGAGAGTCGGGAGAGCGGCGGTTCTGACAGCCTCGTTCATCAAAAGTATCCCTCCCGTTTCTTTTTTTCCATCGATGCGGCTTCGTCGCTGTCGATCAGCCGCCCTTGCCGTTCGGACTTGGTCGCGGCGCGCATTTCCGCGATGATGTCGTCGAGCGTGTCGGCGTCGGATTCGATGGCGCCGGTCAGCGGATAGCAACCGAGCGTACGGAACCGCACGCGCGCGATGCGGGGCTGCTCGCCCGGTTCGAGCGGCAGGCGGTCGTCGTCGACCATGATCAGCGCGCCCGAGCGCTTGACCACCGGTCGAGGCTTGGAGAAATAAAGCGGAACGACGGGTATGTTCTTGGCCCGAATGTATTCCCACACGTCGAGTTCGGTCCAATTGGACAGCGGGAAGACCCGCATCGACTCGCCCTCGCGAACGCGCGTGTTGAACAGACGCCACAGCTCCGGGCGCTGATTGCGCGGGTCCCAGGCGTGTGCCGCGGAACGGTGCGAGAAAATGCGCTCCTTGGCGCGGCTCTTTTCTTCGTCTCGCCGCGCGCCGCCGAAGGCCGCGTCGTAGCCGCCCTTTTCGAGCGCCTGGCGAAGCGCTTCCGTCTTCATCACATGGGTGTGGACCTGGGAGCCCGAAGCGATGGGCGATATCCCGCGCCTGACGCCGTCCTCGTTCACGTGCACGATGAGCTCGAGATCTAGCCGCCGCGCGGTCTCGTCGCGGAAGGCGATCATCTCGCGGAACTTCCAGGTCGTGTCGACGTGAAGCAACGGAAATGGCGGCTTCGCCGGATGAAAGGCCTTCATCGCCACATGCAACATGACGCTCGAGTCTTTGCCTATCGAGTACAGCATGACAGGGTTGCGCATTTCGGCAACAACCTCACGCATTATGTAGATTGACTCCGCTTCCAGTCTCTTCAAATGGGCAGGCAACGAATTTTGCATTGAACGTCCCGGAAAAGAGCAGCGCTTGTAAGCGGCTTCCTCGGGCAAGGCAACAGGGGCCGGCGCGACCGGTCAGGGTGGCGACTGGATCGTCTTCAAGACGGCGCCCGTGGCAGATGTGCTTGCCTCATCCGGCGGCCGCATGTTCCAGGGCGGCAATGTCCAGTTTAACCATCTGGGTCATGGCGGCAAAGACCCGCGCCGAGACGTTAGGGTCAGGGTTGGCGACGAGACCCGGCAGAACCTCGGGCACGATTCGCCATAACGCTCCCCTTGTCACGCAACCAGCCGCACATGATTTCCGAGCCTCCATCAGCGGTAATCGCTGTGTCCACGGCCGATCGACTTCCGCCTGATCGGCGCACTGCACCGAGATTGAGGCGGCGGTCCCGAAACTCGCAGCAGCGCCGCCGTTCAACGCCTGGAAGTTCTGACCTCCGAGGGTGAAGATCACCATGATCGCCCGCGTGGCCGCCGGGCCAGACGCCTGGCGAACGCTGGACGTGCACGAGGCTGGAGCCGGGAATGAGCGAGACATAAAAGAGGACGGCCAACTCGGAATCATTCCCGAACCACCTGCAGGTGCTGACTTTCGACATCGGACGCTTCCTCTCGAGCTGAAGCGCATTACCCATTCGTCATCCGTTTCGGCTTCAACATTGCCGCGACCGACTGTTCGCCTCCGCGCACCGCCACAGCAGGGTCCGTAGCCAAGCCAATGGAACGAACGGGGACGAGCCGGGTTTTGCGCGAGCCGGGGCGATAGGTGCGAGGGCGGCGGCTTGGCCCCGAGTCACCCAGGAAGGGCGGCGTCGATGGCTTTGAGAAGACATGCGCTTGCAGCGATCCGGCTGCTTGCCGCGCTGCTTGCCGCGCCGTTCATCGCCGCCGAGAGCGCGCCGCAGCCGCCGGCGAGCAGCGTGCCCGGCGCCTCCCCGGCGCCCGCCGCGGCCGCGACAGACAATGCGACGGACAGGGAGGCGCCCTATCGCTATCCTCCTCCGGCCAGCACCACAGGAGACACGCAGACCTGGTATACGTTCAACGGCGACCTGTGGGCGCAGAAATATGCGACCTCGACGCAGATCACGCCGGAGAACGCGGGCAAGCTGACCGTCGCCTGGCAGTTGCACACCGGCGACGTCTCGCAGGGCAACGGCGCCAGCGAATATCGCGCCGGACATCTGGAGAGCGGCGTGCCCTCTACGGTCTGGTCGGCGACGCCGCTCTTCGTCAACGACACGCTTTATGTGAGTACGCCGTTCTACCGGATATTTGCGGTCGATCCGGGCTCGGGGCAGGTGAAGTGGACCTTCGATCCCCATGCGGAACTGAAGGCGCTGACCCAGCCCGACCTGAAGACCCGCGGCGTCGCCTACTGGCAGGCGGCCAGTCCTGCGCCCGGTCAACCCTGCCAAAAGATCGTCTACGTCGGCACGATGGCGGGCAAGCTTTGGGCGGTCGACGCCGACACGGGCAAGGCCTGCGCCGGCTTCGGCAAGGACGGAGCAGTCGACGTCAACCAGTGGAACACGGTCAACGCCGTCTTTCCGCTGTCCCTCCTGCAGCCCCCGACGGTCTACAAGAACCTCCTGTTCGTCGGATGGGCCGGAAAGGACTGGGCCTACAAATTGACGCCGCCCGGCATCGTCTTCGCGCTGGACGCCCAGACGGGCGCGCTGAAATGGCAGTTCAACCCTCTCAGCCCCGACATGGAGAAGCGCACGGGCAAGGTCAACGTCTGGCAGAGCATGGCCGTCGACCCGCAGGCTGGCCTGCTCTACTTCTCGACCAGCCCGCCGAGCCCCGATGATTACGGCGGGGACCGCAAAGATCCCATCCCTTACGCCAACGCTGTCATCGCCCTCGACGCGGAGACAGGGCAGGTCCGCTGGAGCCGGCAGCTCGTGCACCACGGACTTTGGGACTACGACATCGATTCCGCGCCGACGCTCGTCGACATCGACAAGGACGGGAAGACGGTTCCGGCGCTCGTGCAAGCGACCAAGCAGGGCTACATCTTCATTCTCAACCGCTTCACCGGCGATCCGGTCTACCCCATCGTCGAGGCGCGGGTTCCCCAAAGCGACGTCCCTGGAGAACAGGCTTCCCCAACCCAGCCCGAAGCGCATATTCCGCCGCCGACGGTGCCGGACCGCTGGCCGGGCGTGTATTGGCTGGCGGACGTCGTGAGCTTCGGCTGGTGCAGCGCCGAAGCAAAGAAGCTGCGTGACGAAGGCCCGTTCACGCCGCCCAGTCTCCAGGGCTCGATCGTCTATCCCCCGTCGACCGGCGGCGTCGAATGGGGCGGGGGCGCGGTCGATCCGCGCACGAACACCTATGTGGTCAACAGTTCAAGCGTGGCGTTCATCTACCGCCTGATCCCGCGCAAGGAATACGACGAGGAGACCAAAAAGAACGGCACGCCCACCGACTGGGAGCCCCAGGCCGGCGCCCCGTATGGCGTGGAAACCCGAATGTTCGCCAATTGGCTCGGGATGCCGTGCTGGAACCCGCCTTACGGGACGCTGTCCGCCTACGACCTCAACACCGGCAAGCTCCTGTGGAGGAACCCGTTCGGCGAGATCCAGGAATATGGCTTCTACATGCCCCATTCCTGGGGCTCGGTGACGATAGGCGCCCCGGTCATCACCCGGTCCGGCCTCATCTTCATCGGCGCGTCGATGGATTCGCGCGTGCGCGCGATCGACCTGAAAAACGGCAAGGAGCTATGGCAATGGCTCGTCGACGCGCCGACCGTATCGATGCCGGCAGTCTACACCTTCAAGGGCCGCGAATACGTGACTTTCGCCGTCGGCGGCAATTCGATCCTTTCGCCGAAGGTCAGCGACCAACTGATCGCCTTCACGCTGCCACGGTGACCCGGGCGGCAGGTTGTCTCGGGCTCCGGGGCGGCGGCCGCGCGGCGCGTAAGCCGCGGACCGGAGGCGGGGCCCGGTCCGGCCGGGCGGAACTTTGAACCGCGGACCGATCGAAGAACCGGGTAGGGGGTCGAGAGGACGAGCCAGCCTGTGCCCTAAAAGACCCACGTTTGTTCTTGACATGTTTCGTGGCCTCATGGCATAAGGGGGTTTGATCAGACCGCAACGGCGTCGGGATGGAGAGCGAGGTTGCATGGAGGCGCCCCGGATCTCACAGCGACCTGCAGCTCGACCGCGCTGGGCGGGACGTGGCGGCAACGGCTTCCCGTTGATCCCGGTTGCGCCCAGGAGGATTGGCTTCGCCTCGCTCGGCGTCGAACCACAGTTGCCCGACGGGTTTGACGGCGTTGTCTTCGGTCGGCAGGCATGGAAGCGGGGTTGGCTGCCGGCGGATCGCATCGGCGAACAGGCGGGGGTGATCGGCGCGAAGCGGACGGGGAAAAGAATTTGGATTCCGGCTTAACTCCTTGGAAAGAGCCGATTCATGGAAGACTTTTGCTTGGATTCTGCTGTCCTGGGCTTTGCTCCGGTTATCCCGAGCTTTGGCGGAACGTCCCGCGGCTTGGATCGTCTGCGGCGACGCGCTCATTGAGTTCACGCGCGGCCAGATCACGACGATCGCCGCGAACGCGTCGCTCAGATTGGACGGCCCGGACGCATTCGTCACCTCTGCTCCCGGCGTCAGCGTGCGGCGTCGAAGATCGCGCCGGTCAGGAAGCCCGGCCAGTCCCGCTCGAAGAACGGGCGCCGCTCGCGGTCGTGAGCGCGTAACGCCCGGGTCCGGAGAACGAAACGCTCCTCGTCGAGGCGGATCAGGATCTGCTCGGCTCGGTCTTCGTCGCGCTCAGGCAGAAACCGGAAATCGGCGAGCGGTCCCGTCCGCGCGAGCGGCACGCACTCGCCTTCGGGGCTGCATACGGCGCGCGCGCCGCGGCTCCCGCCTCCTCGGCCGATGTAATAGGCGAGCGAAGCGAGCACCGCTTCGGAGACGATCGCCATCTGCCGCCACTGCAGCACCCTGGCGGCTTCATAGGCGCCTTCGTAGACGAGTCCACGCTTCCGGATCGAGTCGTTGAGCGCGCGGGCGCCGGCGAGGGCCTTTTTCACGTCGACCGCGTTGCAAACGATCCCGGCGTGGTCGCTCATCCGGGCCTGGACTTCCGTCTTGATTGCGCCGGCGGTGATCGAGCCGCCGGGCCGCAGAGCGTCGAGCATTTCGATGAGCCCAGTTTCGAGGAGGTCATTCGGGGACGCATGGCCGATCTCGGCGTCGCTGCGCGAGGCGATATGTTCGGCGCATCGCGTGCCGAAAACCTGGCCGGCGTTCAATGCGGCGCCGCCGGGCCGCGTGACGCCATGCGTCCCTGCCGCTTCGCCGGCTGCGTAGCAGCCTTCGAGGCTCGTCTGTCCCCAGATGTCGACCGCCAGCCCTCCGTTCATGTGCTGGTTGTTGATCGCGAATTCGAGCGGGCTTTGCGTGATATCGTATTTGTAGCGCTTGTAGAGTTCGATCGACAAAGGATTCATCTTGCGGAGCCGGTCGATCGGCCTTTCGAGCAAAGCCTCGGAGTTTCGGAGATAGGCCTCGACGTCCGCGTCGAGGCGGCCGAGATCGAAATCCGCGTCTCCGGGGGCCGCGAGCGGATTGCGGTTGAAGTCCATGAACACCCGGCGTCCCGCCTGCCTCTCGCGAAACACGGCGAGGTCGAACAGGCTCGACCCGAACGCGAGCACGCGCGTCGCGTGGAACGGCCATTGATAGCCCTTGCGGAAGAGGTTCGAGGCGAGCTCCTGCGTCGTCCGATAATGGTCGCCGAGGAAATTCCGCTCGCGGCCCTGCGAATCGAGGGAAAAGACATAGGGCATGCACTGCACGTAGGTGCCCGACAAATTCCAGGGAAAATGCTCGCGCGGCGTCCCGATGCCGAACTGGCTCTCGGTGAGATTCACCGCTTCGAGGCCGGCCTCGAGAGCCAACCCGAGCGAGCCGAAGCAATGCCTGGGGTAGACGCTGTCCCGATAGAGCTCGCCCGGCCCGCCGCTCGCAATGATCAGAAAATCGCAGAAGAACGCGGCGAGGCCGAGGGGATTGTCATCCGCGCGGCTGTTCGGGCGAATGACCAGCGCGCCAGCCAGGCGGCGGCGCGGGCCCGGATCGACGAGCAGGCGAACGGCGGTGGCGTGATTGACGACCGGAACGCCGAGAAGGATCGCTTCCTTCGCCAGGACCTGGACCATCAGGCGCGACGTACGCGGGCCGCAACTCGTCGCCCGGCCGACCTCGTCGTGGTCGGTCTGATAGCGCAGCACGCCGCCGAGCCTGTCCTGCGGGATCGGCAATCCCAGGTACTGCAGGGACGCCAGCGCCCGCGCCGACCCGACGGCCTCGACATAGGCGACGTCTCCGTCCATCGCTCCGCCCGCGCCGAGGGCGTCGGCCATGGCGCGGAAGTCGTCGCCTCGATCGGCGCCGTTGGCGGTGTGCAGGGTCTGCTTGTCCGACCCGGAGCAGGCCGACGTGCCGCCGAACGCGCTCTGGGTGGCGATCGTGACGTCGACGCCGCGGCGTTTCAACTCGACCGCCGCCCGCAATCCGGCGGCGCCGCTGCCGATCACCAGGGCAGAGCATCGCCGCACGGGCAAAGTGAAGCCGAGCGCCCGCATGAACTCCTGCGGCGCCTTTTCGTTCGGGAGCTTCGGCATCGCAACGTCGGTCAGCCGATCGAGGATGTCCTGGGGGATCGTCTGGCTCAAGAGTTTTCCCTCGATCGGGGTTGACGCGACGTTCAGAGCCGGCTAGAAATGCTTAGCACGTTCCAACTCAGGCGGCAATTAGCCCTTTTAGGCAAGGCATGTGCTGCTAGCAGTGATGGCTGTCTGGTTGGAACGTTCCATCGAAGGTGGAGCAGGCGGCATGAACGACGGCGCGGCCAGGGAGGGGGAAGTTCGCGAAGGCCGCGCGACGATCGTCGACGTCGCGCGCCGCGCCGGCGTGTCGAAGTCGACGGTTTCGCTGGTGCTGGGCGGCAGCGCGCTGGTCGCGGAGGCGACGCGGGAGCGCGTGTCGGACGCGATGTCGGAGCTCGGCTACATCTATCATCGCGGCGCGGCGACCTTGCGCGGCGCCAAATCGGGGGTGCTCGGCATGGTCATCAACGACCTGTCGAACCCGTTCTACGTCGAATTGGCGATCGGCATCGAGCAGGCGTGCCAGGGCGGCGCATTCATCCCCTTTCTCGCCAACACCGCCGAGAACCCTGTCCGTCAGTTGCAGGTGATCCGTTCCATGCGAGAGCACGGGGCCGCCGGGCTGGTGCTGGCGCCGGCGATCGGCTCGTCGCCGGGCGAGTTGAAGGCGCTCGTCGCGGGCTTGCCTGTCGTTCAGGTGATGCGGCGGCTTCCCGGGCTCAAGGCTTCCCTCGTCGCGCCGGAAAACAGGGAGGGCGCGCGCAAGGCGACCGCCCATCTGATCGCCAACGGACACGGGCGGATCGCCTTCGTCGGCGGAATGACGTCCCTGCTTGTCCGCGACGAACGCCTGGCGGGATATCGGCTCGCTTTGGAAGAAGCAGGCATTCCGTTCGATGGTTCCCTGGTCGTTGAAACGATGCCCAACATCTCGGGGGGAGCGGCGGCGGCGCCGCAGCTGCTCAACCTCCACGATCCCGCGACCGCCGCCCTGTGTTTCAACGACGTCGTCGCGATCGGACTCATTCGCGCCTTCACGGAGGCCGGCGTCAAGGTCGGCCGGGAATTCGCCGTGATCGGCTTCGACGACATCGAAGACGCCAAGCACACCCTGCCGGCCTTGACGAGCGTCGCGGTCAACGGACGCAACCTCGGCTCCCGCGCCGCGCAGCTTCTGATGCGGCAACTCGCGAGCGGGGACTTTGAACCGGAAGCGGTGCTGTGCCCCACGACCCTCGTCGTTCGCGCGTCGTGCGGAACCTCGAACGGAGTCAATCCATGACCGAACTCCGTTGGGGACTGATCGGAGCGAGCACGATCGCCGCCGAGCATATGATTGGGGCCATCCGCGCCAATGGCGGCGAAGTCGTTTCCGTCATGAGCGCGAACGCGGATCGCGCGAGCAAATATGCTCGCGAACATGACATCGCGCATGCGACGGCGGGCCTCGCGGATCTGGTCGCGTCGGCAGAGATCGACGCGGTCTACGTCTCGACGACGAACGAGCTTCATCGCCGCCAGGTGTTTGCGGCCGCCGCCGCCGGAAAACACGTGCTGTGCGAGAAACCTTTGGCGCTGACCCTCGCCGACGCGCGCGCGATGGTCGCCGAATGCCGAAAGCGGGGCGTGGTGCTGGGCACGAACCATCACCTGCGCAACGCGGCGACCCACCGCGCCATGCGCGCCGCGATCAAGGCGGGGCGGATCGGCAGGCCGTTGTTCGCCCGGGTGTTCCACTCCGTCTTTCTGCCCGTCCATCTGCAGGGGTGGCGGGTGGAGCGGCCGGACGCCGGCGGCGGCGTCGTGCTCGACATCACCGTGCATGACGCGGACACGCTGCGCTTCGTGCTTGACGACGAACCGGCGTCCGTGATCGCAATGACCTCGCAGGCGGGCATGGGCCAAGCGGGCCTCGAGGACGGCGCCATGGGCGTCATCCGCTTCTCGAGCGGGCTGCTCGCGCAGTTCCACGACGGGTTCACCACCCGATACGCCACCACCGGGTTCGAAGTGCACGGAGACGCGGGCTCCCTG
Source organism: uncultured Alphaproteobacteria bacterium (assembly GCA_963823165.1). Lineage (GTDB taxonomy): Bacteria > Pseudomonadota > Alphaproteobacteria > Rhizobiales > Beijerinckiaceae > Roseiarcus. Next base: position 198,356 of record CAWGKV010000003.1, on the reverse strand, counting down.
ATCGGCCGCGATTGCATGACCCAGGCGCCGAAGGGCGAGGTTCTCATCCGGACCCCCACGGGCGAAGAACCGCTGAAGCTCGAACACGAAAACCTGTACGCGCGTTCGGTCCGTCTGTTCCAGGAGGCGACGCGCGGGCGCGGCGCTCCGGCTGCGACGGGCGAAGACGGCGTCAAGTCGTTGAGCGTCGCCGTCTCGGCCCTGAAAGCTGCGCGCTCCGGCGCCGAGACCGCAATCGATCTGAGCGTCTGAGGCAAGCAATGACCAGGCAAAAAGTCATTTCCGCCTCAGACGCCGCCCGCCTCATCCCCGATGGCGCGATCGTCACGGTCTCCTCGTCCTCGGCGCTCGGATGCCCCGACGCCATGCTGGCTGCGATCGGAGACCGGTTCGAGGCGGAAGGTCATCCGCGCAACCTGACGACCCTCCATCCGATCGCTGCAGGCGACATGTGGGGGGTGAAGGGCGTGGATCATCTCGCGAAGCCGGGATGCCTCGCCCGTGTCCTGGCCGGCTCTTATCCCTCCGGCCCGTCTTCGGCCGAGCCGCCCGCGATCTGGAAGATGATCACCGGCGACGCGATCCCGGCCTACAATGTGCCTTCCGGGATCCTGTTCGACATTCATCGCGAGGCGGCGGCGAAGCGGCCAGGCGTCCTGACCAAGGTGGGGATGGATACGTTCGTCGATCCCGTCCACGAGGGTTGCGCGATGAACGCAAGAGCAGCGGCGGAGCCGATCGTCGAGCGCGTCGCCTTCGCCGGCGACGAATGGCTGTTCTTTCCCACCATCGTTCCGCAGGTCGCGATCATTCGCGCCACCACCGCCGACGAAAGGGGAAACCTTTCCTACGAGCACGAGGGCGGCATTCTCGGGCCGCTCGACCAGGCGCTTGCGGTCCGCAACAACGGCGGGATTGTCATCGCGCAGGTCAAACGCCTTGCGGCGGCCGGCACGTTGCGCCCCCATGACGTGGTCGTGCCCGGGATACTCGTCGACTGCATCGTGGTCGCGCCGGATCAATTGCAGACGACGCACACGGCTTACGAACCGGCCATTTCGGGGGAAATCTTTCGCCCGCTGTCGTCCTTCGAGACGCCGAAGTTCGATGTCGCCAAGGTGATCGCGCGGCGGGTGGCGCAGGAGCTGCGCGACGGCGACGCGGTCAACATCGGCTTCGGCATTTCCGCCAACGTGCCGCGAATTCTCATAGAGGAGGGCAGGCACGGCGCGGTGACCTGGGTCATCGAACAGGGCGCAGTCGGCGGCGTGCCGCTGCTCGACTTCCAGTTCGGCTGCGCGTCCAACGCCGAGGCGATCGTTCAGTCGCCGCACCAGTTCACCTATTTCCAGGGTGGGGGCTTCGACATGTCGCTGCTCTCTTTCCTGGAGATCGACCGCTTCGGCTCGGTCAACGTTTCCAAGCTCGGCGTGCGGCCCCATGTCACGGCTGGGGCAGGCGGTTTCGTTGACATCACGGCGCGCGCCAAGAAGATCGTCTTTTCCGGCTATTTCACCGCCGGCGCCAAGCTCGAGGTCCGCGACGGGGCGGTGACGATCCTGAAGGAGGGCAGGGTCAGAAAGCTCGTTCAGTCCGTCGAGCAAATCTCCTTCTCCGGCCCGCGGGCGATCGCTCAGGGACAGGAGATTCTTTTCGTCACGGAACGCTGCGTCCTTCGCTTGGAGCCGGAAGGCGTCACGGTCGTCGAGCTGGCGCCCGGAATGGACCTGAAGCGCGACGTTCTCGCCGAGGCCGAGTTCCCGCTGAGAGTGGCGCCGGAACTGCGCAAGATGGATCCGGCGCTCTTTTCTCCGGCGCCGATCAACCTCAAGCTCCGTCCGGCGTCGGAGGCGCTCGCATGAGCTCCTTCATCGAACTGACCTTCGAGGGGCCTCTTGCCCGCATCGCGATGAAGCGCGCCGATAAGCTGAACGCTCTGGACCGCGCGATGATTGACGGGCTCGCAGATGCGGCGCGCGCGATCGAGGCGTCGCGGGACGCGCGCGTTGCGATCCTTTCTGGCGAGGGCAAGGTCTTTTGCGCCGGCGGCGACATCGCCGCCTGGGGCGGGCTTCCGGCGTTGGAAATGTGGCGGGACTGGACGCGGGCCGGACATCGCGCGTTCGAAGCGCTGGCGCGTCTCCGGGTGCCCCTGATCGCGGCGCTGACGGGCCACGCGTTCGGCGGCGGGCTGGAGCTCGCGGCGGTGGCGGACATCCGCATCGCGGAAAGCGGAATCAAGCTCGGCCTGCCCGAGTCGGGGCTCGGCATGGCGCCGGGATGGTCCGGAACGCAGCGGCTGGTGCGCCGATACGGGGCCTCGGCCGTGCGGCGCATGGCGCTGGCTGGCGCGATGTTCACCGCCGAGGAGGGGCTCGCGCTCGGGTTGGTCGACGAGGTGACCGCGAAAGGCGAGGGAGTCAGGCGCGCTGAAGATCTGGCCGCGGACGTCGCCGCGCGAGGGCCCGTGGCGGTGCAGATGATCAAGGCGATGATCAATTTCGCCGAGGGCGAGGATCGCGACGCTCCGATCGAGGGCCTGGCCGGCGCGCTGACCGCGACGACAGAGGATCTGGCCGAGGGCGTGGCCGCGTTCCGAGCCAAACGCGCGCCGCACTTCGTCGGCCGATAGGAGAGGTTTTCATGACCGCCAGAGCGGCAATCGCCATCGACGAAGGCAAGCTGAATGCGGCGCTCGCCCGATTCCCGCGCGAGCGGGCGATGGGGATCGACGGCCGGCCGCGAGCTTGGACGCGATGCCCTCAAAGACTACACCGAGGAAAAGACGTTCCACGTCCACAACGGCCCGCGCACGAGCTGGCGGCTCCCGCGGAGCGGGACTGGGAACTGAATTCGGAAGCGTCGAAACGCTTCTGGCTACGGGGCCGGACCGCATCCGGCGGGAGAGACGAACTGGAAGGCACACGATGAAACTGCGCACTATATTGATGGTTGGCGTCACGGCCGCCGCGGCGATCGGCTTTGTCAACGCGGCGCCGGCCGCCGACGTCAAGGAAGTGCAGATGCTGCACTGGTGGACGTCGGGCGGCGAAGCCGCCGCGCTCAACGTCATCAAGCAATATCTCGGAAAGGAAGGGTATGCCTGGAAGGACGTGCCTGTGGCCGGCGGAGGCGGCGAGGCGGCGATGACAACGCTGAAAGCGATGGTTGCGGGCGGCAACCCTCCGACCGCTTCGCAGATCCTCGGCTATTTCGCGCTCGATTACGCCGAAGCCGGCAAGCTCGCCGACATCACCCCGCTCGCCGCCAAGGAAGGCTGGGCGAAGGTCATCCCGACCGCGCTGCAAAAGTTCACCACGACCGACGGCAAGTGGGACGCGGTCCCGATCAACATCCACTCGGTCAACTGGATCTGGGTCAACAAGGCGGTCATGGACAAGATCGGCGGGACCGAGCCGAAGAATTTCGACGAGTTCGTCGCGCTGCTCCAAAAGGCCAAGAAGGCCGGCGTGATCCCGCTCGCTCTCGGCGGCCAGCCCTGGCAGGAGGCGACGATGTTCGACTCCGTCGTCATGTCGACCGGCGGACCCGAGTTCTACAAGAAGGCCTTCATCGATCTCGACGAAAGCGCCCTCAAGTCGGACACGATGAAGAAGTCCTTCGACAACCTCGCCAAGTTGCGCGAGTTCGTCGATCCGAACTACGCCGGCCGCGACTGGAACCTCGCAACCGCGATGGTGATCAAGGGAGACGCGCTCACGCAGGTGATGGGCGACTGGGCGAAGGGCGAATTCAAGGTCGCCAACAAGGAGCCCGGCAAGGACTACCTCTGCTATCGCTTCCCCGGCACCGACGGCACGGTGATCTACAACACCGACATGTTTGCATTCTTCAAGGTTTCCGCAGACCGCAAAGCCGCGCAGGACGCGCTCGCCGAGGCGACGATGAACCCGGAGGTCCAATCGGCATTCAACGTCATCAAGGGCTCCGTTCCCGCCCGCATCGACGTGCCCGACACCGCCTTCGACATGTGTGGCAAGAAGGGCATCGCCGACGTCAAGGCGGCGAATGCGAAGGGCGCCTTCCTCGGCTCGATGGCTCAGAACTACGCCCAGCCGCCGGCGATCGGAACCGGCGTCTATCATGACGTCGTGACCAAGTTCTTCCATGGCGAGATCAAGACGTCGGACGACGCGGTGGCGGCCCTCGTCAGGGGGATCGACGCCGCCAAGTGACGTCGCCAAGCCGCCCCCGTTTGACGCGGGGGCGGCGCCCCGCTGGAACGAATGCGCCATGACCGACGAACTCACTGTCGCTCCGCTTGTCGACGTCACGATGCCGCGATCCCGCAGTCCTCTGCGCGGGGGCATGCAGCAAATTGTGCCGAAGCTCGTGTTGGCGCCGTCCTTCGTGCTGATTCTGATCTTCGTCTACGGCTTCAATCTGTGGACAGTCCTGTTGTCGTTCACCAATTCCAAGGCCTTCAGCAACTTTAATTTTATTGGCTTCGCAAATTACCGAAAACTCTGGACCTGGACCTTCGAGGTCGACCCGCCGTCGAACTGGTATACGGCGATCGTCAATATGGGGGTGTTCGGCGGGCTCTATGTCGTGTTCTGCCTCGTCCTCGGCCTGGGGCTCGCGATTCTGCTCGACCAGAAGATCCGCGGCGAGGGAATCTTGCGGCCGATCTATCTTTATCCGCTGGCGCTCTCGTTCATCGTCACCGGCACCGCCTGGAAACTGTTTCTCGATCCGCGCATCGGACTCGAGAAGGCCGTGCACGATCTCGGCTGGACCAGCTTCCATTTCGACTGGGTCGTCAATCCGCGCATGATGATCTATTGCGTGGCGATCGCCGGTATCTGGCAGACCTCGGGCTTCGTCATGGCCATGTTTCTTGCGGCGCTGCGCGGCATCGACGGCGAGATCCTCAAGGCGGCGCAGATCGACGGGGCGTCGGCCTACGCCACCTATCGGCGCATCGTCATCCCGATCATGCGCCCTGTTTTCATGTCGGCGCTGATTATCCTCACCCACATGGCGATCAAGTCCTACGACCTCGTCCTTTCCGTCACCGGCAAGAACCCGGGCGGCGCGGCGGAGCTGCCTTCGACTTTCATGTATGACTATACGTTCACCCGCAACCAGATGGCGGTCGGATCGACGAGCGCGGTGATCATGCTGATGACCATCGCGGCGATCATGATCCCCTATCTCTATTCCGAGTTGCGGGAGAAGCATCAATGAGCGCCGCCGACGCCTTGATCGTCGCGCCCTCGCGTGAACCGACGCGCCATTCGCCGACCACTCGCATCGTCATCTACGGGCTGCTCGTCCTGTTCGCCGTCATCTATCTTCTGCCGCTCGTCGTCATGGTGATGACGTCGCTGAAGCCGCTCGACGAGGTCACCGGCGGCAACATGTTCTGGCTCCCGCACGACCTGACGTTCGAGCCGTGGACGAAGGCCTGGGGGACCGCCTGCGTCGGCCTGACGTGCGCCGGGATCAAGGGCTACGTCTGGAATTCGGTGAAAATGGTCGTGCCGGCGGTGATCATCTCGAGCCTGCTCGGCGCGCTCAACGGCTACGTGCTGACCAAGTGGCGCTTCCCCGGCCATAAGCTGGTGTTCGGCATGATGCTGTTCGCCTGCTTCATCCCGTTCCAGTCGGTCCTCATTCCGATGGCGACGATTCTCGGGGAACTGGGCGAGCTCGGTCGCACGCTCCAGGATGCAACCGGCTTCTCGATGGGCCTCGACAATCCCACCGTCCATCTCGTCCTCGTCCACGTCGTCTACGGCCTCGGTTTCACCACCCTCTTCTTCCGCAACTACTACGAGACGTTTCCGACCGAGCTCGTCAAAGCGGCGATGATCGACGGCGCCGGTTTCTTCCAGATCTTCCGCCGCATCCTGCTGCCGAACTCGGCGCCGATCTTCATCGTGACCGTCATCTACCAGTTCACCAACATCTGGAACGACTTTCTGTTCGGGGCGACGTTCGCGGCGGGCGAGTCGAGCCCGATGACGGTTGCCCTCTACAATATCGTCAACACGTCGACCGGGGTGATCGAATACAACGTCAACATGGCGACGGCGATCATCGCCGCGGCGCCGACGCTGCTCGTCTACATTCTCGCCGGCCGGTATTTTGTGCGCGGGCTGATGGCCGGCGCCGTGAAGGGATGAAACGATGGCCGCCGTCGAGATCCGCGGGCTTCGCAAACGCTTCGGGTCCCTGGAGATTCTGAAGGGAATCGACCTGTCGCTGGAGAAAGGCGGCTTTCTGGTCCTGGTCGGTCCGTCCGGCTGCGGCAAATCGACGTTGCTGAATACGATCGCCGGGCTCGAATCGATCACCTCCGGGGAAATTCGCATCGGCGATCACGTCGTCAACGAACTGCATCCGTCGAAGCGCGACATCGCGATGGTGTTCCAGTCCTATGCGCTCTATCCGAACATGTCCGTCGCCGAGAACATGGCGTTCGGCATGGAGATGCGCGGCGTGCCGAAGGCCGAGCGCGACAAGGCGGTGGGGGCGGTCGCCAAGACGCTGCAGATCGAGCATCTGCTGAAGCGCCGGCCGAGCCAGCTGTCCGGCGGCCAGCGGCAGCGCGTCGCAATGGGCAGAGCGCTCGTGCGCCAGCCGCGCGTCTTCCTGTTCGACGAACCGCTGTCGAACCTCGACGCGAAGCTGCGCGTCGACATGCGCGTCGAGATCAAGCGTCTGCATCAGCAGACCGGCGCGACGATCGTCTATGTCACCCACGATCAGATCGAGGCGATGACGCTCGCGACCAAGATCGCCGTGCTGAAGGACGGCGAGCTGCAGCAGGTGGGGACGCCCTCGGAAATCTACAACACGCCTGCCAATCTGTTCGTCGCCGATTTCATGGGCTCGCCGGCGATGAACCTCCTCGAAGGCTCCGTGTCGCGCGAGGGCGGGGCGGCGAGGATCGTGCTCCAGCGCAAGGATCATCCGCCGATCGTGCTGCCGCCGCCCGCGAGCGCGGACGCGAGCAGGCTCGCCGACGGCGCGAAGGTGATCTTCGGCATCCGGCCCGAGGCCGTGAACGATCCCGAAAGCGTGGACCGCAACGCCAGGTCGGTGTCGGCCTTCGACTCGAATGTCGAGATCGTCGAACCGGCCGGCTCCGACACCTTCGTGGTCATCCATATTGCGGGTAAGGAACTGACGGCGCGCATGCGCGCCGACACGACGGTCAATGTCGGGCAGAGCCACACCTTCGTCTTCAACCTCGACAAGGCGGTGCTCTTTGATCCGACGACCACCCGTCGCATCTGATCACGCGGGCGCGACCGGCGGGGCCGACGCTCGTGCGCCCGCCTGGGTTCTGCCGGCGCCAGAGAGGAGTCCATGGCAAGCCGCGAAGCAGCTGACGTCCTCGTCGTCGGGTCGGGCATGGGGGGCGCGACGTTCTCTGCGGGACTCGCCCCCTCCGGAGCGAAAATCCTCATCCTCGAGCGCGGCCAGCGACTGACCGACAGGCAGGAGGTTCGGGACGCGCGCGCGATCTTCCAGCAGGGGTTCTTCAGGCCGCAGGAGTCCTGGCTGGACGGCGAGGGACAACCATTCAACCCGGGCAATTACTACTATGTCGGCGGCAATTCCAAATTGTACGGAGCCGTGCTCACCCGCTATCGGGCGCAGGATTTCGGCCCAGTCACTCACCGGGACGGAACGACGCCGGGCTGGCCGTTTTCCTATGCCGAGCTCGAGCCTTGGTACACGGCCGCCGAGGGGTTCTATCGCGTACGCGGCGCCTTGGGCTTCGACGCTACCGAACCGCCGCATTCGAAACCCTATCCGTTCGGCCCCGTGCCGGACGAGCCTGCGATCGCAAAGGCGCGCGAACGCCTGAAGCGGGTCGGACTGAGGCCGTTTCCTCTCCCGCTCGGCGTCGACATCGAGAAATGGCTGCGGCGCGGGAAGACGCCGTGGGACGCGTTCCCCGACGCCGGTCATGGCAAGATGGACGCAGAAAGCTGCGCCGTCTCGGAAGCCTTGGCCTACCCGAACGTTGAGCTTCGCGCCAACGCTCGCGTCGAACGGCTGCTTGTCGATCCCGACGGCAAGCGCATTGCGGGCGTCGAGGTTTCGCACAGCGGCGAGCGCCGCGCGATCGGCGCGAAGATCGTCGTGCTCGCCGCAGGCGCAGTCAACTCGGCGGCCTTGCTGCTCCAGTCCGCCGACCACGGTCTCGCAAACCGCTCCGGCGCGGTTGGGCGACATTTCATGAACCACAATTGTTCGGCGGTGCTGGCGATCGACCCGCGGTCCGTGAACGACTCCGTTTACCAGAAGACCCTCGGGATCAACGACTTCTATCTCAGCGACGGACGCGGCGGGCCACCACTCGGCAACATCCAGCTCCTCGGCCGCGTGACCGCTCCGATCCTCAAGGCCAATCTCCGCCGGGCGCCGGAATGGGCGCTCGGCCTGATGAGCAGGCGCTCGGTCGACTGGTACGCGATGAGCGAGGACCTCCCCGATCCCGAGAGCCGAGTCACGGTCGATGGTGGGAAAATCCGGCTCGACTGGAAGCGCAGCAACTGGACGACCCACGAGATGCTGGTCGCCGCTTTTCGCGAGCGGCTGCGGGCCGCGGGCTATCCGATCGTCCTTTCGAGAGCCTTCGACCGCCGGACGCCTTCGCATCAGTGCGGGACGGTTCGCATCGGGCTTGACCCTGCGACGTCGCCCCTCGATCCCTTCTGCCGCGCGTGGGACCATCCGAACCTGTTTGTCGTCGACGCATCGTTCCTGCCGACATCGGCTGCGGTCAATCCGGCTCTCACGATCGCCGCGCAGGCGCTGCGGGTCGCTCACCATGTCTCCACGAACGATTTTTGAGTCAGGAAACGGGACGATGACCTACGACTACATCATCGTCGGCGGCGGCGCCGCCGGATGTGTGCTCGCAAACCGACTGAGCGCCGACCCGCACGTAAAAGTCCTGCTTCTCGAAGCGGGCGGGGGCGACTGGAATCCGCTATTCAGCATGCCGGCGGGCTTCGCCAGGATGACCAAGGGCGTGGCGAGCTGGGGCTGGAGCACGGTCCCGCAGAAGCACCTCAAGGGCCGCGTCATCTGGTACACGCAAGCCAAGGTGATCGGCGGCGGCTCCTCGATCAACGCGCAGCTCTATACCCGCGGCAACGCCAAGGATTACGACGCGTGGGTCAGCGAGGCCGGCTGCAAGGGCTGGAGCTATCGCGAGGTCCTGCCCTATTTCATCCGCACCGAGGACAACCAGCGCCTGGTCAACGCCTACCACGGCTATGGCGGCCCGCTCGGCGTTTCCTACCCGGTGAATCCGCCGCCGATCAGTTTTGCTTTCCTGCGCGCGGCGCAGGAGGCGGGCATTCCGTTCAACGACGACTTCAACGGCGCCGTGCAAGAGGGCATCGGTCACTATCAGCTTTCGACCAGGAACGCGCAGCGGTCCTCCGCGTCGAGCGCGTTTTTGAAGCCGGCGAGAAGCCGCAAGAATCTGACGGTTCGACTGAACGCGCAGACGCTGAAGATCGAGGTCGAGAAGGGCCGCGCAGCGGGGGTCACGATCACGCAGGGAAGCGGAACGGAAAGCTTGCGCGCGGAACGCGAAGTGATCGTCAGTTGCGGCGCGATCGGCTCGCCTCGCCTGCTGCAACTCTCGGGGATCGGTCCCGCGGACGCGCTGAAGGCCGCCGGCGTGACGGTTGTCCACGACCTTCCGGGGGTGGGAAGCAACATGCAGGACCATCTCGATCTCTATGCGATCTCGGAATGCACCGGCGATCATACTTATGACCGCGTCGCCCGTCCGCACCGGACGATATGGGCGGGCATCCAGTATCTCTTGTTCAGGACCGGGCCCGTGACTTCCACGCTGTTCGAAACCGGCGGGTTCTGGTACGCGGACAAGGGAGCAAGATCCCCCGACATTCAATTCCATCTGGGGCTAGGGTCTGGGATCGAGGCGGGCGTCGCGCAGATGAAAAATCCGGGCGTGACGCTGAATTCCGCCTTCCTCCGCCCCCGCTCACGGGGGACGGTGCGGCTGGCGAGCAGCGACCCGAAGGCGCCTCCACTCATCGATCCCAACTACTGGGCCGATCCTTACGATCGCGATTGCGCCCTGAAGGGCCTGAGGCTCGCGCGCGAAATCCTGCGCCAGCCGGCGTTGAAACCATTCGTGCTGGCGGAGCGGTGGCCGGGCGACGATGTGAAATCCGACGCGGAGCTCGCCGAGTACGCCTACCGGTCGTGCAAGACCGACCATCACCCGGTTGGAACCTGCGCCATGGGAAGCGGGCCGGACGCGGTCGTGACGCCCGATCTCAAACTGCGCGGGATCGACGGCCTCAGAATTGTCGACGCCTCCGTGATGCCGTTCATCCCTTCCTGCAACACCAACGCGCCGACCATCATGGTGGCGGAGAAGGCCTCGGACCTGATCCTGTCGAAGCCGCCCCTTCCGGCCGCGCGCCTCTGACGGAAAGATGGACGGCGAGGTCTTGCCGGAAGGCAGGTAAAATCTTCGGACTGGAACCTTCTTGGCTCCAATCACATTTTTGTCATCGTTGAATTTAAGCTTCAACTTGCGATCATCGAATGCGTCAGCCAGGAAGGAGTTGGGCATGGAGCCGCAGGAGACACTCCACGCGCGAAGCGCCGACGTCCTGATCGAAGGCGACGTCGCCGTCTTGTCATTCCTGACGGCGATCGACGATCGTCCGAACGTCGCCATTTCGATGCGGGTTCATGCGCTGGAGCTCCTGCAGGCGCGGATAGCCCGGGCGCTGGCCGCGCAGCCGAAGCAGACGCCCACGGACTGAGGCTACGACGCGCCCATGGTCGACGCCGCCGACTTCCGCCGTATCGCGCTCTCGTTCGACGGGACGGGCGAATATTCGCATTTCGATCGCCGCGCGTTCAAGGCTCGGGTCACATTCGCCACGCTCGCGCCCGACGAGCTGACCGCCAACATCAAGTTCGCGCCCGACGAGCAGGCGCTCAAATGCGCGGTCGCTCCGGACGCCTTCGCGGCGCTCGACAACGCCTGGGGTCGGCGGGGCTGGACCCGCGCGATCCTCGGGGCGCTGAGCGAAGCGGAGCTTGAGTTTGCCCTTGAGATGGCGTGGCGCCGGGCCTCGGCGAAACCGCTTCGCCCCGGCGCCGCCGTCATCCGGGCGACACGAACCCGAGGCTCAGAGCCCTCGTAATATTTCGTGCTATTAACGGCAAAGATTGCCAACAAGGCTGTGGCATAAGCACGAAAGATTCCTGTGCTACGTGCTCCGCAGCCGGGCGGTGAGCCACTCGAGGTCGCGGTCTCGCACGCCGATCGCGAGCAGGTGATCGTGGGTCTCGATCACGTAGGCCGCATTGTCGCCCGACGCGCCGCTCCCGTTGCGCACCCTTTCGAGCATCGCCTGCCGCGTGAGGCGCCCGGCATATTGCGGATGCAGCCGGTCGGCGACATAGGTCAAAGCGCTCACCCGCTCGCCGCTCTCGAGTTCGATCGGGACCATGCGCTCGACATAGACCGCGGTCACTTGCTCCCGTTCGCGCAGGTAGCGGATCGTCGGCTCGCGCAGCGCCGCTTCTACCTGGAAGGTGACGCCGTGGCAGACGCCGCCGAGGTCGAGCCCGAGCACAAGGCCTGGCCTCTCGGGGGTTCCCCGATAGACATGCGAATAGACGCACAGGCTCCTGCGCCACCCCCTCAGCATCCCCTTGCAGCGAAGAGCATAGACGAAGCCCGGCCGCCACATCAGCGAGCCGTAGCCGAAGACCCACAGATCGCCGGGCGCAGCCTCGGCTGCCCCTGAAGCAGCCACGAAGCCGGCTCGCGCCGCTTGCGCGCGGAACGTCATGTGCTCCCTCTTTGTCGTCCGCGCCCGTTGCTGCATAGTTCGCAGCGCATGTGCAACCTCTATAGCGTCACCAAGGGTCAGTCGGCGATCCGCGACCTTTTTCGCGTGGGCCGCGATCGCGCCGGCAACCTGCCGCCGCTTCCGGCGATCTTTCCCGACCAACTCGCGCCGATCGTCCGCGTCGCCGCGGACGGCCAGCGCGAGCTCGTCATGGCGCGCTGGGGGATGCCCGGAGCGCCGCAGCACGGCGGCCAGCCGGTGACCAATATCCGCAACGTGCAGAGCCCGCACTGGCGGCGTTGGCTCGGTCGGGACAGCCGCTGCATCGCGCCGGCGACTTCGTTCTGCGAATATGCCGACACGAAGCCGAAGAAGACGCCGACCTGGTTTGCGCTCGGACCGGACCGGCCGCTCTTCGCCTTCGCCGGCCTGTGGACGCCTTGGAAGGGCCTCCGCGGGCCGAAAAGCGCCCCGATCGAGGGCGGCCACGAACTGTTCGGGTTTCTGACGACGGAAGCCAACGCCATCGTGGCGCCGGTTCATCCCCAGGCCATGCCGGTCATCCTGACGACGCCGGAGGAGGTCGACCTGTGGCTGTCGGGCGAGACGGCGGACGCGCTCGCTCTGCAGCGGCCCCTGCCGGACGAGGCGCTACGGATTGTCGCCAAGGGCGAAAGAGAGGACCGGGCGCTCGGCTGATCGCTCGGACTCGGTCGAGAAGACGGGAACCTCCGCCAAAGCGTTATCCTTATACAACCAATGGGATTGTACAATGCAGGATTACGTGCTTACCTGCGGCGGCGGCCGGAAAGGCGTGGTTGCAACCGCAGTTGCACGACGGGCGACAATGAGCAAGGGGTTCCGCTTTTCGATTTCGAGGCTTTTTGCGGTGCGCCGGCGCGCCAGGATCGGAAGCGTCGCCGCCGAGGCGGAGGCGCTCGTTCGCGATTTCGGCGCCGCCGCCTATTCCGAGGCGCGCAAAAGGGAGCAGGAGGCCAGCTCCGACGCGATCGCGGAGGACTGGAGACGCGTCGCATTGGCGGTCGCCCGCAAGCTGGGCTCCCAGGTCGGCCCGGACGCTTCTGATCCCCAGCCGGCGAGGATCCACGGTCCCGGGGCGCCTCCGCCCCGCCAGCGTCGACCTCGGTCGAAAAGCCGCGAGCAAGACGAACCCAAAGGCGTCCTCCCGGGCCGGCCGCAGTTATTCAGGATCCAATTTGTCGGTGCGTCGTCCGATCACCGAACGTCAATTTTGAAAGAAGTCGAAATTCAGGTCCTGGACGTGTCGTCCGCAATCGTCGAAGCCGCAAATCTCCAGTGGCCGCCGGCGACGATCGCGTTGCGCATTCTGGACGGCGAAGGCCGTGAAGTGTTCGAGCGGCACAGGGCCGACCGCCGGTAGAAGTTTGTGGCCAGCTTGCGCGCAAAGACAGGCGCCGGGCCGCGCGCCGTCACATTCGGCCCCTTACAGCTCGCTCTGCGCTCTGCGCCATGGCGAGAAGGCGCCGGTCGAGACCGGGCGCGCCCATCAGCATGAAACCGGCCGGCGGGTCGCCGGGCGCGTGGCAGGGCATGGAGATGGCGGGGCGGTCGAGAAAGTTGGCGATGGAAGTGTTGCGCAGAATGAGACTGTTGAGAGCGCGCGAGGCCGGGACGTCGTCGAGCTCCGAGAGCGCCGGCGGCGCGATCGGCACGGTCGGCATGGCCAGGGCGTCGAAGCCGCTCGCTCGCGCCTCGACCGCCGACCGGATACGCGCGCGATGGCCCATGAGGTCGATGTAATCCGCCGCGCTCTTGCCAGCGCCCGCCTCCAGCCTGCCGAGAACCCAGGGGTCGTAGTGCGCCCTCTTGGTCGCGAGGTTGGCGCGGTGGACGGCGTAGGACTCGAATTCGACGATCGTGCCGTTGCGGTTGGCGTCAGGAAGTTCGGCGAGCTCGGGAATGGAGATCGACTCGAGCCGCGCGCCGGCCGCGGCGAGACGGCTGAGGGCCGCGGCGAAAGCCGTCGCGACGGCGGGGTCGAGCCCTTCGTCGACGTAGCCTTGGAGGACCCCGATGGTGAGCGCGGCGAGCGGCGCGGGCGCCTCGTCCGCGCCCTCTCCGCCGCTCAACAGGCTGTCGAGCGCGGCGCAACACGATGCGCTCGCCGCCAGCGGCCCGACGGAATTGAGGCTCGGGGCAAGCGGAAAGACGCCCGTCAGCGGGACCCGCCTTTGGGTAGGCTTGAAGCCGACGATCCCGCAGAAGGCCGCAGGGATGCGGCACGAGCCGCCGGTATCGGTGCCGAGCGCCGCCGGAACCATCCCGTCGGCGACGGCGACCGCGCCGCCGGAGGTGGAACCGCCGGGAATGTGTCCCCGCTCCCGATCCCAGGGGCTCAGTGGCGTTCCGAAGTGCGGGTTCACGCCGAGCCCGGAATAGGCGAACTCCGTCATGTTGGTCTTGCCGACGATGACGAAGCCGGCGTCTCGCATGCGGGCGACCGCCTCCGCATCGGCGGCCGGCGGCGGGGCGTTGGCGAAAGCGCGCGAGCCGGCGCGGGTGGGCTCGCCCGCCACGTCGAAGAGATCCTTGATCGCAAGCGGAATGCCGGCGAAGCGAGGCAAGGCGTCTCCCTTCGCCCGCGCCGCGTCGATGGCGTCGGCTTCGGCTCGGCCGCGGTCGGCGTACACCGTCAGAAACGCCCGTGGACCTTCGCCTGTCGGATCGGCGATTCGCTCCAAACACTCCTCGACCAATGCGCGACTTGTCGTCTCCCGGCGGGAGAGACGCAGCGAAAGCTCAACGAGGGTGGATCGCTTCATGGGTTCCTCCGCTGAACGGCGCGGGATCGACGAAGCCCCGCGGCACGCCTCGCGCATTCGCCGAACTGCTGGTCTGGGATCGTCATACTATCGTATTTGTTGCGACGATCCGCCAGCGACCCATATCTCCCGGGGTCGGACGCGCTTCCGCTCGGATCAGGCGAAAAGAGCATCCTTTTCCACATCGGCGCTGCCCGCGAGCGTCGCCCGTATATCGAGCCCGCCAGGGTTTCACGGGACATTCTGTTGGAGCTTCAAAAATGAAATATGGCTTGACATCAATCCTGTCGACGGCGGCGGTTTGCGCCCTCTTATGCGCGGCGCCGACGTCGGCATACGCGCTCGTCCGCCATCCTCATGCGAAGGCCGAGCAGGCCCAACGTCATTCAGAGCCTTACCCGAGCCAACCCGGGTACTACGCGTATCCGTCAGGCTACTCCGCCTATATCCCAGGCTACGCGGGAAACCCGATGGGCGGTCTCAGCCACCCCACCGGTTGCGCCAATTGCCCTCCGCAGTGACGCGACCCCCGCGCTCAAGTTCGGCGCTTCAAACGATTCCCCCACGCACCGGCGCGCCGGCCTATAGTTGGGTCAGACGCCCGTTTGCGTCGCCTGATCGGCGACCCTGGTTCACCGCCCTCGCCCAAGCGCTCTCGGCAAGGTTTCGTCGATGTGGAAAATAGCCGGGTCGGGCTTCGTCTTGAGGTCGACGCCGAACAGGGTCACGACCGTCTGAAAACCCTGCGCGTCGATCACCGTCCATTGTTTCAGCGCGAATGTGGCGGGATCGAAGATGAGCTCGAGATGGGCGGTTCCGCCGAAGGTCGCCTTGTCCTCGATCTCGATCGTCACCGCGCTCTCGTCCTGGGCGACGCTGAGCACCTTGGTGTCCTTGGCGATGTCGATGTGGTCGGACGAGCAGGAATTTCAGCGGCGTCTGGGCGATGAAATATTCGTCCTGGGTGTTGAGCTTGTGGTCGATGACGGCGACGCTGCGCCCATCGGCGACGATCTCGAACCGGGCGGGCTCAGCGTATTTGAACAGCATGCGGCCCGGACGCTCGACCGTGAGCTGCCCCTCCGAGCGCTTGCCGTCAGGCCCGATCTGGACGAAGTCGGCGGTCATCACGCGCGCCGCGTCAAGCCAGGCGTCGGCGCGCTGGACCGCGTCGGTCGCCGAAAGGTTGGCGGCCGGGCCGCTCTTCGCCGCCTTCGCCGCTTTCGCCGGCGGGAGCGGCTTCTGCGCCTCGACCGGCGCGTTCTCGGCGTAGGCGGCGGCTCCGAACGCAAACCAGAGCCCGAGCGCCAGCCACCGACTTCGTTTCGTCATCACGTCCGTCCTTTTGCCCTTGCCCCAGCTCAGCGGCCGAATCGGGCCGGGTGTGGAAAATATCGCTTTCGAAGCGACGGCGCCGCCATTGGCGGTCCAGTTTGCTTTTTCTGTGACGCCTTTGCGACCGGCGGCTCATTGAACTTCTGTTCCCGACCGTTGCTCCCGTCCAAAGTCCTACCGATGGACGGCCGAAATGCGCAAACACCGGTCGTTGCGCGGACGGCTCGGCGAGCGGCTTGACAACAGCAAAGAACCATCACAATTTGCCCATTATGCGCCGGCGATTGTGAAGCAGAATTGTCAGTGCTTTGCCGACGTCGAGCGCGCCCAGTTGATTCCGTGTCAGTCGGCTTGCGGATGGCCTGACTGGGCGCCGACAGTTGCTAGCTTAGCTAGCCAGCTAAGGCGTCGCTGATGAATAACTAAATCAGTCTGGGACGGAACTACGAGTTAAATGAAGGCGACTGCGCCAAAAATGGCTCAGTTATTTTCCAACGGTGGCTAAGGGAGGAACCTCATGCTCTTCAAACAACATGTTGTCGGAATTCTTGGCGCCGCAGCCTTTGTGGTTGTGGGTCTGTTCATGTCGAGTCTTAGCGTCGCCCAGGATCAGAAAGTGAAAACGGCTATGGAGCTCTTGAAGTCGGGAGAGGATAAATTGGGTCCGCCAAAGATCGAAGGGATGGATACCGTCGCCGGAAAAGAGGAGCCGGCCATTTATTTTGGCTCTACCAAATTGAACAACAATTTTTCCCTTGTTGATGACGTTGTCAAACAAGCGGGCGGGACAGCCACAGTCTTCGTAAAAAGCGGCGACGAGTTTGTCCGCGTCGCTACGAACGTGAAGAAAGACGACGGTTCACGCGCGATCGGAACGATTCTTGATCCAAAAGGAAAGGTGATCGACGCAATCCGCAAAGGCGAAGCTTTCTATGGAGAAGTCGAAATTCTCGGTAAGCCTTACATGACGGGATACGAGCCCATTCGAGATTCATCGAAAAAAATCATCGGGATATCCTACGCAGGCTATATGAAGTAGGCGGTCTAAACGCCTTTCGACCGGCTTCCCTGGCCCCTGCGATCAATTCCCTGTTGCCGGGAAAATAGGTTCCCGCTGCTGAAGCGGCGGGGGAGAGGACGATGGATCCGTCTATTTTGGTTGTTGACGACAACGACGACAACCGCTTTACATTGTCGCTGCGGCTGGAAACCTGCGGCTATTCCAATCTCGTCACTGCTGAGGACGGCCGCGACGCACTCGAAAAGATGCGGTCGGGGCTAATCGATCTGGTTCTCCTCGACATTATGATGCCGGAGCTCGACGGCTACGGCGTGCTTGCAGAAATGCGCGCCGATACGGCGCTGCGCGACATTCCGGTGGTGATGATCTCGGCCGTCGAGGACATCAGCAGCGTGGTGCGCTGCATCGAGCTCGGCGCCGCCGACTATCTGACCAAGCCGTTCGATCCGGTGCTGTTGAAGGCGCGAGTGGACAATTGCAT
The DNA here is from genome assembly GCA_963823165.1 of uncultured Alphaproteobacteria bacterium. Classification (GTDB taxonomy): domain Bacteria; phylum Pseudomonadota; class Alphaproteobacteria; order Rhizobiales; family Beijerinckiaceae; genus Roseiarcus. The sequence goes on along the minus strand of CAWGKV010000003.1, from coordinate 180,869 downwards.
CGAAAAGTCGCGCCACCGGGCGCTGGAAGCCGCCTATCTCAAACGTATCGAAGGGGAGAGGCGGCGCGCCGACGAACTCCTCGCAACCGTCCTGCCGCGATCGATCGTCCGGGCGCTGAAGCGTGGCGGCCGGCTCGCGCCGCAACGATACGATGAGGTGGCGGTACTGTTCTGCGACGTCGTCGGTTTCACTGCCTACTCCGAAAAAAGCACGCCCGAAACGGTATTCGCCGAGCTTGAGATGCTGACCGACCGCTTCGAGGAGATCGCGGCAAAGCACGGGCTCGACAAGATCAAGACGGTGGGCGACGCCTTCATGGCGACGGCGAACCTGCTGTCGCCCCTCGACGAGCCGGTGCTTGCCGCCGTCGCCTGCGCGCTCGACATGGTCGCGGCGACGCAGCTGGTTTGCCCTGGTTGGGCGGTGCGGATCGGCATCGATAACGGGCCGGTCGTGGCTGGCATTATGGGCAAAACGCAGTTCCAGTTCGACGTGTGGGGCGACACGGTGAACACTGCGGCGCGGATCGAGGAATACGGCCGGCCGGGCAGCGTCAGTCTCAGCGGCCGTGCCTGGCTCCATCTGCGCAATCAGGCGCAGGGCCGTTCGCTCGGTTTTGTCGACCTAAAGGGCAAGGGAAAGATCGAGGTGATCGAGTGCACCGGGCTGCGGCGATGACGTTGGCGACTGCCAAACCGACACCAAACTCGCGTCGTCTCTCGCCCAATTGTCGCTTGAGTGAACGATCACGTGCCAGTTTAGCTGGGAATAGGGAGGATCGGAGAATGGTCGAAACCGGATCGGCCGGGAAGCGCCTTTTCTCGTCGCCTGACTTCGCGCGGGGGTTCACCATGATCGCCCGACAGCGCGGCAGGGCCGCCGCGTTGATCCTCCTAATAGCCGCGATCCTCATGTCGCCTTCTGCCTCTCGCGCCGAGCCCGGCGTCTTTGCTGATCGGATCGTGTTCGGCCAGTCGGCCGCCTTCGAAGGACCCACAGCAGCTCTAGGCCTGGGAATGCGCCAAGGTATTCTCGCGGCCTTCAAAGAAGCCAACACGGCCGGCGGGGTCGACGGGCGCAGACTCGACCTCATATCCTATGACGACGGTTACGAGCCGGATAAGGCGATCGAGAATACCAATCGCTTGATCAACAAGGATAAGGTCTTCGCTCTGGTTGGCGAGGTCGGCACCCCGACCTCAAACGCCGCCCAACCGATCGCAACAGCAGCGCACGTGCCCTTTATCGGGCCCTTTACCGGCGCCGCCTTCTTGCGCGATCCGTCCCTCGACAACGTGATCAACGTTCGCGCGTCCTACGATCAAGAAACCGAGGCGTGGATCGAACATCTGACCAAGGATCTTGGGCTGACGCGCATCGCCATTCTGTACCAGGACGATTCCTACGGTCGCGCCGGCCGCTCCGGCGTGGTCGAGGCGCTGGCCAAGCGCGGGATGAAACTGGTCGGCGAGGGCACTTACATGCGCAATACGACCGCCGTGAAGACCGCCTTGCTGGCGATCCGCAAAGCCGACCCGCAGGCGGTGGGCATGGTCGGCGCCTACGCGCCGTGCGCCGAGTTCGTCAGGCTCGCCCGCGAGATAGGATCCGAGTGGGTATTCGTCAACATCTCCTTCGTCGGCCCCGACGCTCTTGCCAAAGAGCTCAGGAAAGACGGTCAGGGGGTCGTGATCACAACGGTCGTCCCATTCCCGAAGGACACCGAGATACCTCTCGTCGCCCAATACCAGAAGGTATTGAGAGCAGCCGACCCGGGGGCGGCGCCCGGCTTTGTCTCGCTGGAGGGCTACATGGTCGGGCGGCTGGTGGTGCAAGCGTTGGAAGCGGAGGGCAAGCAAGTGACGCGCGCCGGTTTGCTCGCAACCATCAAGAAAGTAGGCGCCTTCGACCTTGGCGGGGTCACCCTGCACTATAGCGCGACCAACAACCAGGGCATGCAGCAAGTTTTCCTCACCGAGATCCAGGCGGACGGCAGCATCAAGCCCGTCGCTCGGCTTGAGGATCTGAAGTTTCTGGAAGGTCGGCAATGAGCGTGGCCCCAGCATGTCCCGGGGCAGCATGAGCGGTGTCGAATCGCTGAGCCCGCAGGCGAAGGTTGGCCGCCCCGCCGCGGCAGGTCGCGTTTTCGGCGTCAAGGCCAAGCTGTTCCTCGCCTTCTTCGGGATGGCTGCGCTCGCCGCTATCGCCAGCGCAGTGGCTTGGTACGCTTTTGTCGACATCGACCGATCGGTGACGCACATCACCGCGACCAGCATGCCCGAGATGAGGGACTCGCTGCGCCTGGCCGAGAGGAGCGCTGAAATCTCTGCGACCGCGCCCGCGCTGGCGGCGAGCGCCAGCCAAAACGATCGAATGCAGGTGTGGGCCAAACTGCAGGAGCAGGCAAAAACGCTCGGCGACCTGACGCAAGCTCTCGCAGTCCGCGGTCTCGACCGAGACAAAATCGATACCCTCGTGGCCGTCGAGCGGCAAATGGCGGCGGGGCTCGAACAGCTCAACGCCGCCGTCGAGCAACGTCTGACAGTCAAAGCGCGCAGAGAGAACGTGGCCGCCGCTCTCGACAAAGCGCACTTCCGCTTCCTGGAGAAGATCGCGCCGCTTGCGGACGACGCCTACTTCAACGTGGTCGTTCGCAGCGAACACCTGACCCTGGACGGCCGGACACCGGTCGCTGAGCCGATCGGTGGCGACGTCGATGCGCTGCGTATCCTCCTCGACTTGCGCGCCGAGGGCAACCTCGCGGTCGGGCTGCTCAGCGAGGCGACGGGCTTGCAGGATACGAGTTCGCTGGAGCCGCTGCGAGAGCGGTTTGTGGCCGCAGTCGGCCATATCGATGAATTGCTCGCCCAGCTTTCGGAAAAGGCGAAGGCGAGCGGCCTCGGGGCGGCCGCGGAGGCGCTCGTCGCCTTCGGTCGCGGCGAAAGCGGCATCTTCGCCCTGCGCGCAGAAGAATTGCGCCAAGACGCGGCGGCGCAGCATTCGCTCGGGGACAACCGGTTGCTCGCCGCCCGCCTCGAACAGGAAGTAGCACGGCTGGTTGCCGTCGCGCAGAGCGCTTCCGACGCCGCCGCGCTCCGCTCGGCGGAGGCAATCAGGATCGGCAAGCTGCTGCTGCCGATCATCACTGCGCTCGGCATTCTCGGCGCCGTGATCCTGCTGCAATACGTCCTGGCTCGAATTGTGCGGCCGATTGAGAAAATCACTGCAGCAATGACGGGATTAGCAGCGGGGAACACCGGCATCGCTATCCCTGGTCGCGATCGCCATGACGAGGTCGGCCGGATGGCCGAGGCGCTCGCCGTGTTCCGCGACACGGCCGTCGAGATCGAGGAGAAGAACCTCCGCGAGGTCGCGACGGCGCGGGAACGGTTGATCGACGCGATCGAGAGCATTTCCGACGGCTTCGCTCTGTGGGATCGGGACGACCGCTTGGTGATGTTCAACACGCGGTCGCAAGAAATCCTGAACTTGCCGGATCTTTTCGTCCTCGGCGTCCGCTTCGAGGATTTGATCCGGCCGCTCCTCAACCGCGATCACTATGATCCCGCGATCGGCGATCTCAGCGCGTGGTTCGAGCGACGGATGGCTCTGCATCGCAATGCGCCGACGGTGCATGAGCAGAACCTCGCCCACGGCGCCTGGCTGCGGATCGGAGAGCATCGCACCCGGGAAGGCGGGACGGTCACCACCTGGACCGACATCACCACGCTCAAACAGAACGAGGCGGAGCTCGCCGATCTGGTGCGACGCCTCGAAGTCGCCCGCGACGAGGCGATGGAGGCGAGCCGCACCAAATCGAGCTTCCTCGCCAACATGAGCCATGAGCTGCGGACGCCGCTCAATGCGATCATCGGGCTGACGGAACTCATGTGCGATAACGCCGCCCGCTTCGGCACGGAGAAGGCCCTCGAACCGCTGCGCCGGGTGCTGCGCGCCGGGCGCCACCTACTTAAACTGATCAACGACATCCTCGACCTCTCCAAGATCGAGGCCGGGAAGCTGGATTTGACTCTCGAGACAGTGGCCATCCGACCCGTCGTCGAGGAGGTGCTTGGCACCGCGCGGCCGCTCGCCGAGCAGAACAAGAACGCGCTCGAGCTCGATTGCGCCGACGGGATCGGCTCCGTCTACGCCGACAACATGCGGTTGCGCCAGATCCTGCTCAATCTGCTGAGCAACGCCTGCAAGTTCACCAAGGGCGGCACGGTGCGATTGAGCGTTTCTCGCACCGAAGAGGACGGTCAGGATTGGGTCGATTTCGCCATCTCCGACACCGGTATCGGCATGACCGAGCAGCAGCTCGGCCGGCTGTTCCAGGAATTCGCGCAGGCCGACGCCTCGATCACGCGCCAATTTGGCGGCACCGGGCTCGGTCTCGCGATCAGCCGCAGGCTGTGCCGGTTGATGGGCGGCGATGTGACAGTGACGAGCGCGCCGGGCAACGGGTCGATCTTCACGGTGCGCCTGCCGGCGGGGGCTGCTGCGCCGATGTCGACGGTGGACACGAGCGCAGCTGAGACCGGTCCGGCGGCAAGCCGGGGCTCGCGCGGCACCGTTTTGGTGATCGACGACGACGCGACCGCGCGCGAGCTGATCGCGACACATCTCGCCGGCAACGGCTTTGCCGTCGAGACTGCGGCGAACGGAGTCGACGGGCTGAAGCGCGCACGCGAGTTGCGGCCCGCGGCGATCACCCTCGACATCGTGATGCCCAATATCGATGGCTGGACCATCCTCTCTGCGCTGAAAGGCGACCCGGCGTTGGCTGACATCCCGGTGGTGGTCGTCACGATCGTCGACGAGCAGCGCCGCGGCATCGCGCTCGGCGCCGCCGGCTATCTGACCAAACCGTTCGACCACGAACGGCTGGTCGAGATCCTGTCGCGCTATCGTTCCCCCAGCGTGCCGAGCGAGGTTCTCGTGGTCGACGACGACGAGGAGCAGCGGGCGCTCGTCAAGGCCATTCTCGGCGCCCAGGGCTGGGTGGTTCGGGAGGCGGCCACCGGCCGGCTCGCCCTCGATTCGCTTAAGGCCAAGGCGCCCAATATCATGATCCTCGATTTGATGATGCCGGAGATGGATGGGTTTCAGGTCGTGGCGGCTCTCCAAGCAAACCCGGAATGGCGGGATATCCCGGTCGTCGTGGTGAGCGCGCTCGATCTGACCGCAGAGGACCGCCGGCGGCTCGGTGGCGGGGTCGCGCAGGTGCTCTCCAAGAATGCTTTCGCCCCCGCCGAACTGATGGCGCGCGTCGGGACGCTGCTGCGAGAGGTTCAAAGGCAGGCCGGGCGCTAACCTCGGGGGCGATGGTGCGAAAGCTTCTCTACGTCGAAGACAACGATGACAATATATACATGCTAACATTGTGGTTTGATGTGGCCGGCGGCTACGAAATCCTCTGCGCCCCCGATGGGGCCGCCGGAATAGCAATGGCGACGGCCGAGCTTCCCGACCTGATTCTGATGGATCTCAACCTGCCGGAGATCGACGGTTGGGAAGCGACGCTGCGTCTGAAGGCCGACCCCGCGACCCGCGACATTCCGATCATCGCGCTGACCGCGCACGCGATGGCTGGCGATCGCGAAAAGGCGCTCGCCACCGGCTGCGACGAATTCGAGACAAAACCGATCGATTTCGACCGTCTGCTCCCCAAGATCGAGCGGCTGATCGACGCGAAGGAAGGCCGGCCGGCCGCTTGAACCCGCGGCCTCACCGGCAGCGCGCCCTTCATCGCCTTCGATCGCGCTGATCTCGAGGCGACGCCCGAGCGAGGAATCCGAACGGCGCTGGACGAAAGCTCTGATGGCTGTCCTCCCGATGTCGACTCTATGGCCAGGTTTCGATCAGCGCCGCGCTCGCCAAGAACGTGGTCGAGCACAGCCATCTGGACGACCCAACCCGGGTCGAGCGCGCAGAGCACGCCAGCAAGGCTGCGGCGAAGGCCCTTGCGACAGCGCGACTGCGCGGGGCCCCAGCCTTCAGCGGTTGACCGATGGCCGACTGACGTCTGAGCATGCCGACTGTTGACGTGACCGGCGGCGGTCGCAGCTCCGCGATGCGTTCGGCGCTGTTCGCTGGGAGGTGCTCGAAAAGGTCTATCCTCTCGGCCTCGCCTTCTCGACGACCTTTGCCATCTGGAACCCTCGGCCGCGGTCGTTTCGCGCCCGTCATCGCGAATGGCAGCTTTACATCGATTGCGAGCGTTACGCTGGCAACGACCGCAGGCGCCCTCTTCACCGAAGCCGGCTTCAAATGGAGACACGACCAGCTCAAGCCTTGTGCGGCGCGATCAGGAATTTCTCGCCCGTGGCGCGCCGGCTGTAGGCCTGGATGTTGGGAATTTGCAGCGCCTCCTCGAGCGAGACGACATGCGAATAGTGGCTCGCGAAGGTCGTCTTCAGTTCCTTGACGACGCGTTCGCGCAGTTTGGCCGACCTCTCCGGCCCGAGCTTCTGCATGAACGGGAACACCAGCCAGCCGCCGACGCCCCAGGCCGTTCCATAGGAACGCCTGAGCTCGGTCGGCCGCGTATCGAGACTGCCGTAGATATAGACCTGTTTGTGAACCGAGCTTCCATACCGGCTGTAGCTCGGCATCGCCGCGGCGGCGGCGGTTTCCATCGCGGCGAGGATCTGCGAGGCGAGCGGGCCGCCGCCGATGGCGTCGAACGCCAGCGTCGCGCCCGTCTCCGCGACGGCGTGGTTCAGATCCTCGGCGAAAGTCGGCGCGCTCGAATTGCAAATATGGCGCGCGCCGAGTCCGCGCAGCAGCTCTTCCTGCCTGGCGTCGCGCACGATGTTGACGAGGCCGATCCCGTCCTCAAGGCAGATGCGGTTCAGCATCCGGCCGAGGTTCGATGCTGCGGCGGTATGGACCAGGGCCTTGTGCCCCTCCAGGCGCATGGTCTCGACCATCGACAGCGCGGTCAGCGGGTTGATGAAGGCGGAGGCGCCGTCGGCGGGCGTCGCGTCCGCGGGCAGCACGAGGCAGTCTTTGGCGGGCAGGCAGCGGTACTGCGCGTACATGGCCCCGCCGACCATGGCGACGGTCTTGCCGATCAACGCCTGCGCCTCCGGCTTCTCGCCGGCCGCGACGACGACGCCGGCGCCTTCGTTGCCGACGGGCATGGATTGATCGACCCGACCCTCCATCGCCTTCATCAGGCCGCGCGGGATTTGCGCCTTCAGCACCGGCAGTCCGCCGCGAACGGACGCGACGGCGGTGGAGAGGTCGGCCGGCCCAAGCAGGAGGCCGAGGTCGCTCGGATTGATCGGCGTCGCCTCGACGCGAACGACGACTTCATCAGGTTTGGGCGTCGGCGTCGGGGCGCTGACGAGCGCGACCTCCAGCTCGCCGGCGCTGGTGACGGTCGATCGCAATTCCAGGCCCGTGCCCGGCAAGGTGGCCGCCATGGATGATCTCCCTTCGCGGGTCGTTATCGGCGGTCGAAACTCTGCCCCTTGGCCGGCCTTTCAGCAAGTCGACGCCGGCCCCGGTTGTCAGCCCCGGTTCGTCAGCAGCAGGCATAGCACCTCGATCGGTCGCCATCTCGGGACCGGCGTACGCCAGCGGGGGATCTCTTGGCGTCGCCGGAGGCCGCGCCAATTCATTCCCTGATATGCACCGTCCAGCGGACAAGGCGAAAAAGCGTTGCCGGGATGCTCACATGATCATTACATGTGACAGGCGGTCGCTACCTTTCCGTCTTGCGCGGCCTCTGCCCCCGTCTTGCGACCGCGTTTGCCGGTCGCGGAGGGGTCGGCGGCGAAATACCCCCTGTTTGTTCTTGACATGTTTCGTAACCTCATGGCATAAGGGGTTGAGCGCAACGGCGTTGGGATGGAATGCGAGGTTGGCAGGAGGCGCCTTCGAAATCTCACAACAACCTGCAGCTCGTCCGCCCCGGGCGGGACTGTGGCGGCGGCGGCTTTCTGCCTGAGCCCGCTTGCGCCAAGGAGGATTGACTTCGCCTCGCTAGGCGTCGAACCAGCCGCCGAACGGGTTCGACGGCGTTGTCTTCGGTCGGCAGGCATGGGAGCGGGTCGGCTGCCGGCGGACTGCACCGGCGACAGGCCGCGGACCAAGCGGAGGCGTCAGCGCGAAGCGGAGGAGAAAACAATTTGGATTCCGGCGTAACCCCTTGAGAACAGCCGATTCCTGGAAGACTTTTGCTTTGCTCCGGTTATCCCGGGCTTGATTCTGTTATCCCGGGCTTGGCTCCGGTTATCCCGGGCTTTGGCGGAGTGTCCCGCGGCTTGGACCAATCCTCAGGGACCGCCAGTGCTCCAGGCGTGAGGAAAGCCGCCGCGGCCAGTTCCGTCCAATCCGGGGCGACTTCGGGACTTGGGTTAAACGGCGCCCGAGGCAGGAAACCGCCGCGCCGCCCGATGCATCGATATAGCGCCGGCCCTCCGAATCGAAGATCTCGACTCCCGAGCCCGCCGACCGCGACCGGGATGCCTGGTCGGCGCGGCGACGCGGGCGCTGCAGCACCTGGGGCTGGCGAGCCAGGATGCGCAAGGCCTGCGCCAGGAGATGGCTCAGTTCTTGTGCTGACGCCTCCTTTGCCTGCCGGGCGGCCGCCGCCGAGCTTCCCGAGCACGGCCGACGCGGTCAGCGACCGCGTCTTAAGGAGCGTCGGGCTGGCGGGGCGGGGCGGCCTCGGCGAAAGCGGGCAAGGCGGCGCATGCCCCCTCGATCGCCAGGAGGCGCGGAAAATGCGCCACGTCGACCCCGCAACGGCGCGCGGCGGCGAGCTGCGGAACGAGGCAGACGTCGGCCAGACAGGGAAGCGCCCCGAAGCAGAAGGCCCCCGATTGCAGCGCGAGCGCGTTCGCAGGCCTCGAGTTCCTCTCGCGTTGGCCTCGGCCGCCCAGGAACTCAATGGCCTGCTCCCCCAGGCCGCGCCCGCGCAATCCCTCGAGGACGAGGCGCGTCTGAAGCGGATGGCTGTCCGCCGCGAGCGCCAGCGCGAAGGCGCGGATGCGTGCGCGCAGGACCGCGTCGCCCGGAAGGAGCGGGGGCGAGGGGTGGGTGTCCTCCAGCCATTCGATGATGGCGAGCGATTGGGTCAGCACCACGCCGTCGGAGAGCTTGAGCGCCGGCAGGAGCCCCTGGGGATTCATCGCCAGATAGGACGCGGCCCGATGCTCGCCGCGGCCGAGATGGACGGCGACATGGCGATAGGGAAGCCCCTTGAGGTTGAGCGCGATGCGCACCCGCCACGAGGCGGCGCTCGAGAAATGGCCATAGAGCTTCATGGGCATGGGGCTCTTTCCGCCGGCCGCCGCCGAGCGCTCCCTGGATGACCAGGGCGAGTTATACCAGAGACCCGGCTGGCTGACTCACGAGGCCGTTTGCGAAGCGCGGCGGCGGCCAACGGACGATCCAAAGCGGGGGACGCGGCCGCCATATCCGCTGGTAACAGCGGCGAAAACAGCGGATTTCGCCAAACGGGCTGCGTCCGCCCAAAAATACCCGTTGATTCAATGGCTGAGCCAAAAACTCCGCGGACGCGGAACAGCGGAAAAATTCGCCGGAACAGCGGTTCCGAAAAAGGAACGACCGCTTGGGGCAGGCGTTGTTAAGAAATGTTTCATCAGGAGGATACGCATGAATAGCAGGAGCAGCATTGTCGCTCTGGCGCTTTCCGCCTTCGGCGTGTTGGGGCTTTCATCCCTGAACGCGTCCGCAGCCATCGTCTGCAACAACGACGGGGACTGCTGGCACGCACAGAAAGAGTATGTCTATCCGCCCGCCGCCCACGTGGTGATACACCCGGATACTTGGCGTTGGGGCTCCGGGCAACATTATGTCTGGAAGGAGCATGAGGGGCCGGGCTACTGGCGGGGCGGGACCTGGGTGACCCCATGAACTTTCGAAGCGGCCGGGACTCGTCCCGGCCGCTTTCCCCGGCGGGGATGTCGGCAAACTGAGAATTTCCGTGTAATGCCTGTCCGGTCGCCTTGGGAGCAGGCCGGTGATCGTCGTCCACGCCATCGTGAAGGCCGAAGCCGCCGGGGGCGCCGGGACCGCGGCGAAAAAAAACGGCTGCCCGACGGCGATCGTGCAGAAAACAATCCTCGGGCCGTCAGACCCGATCCCCGCGAGCGCCATCTGGATCGACCTCGTCGAGCCGACGGGCGAGGAGGATCGGAAGGTTCAGGACTTCGTCGGCGTTCCCGTGCCGACGAAGTCCGATCCCGATTTTACCGAGCCGCCCGAGGCGCATTATTCGGAAGGGGGCGTCCGCTATCTGCACGCCCTCTTCATAAGCGAGCCGGAAGACACGCCGGACGTGACCGGCGTCACCTTCGTCATGGCGCCGACGGCGCTCGTGACCGTGCGCTATGATCCGGTCGAGACGTTCGACTTGTTCTCGCAGAAGCTCTGCCGCGCGCCGGGGCCGGCTCTGTTTCCCGACGCGGTGGCGGTCGGCCTGATCAACACCTCCCTCAACCGCTCGGCCCGCGCGCTGAGCACGGCGGGCGAAAGCCTTGACAGGATCGCCAGCTCCGTCTTCGGGGCCAAAGGCGACCAGGCGAGCCGCAACCGGATCTATTCCGAGACGCTGATGGCGCTCGGCCGCGAGGACGAGAAGATCTCGAACCTGCGCGAAAGCCTGGTGTCGGTCGAGCGCCTTCTGCTCTTCCTGATGTCGGAAGGCCGCCCGGAGCATGGGGCGAAGCCAGTGCGCGAGGCGACGAAGACGGCGCTGCGCGACCTCCAGTCGCTGGAAGAGGACGCGAGCTTCAAGGCGCAGAAGGTGCAGTTCCTGCTCGACGCGACGCTCGGCCTCATCAACCTCGCGCAGAACGACATCATCAAGCTCTTCTCGGTGCTGGCGGTCATCTTCATGCCGCCGACCGTCATCGCCTCGGTCTACGGCATGAATTTCAAGGTGATGCCGGAGCTCGAGTGGCGGTACGGCTATCCGCTCGCCATTGCCCTGATGATCTGCGCGGCGATCGGGCCTTACCTGTTCTTCCGCTGGAAGAGGTGGCTGTAGCAGCCGATCTGCGCGCCTGTTTCAAACCCGCCGGCCGGGCGTTCTGGCGCTAGTCGGACCTGTCTGCCGACGACGGTAAGGACCCCGGTGCGAAGGCGCTGGGCAAGAAGGGCGGCGGCGCGCTTCCCGCCTTTAGGTCCGGTGGGCGTCAACCACTCCTAACCGCAACCGCACTCTTTATTGGACCAAGCTTCGCGGCCTTCCTTGACCAACAGCCAAACGATCGCCAGTGAGCCGGCGCCATCGATCCACCATGCGCCGAACGCCCATCGAGCGACGAGGCTAACGACGACGACCGCTGACAGCCATCCGCACGTCACAGCTTCCATCGCGTCTGCCCGAACCGCGCGACTGTCGATCTTATCCGCTATGGCGATCTTTCGATGTGCCAGATAGCGCATCGCGGGAATCGCTGCTAAGGCCACGGCAAAGCCTGGCCAAGAGAAAGCCTCCCCCTGTCGCGTCCATAGGCTCCAAAGGGCAGCGACCGTGACGTAAACGGCCAATGCGAAAAGCAGTCCGCCCGCCATCCGGCTCGCCAACCGCTCGGCATTCTCGGAGAATGCCTGTCCGCGACGAAGCTCGACCGTAAGCCGCCAGATCAAAGCCCCGGCCGACGCCAACTCGATCACGCTGTCGAGTCCAAACGCCATCAAAACGAGGCTGCCGGCCGCAAGGCCCGATGCCAGAGCGATTATGGCCTCGACACTCATCCACCCGATCGTCAGCCATTCGAGCTTGAACGCTTCGCGAATGAGGGCTTCCCGGTCGGGGGACATGGGTGGCGGAACCAACGCGGGCGGAGCGCAGCACTCGTCCGCATCTATGTTCGTCGCGTTGTCGGCTGGGGCTTGGCTCATTCGGCTTATTCCGCGCTCCCGCCAAGCATATAGGAAGCGAAACGGCTTGCGCGAGAGAGGCGTCAAGGCGCGCCGAGAGCATCGGAGCCCAGAGCTGCGGATCGGGAACGTTTTTGCGCTGCAACCGTTTGGCAAGCGGGGAAGCAGGCAGGACTGTCCGAAAGCGTGATCCGCCCGTTTCCCCTCAAACCGCAAGTTATTGCTTCGCTGGCGCCGCCTGCCGTTCTGGCAATCGACCACAGGTTCCGATGCTGCGGCCCATCCGATCGGACCATGCTCGATGCAGGAAGACCAGAGTGCGAGCCGCGATGAGAATTTGCCGGTCGACGCAAGCGTGTCTTCGAGCGCGATCATGGAAAGGCCGCCGGAAACCGCCGAGGCGGATGAACCGCGCCGGATCGGCCTGGTCTCCCTCTCGCTTCTTGCCTTGGCTGTCGGAGTCACCGCGGGAGTCGGGGCGATCGTCTTTCGCATCCTCATCGGATTGATTCACAATCTGTTGTTTCTCGGCCAGTTTTCCTACGTCTACGACACCAAGCTGTTCACGCCTGAGAGCCCCTGGGGGGCGCTCGTCATTCTCGTGCCGGTGGTCGGCGCCGTCCTCGTGACCTTCCTGGTGACGAATTTCGCCCCCGAGGCCAAGGGGCACGGCGTGCCCGAAGTCATGGATTCGATCTACTACGGCGGCGGGGTCATCCGTCCCGTCGTCGCGGCGGTGAAATCCCTCGCCTCGGCGATCGCCATCGGCAGCGGCGCCACCATCGGGCGCGAGGGCCCGATCATCCAGATCGGCTCGGCATTCGGCTCGACGCTCGGGCAGATATTGCGCCTGTCGTCGGCCGAGCGGATCATCCTGATCGCCTGCGGCGGGGGCGGTGGGATTGCCGCCACATTCAATACGCCTATCGGCGGCGTCGTGTTCGCCATCGAGATCCTGATGCCGGAGGTCAGCGCGAGGACCTTCCTGCCGGTGGCCATCGCCACCAGCACGGCGACCTTCATCGGGCGCTATTGGTTCGGCGTGGCGCCGGCGTTCACCATGCCTTACCTTCAGCCGTACCCAATCGACGCGAGCGCGGCGCTGGCGCTGTGCCTCTACACCGCGCTCGGAGCGATCGTCGGCGTCGCCGCCGCCGCGTTCATCCGCGGCCTCTACTTCACCGAAGACCTGTTCGAAAAGATCCCGGGAAACTATGGCCGGCACATGCTCGGCATGCTGGTGGTCGGCGCCATCATTTACGGCGTCCAGCAAGCCTTCGGCGAGTATTACGTCGGGGGTGTCGGCTACGCCACCGACCAGGCCATCCTGTTCGGTCATTTGACCGGCGCCTGGATCCTGTTCCTGCTGTTTTTTTGCGAGTTGTTCGCGACTTCGATCACCCTCGGCTCCGGCTCCTCGGGCGGGATTTTCTCTCCTTCGCTGTTTATGGGAGCGACGCTCGGCAGCGGATTCGCCACCCTCCTGAATCTCATGCATCCGCCCATGACGATGAACATTCCTTCCTTCGCGGTGGTCGGAATGGCGGCGATGGTGGGCGGGGGCACCGGCGCGGTGCTGACCGCGATCACGATGCTTTTCGAAATGACTCGCGATTATACCATCGTCCTGCCGATGATTCTGGCGGTGGCGGCGAGCGTCGGCGTGCGGCGGCTCCTGTCGCCCGAAAGCATCTATACGCTGAAGCTCGTGCGTCGCGGACACGTCATACCCGACGCGCTCCACGCCAACATGTTCGTCGTCAGGCGCGCCGGCGCAGTGATGGACCGCGACGTGATCGTGGCGCCGGCGGCCGCTCGAATCGACGACCTCCCCCTCCAAACTGACGACGGCGACGCCGTGAAATATGTCGTCGTCTCCGAGAACGATCGGATCATCGGCGCCGTCCGCGTCAACTGGCCGCTGGCCCGCGTAAGCCGGGAAGCGGAGCGGGCGCCGGCTCTTCGCGATCTCGTCAGCGGAAGCTTTGTCGTCGTGCGCGAGCGCGACGTCTTCTTCAACGTGATCCGGCGCATGTGGCGCAGGGAGGCCGAGATCGCAATCGTGGTGCACGACCGCGGCGGTCCGCGACCGGACAATGTGGCCGGCGTCATCACCAAGGATCTCGTCGCGGATTCCGTGGCCAACAGCATCGTGGTGTTTCCGAACCGGACGTGAAGGGCGGCTCGCTGATCGCCCTGGGTTGAGGGGTCGAAATAGGCGGCCTATTGTCGGTTGCGGGCCTCGCTCTCCGTGTACTGCAGGGACTGTCCGGGGCGCCGCCGCCAGAGCTTCCACTCAGCGAGTCCGGAATGACGGAAGCATCCCAAGGTCTAGCCGCCCGAGCCTCCAATGAGTTGATGGATATCATCGGGGTCATTTATGACACGGTTCTCGACCGAACAATCTGGCCAGACGTATTGAGGAGGTTATCGCTTTTCATCAAAGGCGCCGCGTCAGCTGTTTTCTGGGACGACGCAGCGAATGAACAGGGTGACGTCTATTTCCATGACGGCGGCATTCCTGGCTCCTCGCTATTTCGAGTGGGTACGTATGACGCCGAAACCGTCCGACGGCGCGGCTGCGAGGCCACGACGCCGACACCTGTCTCGATCCTGGGAGGTCGTCTGGCCGGCTTGCCGGAACGGGCTCAAGTTAGCGGCGTTCCTGGGCAAATCGCGAACTGACGTCATTCTCTTCCGCTCCGCGCTCACGCCCAGCAGGCGTCAGCGAAATCCCAGCTCAACCGATCTTCGCTCAGCTCCCTGGTCCCACCGTTTCCGCTTCACCCACTCCGAACAGCGACCAGTATAGAGACTCATAGTTCAGCACATATGTCAGGCTCAACCCGATAACCATCCCGCGCTTCTTTGCCAATGTCGAGGAGCCGATCGCGACGGCCGACCTGCTGCCTACGACCAATTTATTCAAACGCGTTTCTACCGGGAGTGGGCGCACCCCCAAGACCTGGTCGATTTCGTCAGCATCCACTTTGGAGAAGTCAGCCGGGAAAGCCGCCATGTTCGGCGTGTTCCGCCACGCCCGGGACGGCCTCGTCGACGAAGCCGCACGCTGCCGGGAATGGGAAATGGCCGATTTTGATAAATCGTTCGATCCCTGTGATCGCGATGTGTCCCGCGCTCTCGGCCTCCCGGTCCCGGTGGTCCTGAAGGCCGCGATCTTTTGAACCCTCCTCATTGCTTACGGCCTTGGCTTCGCGTGCCTTTGTCCTCTCGCTCAGGCGAGCGCGTCCAAAAGCGCAGCGGAGGGCAATGACGCCATTTTGTTCGTGGGTCCATGACAACGGATTCGACCGATCGTTTTTAAAATTCGGCGGGGTTGCCGGCGGCGCGCCGTGTGGGGCGCGCCGGGCGATCGCGTGGTCGGGACAACGTGAGCTCCGTTGCGCGCACTCGCCCCGCCCGAAAAGCAGCTCGATTAAGCGATAACCAGAAAATCGGCGCGATGAACTGTCCAGAAACGGTCCGTTGAACCCGCTTTCGTCCCCCGAACTGGCCGCGGCGGCGTTCCTCACGCCTCGAGCCCACTGGTGGCCCCGAAGACCCAAGCTGCGGAACGTTCCGCCAAAGCCCGGGATAACCGGAGCAAAGCCCAGGATAGCAGAATCCAAGCAAAAGTCTTCCAGGAAACGGCTGTTCTCAAGGGGTTACGCCGGAATCCAAATTGTTTTTCCTCCGCTTCGCGCTGACGCCTCCGCCTGGTCCGCGGCCTGCTCGCCGATGCACTCCGCGGCAGCCAACTCGCTTCCCTGCCTGTCGACCGAAGACAACGTCGTCAAATCCGTTGGGCTTCTGGTTCGACGCCGAGCGGAAGTCAATTCTCCTCAGCGCAAGCGGGCTCAGGCGGAAAGCCGCCGCCGCCACGTCCCGCCCTAGGCCGGTAAAACTGCAGGTTGCTGTGACATCCGAAGCCGCCTCCATGCCAACCTCATTCCATCCCGCCGTTGCGGCCAGATCAACCCCCTTATGCCATGAGATTATGAAACCTGTCAAGAACAAACAGGGGGTATCAGGGGGGTATCAAATGTCCCCTTCTTCTGCTTCTGTTCTCCTGTGGGACTGTGGGCAACGCGTTTGCGTTGTCCACATTTCCACAGGCGCGCCGAGCCGATTTAAGCGGCGATTTTCGCCTCCCGGATCGCTCCTTTTTGGTCGTACCGGCCGATGCACCGCGGCCTGTGGAAGATGGCGTGGGAGCCGTCGGGGTAGAGGTGGACCTTGACCTTCGCTTTGACGAAGTGCGGGCGCAGCGGGCTTTCCGGGATTTGCAGTTTGAGCGTCCGGCAGGACACGCAGTGGTCGTTGCCGACCTGGCGCTCCTCGTGCACGCACAGGATCTCGTCGAGATCGACGCCTGGGATTGGGGTGAAGGAAGCCGGCGCGACCGCGAAGCGCTCGTTGTAGGCGGGCAGATGGACCTCGCGGATGAAGGCGTTGGCCGCCTCGACCGAGGGGATCCCGGCGAGCCTGAGTTCCTTCACCAGCCGGTCCTGCAAGGTCTGGAACGCACGCTCGAGCGCCTCCTGAGCCTGCCGAAGGGGCGCCTGCGGTGAATAGGCCCCGATATGCTCGACGCCGAGCTGCTCGAGCGCCCGATCCGTATAGAGGCTCATCGGCAGCCGGTGGGCGCCGAACGTCTCTTTCAGCGCCCCGAACGCCGATGCCGTACCCTCCTCCGCGACCAGAATCGCAGAATAGATCGCCCCCAGCGTGGTCGCCCGGCTCGACAACAACATCATGGTCAACCCCGCTCATGCCGAGTTCCGGCTTATCGAGGCGAGCCTGCATCAACCGGTGTTCTGGGATCGCCGCCTTGTCGGACCGGGGGGCTGAGCGCCGCCGATTCGGCGTCGGACTGGTCGCCGGCTTCTCCAGCGCCTTGGTCTCTTGAACCTTTCAGGATGCGGCGCGAGCATGCGTATCCTCTCTTGTCGGGAGGACCATCCGACCGCGTAGCACCGCGTCACGTTCGTAAAGTTGGTCTAGGAAGCCAGCCGAATCTGACGATGGACCTCGGGCCCGGACTTCAAGCGACAGTTTAAGACGCCCAGCTAACGGCACTTTTAAAGGAGGGGCTGAAAGCGATTTTCCGGCATCGGCTTTTCCCACCTTTCCGTCCAGATAGCCGGTTTAACAGGGAGAATCGCTTTCTGGTTATCCTGTTCAATCGTCGCGCCAGCAGTTTTTTGCAACTCACGGAAATTCATTAAGTTGGTGGATCAACTCCATCTCGGGTCGGGCTGGTCCGCCCGTTTCCCGAGAGGAAAGATTTCCTCGGAACCTGGCAGCTGCGCCTGGCCCAGGACCGGATCGTCGAAATTTTTTCCTTGTTGGTTCCTGCCTCTCGCCTTGCTGGCTCACCCAACCTGGAACCACCCTCCGACCCCCGCCGCGCGGTGCTCGGGGATGGCCAACTCGATCGGCCACTTGCCGGGATTGTCGGCGACGAAGGCGATGTGAGCGGTGCGGCCGGGCTGGATCAGGATGGTGTCGCGCCAGAAGGGCTCCCAGCCGTCGTCCATCGAATGCAGGAGGCGC
Organism: uncultured Alphaproteobacteria bacterium; assembly: GCA_963823165.1. Taxonomy (GTDB): domain Bacteria; phylum Pseudomonadota; class Alphaproteobacteria; order Rhizobiales; family Beijerinckiaceae; genus Roseiarcus. The sequence goes on along the minus strand of CAWGKV010000003.1, from coordinate 163,444 downwards.
GCGACATGGCCCCCGAGCCGCATCGCCTGCACGACCGCCGTCTTGTTGGCGATGGCGAAGACGGAGGGCGCGCCGCGCGGAAGGACGGCGGCGGGCTTTTGCGCCCAGTCGACGAAAGTGACCCCGTTCAAGGCGAAGGGCGCGGCGCCGCCTCCGGTCACGGCGAAATCGGTGCGCCTCGAGGCTTCGAGCGCGATCTCGGCCGGCAGGAGCGGATTGGCCGTGAGGCGGGCCGCCGCGTTCCGTTCGGCGACGGGCTCGCCCTCGGCGGCGATCGCGACGAACGGCTGATCCGCCGCGCCGTTATGTCCTCGCAGGACGAGCCTTACGGCTGCGCCGGCCTCGCGCGGCATGTCGAACATGAGTTCGAAGCGCGCGCCGGGCCCCATCGGGAACTGGTTTCTCAGCGGCTCGAACGGCTCGGCCGGCTGGCCGTCGACCGCCACGATCAGCGTCTTGGCGCCTTCGATTCCGACGTTGGTCAGCCGCGCCGTCGCCGCGTTGCCGAGCCGGAGACGGACCCGCGCACCGGAGCGAGCTTTCAGCGCAAGCGGCGCGGCCGCGCCGTCGGCGAAGACGAGGCCGCCCTTGCGGCCGGCGCCGCGGGCCAAGGCGGGATCGGCGAAATCGTCCCTGATTTGGCCTCGCGCGTCGAGGTTCCAGTCGGACAGGACGACCGCCACGTCCTCATCGAAGCCGACCTTCTCGGCCTCGTCGACAATGATCGGACCGAACAGGCCGCTGCCTTGTTGCCTGGCGTCGGTCGCGCCGGCATGGGGGAGGTAGAGATTGAAGCCGGCGTCGGGCGGGGTGAAGCTTATGTCCGCGCTTGCCCCCGGCGCGAGCCGCGGGCCGGTGAGGCCGCCGTATCCGGCGCTGGCGTTCGCCGTCCTGAGACCCGGGAAGCTCAGCGCCGTCGGCTCGGCGAGCCTGTTGAGCAGTCTCAGCTTCAGCTCCTCGCCCTTCTTCAGCCGGAGAAGCGGGCCCGGCGTCGCCCCGGCGTAGGAGAAGGTTTCCGCCGGCGCCGCCGGCGGCGGGGCGAGGGCGAGGCGGGACGGCGCGGCCTCGAAGAGGAAAAACCCGTCGCCGCCTGGAACAGCGGTCGCGGCGCGGGAAGGGGCGAGGCCCCAGGCCGCCGCGGCGAGACCGTCGTAAAGCAGGACGCGCCGGGTAAGATTCATGATCGTATCATTCGAGTAGGCCCCTCGCGGCCGAAGGGCGGCAGAGGGGCGCTTTCCGGGAACCCGACAGCTCTCAACCCGAAGCATTGGAGCGTCGAGGTCCTACTTAAAGGACCACGCCGGTCGCGCAACCGCTCTTTTTAAGTTTAAGCCGCTCGGTTCCGCCGGCGCTAAGAGCCTGTTTCAAAAGCCCCACCGCATGGTCCCGAGGCGCCGAACGAGCCTTTCGCAAGGGCGCCTTGCACGACAATTCCAGTCGCCCTGGAACTTTAGCGCAGCGGGTCGGCGATCATCGGTTGGAATCCAGGCGAACAGGTTCTTCGCGACCTCGTCCATTTGGAGCGCGACAAAGCGCCCGTAAGCCCACGACCTTCGCGGCCGATCTCGATTGGCTTTTACGCGAGCATACGTCAGCAACGACCGGCAGGCCGCCATGAAAATTATCTTGGAAAATAATCTTGCCAAAAGAACATACATATACGTGTCGAGCGAGGCAGACATGGACGAAAATAGGGCCGCTGGCCGTCAAGCGACGGCTCGACTCCTGTGGCGGGATCTTGCGGAGATGGGCGCGATGGCCCGGCGCCGCGAGGGCTCCCGCCTATGACGAGATCGCGTGCCCCTCTGGGGCAAGGAGGGGCGCGGGGCGGCTGCCGTCGATGGACAGCGCCGGCGGCAGGCCGATGGACGAGGCGGCCGGCGAGGCGCGAGCCGAGCGGAAAAACAAAAAACAATAACTCCCAAGCTGTCGCGTATCCCCTCGCCCGCGAAGCGGGAGAGGACAGGCGCGAAGCGCCAGGTGAGGGTTGAGAACGCCGAACGGCGGGCGTTGATGGCGGCCGCAAGGTTCGTCGGTTGCCCGTCGCCCTCACCTGGCGCGGCTTCGCCGCGCCGTCCTCTCCCGCTTCGCGGGCGAGGGGGTGGCCGAACTTCACAGCTTGGGAGTTCCAAAAACAATTGGATTCCGTAAGCGGGGCAAATTCCCGGGCACGCAACTGCACAAAAGAAATGCTGCGGTTGCGAGATTTACCCAAATCAAGCACTTACACGCAGGCCGGCCGGCAAAATTTTGCTGTCCTGCATTTTTGCCCGGGAATTTGCCCCAGTTACTGGATTCCGACGTAAGTGCTTGAAAAACCCCAATTCATGGAACACTTTTGCTTTGCTTCAGGTTTCCCTGGCTTTGCTCTGGCTTTCCCGGGCTTTGGCGGAATGCTCCCTGGCTTGGATCGTCGTCCAACGTGGCCCAGGCTCCATGGCGCTCCGCCGCCCTCCAGGCGTCCGGAGCGACCCTCGCGCGGCGAGCCCAGTCCGGGCGGGACGGCTTAAGTCAGTTCCGCCCTGGCCCGACTGGCGCAATCGTCGTTTTTTCTCTGGCGCGGGGCGGACAAGCTGATATAGAGCCCGCCCGAAGCTCAAGGCGCCCTCGTTGCGGCGGGCCTCGACGCGGGCGTGGCGGAATTGGTAGACGCGCCGGATTTAGGTTCCGGTGACGAAAGTCGTGGGGGTTCGAGTCCCTCCGCCCGCACCAATTCCACTATCGCCGGCCCACCGCCCGCCTTGGCGGCCCCTCATCGCGAGCCGCCGGCGAAATGACGTTTTGGCGACACGAGGAAAATCGGCTAAGGGACCCGGCGAGCAAAGACAAGGCGGATTGGACAATGCAGGTGACGGAGACGCTGAGCCAGGGGCTCAAGCGCGAGTATGACATTTCTCTGCCGGCGAGCGACCTCGCGGAGAAGCTGAACGGACAGCTGGCCGACCTCAAGCGGAAGGTCCGCATCAACGGCTTCCGTCCCGGGAAAGTGCCGGTCGAACATCTGCGCAAGGTCTATGGGAAGTCGGTCATGGCCGACGTCGTCCAGGAGGCTATCGCCAACGCCAACAAGAAGATCGTCGACGACAATCACCTGCGCCTCGCCCGCGAGCCGAAGATCGAGTTGCCGACCGACCAGACGGTGATCGACGCGGCGCTCGAGGCGCGCGGCGACCTCAATTTCAAGGTCGCCCTCGAAGTTCTGCCGGTGTTCGAAGTCGGCGATTTCTCCGAGATTTCGGTCGAGCGTCTCACTGCCGACATCGAGGACGCCGACGTCGACGCCGCGCTCGACCGGGTCGCCGAGGAGCGGCGCTCCTACAAGGACAAGCCCGAGGGCGCGGAGGCGGAGAATCATGACCGCGTGACCGTCGATTTCGACGGGACGATCAAGGGCGAATTGTTCGAGGGCGGCGCCGGCCGCGACATCCAGGTGGTGCTCGGTTCGAACACCTTCATTCCGGGTTTCGAGGAGCAGCTCCTCGGCGCCGCCGTCGGCGAAAAGCGGACAGTTCACGCGACCTTCCCCGAGTCCTACGCCGTTCGTGCGCTCGCCGGCCAGACGGCGGACTTCGAGACGACCGTGAAGGCGGTGGCCGAGCGCGAGCCGCTCGCGGTCGACGACGAATTCGCCAAAGGGCTCGGTTTCGAAAGCCTCGAAGGGCTGAAAGAGATGATCCGCGGCCGGATCGCCGCCGACTTCGCCCGCGCCTCGCGCGAGAAGATGAAGCGCCAGTTGCTCGACAAGCTCGACGCTCTCTACTCCTTCGAGCTGCCGGAAGGGCTGGTCAACCAGGAGTTCGACTCGATCTGGACACAGGTCATGCGCGAGCAGCAGGCTTCGGGCCGCAGCTTCGCCGACGAGAACACGACGGAAGAGGCGGCGCGCGCCGACTACCGCAGGATCGCCGAGCGCCGGGTCCGACTCGGCCTTCTGCTCGCCGAGGTTGGTACGAAGGCGGAGGTCAAGGTCTCGGACGAGGAGATGACCCAGGCGCTGATCGCCCGGGCCCGCTCGTTCCCCGGCCAGGAAAAGCAGGTGTGGGACTTCTACCGCAACAATCAGCAGGCCTTGGCCGAGTTGCGCGCTCCGATCTACGAGGAGAAGGTCGTCGACCACATCATCGGGCTCGCCAAGGTCGAGGAGCGCAAGGTGAGCAAGGACGAGCTCCTGAAGCCGATCGAAGACGACGCGCCGACCCCGGTCGGTGCGCCGGAGCCGCCGCCGCCCGCGGCGCCGGAGCAATCTGCCACCTGAACGGACGCGACTCGCCGTCCACCGGACGCGGGCGCATGCAGCCCCTTTTCGGGACGGCGCCGGGCGCCTATGTTCAGCGGGCGGTGGCCGGACGACCCGGAGGAAAGTTTAATTCTCGCGAAAGAAAGAACAATGCGCGATCCGATCGACTACTATTACAACAATCTTGTGCCGATCGTGATCGAGCAGTCGGCGCGCGGCGAACGTTCGTTCGACATCTTTTCGCGGCTTCTGCGCGAGCGAATCATTTTCATGATCGGCCCGGTCGAGGACGTCTCGGCGTCCCTGGTCGTGGCTCAGCTTCTCTTCCTCGAGGCGGACAATCCGAAAAAGGACATCGCCCTTTACATCAATTCCCCGGGCGGCGTCGTGACCGCCGGTCTGTCAATCTACGACACCATGCAGTTTATTAGGCCCAAAGTGACGACGATGTGCATCGGGCAGGCGGCCTCGATGGGCTCGCTGTTGCTCGCCGCGGGCGAAAAGGGTAACCGATTCGCCCTTCCGAATTCACGCATCATGGTCCATCAGCCGTCCGGCGGCTTCCAGGGCCAAGCCTCGGACATCCAGCGTCACGCCGAGGACATCCTCAAGGTGAAGCGCCGCCTCAACGAGATCTACGTCCATCACACCGGCCAGTCCTACGAAGCCATTGAAAGGACGCTGGATCGGGACCATTTCATGTCGGCGGAAGAAGCCAAGGCGTTCGGCATCGTCGACGAGGTGACGACCAAGCGGGCGCTCGAGCCCGAAGAGGCGAAAGTGCCCGCCTGAGACGTCCTCCGGTGGCGCTGGCGTAAATCTTGCGTCTTTCTGCCGCAATCAATTTTCCGTGCCGGACTTGATTTCGCTCGGAATTTGATGGTTGCTTGTCGAGTCCTGCGTCCGGCGGCGGCGACGTGGGTTTGAACGATTTCGCAGCGGACGGCGAGGTGGGGTCGAAGCTACGTTTCGTTAGGTTGGTTTGTTTAGGCTGGGCGGTCGGTTGCACGACAAGCGGCCTGTGTGGAGAAAGACGATGGCCAAGGCCGATGGCGACGCCAAGAACACGCTCTATTGCTCCTTCTGCGGCAAGAGCCAGCATGAAGTACGCAAGCTCATCGCCGGGCCGACCGTGTTCATCTGCGACGAATGCGTCGAACTCTGCATGGACATTATCCGCGAGGAGAGCAAGACCGCCCTTGTCAAGAGCAAGGACGGCATTCCGACTCCGCGCGAGATCTGCAAGGTCCTCGACGACTATGTGATCGGTCAGCCCCAGGCCAAGCGCGTCCTGTCGGTTGCGGTCCACAACCACTACAAGCGGCTCAATCACGCGAGCAAGCACGGCGACGTCGAACTGGCGAAGTCGAACATCCTGCTGATCGGCCCGACCGGTTCCGGCAAGACGCTGCTCGCGCAGACGCTCGCCCGGATCCTCGACGTGCCCTTCACCATGGCCGACGCGACCACGCTCACCGAAGCGGGCTATGTCGGCGAGGACGTCGAGAACATCATCCTCAAGCTGCTGCAGGCCTCCGACTACAACGTCGAGCGGGCCCAGCGCGGCATCGTATATATCGACGAAATCGACAAGATCAGTCGGAAGTCGGACAATCCGTCGATCACTCGCGACGTGTCTGGCGAGGGCGTGCAACAGGCGCTGCTCAAGATCATGGAAGGCACGATCGCCAGCGTGCCGCCGCAGGGCGGGCGCAAGCATCCGCAGCAGGAGTTCCTGCAGGTCGACACAACCAACATTCTCTTCATCTGCGGCGGCGCCTTTTCCGGTCTCGAGCGGATCATCTCGGCGCGCGGCAAGGGGACCTCGATCGGCTTCGCCGCAAAGGTGCAGGCGCCAGACGACCGGCGCACCGGCGAGGTGTTCCGGGAGGTCGAACCCGAGGATCTCCTGAAGTTCGGGCTCATCCCCGAGTTTGTTGGCCGCCTGCCGGTCATCGCCACCCTCGAGGACCTCGACGAAGAGGCGCTGAAAAAGATCCTGACCGAGCCGAAGAACGCGCTGGTCAAGCAGTATCAGCGGCTGTTCGAAATGGAGAACACCGACCTTACGTTCCAGGACGAAGCGCTGAATGTCGTCGCCAAAAGGGCGATCGAGCGGCGGACGGGCGCACGCGGCCTCCGCTCGATCATGGAGGGTATTTTGCTCGACACGATGTTCGAGCTGCCGGGCCTCGACGGGGTCGAACAAGTGGTGATCGGCCCTGAAGTCGTCGAGGGCAAGGCCCGTCCGCTCTACATCTACTCCGAACGCGCCGAACGCGCCGGCTGAGGCGGATTGTTCAGGCCGCTTGAAAGTAGTGGACGAGGGGACCATGTTCGTCTGAAGACGTTTGATTTCCGTCGGCGCGGCTCGAATATTGTGTCACCGGGAATCGTTGTGATCCCCTTCCGGGCCATCGGACGGAAGGGGAGCACAGGAGATGGGCGCGGCTGCTGAAAAGATCAGGGCCGCCTCGTCGGGGGCGTCGTCAATGCCAACGAGGAAGCCGGCCTTGACCCGGCTTCCGAACAGGGACAACCATGACCAGCCAACGCAAAACCATCGCTCCGGGCGCGCTCGACGTCTATCCCGTCCTGCCGCTGCGCGATATTGTGGTCTTTCCGCACATGATCGTGCCGCTGTTCGTCGGACGCGAAAAGTCGATTCGCGCGCTCGAAGAAGTGATGAGGTCCGAGAAGCCGATTCTGCTCGCGACGCAGAAGAACGCCGCTGACGACGATCCGGCCCCGGACGCCATTTTTTCCGCCGGCACGCTGGCGAGCGTCCTGCAACTCCTTAAGCTACCCGACGGCACGGTGAAGGTGCTGGTCGAGGGCGCGACGCGGGCGGAAGTCACGCGCTACATCGCGGGAGATTCCTATTTCCAGGCCGAGGCCAAGGCAGTCGCCGACGACCCGATCGACAAGATCGAGGCGGAAGCGCTGTCGCGCTCGGTCGTCTCCGAGTTCGAGAGCTACGTGAAGCTCAACAAGAAGATCTCGCCCGAGGTCGTCAGCGCGGTCAACCAGATCGACGACTACGGCAAGCTCGCCGACACGATCGCCTCGCATCTGGCGATCAAGCTCGCCGACAAGCAGGCCATCCTCGAGATGAGATCGATCGCCAAGCGGTTCGAGAAGTGCCTCGCCCTGATGGAGAGCGAGATCTCGGTCCTGCAGGTCGAGAAGCGCATCCGCACACGCGTCAAGCGCCAGATGGAGAAGACGCAGCGCGAGTACTACCTCAACGAGCAGATGAAGGCGATCCAGAAGGAGCTTGGGGACGAAGAGGGTAAGGATGAGATGTCCGAGCTCGAAGAGCGCATCAAGTCGATCAAGCTCACCAAGGAAGCGCGCGAGAAGGCGCTCGCCGAAGTGAAGAAGCTCAGGCAGATGGCGCCGATGTCGGCCGAGGCCACCGTCGTGCGCAACTATCTCGACTGGCTGCTGTCGATCCCATGGCAGCGACGCTCGAAGATCAAGAAGGACCTTCCCGCAGCGCAGGCTATCCTCGACGCCGACCACTTCGGCCTCGACAAGGTCAAGGAGCGCATCGTCGAATATCTCGCCGTGCAGCAGCGCGCCAACAAGCTGACCGGCCCGATCCTTTGCCTCGTCGGGCCGCCCGGCGTCGGCAAGACTTCGCTCGGTAAGTCGATCGCCAAGGCGACCGGCCGCGAGTTCGTCCGCATGTCGCTCGGCGGCGTGCGCGACGAAGCGGAGATCCGCGGCCACCGCCGGACGTACATCGGCTCGATGCCCGGCAAGGTCATACAGTCGATGCGCAAGGCCAAGACCTCAAATCCGCTCTTCCTGCTCGACGAGATCGACAAGATGGGCATGGATTTCCGCGGCGATCCATCGTCGGCGCTGCTCGAAGTGCTCGACCCCGAGCAGAACGCGACGTTCAACGACCATTACCTCGAGGTCGACTACGATCTCTCCGGCGTGATGTTCGTCACCACCGCCAACACGCTCAACATCCCGCCGCCGCTGATGGACCGCATGGAGATCATCCGCATTGCCGGCTACACAGAAGACGAGAAGCTGGAGATCGCCAAGCGCCACCTGCTGCCGAACTCGATGGTCAAGCATGGACTCGACGCCAGCGAATGGGAGGTCGCAGACAGCGGTCTCACTGAGCTCATCCGCCGCTATACTCGCGAAGCGGGCGTCCGCAATCTCGAGCGCGAGATCTCGAATCTCGCCCGCAAGGCGGTGAAGGAGATCCTGACGAGCAAGAAGAAAAGGATCGCCGTCACCGCGGAGAACGTCGCCGAATTCCTCGGCCCGCCGAAGTTCCGATTCGGCGAGATCGAGGCCGACGACCAAGTTGGGCTCGTGACGGGTCTCGCCTGGACCGAGGTCGGCGGGGAACTCTTGACGATTGAGGGCGTCATGATGCCGGGCAAGGGCCGCATGACGGTGACCGGCAACCTGAGGGACGTGATGAAGGAGTTGATCTCAGCCGCCGCATCCTACGTGCGCTCGCGCGCAGTCGATTTCGGCATTGAGCCGCCCCTGTTCGACCGGCGCGACATCCACGTGCACGTGCCCGAAGGCGCGACGCCGAAGGACGGGCCGTCGGCCGGCGTAGCGATGGCGACGGTCATCGTGTCGATGCTGACCGGCATCCCGGTCCGGCGCGACATTGCCATGACTGGCGAGGTCACGCTTCGCGGCCGCGTGTTGCCGATAGGCGGGCTGAAGGAGAAGCTGCTTGCTGCGCTGCGCGGCGGGATCAAGAAGGTGCTCATCCCGGAAGAGAACGTTAAGGATCTCGTCGAGATTCCGAACTCGGTGAAGACAGGTCTCGAGATTGTACCGGTCTCACGCATGGAGGAAGTGCTGGCGAACGCGCTCACGCGCCAGCCTCAGCCGATTGTGTGGGAAGAGGAGGTTGCCGCCCCAGTTGCGCCACCGGCTCCTCCGCCTGAGGATGCGGGCCAAGGCCTGATCGCCCACTGACAGGCGGCGCGGGCTCTTCCGCGTCGGGGCGAAGAAACGCCGCGAATCTCTCGGGATTCGCGGCTTTTTTTCATTCATGTCCGGGTTCGCCCGGAAAACGTATCTTTTTTTGGGATCAATCCCCGCAGACGCTTGCGTTCCCTCGGCGAAACGGCCAGCAATGTGGCCAACTCAGCCATCGATTCGCCAAGCGGAGCCTTGAGCGCCATTTCCGGCGGGGTGGACATGAGAGCGCGGCCTTGGAAGGCCGCGGACAGGACGGCGCCGCGGACAGGACGCCGCGTTCGAACGGAGCAGCCAGAATGAATAAGCTTGAACTCGTCGAGCACATAGCGACGGAAGCGGAATTGACCAAGGTAAGCGCCGCCGCGGCCCTCGACGCCGTGCTCGACGGCATCGAAAAAACTCTGAAGAAGGGAGAGGAGGTCCGTCTTGTCGGCTTCGGCACTTTCTCGGTTCGTGAGCGCGCGGCCGGCAAGGGACGCAACCCGGCGACCGGCAAGGAAATCAAGATCGCCGCCTCCAGAAACGCCCGGTTCAAGCCAGGGGCTGCGCTTAAGGAAGCCCTCAACAAGAAGTCGGGCAAGAAGTAAATCGAGGATCCGCGCGGCCTCATCTCTCGGGTTTGCGAACTAGAGAAGGCCATCGCAGGACCTGTCGCAATTGCCGCGTGCTGCACGGGTCGCCGCATGAACAGCAGGTCAGGGAAGGGGCGGCCAGCGACGGCGTGTCGCTTCGAGCCCAGTAGTTTTTTCGCGCGACGAAGCGCGCGCGCTTGGCGGAGCGTGCGCCAGCCTGTAGTAAGGCTCCCGACACGCAATCAGGCCGGGAAACCTCAGTTTGGCAAAACTTGTCACAGGGCGGTTAGCTCAGTCGGTAGAGCATCTCGTTTACACCGAGAGGGTCGGCGGTTCGAGCCCGTCACCGCCCACCAGCCAAAGGCTGCGGCGCTTTGCGCTCGGCTCGATCCTCGGCTTGGCGGCGCTCTTCATCTCCACTGCCGCATTGGCGGATTCCGGCTCGATGACGTTTCGCGTTCAGCCGCTAGAGACAAGTTCCTGCGGCGCCCGGTGCCCGCACGTCATCGTCGCCGACGGCGTTATCGAGGCCGACACGCCTCGAGCGTTCGTCGACTTCCTCAAATCTGGAGCGGATGATAAGGCGCTGCGTCGAGTCGTGTTCATCAATTCTCGGGGCGGCAATGTCGCCGCCTCGATGGTGTTCGGCCACATCCTTCGAGAGTTGCGCGCCGCGAGCATCATCGGCCGATTCAACTCGGGCGGCGACGCGGGCCCTTACGCCGGCGAATGCCTGTCGGCCTGCATCTACGCCATGATGGGCGCCGTGCGCCGCGTCGCGCCGCCGGGCAGCGAAGTAGCGCTTCATCGCATGTCGATCGTCGAGAGTGAGAGAGGCGGCTGGGGCGCCCCTGCGCGTATGACGCGCAGTTTCGCCGACCCGCCGATGATCGCCGTGCTCGCCAAATACGCGAGCCGCATGGGGGTCAGTCCGGCGCTGGTGCGGGCGGCCGAGTTGCTGCCGCCGGACACCATGCACGTGCTCTCCCGCGACGAAATGCGTCGCTGGTCGTTCGCGACGAGCCAGTTTTAGGCGCTTTGGCGCCGATCGCCAACCGCGCCTTGACTTGCGCGCGCTGCTGGCTTATCCGGCGCACTCCCTTCGCGGGGGTGTAGCTCAGTTGGTTAGAGCGCCGGCCTGTCACGCCGGAGGTCGCGGGTTCGAGTCCCGTCACTCTCGCCATCTTTCAAGGGCTGGCCGTCGGCAGGGCTGGCCATTCCAAGCCGGACGATAAATCCCCGCCGGATCGTCCGTTGCTGCGGCCGTGAAGGTGTTCCCGGCCATGGGGACCGTTTCCCCTACCCATCGACATTTCAATGAACGGAAACTTAGGCAGGATGCAGCTCATGAAAGAGGGCCGGCCGTACCGTACTATCATGGCGCTCCCAAGCAAGTTGTATGGAGGCTGACCGCCTGTGGAGTATCGTTACCGCGTTGGAGTCACCCCAGACGGCGGCTTTGAAATCCCGTCCGCGCTCGCCATATAAGAGGCGCGCCATGGAAACTGGACCAGCGCCAAGGTGACGGGCGAGCCGCCAATATGGCTTTCGCCTTGCATGCTGCGCTGCGCTGCGATACGCCTTAACCTCCAGGCGAGGGGCATGTGCGTCGCAACGACGCCCCGACCTGTCGCGCCCGAAGAAAAACCTCACGAGCTAGGCCTATGCCGAGCCTTATCTCCGACTATCTTCCGTTGGTTGTATTCATCATTCTGGCGACGCTCATTACAGGCGCCCTGCTGGTCGCTCCGTTCCTCGTCGCCTTCAAGGCGCCGGACGCCGCGAAACTGTCGCCGTACGAATGTGGGTTCGACCCGTTCGACGACGCGCGCATGCGCTTCGACGCCCGATTCTACCTGGTGTCGCTTCTGTTCATCATCTTCGATCTCGAGGTCGCGTTTCTGTTTCCCTGGGCGATCGTCTTTCACGACATCGGCGCGCTCGGGTTCTGGTCGATGATGATCTTCCTCGGCGTGCTGACAGTCGGATTTGTGTACGAATGGAACAAGGGAGCGCTGGAATGGGATTGACCGCCAGTCCGATCGTTGCGCCCGCGCCGAAAGGCCTCATCGACCCGAGGACAGGCAAGCCGCTGGGCGCCGATGACCGCTTTTTCGGCTCGGTCAACGACGAACTCGCCGATAAGGGCTTTCTCGTCACCACGACCGACGATCTTATACAATGGGCGCGCACCGGCTCGTTGATGTGGATGACCTTCGGCCTCGCCTGCTGCGCGGTCGAAATGATGCAGCTCTCCATGCCGCGCTATGACGTCGAGCGGTTTGGTTTCGCCCCCCGGGGCAGCCCGCGCCAGTCGGACGTGATGATCGTCGCCGGCACGCTGTGCAACAAGATGGCGCCGGCGCTGCGCAAGGTCTACGACCAGATGACGGAGCCCCGCTACGTCATCTCGATGGGCTCCTGCGCCAACGGCGGCGGCTACTACCACTACTCCTATTCCGTGGTGCGCGGTTGCGACCGGATCGTGCCGGTCGACATCTACGTCCCGGGCTGCCCGCCGACCGCCGAAGCGCTGCTTTACGGCGTCCTGATGTTGCAGAAGAAGATCCGCCGCACGGGGACGATCGAACGCTGAAGACGCCCCGCTCGCAAGAAAGACACACTGGATGGACGACCTGCTGCAGACGATCGGCGAGAAAGTCGCCGCCGCGATGCCCGGCGCGGTGCTGGGCTCGACTCTTGCCTTCGGCGAGCTGACGCTGACCGTCGATCCAGCGAGGATCGTCGAGGTGCTTAAATTCCTGCGCGACGACCCGGCGGGGCAGTTCATTTCGATCATCGATATTTGCGGGGCCGATTATCCGCAACGCGAGAGGCGGTTCGACGTCGTCTATCACCTGTTGTCGCCGAAGCTGAACCGTCGCATTCGCGTGAAGGTCATGACGGACGAGGAGACGCCGATCGCCAGCGCGACCGCCGTCTGGCCGGGCGCCGACTGGTACGAGCGCGAGACCTACGACTTGTTCGGCGTCCTGTTCGAGGGCCACCCGGACTTGCGGCGCATCCTGACCGACTACGGTTTCGACGGCCATCCGTTGCGCAAGGACTTTCCGATGACCGGTTTCGTCGAACTCCGTTACGACGACCAGGAAAAGCGGGTGCGCTACGAGCCGGTGAGCCTCAAGCAGGAATTCCGTCAGTTCGATTTCCTCAGCCCTTGGGAAGGCCCGCCGCTGCCGGGGGACGAGAAGGCTGCCGGAGGAACCGGCTCATGACCGAACAGAACCTCCGCAACACCGAACAGAGCCTCCGCAACTTCTCGATCAATTTCGGGCCCCAGCATCCGGCGGCGCACGGCGTTTTGCGGCTCGTGCTCGAGCTCGATGGGGAAGTGGTCGAGCGCGTCGACCCCCATATTGGCCTGCTGCATCGCGGCACCGAGAAGTTGATGGAGGCGCGCACCTATCTACAGAACGTGCCCTATCTCGACCGCCTCGACTATGTCGCGCCGATGAATCAGGAGCACGCCTATGCGCTCGCGGTCGAACGTCTGCTCAGCATCACAATTCCGCGCCGCGCCCAGCTCATCCGCGTGCTCTACAGCGAGATCGGCCGCCTTTTGTCGCATCTGCTCCAGGTCACGACCCAAGCGAACGACGTCGGCGCGATGACTCCGATTCTCTGGGGGTTCGAGGAACGCGAGAAGCTGATGGTGTTCTACGAGCGCGCCAGCGGCTCGCGCATGCACGCGGCCTACTTCCGCCCGGGCGGCGTCCATGAGGATCTGCCGCCGAAGCTGATCGACGACATCTACGCCTTCTGCGATCCGTTCCTCAAAGTCTGCGACGACATGGAGACGCTGCTGACCGACAACCGCATCTTCAAGCAGCGCAACGTCGACATCGGCGTCGTCAAGCTCGCCGACGCCTGGGCGAGGGGCTTCTCGGGCGTGATGGTGCGCGGCTCCGGCGCTCCCTGGGACCTTCGCAAGGCGCAGCCCTACGAGTGCTACGAGGAAATGGAGTTCGGCATCCCCGTCGGCAAGAATGGCGATTGTTACGACCGATACGTCATACGCATGGAGGAGATGCGCCAGTCGACCTCCATAATGAAACAGTGCTGCGAGAAGCTGCAATCGGCGGCCGGCGCCGGGCCGGTGACGACCGAGGACGGCAAGGTCGCGCCGCCGAGGCGTGGCGAAATGAAGAAGTCGATGGAGGCGCTCATCCACCACTTCAAGCTCTACACCGAGGGGTACAAGGTTCCGCCGGGCGAGGTCTATGCGGCGGTCGAAGCGCCGAAGGGCGAGTTCGGCGTCTATCTGGTGTCGGACGGCTCGAACAAGCCCTATCGCGTGAAGCTGCGTGCGCCGGGCTTCGCCCATCTGCAGGCGATGGATTTCCTCTGCCGCAAGCACATGCTCGCCGACGTCAGCGCCATCCTCGGCTCGATCGACATCGTATTCGGGGAGGTCGACCGGTGACCGTGCTCGAATCGCTGAGGAACCGCGCGGGCCTGATCGTCTCCGGGGCAGCTTCCTTCGTCGTGGTCATCGGGGGCATGCGGCTCGCCGGCGGCGAGCCGCTCGTCCAGCCGCAAACGGACGTCGGGATCGTGGTCGGCGTCGCGATGGTGGCGCTGTTCTTGGTCATCAACGATACGCGCCGAGGCGCGGCATGAGACTTTGCAGCGCGCCCAACCCTCGTCTGGCCCGCTTCGGCGGGGGTGACGCCAAGCCGATTTCCCGTTCGAGGAACTTCTAGGCGATGTCCGTCCGCCGACTTGCAGAAAAACAGCCCGAGAGCTTCGAATTCACGCCCGAAAACAAGGCCTGGGCGGCGAAGGAGATCAGCAAATATCCGCCCGGGCGCCAGGCCTCGGCGGTGATTTCGCTCCTGTGGCGCGCCCAGAAGCAGAGCGGCTACTGGCTGTCGAGACCGGCGATCGAAAAGGTCGCCGAGATGCTGGGCATGCCGAACATTCGCGTGCTCGAAGTCGCAACCTTCTACACCATGTTCAATCTCGAACCGGTCGGCCGCTATTACGTTCAGCTCTGCGGCACGACGCCCTGCATGCTGCGCGGCTCGGAAGACATCAAGGCTGTGTTGCGCAAGCGCGTCGGCGAGCAGGGCCATGTCACCGCCGACGGCCTGTTCTCCTGGAACGAGGTCGAATGTCTCGGCGCCTGCTGCAACGCGCCGATGGTGCAGATCAACGACGATTATTATGAAGACCTGACGCCGGAGAATTTCCTGCGACTGCTCGACGATCTGGCGGCGGGCCGTCCGGTCAAGGCGGGGTCGCAGATCGGCCGCGTGTCCTCCGAGCCGGTCGGGGGTCTGACCTCGCTGACGACGCTCTATGGCGTTAACGGGCGCGGCGGAAAGGTCGGGGCGGCGGCGCCGGCCAATGACGGGCAAGGCGCGGCCGCGCCGATGCACGCGCGCAACGACGCCAAGCCGGGGCACTGAGCGATGCTGGAAGACAAGGACCGCATCTTCACCAATCTCTACGGCCTTGGCGACCGCGGCCTCAAAGGCGCGCGGGCGCGGGGAAACTGGGACGGCACCAAGGCGCTCATCGACAAGGGACGCGACTGGGTGGTCGCCGAAATGAAGGCTTCCGGCCTGCGGGGCCGCGGCGGAGCGGGCTTCCCGACAGGCCTTAAATGGTCATTCATGCCGAAGAACGTCGATCCGAAGCGGCCGCACTACCTCGTCATCAACGCCGACGAGTTGGAGCCCGGCACCTGCAAGGACCGCGAGATCCTGCGTAACGACCCACACACGCTGGTCGAGGGGGCGCTGATCGGGTCGTTCGCCATGGGCGCGCATGCCGCTTACATCTATTTTCGCGGCGAATACATGCTCGAGCGCGAGCATTTCCAGGCCGCGGTCGACGAGGCTTACGAGGCGAAGCTCATCGGCAAGGACAACATCCACGGCTGGCCGTTCGACCTCTACGTCCATCACGGCGCCGGCGCCTACATCTGCGGCGAAGAGACCGCGATGCTCGAGTCCCTCGAGGGCAAGAAGGGCATGCCGCGCATGAAGCCGCCGTTCCCGGCCGGCGTCGGACTCTATGGCTGCCCGTCGACAGTGAACAACGTCGAGTTGATCGCTGTCGCGCCCACCATTCTCAGGCGCGGCGCCTCATGGTTCACGAGCTTCGGCGCGCCGAACAACTCCGGAACGAAGCTGTTCTGCATTTCCGGGCACGTCAACAATCCATGCAACGTCGAAGAGGCGATGTCGATCCCGTTCCGCGAGCTGATCGAAAAGCACGCCGGCGGAATTCGCGGCGGCTGGGACAATCTTCTCGCCGTCATTCCGGGCGGTTCGTCTGTGCGCCTCGTTCCGGCTGGGCAGATCGTCGACTGCCCGATGGACTTTGACTCGCTCGCCAAGCTCCGCTCCGGACTCGGCACGGCGGCTGTGATCGTGATGGACACGTCGACCGACATCGTGCGCGCCATCGCTCGGATTTCCTATTTCTACAAACATGAGAGTTGCGGCCAGTGCACGCCCTGCCGCGAGGGCGCCGGCTGGATGTGGAGGGTCCTCAATCGCATGGCCGACGGGAGGGCGCAGAAGCGCGAGATCGACATGCTGCTCGACGTGACGAAGCAGATCGAGGGCCACACGATCTGCGCGCTCGGCGACGCGGCCGCTTGGCCGGTCCAGGGTCTCATTGCCCACTTCCGGCCCGAGATCGAGCGGCGCATCGACCAGTATTCGGCGAACCCGCACAGCGAGCCTGTGCGCGAGGCGGCGGAGTAGGGGAGAGCTCATGGCGAAGGAGCCGGTAACATGATTCATGTCCTACTGCGCGACATTCGCGCCAAGCAGGATGAGCATTACACCAAGCTCGAGGCGGTCGAAACGCGGGTGCGGCACGTCGAGAGCCAGTTGGACGACTTGCGAATGGCGGTGACTTACGCGCTCGGTCAGTCGACTGAGACTCAATTCAAGCAAACCAAACAGGGCGCGCGGATCGACGAACTCTTCGCGCAACTCGAAAAACTCTTGGCTGAGAAACCGCAATCATGAGCGTCGGCGCTTCTTATGCGACCCATATCGCCCAGCTCAACATTGGTCGGCCGCTCCACGCGCTCGACGACCCGCGCATGGCCGGCTTCATGCAGAACCTCGATCGCGTCAACGCCATCGCCGAGCGCAGCCCCGGGTTCGTCTGGCGGCTTAAGGACGAGAGCAACAACGCGACCGCGCTGAGGCCGTTTGACGATCCGAACATGCTGGTCAACATGTCCGTGTGGGAGACCATCGAGGCGCTCGAGCGTTTCGTCTGGGCGACGGTCCACAAGCAGTTCTACGCCCGCAAGGGCGCCTGGTTCGAGAAGCTTGCCGAGCCGCATTTCGTCATGTGGCCGATACTGGCGGGGCATATCCCGGACCTCGGCGAGGCCAAGGCGAGGCTCGAACATCTGAGGACGCACCGCGACAGCGATTTCGCGTTCGGCTGGGCTCACCTGCCGCACATCAAGCTGTGGATGAGCCAGAAATGCGGATGAGAGGGCGCGGCGGCGCGCGCAGGAAAGGCGCAACGGTCGACGGGATTGCCGTCAGCGATCTGCTCGCCTATTGGCGGGCCGGCCATGGGGCGGAAGGCGCATGAGCAAGATCATCATCGACGGCAAGGAAATCGAAGTTCCGGCCGAATACACGCTTCTGCAGGCCTGCGAGGCTGCCGGCGCGGAAATCCCGCGCTTCTGCTTCCACGAGCGGCTGTCGATCGCCGGCAACTGCCGCATGTGCCTGGTCGAAGTCAAAGGCGGGCCGCCCAAGCCGACGGCTTCCTGCGCCATGGCGGTGAAGGACCTCCGGCCCGGCCCGAACGGGGAGCCGCCGGTCGTCTCGACCAACTCGCCGATGGCGCGCAAAGCGCGCCGCGGAGTGATGGAGTTCCTGCTCATCAACCATCCGCTCGACTGCCCGATCTGCGACCAGGGCGGCGAATGCGACCTGCAGGATCAGGCGATGGCCTATGGCGCGGATTCCTCGCGCTTTCACGAGAACAAGCGCGCGGTAGAGGACAAATACCTCGGCCCGCTCGTCAAGACTTCGATGAACCGCTGCATCCAGTGCACACGCTGCGTGCGCTTCGTCACCGAGGTCGCGGGCGCGCCCGAGCTCGGCGCCACCGGGCGCGGCGAGGACATGGAGATCACCTCCTATCTCGAACACGCGATGACCTCGGAATTGCAGGCCAACGTGATCGATCTCTGCCCGGTCGGCGCCCTGACGTCGAAGCCAACCGCGTTCCACGCCCGTCCATGGGAATTCGCCCATACCGAGTTGGTCGACGTCAACGACGCGCTGGGCTCGTCGATCCGCGTTGACTCGCGTGGCCGCGAAGTGGTGCGCATCCTGCCGCGCACCAACGACGCGATCAACGAGGAGTGGATTTCCGACAAGACACGCTTCGTATGCGACGGCTTGAAGCTGCAGCGGCTCGACCGTATCTACGTGCGCTCAGGCGGCGCGCTGAAGCCCGCGACCTGGCGTGAGGCGTTCGCTGCGATTGCCGCCCGGGTCAAGGCGGCGCAGCCGTCGAGAATCGGGGCGATTGCCGGCGATCTGGCGACGGTCGAGGAGATGTTCGCCCTCAAGGGCCTCGTGGGCAAGCTCGGCTCGCCGAACATCGACTGCCGCCAGGAGGGTTCGAAGCTGCATACGAGATTCGGCCGCGCGTCCTATCTGTTCAATTCGACCATCGTCGGCGTCGATCAGGCGGACGCCATTTTCTTGATCGGCTCGAACCCGCGCCGCGAGGCGGCGGTGCTCAACGCCCGCATCCGTAAGCGCTGGCAGAGGGGCGGGGTGCAGATCAGCGTAATCGGCGAGCAGGCCGACCTGACCTACAATTACAATTACCTCGGCGCTGGGCCCGAGAGCCTCGCCCAGTTGGCGAAGAAGCCGCCGGCGGGGCTGACAAAGCCGATGTTCATCGTCGGCGCCGGGGCCTTCGCGCGGCCCGACGGCGTGGCGGTGCTGGCGAGCGTGGCCAAGGCTGCGGTCGCCGCCGGCATCGTGACGGACGGCTGGAACGGATTCAATGTGCTCCACTACGTCGCGTCGCGCGTCGGCGGCCTCGATCTCGGTCTGGTTCCCGGCGAGGGAGGTCTCGACGCGTCGTCGATGGCGAAGGCCGGCGGGGTCGACGTCTTGTTCAATCTCGGCGCGGACGAGATCGACATCGAGCCCGGCGCCTTCGTCGTGTACATCGGCACCCACGGCGACCGCGGCGCGCACCGCGCCGACGTCATATTGCCCGGGGGGGCCTACACGGAAAAGACCGGCATCTACGTCAACACCGAAGGCCGGCCGCAGTTCGCCGATCGCGCGGTGTTTCCGCCGGGCGACGCCCGCGAGGACTGGTCGATCCTGCGCGCGCTTTCAGACCCGCTGGGGGCGAAGCTCCCTTACGATACGCTCGCGCAACTGCGCGCCACGCTGGCCGCCGCCTATCCCCATCTCGTGCGCTTCGACGAGATCGAGCCGGCGGACGCCGCAGCGATCACCGGCCTGTCGGCGGTGGTCGGGGCGCCCGACAAGGCGCCGTTCGCCAACCCGATTCGCGATTTCTACCTGACCAACCCGATCGCGCGCGCCTCGCGCACCATGGCCGCGTGCTCGGCCCTGGTCGATAGCCACGCGCGCCAGGCGGCGGAGTAGCCAGATGAGCAGCGCTTCTCCTTCCCGCCGCCCAGAATACACGCCCGGATTGGCCACTGTCGGCGTCGTCGCGCTGGCTGCGGCCATCGTCGTCGCGGGCGTGGTGTGGTTCCTGGTCAGCCAGGGCTATTTTGCCGCGTTCGGCCATTGGATGTATGCGACCGACGTCGGCACGGCGGTTCGCTACGTGCTCGAAAGCCTGGCGCTGCTCGTCTGTCTCCTCCTGTCGACGGCGGCGCTGATCTACATCGAACGCAAAATCTGGGGCGCAGTGCAGCTCAGGCGCGGCCCGAACGTGGTCGGCCCTTGGGGCACGCTGCAGCCGTTCGCCGACTTTCTGAAGTTCATCCTGAAAGAGCCGATCATTCCGGCGAGCGCGAACAAGGGCGTGTTCGTCGTGGCGCCGATGGTTTCGGTCGTACTGGCGATCGCGGCCTGGGCCGTCATGCCGCTGTCGGACGGATGGGTCATCAGCGACATCAACGTCGGCATCCTCTATCTCTTCGCCGTATCGTCGCTCGGCGTCTACGGCATCATCATGGCCGGCTGGGCGTCGAACTCCAAGTATCCTCTCCTGTCGGCTCTGCGCGCCGCGGCGCAAATGGTGTCCTACGAAGTCTCGATCGGCTTTGTCATCGTGACAGTCGTGATGTGCGCAGGATCGCTGAACCTCAGCGACATCGTCCGTTCCCAGGACACGCGCTTCGGCCTCCTGGGCTGGTACTGGCTGCCGCTGCTGCCGATGTTCATCATCTTCTTCGTTTCCGCGCTGGCCGAAACCAACCGGCCGCCGTTCGACCTGACGGAAGCCGAGTTGGAGCTCGTCGCCGGCTACTATGTGGAATATTCCGCGTCGCTTTTCCTGCTGCAGTATCTGACCGAGCTCGTCGCGGTGCTGACAATGTCGGCCATGACAACCGTGCTGTTCCTCGGGGGGTGGCTGTCGCCGCTGCCCTTTGCGCCGTTCACCTGGGTGCCTGGCGTCATCTGGTTTCTCATCAAGTTGTGGTCGGTGGTGTTCTGCTTCTCGATGGTCAAGGCCTTCGTGCCCCGCTATCGCTACGACCAGTTGATGAGGCTCGGCTGGAAGGTGTTCCTGCCAATCTCGCTTGTAATGGTCGTTGTGGTGGCCGCCGTCCTCGAGTTCACCGGGCTCGGCGCCAATGTCTCGGGTTAGGAGAGAAAAAGCATGGCTCTGAGGCTTGCGCAGTCCGCCCGCTCGCTGTTCCTGACCGAGTTCCTGGCGGCGTTCGCGCTGTCGGTCCGCTACATTTTCAAGCCCAAAGCGACGCTGAACTATCCGAACGAGAAGTCGCCGCTGTCGCCGCGCTTCCGCGCGGAGCACGCTCTGCGGCGGTACCCGAACGGGGAAGAACGCTGCATCGCCTGCAAGTTGTGCGAGGCGATCTGCCCGGCTCAGGCGATCACGATCGAGGCCGGCCCGCGCCGCAACGACGGCACGCGTCGCACGACGCGCTATGATATCGACATGACGAAATGCATCTACTGCGGCATGTGCCAGGAGGCCTGCCCGGTCGACGCGATCGTCGAGGGACCGAATTTCGAATTCGCAGCGGAGACGCGCGAGGAGCTGTTCTACGACAAGGACCGGCTGCTCGAGAACGGCGCGCGCTGGGAGCGGGAGCTCTCGCGCAACATTGCGATGGACGCGGCATTTCGCTAGGGCCTCGCATCCCGCGACAGCGGGGGAGGTTTGGGTTGAGGACGCCGGGTGAGGCGAAGGCTTCATCCGACGCTCGCATGGCCAGTCGAGAGACGGGCCGAAATAACGTCCCAGGCGCGCCGCCTTCTCGAAAGACAGGAGAAGGAGGCGAGCCCCCTTGGCTTGACCCGTTGATTGCGGGAGAGGGCAGGGGCCGGTTTTCTCGAGAGGCTGACGATGCTGGCCGAGCAAGTGTTCTTCTGGATCTTCGCAGTGATCCTCGTCGGGTCGGCGCTCGCCGTCATCTCGGCCCGGAACCCGGTCCATTCCGTGCTGTTCCTGATCCTCGCCTTCGTCTGCGCGGCCGGGCTATTCATTCTGCTGGGCGCGGAATTCCTGGCGATGATCCTCGTCGTCGTCTATGTCGGCGCGGTGGCGGTGCTTTTCCTGTTCATCGTCATGCTGCTCGACGTCGACTTCGCCCGGATGAAGCAGGGCTTCGTCCAATATCTTCCGCAGGGGATTCTGATCGCCTTCTGCGTGGCGGCGGAGCTCGTCTACGTCGTGTCGACATGGGCCTATGCGCCAAACCGCGCCGAGCCTGCGACGCCGGCCGGGACGCTGTCGAACACCGCCGCGCTCGGCGAGGTGCTCTACACCCGCTATTTCTACTTCTTTCAGGCGGCTGGCTTTATCCTGCTCACCGCGATGATCGGGGCGATCGTGATCACCCTCCATCACAAGCCCGGGGTCAAGCGGCAGGACATCGGCGCCCAGGTGGCGCGCAATCCCCAGAGCACAGTCGAAGTGCGCAAGGTCCCCTCGCGAGCCGGCATCTGAAGGATCGATCGACCATGGACCTTTCCGCCTACCTGACGCTGGCTGCGATCGTGTTCACGATCGGCGTCGCCGGCATCATCCTCAACCACAAGAACATCATCGTCATCCTGATGTCGGTCGAGCTCATCCTGCTGTCGGTCAACATCAACCTCGTTGCCTTCTCGAGCTTCACCGGCGACCTGACGGGGCAGGCGTTCGCGCTGTTCATCCTGACCGTCGCCGCGGCCGAGGCGGCGATCGGCCTTGCGATCCTCGTCGCCTACTTCCGCAATCGCGGCTCGATCGCCGTCGAAGACATCAATTCGCTGAAGGGCTGAGACGGCGCCATGTACGATCTGATCGTCTTCCTGCCGCTGTTCGGCTTTCTGATCGCGGGGCTGTTCGGCAGCTGGATCGGCGCGCGCGGCGCCGAACTCGTCACAACCGGGCTCCTCGCCGTCTCGTTCGTGCTGTCGTGGATCGCCTTCGTCCAGGTGGGGGGAGGCGCGACCGCCCACGTCCCGGTCGGTGAGTGGTTCACCTCGGGGAAGGTCGTGGTCGACTGGGCTCTGCGCATCGATACGCTCACGGTGGTGATGCTGGTCGTGGTGACCACGGTGTCGTTTCTCGTGCACGTCTATTCAATCGGCTACATGCACGAGGACCCGTCCCGCCCGCGCTTCTTCGCCTATCTGTCGCTCTTCACCTTCGCCATGCTGATGCTGGTGACGTCCGACAATCTCGTCCAGCTGTTCTTCGGCTGGGAGGGCGTCGGCCTGATGTCCTACCTGCTGATCGGCTTCTGGTACGAGCGCCCCTCGGCCAACGCCGCGGCGATCAAGGCCTTCGTCGTCAACCGTGTCGGCGACTTCGGCTTCGCGCTCGGCATCTTTCTGACCTTTACGCTGACTGGCTCTGTGACGTTCGACCAGGTGTTCGCCGCCGCGCCCGGCCTCGCCGGCAAGGGCTTCCATTTCATCGGCTTCGACTGGGACGCCGTGACGCTCGCCTGCCTTCTCCTGTTCATGGGCGCGATGGGCAAGTCGGCCCAGTTCCTGCTCCACACCTGGCTTCCCGACGCGATGGAAGGCCCGACCCCGGTCTCGGCCCTCATCCATGCCGCGACGATGGTGACCGCCGGGGTGTTCATGGTGGCGCGCCTGTCGCCCCTGTTCGAGATGTCGTCGGCCGCGCTCAGCGTCGTTCTCATCGTCGGCGCGACGACCGCATTCTTCGCCGCCACCGTCGGCCTGGTGCAGAACGATATCAAGCGCGTCATCGCCTATTCGACCTGCTCGCAGCTCGGCTACATGTTCGTCGGCCTCGGTGTCGGCGGCTACAGCCTCGGCATGTTCCATCTCTTCACCCACGCTTTCTTCAAGGCGCTTCTGTTCCTCGGCGCGGGCTCGGTCATAACGGCGATGCACCACGAGCAGGACATGCGTCGGATGGGCGGCCTGCGGACGGAAATCCCTTTCACCTTCTGGATGATGGTGATCGGCACGCTCGCCCTGACAGGCGTCGGCATTCCGTTCACTCCGTTCATCCCGATCGGCTTCGCTGGCTTCGTGTCGAAGGATCCGATCATCGAGGCAGCCTTCGCCTCCCACCGGCTTGGCGCGACCTACGCCTTCTGGTGCGTTGATATCGCGGCCGCCTTCACCGCATTCTATTCGTGGCGGCTCCTGTTCATGACCTTCTTCGGCCGGCGCGGCGAATGGGCGGGCTCGCTGCCGCCGAGCGGCCACGAGGAAGACGCGCGGGCGCATGACGAGCCAGATCTGCGCGAGCCGGTGCCGCCGGACCATTCGCGGCCTGCGTCGACGCATGTGGTCCGCGGCCACCCGGTCGATCATCCGGCGGAAGAGCACCCGGCCCGCGAGTCTCCGCCGGTCATGCTGGTCCCGCTCGCCGCGCTGGCGCTCGGCGCCACGTTCGCTGGCGTCGTCTTCCGTCACTGGTTCATCGGCGGGGGCCTCGAGGGTTTCTGGAGGGGCTCTCTGGCGCTCGGCCAGGAGAACCACATCCTCGAGGAAATGGAGCGCGTCCCGTGGCTCGTCTCGCTGTCGCCGACGCTCATGATGCTCGGCGGCCTGCTTGTCGCTTACTACATGTACGTCGTCGAAAAGACGGCTCCGCAGCGGCTCGCCGACGCCTTCCCCGCACTCTACCGCTTCCTGCTTAACAAGTGGTACTTCGACGAGCTTTATGACGCTATCTTCGTCCGTCCGGCCTTCGCCATCGGGCGCTTCTTCTGGAAGGGCGGCGACGGGGCGGTCATTGACGGCCTGGGCCCGGACGGCGTTGCGGCCCGCGTCCTCGATGTGACCCGCAGCGCCGTGCGGCTGCAGTCCGGCTACGTCTATCAATACGCCTTCGCGATACTGCTCGGCGTGGCCGCGTTGGCGACCTGGTACCTGTTCGGCGGGGGGCGCCTCTGATGTCCGGTTCCTGGATCCTCTCGAGCCTCCTCATCCTGCCGCTCCTTGGGGCGGCGTTCATCCTCCTGTTGCCTGGCGAGACGGAGGCGACCAAGCGCAACGCGCGCTGGATCGCCCTCTTCGCCACGCTCCTCACCTTCGCGCTGAGCCTCGTCGCTTGGTCGCGCTTCAATCCGGCCGAGCCGGGCTTTCAGCTCCTCGAGGAGCATGACTGGTTCTCGCACGTCATTCTCTACAAGCTCGGCGTCGACGGCGTGTCGATGCCCTTCGTCCTGCTGACCGCGTTCCTGATGCCGATCAGCATCGCCGCATCGTGGAACATCGAGAACCGGGTCAAGGAGTATATGATCGCCTTCCTCGTCCTCGAAACGATGATGATCGGCGTGTTCGTCGCGCTGGACATCCTGCTGTTTTACCTGTTCTTCGAGGGCCAACTGATCCCGATGTTCCTCATCATCGGCATCTGGGGCCACGGCAACCGCGTCTATGCGGCGTTCAAGTTCTTCCTCTACACGTTCACCGGCTCAGTGCTGATGCTGCTGGCGCTCATGGCGATGTATTGGACGGCGGGCACGACCGACATCACCGTGCTCTTGAAGACGGCGTTCGCGCCGAAGATGCAGACCTGGCTGTGGCTCGCCTTCTTCGCGTCCTTCGCGGTCAAACTGCCGATGTGGCCAGTGCACACTTGGCTGCCCGACGCCCACGTCAATGCGCCAACCGCCGGTTCGGTGATCCTGGCCGCCATTCTCCTCAAGATGGGCGGCTACGGCTTCATCCGCTTCTCGCTGCCGATGTTCCCCGACGCCTCGCACTATTTCACCCCGTTCATCTACGCCCTGTCGGTGATTGCGATCATCTACACCTCGCTGGTCGCGCTGGCGCAGGACAACATGAAGAAATTGATCGCCTATTCGTCGGTCGCCCATATGGGCTTCGTGACGATGGGCATCTTCGCCGCCAACACGCAAGGGGTACAGGGCGCGGTCTATCAGATGATCAGCCACGGTCTCGTCTCGGGCGCCCTCTTCCTTTGCGTCGGCGTCGTCTACGACCGCACGCATAGCCTTGAAATCGCCTCTTACGGCGGACTCGTGCAGCGCATGCCGCTCTATGCGGTCGCCTTTATGCTGTTCACCCTCGCCAACATCGGCCTGCCGGGCACCACCGGCTTCATCGGCGAATTCCTGACCCTCATCGGCACGTTCCAGTCGAACACCTGGGTCGCCTTCTTCGCGACCACCGGCAGCATCCTGTCGGCAGCATATGCCCTCTATCTCTACCGCCGGGTCATCTTCGGCGTTATCGAGCATGCGAACCTGAGGTCGATCGTCGACCTGGCGCCGCGCGAGATCGCGACCCTCCTGCCGCTGGGCCTCCTGGTCATCTACTTCGGCGTGCACCCCCAACCGGTCATCGACGCGAGTTCGGCTTCGATCGAGACGATCCTCAGGGGCGTTGAGCACGCGATGACGGCGACCAGGACTGCGGGTCTCTGACCAAAAGCCCGGACCCTTTTTGAGAACGAGCAACCCATGCACGAAACGGCCATCTCTCTTCCGGTAGTCCTGCCCGAGGCGGTGCTGGCGCTCGGCACGCTGCTGCTCGTGCTCTACGGCGCGCTGAGAGGCGAGCGCGCCTACAACCTCGTCACCGAAGTCTCGGTGGCGCTGCTCGGGCTCGTGTTCATTCTTGTCGTCGCCAAGAACCGGCCGATGGGGATCACGTTCTACGGCGCCTTCGCCGACGACGCGTTCACCCGCTTCATGAGCGGACTGGCGCTCGTCGGCTCCCTGGTGACGCTGCTCCTGTCGCTCGAGTTCATGCGCAGCGAGCGGATCGCCGGGTTCGAATTTCCGGTCCTGATCCTGTTGTCGACGCTCGGCATGCTGATGCTGATCTCGGCCGGCGACTTCATCGCGCTGTATCTCGGCCTCGAGCTGATGAGCCTTGCGCTCTACGTCGTCGCCGCCTACCGGCGCAGCGATCTGCGTGCCACCGAGGCCGGCCTCAAGTATTTCGTGCTCAGCGCCCTTTCATCGGGCATTCTCCTCTACGGCGCTTCGCTCATCTACGGCTATGCGGGCTCGGTGTCATTCAGCGACGTGGCGGCCGCCGTGCACGACCATCGCAGCATCGGCGTGCTGTTCGGCCTCGTGTTCGTGCTGGCGGGGCTCTTCTACAAGATCTCTGTCGTGCCGTTCCACATGTGGACGCCGGATGTGTACGAGGGCGCGCCCACTCCGGTGACGACCTTCTTCGCTACCGCGCCGAAGGTCGCGGCGATGGCCGTCCTCGTCCGCGTCGTGCTCACCGCCTTCCCCGGCATCACCAACGACTGGCGGCAGATCCTCACCTTTGTCTCGATCGCCTCGATGGCGCTCGGCGCCTTCGCCGCCATCGGCCAGAGCAACTTCAAGCGGCTGATGGCCTATTCGTCGATCGGCCACATGGGCTTCGCTCTGGTCGGCCTCGCGGCCGGAACGGTCGAGGGCGTTCAGAGCGTCATCGTCTATATGGCGATTTATGTCGTAATGACGCTCGGGACTTTCGCGGCCATTCTCTCGATGCGCCGCGGCGGCCGGCCGGTCGAGACCATCGCCGATCTCGCGGGCCTCGCACGGACGGATTCGACAATGGCGTTTTTCCTGGCGGCGATGATGTTCTCGCTCGCCGGTGTCCCCCCGCTCGCAGGCTTCTTCGCCAAGTTCTACGTGTTCGCCGCCGCCATCAAGGCCGGCCTCTACGGCCTCGCCGTGATCGGCGTGCTCTCGAGCGCGGTCGGCGCCTACTACTATCTGCGCGTCGTGAAGCTCATGTATTTCGACGAGCCGGCCAAGGCGTTCGATCGCCCGACCCTGGTCGCCCGCAGCGTGCTGGGACTCGCGGCCCTGCTGATCATCGCGTTTGCGCTCGCCCCTTGGCCGCTGACTGACGCGGCGATGGCGGCCGCGCATACGCTGTTTTGAGCGGGGCGGCGGAGGCGGAGACCGCGTTTGCGGGCTGGCGGGTCGCCCGCTTCGGCGCGATCGACTCGACCAATGAGGAAGCTCGCCGCCGCGCCTTCGCCGGCGATCCCGGGCGTCTCTGGATCATCGCCGTAGAGCAGACCGCAGGGCGTGGCCGGCGGGGGCGGAGTTGGGCCTCGCCGAGAGGCAACCTCTACGCCAGCGCGCTCTTGATCGACCCGTGCCCACAGGTTGCGGCGCCGCAGCTTGGCTTCGTGGCGGGCGTCGCGCTCGCGCGCGCGGCGAAGGATCTCGCCGCCGCAGGCATGCGCCTCAAGTGGCCCAACGATCTCGTCCTTGACGGCGCGAAATGCGCCGGCGTTTTGGTCGAGGGCGCGACTGTTTCAGGCAACCGGCTCGCCTGCGTCGTCGGGATCGGCGTCAACTGCCTGAGCGCGCCGCAAGGGGTCGGCTATCCGACCGCCGTTCTGCGGACGGAAAGCGGCGGCCGGGTGGACGCGCGCGCGCTTTTCGAGCGGTTGGTCGAGCGCTTCGACGAAGCCCTTTCGATGTGGCGCGCGGGTGGAGCGTTCGAGGCGGTGCGCTCCGCGTGGCTTGCTTACGCGACGCCGCTCGGCGAGCGCATTAGGATCGAGAGCGGCTGTCGGCGGCGGGAGGGGACGTTCGAAGGGCTTGACGACGCCGGCCGTTTGCTGTTTCGCGGGGGGAGCGGGATCGAGGGGATCGAATCCGCGGACCTCTGGATACTGCCCCAATCGGATGGCTCGCCCGTGGCGGCTTCGTCCGCTTCGCTTGCGCGAGGAAGGCCGGACTGAATGACAGACGACGGCGAGTTCGTGTTCGCGCCCCTCGGGGGTTTGGGCGAAATTGGCATGAATTGCGCGCTCTACGGCTACGGCCCGCCGAAGGCGCGCAAATGGCTGATGGTCGATCTCGGCGTCGCCTTCGCCGGCGACGACCTGCCCGGCGTCGATCTCATCATGCCCGACGTCGGCTTCATAGAGAAGGTGAGGAAGGACCTCGTCGGAATCATCCTGACCCACGCTCATGAGGATCATATCGGCGCGCTCGCCGAGCTGTGGCCGAGTCTCGGGGCGCAGGTCTATGCGTCGCCTTTCGCGGCGGGCCTCGCCGAAGCGCGGCGTCTCAGCGAGCCGGGCGCCCCGAAGATTCCGATCGAGATCGTCAGGCCGGGGGCCCGGGTCTCGATCGGCCCGTTCGACGTCGAATTCCTCGCCGTCTCCCACTCGATCCCGGAGAGCGCGGCGCTCGCGATCCGCACGCCGGCCGGCCTCGTCGTCCACACCGGCGACTGGAAGATCGACCCGACCCCGGTCCTCGGTCCGCCGACCGACGAGACGCGCCTCATGGCGCTCGGCGACGAAGGCGTGCTCGCGCTCGTCTGCGACTCGACCAACGTGCTGCGGGAGGGCGAAAGCCCGTCCGAGCGCGACGTTGCCGCGGTGCTCGGCGATCTGATCGCCAAGGCGAAGGGCAGGGTGGTCGTCACCACCTTCGCCTCCAATGTCTCACGTCTTCGCTCGGCCGCGGAGGCGGCCCTCGCAGCGGGTCGGCAGGTCTGCATCCTGGGGCGCGCGATTGAGCGCGTCGTCATGGTCGCGCGGGAATGCGGCATGCTGGACGGCGTACCGCCGTTTCTCGGCATGGATGCGTTCGAGCGCCTGCCGAGGAACAAGGTCCTGGCGCTTGCCACGGGCAGCCAGGGCGAACCGCGCGCGGCGCTCGCGCGCATGTCCGAGGACGAGCATCCGACGGCGGAGCTCAGCGCCGGCGACACGGTCATCTTCTCCTCGCGCACCATTCCCGGCAACGAGAAGGCGGTCGGCAAGCTCATCAACGCCTTCGTGACGTCGGGCGTCGAGGTCGTCACCGACCGCAACGCTCTCGTGCATGTCTCCGGCCACCCCCGCCGCGCCGAGCTGGCAAAAATGTACGCGTGGCTCAGACCGAAGATCGCGGTCCCGGCGCATGGCGAGGCGCTGCACCTGAGCGAACACGCTGCCTTCGCCAAAGCGCAGGGCGTGCCGCAGGTGCTGCGCGCCTTCAACGGCGACCTGGTGCGCCTCGCGCCCGGCGACGTCGCGAGCATCGGCAAGGTCAGCCGCGGCAAGCGGCTGAAGGACGGCGAGATTCTTCTGCCGGCCGATCAGGAATGCGTCACCCAGCGGCGTCGGCTGTCGTTTGCGGGCGTCGTCTCGATCGCGCTCGCGCTGACCCCGAAAGGCGAGATGGCGGGCGACCCGGACGTGATGATCGCCGGCCTGCCCGAGCGCACGCGGGACGGAGCGGCGATCGACGCGCTGATCGATGCGGCGATTTTCGAGACCTTCGAGGGTCTGCCGAGGGGCAGGCGGCGCGACCCCGATTTCCTGTCGACCGCGATCGAGCGGGCCGTGCGCAATTCGGTCAACGCGGTCTGGGGCAAGAAGCCGCAGGTGCACGCGCTGGTGGTCGAGGTCTAAGCGCCCGCCAAGTCGGCCTCGGCGCGAAATCAGCTTCTTCAAAGGCTTGCGCTGCCATTTTCCGGGCAATTGCTCACCCCTCCCGTTTCTTGAAAGCGCGCGAGAGGAGCGCCGTGGGCTTTGCCGCCGTCCGCGAGCGGCCGGAACGTCCTGGAACGCAGCGGGAAGGCCGCCGGTGCCCCGGGGAAGGAAACCGCACGCTTTGGGGAAGCCAAAGGAACGCCGGCGGAAGCAAAAGGAACGCCAGGGGAAGCCACATCCGTTCACGATTCTCGCCTTTTCAATGACTTACACCAGATGTGGAAGATTTTTCCGGCGAATTGTCACAGCGCCTCCGAAGGCGAACGGATGGTTCCGTGCGAGCGATCCCCAAGTTCGCCCTGGTGTTCCTCAACAGCAAGCGCCGACCCCGGGTGGCGGCATTCGTCCGAATTGTGGGATTCCAGGCTGCTTTCAGCAACATTTCCAGCCGACTTGCGCGACACGCTTGAATTGGCGGCGCGTTGCTCGGCGGAAGTCGCGCCCCGAATTCGGGGAACCTGGATTGCCGTCGAACGCGGTGCATGGTCGCTTGCGACGCGTCTCCGCGACCGGCGGGCATGCGGACGCGATGCGGACTTTGGCGGGGCCTCAAAACTGATTTTCTCCGGACGTGGAGCGGAACATATATAGAACAAACATGCGCCGGCGCAACAGAAACGTTTAATCGTGGTTAAGCGAACCGCCCGCAGCGCCGGTTTGCCTAGGTGAATCGGGCTGCGGTCCTTTTCATGCTCGTCTCCTCGCCGCGGCGGACCTGATCGATCGCCTCGAATTGCCGCCGCGGTAGACCAAGGGCAAGGGCGCCGCCTGGCGCTCTATGGGCTGACCAAGACGGCCCAACGGGCACTTCGAGCCGAGTTTTTCGACCGCCCCGGCGATGGACGCGTTTGACGGGCCCATGAAGCTCGCATGAAGCGACAGGCGATTGACGTCCCGAACTTGGCTCCATACGCTTTGCGCGAGACCGCTTGCCCGCCTTCGGGAAGAAAAGCAGAGTCCGGACGAAAGGCAAGGGGAGGACGCCATGTGCCAGTTTTGTGATGTCGCCGCGTCGAGCGGCGGCGCCGGCGGGGTCCAGCAATCCGCCGCCGCATTCGCCTCTAAGCCGGACTCTCAGAACGCCGCGGCCGCCGATGTCGAGGCGACGCGCGGCGCAAAAGCGTGCGCAATGCCGGAAGGGGTCGGCGCGAAAGATCGCCGGACGCTGATCAAGCGCGGGACGATCCTGTCGATGGACCCTCGCGTGGGCAATCATGCGGTCGGCGACGTGCTCCTCGAGGGTTCGATCATCGCCGAGGTCGCCTCCTCCATTCACGCGCCGGACGCCGCGGTGATCGACGCTTCGGGGCATATCGTGATGCCGGGCTTCGTCGACGCGCATCACCATCAGTTCGAGACGGCGCTGCGCAGCTTTCTCGCCGACGGCATTCTCATCAACGACGGACGGCCCGAGAGCGCGCACAATTACTACGAGTTGATCCTCCAGAAGCTGTCGATGGTCTATCGGCCGCAGGATGTTTATATCAACGAGCTCTTCGGCGGCGTCGCGCAGATCGACGCCGGCGTGACGGCGGTCATGGACATCAGCCAGATCCATCATTCGCCGGAACATTCCGACGCCGCGATCGAGGGGCTACGCGCCGCCGGGCGGCGCGCCGTGTTCGGCTATTTCGAAGGTTGGGGCGAGAAGGCGAAGTACCCCGGCGACGCCAAGCGTATCCGGGAGCAGCATTTTTCGTCGTCCGACCAATTGCTCAGCATGTTCATGGGCGGCGAGATCTATCTGCCAGGCTACGAGAACGCCTGGAAAGTCGGCCGCGAGCTCGACCTGCCGATCGCCCTGCACGTCGTCGGCACCTTCGGCATGCAGCCGACCTTCGACGCGCTGGCGACCGCCGGAAAGTTCGGTCGGGACTGCTTTTTCATCCACATGACCGGCATGAGCGACATGGCCTGGAAGGTCGCCGCCGACGCCGGCGCGCATGTCACGTTGGCCGTGCCGATAGAGATGCATATGCGGCACGGAACGCCGCCGATCCAGAAGGCGCTCGATCTCGGCATGAGCCTTTCGCTTTCGAGCGACGTCGAATGCACGATGACCGCGGACATGTTCACCCAGATGCGCGGCGTGCTCACCCTGCAGCGCATGCTCGCCAACGAACTGGCGCTGCAGGGCAAGGAATACCCGAAGCTTATGTCAGTCTGGGACGCCCTGCGACTCGGCACGATGGGCGGCGCCGAAGGGCTGAGGATCGATGCCCGGACCGGCTCTCTCACCCCCGGCAAGGAGGCCGACATCATCCTTCTCGACGCGACGGCGCTCAATGTCGCTCCACTCAACCACGCGCCCGGGGCGGTCGTCACCCTGATGGACAGATCCAACGTGTCGACGGTGCTTTGCGCCGGCCAGATCAAGAAATGGCGCGGCGAAATGGTCGGTTACGATGTTCCGAAGCTGCGCGCCGACCTTGAGGCGAGCCGCGACTATGTGTTCGAGGCGGCGGGGATCGAGCGCGAACTGTTCCGCACCTGAAGGACCGTTGCATCTCACCTGTGCAGATCGTCGAAGAGCCCGTGACAGCGGCATGACATCGCATTGTTTCCGGCGCCGCGGAACGTTATATATCGATGCTGAAAGCGAGCGAGCATGCCTTCGCAAACAGCAACGATCTGGGCCTTTGCGACGGGAGCTGCGGTCGTCGTCGCGGGGACCGCGGCGGCCTATTGGGCGCATCCGAGCATCCTATGGCCGAACGCCGTACCCGTCGCGGTCACCGACCGGGCGCCCGAGGAGTCTGCGCCAGCAACGCCAGCCATTTCCGGCGCCAAGGAGGCTTCGCTAGCGTCTCCCCCGCCCGGCAAGGAGTCTGCGCCTTCCGCTGCGGCGCGGGCGGCCCCGCCCCCCCTCGACAAGCCGTCGTTCGACGTCGTGAGCGTTCAGCCGACTGGGGAGACTGTCGTCGCCGGGCGCGCCGCGCCAAACGCGAAGGTCGAACTCAGGGACGCGGGCAAGACCGTCGGCGAAGCGACCGCGAACGACGAGGGCCAGTTCGTCATCATTCCGCCGCCGCTTCCGCCGGGCGAGCACAGCCTGGCGCTCGCCGCCGGCGCCGGCCCCTCGGCCCAGACTTCCAACGCCATTACGGTCGCTGTCGCGGCGCCGGGTCCGCCGCCGAGCGCTGTAGCCGCCGCTCTCTCGCCGCCTGCCTCCTCCACGACAGCCCTGGCCTTGCCCACTCAGTCGGGGCCGGCCAGCCAAATCGCGGTCAAGTCGATCGAGGTCAGCCCCGGCGGCCGCCTTGTGGCCAGGGGCGAGGCAGGGCCGAACGCCGTGGTGCGCCTGTATCTCAGCGGCGCCTATGTCGGCGACGTCAAGACCGGCGACGACGGCCGCTGGTCGCTGACGATCAAACGTGGCTTGACGCCCGGGGCCTACGACGTGCGCGCCGACGAGATCAGTCCGGCCGACGCCAAGGTCGCCGCGCGGGCCGAAGCGCCGTTCGACTATCATGCGCCGGGCGCCCCGGCCGGCTCGCCATCGGCGCCGGCAGCAGGCGCGACTTCGCCGGCTGACCTCGTCCTCGATTCGATCCAGACGCATCACGTCGGTCCCGGCAACACGCTCTGGGGCATCAGCCAGAAGTTCTACGGCGACGGGACGCACTACGAGGTCATCTTCGCCGCCAATTCAGGTCAGATTCGTAACCCGAGCCTGATCTATCCGGGACAGACATTCGTCATCCCGCAGCCCGAGCCCAAGCCGTAACGCCTGCTGTGGCGCCTGTTGATCCCGGACGTCATGCGAGCCAAGCTCTCCGGCATGCCGCAAAACGACCCAGCTGACATTCTCGCGCAGCTCCGCCTGACGACCTTCGGCGGCGAACTCGGTCGCCGCATCATCGAGACGCATATCTGGGCGGTGCGCGAGGGACTGCGCAGCGCCGCCGCCTACGACCTGTTCGACGGCTACTGCCAGCGCCTCGTCGTCCACGGAGCGCCAGTGTGGCGAGCGCATGCAGCGATGGAGACCCTGCATCCCCAATGGCATGGCTACGGCTTCACCTGGCGGCGCGATCTCAATGCGATCGAGCCCGAGCAATATGCCCGCGGCAGCGATGAGGACTCGGACTTCCTCAAAAGCCCCCTCAACCATCTCATCCGCCGGGCTCGCGACGGCGAAGCCAACCCCTCGATGCGCCGGCGCCTCGAATCCGGGCCGGACCAGCGCGATTTTCCGATCCTGGAAGAGTTCTTCGCCCTGGGCGCGACCGATTACCTCGCCCAACTCTACATCTACGGTGTGGACGGAGACCGTTCGCAGGGGACGGGGATCGTCTATTCCTTCACCACCGACAGGAAGGGCGGCTTCAGCGAAGACGATGTGACCCTCGTCGATGCGACCCTGCCTGCGCTGTCGCTCGCGATGAAATCGCATGCGGCCTATGTCATCGCCTCCGGATTGCTGGGGACTTACCTCGGCGAGGACGCCGGCCGGCGCGTCCACGCCGGCGCCGTCACGCGAGGGTCGGTCGAAAAGCTCAACGCCGTGCTCTGGTACGCCGACATCCGGGGCTTCACCCCGATCAGCGACTGTGCGGCCGGAGAGATCATCGTCGACCTGCTCAACGACGTCTTCGAGGTCTTGACGGCCACGCTTCGGCCACGCGGCGGCCAGGTGCTGAAATTCATCGGCGACGGCATGCTCGCCACCTTTTCTTTCGAGGAAGCGGACCGCGCTGAGACATGCCGGGGCGCGCTCGACGCAGCGATCGAGGCGATGCAACGGCTGGATGCGTTGAATGCGGATCGCGCCGCAGCCGGCGTCCCGGTCGCTTCCGTCGATCTTGCTCTGCATATCGGGGAGGTGCTTTACGGCAATGTCGGCGCCGCCGACCGGCTCGACTTCACCATCATCGGCCCCGCCGTCAACGAAGCGGCCCGCATCGAGGCGCTGTGCGAGCCGCTCGGCCGGTCCGTTCTCGTCTCTCCCGAGTTCGCCGCCGCAGCCGCGGGCGGCGACAGCCGTCTCGAATCCGTCGGCCTCCACGCTCTGCGCGGCGTAAGGGAGCCGAAGGAGATCTTTTCCCTGGATTCGCGCCCGGAGGCTGTCCGCTAGAGCCGCCAGGGGCGGCATCGAGCGCCGAAGCCTGAGCGCGGACCCCATCCCGAGTTGGCGACCGACGGCGCCGACCCGAAAGCAAAGGGCCTCGAACAATGACGACGCGTCGCCGCCGGCGTTGCGCCAGTCGTCCTTCGAGGCCCCTTCAGGGCTCCGCAGCATGCCGGCGCTGGCGAGTTAAAAGGTGAGGTTGTCGGCGCGCTGAGCCGGACGGATCGCCGGAGGTTAGGCAATATAAACTAAAGTATTAACCGCGTAATCCGATGGCGCTCCGCGTGTCTCCACAAGAATTATGGAAATGGCAGCGCTTGCAGTTTACCTATTTACATCAAAAGGAGACTACAATGCTATTGCCCTCTGTTGTGCGCTTCCTACGCGCACGTCGGACGTACTGGAAAGTTGTCCAGGAGCTGTCCAACTATTCCGATCGGGAGCTGCACGACATTGGCATCGATCGGGTGGATATCCATGAGATCGCCCGCCTGGCCTCGCGGGAACAGGAACACACAGTCGGAGGATGATGGCCGCTCGACCGGCAGCGTGGACGAAAGACGGCCCCCGTCCTGCGTTGGGCGCGCCCTCGGGCGGCCGCCATGCGACTCGATGATTCGTCGGCTGATGGACAGTCCCATCCCCCTCCCCTGCGGTTTGGTGGTAAGAAACGCGTCGAAGATGCGATCGGCCGGAAGCCCGACGCCGGAATCGCTCACCGCCGCAGAGAGCTGACCATGCTCGACCGTCTTCGATGGGATCGTCGGTTCCCCGCCCGTCTCGCGGGTCGCCTCGATTGCGAATCAGACCAGCCGCACCTTCGCCTCGAGGCCAGGCGAAGGTCACCGTTCCGTTCAAAAAGGAGGCCGTTCAAATGGCGAAAATGCGCGCGATGGCGGTTCACGAGGCCCGCGGAAAGCTGCAGGCGGAGGAGCGGGACATTCCCGTGCCGAAACGTGACGAAATGCGCATTCGCGTCGAGGCTTGCGGCGTCTGTCATAGCGACGTCTTGACCGTGCAAGGCCTCATCCCCGGCATCCAGTACCCCCGCATCCCCGGCCACGAGGTGATCGGCGTCGTCGATGCGCTCGGCGAGGGCGTCAGCGGCTGGAGCGTCGGGGCGCGCGCCGGCGTCGGCTGGTTCGGCGGCGCCTGCGGCTATTGCAGCCGTTGCCGGCGCGACGCCGCTTTCGCATGCGAGAACCTGCACGAGGTGACCGGGGTGACCCGGGACGGCGGCTACGCAACGCATCTGATCGCCCATGTCTCCTCGGTAGCGCATGTGCCGGATGATCTCGACGCCGTCGAGTCCGCCCCCCTGCTCTGCGCCGGCGTCACGAC
Source organism: uncultured Alphaproteobacteria bacterium (assembly GCA_963823165.1). Taxonomy (GTDB): domain Bacteria; phylum Pseudomonadota; class Alphaproteobacteria; order Rhizobiales; family Beijerinckiaceae; genus Roseiarcus. Next base: position 127,137 of record CAWGKV010000003.1, on the reverse strand, counting down.
CTTCAACGCCCTTCGCCACACCGGCGCGGGGCCCGGCGACGTCGTCGCCGTCCACGGCGTGGGCGGGCTCGGGCATCTCGGCGTTCAGTACGCGGCGCGGCAGGGCTTTCGGACCGTCGCGGTCAATCGAGGCCGCGACAAGGAGGAGCTCGCCCGCCAGCTCGGGGCCAGCGATTATATCGACAGCGCGGCCGAGGATCCGGCCAAGACCCTCCAGGCGATGGGCGGCGCAAAGGCGATCCTCGCCACCGTCACCAACGGCGAGGCGATGCAGGCGATCGCCGGCGGGCTCGGCCCGAACGGCGTCATGATGGTTATCGGCGCGGTCGGGCCGCTGACGGTCAACTCTCTCGATCTCATTCAAAAGAGCGCCGCCGTGAAGGGCTGGTATTCGGGGATCGCCAGGGACTCGGAGGACACGCTCGAGTTCAGCCGGCGCAACAAGGTGGCCTCGATGAACGAGGTCTATCCGCTCGAACGCGCGCAGGACGCCTACGAGCGGATGCTGAGCGGTAAGGCGCGCTTCCGGGTGGTGCTCAGAATGGAGGTCTGACTTCGTTAATTCGCGTCTCGCCTCGGGCGGCGAGGCGCTCGCACGAGACCGAAGCCGGCCGACGCCATTTCACCAAGTGCGCCTCGACCGGTTCCTGGCGGCCGCGCGACGCGACGCTCTTCCCCTCCCCGACCTCCAGCGGGTCCGGAACCCGGATCGGCCGCAGAAGCTCTCCCGACACGACAAGGCGCCGATTGATCGTCTTGCCAACTTCGCAGAGACGAGCCGCGACGTTCATCGTGTCGCCGAAACAGGCGAGCTGGCGCTTGGCGTCGCCGCATTCGGTGACCACGACGGTCCTGGCGTGGATCCCGGCGCGAAAGGCCGGAACGATGCCGAATTTCGCTTGATAGTCGCGCCGGTCAGCCAATGTCCTCGCGCATCACGCCTTCCGTCTCCAGCACGAAGTCCGGTCCGTAAGCCGACGCCGGCGTCTGGTAGCCCGGAGGGGCGAGGCCGCGGAGCGCCTTTCGAGCCGCGCCGAGCGCGGCCGCGGTCGTCCAGACGACTCCCGCCTCGGGCCCGTGCAACCGCGCCTCCGCACGACCGCCCTGGTCGTCGACCACTTCGCCCCAGACATGCGTTCGGGTCCGCCTCGTCAGCTCCGGGCTCGGCCCTGGTCTCACGCTCATCAAAAGCAGCTTTCTAATCGGCGCCCATTTCGTCCATGGGGCGATCAGCCGCCCGGCGGCCATGGCGCGCCTGAAGGCGGGCGCAGCAGCGACATAGGTTTCGATGTTGGGAATGCCGGTGGAATGATAAGCGGTGAATACGTCGCCCCACGGGATGAGCGCCGCGTCGACGGGACCCTCGCCGAAATCGACCGAGATCGTCGAGGACTGTCGGGGACGGATCAACTTCCCGTTGCGACGGACTCGATCGCCGTAGTCGAGGAGGTCGATCGCCGTCCGCTGCGTCCCCGGAGGCGGGCCGGCCGGACCGATGGACTGAAACGCGAGCCTCAAGCGCGTCGCTGTCGGCAGCCGCCGCTTCAGGTGGAGCGCCAGGCAATCCGTCGGGACGACGTCAAAACCAGCGCCGGGCAGAAGCATGACCCCGCGCGCCTTCGCCTCGGCGTCCTTCGCCAGCAACGCCTCGTAGACCGGGATTTCTCCGGTGATGTCGAGATAGTGGACGCCCGCCTCGAGACACGCGCGCGCCAGCGGCTCGGCAGTGTGCTTGAACGGCCCCGCGCAGTTCAGCAACACGGCGATCCCCTCGAGCGCCGCCGCGATGATTCGGCGATTGGAGAGGCCGAATGTGCGCGCCTCGACGTTCAGATCGGACGCGATCGGACGCAGCTTTCGCTCGTCCCTGCCGGCCACGACCACTGTGACGCCGGCGGCGCGCGCAACGCGTGCGACGCGCTCTCCAACGAAGCCGTTTGCTCCATAGACCAGAAGCTTTGCCGCCATCGGAAACTCCGGCATCGAGACCGCGGGAGCCATTGCAGCGATTGGAAACGAGCGGCCGCGCCCTGTCTTTCGGCGCGACCGCCCGTCGCTGTCAAATCAAAGAACTGACAGTCCCGCGTCCGACTCGCCTCGGACCTTCTCGATCTCGACGTGGGCGATTCCCGCCTGGCGGAAGCCGAGAACGCCGGCGGCAGCCGGCGAGACGTCGATGATCCGGCCCCGGATGTAGGGTCCCCGGTCGACGATCTTCACGATCGTGCTGCGTCCGTTATCGAGATTGACGACGCGCACCTGGGTCCCGAACGGCAGAGATTTGTGCGCGGCGATCAGACCGCTGTAATACGGATTCTGGTAATATGAAGCAATTCCCTTTTCAGCAGCCGAGGCAACACACGTATATCCAACCAATATGGCGCCTACATAAATCAGCTTCCGCATCCAATCAACCTTTTTCCTGTTGGCGGTACTCGGCTCCTCTGTCCGGTAGATAGGGCGAAAAAATGGCGACCGAAACTGCACCAAATTCTTCTGAGAGAAGACTTGACCATTCGGTCAGGTTTCTCGCAGCGCAAAAATTGTCCTACATGACTTTTCATTGTCGAGCGTTCGCCGCCATCGGCGGGAAAGGTTGCTGATCCATGAACGTGCTCATCGTCGGCGCAGCCGGGATGATCGGCCACAAGCTCTCGCAGAGGCTGGCGCGCGACGGCCGGCTCGCCGGGAAGGCGATCGACGGAGCGCATCTCGTCGACATCGTCGCGCCGGGCGCTCTCGAGGCGCCGTTCCCGGTCGTTCGCGAAGCCTTCGACATCGCCGCCTCCTACGTCGCGCCCAAGCTGGTCGGCCGGTGGCCGGAGATGATCTTCCTGCTCGCCTCGGTCGTGTCGGGGGAGGCGGAATCGGACTTCGACAAGGGCTATGCGATCAACCTCGGCGGAACCCAGGCGTTGTTCGAGGCCATTCGCCGCGAAAACGCCCTGTCCGGCGGCGCGTACAAGCCGCGGCTGGTGTTCACCTCGTCGATCGCCGTGTTCGGGGCGCCCTTTCCCGACGTGATCGGCGACGACTTCGCGCCCGCGCCGCTGACAAGCTACGGAACCCAGAAGGCGATGGCCGAGTTGCTGCTGGCCGACTATTCGAGGCGCGGTTTTTTCGACGGGATCGGATTGCGGCTGCCGACGATCTGCGTCAGGCCCGGCGCGCCGAACAAGGCTGCTTCCGGATTCTTTTCAGGCATCATCCGGGAGCCGCTGGCGGGGAAGGAGGCGAACTTGCCGGTCGGCGACGACGTGCGCCACTGGCACGCCTCGCCCCGCTCCGCAGTCGGGTTCCTGCTGCGCGCCGCCGAGCTCGACACGTCGCAGCTCGGGAACAGGCGGACGCTGACCCTGCCCGGCGTGTCGGCGACGGTCGGCGAGCAGATCGAGGCGCTGAGGCGAGTCGCCGGGAACGAGGCGACGCGTCTCATCCGCCGGGAGCCGGACGAGACGGTCGCGCGCATCGTCGCCGGATGGCCGCAGGCGTTCGACCCGGTGCGGGCGAAAAATCTCGGCTTTCGTGCGGAAACGGATTTTTCGGATATTATTCAGGCCTATATAGACGATGATTTCGGGGTGAAGACCTAGCGATGCTGGATCTGACGGCTCAACGGCAACCGGCGAACGAGACGGCGACGTCACTCGCGAATTTTGCGCCGGCTTCGGGGGCGGCGGTCGGGCCGCGCCGGCTCCGCGGCCTCGGGCTGGCGGGGCGGGTGCTCGTCGTCACACTGGCCTTCGTCCTGCTGGCGATGGGACTCTTTTACGTCACGCGCCTCGCCGCCTTTCGCGAGACCTGGCTTCACAACAAGCTCGCGGCCGCCCAGACCGCCTTCGTGGCGTTCGACGGCGGCGGAGCGGCCGAACTCCCTCCGGGTCTCTCGAGCAAGATCCTCGCGAGCGTTGGGGTGAAATCGATCGCGGTCTCGACGCCGTCAGGGTGGCGCGTGCTCGCCGGCCAGCCTAGCGAGTCCCTCTCGTCGGTCGAAACGGTCAATCTCGACAGCGAGACGTTCGTCGAGAGCATTCGCGAGGCGTTCGAGACGCTGTTCGCCAAGCCCGGAACCATGATCCATGTCGCCGACGGAGCCTCGCCGGATGAAGCAGGCATCGCGGTGACGCTCGACGAGACCCCGCTCCGTGAGGCGCTGTGGCGCGTCTCGCACACGTTCCTCAACATCGCCCTGATGATCGCGGCGGTCGTCACCTGCGTGCTATGGGCGGCGCTTTGGCACATGGTGCTGCGGCCCGTCCGGCGGCTCACCACCAACATCATCGCGTTCGGCGAGCGCCCGCAGGACATCTCACGCGTGATCGCCCCGAGCGGGCGGCGCGACGAGATCGGCCGGGCGGAGACGGCGCTCGCCGCAATGCAGGGCACGCTCGCGCATGAACTCGCCCAGCGCAAGCGGCTGGCGGAGCTCGGCATGGCGGTGGCGCGGATCAACCACGACCTCAGGAACATGCTGACGGCGGCGCAGCTGATTTCCGATCGCCTGGCGACGATTCCGGACCCGCTGGCGCAGCGCCTCGCCCCCCGGCTGGTCGCCACGCTCGACCGGGCGATCCATTTTTGCCAGGCGACGCTGACCTACGGCGCAGGGCGGGAGCAGCCGCCCGAACGGCGGCCGTTCGATCTCAGCGAGCTCGTCCGGCAGGTCGTCGAGTTGGCTCTCGCGGAGCACGCCGAAGCGATCGACTATCATGTCGACATTCCGCCGAGGTTCGAGGTTTACGCCGATCCTGACCACATCCTGCGCGTGCTGGAGAATCTGAGCCGCAACGCCGCCCAGGCGCTGAAGACCAAGGGCGCTGCGGCCGGACGGCCGAAGGCGATCCGCTTCGCCGCGATCCGCACCGACGGCGACGCCATCATCGAGATCAGCGACACCGGCCCGGGGTTCCCGGCGGACCAGAGCGAGCGCATCTTCGAGCCGTTCCACAAGTCGACCAGCGAGGTCGGGGCCGGGCTCGGTCTGTCGATCGCGGCCGATCTCGTGGCGCGGAACGGCGGCGCGATCGAGCTCGCGCCCGCCAAGGCCGACGACTTCTACTGCGGCGCCCGCTTTCTCATCACCCTTCAGACGCGGGCGAGCGCCGCGCGCGGCGCCGCCCGGGCGCTGCCGGAGGCCTGACCCGATAGGCCCTCCAGCGGCTTTCGCATGACGCCCGCCTCGGCTAAGACGGTCGCCGCTCGAGGCGCCTGACGCCGCCGGACAAGCCGCGGGAGGCAGGATCATTTCGATCGCCAAAGTCAAAGTCCCGGTCCGGACGATCGCCTTCATCTCCTCCGGCGCAAAGGAGGCCGACGAGGCGCTGAAGTCGCTGGTCGGGCTCTACGGCAACGCGCCGCCCGAGGAGGCCGACGTCATCGTCGCTCTCGGCGGCGACGGCCTGATGCTGCAGACCCTCCACCGCACCATGAACGCGCCGAAGCCGATCTACGGCATGAACCGGGGCTCGGTCGGCTTTCTGATGAACGAATATTCCGGACGCGCCCTGAGGGACCGGCTGGCGGCGGCCTTGCCGTCGATCATCCATCCGCTGCTGATGCGGGCGCGCAGCGTGCAAGGGGAGGAGACGACCGCCCGGGCGATCAACGAGGTGTCGCTCTGGCGCCAGACCTATCAGGCGGCGAAGCTGCGCATCGAGGTCGACAAGGCGACCCGGCTCGGCGAGTTGATCGCCGACGGCGTGCTGGTCGCGACGCCCGCCGGTTCGACCGCCTACAACCTTTCCGCCAACGGCCCGATCCTGCCGCTCGATGCGCCGCTCATGGCCCTGACGCCGCTCTCGCCCTTCCGTCCGCGACGCTGGCGAGGCGCGCTCCTTCCCGACACGGCGCAGTTCGTCATCGACGTACTCGAGGCCGACAAGCGCCCGGTCGCGGCGGTCGCCGACCATTTCGAAATCCGCGACGTGATGCGGGTCGCGGTGGCGATGGACCGGGCGACCTCGCTTATCCTGCTCCACGACCCCGGCCACTCCCTCAACGAACGCATCCTGCGCGAGCAGTTCGGATATTAAGGAGAGCCCATGGCCAAGTCGGCGCGCGTCACCGGCGAGACCCTCATGGCGAAGGGCCGGTTCGAGCTGACCCGCACGGAAATCGAGGTCGTCGAGGAGGACGGCGCGGAGCGCAGGCTCTCCCACGAGGTCTACCGGCACGGCAAGGCCGCGGCGGTGCTGCTCTACGATCCCGCCCGTTCGGTCGTGACGCTCGTCAAGCAGTTCCGGGCCGGCGCATTTCTCGCCGACGGGGCGCTGGCGACGATCGAGGTCTGTGCGGGAATGCTCGACGGCGACGCGCCCGAGGCCTGCGTCGTCCGCGAGGCGCTCGAGGAGACGGGCGTCTCGATCGACGCGCCCCGACACGCGTTCGACGCCTACATGAGCCCCGGCGGCATGACGGAGAAGATCGCCTGTTTCGTCGCTCCCTACGGCGCGAGCGACCGCACGGGCGCCGGGGGCGGCGTCGACGACGACGAGCACATCGAGGTGATCGAGGTCCCCTTCGGCGAGGCGCTCGCAATGATCGAGAGCGGCGCTATCGCCGACGCCAAGACGATCGCGCTCCTTTACTACGCGAAGGCGACGGGCGTCCTCGGATAGGCTCGAGGCCGCCGAACCACGGGCCACGCCGAGCGAGATCGTCGCATTCTTCATCTGGAAGAGGTTGCCAAACCAGCCTTCGGCCTGCGAGTTTCGGCGGCGGGACGCCGGGCGCCGTCGAACGGCAATGGCGGCGCCGGTCGCTCCGCCGCCTTTTGCGTCCCGACAAAAGCGACTTGGGGCTGGAGGAAGCGGATGCGGGGGCGAGGAAGCGGATGCGTGGGCTGATTGCGGGGGCGGCCTTGGCGGCGCTTCTGGCCCTGGGGGGCTGCAACCAGGCACAAAAGGGCGATCCCGGACCGGCAGGACCCCAGGGGCCGCAAGGCGTCGACGGTCCGCCAGGGCCGCCTGGACCAAAAGGCCCGGCCGGCCCGGCGGGCCCGCAAGGTCCAAGGGGCGCGGTGGGCGCGCGAGGCCCCGAAGGACAGCAGGGTCCGAAGGGCGAAGACGGCGCTGCTGGGCCGCAGGGACCGAAGGGCGACACGGGAGCGGCCGGGCCGCCGGGGCCGATCGGGCCGCAAGGGGAGGCCGGGCCGATCGGCGTCGTCGGGCCTCAGGGCCCCAAAGGCGATACCGGCGCGATCGGCGGCTTCGGCCCGCCCGGCGCGAAGGGCGACGCCGGCCCCGCGGGCCCTCCCGGCCCTCCAGGTCCGCCCGGCGAACGCGGGCCGATCGGGCTTACAGGACCGCAAGGAGCCAAGGGCGATTCCGGGCCGACCGGACCCATCGGACCGCAGGGCCCACTAGGGCCGCAGGGCCTGCAGGGGGCTAAGGGAGACGCAGGTCCTCCTGGAGAGGTCGGCCGTCAGGGCCTCAAAGGCGAGGTCGGCGCCCGCGGTCCCGCCGGAGCGCCGGGAGCCAAGGGCGATCCGGGCCCCGCCGGACCCGTCGGGCCGATCGGCCCCCAAGGCGCACACGGACCCAAGGGGGATGCCGGCCCTCCCGGACCGGTCGGGCCGCAGGGAGCGGAGGGGCCGCACGGCCAGAAGGGAGATGCTGGACCTCCCGGACCGGTTGGCCCTCAGGGCCTCAAAGGCGAAGCCGGGGCAAGCGGCCTCGCCGGAGCGCAGGGCCTCAAGGGCGACAAGGGCGACAAGGGCGACAAGGGCGACCCGGGCCCCGCCGGACCGGTCGGGCCGCAGGGGCCGGAGGGGCCGCACGGTCAGAAGGGAGATGCCGGGCCTCCCGGAGAGGCTGGACCTCAGGGCCTCAAAGGCGAAGCCGGGGCAAGCGGCCTCGCCGGGGCGCAGGGCCTCAAGGGCGACAAAGGCGACAAGGGCGAGCCGGGCCCTGCCGGACCGGTCGGGCCGCCGGGGCCGGAGGGGCCGCGCGGCCAGAAGGGGGAGGCAGGACCTGCCGGAGAGGCCGGGCCTCAGGGTCTCAAAGGCGAGGCCGGCGCCCGCGGCCCCGCCGGCGCGCAAGGGGGCAAGGGCGACAAGGGCGACAAAGGCGAGCCCGGTCCCGCCGGGCCGATCGGCCTGCAGGGAGTGCGGGGTCCGGCAGGACCGGCCGGGCCACAAGGCGCCAAGGGGGAGCCTGGCGCAGCCGGTCCGCCCGGGCCTCCGGGTCTGTCAGGGCCCGCCGGGCCGCAGGGGCCAAAGGGCGAAGCCGGCGCCGCCGGGGCGAGCGGGCCGCCTGGTCCGGCGGGTCCGCGAGGTTTCCCGGGGGCTGCCGGCGTGGACATGCGGGTCCTGGTCGGGCAGGCGCAGGCGGCTTGCGACCAATCGGAGATCATGCTCAGCGCCTATTGCGAGGACGGCGCCGGCAGCCTGCACATCGTCGGCAGGTCCGGGGCGAGCTGCGAAGGCGACAACGCCAAGGCGGTGGTGATCTGCCTGAAACGATGAGGCGGCGGCTCGGACCCAGTTTCAAAAGTCCAACGTCTTCGTCTTGAGTTGGGGCGGTGCCCGAAGGGCATCGAAGGAGGATACGGGAGAGGCTGGCGACGCCAACAGCGTCCTCTGGGGCATCCTTCGATGACCTTTGCTTACGCAAAGGATCTTTTACACGGATATTCCCGGTCGTGCTCCCCGTGTCCTTCGTGGAACCATTGGGTTCTTCGTGTTTATTCTTTTCACCGCGAAGAACAGGAAGGTTACACGAAGCTCACAAAGGCCGGAACTTTCGTACAGCGGGCCGGCGCAGCCGGTGGCCAATTTAGGATGAGAACCATAAGAGACACAGACGCGCGGCGTTGAATCAGCCATCGGTCACAGGAGACGAAACTATGCTCAATCCAAGAAAAACCAAGAAAAAGGGCTCGGATTCCCTTGGATTCCCTTGGATTCTCTTGGAAAACGGCTTGGATTTCCTTGGATTCTCTTGGATTCATTCGTCCAATTCGGGGCTTTTCAATGGGTTGCGGGCGATCTTACCAAAAAAGGTAACTCCCAAGCTGTCGCGTATCCGCTCGCCCGCGAAGCGGGAGAGGACAGGCGCGAAGCGCCAGGTGAGGGTTGAGAACGCTGAACGGCCGGGCGTTGCTGGCGGCCGCAAGGTTCGTCGGTTGCCCGTCCCCTCACCTGGCGCGGCTTCGCCGCGCCGTCCTCTCCCGCTTTGCGGGCGAGGGGGTCGCCGAACTTCACAGCTTGGGAGTTCCCAAAAAAGCAATTCTGACCCATGATGCCCCGGGCGTCGGCCTTCCCGCTAACCTAAAGCGCCCTTTCCTGCATGCCTGCCTCGTCTTTCCTCGCGCCGCCCGAGGCAACCGATCAAGACAACGGGTACCATGGACAGCCTGAAGATTCTAGAACAAAAATGGTACATTTTGCGGCATCGCTCGCCGATCTCCCGTTTCCGCTTGTTTGACCATCTGTGGAAACGCGGCCTCTCTCCGTTTCCGGAATAACCATAAGTCACAAGCGGTGAAGGGCGACGATCGACGGATTGGGAGTCACCCGTCTCGAGAATGGTCGCCTACTCCTTCCGCGAAGGCGGCGAGTTTGGCGACCTTGACTAAGGTCACGCTATCGCGTTCGACCGTGACGCCGAGGGACCAAGCCTGCCGAGCGCGCGCGAAAAGCTCTCCGGTTTCGAGGCGGCTCGCGATCAGCGCCTTCTCGTAAGGCAGGGCGATCCAGGCGGAGCCGGAAGCCGAACCCGGCCTGCCGGACGAAAAAGTCGGCGATGCGCTGAGGCGCCGATCTCGCCTCGAGCTGCTCGATCTCGTCCACGAGCTGCCTCAAGCGCAGCGAGGCGGCGGCCAGCATGTCGAACGCCAGTTGCGGCTCGGTGAGCACCGCGCGGCGCAAGCTGGTCGCGTCGATCTTCAAGAGGCGCGCCGCGGACACGGCCTCGCAGCTCGCAGGGTAGCGGCCGCCGAGAAACATCGCGACCTCGGCAAGGTCTCGCCCGCCGAGAAGATCGACACCACCACCTTTTCGCCGTCTTCCCGCAGGCGATAGAGTTTCGTCCAGCCCTCGATCATGCAGAAGAAGCCGTCGGCGGGATCACCCTGGTCGAAGATCAGATCGCCACGCGTGTAAGCTTTCGGCATGCGATCGCCGATCATGGTGCGCGAAATCTGCGCGCCCATCGCCTTGAACAGCGGCGCCTGCATGACGACGTCCCAGTCCCGGGAAGTGCGGATAGCGACTAGTCGACGCCGACGCCTGGGGCGACCGCAATGCGCAAATACTGGTGGTTCACCGACGGCTCGGCGAACGGGGCATATCCGACGTTTTGCTGCCCTTCCAGGCCGGTCCCGGTACGAGACGAGAGCACCAATCCGTGCCGTTCAAAGGGTCGGCAATCAACTGTCGAGTTCATTTCCATCCTCCGCGAGCGCATCCCTCGGGACGCGACCGCGAGCCGGGCCGCCCCGAAACGTATGTAGAGCCCACGACGGGTCCGAACGACATTTATGTCTTGCCAAAGTATGGCTACGGGCGCATCGTCGTCACACTTGCGCAAGCCCATGGTATCAACGGAGGTTGCTTTGAAAAGGAACTTTCGTCCTCGGTTTTGGATTGAAGCGGGCATTGCTTCTATAACTGGCATATTATGTGTTATTACTCCCTTTTGGCCGGACTGGATTGAAGCCATATCGGGATGGGACCCGGATCAACACGATGGATCAGTCGAGTGGCTGATTGCCGGTGGGCTGTTGCTTGTCACTTTGGCAATATCTGCGTTGGCCCGGTCTGAGTGGAAACGAACGCCGGTCGCGGCGCAGGCCTAGCTGGCGCTAATTGTTCTCGCTCTAGAGAACGAGTTACGTTTGCGTGTAAACGGTCTGGCGATCTGTTGAAAAGTCTGCGCCATGCAAGTCGCAGTATCAGGATCAGGAACGACACGCCTTCGGGCTGGCCGTCATCGCGCATCGCATCCGGCGCGCGCCGGCCCGCTGGGCGGACCCGCTGCGGCAACCCTTCGCGCCGAAAGGCTGAGCGAGGGCGTGCGTTGCGGCGCGGGCAGGATATTGCCGCACCTCGTGCAGGGGGCACGACATGCTTCTCCAGATCATCAAGACCCTGACGCTTGGGTTGCGAGAAAATCAAACACGCGCTGGAAATTCATCTAGTCTGGGAGCGAGGGAATGCCTGTTTCGGAGAACTACCGCGAAGAAGCGGAGCGTCATGCTCGCGAATCGCGTTTCATTTTCCTCGGCAAGTTCGAGCGCGACGGGTCGAACCTGTCTCTGGCGCCGCCCAATTCGAATCCTGCCGTCATTCGCGTCGAGCGAGTTTTTCGCGCTGCCCCGGCTTTGGGAAATCAGCAGGGTCAATTGATCACGCTGATGCGCGCGGCGCCAGGTCCGATGCCAGAGGCGGACGGCGACCTCGTGTTCTTCAGCAACCCCGTTCTCTACGGCGAGACACTCGCGGTCCGCGAAATTGCGCATCTTCGGGCGCCGGACGATGTCGACGAGCTGAGCACGCTCCTGCAGCGGGCAATTGAGGGGGCCGACATGGATACCCTGCGACAACACCTTGCTTCTGCGACCGCCGTCGTCGTTGGCAAAGTCGTCGGGACTCGGCCTGCCGCGGGTCCTGATCGCATTCCCATTTCCGAGCATGATCCCGATTGGTGGATTGCCACGATCCATGTTGCGCGATCGCTGAAGGGACGCCTGAAGGGCGATATCCGGGTCCGGTATGCCAACAGCCGGGACGTCGCTTGGTACCGCGCGCCAAAACCCCTCGAGGGCCAGGAAGCGATCTTCGTCCTGCATGAGGATGCGGCGCGCGACGCGGGCGGCGTTGCGCTCGCGATTCTCCACCCCGAGGACATGCTGCCAGCGGACCCCGACAATATTCGCCGGATCAGCGATCTCCTTTGAATTCCGAGCGCTGAACGGTTTTGCCGCGTGAATGGGAGGGAAGATCATGAGGAAACGACATGTCCGCGTCGTCAATATGATCCCGAAGTCGTTGAGTGCGGAGACCAATCAAGACAGCGAACCGCAAGTGACGGTGAATCCCGAAAATCCGCGGATGATCATCGGAACAACTTTTACCCCTGATCCCGGCGGCGGGCCGCAAGGACCGGTCTTCGCCAGCGTAGACGGCGGCGAGTCCTGGGTCCTGGACCTTGTGATCCCGGGAGGGGCGCCAAACGACCAGTCGGTCCGATTTGGCGGCGGATCGGCGCTCTACGCCGGCACCTTGCGCGGCAACATCTTTCTTCAACTCAATATCTTGCGCAGCGCCCCATATTCCCCGACGACCGTCATGCAGGAACTGGTCGCGCGGAATTCCGACGACCAGCCCTATGTTTCCACGCTTGCAGCCAAGGGAAAAGATCACGTCTACGTCGGCAACAACGATTCAGCCGGCGGCGCAGTCGACCTCTCCGAGGATGCGCGCACGGGTGCGCCGCCGGCTGGCTTCGCAAAAAATCTGATTGATCCGCGCGTGCCCTTCATCAGGGATTCGCCCTCCATACGCGCCGCGCCGCATCGGGACGGCACGGTCTATGTCGCGTATTTCCACTGGACCCTCGCCGGACCGGTGAAGGCGGATGTTGTGGTTGCGCGCGACGATCATTTTGGCGCCGGGGCGCCGCCTTTTGCCGCCCTGATCGATTCGGACGGCTTCGCGGGCATCCGCGTCGTGCAATCGGCGACGATACCCTGGTTCTTCGTCATGGGCCTCGAACGGGTCGGCAGCGCGTTGTCGATCGCGGTCCACCCGCGGCACAGCCGTATCGTCTACGTCGCGTGGGGCGACAACGAGCCGGGAAGCACGCAGACTCTGCATGTCCGGCGTAGTGTCGACCACGGCGCCACCTGGTCCGCGGACCTGTTTTCCGTCGTCAACGCGACCAATCCGGCGCTTGCGATCACCGAGGACGGCAAGGTCGGTTTTCTCTACCAAAAAGTCGTGCCGGGTTCCGGCGGCACGCAGCGGTGGGAGACCCATTGTCTCATCACCGACGACGGCTGGGCGACGCCTGCCCAGGACATCCTGCTCGCGACCACGGCGGTCGACGCCGCGACATTCACGTTCAATCCCTATATCGGCGACTACGACGACCTGCAGGCGCACCGCGACCAATTCTTCGGCATCTTTTCCGCGCACAATTTGCCCGACCTTGCCAATTTTCCGCATGGCGTGCGGTATCAGCGCAACGCGAACTTTGCCACCAAGCAACTGCTGACGCTCGGCGGCGCGCCGACAGTAGCGAATTCCATTGATCCGTTCTTCTTTCACATCTTCTGGAAAGAGGAGATGCGCGAGGAAATCGAGGAGCGTCGCGGCGCCGAATTCGAGCGTCTTAGGATACGTGGACTGAGATACGAGAAACTGGACATCGAGGAGATCGAATTCATCAGCGGCTCGCGGGATGATTCCGGCGACGACGATCGGGAAGACGATCGCCGTCGCTTTGGGCCGGACCATCACCATCGTCATCGAGTTCGCCACGAAGCGCGGCTAGGGGCTGGACGGGCTCTCCGGCGTGTCGCCGAACGGCTTGAAGATCTCTCTGAGCATATCGAGGACAACGATGAAGACCGTCGTCGCGACGAGGACGAATGAGGCTCGCCGGCACAGGCTTGGCGGTAGTGGGATGATGCGGCAGAAGAACACAACGTTCGGTTCGATCAGCGGCGAACCAGGGTCGCCCTTCGTCTTTATTTTCATCGGTTCGTCTTCGCTCTCATGCCGATCGTTGGATCGAAACCGCCTTCGAATTCAGTCCTGACAACCGCGATGACGCCTTGAGACGCGGATCTCAGGCATCCCGATTTGCTGGGGACTCTGGGAATGGCCGACATCGTGATGCGAGACAGAGCGGCGATCCGCAACGTCCTCGTCAGGATACGCGCGTGACAGTCCACCGGCCGCTCAGCGTCGGCGAGCGCCAGGGCGCTCAGACCGACGCGGAGTCGATGCTCCCGCGTGGTTGCTGCTTTCATCGGCGCTTTCGTCGGCGCTTTGGCAGTGCGGTCTTCGACAGGAGCGTCGTCCCCCTTTCGAGCAGCTCTACGACCGCTTGCCCTCCCATTTGCACCGTTCGCGGTCGCGATCTGCGACAGCAGCTTTACGTCGATTCTCGCCGTTCAGTAGCCTGGAAGGAATGTTACGCAGCGGTCGAGCTGATGCGTTCGAAATTTGTTTCAGGGACGGTCGCTCCTGGCGCTTGGCGCGGCAGCAAGAACGGCTCCGGCATCCCTATATGTAGGGGCTATCTGCGTTAACCGGACAGGCACGAATCCATCCTCTCGCGCCAAGTTGGAGGCGTCGCACTCTCCTCCCCCTTGTGGCTACGGCATTCACACATCAAATCGCCGCGCGAACCCCTTCCCCAGCTTGCTGGGGAAGGTGGCGCGGAGCGCCGGGTGGGGTGTGGGCCGCCGCTTCGGCCCAAGGCGGCGTGGGCGGAGGTCAAGACCAACCGCTCAACCGAACGGATCCTCGACAGAGTTGATTGCCCTCATCGCCGGCAAGGTTCGGCTCGGGTCAACATGAGGGTGCGGCGGCACGACGTTGGACGTCGCTCCGGTCACAGAGGCGGGACACGTGTCCGCAAGCGCGCGTGAAAGCCAAAGAACTGACATGCGAGTCGGCGCGCCTGCAGAACTGAGGCCATGCTGGCCGGAGAGACCGCGCTTGGGAGCGGCTGCTGGTTTTTCCAGCCTGCTGCCAGCTGGCGGCTTCGGTCGGTTGGCGATCATCGCTCTCAACAGGTCGTCGAAGTTAGCCCGTGATCTTTCGCCGCATGCACTCGCGCGTCCGACCCGCCCCGGTGGCCCCGAAATTGGATCGCGACCCATGCCGTTTCGCTCCGACTCCCGCCGGTGTTGCGACAGCGCGTCGCGGATGCGCTGCGCCATGAGCCAGGCGGTGCGGTAGGAACCCAGGTTCAGTTGACGCTTGAGTTTTTGAGGCGACAGATACCGTTCACAGGTGGTCACGATGGATAACGCAAGCAGCCATTTGTGCAACGGCACGTGACTGTGC
Organism: uncultured Alphaproteobacteria bacterium; assembly: GCA_963823165.1. Classification (GTDB taxonomy): domain Bacteria; phylum Pseudomonadota; class Alphaproteobacteria; order Rhizobiales; family Beijerinckiaceae; genus Roseiarcus. The sequence continues at coordinate 112,115 of CAWGKV010000003.1, read as the reverse complement.
TCCATCGAGGTCCCGACCCGGCAGGTGAACTTGTTTCGGCATTCGCGGCAAAGGAACATCCCTGCCTGAGTTTTTCCGCCCATCCGAAGCACGTTCGATGACCCGCACCGAGTGCAGGTTGCCCCGCCGGGCCAGCGTATAGCCTCTATATACTGGCGCGCAGCGTTTTCGTCTTTGAAAAATAAATCCTCAAGGTCGGGCATCCAAGTCCCCGCAGCTCAAAAACCATTTTGACAACTCCGACAACTTAACGGCATCGGTAAATCACAAGCAGAAATTCTTCTTGTTAAGTCCCCGAGAATCCGTTTCACGTTTCCCTGTCGCACAAGTGGACCACACATGTCAAGCCGGTGCGCTGGTATAGAACCAGAAGATTACGCAGCGTAATGCGAACATAAGTGTATAAACGTATGTTAACTCTAATTAATCTGACCGTAACAATCATGCTGAACATCGTTACGCCTCACGACAAACTTTGTGCACGGTGCTTCGCTAATTAAAGTGATCTAACTGCTTTTGCTAATTAAAGTGATCCAACTGCGAAGTAAAATGGATTCGTTCTCACCAAAATGAACTTCACGCTAAACGAAGTAAATAATGTCAGATTTCGTATCTTGACGTCGGAAACGTTCGCTCACTAGGGTAAGAAGCGGCGGCATGTGCTTATGGATCCAAAAAGCATAGTGTGGCGAGTTAGCAATGTCTTGGCCAATCCGCTCGGGATTGGCCAGATACGGGTGACTTGCGCTAAATAAAGCGCCGCTTTTAGGTGGTGAAGGACTTCACTTCCGCAGGAGGATAGAACCATGACGTACGTAATTAATGGACCCTCAAATGGCTATGGCGTCATTCTGGGCAACAGCAGCGGCGACGACATCATCAACGCGTTCGCCAACGGCAATATGGTTTTCAGCGAAGGCGCCAACGACACCATCAACCTGTTGGGCAGTCTCAATTATGTGGACCTCGGCGCGTTCACCGGAGTGACCGACGCCGTCAATGTGGGCGGCAATTCCAATATGATCATCGGAAATCTGACCGCGTCGGATGTGAACATCAACGGAGGAACCGGAAATACAACGGTCACTTTGACCAACATGGGCGGCGTCACCAACGTCAGCCTCGGCGGTTACTTCAATTCGATCACCCTGAACGCGGACGCCGCCAACACCATTGTCACCGGCGCCGGAAACGCGACCGTCGCAGTGGGCAACTTTGGGGCCGACGCCGATCAAGGCCAAGGCTGGTACACGCATATTACCCTGGCCGGAACGAGCAACACCGTGACCGGCAGCGACCAGAATACCTATGTTCACGGCGGCCTGGGCTACGACACGATCTCCCTAGAGGACGGCAACGACGTGATCAGGGAGAGCGGTCATAAGAACAATATCACGGTCGGCTCCGGCTTCGACAAGATCTGGGCCGGCAACGGGAGCGACACGGTCACGATCACCGAGGGCGACCTTGGCGGCGACGACCCGGGTACGCCGGTGCCGACCGACTCGGTGTACCTAAAGGGCACCGATAACACGGTCACGATGGCCGACGAGGACGTCAACGTGTCCGGCGGAACCGGCAGCGGGACGTTTACCGAGGTTGTCGTCCCAACCTCGGGAGAATACCCAACCCCGGGCAACAACGGCAACGACACGATCACGACGAGCGGCAGCCACAACAAAGTGACGCTCCTCGACGGCAACGACACTGTCAGCATCACCGGCACCGGCGGGAACAAAGTCACGCTCGGCAACGGCAATGACAGCGTCACCGTTTCGGGCGCGAACAACAAGATCACGGTCGGCGACGGCGCGGACACGGTCACCGCGCTGGGAGGCGGCAACAGCATCACTGCCGGAAACGGCTCGGGCCCCGCCGGCCCGGACACGATCACGGTTGGCGCCAATGCGACTGTTACCGGCACGGATCTGGCGGCCGGCACGGTGATCAACTCCGTCTACTCGAACAACACGGTCAACTTGTGGGACAATTCGAGCGCGACCGTCAACGACGAGCCGACCGGCAGCGGACTGTTCCTCGAAATGAATGGAACCGCCAGCGACTACACGGGCAAGGTGACGGTCACCGGGTTCGGCAACGACCTGCTGAACGGCCGCATCGACTTCGACAATCTCAACGGCGCCAACGGCGCATCGCTCGACGTCGGAGCGAACCCAGCGAATCTCGCCAACGTCTTCGCGAATATGACCAGCGACGGCCATGGCGGCGACCTGATCAAGCTGGCCGGCGGCGGCAGCCTCGATCTCGCCGGCACGACCTCGGTTTCGGTGCACACTTTCGTGTGACCGAAGCCACGCTCTAAGCGCGTCACCGCCAGGCCCGAGAGGCCTGGCGGAGATTTCGTTCTACGCTCTTAGGGCGGAGCCAACGGAGCGGGCCAAGCATGGCCCGCCGGGGAAGACAGCTTCCGGTTCTCACGCGCCGTGGGGGCAACTCATGGATCAGACCACCCCTCCCGACGAGACCCCCAGCCGCATTGATGCGGGGCTGCGCGCCTTGTGCGGGATTGCGGCCTATTATCGCATCGGCGCTGACCCCACGGGGTTGGCGCGGGAACTGGCGTTGATCGATCGCCAGGCGGACGAAAACGATCTCGTCCGCGGGGCTAAGATGCTCGGCCTCAAGGCGCGTTGCGTCTCCGGAGTCGACGCGGCGCGGCTCGCGCGACTGCCGATCCCGGCGATCGTTCGGACCAGAGGCGGCGCCATCTTCGCTCTCGGACGGGACCGTTCGGGGCAGCTCCTGCTCATCGATCCAATCAGCCAGGCCTTCCAGGCGGGCACACCCGAGGAAATCGCTGCCGAAATCAGCGGCCGCGCCGTGCTGGTGGCCCGGAGGGTCGGCGGCGCCGGAATCGATCCGCGCACGTTCAGCTTCCGCTGGTTTCTGCCCACCATCTGGCGCTATCGAAAGCCGCTCCGGCATGTGCTGGCGGCGTCCCTATTCGTTCAGATCTTCGCGCTAACGACGCCGCTGATTTTCCAGGTGGTCGTCGACAAGGTCCTCACTCACAGAAGCTATGAGACGCTCTACGTGCTCATTGGCGCCCTGGCGGTGATCGGGCTGTTCGACGTTGTTCTGCAATACCTGCGCATGTACGCCCTCTCCCACACCACCAACCGCATGGACGTCGAACTCGGCCAGCGCCTGTTCGCGCATCTCCTGCACCTGCCGATGAGCTATTTCGAGACCCGCGCGGCCGGACAGACCGTGGCGCGGGTCCGCGAGCTGGAGACGATCCGCAGCTTTCTGACCGGACAAGGTCTGTTTTCGGCGATCGATCTCGTTTTCGCCTTTGTGTTCGTCGCGGTTCTGTTCGCCTATTCGTGGCGCCTTACTCTGATCGTGCTTGGCAGCCTGCCCCTTTACATCCTGATAGGTTTCGGCGTTCGCCCGCCTTTGCGCGATCTCATCAAGGAGAAGTTCAATCGGGGCGCGGCGACGCAGCAGTTTCTCGTCGAAACGATCGTCGGAGCGGGCACGATCAAATCAGCCGCGGTCGAGCCGCTCATGCGCGCGCAATGGGAGGAGAAGCTCGCGGCCTATGTGAAGACCAGCTTCGCTGCAACCATGCTCGGCTCGGGCGGCCAGCTCTCGATCCAGTATGTCAGCAAGCTCACCACCGCGGGCGTCCTGCTGTTCGGCGCCGAGGCGGTGATCGACGGCGAGCTCACAGTCGGCGCGCTGATCGCCTTCAACATGATCGCCGCGCAGGCGGTGCAACCGATCCTGCGGCTCTCCCAGCTCTGGCAGGATTTCCAGCAGGTCCAGGTCTCGATCGATCGTCTCGGCGACATTCTCAACCAACCGACCGAGCCGGCGCCGCTGATGCGCCTTGCGCCCCCGACGCCTCGCGGCGCGATCGAACTACGTTGCGTCAGCTTCCGCTATTGGCCGGGCGCCCCGAGGTTCTCAAGAACGTATCGCTTCTCATCCGGCCGGGCGAGACCATCGGCGTCGTCGGCCCGTCAGGTTCCGGCAAGTCGACGCTGACCAAGCTGGTGCAGCGGCTCTACATGCCAAGCGAGGGGCAGGTCTTTCTCGATGGAGCGGACCTGAGCCAAGTCGACCCGGCGTGGCTGCGCAGCCATATCGGTGTCGTGCTGCAGGAGAACCTGCTTTTCAACCGCACCATTCACGAGAACATCGCCTTCGCCAATCCGGCGATGCCGCGCGCGCGTGTGATTCAGATCGCCCGCCTCGCCGGCGCCGACGAGTTCATCGACAAGCTCCGCGAAGGCTACGACACCATGATCGAGGAGCGCGGCGCCAACCTGTCCGGCGGCCAGCGCCAGCGCATCGCCATCGCCCGCGCGCTCGCCAACAACCCGCGCATTCTCATCCTCGACGAAGCGACGTCGGCGCTCGACTACGAAAGCGAGCGGATCATCCAGCGCAACATGCGCCACATCGTCAAGGACCGCACAGTGATCATTATCGCCCACCGGCTCGCGGCCGTGCGCGACTGCCACCGCATCGTCGGCATCGCGGACGGGCGCATCGTCGAAGTGGGCACGCACGACGAACTGCTCCGCCGCCCCGGCGGCCTTTACGCCCACCTTTGGGCGCTGCAGTCCCAGTCCGTGGAGGCGGAGGTGGTCCCATGACCGAAGCCGTCAGAGACGTGGCGCCGATCGAACCCGCGCGGCCTCCCGCGAAAACCACCGCGCCCGGGTCCTCGTCTTCAACCATCGTGGTTCGGGCCGCTCCAGCCCGCGCGCGGCCGAAAGCGGCCGGCCAGACCATTTCCGACAACGAATTTCTGGCCCCTGCGCTGGAAATCATCGAGACGCCGCCGTCGCCGGTGCGGATCGCCTTCCTCTGGTTCGTCTGCGCCCTGGTGGTCGTTGGGATCGCGCTTGCCTATTTCGGCCGCATCGACATCATCGCGTCCGCTCAGGGCAAGTTCCAGCCGACCGGCCGCGTCAAGGTGATCGAGCCGGTCGAAACCGGCCAGGTCGCGGCCATTTACGTCGCCAACGACAGTCTGGTCAAGGAGGGCGACGTTCTCGTGGAGCTGAACCGATCGGCGGCCGAGGCCGACATGAGGGCGGCAAGAGATGACCTGGCGTCTGCCTTTGCCGAGACCCTGCGTCGCGGCGTGGAGTTGATCGCCGCGCGCGCGCACGATTTCTCTCCGCCGCCGGCGGTCGACTGGCCGAACGACGTCAGCCCAGCCTTGCGCGGGCGCGAAGAGCGGGTCTTGGCGGCCGACCTGGGCAAGCTCGCCGCAACCGTCGGCTCGTTCGATGCGCAGCTCGTGCAAAAGACAACCGAACGCGATATGTTGAAGCAGACCATCGCCACGCAGAAGAATCTGGTTGCGACGCTGCAGCAGCGGGTCGATATGCGCACGAAGCTCGTCCAATCGCAGTCCGGCTCCAAGGCCGCCGTCATCGACGCCACCGAAACGCTGCAATACCAGCAGACACAGCTCGCGTTGCAGCAGGCGCAGCTTGCGACGGTATCGACCGGCCTCGATGTGATCGTGCGCGACTCCGAAAAAGCGGTTCAGACGTTCCTGTCCGAGCAGGCCCAGAAGCTCGACGACGCCGAGCGACGCGCCGAGGATTTAAGTCAAAATCTCGCCAAGGCGGAGGCCAAGGTCGACAACCTCACGCTGCGCGCGCCGATCGCCGGCCGCGTGCAGTCCTCGGTCATCACCAACATTGGCCAGGTCGTCATCAGCGGTCAGGAGGTGATGCGCATCGTGCCGGAGGATTCGAAGCTCGAGATCGAGGCCTATGTACTCAACCGCGACATCGGCTTCGTCAGCGGCGGCCAGGAGGCGGTGGTCAAGGTCGAGTCCTTTCCGTTCACCCGCTACGGCTCGATCAAGGCGCATGTAAAGCGCATCGCGAGGGACGCGATCCCCGCGCCCGACGCCAGCGCCATCGAAGGCGATCCGGCGCATCCATCCAAAGCGGCGGGCTTCGCAGGGGGAGAGCGCACCCAGAATCTCGTGTTCGCCGTCGAGCTTGAGCCGGAAGCCTCGTCGATGTCGGTCGACGGCGTCGACCAGCCGCTGACCTCCGGAATGGCGGTGATCGTCGAGTTCAAGACGGGCGTGCGCAGGCTTTTCGAATATATCTTTTCTCCGCTGGTCGAAACCACTTCGCGGGCCATGCGGGAAAGGTAAATCCGGATTGAGGGTGGACGATTACACGCTGGCCGATTGCCTCGGACGCTCGATCGCCGCCTAATGCTGCAAGCACCGGCATCGACACCGCCTTCACGCGCGGAGGGTCATGGCCGCCTCCTCTCGCGAAATGCTCGGATAGCTTGCGCGCGATCCTATCGAAGAGGTCGCGCAGAGCGTCGTCGGGCGTGTCTGCGACGGCGGCGAACATTCGCTCGAGCGCGGCGTGATCGCGGTCCATGAGCGGGACGCCGAGAATGGAAGGCATGTTTCTTCGATCCGATCCGCCATTGCCGGACGGGGCCGGGGGCGCTCTCCCTGTCGGGCGGATCGTCCGCACATCGCATGCTGGCGGCTGGCTTTCCTTGACCTCGGTCAAGCCCGGCGGTTGCCGGGCGGAAGACCCGCTATTCCGCGCCCTCGGCGAAGGCGGCGAGTTCTGGCGACGTCGGCTAAGGTCACGCTATCGCGTTCGACCGTGACGCCGAGCGGACCAAGCCTGCCGAGCGCGCGCGAAAAACTCTCCGGTTTCATGCCGAGGCGGCTCGCGATCAGCGCTTTCTCTAAGGCAGGGCGATCCGGGCGGAGCCGGAAGCCGAACCGGCCTGCCGGACGAAGAAGTCGGCGATGCGCCTTGGCGCTATCAATGCGGCTCGGGGAGCCGTCCACCCCATTGCTCCCTAACGTCGTAGGGTCAAATCGACCGACGTCCGAGAGATTGACCTGATCTCAACTAGGCCCAAGATTTTGGTCCGGGGCACATTCGTGGTTCAACTGGCTCTCCCCGATGCGGTTCTGGTTGAGTAGCGGACCGATCGCTCATTCTGTTGTGGAGGAAAAGGAATGAAGTCCGTGAGCGCAAGATCGCCGATACGTGTCGCGTTGACCGCCGGCCTCTTTGGCCTGTTTGGCCTTGCAACCGCCCCGGCCGAAGCCACCGTTCGCATCGAGGGTCGAGTCCAGATCGGCGGCGGAGCAGTGGCAGGGTCGACCGTGACTCTGTGGGCCGCGAGCGTGGGCGCGCCCGCGCGGCTCGCTCAGGTCCAAACCGACGCGGACGGCCAGTTCATCGTGTCCGCCGATCGGACGCCGAGTGGCGCGTCTAGCCTCTATCTTGTCGCCAGCGGCGGCACGCCGGCCGCCGGCAAGGCCGGGGGCGACAGGCAGGGGATAGACCTCCTTGCTGTGCTCGGCGACAATCCGCCCGCGCAGGTCGTCGTCAATGAGCTGACCACCGTCTCGTCCGCATTCACCAACGCGCGCTTCATCAAGGGCGCGTCGATCTCCGGCAATCCGCTTGGACTGAAGATCGCCGCCGGGAATGTGCCGAACCTCGTCGATCCCACCACCGGGGGATGGGGCAAGGTGCTTCTCGATCCGCTCAACAGCACGCAAACGACAACGCTCGCAAGCCTCGACACGCTCGGCTCGCTCATCACCGCCTACGCAACGGTTGCAAACGGGGATTGGCGCGCCCGATTTCTTAAGGCCGCGACCCCTTCGGACGGCGCGGCGCCCAAGACGACCCTGGAGGCGATTGCGGATATTGCCCGTGAGCCATGGGCCGACCCGAAGGACCTCTATGCCCTCTTCGACGAAGCCTACCCGCAGCCCAAGGACGGCGCTCGGCGCGCGGCGCCTTTCCTGCCGTACCTGTTCTTTGCGCCCGACGACTTCGCCCTATCGCTCGCCTTCGCCGGCGGCGGGACGTACTCCGCCGGCAGGCTCATGTTCGACGCTAACGGCAACCTCTGGTCCGGGCAGAACTGGATGCCAGGTTCGCAGTCCGGCGTGGTTCAAAGCATCGGCGGCGGAGTGCTCAAGATGACTCCGAATGGAACGCCGCTTTCTCCCCCGATCACCGGCTTCACCGGGATGGGCGTCGACGGCGTCGGCTGGGGCACCGCCGTAACCCGCGACAGGGTCTGGATCACCAGCTTCAACGGCAAGATCCTCGTCATGGATTTCGACGGCAAGCCGGTTGCGACGGAGGCGGACTTCCCCTTCAAAGAGGAACTCCACGGCCTGATGGGCATCGGCGTCGCCGAGAATGGCGACGTCTGGATCGCCGACGGTTCGGACGATCAACTGCTGTACTTCCCCGACGGGCGTATCAAGGACGGCAAGATCGTCAAGGTCGAGGGGCTCAAGTCGCCGTTCGACATCGTCATCGATCCCCAAAACCGCGTCTGGGTCAGCAACTCGCAGTCCGACACGGTGATGCGATTCCCGGCCGACGACCCTACCAAGGTGGAAACCTTCCACGTCGGGCTCGTTGCGCGGGCGCTCGCGCTGGACTCAAAGTCTAATGTGTGGGTGGCGAGCAACGTTTCGCGGGACTTTCCAATCCCGGAGGTTCCGAAAGGCGCCTCGATCATGCTTCAGTTTCAAATTCTTGGAGCCGCCGGGCTCTCATACCCAAAGAGCACCGGGGTCGTCAGCATGATTCGGCCAGACGGCTCGCAGCCCTCGCCGGCTGGATTTACTGGCGGCGGCGCGGTCGACATTCCATGGGGCCTCAACATCGACGGCAATGATGACGTCTGGATCGGCAACTTTGGGCCATTGAATAATGGCGTTGTGCTGATGGCCGGGGTCGATGCGAAGGGCCATCCGGCCGGCACGAAGGCTGGCGATGTCATTCATGTGTTCCGGAGCGGGAGCATCCAACTCGTCACCGATGCGTCGATCGATCCGGCCGGCGACGTCTGGGCCGCAAACAACTGGAACGACCCCAAGGCGGCGATGGCGCGCGCTCCGGACCCACGCTTCTCGACCTGGGGCGGCGGCTCGGGCCTGACCGTCATCTACGGCGTTGCAGCCCCGGTGAAGCCTCCGCGCATGGGTCTCGTGAAGGGGTATCCGTAAAAGGGACTTGACCGAGAACCGCGGGCGCCCCGCCTAAGCGGCGTGCAAAAGGCGCACGGAGTATCGCAGGCTGGATGGACGGGTTTTTCCCCTGCTGTCGAGGTCCACCATCACGATCCTCGAACGACAGCAAAACGTCGGTTCGGGCCGTTGCTTGGGAGGAATGTTACGCAACGGCCGAGCTGATGCGTTCGAAATTTGTTTCAGGGGCGCTCGCAGCAAGAACGGCTCCGGCATCCCTATATGTAGAGGTTATCTGCGTTAGCCGGACAGGCACGAATCCTTCCTCTCGCGCCAAGTTTGAGGCGTCGCACTCTCCTGCCCCTTGTGGGCGGGCGGGAGTGGGTCACGCCGCACGATTCCGATTTGACGCAGACCGACTGACGGCTGAAACTGAGTCTTGCGCGCAGGCCCGCACTCTCCGCCGCAAAGGGGGGCGGACGCAGGCGGCGCTACCTCGGGCGTGCGACTTTACCTTGGTCAAGGACTTGGCCCACGCCCGCGGTGCATCTTGCGCGGAAAGGACGACGGCAGAGGGCGGGCGGAAGGGATGATCGACGACATCGAGCTTGCCCGCGCGCTGCATGTGCTGTTCGTCGTCCACTGGATCGGCGGCGTCGCCTTCGTCACACTTGTCGCGCTGCCGCTCGCCCGCTCCAGAACCGACGCGAAGGCAGGTTGGATTCTGTTCGAGGCGATCGAGAGTCGCTTCGCCGCCCAGGTGCGCTGGTCGATCCCTCTGGCCGGCCTGACCGGCTTCTGGATGACGTTTCGGCTCGGGCTGTGGGGCCTGTTCGCCGCGCCCTCCTTCTGGTGGCTGGACGCGATGGTCTTCGTGTGGGCGCTGTTCATGCTGGTCGTGTTCGTCGTGGAGCCTCTCGCGCACAAGCGCCTTTCGGGGCTCGCGGCGCGCGATCCCGCTGGCGTTCTGCGACGGCTCTTCCGCGCCCACATGCTTCTCCTGGCGGCGGCGGCGATCACCATCCTCGGCGCCGTCGCCGGCGCCAACGGCGGGCTTTTCCGATGACGACCCTGCTCGACGCCTCACGGCGGGGCTCCGCGTCCGCTTGCTTTGTAGCCGCGGGCTTTGTAGCCGCGCGCGGTGAGCGCGGCTGGCGCGGTCGGCGCCCGCGCGCTTTGTAGCCGCGCGCGGTGAGCGCGGCTGGCGCGGTCGGCCCCCGCGCCTACAAGGGCCGCGTACGGTGAGCGCGGCTGGCGCGGTCGGCGCCCGCGCGCTTTGTAGCCGCGCGCGGTGAGCGCGGCTGGCGCGGTCAGCGCCCGCGCCTACAAGGGCCGCGCGCGGTGAGCGCGGCTGGCGCGGTCAGCGCCCGCGCCTACAAGGGCCGCGCGCGGTGAGCGCGGCTGGCGCGGTCGGCCCCCGCGCCTACAAGGGCCGCGTACGGTGAGCGCGGCTGGCGCGGTCGGCGCCCGCCTACAAGAGCCGCACGGCCGGCGAGGTCAGAGGTAAACACCAATGCTTGATGAGCGCGACTCGCGCGCTCATCTGATTGCAAGGCCCGCCGCCAGAGATGCCTCCGCCCCTTATCCGGTGCTTTGCGCCGCGGTCTCGGCACTTGCAGCTGAATGCCGACCTTCCTGCGCCGAAGCCGCCGCCTCGCGCCGCATCAGCCTCAACACCGCGCCGAGCGTCGCCTTGAGCGAGGCCATCACGATGTTCGGGTCCATCCCCACGCCGTGCAGCGCGCGGCCCTCGCCGTCCTGGATCTCGACATAGCTCGCGGCGGTCGCGTTGGCGCCGCGCCCGACCGCGTGCTCGTGATAGTCGACGAAGGAGAACTCGACGCCGAAGGCCTTCTTCAGCGCGTCGACGAAGGCGTCGACCGGGCCGTTGCCCTCGCCTTCGATCGCAAACGTCGTTCCGTCCGCCTTGCGCAGGGTTGCGACGAGCTCGCGGCTGTCGGGGCTCGTCGGGATCGTCTGCTGCCTGACCAGCGTCATCGGCGCGCCGTCGAGAAGAAAGGCTTGCCGGAACAGCGCCCACAGTTCTGGCGAGGTGAGCTCCTTGCCCTCCTCGTCCATCCGCTCCTGCGCAATTTTCGAGAATTCGATCTGCAGCGAGCGCGGCAGGTCGAGCCCGTAGTCGGCCTTCAGGATATAGGCCATGCCGCCCTTGCCGGACTGGCTGTTGATGCGGATCACCGCCTCGTAGTCGCGCCCGACGTCCTTCGGGTCGATCGGCAGATAGGGCACCTGGAAGACCGGGTCGTTGCGCTGCGCCTGCGCCTCGAAGCCCTTCTTGATCGCGTCCTGGTGCGAGCCGGAAAAGGCGGTGTAGACGAGCTCGCCGACGTAAGGATGCCGCTGATGCACCGGCAGCTGGTTGCAGTGCTCGACGATCTCCTTGACCGCGTTGACGTCGCGGAGGTCGAGTTGCGGATCGACGCCCTGGGTGAACAGATTGAGCGCCATGGTGACGATGTCGACGTTGCCGGTGCGCTCGCCGTTGCCGAACAAAGTTCCCTCGACCCGCTCGGCGCCGGCCATCAGCGCGAGCTCGGCCGCAGCGACCGCGGTGCCGCGGTCGTTGTGGGGATGGACCGACAGGATCACGCTCTCCCGGTCGGAAACCTTGCGGCCGAACCATTCGAACTGGTCGGCGTAGGTGTTCGGCGTCGCCATCTCGACGGTCGCCGGCAGGTTGAGGATCAGCTTCTTCTCGGGCGTCGGCCGGATGACGTCCTTCACCGCCTCGCAAATCTCCAACGCGAAATCGAGCTCGGTGCCGGTGAAGCTCTCCGGCGAATATTCGAACGCGAAGTCGGTGCCGGATGCAGCCTCGGCCAGCGCCTTGACCTGCTTCGCGGCTGCGACCGCGATTTCGGTCACGCCCTTGCGGTCGGTGCGGAACACGACTTCGCGCTGCAAGGTCGAGGTCGAATTGTAGAAGTGGACGATGGCCTTCTTCGCTCCCTTCACCGCCTCGAAAGTGCGCTCGATCAGCTCGGGCCGGCACTGGGTCAGGACCTGAATCGCCACGTCGTCTGGAATGGCGCCGCCCTCGATGATCGAGCGGACGAAGTCGAAGTCGGTCTGCGAGGCCGAGGGAAAGGCGACCTCGATCTGCTTGAAGCCCATGGTCGCGAGCAGGCGGAACATCCGGTTCTTGCGCTCGACGCCCATCGGCTCGATCAGCGCCTGGTTGCCGTCGCGCAGATCGACGGAGCACCAGATCGGCGCCTTGTCGATGACGCGCGACGGCCACTGGCGGTCGGGCAGGACGATCGGCTGGAAGGCGCGGTATTTGGAAACGGGCATGGCGGTCATGACGAACCCTGTAACGTTGCGGCGGCCCTCGGCTGATGCGAGCGGCCTAGCGTGTTGTGTTTGAAATCGGAAGCGAAACTATGCGTCCCGGCGCTTCAGAGCGCCGGGCGGCTAAGTTGCAGGTTCGTCGACTGCCTTCGCATGCGCGCCGTTGAACCAGAGATCGGCGAGAAAATCAACCGCCTTTCTTAGGGCGATCGGGCGAAGGGGATCTCCTCCCCCCTTGTGGGGGAGGATTAAGGAGGGGGGTCACGCCAGACTTCGGAAGCTGTTCATCGACGCCCTCTGCGGAGAGCGCAGCGCGACCCCCCGCCCCTGCCCGCCCCCGCCATGGGGCGTCCGAAAGGACGCCCGTCTCTCGACGGGCTATGGGGGCGGGAGTGCGCCGGCCGACTGTCGCAATCTGCAGGACTTCACCGAGGATGGCCTCTGCTTGCCGCTACGCGGCTTCGTCGCGCAAATGCCTGTCGCGCAGCGCCGCCTTGTCGACCTTGCCGACCGAGGTCAGCGGCAGCTCCTTGACGACCTCGACCCGGTCGGGGATGGCGAATTTCGAGATCACGCCCTTCTCGACATAGGACTTCACATGGGCGCGAACGGCTTCTTGCGCGCCTTCCGCAGAGCCGCCTGCGAAGCCGGGCTCGACGATGACGAGCGCCATCGGGCGCTCGCCCCATTTGGGGTCCCTGACGGCGATGACCGCCGCTTTGACGACGCCGCTCTTCTCCGAGATGATGTCCTCGATCTGAATGGAGGAGACCCACTCTCCGCCGCTCTTGATGATGTCCTTGATCCGGTCGACGATGTGGATGGTCCCGTCGGGATCCCAGGTCGCCACGTCGCCGGTGTGGAGATAGCCGCCGGCCCAAAGCTGCTCCGACGCCGCAGGATCGTTGAGATAGCCCATGGTCAGCCACGGCGCGCGGGTGACGATCTCGCCGCGGGTTTTGCCGTCGTGCGGCACGTCCGACATGTCCGCGTTGACGATGCGCAGATCGATCAGCGGCCCCTGCCGTCCGACGGCGGCCCGCCGCTCGACTTGTCGCTCGGGATCTTCCAACAGTTGCTTCGCGGTCAGGTGATGCCCGGTCAACATCGGGCAGGACTCGGATTGCCCGTAGCCTGCGAAGACGTCGATGCCGCGCTGGAGCGCGGCTCTGACCAGCGCCCGCGGCATTGCCGAACCCCCGACCACCATCTTCAGCCTGGAGAGATCGACGTCCTTGCTCCCCGGCGCAGAGAGCAGCATCTGCAGGATCGTTGGCACGCAATGCGTGAAGGTCACGCCCTCGCGCGCGATCAATCCCAACAGGACATCGGGGGCGTAGCGACCCGGGTAGACCTGTTTCGCGCCGAGCAAGGTGTACGAGTAGGGGACGCCCCACGCGTGGACGTGGAACATCGGCGTCAACGGCATATAGACGTCGTCGCGCTGAATCCGTCCCTGGCTCGGAGCGCAGCCATACTCGGTCAGTTCGGCCAGCGTGTGCAGCACGAGCTGGCGATGGCTGAAATACACCCCCTTCGGACGGCCGGTCGTGCCGGTGGTGTGAAAGGTCGTCGCGCGTGTGTTCTCGTCGAAGTCGGGAAACTGGAAGAAGGGCGAGTTCGTCTCCAGCATCTCCTCGTATTCGCATTCGACCGGCAGACGCGTTGTCGGCTGCTCCTTGCGGTCGTGCATGAGCACGTATCGCTTCACGGAGGGGAGCTTGTCGGCGATCTTCTCCATCAGCGGCAGGAAGTCCGCATTGACCAGCACTGTCGACGGGGCTGTGTCGTTGATGACGAACAGCAGCTGCTCGGGCGCGAGGGAGAGATTGACTGTCTGCAACACCGCGCCCATCATCGGCACGGCGAAATAGCACTCGAGATAGCGGTGGCTGTCCCAATCGAGAACGGCGACGGTGTCGCCCGGCTTGACGCCGATCTCGGTGAGCCCGCTCGCGAGCCTCCCGATGCGCTCGCGGAACACCCGGTAGCTGTGCCGCCTCAGGTCCCGGTAGACGATCTCCTGATCCGGCGCATGCGCCATCGGGTAGTGCAGAAGGTGCTTGATGAGCAGCGGATATGCATAAGCCGAGGGGGTGATTTCGATGAGGTTGTCCAGCATGGCGCGCCTCCTCCAAAGCGCAAAAACATGCGGAACTTTACCACCCGCCGGCCGCCGCGCATTGACGAGGATCAATGCCGGAGATCCGCTATGTCGCTCAGACTGGCGCTCGCCTGCAGTTACTTCATCGGCATCGGCGCCATCAGGCCGCCTTGCGTCCATAGCGCGTTGAGACCACGCTCCAGTCGGTACGGCCGCCCCGTCGTGCGTTCGAAGATCTCGCCGTAGTTGCCGGTGGCCGCGATCACTTTGGCGGCCCAGTCATGCGCCAGCCCCAGCGCCTGCGCGGTGGCGAAATCGTGGCCGAGCAGCTGTTCTGTCCGCATATCCTCGCGCTTTACGGCTTCGGCCACGTTGTCCCGGGTTATGCCCAGCGCCTCCGCCTCGATCAGCGCATAGATCGTCCAGTCGACGATCAGCCCGAACGCCTGATCGTTGTAACGGTACGCCGGAACCACCGGATCGATCGTCAGCCTCTCGGGCAGGAAGACGAAATCGCTGGTCCGCGCATGGAAGTTGGCGCGCGATTGGGCGAGGCGCGTCTCCATTCCGGTTCCGGCCGCGCATCTGCGTACGGCGACCGACGCGTCCAGTTCGCCCTGTTCGGAATGGGCCTGCAGCGCATAGGAGATGTGCCGAACGGTCATCTCATCGCGCAATGTCCGCTCGGGCGGGCTCATGTCGAGCGCGCAGACAAGCTGGTCTCGAAGGCCGGAGAGGTCGGTGACGCCGCTGAGCTTCGAGACCATGATGCGTTGCGAGTCGTAGAATACCGGCGGCCCGAAGCCGACGCCGAACTGCATTGCGACCGTGGTCGAAGGCGAAACGCCGACCGCCAGCTGGATGCTTCCTTCCTTCAGCGCGCCGAGCGCCTCCGGTTCGGCGGGGAAAACCTGAATCGCCAGGTCATCCGCACTGCCGAGGATGGCGATCGCCACCGCTCGGCAGATCTCGCCTCCAAGGGCGGAGAGGTCGCCGTGGATATCCTCTCCATTCCAATCGTCGACGCCCTGGACCGTGCCGCAGTCGAGGTGATGGGAGGCTCGAACCGCCGCCAGCGTTTGCGCGCAGGCGGCAAAGGAAACCGGCAATAGGCCGAGAACGAAAAGTCCGAAAAGCAGGCGACGCATCGGCAGTCCTTTGGCGCAGTTTGACGACGACAAAAAAGGACGGAAGCCGCGGCTTCCGTCCGGTGCCATGGCGATCCAAGCCCGGAGCCGCTGGCCCGGGCCCCTGGCGGATCAAGGCGTCCAGTTGCCCGCGGTCGGCGTGCCGGGCGACTGGGTCGGCCGCGGATTGACGTCCTGCGGGTACGGATCGATCGGCCTGCCGTTCTTGTAGTCCTCGACAAACTCGAAATCGGTCGGGAGAACGCCGATCGCCTGGCATGCGCCGTTGGTGTAGCCGTTGGGCGAATAATTCGCTTTCGCCAGATGCGGCAGGGTCTTGACTTGCTCCGGCGCGAAGGTCGCCGCCGAAGCCGGTATCGGCCACTTGTCGCCGCGAAGCCGGCTGGCGTCGAACGCCTCCGTCAGGTCGCCGAGGTCGTTCTGCGGGTCGTCGGACGGGCCGAGATTGTCCTGCCCGAGCTTCAGCTTGCCCTCCTGGCGGCCACGCATCTCGTCCGGCAGCGAGGCGAGAGGCTGAAGGTCGAACAGCTCGTTGATGAACTTGATGACCGAACCGTGCTCGCTGTACTGGTGCGAGATCTTGCCGGAATAGGCGTAGGGCGAGATCACGATCGTCGGGATGCGCGGGCCGGCCGCCAGGATCGAACCGTCGCCAAAGGTGCTGCGGCGCTCGGGCGGAACGTGGTCGTAAAACCCATCGGTCTCGTCATAGGTGATGATGATGGCGCTCTGCGACCAATAGGGACTGTGGGCGATGTCGTTGATCGCGCGCGCCGAGAGCGCCTCGGAGATCTGCTGGTCCGAATAGGCCGGGTGATCGTCGTTGCCGATGAACGCGTTCCGGATCGCCGGGGTCGGATCGACGGGGACCAGTCCGTCATTGTTATCGTACCCGCCGCGCAGATAGAACACTCCGCCTTGCGCCGGCAGCGTCCTGCCTTCGATCGCGTCGAAGAAGTCCTTGGCGCCGTGGAGGTTGGTGTTCAGCACCTGCGGGTTGTCCGCCAGGTAGCCGAAATATTGCGGCGCATTGTGATGCAACACATAGCCGCTGTTGGCGGAGGGAGTGCCGGTCGGGTTCGTCGGCGAGCCCGGCGGCTCGTACGGATCCAGGGCGTCGTTGGCGTCGAAACCCTGCTGATACCAGCCCCAGGACACCGGGCGGTTCAAGGCGGCGATTTTTTGGATGTCATCCTGCACGTCGCGCAGGTCGGCTTGCGGGTTCGGGTCGTTCTTGATCACGTCGTTGATGTTCGAGCCCATGAACGACAGCGGCTGCGTGGCGAAGGTCAAGTTCAACGACGGATTGTTCGGGTCCTCGTCGAAGTTGTAGGGCGGCTTGACCGTGTTCGGGTCGAGGTTGGAGCCGGGGAACGGGCCTGGATCGGCCACCACGGGGACGTACATGTTGCTCGTGTTCGACGGATTCCTGGTGCTGTAGCTGGCGCCCAGAACGTTGCGGAAGAGCGGGTTGGCGTAGGTGGTCTTGACGCCCTCGTCCGGGTGCAACGCCCATTGCGTCTCGCCGGACTGGCCGGCGATGATCGCGATCGCATTCGGGGTCGACGGCCCGACGATGGTCTGGCGGAAGTTATCGAACAGCACGAAGTTTTTGGCCCAGGACCACATGAACGGGATCGTGTCGCAATCGATGTGGCCGATGTCGGTTTCGGCTTTCTGCTTCTGGGCGAGGGTGATGGCTGTCGGCGCGGCGCCGGTCTTGGTCACGAGTTGGCCCCCATGCGTGGTCAGCCCTTCCTGATCCATCGCGAAGCGGTCGTTCGCCGCGATCCCGGTCGCGGCGTCGACATGCAGACTGTTCGCCATGCCCTGATGGCTATGATCGACCGAGATCTCGTCGGCAGGATAGATCGGCACGACTTGATTGCTTGTCGCCACCACCGCCTGCGGCATCAGGAACGGCGAGATTGTCGTGAGGTTGAGAGACGTGTCCAGATAGCGCTGCTTGAAGCTGGGCGTTTGAACGGCAGGCAAGACGCCATCAGGGGCCTGGAAGAGACCATTGGCGCCGGGGTAGGTGCCAAAATAGTGGTCGAAGGATTCGTTTTCGTGGAAAATAACGAATACGTACTTCACCTTCTGGCGCAGAAGCGCGATCTTCTCCGGGAGCGACCCGCCTCGGTTCCCATTAGAAATGCCCGAGCCGTTGTCAGCCACAGCAGCCGTCGAAAGCATCGCCAGTATGCTTGCCGCCGCGGCGGTGGACCTAAGGAATTGCTTTCGGGTCATAGCGCTTAGTCCTCTCAGTGTTTAAGACGTAGTTCCTCTGCGGGACGGTAGATCCCGTCTCGACTTCTCTCGGAGCAATTGAATATGAAAGAAGTAGTGGCGCCAGATTACAAAGCAGTGACATCTTGATGAATGAAATCGAACATAAGTTTCATGCATCGAACATGTGGAATGAGCCGGCGCAGACTCGTTGCGGACACGTTTGCAATACGCGTCTCCCGTGACGTGAAGGAGGCCATTGGGATTAATGGGATTCCGCGGATGGCTTACGGCGAGAGGACCGCCTTTGCATTTTTGGTTCCGTTGCGTCAGTTCCTGCACCGATGACCGGCCTGTTGCGACCTTTTGACCCAGCGTGGTCGCTTTTTTCGCCGCGGTCCGCGTGGTTTTTGGCCAAGAGCGAGAATTCCCTGATCCTATGCCAGGCAGGCAATCCGGGCGCCAAAGGAAGGGCCCAATTGCCCTGCTGCCTGGACCCGAATATCGTGATGGCCTCGCAGGAGGAAGGAGCCTCGCATGCCTCTCCACCCCTCTCTCGGCCCCGGCCGGGTCGCAGTGATCACCGGCGCGGCGAGCGGCATCGGGCTTGCCGCGGCGGAGAAATTCGCCGGCCTCGGCATGAAGGTGGTCATGGCCGACGCCAACGCCGCGGCGCTGGAAAGGGCCGAGGATCGGGTTTCCCGGCTCGCGGCCCATCCCGGCGACGTCCGCCTCTGCATCGTCGACGTCAGCGAGGCGGCCGACGTCGAGCGCCTGAAGGACCTGACATTCGCCGATTTCGGCGAGGTCGCGCTCCTGATGAACAATGCGGGGATCGGCGGCGGCGCCGGCGTGCTCGGCGATCTCGACAGATGGCGGCGGGTGATCGACGTGAACCTCTGGGGCGTCATCCACGGCGTCAATATCTTCGCGCCCGACATGATCAAGCAGAGCGCGCCGTCGGCCATCGTCAACACGGGCTCGAAGCAGGGGATCACCTGTCCGCCGGGAGATGCGGCCTACAACGTGTCGAAGGCGGGGGTGAAGGCGGTGACCGAAGCGCTCGCCCACGAACTGCGCAACACTGAGGGCGCGCAGGTCAGCGCGCATCTCTTGATCCCTGGATTCACCTTCACCGGGATCACCGGCGCCCGGGCGAAGCCGGCCGGCGCCTGGACCGCCGTGCAGGTGATCGACTTCATGGTCGACTCCATGTCCGCCGGCGATTTCTACATCCTATGCCCCGACAACGAAGTCACGCGCGAAATGGACGAGCGGCGGATCCTGTGGGCGGCGGGCGATATCGTCGAGAACCGTCCACCACTTTCGAGGTGGCATCCCGACTACAAGGACGCCTTCGCCGAATTCGCCAAGGCGGCGAAGCGCGCCTGAGGCCTCGGGCGCGGCCGGCGGCGGCTCAGGCCGTTGGCAGCGTCACCGTGAACGTCGCGCCCTCGCCGGGCCGCGAGCGGACGCCGATCGTCCAGCCGTACCGGTCGGCGATCGCCTTGCAGGTCGCCAGCCCGATGCCGGCGCCGGGATATTCCGCCACGTCGTGCAGCCGCCTGAACGGCTCGAAGATCTGCTTGGTGAATTTCTCGTCGAACCCGATGCCGGCGTCGGCGATGGAGAGCGACGTCTGGGCGCCCACCCGGGCGGCGCGGATCGCGATCGCCGGAGCGGCGCTGGGCTTGTGATATTTGAGCGCGTTGGAGACGATGTTCTGGATCAGCCGGCCGAGCTGGGCGCGGTCCGCGTGAACCACGATCGGCGGAACGTCGACCTCGATCCGCGCGGCGGTCTCCTCGATCGCCGCCGAGAGGTCGCCGAGCGCCAGGTCGACCTCGGCGCGGAGATCCAGCGGCTCGAGCTGCGCTTGGCTGCCGGTGACGCGCGAGAAGCTGAGGAGATTGGCGACCATGCGTCGCGCTCGGGCGGCCGAGCTCCTGATGACCGAAGTGGCGCGGGCGATGTCGCTCGCATCGGAGCGGGCGATCGCGTCCGCGAGGAGGTCGGCGAAGATCGCAATCTTGCGCAACGGCTCCTGCAGGTCGTGCGAGGCGACATATGCGAACTGGGTCAGGCGCTCATTGGCGATTTCGAGGTCGGACGCGCGCCGGGCGAGCTCCTCCTCCGCCGCGCGCCGGGCGGTGATGTCGACGATGGTCGCGAGCGCGATCGGGCCGAACTCGGCTTCGATCGGGGTCAGCGCGATCTCGACCGGAAACTCCCGCCCGTCCTTGCGCGCCCCGTAGAGATCGCGCCCCGCGCCCATTGGGCGGGCGCTGCGATTGGCGAAGAAGCTCTGGCGCATTCCGGCATGCGCGTCGCGCGAGCGCGAGGGGACGAGAATGTCGATCGACTGACCGATCAGCTCGAAGACGGCGTAGCCGAACATCCGCTCGGTCTCGGCGTTGGCGAACTCGATCAGGCCGTTTGCGTCGACCATGACCATGGCTGCGGGAGACGCGTCGACCGCCAGCCGAAAGCGGTCGTCGCCGCGTATGTTGGTCAGCATGATCCCGCCTCACTCCAGCCTCTTGCGGCTGTTACGGCCGCTTTGACGCCGAGAACCGCTTGCGGTGATATAGAGTTCCCATAGGCTTTCCTTAGCTGATTCATGCCGATGCCTGACGCAACCGCGAAGTCGAGACCCTGCCGTGTCATGTTGATCGAGGACGATCCGGATGATGTTTTTCTTTTCGAGCGCGCTTTGGACAAGGTGAAGACCGGATTGAGGCAGGAGATCGCCCTCGAACGGGTCGGCGACGGGCTGGAGGCGGCCTATCGGGTGTCGATCGAGGATCTGACCAACCGGCTTCCCGACGTGCTGGTGCTCGATCTCAACATGCCGCGGCTGAACGGAGTCAAGTTCCTGCACGCGCTGCGGGCGACGCTGGAGCTGAGCCGGCTGCCGGTGTTCGTCCTGACGACGTCCACGGCCCGGCCGGTGCACGATGAAGCCTTGCAGGCGGGCGCCGACAAGGTCTTCGTCAAGCCCGACAGCGCGGACGCCCTGTCGGCGATCGCCGCCGAGGTCGTCGAGCGCGGCGTGGCGTTCGCGCAATCCCGTTTGTGAGAAACCCCGCTTTCCAGCTGGAGAAGCGGAGAGGAAGAGACGAATTCCGCCGCGGTCCGCGCGGGAATTCTTAAGCTTGCCGGAATCGCAGAGTATGCATGCGGTTTCCGCGCATAGTTGCGCGTTTGTCGATGAGTCCAGACCCCTGTCGGCTTCTCGAAGAGCGGGGAAACGCCGGCTTGCGCTTCAGCGACTAGCGCCCCCTGGGGCGCTTTCGGCGCAACGATGGAGTCATGGACATGTCGCAGGCCTTCCACCTGACGTCGCCCGGCCAGCTTCGGCGCGACGCGCGCATTATCGGGCTTCTGTTCGCCAGCACGACCAGCATGATCGGGTCGGGCTGGCTGTTCGGCGCCTTTCACGCCTCGAAGATCGCCGGTCCCCTCTCCGTCTGGAGCTGGATCGTCGGCGCCTTCATCATCATGCTGCTGGCGCTTTGCTTCGCCGAGCTTGCCGCGCTCTTCCCGCGCAGTGGGGCGCTCGTTCATATGAGCCACGCGAGCCACGGGGAAGGACTCGGGCGCGTTTGGGCCTGGATGCTGTTCCTCGCCTATGTCGCGGTCCCGTCGGTCGAGGCGGAGGCGGTCGTCACCTACGCCAACAATTACCTTCCCTACTTTATCCAGCCGCACAGTTCCGGCCTCCTGTCGGTGGCGGGCTTCTTCGTCTGCGCCGGGCTGCTGCTCATCTTCGCCTGGCTCAACCTGCTTGCCGTGCGCATGCTGCTGACCGTCAATTCGGCGGTGACATGGTGGAAGATCGCAGTGCCGGTCGTGACCATCATCGCCCTCATGCTGTCGAGCTCGCACTGGAACGTGTGGGGAGCGGACCCCAAAAGCTATGGCTTCGACGGCATCTTCACCGCCCTGCCTACCGCCGGGATCGTGTTCAGCTACCTCGGCTTCCGCACGGCGATCGACCTCGGCGGCGAAAGCGCCAATCCCGGCCGCGACATTCCGCTCGCGGTCATCGGCTCAGTGCTGATTGCGGCGGTCGTCTACATCCTGCTTCAGGTCGCGTTCCTGATGGCGCTGAGGCCCGACGATCTCGCCCATGGATGGGCGCAACTCAACTTCACCGGCGCCGCAGGGCCCTTCGCGGGACTGGCGGCGATGCTCGGCATGGGCTGGCTTGCGGCCCTGCTTTACATCGACGCCTATATTTCTCCGAGCGGCACGGCGCTTATGTACATGACCGGGGGCTCGCGAATCCTGTTCGCGACGGGCGAAACCGCCGCGGGCCCACGTTGGCTCACCGCGCTCAACGCGGCGCGCGCGCCGTGGGTCGGCGTGCTCGTCATGTGGGTCGTCGGCGTCCTGTTCCTGCTGCCGTTCCCGGCGTGGCAGCTGATGGTCTCCTACATCACCTCGGTGACGGTCATCACCTATGGACTGGGGCCGATCGTGCTCCTGGTGCTGCGCCGCAACCAGCCGACGCTGCAGCGGCCGTTCCGCCTCTGGGGCGCCGAGATTCTCGCGCCGATCGCCTTCGTCTGCAGCAACTGGATCCTCTACTGGACCGGCTTCAAGACGGATAGCTTCCTGTACATTATCATGGCCATCGTCTTCGTGCTGTACGCCCTCTACTACCACTTCGTCGCCAGGATGCCGGCGGCCGAGTTCGGCTGGCGCTACATCGCCTGGCTGCTTCCCTGGTTCGGCGGCATGTGGATCCTCTCGGCGGTCGGCGACGTCGACGGCGGCGCTGGCTGGCTGAGTTTCTGGCCCGGCGTGGTCGCCGTCGCGGTCTGGAGCCTCATCATCATGGAGATCGCGATCCGGTCGGCGCTGCCGGCGGTCGAGACCGCGGAAATGATGACGAAGATGGAGTCGACAATTTGAAGGCAGGCCGGCGGCGACTCAGGCCTCGCCGCCGCCCGAAAGCCGGGCGGCCAGCGCTTCGAGCCGCGCCCCGAGCGCGTCCATCTGCGCCGCGGCCGCCTCGGCGCGGGAATGCGCGACGCGGCCGCGCTCTCGCTCGGCCTCGATCTTGTCCTGCGCCTCGGTCAGGTTATCCGCGATCGTCAGCGCGGCCATGACGATCAGACGCTGGTCGCCGATTTCTCCGAAGGTCTCGCGCAACTCGGCGATCTTGCGGTCGACCATCGACGCCAGCTGCTCGAGCCGAGCCTCCTCGCCCTCATTGCAGGCGAGGCGATACTTGCGGCCGTCGATCGTCACCGATACGTGCGCCATGGCGAGAGCCTTCCCCAGCCGACGCGGGTTGATCAATCCGCAGACGGTTCCATTCTTTCAATGATCGCGCCGATGGTTTGCGCGGCGCGGGCGAGCCGCGCGCCCGCTTCGACGTTGGCCGCTTCGAGCGAACGGGAACGATCGAGCGCGGCGTCAAGTTCAACCGCCAGACGCGATCGGTCGTCCTGCATCAGGGCGTATTCCTCCTCGGCGTTGGCGCGCGCTTCGTCGTGCCGAATGCGCCGCTCGGCCGCTCGCTCGAGCGCGCCGACGGCGTCCGCGAGCCGCCTGAGCGAACTCTCCAACGCGTCCGGCCTGGCTTCGCGTCCGTCCATTGCAACATTTTGTTTACGCGACGCTTCAACGGCGCGTCAACGCGAGGCGGGCCGGAAATCTGTGCACATTGACAAGGCCCGCCGAGCCGTCCGTAACTGGCAAGCGTTTCCGCCCCGGCGCGACAGAGCGCAACCAAAGGGAGTCCCATCATGGCGACGAGTCCGAGCCACGATTCCATGGCCAACGCCATCCGATTTCTCGCCGTCGACGCCGTGGAAAGGGCCAAGAGCGGCCATGCCGGCCTGCCGATGGGCGCGGCCGACATTGCGACCGTGCTCTTCCGCGACGTCCTGAAATTCGACGCGTCGGATCCACACTGGCCCGACCGCGACCGCTTCGTGCTGTCGGCCGGTCACGGCTCGATGCTCCTGTACGCGCTCATCTATTTGACAGGCATTGGCGGCGACAAGGGACTGACGATCGAGGATTTGAAGTCCTTCCGCAAGGTCGGCTCGAAGACCCCCGGCCATCCGGAATACGGCCACACGATCGGGGTTGAAACGACCACGGGGCCGTTGGGGCAGGGGATCGCGACCTCGGTCGGCATGGCGATCGCCGAGCGGATGATGGCCGCGCATTTTCCGGAGATCGTCGACCACCACACTTACGTGCTCGCCTCCGACGGCGATCTGATGGAGGGCGTCAGCCAGGAGGCGATCGGCGTCGCCGGCCATCTCAAGCTCAACAAGCTCATCGTCTTCTTCGACGACAACGGCATCTCGATCGACGGCAAGACGTCGCTCGCCGATTCCGTCGACCAGGTCATGCGCTTCGAATCCGCCGGCTGGAACGCGAGCCGGATCGACGGGCATGATCAGGACGCGATCCTCAACGCCGTGCGCGCTGCGCAGAACTCCAACAAGCCGACGATGATCGCCTGCAAGACGACCATCGGGTTCGGCATGCCGACCAGGGCCGGCACGAACAAGGCGCACAGCGACGCGCCGGGCGAGGCCGAAATCGCCGGCGCGCGCAAGAAACTCGACTGGCCCTACGATCCGTTCGTTATCCCGGACGACATCCTCGGCGCGTGGCGGGCGATCGGCGCACGCGGCAAGGCGCAGAACGACGAATGGCGAGCCCGCCTCGGCGGACTCGACGCCGGGAAGCGGACGGAATTCGAGCGGCGGATGCGCGGCGAATTGCCCGGGGACCTCGACGGCGTCATCGACGCCTACAAGCGGAAGCTCGCCGCCGATGCGCCGGAGATTGCGACCCGCAAGGCGGGCCAGGCGGCGCTGGAGGTGATCGCCCCCGCAGTCCCCGAACTCGTCACCAGCTCCGCCGACCTCACCGCGTCAAACAACACCAAGGTCGCGGCCACGCCCGAGATCACGCCGGAAAACTTCTCCGGCCGCTACATCCACTGGGGGATCCGCGAGCACGGCATGGCCGCGGCCTGTAACGGCATGGCGGTTCACGGGGGCTTGATCCCCTCCGGCGCCTCCTTCCTCGTGTTCACCGACTATTGCCGGCCTGCGCTCCGCCTCGCCGCGCTGATGAAGATCAGGGTCGTGCACGTCTTCACCCACGATTCGATCGGGCTCGGCGAGGACGGACCTACCCACCAGCCGATCGAGCAGATCGCGTCGCTGCGCGCCATGCCCAATATGTATCTGTGGCGTCCCGCTGACAGCGTCGAGACGGTCGAGTGCTGGCAGGCGGCGCTCGAAAAGCCGCACTCGCCTTCGATCCTTGCTTTGAGCCGCCAGAACCTGCCCGCGCTGCGCAAGACCCATGTCGCCGAGAACCTCTGCGCGCGCGGGGCTTATGAGATGGCTCCGGCCGAGGGCCATGCGGCGGTGTCGATCTTCGCATCGGGGTCGGAGGTGTCGCTCGCTGTCGCGGCGCAACAGCTCCTGAAGGGCAGGGGGATTTCGTCCCGGGTCGTATCGATGCCATGCATGGACGCGTTCTTCGACCAGCCGGAAGAATACCGCCGCTCGGTGATCGGCGCGGCGAAGGTCAAGGTGGCGGTCGAGGCCGCGGTGCGCTTCGGCTGGGACGCGATCATCGGCGACGGTCCGTTCATCGGCATGAAAGGCTTCGGCGAGAGCGGACCGTACAAAGACGTCTATAAGTTCTTCGGGATCACGCCGGAGGCGGTCGCCGATGCGGCCGCCGCCAGGCTCGGAGCTTAGCCGAGGGGCGAGGCGAGTTGTCGCATTCGCCCGATCCTCCCTAGACTTTAGGCTACCGAAGGAGCATGTAGCGGGCGATTTCAGGGAGCGGCGACTGTGACGAGGCCCGCCGGCGGCCGCCTATTCCCGGCTGGCATGAGGAGAGTTAGCGATGGTCACCAGAGTAGCGATCAACGGCTTCGGCCGCATCGGGCGGCTCGTGTTGCGCGCGGTCCTCGAGTCGGGCCGCAAGGACGTCGAGGTCGTTGCGATCAACGATCTCGGTCCGGTCGAGACCAATGCGCACCTCTTGCGCTATGACAGCGTGCACGGGCGCTTCCCGCACGAGGTGGTCGTCGACGGCGACGTGATCCAGGTCGGAGGCCACAAGATCAAGGTCACCGCGATCAAGGATCCGCACGAGCTGCCCTACAGGGATCTCGGCGTCGACATCGCGATGGAATGCACCGGCAAGTTCACCGCGCGCGACAAGGCCGCGGCCCTTCTGGCCGCCGGCGCCAAGCGGGTCATGGTGTCGGCCCCGTCGGACGGCGCCGACCTCACCGTCGTCTACGGGGTCAACCACGACAAGCTGACCAAGGACCATCTCGTCATCTCGAACGCCTCGTGCACGACGAACTGCCTCGCGCCGGTGGCCAAGGTGCTCAACGACGCGATCGGCATCGAGCGCGGTTTCATGACGACGATCCACTCCTACACCGGCGATCAGCCGACGCTCGACACCCTGCACAAGGACCTCTACCGTACGCGTGGAGCGGCCCTGAACATGATCCCGACGACGACCGGCGCAGCGAAGGCGGTCGGCCTCGTCCTGCCGGAACTCAAGGGAAAGCTCGACGGTGCGGCGATCCGCGTGCCGACCCCGAACGTGTCGGCCGTCGACCTGACGTTCGTCGCCAAGCGCGCGACCGACAAGAAGGAGATCAACGACGCGGTGATGAAGGCGGCGAACGGGCCGCTCAAGGGCATCCTCGGCTACACCGACCAGCCCAACGTCTCGAGCGACTTCAACCACGACTCCCGCTCGTCGGTCTTCCATCTCGACCAGACCAAAGTGATCGACGGAACCTTCGTTCGCGTGCTCAGCTGGTACGACAACGAATGGGGCTTCTCGTGCCGCATGGCCGACACGGCGGTGGCGCTGGCGAAGCTCATCTGAGCGCCGTCCCTTCTCCCCGCTTGCGGGGAGAAGGCCAGGATGAGGGGCCGGGCGAGTTCCGCCGACGCGCCCCTCGCGGCCTCTCACTAGGCGAGAGAGGGCGCAACACCTCGGGGTTGGCGCTCGGCGTAGGCTCGAATCAAAAGACTGCGGCTTCGCAGGGGAGCGACCATGAGCAAACCATTCCGCACGCTCGACGACGCGAACGTTTCCGGCAAGCGCGTCCTCTTGCGAGTCGACCTCAACGTTCCCACCGAGAACGGCAGGGTGACCGACACGACCCGGATCGAGCGCGTCGCCTCGACCATCGAGGAAATTTCGACCAAAGGCGGCAAGGTCGTCCTGCTCGCCCATTTCGGCCGGCCTAAGGGTGGTCCGGACGAGGCCAATTCGCTCAGGCCCGTCGCCGCCGCGGTGGCGGACATCGTCAAACGCCGGGTCGCCTTTGCGACCGACTGCATCGGCAAGACCGCCGCCGACGCCATCGCCAAGATGAAGAACGGCGACATCTTGCTGCTGGAAAACACCCGCTTCTACAAGGGCGAGGAAAAGAACGACCCGGTCTTCGTCGAGGAGCTCGCCAAGCTCGGCGACATGTACGTCAACGACGCGTTCTCCGCCGCGCACCGCGCCCACGCCTCCACCGAGGGCGTCGCGCACAAGCTGCCGGCCTATGCAGGCCGCGCCATGCAGGCGGAGCTCGAGGCTCTGACGCTCGCGCTCGGCTCGCCGGAGCGTCCTGTGGCGGCGATCGTGGGCGGGGCGAAGGTCTCGACCAAGCTCGAACTGCTCGGCAACCTCATCAAGAAGGTCGACGTCCTGATCATCGGCGGCGGCATGGCCAACACCTTCCTGTTCGCGGAAGGCAAGGGGGTCGGCAAGTCGCTATGCGAGAAGGACATGGCCGATAAAGCGCGCTCGATCATGGCGGAGGCGGAGAAGGGCAAGTGCCGCATCCTGCTGCCCGTTGACGCGATGGTCGCCAAGGAGCTCAAGGCGCATGCGAAGGCGCGTGTCGTTGACGTCGATCATGTCGCCGAGGACGAGATGATCCTCGACATCGGGCCGAAGTCGGTGGTCGGGGTCGAGAAGATCCTCGGCGAGATCAAGACGCTGGTGTGGAACGGCCCGTTCGGCGCCTTCGAGACGCCGCCGTTCGAGGAGGCGACCTTCGCGATCGCCAAGACCGTCGGAAAGCTGACCCGCGACGGCAAGCTCAAGGCGGTCGCCGGCGGCGGCGACACCGTCGCGGCGCTCAACGAAGCCGGCGTCGCGGATCAGTTCACCTATGTCTCGGCCGCGGGCGGCGCGTTCCTCGAATGGATGGAAGGCAAGGCGCTTCCCGGCGTCGAGGCGCTGCGCGCCAAGTGATCGCCGGCCGAGGACGCGGCGTAAGGTGGGGTGGATCCGGCTTTGCGGGCGGCGGTAGGCGAATTGCGCCGCGAGGGCCTGTCGCTCCCCGAGGCCTCGCGCCAGACATTGATGTCAGGCAATCAGGCGAAGTTCACATGCTGAACTTCGCGTCGTCCCCTAAAGACCATCCAGCTTGGTCGCTTTCCTTCTGCAATTCAGTCACCAGCGCCAGGATCGCCTCACGGAGAGCGGGCTGGCGAATGGCGCAGAACGCCCGTATCAGCCGATGGCCCTCCTCAGGGTCCGGCGGCGAAAAACAGCTCGTGTCGCGGACATTCGCGCGGCTTACGGACATGTCGGTCGGACACGTTATTGCTTTTTTGCATAGCCACGACCTCTGCCTCCGGCAGGCGCTAAAGCGCGACGAACCCCAACGCGTAGTTGAGGTGTGAACCAACGTCAACGACTTTTTCCTAATCCGAGAATTATCATTTCGTATGCATTTGCCGCGGCCGGCTGGCGTCCGATGAGCCGCGGGCCTGCGATCGT
The DNA here is from genome assembly GCA_963823165.1 of uncultured Alphaproteobacteria bacterium. Classification (GTDB taxonomy): domain Bacteria; phylum Pseudomonadota; class Alphaproteobacteria; order Rhizobiales; family Beijerinckiaceae; genus Roseiarcus. The sequence goes on along the minus strand of CAWGKV010000003.1, from coordinate 83,521 downwards.
TCCTACCGGGGCGAGGAATGTGGCGCCTGGCTGGACGCCAGCAAGCCCGGGATACGGCCGGACGGCGGCGATCAGGCTTCGCCGCGGAAGAAGAAGGCCAGCGCAAACAGGACGTACACGCCGATCAGCAACATGCCCTCGTACCACGTCGTCTCGCCGTCGGCGGCGATCGCCCTCACCATGAAGACGGCGCTGGCGATGGCGAACAGTTCGAGCGGACTGCCGAACACCAGATTCATCGGGTGGCCGATCGCGCGCGACGCCAGAACGAGCACGGGCGCGATCACCAGCGCGACCTGCAACGCCGACCCGACGCACATGCCGAGCGCAATGTCCATTCGGTCGGCGCGCGCGAACGCCACCGAGGCGAACAAGTCGGAAATTGTGCCGACCAGCGCGAGCACGACCACGCCCATGAATGCCGGCGAGAGCCGGAGCAGCGACGCGACCACGCTGAGCCGAACTCGTGACCAGTTCGGATTCGGCGGCGATCGCCAGCGTGCCGAATGTCATCACGGCAAGAGCGAGCGGCAGACTCCATTCCGCGCGCTCCTGCTCCGCTCCCAATGCGAACATGTCGCGGTGCGTGACCAGCACGTAGACGAGGTGCGCGAAATACAGCAGCAACAGCACGGCCGAGACGCCGAGGCTCAAGCGCTCTTCCAGCATCAGCCGATCGGCGCCGGGCGACAGGCTCCGCTCCGTCATGTCGAAGACGGCCGGCAGCAGTATGGCGATGGCCACGAGCAGAAGAAGGGTGGAGAGCAGGCCGACTTGCGCCTGGCTGAACGTCTGGCGCTCGTGCCGCAGCCCGCCGGCGAAGGCGCATACGCCCAGAAACAGCAGCGTCGTACCGATGATCGAGCCGGTGATTTGCGCCTGCACGACCTCGGGCTGCGCCTCAGACAACACGAACAGGGCGAGCACCAGCTCGGCCGCATTGCCGAAGCTCACGTTCAGCAAGCTGCCGATCGTGGCGCCCGTGTGCATTGCGACCTGCTCGGTGCCGCGCCGCACCCAGTCGGCCAGCACCGCGATGGCGACGAGGCCGGCGACAAAGATCCAGACCGGCGGCGTCGCGTCGGTGTAGTGCATCGCAAGCGACAGCGGCGCCGCCAGCAACGGAGCGCCTCTGCGGATAATTGCAGGCAGATTCATCCTCGATCGTCCGCCTTCGTCGCCGGCGACGAGCACGTCCGGCGGTCAACAACCCGCCGCATCCGGCGCTCGCCGGCCGGCGGCAGGCAACATATCAAGGAAACGGGCCGCGTAGAGTTCGCGGCAGGAGTCCTTTCATCGCCTGGACGACTCCTCACCGCCTCCGGACGGCGAGGCTCTGGCTTGCGCGGCCGATGAGGCCCGCCTCGTCGTAGAGCGCGGACTCCGCCAGGCCGCAGCCGTTGCCCCCGAACCAGCTTGCCGACTGCAGGCAGATCCATGTCCCGGCCGGGCGGCGGAAGAGGTTGATGGTCAGGTCGCAGTTGACGAAGACATAGGCGCTGAAATCGAGCGCTGCGCTGATCCCGTTGCCGGAATTGGCGGCGACCGCCACGCGCTGGTAAGGGCTTGGGTCCTCGCCCTTCACCAGCGGATGGTTCATGCGAAACCAGGCGGCGCAGGGTCCATCGAAGAATTTTCCCGCCGCCAGGCGGTTCTCGACCAGGTCGGCGTAGCCGAATCCTTCGCCGGCGAAAGGAATTTTGACGACCGGGCTCTTGTCGACCGGTTTCGGCGCCTGGGGCGCGGGATGGCCGGGGGTTCCATCTGGCACGGCCAGCGCCTCCTCGCGCTGCATCAGCGCGGTGAAGCGCGCGATCGCCTTGCCTCCGGCCACGAGGCGGCCCGAGAAGTGGCCGGCGTTGCGGCCGATATAGTCAGCGCCGATTTCCACCCGGCATTCGCCGACCGGCGCCGGCCGCAAAAGGTTGACCGTGAGCCGCCCGAGATGCGCAATCCCGTCGGCCGCCGCGGCGCGTTCGACCGCCCGGCAGATCAGCGCCGAGGGCGGCCCGGCGTGCTGATGCTCCGGATTCCACGGGCCCACGGTGAGCGGGCTCGCCCGGTAGAGGCCCTCGCTAAGTTCGACGTAAGCCGCGTCCAAGGGAGCCTCCGGTCTTCACGTTCGCGACTCCGTCCGTCCAGCCGCGCAACGGCCCCGCGGGGCGCGGAGACGCCCGCCGGCGCTCCTTCCGCCGTCGATCCGGTCATCCGGAAACCGTCTCATAGTTTCCGCGCATGCGTTCGTCTATGTTCCCGGCGCTGGCTAACTCGCATGAAGATCGAAACCGTTCTTTCCGCCGTCGAGCGCGTGCGCCTCGTCCCGCGCGGCGCCCTTCTGCTCGCCGACGAGGAGCGGGGAGGGGCGCTGGCGGAGGTTCGCACGATCGTCCTCGTCGGCGTCGCGGGTCGCTCAGGCTGGGACGCCTTCGCCGAAAGCGAAGAGTTTTGCGACGGCGCAAGAGATCCGCTGGACCGGTGGAGCCGTCGCATCATCGACGGGCTGGCGCACGAACTCGGGGCGGTTGCGCTCTATCCGTTCGGCGGGCCGCCCTACTTGCCCTTCCAGCAATGGGCGCAGCGCGCCGAGCCAGTCCATCCCTCGCCGATCGGCGTCCTCATCCACCCGCGCTACGGCCTCTGGCACTCTTATCGCGGCGCGCTCGCCTTCGCGGCGACGTTCGACGTTTCGCCGCTGGAGGCGGCGCCGAGCCCATGCGACTCCTGCGCCGAAAAATTCTGTCTCTCCGCCTGTCCGGTCGGCGCTTTCTCCGCATGCGGTTACGACGTCCCCGCCTGCGTCGGGCATCTCCGCAGCCCTGAGGGCGCGGAATGCGTGGCCGGCGGCTGCCTCGCCCGCCGCGCCTGCCCGATCGGCGCCGGCTACGCCCACGGCCCCGAGCAGGCGGCTTTCGCCATGCAGGCGTTCCTCCGCGCGCATGAACCCCGCTGACGCGAGACCGGCTCCTTGCCGCAAACTTCCAGAAGGTTGGAGCTTTCGGCAGCGCGGCCGCGCAGTGAACGGAAACCACAGGTTTGACGAATTCTTAGGAGAGCTTTGCGACAGACGGAGACGCCGCCCGGACGAACAGCGATGGCCGATTCAACCGTCACCACGCAGTGCTGCATCGCCGGTGGCGGTCCGGCGGGAATGATGCTCGGCTTCCTGCTCGCGCGCGCCGGTGTCGACGCCGTGGTCTTGGAGAAGCACGCGGACTTCTTCCGCGATTTTCGCGGCGATACGGTTCACCCTTCGACGCTCGAGCTGATGTGCGAATTGGGCCTCATCGACGATTTCCTGAAACTGCCGCATCAGAAGGTCGAAACGCTGGCCGGTCAGGTCGGGGCCGAGCACATCGTCTTGGCGGACTTCCGCCATCTGCCGACCCGCTGCAAATTCATCGCCCTGATGCCGCAATGGGACTTCCTCAATTTCCTCGCGGCGCAGGCCAGGCGCTACGGGACGTTCCATCTCCGCATGAACGCCGAGGCGATGGACCTCATCGAGCAGGGCGGCCGGATCGTCGGGTTGCGCGCCAAAACGCCCGAAGGCGAGCTCTCGATCCGCGCCGACCTGGTGGTCGGCTGCGATGGACGCCATTCGACCGTGCGCGAGAAAGCCGGCCTCAAGGGCGACGACTACGGCGCGCCGATGGACGTGCTCTGGTTCCGCGTGTCGCGCAAGCCGAGCGACAGCCCGGACACCTTCGGCCATATCGAAGCCGGCCGGATCATGATCATGCTCGACCGCGGCGATTATTGGCAATGCGCCTATGTCATCCCGAAAGGCGGCATCGATCGCGTGAAGTCGGAGGGCCTCGAGGCGTTCCGGAAGCGCGTCGTCGATATGTCGCCGTTTCTGGCCGACCGCGTTGGCGAATTGAAAGGCTGGGACGACGTAAAACTCCTCAGCGTCTCTGTCGACCGGCTGCGAAAGTGGTGGCGGCCCGGGTTGATCTGCATCGGCGACGCCGCGCACGCCATGTCGCCGATCGGCGGCGTCGGAATCAATCTCGCGGTGCAGGACGCGGTCGCCGCCGCCAACCGGCTGGCCGATCCGCTGCGCCGAAGAGCGGTGACGGACGACGATCTTCAGGCCATCGAGGAGCGCCGCACCCTGCCTGTGCGCTTCACCCAGTGGCTGCAGCTCACCATCCAGCGGCAGATCATCGGCCGCGTCCTGCAAAGCGAGCAGCGCCCGAGGCCGCCGGCGGTCTTCAAGCTCTTCGGCGTCTTTCCGGTCCTGCGCGGCATTCCGGCGCGGCTGATCGGGGTCGGCATTCGTCCCGAGCACGTGCGCACGCCGGAAGCCGGGCCGGCCGTCCGATGAGGCACTGTCAGCGAGAGCTTCGCGGCGGCGCCGGACGAACCCTTCTCCCGCTTCCGGCCGCTTGCAGGGGAAGGGCCGGCGCGAGGGGAAGTTGATCGAAGCAAATTTCATCATCTCCTAAATGGCAGCCGCACGGGCGGTGGGACGCTGAGCGGCTTCGGACCGGGCGCGCGCCAGCAGGGTGAATGCGGCGATATGCGTGATCATCAGGAGGGGCACGTAGAGGATCGGGATCCAGTACGTTGCAGCCAACTGCCCCGCAAGCGCGGGAAGGTCGAGTTGGTTGCCGTGGTAGTAGTCGATGAGGATGTCGGCGGCCCCCACGACATTGAACGCGACGACGAACGGCCAAAAGAGTTTGCGGATTCGAACCGTAAGCAGCGCCAGCATGGCGAGCAGCCCGGTTGCGAAGTCCCCATACGCGGCGAATGTGGCGAAGTCGGCGGGCAGGTTGGCGCCGACCACGCCGGGCACGATGAAGACCAGTCCGAAGAAGCGAAAGCTGTGCAGGGTCGCGATGGCGCGATGCGCTTCGACCCGGTCCATCGACCTTAGTTTCGGCCAGATATAGGCGCCGAAGCAGAGAAGCCACGGGACGTAACCCAGGACAAGATGGACCTGAAAGACGAGAGCCGGCGACATGTTCGCCTCCTATTCGGTCGAGGTGGTTTCGAAGACCGCGGTCAGGACGCCGAAACGTCCTTCCATCAGATTTCGCGCGAGATTGGCGGCAAGCTCAGCGAAGCCCGGCCCCATCACCACGCCGAGATTTGGCGAGGGCGGCGGCCCCGACGCGCGCAGTCGTGCGGCCCAAGCCTTGGCGGCTTCGGTGTCGTCCCGCGACGCCAGCGTGCGGAAACCCGCTGATTCGATCGCCTCCCGCGTCCCTGTCGCCGTCATGAGAAAGCTCGCGGCGGACGTCCGCGCCCAGGGCACTGGATAGTGCGGCTCGCCGTCGGTCGACACGACGTCGAAGGTCGCAAACCTGCCGCCCGATTTCAGCACGCGCCTGATTTCCCGGTAGAGTTTTGCCCGATCTTCGATGTTCATGGCCACATGTTGCATGAGCGCGACGTCAAAGGAGCCGTCGTCAAACGGAAGCTCGAGCGCGCTCGCGACCTCGAACGACACAAGCCCGCTCTGTCCCGCGCGTCCGGTCAGATAGCGCGCGGCGTCCACGAACGGCTCGCTGAGGTCGACGCCCATAACACGGCAGCCATAGGTCGCAGCCAGGAAGCGCGCTGGCCCGCCGACGCCCGAGCCGACATCCAGAACCGACATGTCGGTTCTGATCTGAGCCAACTCGGCAAGCTCTGCGGTCGCAGCGAGCCCGCACGTGTGAAACTGGTCGACGGCAGCCAAGAGCTGCGGCGTGAGCCGCTGATCGTCCGGCCCGAGCGCGGCGAGCGCCGTCTTCAGGCGCTCGGTCAGGCCGGTCGCGCGATAGTGTTCGCGCACGTCATCAAAGACATCGGTCATTGCAAGCTTTCTCCCTGCTTCAGGCTTTGTCGTGGCCTTCGAGTCTCGCGTGACCCTGATCCGAAGCCGGATGTACGACGTCTTTCGGCGAGCGACTATCCACGATAAAGTCGACGGCCTATGAAGCAGGACTTCACAGTCAGGCACGGAGCGCTCGACGGGGTGGAGGCGTTCCTCAGCGTCGCTCATCGCCGCAATTTTCGCAGAGCGGCCGCGGAGCTCGGTGTGACGCCGTCGGCGATGAGCCAGGCCGTACGTGCGCTCGAGGCGCGCTTGGGCGCGGCGCTCTTCACGCGCACCACGCGCAGCGTCGGCCTGACCGAAGCCGGCGAACGCTTCCTGTCGCGCGCCAAGCCCGCCTTCGAGGAGATCGTCGCCGCGAGCGAGGTCGCGCGTGGGCTCGGACAGCGACCGAGCGGACTTTTGCGTCTATCCGTTCCGGGTGCGGTTGTCCCGCTGATCCTCGAGCCGGTGATCGCCTCTTTCTGCCGGAGCTATCCCGAGGTCGAGGTGGAAATCGCCGCAAGCGCGGAACTGGTCGATCTCGCCGCGGAAGGGTTTGACGCCGGCATTCGGCTCGGCCAGTTCATCGCCGCGGATATGGTCGCAGTGCGGCTGACGCCGCCGTTCCCATACGTGGTCGTCGGCAGCCCCGATTATCTGGGCTCAGCGGAAGCGGCCGGAGCGCATCGACGATCTGCGTGGCCACGCCTGCCTGCGCATGCGCCGCTCGGACGGGACGATCGCGCCCTGGCCCTTTGTCGACGGGAACAGGACGGTCGAGGCGATCGTCTCCGGGCCGCTCATCGCGCGCGACTACTCCACGCTCGTCGGAGCGGCGGTCCAAGGAGTCGGGCTTGCGCAGGCGCCCGGCCCGCTCGCCAAAGCGCCGATTGCCGCGGGCCGGTTGCAAGCGCTGCTTACGGACGTTCGCCGTCACAACGCCCGGCGTTTTTCTATACTACCCGGACAGACGGCAGGTGCTGCCCAAGCTGCGCGCGTTCATCGATCACGTCAGGGCGTCGCAGCGCTGAAGCTTCGGTTGAGAAAAAGCTCAAAACGGCAATGGGCAGGCCTTGCAGCGAGTTGGCATGGTTTTGGCGCCGGCGCCACATCCGCTTGGCGCCGGCGCCGCCGCTGCTTGGCGTCACGCCGGCGAGGCGAGGGGCTTGCCCTTCTCGACCACATAGGTCGACACGACGACGGTCCTGGCGGGGCCGTTCGTTCCGCCGTGGACGACGCGGGTCGGCACCTGGAAGCCGTCGCCCGGCTTCAACGCCAGCGCGCCCACCCCGTCGATCGTGAGATAGGTTCCGCCCTCGACGACATAGCCGGATTCGACGCCCGGATGGGTGTGCCGCGCGATCGCCGCTCCGGGTTCGATCTCGACCTTCATCTCGACCGTGACATAGCCGTCGATCGGCCCGTCGGTCTGCTTGAGCAGCGTCCGCTTCAGCCCGGAGGCAGGCGCGTTCTGCGCCTCGGCCCCTGTCGCTAGAAAACCGCCGGCGGCGCACAGGGCGCAGGCGGCGAAGGCGCGTCGCGTCAACATCGGTGATCCTCCTCCCGTCATTCCGCAGCCTCGGGGGCGCGTTCCAGTTGCGGATTGTGGCCGAGCGCCAGCGTGATCGCAAGGGCGACCACCGCGCAGCCGGCGATCGTCAAGAGCGCCCAAGCGAAGCTGCCGGTCAAGTCCTTGATCCAGCCCATGACGAAGGGGCCGAAATAACCGGACAGGTTGCCGATCGAGTTGATCGCCGCAATGCCCGGCGCCACCGCCGCCCCGGCGAGAAACGCCGTCGGCAGCGTCCAGAAGATCGGCAGCGACGCGTAGACGCCGAAGGCGCCGATCGTCAGCGCCACCATCTTGAGGACAGGGTCGGCGAGAAAGGCTGAGCCGCCGACGCCGATCGCCGTGAGCGCCAGCGCGATCGCGAGATGCATCGTGCGCTCGCCCTCGCGGTCGGAGCGCAGGCCCCACCACATCATGCCGACGAACGCCACGGCATAGGGAATGGCGCTGACCCAACCGGTGGCCGCGATCGACAGGCCGAAGCCCTTGACGATGGTCGGGAGCCAGAAGCCGACGCCGTAGACGCAGGCGACCGCGCCGAAATAGACAAGCGAGAGCGCGAGCACGCGCGCGTCGGCGAGGCTCGCCAGCGCGCTGCCAGGCGACACGGGTTCGCGCCGCCGGTCCTCGATGGCGAGGCGGCGCAGCAGCCACCTTCGGTCCTCCGCGCCGAGCCATCCCGCGTCCGCGGGGCGGTCAGTCAGGTAATAGTAGCTGACGAAGGCGAGAACGATCGACGGCAGCGCCTCGACGATGAAGAGCCACTGCCAGCCGCGCAGGCCGGCCGTCCCGTCAATGCCGAGCAGCGCCGCGGAGACCGGCGATCCCAGCGCCGACGAGAGCGGGATCGCCGCCATGAAGTAGCCGACGATCCGCCCCCGGTAGGCGGCGGGAAACCACAAGGTCAGGAAGAAGATGATGCCCGGGAAGAACCCCGCCTCGGCGAAGCCGAGCAGGATCCGCAGGAGATAGAACGTGTGCTCCACGCTGATTCCGGTGACCGAGGCGATTTCCGGAATGAAGGCCATCGCCCCCGAAATGATGCCCCAGGACAGCATGATGCGGGCGATCCAGCGCCGCGCGCCGACCTTGTCCATGATGATGTTCGACGGCACCTCGAACAGGAAATAGGCGAGGAAGAACACGCCGGCGCCGAAACCGAACGCCGTGTCCGAGAGATTGAGGTCGTCGTCCATCGTCAGCTTGGCGAAGCCGACGTTCACCCGGTCGAGATAGGCGACGAAATAGCAGAGGATCAGAAACGGGATGAACCGCCACGCGACTTTGGTCAGCGTGCGCCGTTCGACGTCCCCCACGTCATCCTCCCTCGGGTTGCGCCCGTTTATGGCGCCGGACTCGGTCACAATTTGAGCCGAGATTCGCCTCTGGCGCAACAGGCCCTGAGGCTTTTCGGCATCCCTTTTATCAAGACTCCTCGGGGTGGCCTTTCGGCGTGCTCTGCCCGGCGCCGGCGCCTCTGTCCGTCCAGGTCCACGCGCCGCTTTCGCTGCATTCGAGGACCGCGTCGTAAAGCTCGAAGGACGCCTCGGCCTGTTCGTGATCCACATAAGCGATGGCGCGCTCGGCCATCATGCGCAAGATGGCTGCGGCGAGGTCCGGCCCCAGAGCGCCCCCGATGCCATCGAGAAACACCAGGCGCGGCGGCGCTAGAAACAGGCGGACGAACGCCAGGAGCTGCTGGTCGCGCAACGAAAGGACCTTGTTCCAGTCCCGATCGGCGTTCAGTCCCCCCGCCTGGATCACCGCCGCTTCGACCTTGAGCGCGCCCAGGAGTTCAAAGATCCGCTCGTCCGAAGGTTCGCCCTCGCCGCCCGTCGGCGCGAGCGCCTGACGCAGGGTTCCCGGCGGCAGGTAGGGCCGCTCGGCGAGAAACTGCGTGTCGGGGGGACGCAGGATCCGTCCCGCACCGGGGACCGACAGGCCTGCGGTGGCGCGGAACAGCGCCGTTCCGACCGCCGGATCCCGCCCCGCGACGCGAACCCGGGTCGCGAGCGGGATCGAGACCGACAGATCCTTGACCAGCGGGGCCCCATTCGTCGACGAGAGCGTCAGCCCTTCGTAGGCCAGGCGCCGGTCCGCCTCGACGATCTCGATCGGGGATTTTGCCGGCGTTTCGAGCGCCGTCACGAGCGAGTTCAGCCGCGCCGCCACGGCGGCGAAATTCGAGATCGACTGATACTGAGTCACGATCAGCGAGAATGCGGCGACGACCGCCGAAAAAGCGATCGCCGACTGGGTGATCACGCCGAATTCGACCTCGCCCCTGATGAAGGCGGGCGCAATGATCAAGGCCGGAATGATCTGGATGACCCAGTTATAGCCCGTGGTGAAGAAGCCGACATTGCGGTTGATCGCGACGATACGGCGAAAGTTGACGATGAGGTCGTCGAGTCGTCGAAGAAGCTGCGAGGACTGCCCTGCCTCGACGCGCGCGAGCCGAATCGATTCGGCGTTCTCCCGAACGTGGATGAGTGCGGAGCGGAAGCTTGCCTCCATATCGAGCTGCTCGGAATTCAGCCTGATGAGCGGGCGGCCGAGGCGCATCGTGAGGTACGATCCGCAGGCGGCGTACGCGGCCGCCACAAGCGCAAGCTCCGGGCTAATCGCCCAGAGCACCCCGGAGAAGGCCAAAAGGGTCAGCGCGCTATTTAGCGCCATCAGGATGAACGAGAGGGCTGTGACCGTGAAGGCCCGCACGTCCTCGCTGATCCGCTGGTCCGGGTTGGCGAGCTCGCCGGAGGCGGCGAGGCGGTCGTAGGCGCCGTCGGCGAGATAGAGCTCCACGGCCCGTCGCGTCATCGCCTCGCGCCACAGAAGCCCCAGTCGGTCCTCGGCGAATTTGGCGATCACCGCGACGACCGTCGAGGCGCCGTAGACGCCGACCGACAGCATCGCGAGCCGAACGAATCCGGCCATGTTGCGATCGGCGATCGCCGTCATGAAGTTCCGGTTGACGTAGCTGTTGGCGACGTTGAGCCCGTTGGCCGCGCACAGGAGCGCAACGAGCGCTGCGAACATCCATTTCGCCGTCCGTCCGGCCTCAGATTTCGCGAAGATTCTGATCACCCGGATGAGACGCGCGCCGGTGACCTTGAGCGGAATCCTTTGCGTTTCCATCGAGTTTCTCTGGCGTTTTTTTTCTCGTGGCCGGGCGACAGGCCGGCCTGATCTTAACGTCCCGAGTTCCGTGGCGGTTGATATTTTTTCTCGATGAGCGGGCTGCGCCAGCGCCTTTCTGAAGGAGGCAAGGCGTCGCCGTTGCTTAATTGTCATCAAACGCGCAGACTTTGAGCCACAATGCGTGCCTGGCCGCGGCCCAGGCTGCGACCGAGGGGGAGGGAGAGATCCCATGGCGCGGGCGCCGCACAGCGACATGCATGATGAAGGGGAGTCTGGCGCCCCTCTGGACGAGCATCGCGTTCGCGAACGCGCCTATGAGATCTGGGAGGAAGAGGGCAGACCGGAGGGACGCGCCGTCGACCACTGGTTGAGGGCCCGGTGGGAGCTCGAACACAAGCACGACCCGGAAGGCCTAGTCGAAAGGCTGGAACGCGAGCTGGGTCACGAGGACGAGCCAGGGTGATTGCAAGGGGACGGGCGGCGATGGCGACGAGCGTCCCGGCCAAGCCGCTGGTCGCGTCCTTGATCCAGGCCGTGACGGAGGGGGCGAAGTAGCCGGACAGGCTGCCGATCGAGTTGATCGCGCCGCAGTGCCGGAGTTTGAGCGAGTTTTGCCTGAAGCGCAACGGGCAAACGTCACCCTCCGACTGTCTCCCAAACGTCATCGAACCGGCGTTCTTTGATGGGAGGGTGAAGGCCTCAGGAGAGGAGGCAATCCATGAACCAGGACGCGCATGACGACGCCGCGCACGACGAGTCCCATTCCCAAGACCCCCGCCCTGCGGAGCCCGACGAGCATCGCATCCGCCGGCGCGCCTACGAGATCTGGGAGGAAGAAGGCAGACCCGACGGGCGCGCCGACGATCACTGGACGATGGCTCGGAAAGAGCTCGAACGCGAGCTCGACCCGAAGGAGGAGCGCTTGAGGCTCAAAGTCGGAATGGGCCCGGGGTCCGGGGCCCGTTGACGTCCGGGGTCGGATAGAAGACGCTGGACGGCAACGCGCAAAGCGCAGCGACGGCTGCGGGAGGAAACGATGGCGAACGTGTTGTCGGAGAAGGAAGGCGGTCTGATCCACGCCTATTGGCGCGCGGCCAATTATCTGTCGGTCGGGCAGATCTATCTGTTCGACAATCCTCTGCTGAAGGCGCCGCTGTCGGAGGATCACGTCAAGCCGCGCCTGCTCGGGCACTGGGGCACGACGCCGGGCCTCAACTTCATCTATGTCCATCTCAACCGGCTGATCAAGAAGCTCGACCTCGACGTGATCTACGTCACTGGCCCTGGCCACGGCGGACCGGGGCTGGTCGCCAACGCCTATCTCGAGGGGACTTACAGCGAGGTCTATCCCAACATCTCGCAGGACGAGGAGGGGATGAAGCGCCTCTTCACCCAGTTCTCGTTCCCCGGCGGCATTCCGAGCCACGTCGCGCCGGAGACGCCGGGATCGATCCACGAGGGGGGCGAACTCGGCTATTCGATGTCGCACGCCCACGGCGCGGCGTTCGACAACCCCGGCCTCATCGTCGCCTGCGTCATCGGCGACGGCGAGGCGGAGACGGGGCCGCTCGCCACCAGCTGGCACTCGAACAAGTTTCTCAACCCCGTGCGCGACGGCGCAGTGCTGCCGATCCTGCATCTCAACGGCTACAAGATCGCCAACCCGACGGTGCTCGCGCGCATCCCGCACGCGGAGCTCGAGGCCCTCATGCGAGGCTACGGCTACGCGCCGCATTTCGTCGAGGGCGACGACCCGAAGACGATGCACGAGCTGATGGCGGCGACGCTGGAAAAGGTGATCGACGACATAAGGCGGATCCAACACGATGCGCGCGCCAACGGCTTCTCCAAGCGGCCCGTCTGGCCGATGATCGTCATGCGCACGCCGAAGGGCTGGACCTGCCCGAAGGAGATCGACGGCAAGCGGGAGGAAGGCTACTGGCGCGCGCACCAAGTGCCGATGAGCGAGATCCGGGGCCATCCGGAGCACGTGCGCGTCCTCGAATCCTGGATGAAGAGCTACCGCCCCGAGGAGCTGTTCGACGCGACCGGGCGCCTGAAGCCGGAACTCGCCGCGCTCCCGCCTTCCGGCTCACGTCGGATGAGCGCCAATCCGCACACCAACGGCGGCGCCCTGTTGCGCGACCTCAGGCTGCCGAACTTCTGCGACTACGCGGTTGAAGTCTCCGCGCCGGGCGCCGCGACGGCCGAGGCGACGCGGGTGATGGGGCGCTATCTGCGCGACGTGATGAAGTTGAACCTCGAAGCGCGCAACTTCCGCCTGTTCAGTCCGGACGAGAACAATTCCAATCGCTGGCAGGACGTGCTCGAGGTCACCGACCGCGCCTGGGTCGCCGAGACTGTGCCTTACGACGATCATCTTTCCCCCGACGGCCGCGTCATGGAGATGCTGAGCGAGCATCAGTGCCAAGGCTGGCTCGAGGGCTATCTGTTGACCGGCCGGCACGGCTTCTTCTCCTGCTACGAGGCGTTCATCCACATCGTCGACTCCATGTTCAACCAGCATGCCAAGTGGCTGAAGGTAACCCGGGGCATCGATTGGCGAAGGCCGATCGCCTCGCTCAATTACCTTTTGTCCAGCCTCGTCTGGCGGCAGGACCACAACGGCTTCACCCACCAGGACCCGGGATTCATCGATGTCGTGATCAACAAGAAGGCGGAGGTCGTGCGGGTCTATCTGCCGCCGGACGCCAACTGTCTCCTGGCGGTGACTGACCACTGCCTGCGGACCCGAAGCACCATCAACGTCATCGTCGCCGGAAAGCAGCCCTCCCCGCAATGGCTGAACATGGACCAGGCGATCAAGCATTGCAGCACCGGCCTCGGCATCTGGGAATGGGCGAGCAACGACAAGGGCGGCGAGCCGGACGTGGTGATGGCCTGCTGCGGCGACGTGCCGACGCTGGAGACGCTCGCGGCGGTCGACCTCCTGCGCCAGCACACGCCCGACCTCAAGGTTCGCGTCGTCAACGTCGTCGACCTGATGCGGCTCCAGCCGCCGAGCGAGCATCCGCACGGCCTCGACGACCGGGACTTCGACGCGCTGTTCACGACCGACAAGCCGATCATCTTCGCTTTCCACGGCTACCCGTGGCTCATCCACCGCCTGACCTACCGTCGCCATGGGCACGACAACATCCACGTGCGCGGCTACAAGGAAGAGGGAACCACGACCACGCCGTTCGACATGTGCGTGCTCAACGACATCGACCGCTTCCACCTGGTCAACGACGTGATCGACCGCGTCCCTGGCCTCGCCACGCGCGCCGCCTACGCCAAGCAGGCGTTGCGCGACAAGCTGATCGAGCACAAGGAATATATCCGCCGTGTCGGGGACGACATGCCGGAGATCAAGGACTGGGTGTGGGGCGGCCAACGGCGGGCCGACGCGAAGAGTTCAACCGGAGCGGACAACCCGGAGGGGTAGGCGAGGCGCGACGAGTTGGCGTCGCCAATGCGTCATCTGGGAGACTATCAAATCCGCTCTGGCGATCGTTCGGGCGCTGAATTGGCGGCACAGATGGAAGACCGCGAACGCCCGGGCTCGAGATCGATAGTGGGGCTGGAAGCGACCAAACGGGAAGCGAGGGCGGAGCAATGGAAAGCGTGACGAAGGCCGTCGACAAGGCGGAGCACGGCGCATTGGACCCGGACAGGCTCCTGGAGCAGTACGGCGTCGGCTCGGCGCGCTTCGCCGGAAGTCCGCATGCGCTCTATGAGCGGCACCTGAAATTCGACAACGTCGTTGAACTGGAGTCCTCCGACGAACGGGAGCGCTACGAAGCCGCGGCCCGCACAGTGAGGGACATTCTCTCCGAACGCTGGCTGCGCACCGATGAGACCTACCAGCGGGAGAACCCGAAGCGGGTCTACTATGTTTCGATCGAGTTTCTCATCGGCCGCTCGCTCGCCAACAACATCATGAATCTCATGATCGACCAATTGGTCGAGCGCGCGTTCGCCGAACGCGGCCGTGAGTGGATGGAGATCCTGGACCAGGAGCCCGACGCGGGACTGGGCAATGGGGGCCTCGGCCGGCTCGCCGCCTGCTTTCTCGACTCGATGGCGACGATGCAGCTTCCGGCGATGGGATACGGACTGCGCTACGAGCACGGCATCTTCCGGCAGAAGTTTCGCAACGGCTGGCAGGAGGAGCGGTCGGACAATTGGCTGCGTCATCCCGATCCTTGGGAAGTCGTTCGCCCCAACGAGAGCGTCGAGGTGACGTTCGCCTGCTCGTTCGAAGTTCGTGGCGGATCGCTGCGCATGGCGCCGCACGGCCCCACGACGCTGATCGGGGTCCCGTATGACCGGCCGGTGATCGGCTACGGCGGAAAGACAATCAACACGCTTCGTCTGTGGAGCGCCACGGCGGCGCATGCGTTTGACTTCCAGCGCTTCAGCGGCGGCGATTTCGTCGCGTCGATCGCCGAAGCGCTCAACGCCGAGTTGCTGACGCGTGTTCTTTATCCCGACGACCACACCCCGCAGGGGCGCGGACTGCGTCTGATGCAGGAATTTTTCCTCGTCGCCTGTTCCCTCGCCGACGTCGTCCGCCGGTTTCGCGAGTTGAATACGGACTGGCGGCTGCTGCCCGAAAAGGCCGCCGTCCAGCTCAACGACACGCATCCGAGCCTCGCTGTCCCGGAACTCATGCGAATCCTGCTCGACGAAGCGCATCTGGATTGGGATGAGGCGTGGGACCTGACGCGCGGGACGCTCGCCTACACCAATCACACGCTGCTTCCCGAAGCGTTGGAGCGCTGGCCGGTCGAGTGGATGGAGGCCCTGATTCCGCGCCAGCTCGAGATCATCTACGAGATCAACCGCCGACTGCTCGATGACATTCGCGTCCGTTTCCCCGGCGATGTCGGGCGCCTGGCCCGAACGAGCCTGGTCGAGGAAGGGCAGATGAAGCAGATCCGCATGGCGAACCTCGCGATCGTCGGCTCCCACAGCACCAACGGCGTGGCGGCGATCCATTCCGAACTTTTGCGCAAGACCACCGTTCGCGACCTCGCCGAGGCGTTTCCCGACCGGTTCAACAACAAGACGAACGGGGTCACGCCGCGCCGCTGGCTTCGGCTTGCCAATCCCTCCCTCGCCGACGCGATTTCCTCCGCCATCGGCGACTCCTGGATCAGCGATCTCTCGCAATTGCAAAAACTTCGCCCGCTGGCGGACGATTCCGCCTTCCGGGCGGAGATCATGGGCGCTCAGCGCGCCTGCAAGGCGCGCTTCAGCGACTGGGTCAAAGCGAACTCGGACGCGACGGTCGACCCGGACACGATGTTCGATTGTCAGGTCAAGCGCATTCACGAATACAAGCGGCAACTGCTCAACGCGCTGAGGATCGTGGTTCTTTACAATCGCCTGCGCGAGAACCCGGGCCTCAACGTTCCGCCGAGGACGTTTCTGTTCGCTGGCAAGGCCGCGCCCGCGTATTACCTGGCGAAGGTCATCATCAAGTTCATCAACAATCTCGCTCTCACGATCGACAGCGATCCGGCCGTGCGCGGCAGGATGAACGTCCTCTTCCTGCCGGAATACAATGTCTCGCTCGCCGAGCGCCTCATTCCGGCGGCCGACGTCTCGAACCAGATTTCCACCGCGGGTTACGAGGCGAGCGGCACGAGCAACATGAAGTTCATGATGAACGGCGCGTTGACCCTCGGGACGCGCGACGGCGCGACCATCGAGATGGCGGAAGAGGCGGGGGAAGAGAACTTCTTCCTGTTCGGGTTGACGGCCGATCAAGTCGCCAGCAGCCGCCCCTGGTACAGCCCCTACTGGCACTACCAGAACGAGCCGGAGACGCGGGCGGCGCTCGACCTGATCTTCTCCGACCATTTCAGCCGCGACGAGCCAGGGATCTTCGAGCCGCTGCGGGGCGCCCTGCTCACCCACGGCGACCAGTTCATGCACCTCGCCGACCTGACGTCCTACCTGCATGCCGACGGCGCGCTCTGCGATCTCCACCGCAAGCCGGACGAATGGGCGCGCAAGGTCATCCTCAACATCGCCGCCTCCGGAAAGTTCTCGAGCGATCGCACGATCCACGAGTACGCAACCGAAATCTGGCATGCGAAGCCTTGCCCGGTGCAGTAGAGCGCGCGCCGGCGCGAGGCGGGGATTGCGCATAGGCGGCTTGGACCGCTTCGCCGAGGCTGGCTCCGATCCCATCGATTCGATCGGTTCGCTTCCTTGCATCGGGGTCAGGCGATCCAAGCCGGAGGACATTCCGCCAAAGCCCAGCGCCCACCGGAGCAAAATCAGGGATAGCCCAATCAAAGGAAAAGTCTTCCCGGAGTCATGAAACTTCAAAGGGTTACGCCGGAATCCAAATTGTTTTGTAACTGCTGCGATGGTTGGCTCCCAAGCAGGCGGCGAAGATCGCGGGATCAGTTCCACCGACCTCATCCTGAGTTGGCCACCGGCTGCGCCGATCCGCTATGCACGAAAGTTTCCAGCCTTGTGACCTTCGTGTAATCTTCCTGTTCTTCGTGGTGAAAAGAATGAAGAACGCAAGGGTGCCACGAAGGGCACGAGAGCACGACTCTCGTGCCATAGGCGTAAGCCGTCGTTTGATGCGGAGCGCCATGTTTTCGCCCATGCTCGCCTCGTTTCCCGCCTTTTCGGCGGAGTTGGTTCGAAAGACGCCGACATCCCGGACTTCCCGCCAGTTGGAGGCCAATTGTGTTCCTGTTTCGTTCGAATGGCAAGAAATTGTTGTGCGTGGCGCTGGACATGGTTAGCGGCGGCCTCCGCCGCGACTGCTCACGCGCTCCGCACCGTCCCGCAGAACAGGCCAGCTGGATCGAAATGGGGAATTCGTGTCATCTCCTCAATATTCGCGGATCGGGATTACCGGCCGCCCAGCATGGCCGCCTTCAGGGCGGGCGCATTGTCCATGGTTCGGAAGAAAGTCTTGGTGATCGCGCGCCGGATCGGGCTCTCGGCGTGGAAACGCGCGGTGTTGTTGAGCGACGCGCGCACGAGACGGAAGCCATGATCGATCATCCGTCGTTCGTAGTCTGCGAGCGCCGGAAGGAGCGGCTGATCGCCTCGATCGACGGCGACGATCGTTTCGCGGAGCAGCGCCGCGTCCCAGAGCGCCGCATTCGCGCCGACGCCGCGATAGGGCGGCATGTTGTGAAGCGCGTCGCCGAGCAAGGTCACGTTGCGCGTCTTCCACGGCCGCACGGGGACCGAAGTTTTGACCGAGAATGAATGAACCGTCGACGGGTCGGACCTTTGCACGAGCCGCCGCAGGTGCGGATCAAAGTCGGCTGCGAGCCGATCGACGACGCCCTTCAATTCGTCGCCGCGAAGCTCCTCCGGCCCGCCGGGCAAATCGAACCGCCGGCGGGGGGCGCTGAACCCCCACATCACATATTCCTCGCAGCGATCGGCGGGAGCTTCGCGCCCATCGCCGGCGGCTTCGAGATCGCCGTACTGGACGGCGTTCCAGAACATGAAGCGCCCTTGTGGACCGAGGATCAACGTCGGTCCCCGCATGATCGCCGGCGGCGTGAGCGTCCTCACCTCGTCGTCGAGCGGAATCTTGCCGCCGACCGCGACGATGCCCGTCTCGACCCTCTGGGCGTCGGGCAGAAGCTGTCGTCTGACGGCCGAGTTCGCGCCGTCGGCGCCGATGATAAGGTCAGCGGCGGCAGCCGATCCATCGCCGAAGCGCGCCGTCACCCGTCCGTCCGGGCCGTCCTCGAAGGATACGAACTTCTTGCCGAAACGCGCCACATCGTCGAGCCCCTGCAGCAATATGCGACGCAGGACCCCTCGGCCGATCGGCCGCTCGGCGTCGAGCTGGCGGCGGTCGATGTTCGGGAGATCCAGGGCGAGCAATCGGTTCAACCGATGATCGAAGAACGTCACGCTGCGGCTCGGCGCGGACGCGAGCTGCGTCAGCCTTTCGAAAACCGCGTCCGGCAGGCAGGCCTTGAGCGCGCGGCTCCCGGTAGGACTGATGCTGAGGCGGTATCCCGCGACGGGACTCGTCGGCGACGCGTCGCGCTCGAAAACCTCGACTGCGAGGCCGGCGCATTTCAGCCCCTGCGCCAGACAGAGGCCGCCGACTCCCGCTCCGATGATGGCGACTTTCAATTGCTCCATGATTGCGCTTTCAGGTCCATTTCATGTACGGTATCGTCCACTAATATGATATCTGGACGACTGAGTCCATGAATTCGAGCCATCACGATCTCTCGAGGAAGGCTCGGCGGGGCGCGCGCGGAAGGCCGCGCGATCTGAAAAAGCGCGAGGCGGTCCTGGACGCCGCCAGCGCGCTTTTCTTCGAGCGCGGCATTGACGGGACCGCGATGGAGGCCGTCGCCGACCGTGCGTCGGTGTCGAAAATGACTTTGTACAGTCATTTCCCCGACAAGCCGGCGCTGCTTGCGGCGGTTTTCGAGCGCAACCTGAAGGACTTCGAACTGCCCGAGCTGTCCGAAACAGAAGGGATTGCGCCGTCGGAGCGGCTGTCGGAGTTTGGCGAGCGGCTGGTCGAATTCCTGCTCAGGCCCGAAATCGTCCGGACGGCGAGCGTCATGGCCGCCAGCGCCGATGAATTTCCCGCTCTCGCCGCGGCGTTCTACGCCGCGGGCCCTGCCGCGGTGCTGCGGCGGGTCGCGCGCTTCCTCGACCTTATTCGCGAGCGGGAGCGCCTTTCCTTTCCGGACGCGGACCTTGCCGCGGAGCAACTCGTCGCGGCATGGCTCGGCGTCGATCAGCTGAAGCAGGGACTCGGCGTCTCGGGGCCTCCGTCGAAAGAGGCGATCTCCCGCCGCGTCCGGTCCGCCACCGAGACCCTGCTACGCGGCTGGGCCGCGGGCGACGCGTTGTAGACACGGGCCGTCGGCCGAGGCGCAGTCAGCGCTGCAGGCCGCAAAAACAACGGGCGCTTGCTCGGATCCGCGGCTTTCTTACCCGCCTCGCCGCTCTCGCAGGCTCTATCCGCGTCATAGGCGGCGCGGCCCGAAGCCGACTGAGTTGGAGGATCGAGTAAGGGTTCGTAATGCGATTTGAATGGACTTAGAGGTCGTTGGAAATGACGGCCGCGGAACTTGCCGGCGATGTTTGATCGCCTGAACCACGGACGACGACATAGCCGCATAAAGCGAAGTAACCGGATAGGAATACGACAAGCAGCACCCAAGCGGCCAGTCTTCGATTGAGGTTTCCAGAACCTGCTATTACTCGCGAGGCTGGCCGGCCCGCAATTCGATCTGAATGAGCAAGGCTCATATTCGACTCCCATTGCTGATCAACAAGAGTTGGTCTGGCAAATTCTCAGCTTTTGTAGCAGTTCGAATCTTCGTCCGCTGTGATCCTCGTCACACATCGTTAGCGCCAAGGTCTGCTTCAAAAATCTCGATCTCGTCCAGAGGCGCCTTGCGAAAGCAGAAGGATTCGACCTCATGGTGAGTTGGCCACCCGCGGCGCCGACCCACTGCGCACGAATGTCGCAGCCGTTGTGACCTTCGTGTATTCTTCGCTTCTTCGTGGTGGAAAAAGAATAAACACGAAGAACACAGCGATCCCACTAAGGGCACAGAGAGCACGACTCGAACTTTCCTGTAAGGCGGCCTTTGCGAAAGCAAAGGCGCTCGAACGGTGCTCCAGAGGGCGTTTGCGACGTCGCCTGCGCCAGTGGATCGTCCTTCGAGGCCCCTGGGCGCCAGGACGAGGGTGGGGTTTTTGAAACAGGCTCTTAAACCACTGGCGTCCGCCCCAAATACCCTTCGCCATAACGGAAGTTTAACCTTGTCGACCTCATATGCCCATTGATGCCCATAAGCTCCCATGGTATCCCAGATCATCCCGAAAGCGGACCGCGAGCCGATGCCTCAGAGCCCTGCTCGTCCCGCTGAGGGTCCCTCGCATCGCGGGGCCGCGCCCCTTGGAACGTTTCCTCTCCCACTTCACCCACCGCTTCGACGCCAAGGGCCGGATTTCGATCCCCGCCCCGTTCCGGCAGGTCCTGGCGAAGGACGGCTTCGAGGGCGTCTATGCCTATCCGTCGCTCGACGTTCCGGCCCTCGACTGCGGCGGCCACCGGCTTCTGGCCGAGATCGACTCGCTCATCGCGGCGATGCCGGCGTTCTCGCCCGCCAGCGACGCTCTGGCGACCGCGCTCATGGGGACGAGCGAGATTTTGCGCATGGACGCGGACGGCCGCGTGTCGCTGGACGAGCGGCTGAAGGCGTCGCTCGGCCTGCGCGAGGAAGCTGTCTTCGTGGGGCTGGGACACAAGTTCCAGATCTGGGAGCCGTCCCGCTTCTCAGGCTATCTCGAGGAGGCGCGCGGCCGCCTGTTGCGCTTGCGGGCCGAGCGCGGCGCCAATTCGACGGCATGAGCGAGACCTCGCGCCACGTCCCGGTTCTGCTCGCCGAGGTGCTGGAGGCGCTTCAGCCGCGCGAAGGGTCGCTGATCGTCGACGCAACGTTCGGCGCCGGCGGCTATGCGCGGGCGCTCCTCGACCGCGGCGCGGAGGTCGTCGCGCTCGACCGCGACCCCGCCGCCATTCGGCGCGGCGCGGACCTCGTTGCGGCGTCGGGCGGCAGGTTGCGACTGGTCGAGGCGCGCTTCGGCGACATCGGCGCGGTCGCCGAGGACCTCGGCCTTGGGAAGGTCGAAGGGATCGTGTTCGACATCGGCGTATCGTCGATGCAGCTCGACGAGGCTGAGCGCGGCTTTTCGCTGCGCTTCGACGCTCCGCTCGACATGCGGATGGAGGGCACGGGCCGCAGCGCCGCCGACATCCTGCGGGAAGAGGACGAGGCGACGATCGCCGACATCCTGTTCCATTTGGGAGAAGAGCGCGCCTCGCGCCGCATCGCCCGCGCGATCGTCGCCGACCGCAAGACGGCGCCCTTCGTTTCGACGCTGCAGCTCGCGAATATGGTGGCGCGGGTCGCGCCCGCCCGCCGCGGCGAACTCACCCATCCGGCGACCCGCACCTTCCAGGCCCTGCGGATCGCCGTCAACGACGAGCTCGGCGAGCTTCTGCGCGGCCTGGGCGCCGCCGAAGCCCTGCTGAAGCCGGACGGCCGGCTCGCCGTCGTGACTTTCCATTCGCTCGAAGACCGCATCGTCAAGCTCTTCCTCGGCGCTCGTTCGCGGCGGGGAAAAGCGGCGTCCCGGCTGTTGCCGGGCGAGCCGGCTGAGGCCGAGCCGACCTTCGAGGTCCCGCGCGGCCAGCCGATCGAACCGAGCGAAGCCGAGGCTGCGGCCAATCCGCGCTCACGCTCGGCGAAGCTGCGTTACGCAGTGCGGCTTAAAGCGCCTGCGCGGGCGGCGGATGAGGCGCTTTTGGCATTGACGCGGCCGCCGGAACGGCGAGGGAGGCATTAGATGATGTGGTGGCGGCTCTTGCATGCAATCGCGATCGCGGCTCTGATCGGGTCGGCGGCTTATGTCTACGGCGTCAAATACCGCACGATCGAGGCTTCCGAGCAGCTCGTGAAGACCCGCCACCTCATCGCCAAGGAGAAGGACGCCATCAACCTGCTGCGGGCCGAATACGCCCATCTCGCGCGTCCCGACCGCCTGCAGGCGCTCGTCGATTCGAAGCTGGGCTTCCAGCCTTTGCAGCTCTCCCAGATCGCGACCGTGGACGAGCTGCCCGAAGCCAAGCCGAAGACCGATTCGATCGGGCGCGAGCTCGAGCTGCTCGGCTTCATGAAAGACAACGCCGCGCCCGCGGTCCCGGTGGCGGTGGCGGGCGGCGCCACGCCGCAAGTGAGATGACCATGCCTCGGAAGCAGGACGCCGGAGGCCCCGGGGCCGCAAGACGTGCAAGGCGCGCAGGCCGGGCGTTCCGCGCCATCCTCGCGCTCTTCCGCCGTTGCCTGCCGGAGAATTTCGGCGTCGACCTCGAGCCGCCGGCATTGCGCGTCGCGTCGGCCGACGCCTCCGGTGAGGCGACCAAGGCGCCGACGGGCTCCTCGCGCGGAGCAA
This sequence comes from uncultured Alphaproteobacteria bacterium, assembly GCA_963823165.1. Lineage (GTDB taxonomy): Bacteria > Pseudomonadota > Alphaproteobacteria > Rhizobiales > Beijerinckiaceae > Roseiarcus. The sequence goes on along the minus strand of CAWGKV010000003.1, from coordinate 61,004 downwards.
AGCGCGGAGGGCGGGCGTCCCGCGCGGTCATCGCGCTTTTCCGCCGCTACGTGCCGGAGAATTTCGGCGTCGACCTCGAGGCGCCGGGGCCGCGGCCGGCCTTGCGCTCGCTGCTGACCTTCGGGAACGCGAAGGCGTTCGTTCACGCGCTCCTGCTCACCCGGCTCGACCGGTCGGGCGCGCGCATCCGGGCCCTCGCGCTCGGCATGTTCGCCGCTTACGCCGCCCTCGGAGTGAAGCTCGTCGTGCTCGGCGTTTCGCACGATCCGCCTCAGACGCTCAAGGTCGCGGCCGACCAGGCGGTATCGGGCGCAAGGCCCGACCTGCTCGACCGCAACGGAGAGATCCTCGCCACGGACGTGAAGACGATGTCGGTCTTCGCCGAGCCCAACCGCATCATCGACAAGGACGAGGCCGTCGAGCTCATTACCGCCGTGCTGCCGGACGTCGACGCGAAGGAGTTGCGCGAGCGGCTCGGCTCGAGGAAGGGCTTCGTCTGGGTCAAGCGGCAGATCACGCCCAAGGAGCAGGCGGAGATCTTCCATCTCGGTCTCGCAGGCGTCGGCTTCCTGCCGGAGAACAAGCGCGTCTACCCCAACGGGCCGATCGCCGCACATGTCCTCGGCTATGTCGACAAGGACAATGTCGGCATAGCCGGCATGGAGAAATATCTCGATGAGCAGAGCCTGACGGACCCGCATGTCCCCGGCTTCGTGGTCGACCCGGAAAGTCTGAAGCCCGTCCGGCTTTCGCTCGACCTCAGGTTGACCCATGCGCTGCGCGACGAGCTGTTGGCCGGCATGGAGCGCTTCCGGGCCAAGGCCGCGGCCGGAATGGTCATCGACGTCAACACGGAGGAGGTGCTCGCGCTCGAATCTCTGCCCGACTACGATCCGAACGAGCCGATCGACGCACAGGAGCCCTCGAAGATCAACCGCATCAACGTCGGCGTCTACGAGATGGGTTCGACGTTCAAGGCGCTGTCGATCGCCATGGCGCTCGAATCGGGCAAGGTCAACCTGGGCTCGCATGTCGATGCCCGCGACTCGCTGCGCTACGGCCGCTTCACCATCCACGATTTCCACGCCACGCACCGCGTGCTGACCGTGCCGGAGGTCTTCACCCATTCCTCGAACATCGGCACCGCGCGCATGGCGCTGATGGTCGGCGTCGAAGGGCACAAGGCGTTCCTGAAGAAGATGGGCCAGCTCGATCGGCTGCGCACCGAGCTGCCGGAAAGCGCCGAGCCGCTGGTGCCGAAGCGCTGGGGCGAGCTCAACACCATGACCATCGCCTTCGGCCAGGGCCTCAACGTCGCTCCGATCCAGGCGGTGATGGCCGTCTGCGCGCTGGTCAACGGCGGCAGGATCATGCCCCCGACCTTCCTTCCGCGCACCCAGGAGGAAGCCAACAAGATCAGCCATCGGGTCGTCAGCCCGCAGACTTCGGAATCGATGCGCTACCTGATGCGCTCGAACGCGACTCACGGCTCGGCGAGCTTCGCCAACATTCCCGGCTACTATGTCGGCGGCAAGACCGGCACGGCCGACAAGATTATCCACGGTCACTACTCGGAAAACAGGGTGTTCAACACCTTCATGGCGATCACGCCGGCGGACAAGCCAAAATACCTGTTCCTCACGCTCTACGACGAACCGCAGCCTTTGCCCGAGGATCACGGCTACCACACCGCGGCCTACAACGCCGGCCGCGTCGCCGGGGCGCTCATTCGCCGGGTCGAGCCGCTGGAGGGCGTGCCCCCGATGAAGGAATCGCCGAGTCAACCGTTCCCCATCATCGCCCGTCTGGGGTATGGAGCCGATGCGGACAAAACCGGCAAGGAGTGAAGGGCGGGATGGTACGGCTCGGGGACATTGTCGACCTGGAGAACGCGGACGAGGCTCTGGCCTCGCGCGCCATCGTCGGCATCGCGTCCGACAGCCGCAAGATCCAGCCGGGATACGCCTTCTTCGCGCTCGCCGGATCGAGGGACGACGGGCTCGCGCATGTCGGTGACGCGCTCGCGCGCGGGGCCGCGGCCGTCGTCGCCGAGCGCGAGACCCCAATCGCTGGGGCGCCATTCGTCAAAGTCGCTGACGCCCGCGCTTCGCTCGCCCGCGCCGCCGCCCGTCTGTTCCCGCGGCAACCATCGACCATCGTCGCGGTCACCGGCACGAGCGGCAAGACTTCGGTTGCGGCGTTCGCCCGGCAAATATGGCTTTCGCTTGGCCTCGAGGCGGCCTCGCTCGGCACGATCGGCGTCGTCTCGCGTCCGTTGACCGTCTATGGGTCGCTCACCACGCCGGACCCGATCGAGTTGCATCGGACCCTCGACCGGCTGGCGGGGGAAGGGGTCACGCGCCTCGCGATGGAGGCTTCGTCGCATGGCCTCGACCAGAAGCGCCTCGACGGCGTTCGCCTCGCCGCCGGCGCCTTCACCAATCTGACCCGCGACCACATGGACTATCACCCGACGATCGAGCACTATCTCGCCGCCAAGTTGCGTCTCTTCTGTGAACTTCTGCCGCCCGGCGCGCCGGCCGTCGTCGACGCCGACAGCGACGTCGCCCCCCGCGTGATGGAGGCGGCCCGCTTGAGCGGGCTCGCGGTCTTTTCCGTCGGCGCCAAAGGCGCGGCGATCCGATTGGCCTCGGCCGCCCGCGAGGGTCTTGCTTCGACGATGGAGGTCGTATTCGACGGCCGCCGGCTACGCGTCGCGCTGCCGCTGCCCGGCGATTTCCAGATCTCGAACGCCCTGGTCGCTGCGGGTCTTTGCATCGCAACCGGCGGCGAGGCGGACGCAGTCTTCGCCGCCCTGCAGTCGCTCCGGGGCGCGCCTGGCCGGCTCGAGCGGATCGGCGACATTCGCGGCGCCACGGTGTTCGTCGACTACGCCCACAAACCGGACGCGCTGGAAAAGGCGCTCGCGGCTCTCCGTCCTTACGTCCACGGCCGCCTCATCCTCGTGTTCGGTTGCGGCGGCGACAGGGACGCCGGCAAGCGGCCCATCATGGGCGACATCGCGACCCGTCGCGCGGACGTCGCGATCGTCACGGACGACAATCCGCGCTCGGAGAATCCGGCCGCGATTCGCGCTCAGATTCTCGCCGCGGCCCCTTGCGCGCTCGAGATCGGCGACCGCGCAGAGGCGATCCGCGCCGGCGTCGCCATGCTGAAGGACGGCGACGCTTTGATCATTGCGGGCAAAGGTCACGAAATCGGGCAGATTGTCGGCGACACGGTGCTGCCGTTCAGCGACGCGGACGAAGCGCGGGCGGCATTGCGGGAGGCCGAATGAGCGCGTTGTGGACGGAAAAGGAGTTGACGGAGGCCCTGGGCGCTGCGCCGAGCGCACCATTTAGCAAGGCGGTTGGCGGCGTGTCGATCGACAGCCGCACGCTCGAGGGCGGCGACATTTTCTTCGCCATCAAAGGTGACGCTCATGACGGGCACGACCATGTCGCCGGCGCCTTCGCGGCCGGCGCGGCCGCGGCGGCAGTCGCAGGCGAGCGGTCGGCGGCGCTCGCGCGCTTCGGTCCCGTGTTCCCGGTCGACGACACGCTGGCGGCCATGGGGCGGCTCGCCGTCGCTTCGCGCGCACGAGCCAGCGCGCGCGTCGTTGCGGTGACCGGTTCCGTCGGCAAGACGAGCGCCAAGGAGATGCTGCGCGAGATGCTCGGCGCCTGCGGCGCGACTCACGCCTCGGCCGCATCCTACAACAATCACTGGGGCGTGCCGCTCACTCTGGCGCGCATGCCCGCGGACGCGCGCTTCGGCGTGTTCGAGATCGGCATGAATCACGCAGGCGAGATCACGCCGCTCGCCCGGATGGCGCGGCCGCATGTCGCTCTGGTCACGACCATCGCGCCCGTCCACATCGAGCATCTCGGATCGCTCGAGGCGATCGCCGACGCGAAGGCGGAGATTTTTTTGGGTTTAGAGCCGGGAGGCTCGGCCGTGCTCAATCATAGCGCGCCGCAATTCGAACGGCTCGCGAAAGCCGCTGAAAGGCAGGGCAAGAGGGTGCGCACCTTCGGCGTGGACGAAGCGAGCGACGCATGCCTCGTCGAGATCGCGCAAACCGAAGCCGGCTCCCGGGTCGAGGCGCGCATTTTCGGCAGGCGCCTGCGTTTCGAAATTGGCGCACCGGGCGCGCACATGGCCGAGAACGCGCTCGGCGCTCTGCTGGCGGCGGATGCGCTCGGCGCCGATCTCGAGACCTGCGCCTCGGCGCTCGCCGGCTTCTCGGCGCAGAAGGGCAGAGGCGCGCGTATTTCGATCGCTGCGCCCGACGGCGCGGCGACCATCATCGACGAAAGCTACAACGCAAATCCGGCGTCGATGCGCGCCGCGCTGAAGCTGCTCGGCGCGTCCAAGCCGGGGCCTAGCGGGCGGCGCATCGCCGTCATCGGCGACATGCTCGAGCTCGGCCCCGAGGCTGCGGCGATGCACGCCGAGCTTGCCGCCGATCTCGAAGCCAACCGGGTCGATCTCCTGTTCGGCGCGGGGCCGCTCACCCGCGCGCTCTACGAAGCGGCGCCGCAGTCGATGCGCGCAGTCTGGACGGAACGGTCGGGCGAGCTTGTCGGGGAAATCGCCGCAGCGTTGCGCGGCGGCGACGTCCTCATGGTGAAAGGATCGAACGGCAGCCGCATGGGCCCGCTCGTCGCGGCGCTACGCGAGCGTTTCGCCCGCGCAGCCCCTCGTGGGGAGGCTGCCTGATGCTGACCTGGCTTGCCGACATCCCCGAGCTTCCGGGGGCCTTCCACCTCTTCCGTTATCTGACCTTCCGCACGCTTGGCGCCGCGGGAACCGGCCTCTTCCTCGTCTTCTTCTTCGGTCCGGCGATCATCTCGGCGCTCCGGCTGAAGCAGGGTAAGGGGCAGCCGATCCGGCTCGACGGTCCGGCCTCGCACCTTCTGACCAAGAAGGGGACGCCCACCATGGGCGGCCTGATGATCCTTGTCGGCCTGTTCGCCTCCGCGCTGCTGTGGGCAAATCTCGAGAGCCCCTATGTCTGGATCGTGCTGTTCGTGACGTTCGGCTTCGCGGCAATCGGATTCTACGACGATTATCTGAAGGTGACGAAGCAGTCAGACCGCGGCTTTTCCGGACGCGCGCGTTTGGGAGCGGAATATCTCATCGCCGCGATCGCCTGCTACGCGCTCATGCGCATCGGCGGTCCCGGCGCGAGCTCGCTCGCCCTGCCGTTCGTCACCGGCTTCGTCTTCGATTTCGGCTGGGGCTTTCTGCTGTTCGGTCCGTTTGTGATCGTCGCGTTCGGCAATGCGGTCAATCTGACCGACGGACTGGACGGATTGGCGATCGTGCCGGTGATGATCGCCGCCGCGACGCTCGGCCTGATCTCCTACCTGGTCGGCAGCGCCATCTATTCGCATTACCTCCTGATCAACCACGTGCCCTTCGCCGGCGACCTGATGGTGGTCTGCGGCGCGCTGATCGGCGCGGGCGTCGGCTTCCTGTGGTTCAATGCTCCGCCGGCCCAGATCTTCATGGGAGACACCGGCTCTCTCGCACTCGGAGGGCTGCTCGGCACGATGGCGGTGGCGGTCAAGCACGAGATCGTGCTGGCGGTGATCGGAGGCCTGTTCGTGATGGAGGCGGTGTCGGTCATCGTGCAGGTCATCTCATTCAAGATGACCGGCAAGCGGGTGTTCCGCATGGCGCCGATCCATCATCACTTCGAGCAGCTCGGCTGGTCGGAGCCGCAGATCGTCATGCGCTTCTGGATTATCGCTTTCGTGCTGGCGATGGTCGGCCTGGCCTCGCTCAAGCTGAGGTGACGATGACGCCGGTCGAAACGCTGCGCGGGCGGAGGGTCGCCGTCTTCGGCCTCGGCGGATCGGGACTGTCGACGGTGCGCGCGCTCGTCGCTGGCGGCGCCGAAGCCGCGATCTGGGACGACAGCGGAAAGGCGCGGGAACGGGCCGCCGCCGCCGGGTTCCCGCTCGTCGATCTCGCAAAGGCAGACTGGCGATCGATCAGCGTCTTGGTTTTGTCGCCCGGGGCGCCGCTCACGCACCCGAAGCCGCATTGGACGGTCGAGCTCGCCCGCGCCGCCGGCGTCCCCATCGTCGGCGACATCGAACTCTTCGTCCGCGAGCGCGCCGCGCGCGCGCCGCACGCGCCGTTCGTCGCGATCACGGGCACCAACGGCAAGTCGACCACGACGGCGCTGATCGCCCATGTGCTCAAGGAGGTGGGCCGCGACGTCGCTCTCGGCGGTAACATCGGCGTGCCGGTCCTCGATCTGCCGCCGCCTGCCGAGGGCCGGACCCACGTGGTCGAATGCTCGTCCTATCAGATCGACCTCGCTCCGTCGCTCGCGCCGACCGTCGGCCTGCTCATCAACATCACGCCGGACCATCTCGACCGGCACGGCGATCTCGCCCATTATGCTGCGATCAAGGAGCGGCTCGTCGCGCGATCCGGGATCGCGCTCGTCGGGGTCGACGACGACCCTTCCCGCGAGATCTGCGCCCGCCTGCAGGAGCGAGCCGGCGGGCAGCGAGTGATCGCAGTCTCCGGAGAAGAATTGCCGCTCGCCGATGTCTTCGTTCGCCACCGCCAGGTCATTGCACGGGAGGACGTCGAGGCGCCGGTCGATCTCGCCGGAGCCCTGGCGCTGCGTGGCGCGCACAACGAGCAGAACGCCGCCTTCGCCTACGCCGCCGGGCGGGCGCTCGGCGTCGCGGGCGAGACGATCGCCCCGGCCTTCCGCTCCTTCCCCGGCCTCGCCCACCGCATGGAAGAGGTTGGGCGACGAGGACGGGTTCTCTTCATCAACGACTCGAAGGCGACCAACGCCGACGCGGCGGAGAAGGCGCTCGAGTCGTTTCGCGACATCCACTGGATTCTCGGCGGAAAGCCGAAGGAGGGCGGGATCGAGCCGCTTCGCCCGCTCTTTCCCCGCGTGGCCAAGGCCTATCTCATCGGCGAGGCTACCGAGGCGTTCGCCCGGACGCTGGCCGGCGCCGTTGCGTTCGAGCGGTGCGGGACCCTGTCCGCGGCGACCGAGGCCGCCGCGCGCGACGCTCTGCGCTCGCAAGCGGACGAGCCGGTGGTGCTGCTGTCGCCGGCCTGCGCGTCGTTCGACCAATTCGCCAATTTCGAGGCGCGGGGCGAAGCGTTCCGCGTCGCCGTCGCCAAGCTCACGCAGGGGGATGCATAGGCATGGTTTCGAGAGCGGAACGCGGCTTCGTCGCCGATTGGATGCGCACCGTCGACCGCTGGCTGCTCGGCTCCTTCGTCGCGCTGATGGTGATCGGCCTCGTGATGGCGCTGGCGGCGAGTCCGGCCGTCGCCGAGCGGCTCAACCTTTCGACGCTCCATTTCGTCGATCGGCAGGCGCTGATGCTGGCGCCGACGTTGATCCTGATGATCGCGACGTCCTTCCTGACGCCCCGGCAAGTGCGGCGGGCGGCGCTGCTGCTGTTCGCCTTCTCATTCGCGCTGATCGTGCTCGCCCTTCTGTTCGGCGCGGAGGTCAAGGGCGCGCGACGGTGGATCTTCGGCCTCCAGCCGTCGGAGTTCATCAAGCCCGCCTTCGTCGTGCTCGCCGCCTGGGCCTTCACCGAGGGCGGAGGCAAGGGGCCGACCGCGATTCTGGCCAAGGCCCTGTCCTTTCTCGTTCTGCCGCTGACGATCGCGCCGCTGATCATGGAGCCGGATTTCGGCCAGACGATGCTGGTGTCGATCGTATGGGCGTCGCTGTTCTTCATGGCCGGACTGCACTGGTTCTGGGTGGCGGGGGTCGGGGGGCTCGGCGTCGCCGGCGGTTTTGCGGCCTACAAACTGTCGCCGCACGTGCACGAGCGGGTGTTGCGCTTCATCGATCCCGATGCGACCGGCGGCGTCGTCGACACGTTCCAGGTCGACACGGCCCTGCAGAGCATTCTGTCGGGCGGCTGGTTCGGGCGCGGCCCGGGCGAGGGCGTCTACAAGCGCATCCTTCCCGACGCCCACACCGATTTCGTCTTCGCCGTCACCGGCGAGGAGTTCGGCATGGTCGCCTGTATGGCGCTGATCTTCTTTTTCGGCTTCATCGTGCTGCGCGGCCTCATTCTCGCCTCCCGCAACCAAGATCCCTTCTGCCGTTTCGTCGCGGCCGGCATGACGATCATGTTCGGCGTGCAGAGCTGGATCAACATGGCGGTCAATCTCCGCGCCATGCCGGCCAAGGGCATGACCCTGCCGTTCATCTCCTATGGAGGCTCGTCGCTGCTCGCGCTGGGGCTCGGCATGGGCTTTCTGCTCGCCACGACCCGCAAACGCCCAGTCGTCGACCTGCCGCATCATCTGGTCGCGGCGGAATGAACGCAAAGCGCCGCATTCTGCTGGCGGCCGGGGGCACCGGAGGTCACCTCTTTCCGGCCGCCGCGCTGGCCGCCGCCCTCGGGAAGCGCGGCGCGGAGGTGGAACTCGCGACCGACGGCCGGGCCCTCAAATTCGGCGCCGACTTTCCCGCCCGCGCTGTGCACGCGTTTCCGGCGGCCACCACGACCGGCGCCGGGGCGCTCAACAAGGCGCGCGCGGCCGTGACGCTCGGCGCAGGCGTCGCCGTGGCGCTCGTCAGGTTGAAACGGATCAGGCCGCAGGCCGTCGTCGGCTTCGGCGGCTACCCGACCGTGCCGCCGGTCTTCGCGGCGTCGCTGCTCGGGATTCCGACCATCTTGCACGAGCAGAACGCCGTGATGGGCCGCGCCAACCGCTTCCTCAGCTCTCGCGTGTCGCTCGTCGCCTGCGGTTTCCCGGAGCTGAAGGAGGCGGACGCGGCGACGAAGGCGAAGGCGCGCTTTACCGGCAATCCGGTCCGGCCTGCGGTGCTCGCGGCGGCCGAGACGCCCTATCCGGATTTCGCCGGCAACAGGCTCAACGTGCTGGTGACCGGCGGATCACAGGGCGCGCGGGTGATGGCCGACGTCGTTCCGGAGGCGCTCGCGATTCTCAGCGCCGGCGAGCGACAGTGGATCCGCCTCACCATGCAGGCGCGCGGAGAGGACAAGGCGAGGGTGGCGGCGGCCTGCGCGCGGATGAGCTTTCCGATCGAGATCGCGGAGTTCTTCGCCGACCTGCCGGCGCGGATCGCCGCTTCGCATCTCGTCGTCGGGCGGGCGGGCGCGTCGACCGTTTCCGAACTCGCCGTCATCGGCCGCCCCTCGGTGCTGGTGCCGTTCCCCCACGCCCTGGACCAGGACCAGGCGGCGAACGCCGCGTCGCTCGCCGCCGCTGGCGCGGCCGTCGTCGTGCCGCAGTCCGAATTCACGCCCGCGCGGCTCGCCGCGATCCTGCGCGACGCCCTCGCCGCGCCGGCGAAGCTCGCCGCCTCGGCCAAGGCGGCGAAAGCGGCCGGCGTGCCGGACGCCGCCGATCGGCTCGCCGACCTCGTGCTGGGAATCGCCAGCTGAATTCCAGGTCGGCGCCCCTCGCCTTTGTGCGCCTGTTGGTGGATCCCGTTTCACCAGGGCGCCGCGCCCGCGCCACGCCACATTCTCGCCCGGGAACCATCGCAGCGTCCGGGCGTTGCCGGGTATTCGGCAGGCGGGGTCGGTGATGCAAGTCAAGGTCCGCTCCTTCACGCCCGGGCTCAATCCGCGGCGGACGAAGCTCGAAGTTCCCGGCTGGGCAGGTCAGCGCGAGCCGCGCAAGGACGGCTCGATGGAGCAGGCCTGGCACTGCCTGCCGTTCTCGGAAGGCGCTCGATACGGGATCGAGCTCTTCTATCCCTATTCGAACGATTTCAGCGTCAGGACGACGGACGGCAAGCTGGTTCTCGACGGTCGACTTCGGACCGCCGCCCGAAGGGCATGGCGGCGAGTGGCCGCCGTTCCGTACCTTCGGCGACCTCTACTACACTTACCAGCTTTCGCTGGACCTGAAGGTCGAAGAGGGCTTTGCGATCCGGGTCGAGCCCCATCCGCGCTTCTACACCGATTGGACCAACACCACGCCGATCGCCGTCCCGGCGCTGATCCGGCGATGGTGGCCGATGGTCTATTTTCTGGTGTTCAAGGCCCCGCCCGAGGGCGGCTTGCACGTGTTCAGGCCGGGCGAGCCGTTCGTCCAGATTCTCGTCCTGCCGGAGGAGGCCGATTTTGAATTGACGCCGATGCCGGAGGAGGAAGCCGCCGAACGCGAGCTGCAGTCGCGCCGCATCTACCAGAGCCGCAGCACTCTATCCGCCGAAACCGAGTGGACGTCGGCCACCAACACCGTCTTCGACGGCACCTACCGCCACATCCTCGGCGCCGCCAACGAAAAGCAGAAACAGAAGCGCCGCGGCGAGTGAGACTCCAGCACTCACCCGCACTCGGCGCTTCGTTGGCGCCGAAATCCTCGCTACGGCAGCGGAATTACGACTGCGTGGTGGTGGTGGTGATGATGATGGTGGTGATGGTGGCGAAACACATAGCGGTGATGATGGTGGTGGTGGTGGTGATGATGATAGTATGGAGGATGGACGACGTAGAATTGCGCCAGCTGGAGCGGCTCGTCCTGCGCCGTTTGGTCCTCGGCCCGCAGCGTCTTGACGGCGTTCGGAATGGGGTCCAGCAGTTCTGCGTAGGACTGCGCAGGTTCGAGGCCGCTTGCCTCGCTTACGGGTGAGGCGGTAGCTGAGGCGCATCCGCCCATAATGGCGAGCGCCGAGGCGCCGCCGAGAAATCCAAGCACCGATTTGTCCATGACGCATTCCTTTCCTGATTGAGTTGAAATGGAACGGGAGCGAGTTTGCTTTGTTCCGATTGCCGTCGACCGGACAAACCTGAGCTTCAGCTTCTCACGGGCCATTCGGCCAGCCAGCCGCACATAGGGCGTAGGCGCGAGGTGGATTTCAGAGCATTGAGGACGAGGCCGGCTCCATCGGGGCCGTGCAGGAGAAATGACCACGCACAACGCGCGCAGAAAACGCCGTGGATGCAATCGAGGCCCGGAGACGGGAAAGGTCGAGCGCCCACGGCGATATCGAGTGGGGCATCTACCGGCGCACGTTACTGCGGCAGCGGAATCACGACTCCATTGTGGTAATAGTGGTGATGGTGATGGTGGTGGTGATGGTGGTGATAGACGTGAGGGCGGAAGTACCGATACACGTAACCATGATGATGATGATGATGGTGATGGTGATGATGGGGATAGCCGTAATAGTATTGCGCGAGTTGGATCGCGCCGCTTCGGGCCTCAGGAGCCGTCTGCTCCACGGTCCGAAGGGTGTCGACCGCGTTCGGAATGGGATCCAGCAGTTCCGCGTAGGACTGCGCGGGTTTGAGGCCGCTCGCCTCGCTCACGGGCGAGGCGGAAGCTGAGGCGCATCCGCCCACAATGGCGAGCGCCGAGGCGCCGCCAAGAAGTCCAAGCATTGATTTGTCCACGGCGTTTCCTTTCCTCGTCAGAAGCCTATCGAACGAACTCAGGCCGACTTTGTTCCGGCCGACTGCCGAGCGGGGAAAACACCGTCAATTCAGAGTTTTACGTGGCGGGGTAAGGGCTGGGCCCGAAGGCGGAGGAGGGCTATGCGATCCGTCTTCAGCCGCAAGCGAGCAACCCCCACTACGGGGCGCCAACGCCTCGGCGTCGCGAGCAAAACGCAGAAAGCAGAAGCGCCGCGGCGGGTGAGACCCCGCCGCGGCGCGACGCTCAGCCATGCGACGAACCTGGCAGTGGGATCACGACCTGATTGTGATGGTGGTGATGATGGTGACGCCGACGCACATAATGGTGGTGATGGTGATGGTGATGGTGATGATAATTGGGGGCGCCGATCACGACCTGCGCGAGCTGGAGCCCCTTCTCCTGCTGCGCCTGAAGCGTGTTCATGGCGTTCGGAATGGGAGCGAGCAATTCCGCATAGGACTGTGCCGGCTGAATGGGGCGGCCGAGTCGCTCGCGGGGGAAGGAGCGGCTAAGGCGCCGCCGCCGAGGAGGGCGAGCGCCGAGGCGCCGCCAAGAAGTCCAAGCGTTGATTTATCCATCGCGGAGTCCTTTCCTGTCCGTGTCGATGGAAACGACGCCCAAACCGGGCTTGTTCCTGGTTGGCGCTGTCCCGCGGGCGTAAACAATACTGGAATTCAGTCCGCCGCCGGACCAAACTTACCCTTGACGTAGTCCGACAGGCCTTCGGCCAGCCAATCGAACAGGAGCCTCACGCGCGAAGTCGACTTCAGATCGCGGTGCATGACGAGCCATACCTCGAGCGCGATCTGGAACGCCTCCGGGAGGATCGGCACGAGGTCCTTCGAGCGGCGGGCGATCCCTTCCTGGCAGCCGCCGATGCCGACGCCCGCGCGCAGCGCGGCGAGTTGCGCGATGTCGCTGTCGCAGCGAAAGCCGAAGTCGGTGCGCTTGAGCTCGCGCGCGAAGGCGCCCGCCGAACGAAACGTCCGGCTGTCGCGATCAAAGCCGATGACGCAGTGATGCGGCAGATCGGAGAGCGAGCGCGGCGTCCCGAAGCGGGCGCAATAGTCGCGGTGGGCGTACAGGCCGATGCGGGACGAGCCGATGCGCCTTGCAATCAGTCCGCTCTGGGTCGGACGCACCATGCGCACGGCGATGTCCGCCTCCCCGCGCGCCAGATCCTCGTTGCGGTTGGTGACGGCGAGCTCGACGGCGACGCCTGCATGCCGGGCGTGAAAGCCGGCGAAGATCGGAGGCAGCACTTCGCAGCCGATAATCTCGCTCGCCGTCACCCGCACGACCCCGCGGTCGAGCGCCGCTTCCGAGGAGGCAGAGCGGACGAGCGCCGCGGCCGCCGCCGCCATCGCCTCGCCGTGAGTCGCGAGCGCCAGTGCGGCGGGCGTCGCCGTCAAGCCGCGTGGCGAGCGCGTGAACAGCGCGAGGCCGAGCGCCTGTTCCAGCGCGTCGATGTGTCGGCCGACCGTAGGCTGCGTTAGCCCCAGTGTTCGAGCCGCCCCGGAAAGGCTGCCGTCGCGCACGACCTCGAAGAAAGTGCGCAACTCATCCCACGATGGGTCTCGGCGTCCCATACATAAACGTATAGCAGCCCAACAGCATTATGCAATTTACGCAGAGGCTGACGGCGCCTTATGTCCTATGTAGACGCGGCCGCTGGCCGCGTCCGCCGCGCTCACCGGGCGTAGTTGCTGCGCTCAGCTGCAGGAGGAGAGCCAATGACCGCCATTCTCCGTGTGGACGGCCGCAATGGGGACGATGACTCGCCGGCCAGCCCGGGCGCGGCGTATGGATCGGCGCGCGCGTTTCTTCGGCTCGAAGGAGCGGCGGCGTTCGCGGCGGCGGCGGCGCTCTACGCTCACGTCGGCTTTTCCTGGCCGCTGTTTGCGGTTCTCTTTCTGGCGCCCGACCTCGCCATGTGCGGCTACCTCGTGAATCCGCGGCTCGGCGCGGCCGCCTACAATGTCGCGCACACCTATGCGTTGGCGCTGCCGCTCGCGCTGCTCGGCTTCCTTGCCGGGATGCCCTTGGTTCTGGCGGTCGGGCTGATCTGGATTGCGCATATCGGCTTCGACCGGGCGCTCGGCTACGGTCTCAAATATCCGACCCGCTTCGGCGACTCCCATCTCGGCCGAATAGGCCGCTGAGGCTTAAAAGGAAAGACGCTGATGCGCGTTCACGCCATTCAAACCGGCCGGGTGCGGATCAAGGCAAGCCAGATCGCCGGCAAGGGCCACGGCCTCAGAAGGCGGCTCGCGCCGCTCATCGACAAGGAATGGTCGGACTGGCTGCCGGTTTACGCCTATGCGATCGAGCATCGCGACGGCGTGATCCTCGTCGATTCGGGCGTCTCCGCCGGCTTGAAGAGCCTGCCCCGCTGGCATCCCTATTTCCGGCTTGCGGTGCGGTTCGACATCGAGCCGGAGGAGGAAGCACGCCCGCGGCTTCGCACGATCGGCATCGGCGCGGCCGACGTGAAGCGGGTCGTCCTCACCCATATGCACATCGACCACGACTGCGGCCTTTCCGCCTTTCCGGCGAGCGAGGTGCTGGTCAGTCCGGGCGAGCTCGAGATCGCGTCCGGCCTGGCAGGACGGCTGCGCGGCTGCTTGCCGGAGCGTTGGCCGAAGAGTTTCGATCCGAAGCCTCTGGCGCTCGACGCCGCCTACGGACCATTCGTCCGCTCGCGCTGGCTGACGGCCGACGGCGCGATCGTCGCGGTCGCGACCCCGGGGCACACGCGCGACCACCTCTCGGTCATCGTCCAGGACGACGAGGCGGCGGTCTTCATCGCCGGCGACGCCTCCTACACGGAAGAGGCCATGCCTTCGGGTCGGATCGATGGCGTCGGCGGCGACGAAAGCGCAGAATTGGCGACGCTCGCCGCCATCCGCGCTTTTGCGGCTTGGCGGCCGACGATCTATCTGCCGGCGCATGATCCGGGCGCCGAACGGAGGCTTGCCGAGGGGCGAACGACGCAGCCTCGTTGCACGTGCATCGTGCAGCTCCAACCGCCGCCGACGCCGCCGCGTGGGAATCGCCGCCATCGGCCCGAAACCATGATCCGATGCTCAAGGGCGAGTTCGACCACGCCGCACCTTGGAAATTGAAGGCGCGGAAGCGGGAGCGGGTGCGATGCTCGTCGCTTGTCGGGCTGGCCGGTCTATCCGCGCTTGAGCGGCACTATGCAGGGGTCAAATGGCGCAGGCAATGCGCGAGGACGCGCGCCTTAAGCAATAGGCCATCGCGCGGGCGCCCGTATGAGTTTCAGCGGTTTGCGGGCTTTCCGCGCCAGGAGGGCCTTGGCGTCACTTATGCTTCCGGCGACGTTCTTCCGCCTCGGGCTTGGACACTGTGAGGCGGCGCCGCTCTTTCGGATCGATCACACGTGCCGTGAGGGCGTGAGGCGGCCACTCTGTGTGGACGACGAGCAGGAACGCGTCCGCAGGACTACTAGCGAAGACGTGCATTTCTCTCACCACAGTGTTCGAGCCATCGAGGAACTCGATCCTGAACCGCGCTTTTCGCCCCACGACTTCGATGACCCCTCTTCGGGGGCTTGGCATGCGCGGAAATGCACATCGAGCCCCTTCAGGTCTATGCAATGGGCGCTCCGGACCCGGTTTCTTTGTGCCGCCAGATTTCTGACAGTTCACGCCAATCGAACGCTTTTGGCGCGGTGGCTCCGGGTTGACCGCCGCCTGCGCGAGCGGGTCGCCACAGATGTCAGAATACGTTAAGGGGACCGTCCCCCCGAGATCAATTCGACACGATGAACCCGATCCCATTCAGGCGAAGCAAAGTCCTTGCTACGTCGACTTGAAAACGACAGCGCCGGCTTGCCGGGATGATGCGCGCTGCTATGGCGGCCAGGAAGGATGAGCCGGGCCTCGTCCGGGCGCGCATCGGAGTGACCGCGATCTTCTTCGCCCTCGGATTCGCCATCGGCGCCTGGGCGGTTGCGATCCCCCTGGTCAAGGCGCTGTTCGGCCTCAATGACGCGACGCTCTCGCTCGTGCTGTTCGCCGCCGGGGCGGGTGCGATCGCCGCCATGCCGATCGCCGGGCTCCTGCCGCCGCGCATGGGAGGCACCGGGCCGATCCTGCGCGTGACGGGGCCGATCGTCGCGGCGCTTCTCGCCGCCTTGCCGTTCACGCACGTCCTTTCGAATGGGATCGCGCCATTGGCGATCTGCGCGTTCCTGTTTGGCGTGTTCAACATCCTCGTCGACGTGCCGATGAACGCACATGCGAGCGTCGTCGAACGCCGCTGGGGGCGGCCGATCATGTCCTCGTTTCATGCGGCCTGGAGCGGGGGCGGCCTGGCCGGGGCGGCCTTCGGCGGCCTCCTCATCAGTCACGGCGCGGACGCATACGCGCAGCTGGGGATCGAGGCCTGTGTGACGTTCGCGATTGCTCTGGCGGGGAGCTTCCAGATCGGGATCGGCGACGCGCACCCCGCCGGCGCTTTCTTTGTGCTCCCCGAGCGAAGACTCGTCGCGCTCGGGACGATCGCTTTTCTGTCGGTGTTCGCCGAGGCGGCGGTCAACGACTGGAGCGCGCTCTATCTCAGCTCCGACATCGGCATGGGCCACGCCGCCGCGGCGGCCGGATTCTCCGGCTATGCGCTGATGATGTTTCTCGGCCGCGCGTTCGGCGACGGTGTCGTGCATCGCCTCGGGCGGACGCGGGTGATCGCGCTCGGCGCCCTCGCCGTCTTTGCGGGAATCGGTCTCGCGGTCGGTCTCGCCTCGCCGGTTGGCGTCATCGCCGGATTCTGCATCGTCGGGCTCGGTCTCGCCAACATGGTGCCCGCCGTCTTCAGCGCGAGCGCCGCCGCGGCGACCTCGCCCTCGATCGGCATCGCCACGGCCGCCACCCTGGCCTATGCGTCCAATCTGATCGGTCCGCCGATCTTCGGCGCCGTCGCGTCCGTTTCGAGCCTGCGCGCGTCCTTCGCCATGCTCCTGCCGGCCGCGCTCGCGATCCTGGGGCTCGCCTACTGGCAGCGACGGAGAGGGTCATCCGGCGGCTTGTAGCCGCGCTCGCTGAGCGCGGCAGACGCGGTCATCGACCGCGTCTACAGAAGCGCCTCAGTCCATCACCGCATGCGCCGCCGCCTCGCGGGACGGGGCGGGCGCGGCCTTGGGGGAGCGGATCAGAGCGAGCAGCGGGAAGGCGCAGAGCGAGACGATGGTCATCAGCAAAAAGTCGTTCGAATAGGCCATCGCCGCGGCCTGCTGGGTGACCATCGCCTCGAGCGCCTCGAGGTTCGGCAGGCCCATCCCCGACAGCACGCCGGCGTTCGGCATGTGCAGCGCGTCGCTGAAGGGCGTGACGTGCTCGACGAGCTGGCTGTGATACTCGCCGATCATGCTCGTCAGTTGCGCGATGACGATCGAGATGCCGACCGAGGAGCCGATATTGCGGATCAGCGTCCACAGCGCCGCCCCCTCGGTCCTCAGCTCGCCCGGCAGGCTGGCGAAGGCGATGGTGTTGAGCGGCACGAACACGAAGCCGAGGCCGAAGCCCTGCATGACGGAGTTGATCGCGATCGTTGGCCCCGACACGTCGAGCGACCAGCCGACCATCTGCCAGAGCGACCAGGTCGCTAGCACGAGGCCGATGAAGATGAGAATCCGCGGGTCGATCTTGCCGCTGAGCCGCCCGACGAGGAACATGGCGACGAAAGTGCCGATGCCTCGCGCGCCGAGCAGATAGCCGCTCGAGAGCACCGGGTAGCCGAGCATGTTCTGGATAAAGGGCGTGACCAGCGCCATGGTTGCGAGCAGGATGATGCCGATCAGGAACATGAAAACGAGCGCGATGTCGAAGTTCCAGTCGCGGAAGATGCGCAGCGAGATGAACGGCCGCTGCGACGTGAAGCAGTCGGTGAGAAAGAAATAGAATCCGACGATCGCGAGGATCGTCTCGACGATGATCTCGTTCGAATCGAACCAGCCCAGCTCCTGTCCGCGGTCGAGCATCATCTGCAGGGCGCCGATGCCGAGCGACAGGCTCAGGAAGCCGAACCAGGAGAAGGGCACGTCCCGGCGCGTCGGCGTCTCCGCCATGAAGATCGAAAGCCCGGCGGTCGTCAGAATGCCGAACGGCAGATTGACGAAGAACACCCAGCGCCACGAATAGGAGTTGGTCAGCCAGCCGCCGAGCGTCGGACCCATGATCGGCCCGAGCATCACCCCCATGCCCCAGATCGCCATCGCCGAACCGCGCCGCGCCGGGGGGAAGATGTCGAGCATCACCGCTTGGCTGAGGGGCACCAGCGCCGCGCCGAACACGCCCTGCAGCAGGCGATAGGCGACCATCTGCTCGATCGACAGCGCCACCCCGCACAGCATCGAGGCTAAGGTGAAACCGGCGGTGCAGACGATGAACAGCTTCTTGCGCCCGAAGCGCGTCGCCATCCAGCCGAGCGGCGAGGTCATGATCGCGGCCGCGACGATGTAGGAGGTCAGCACCCAGTTGACCTGGTCCTGGGTCGTCGACAGCGAGCCCTGCATATAGGGCAGGGCGACGTTGGCGATGGTCGTGTCGAGCGCCTGCATGACCGTCGCCATCATGATGCAGACGGTCAGCATCCACCGCACCGTCGGCGCGATGGTCTCGTAGAGCGGCTGCTGGTTCATTGGAAGGATATCGCTTCGACTTTCCGACCTCGTCCTGAGGCGCCGCGGAGCGGCCTCGAAGGACAACTCCAGCGAACGGACCCCGAAGACGCATGGCGCCTTCTCGAGCATCCTTCGAGGCTCTTGCTTGGCAAGGGCGCCTCAGGATGAGGACGGTGGACCTTCATTGCGTAAGCGCCGCCTTGGCGGCCCCGAGACGCTGCACGATGTCTTCCCCCAGGTCCGCGAGGTCGGAGAGAACGCCCTTGAGCGTGCGAACCCGGCCGGTGTCGATCGACACGTAGGCGCTCATGCCGGCGCGCACGTTGCTCGTGTCCTCGTCCGGGCCGAAGCAGAAACGCAAAGGCACCCGCTGGACGACCTTGACCCAGTTGCCGCTCGCATTCTGTGGCGGCAGGATCGAGAACTGCGCGCCGGTGCCCGGCGCGATCGAGCAGATCGTCCCCTTCCAGACTCGGTCCGGGAACGCGTCGACCGTCACTGTCGCCGGCTGTCCCCGGCGGACATAGGTCATGTCCGATTCCTTGGGGTTGGCGTCGACCCAGAGATCCTTGTCGGCCACGACCGCGAAAACCGGCTGCCCTGCGGGCGCGACGCGGCCGAGTTCGATCTGCGCGACCTGCGTCGCCACCCCGTCGATCGGCGCGAGGACTTTGGTGTTGCGCAGGTTCCGTTCGGCCTCCTCGACGCCGGCCTTCGCCTGGATGTAGTCGGGGAAATCGTCGATCGACGCGTCGAGGCTGCCGCCGAGCTTGACCATGGTGGTCGCCTGCTGGTTGCGGACGAATTCGAGGATCTGCTTGGCCTGGATGAGGGCGGCCATCGACGTGTCGCGGTCGACGTTCGTCCCCGCGCCGCGGGTCGCGAGCTCGTTCTTCCGGTCGAAGTCGGCCTGACGGACCTTGACTGCGTCCTGGCCCATCTTGATCTGGTCCTCGTTGCTCACATACGAGGAGCGGAGGTTGGCGAAGGCGACCTTGGCCGAGTTGAGCCGGCCCTTGGCGAGCGCGAGCGCGATTTTGTACGGCTCCGGGTCGATGTCGAACAGCGGGTCGCCTTTCTTCACCTTCTGCCCCTCGACCACGTGGACCGCGGCGACCGGCCCGGTCACCTGCGGAGTGATGAGCACCTTGTCGGCGCCGACATAGGAATTGTCGGTCGTGACGTAGCGGCCGCCGTTCAGCCACCAGCCGAACCCGAGCGCGAGCGCGACGAGAGGCACGACGACGAGCATGACGAACCGCGTGCCGCCGGTCCGCTTGCGCTTGACCACCATCGGCGTTGGCGCGGCCGCTGCTGGCGGCGGAGCGGCAGGCTGCAGCGGGGAGGCGGGCTGCGGCGCGGGCGTCCGCGCCGGCGTGAACTGCACGGTCTGTCCGGATGCGCCCGCAGGGGGGGCGTCCTCGCGCTTCGAGTCGCGGGCGGCGGCGGACTTGCTCGGCGTCACTTCTGGCAGACTCCCGGATGCAATTCGTTCTTCAAATTGGCTTTGATGACAGCAAGCCCGTCCAGCATCTTGCGAAGCGAATCTTGGTCGAGGCCGGAGAGGGCTCGGCCCATCACGTCCTCGGCGAGGGCCCCGAGGGCGCTTAACGCCGGCGCCGCCTTGTCCGTCAGGTAGAGGCGATGCGCGCGCCGATCGCTCGGGTCGTCGCGCCGCTCGACGAGGCCCGCCGAAGCCAGCTTGTCGATCAGGCGTCCGAGGGTGATCGGCGCGATGTCCAGCGCCTCGGCCAGCTCGCTCTGCTTGGCCCCCTCGCAACGCTGCAGGCGCGAAAGGACCGCCCATTGGGCCCGGGTCGTATTGAGCTCGCGCGCCCGCTGGTCCGAATAGGTTCGGAGGAGCCGCGCCACATCGTGCAGGGCGAAGGCGAGTTCGCGGGCGGGAGTGAAGACGCGATTGTAAGCGACAGACATTATAAGCAAGCTTATAATAAGCAGCGTTGCCGCCTGCAAGAGCCACGGACGCTCCCTGCCCAACGAATATTTCGCTGAGGCGATCTCGTGTCGGCGGACGAAGAGGCACGGACCTGTCGCCGAATGCGGCCAGCCGGCATGAGAGGCGACGGAACAGCGCTTGCTGCGGCGCCCGTAAAATCCGCTGTTATGCTCCTGTCATGCGCGATGTGCGCTTGGCGCCGACGCCTCGATCATTTGGGTCGGTGGAACCCTGAGTCGCGTTCTCAGCTGCCGCGGTAAGTCGAGTAGCTCCACGGCGAGACGATGAGCGGCACGTGGTAATGCGCGGCGGCGTCGGCGACGGCGAAGCGGATCGGCACGAGGTCGAGAAAGGGCGGGTCGGCGAGCTTCGCGCCCTGGTCGCGGAAATAATCGCCCGCATGGAAAACGAGCTCGAACCGCCCGACGCGCGCTTGCCCCGCGCCGACCAGGGGCTCGTCGGTCCGGCCGTCTGCGTTGGTCGTCGCCGCCGTGACGAACCTGCGGCCGTCGCCATCGAACTCGTAAAGCTCGATCCGCACGCCCTGCGCGGGTCCGCCCCGGGTGACGTCGAGGACGTGGGTGGTCAATCCGGCCAACTAGCCCTCCGTCTTTCACGCAGTTCAGCGTCGCGCTACCATAGCGCCGCCTCGCGCCGGCGCCCATGCCATCCATGCGAGTTTCACATGGCTGCAGAGCCCTACGCGTCGATTGCCAATTCCACGAGCGCGTGAGAAGAAACCGCGACAAATTCACGCATCGACTTTTGTCTAACATGAGGGAGGCCGGCCCGATGGACGACAGAGTGAAGGCTCGCAACGACGAGACCGACGAGTGGCTCGACGCGCTCGACTCGGTCGAGGCTTTCGAGGGGATTGGCCGGGTCGACGAAATCCTCGACTCCGTCGTCACCTCGGCGAGACGGAAGGGCGCGCGGCTGCCTTTTGCGGCCAATACCGCCTACGTCAACACGATACCCCCGGAAGCCCAGCCGCGCCATCCGGGCGACCGAAGGATCGAAATGCGGATCAGGCGTTTCGTCCGCTGGAACGCCGCCGCGATCGTCGTCAAGGCGAACAAGGAATCCTCCGAGCTCGGAGGCCACATCGCCAGCTTCCAGTCGGCGGCGACGCTCTACGACACCGGCTTCATGCATTTCTGGCATGCCGCGAACGAGCAGCACGGCGGCGATCTCGTCTACTTCCAGGGCCACAGCTCGCCCGGCATCTACGCGCGCGCCTTCCTCGAGGGGCGCCTGACCGACGAACAGCTGCTCCACTTCCGCCAGGAGGTCGGCCGAAAAGGGCTGTCGTCCTATCCGCATCCCTGGCTGATGCCGGATTTCTGGCAGTTCCCTACCGTGTCGATGGGCCTCGGGCCCCTGATGGGGATCTACCAGGCGCGATTCCTGCGCTATCTGCAAGGCCGCGGCCTCGCCGACACCGAACGGCGCAAGGTCTGGGTGTTCTGCGGCGACGGGGAGATGGACGAGCCGGAGTCGCTCGGCGCGATCTCGCTCGCCGGGCGCGAAAAGCTCGACAATCTTATCTTCGTCATCAACTGCAACTTGCAGCGGCTCGATGGTCCGGTGCGCGGCAACGGCAAGATCGTGCAGGAGCTCGAGGCCGACTTCCGCGGCGCCGGCTGGAACGTGATCAAATGTCTCTGGGGGTCCGGCTGGGACGAGCTGCTCGCCAAGGACGCGGGCGGCAAGCTGCGCCAGCTGATGGAGGAATGCGTCGACGGCGAGTACCAGGACTTCAAGTCGAAGGACGGCGCCTACATTCGCAAGCATTTCTTCGGCCGCTACGCCGAGACCGCCGCGATGGTCGCGGACTGGTCCGACGCCCAGATCTGGGCGCTCACCCGCGGCGGCCACGACCCGATCAAGGTCTACGCGGCCTATAAGGCGGCGGTCGACCACAAGGGGCAGCCGACCGTCATTCTCGCCAAGACCGTCAAGGGCTACGGCATGGGCTCGGCGGGCGAGGGCCAGATGATCGCCCATCAGGCCAAGAAGCTCGGCGACGAGGCGCTGAAGGCCTTCCGCGACCGCTTCCAGATCCCGGTCAGCGACGAAGAGCTTCACAACGTGCCGTTCCTGCGCTTCCCTGAAGACAGCGCCGAGATGAAATATCTGCGCGCAAGGCGCGACGCGCTCGGCGGCTATCTGCCGTCCCGGCGCCGCGCCGCCGACCCGCTGTCGGTTCCTCCGCTCTCGACCTTTGACGCGCTCCTGAAGGCGACGGCCGAGGGCCGGGAAATCTCGACCACCATGGCCTTCGTCCGCATCCTGACCGCGCTCCTGCGCGACAAGGACTTCGGCCCGCGCGTCGTGCCGATCGTGCCGGACGAAAGCCGCACCTTCGGCATGGAGGGGCTCTTCCGCCAGGTCGGCATCTTCAGCCAGGTGGGCCAGCTCTACCGGCCGCAGGACGCCGACCAGCTGATGTACTACCGCGAGGACTCGAAGGGCCAGATCCTGCAGGAAGGCATCAACGAGCCGGGCGCGATGGCCTCGTTCATCGCCGCGGGCACCTCCTACTCGACGTCCAACGTGCCGATGGTCCCTTTCTACATCTACTATTCCATGTTCGGCTTCCAGCGCGTCGGCGACCTCGCCTGGGCGGCGGGCGACATGCGCACCCGCGGCTTCCTCATCGGCGGCACCTCCGGCCGCACCACGCTGAACGGGGAGGGCCTGCAGCATGAGGACGGGCACAGCCATGTGCTGGCCTCCACCATCCCGAACTGCGTCAGCTACGACCCGACCTACGCCTACGAACTCGCGGTCATCGTGCACGCGGGCCTGGAGCGCATGCTGGTCCATAACGAGGACGTCTACTACTACATCACCACCCTGAACGAGAATTACGCGCATCCGGCGATGCCGGAAGGGGCGGAGGAGGGGATCCTGCGCGGGGCCTACAAGCTGGGCGACGTGGCCGCCGACAAACCCGGCTTGCACGTTCGGCTCTTCGGCTCGGGCGCGATCCTGCGCGAGGTCGAGGCGGCGGCCGAGATGCTGGCCGAGGAGCATGGCGTGTCGAGCGAGGTGTGGAGCGTCACCAGCTTCACCGAACTCCGGCGCGAAGGCCTAGACGCCGAACGCTGGTCGATGCTGCATCCCGAGGAGGCGCCGCGGATTCCTTACATCACTAGGGCGCTCGCCGGCGGCAAGGGCCCGGTGATCGCGTCCACCGATTACATGAAGGTCCTCGCCGACGGCGTGCGGCCCTACGTGCCGGCCCGCTACAAGGTGCTGGGCACGGACGGCTTCGGCCGCTCCGACTACCGGCGCCGCCTGCGCTCGTTCTTCGAGGTCGACCGGTATCACGTGGCGGTGGCGAGCCTGAAGGCGCTGGCCGACGATCAGCTTCTGCCGAGCCGGCGCGTGGCCGAGGCGATCAGCAAGTACGGCATCGACCCCGACGGTCCGAATCCGGCGCGCAGCTGATCCTACGGTCCCGTTCACTCGAGCGAAGGAGGGCGCCTCGGTGGCGAAAATCGACGTCAACGTGCCGGACATCGGCGACTTCAAGGACGTGCCGATCATAGAGGTGCTGGTGAAGCCCGGCGACACGGTCAAGGTCGACCAGTCGCTGATCACCCTCGAATCCGACAAGGCGACGATGGACGTGCCTTCGCCGATCGCCGGCAAGGTGGCCGACGTCGTGAGCAAGGTCGGCGACAAGGTTTCGATGGGGACCCTCATCGCCAGGATCGATGCGGAGGGGGTCGAGACGGCGCCCGCGGCGGCGCCTTCGCCTCCGGCCCAGGAGCACCCTGCAACGGATGAGCAGCCCGCCGCCCCTCGGGCCCCGGTTCCAATGGTTGCGGCCGATCCCGCGAGACCGGCGGCTCCAGACCCGGCCGCGACGCCCGGGCCGGCGAAGCCCGATTTTTCCGGCGTCTTCGCCGGACCCGCGGTGCGCCGCCTGGCGCGCGAACTCGATCTCGACCTCAACACGATCAAGGGCACCGGCGAGCACGGCCGCATTACCCGGGAGGACGTGAAGGCGGCGCTCGCGGGCGCGCGCGCGCCAGTCGTGGCCGCAGGAGGCGCGCTGCCGGCCGTTCCTGCTGTCGACTTCGCCAAGTTCGGGCCGATCGAGACCGTGCCGCTCTCGCGGATCAAGCGCATCTCGGGGCCCCGCCTGCACGCCTCCTGGGTCAACGTGCCCCACGTGACCCACACCGACGAAGCCGACATCACCGAGCTCGACGCCTTCCGCAAGACGCTCGACGAGGACGCCAGGAAGGACAAGTCGAAGCCCTACCGGGTGTCGCTGCTGCCGCTTCTGATGCGCGCCGCGGTCGCGACGCTCAAGGCCTTCCCAAATTTCAACTCCGCTTTGAGCCCGGCCGGCGACTCGCTGATCATGCGGAAATATTGGCACATGGGCGTCGCCGTCGACACGCCCGAGGGGCTGGTTGTCGCCGTGGTGAAGGATGTCGACCAGAAGGGTGTGATCGCGCTCGCCCGCGAGCTCGGCGAGCTCTCGGAAAAGGCGCGGGCGGGGAAGCTCGCGCCGGCCGAGATGCAGGGCGCGACCTTCACCATCTCTTCGCTCGGCGGCATCGGCGGCGTCGCATTCACCCCGATCGTCAACGCGCCCGAGGTGGCGATCCTCGGCGTCGTGCGGTCGAAGATCGCCCCGGTGTGGGACGGCGAGGCGTTCCGGCCGCGCCTCATGCTGCCGCTCTGCCTCTCCTACGATCACCGCGTCATCGACGGCGCGGCCGCGGCGCGCTTCATGCGCCACCTGGCCGGAATCGTCGAGGACATGCGGCGCGTCATTCTGTAAGCGGCCGGGAGCAAGCCCATGGCGCAAGACATCCGCCTTCCCGACATCGGCGACTTCAAGGACGTGCCGATCATCGAGATCCTCGTTACGCCCGGCCAGGCGGTCCGCAAAGAAGCGACGCTGCTCACCCTCGAAAGCGACAAGGCGACGCTCGACGTGCCCGCGCCGGAGGATGGCGTCATCGGCGAGATCCACGTCAAGGTCGGCGACAAGGTGAGCCAGGGCAGCCTGCTCGCGACCTACGCGAGCGTCGGCGGGCAGGAGCCCGCCACCGCGTCGGCGCCTGCGGCGGCGGCGCAGCCCGCGGAGGCTCCCGCCGATTTCGAGACCGACCTCATCGTCCTCGGGGCCGGCCCCGGCGGCTACACCGCGGCGTTCCGCGCCGCCGACCTCGGGACGAAGGTGGTGCTGGTCGACCGCCGGCCGGAGCTCGGCGGGGTCTGCCTCAACGTCGGCTGCATTCCGTCGAAGGCGCTCCTTCACGTCGCCAAGACCATCGACGAGGCGGCCGTGATGGCGGCGCACGGCGTCAGCTTCGGCGCGCCGTCCATCGAACTCGCGGCGATCCGCAAATGGAAGGACGGCGTCGTCAAGCGCCTGACGACCGGCCTCACCGGCCTCGCCCGGCAGCGCAAGGTGACCGCTGTCCGCGGCCAGGGCCTGTTCACCTCCGCCAACACCGTGCGGGTCGAGACCGCCGAGGGGACGCGCGTCGTGCGCTTCGCCAAGGCGATCATCGCCGCCGGCTCCGAGCCGGTCGCGCCGGGCTTCATCCCCAAAGATCCCCGCATCTGGGACTCGACCGACGCGCTCGAGCTGCGCTTCGTGCCGAAGCGCATGCTGGTCCTCGGCGGCGGGATCATCGGCCTCGAAATGGCGACCGTCTATCATTCGCTCGGCGCCGGCGTAACCGTCATCGAAATGATGGACCAGCTGATGCCGGGCGCCGATCCCGACATTGTCGCGCCTTTGGCCAAGCGGATCGGCAGGCTCTACGACAAGATTTTGCTCAAGACGAAGGTGACGGCGGTCAAGGCGGAGCCTGACGCGCTGGTCGTCACCTACGAGGGGGAAGGCGGCTCGAACACCGAACGGTTCGACGCCATCCTCGTCTCGGTCGGCCGCCGCCCGAACGGCAGGCTGATCGGCGCGGAGGCGGCGGGCGTCGCCGTCGACGAGCGCGGCTTCATCGCGGTCGACCGGGAGATGCGGACCAACGTCCATCACATCTTCGCCATCGGCGACATCGTCGGGCAGCCGATGCTGGCCCACAAGGGGACGCACGAGGGCAAGGTGGCGGCCGAGGTGGCGAGCGGCCACAAAAGCGCCTTCGACGCGAAGGCCATCCCCTCGGTCGCCTACACCGATCCGGAAGTGGCCTGGACCGGCGTCACCGAGACGGAAGCCAAGGAGAGGGGCCTCAAGTACGGCAAGGCGGTGTTCCCCTGGGCGGCGAGCGGACGCTCGCTGTCGCTCGGCCGCGACGAGGGCCTGACCAAGACGCTGTGGGACCAGGCAACGCAGCGGCTGATCGGCTGCGGCATCGTCGGGCCGAACGCCGGCGACCTCATCGCCGAAGCGACGCTGGCGATCGAGATGGGCTGCGAGGCCGAGGACGTCGGCATGACCATCCACCCGCACCCGACGCTGTCGGAGACCTTCGCCATGTCCGCTGAGGCGTTCGCCGGCACACTGACGGACCTCTACATGCCGAAGAAGAAGGGGTAGGAACGCGCGCCCTTTCCCAGTTGTCCATTGGTATACTTCGGGAAAGCGCTAAAAAAGCGTTAATTATCCATGAATTGTTAGTTGAACGGCTTCTGTCCCCGAAGGCCATCGCTTGGCCCCCTGGACGCAACTGGCCGCGGCGGCGTTCCTCACGGCTCAAGCCCGCTGGTGGCCCCGAAAACGCAGCCGCGGAACGTTCCGCCAAAGCCCGGGAGCACCGAGCAAAGCCCAGGATAACAGAATCCAAGCAAAAGTCTTCCATGAATTGGCTGTTCTCAAGGGGTTACGCCGGAATCCAAATTGTTTTGTAACTCCCAAGCTGTGAAGTTCGGCGACCCCCTCGCCCGCGAAGCGGGAGAGGACGGCGCGGCGAAGCCGCGCCAGGTGAGGGGGGCGGGCAACCGACGAACCTTGCGGCCGCCGTCAACGCCCGCCGTTCGGCGTTCTCAACCCTCACCTGGCGCTTCGCGCCTGTCCTCTCCCGCTTCGCGGGCGAGGGGGGATACGCGACAGCTTGGGAGTTACATTGTTTTCTCCTCCGCTTCGCGCTGACGCCTCCGCTTGGTCTGCGGCCTGTCCGCCGACGCGCTCCGCCAGCAGCCAACTCGCTTCCCTGCCTGCCGCCCAAAGACAACGCCGTCAAACCCGTTCGGCGGCGGGCTCGACGCCGAGCGAGGCGAAGTCAATCCTGCTCGGCGCAAGCGGGCCAACGCGGAGAGCCGCTGCCGCCACATCCGGCCCCCAGGGCGGTCGCCCTGCTGTGACATTCGAAGGCGCCTCCATCCGACCTCGCTTTCCATCCCGCAGCCGTTGCAGTCCGATCAAACCCCCTTTTTATGCCACGAGGTTATTGAACATGTCAAGAACAAAAAGGGGGTATTTTAGGGCGATTGGGCGAAGGGGATCTCCTCCGCCTTGTGGGGGAGGATTAAGGAGGGGGGCTCGCGCCAGACCTTGGAAGCTCTTCATCGATGCCCTCTGCGGAGAGCGCAGCGCGACCCCCACCCCTGCCCGCCCCCGCCATGGGGAGTCCGAAAGCGGGCTATGGAGGCGGGTGTGCGCCCAACCGTCTGAATCCTTCGCTTCGCCCGATCCCTGGGAGGGGGGGTATTTGGGGTATTATACCACCGCTCCTTGCGCTCCTCGATGCGTCGGCGCTCAAGGAGAATCGCGAGCGCCAGCTCGGCAAAGTCGGGCGTGGCGCGAGGACGGGCTCGGCGATCGAGCGAACGCCTGCGTCGGCGTTCTGTAGCTCGCGGGCAATAACGAGTAGGTCGCCCGGGTCGCGCGAAGCGATCGACTGCGCGGATAATCACGACGTCGCCGCGACCCACAGTTGCCAAGAGCTTTTGGAACTGGGGACGGTCGGCCGCCGCTCCGCTGATCTTCTCCCGAAACACGGGCTCGCATGCTGCGGGGTTGGGGAGCTGGCTGGTGAGGTTTTGGGCGTCGGTCGAGACGCGGGCGTAACCGAAGATCACTTGTGCAACTCGGCCTCCACGACAGCGCGAAGCGGAGGCAGGGCTTGGTGGATCGTCTTCCAGATTCGCCGCTCTTGAACGTCCTCGTAGTTGTGCCGATAGATGCTGCCTGAACCGGCGACATCCTTCCACGGGATTTCTGGAAACCGTTCCTTGAAGGTGGACGGCAGCCGCCGCGACGCTTCGGAAATAATCTCGAGGCAGCGCGTCGCGGCGTAAAAGGTTTTATCGTCGGCAAGGAAGGCGTCGAGGTCGAAGCCGTCAACAAAGCGTGTCGCGCGGGCGATGTTGTCGCGTATGTCCTCCAACGCGTCCCGTTCGGCGTCAGAAAGCATAGATCGCGTCGGCTGTCGCGTGAGGTCGGACGCGGGGCTTCAACGCTTCCCTGTCGATCACCTCGACGGAACCTTGAAACAGGCTCGCGACGTAATCCTTTAAGCCCGCATAGTCGAACATCGTCGCGACAATGGCGGAGTCGAGGTCAACCAAAATATCAATGTCGCTGTCGGGTCGCTGCTCGCCACGCGCGACGGAACCGAACAGGGCGGCATGCGTGACGCCGTGCGCCCGCAAGTCGGCCTCGCGCTCCTTCAGCGTCCTTATGATCTCGTCGCGTTTCATGAGATCTTTTATACCGCAAAAGCCGTCCGTTTCGATGGCCAAATCAGGCGCGATTCTGAAACAGATTTTCGGAACAGAAATCAAATCAACGGATTCCGCTTTGTTCCAAACATCTTGTATTCTGCACCGCCTCGGTCAGTGACGGCCATGGGCCTGCAGGCCGGTGGAGCGGCCCTGACCGCACTCTTCCTGCATATCGCCGAGCGCGATGAACCGGCGTAGTCGTTCAACACTCGGGTCGCCGACAGATCGCGTCTCGAGGTCGGCGAGGATTTTCTCGAGCCCCGCACGCGATGTCGGCCAGTCATAAGCGCCCTGGTCCAACATCCTTTGCGCGTGGAGGATCACGCCGTCTACGATCTCGGCAGTCGAGACCAAAAGTCGCCTCACGTCTTCCATAATGCAGCTCACCTCTTCTCGCCCGCGATTCCCACGCGGGCAGCCGCAAGGGCGGCGCCATTGACGTCAAGGGCGAGTTGTTTCAATTCGAGACAGGCGCCGGAGAAGAGAGATATCCCGGCCCGCAAAGCCGGAGGGACGAACGACGTGAAAGTCTTCTTCTTCGGCCTCGGCTACTGCGCGGAGGCGTTGACCCGCAGAACGTCGGCGATCGAGCCGGGCGGCACGGTGCGGTCGGACGAGCGCGTCGCGGACCTCAGGAGGCGGGGCGCAAACGTTTTCGCCTTCGACGGCGTTGTGGCCGACCCTGGCGTCGAGGAGGCGCTGAAACGCGCCGCGGCGATCGTCGTGTCGATCCCGCCGCGCGATGGCGATGGGCCGCTCGACCGTTTCGCAGAAGCGATGGCTGCGGCGTCGGAACTTCGTCGGGTCATCTATTATTCGACCGTCGGCGTCTACGGCGAACATGGTTTTCAGTGGGTCGACGAGACGAGCGCCACCGTCACGCGAAACGAGCGGGGTGTGGCCCGGCTCGCGGACGAACGGCGCTGGGTGGAATGGGGCAAAGCGCACGGCGTGGCGGTCGACATTCTCCGCCTGCCGGGCATTTACGGTCCCGGCCGCAACGCGCTCGCGAAGCTCAGGCAGGGGGAGGCGCGCCGGATCGTCAAGGAGGGGCATTTCGTCAACCGCGCCCATGTCGACGACATCGCGGAAGTCACCCGCCTCGCGCTCGAGCGCGGGCTCGATGGCCAGATCTGGAACGTCGCCGACGACGAGCCCGCGCCGCCGCAGGACGTCATCGCCTATGCGGCAGAACTGCTCGGCGTCGAGCCGCCGCCGCTGGAGCCGTTCGAGACGGCGAAACTCTCGGAAATGTCGGCGAGCTTCTTCGCCGAGGAAAAGCGCGTCTCCAACGCCAAGGCGAAGCGGCTGCTCGGCTTTACGCCAGCCTATCCGACCTATCGCGAGGGGCTGAAGGCGCTGTTCGAGGCGGGGGAGGGGCGGTGAGGTGAGGCGAGACCCCTTTTCCTCCCCCGCTTCGCACGGGGGAGGAAAGCGGCTTTCGACGGCCGTAGGCCAGCCTAGTGGGTGTAGTAATCAGCCTAGTGGGCGTAGTAGTAATGATGATAGGGGCGGTAGGCGTACCAATGGTGATGATAGTAGCGATGGCGGGTGGCTGCGTTGCCGATCGCCGCGCCGCCGAGGCCGCCGACGACCGCGCCCACCGGACCGCCAACCATCGCCCCGCCGACCGCGCCCGCGACGCCGCCGGTGACTGCGCCGCCCTCATCAGCCAGCGCAGGCGCAGACGAAGCGCAGAAAATCAACATGGCTGCCGAGAAAAAATAGATCCCTTTGGACATCAAGTCCTCCCTTCCAAACCAGCGGCGTAGTAACCCATAATCCGCCGTGCAGTCTAAACGCGCTCAATTGCGGGAGGTTCCTTCGCTTCCAATTGACCAAGCTGAAGTGTTGCCCGAGCGTCGTGGCCAGATGCCGACAGAAGTCGAACCTAAACGATACGGCTGCGATCAAGACCTGTCTCGCGTCGACTTGACGAAGTCGATGAAGGCGCGAAGCGGGGCGGGAAGATAGCGGCGGCCGGGGTAGTAGAGGAACGGCCCGGAAAAACGTTGCCACCAAGGCTCGAGCACCGGCTCGAGCGCGCCGCTGTCGAAATGAGGACGCAGCCAGTCCTCGAACAGCTGGATGACGCCGGCGCCGGCTATTGCGGCGTCGACGGCGAGTTCGACTGCGGCGCCGATGCGAACGATGAGCGGGCCGGTCGGCTCCACCTTCACCACCTCCCCGTCGCGCTCGTATTCCCAGACTGTCATCGCGCCGCTCGTGGACCGGGCGCGCAGACAGGCATGCTCGAGCAGATCGCGCGGATGGGTCGGGCGGCCGCGCCGGTCGAGATAGGCCGGCGCCGCGGCGGTCGCGAAGCGCTGCTCTCGAGGGCCGATGGGGACGGCGATCATGTCCTGCTCGAGCCGCTCCTCATAGCGGATCCCGGCGTCGCAGCCGGCCGCCAGCACGTCGACGAAACTGTCTTCGGCGACCACCTCGAGGATGATGTCGGGGTAGGCGGCGAGGAACGGCGGCACGATGGCGGGCAGGACGAGGCGCGCCGCGACGACCGGCACGTTCAGCCGCAGCGTGCCGGTCGGCCGGTCGCGAAATCCGTTGACCACGTCGAGCGCCGCTTCGACCTCCCCCAGCGCCGGGCCGAGCCGGTCGAGGAGGCGGGCGCCGGCTTCGGTCTGCGCGACGCTGCGGGTCGTCCGGTTCAGCAGGCGCACGCCGAGTCCAGCCTCGAGCCGGTTCACGGCTTCACTGAAGCCGGAGGCGCTGCCGCCGCCTGCACGGGCCGCTTCGCGAAAGCCGCCGGCGCGGGCGACAGCGACGAAAGCGGCGAGGTCGGAGAGGTTCGCCATTGTTCGCCTTTCCAAACAGCCTGTTCCGATTGAGGCCATTATCGCGCGAGCCGAAACGGTCTATCCAGTTCAAATCGAGAAATCACCGGCATCGCCAGCGCATCGAAGCAATCGGGGGCCACTGCCGCCGCCCCAGTGCTTCGTCCCCTTCGCTACGCTCGGGGTCCTGGCAATGACGGATGGGAAAGTCAGAGGAGAAGAAACGATGGTCGACATCAGCAAAGCCGGAACGTTCAAGCTCGGCGATCGTACGGTCAAACGCATGGGTTACGGCGCGATGCAGCTCGCGGGGCCCGGCGTCTATGGGCCGCCGAAGGACCGCGCCGCTGCGATCGCGGTGCTGCGCGAGGCGGTCGCGAGCGGCGTCGATCATATCGACACCAGCGACTTCTACGGTCCGCATGTCACCAATCAGATCATCCGCGAGGCGCTGCATCCCTATCCCGACGACCTCGTGATCGTCACCAAGATCGGCGCCCGGCGCGGCGCGGACGCGTCATGGCTCCCGGCGACGGCGCCCGACGAATTGAAGAGCGCGGTGCACGACAATCTGCGCAATCTCGGCCTCGACGCGCTGGAGGTGGTCAACCTGCGCATAACAGGCAATGTCCACGGTCCCGCCGAAGGCTCGATCGAGGCGCGGCTCACGGTCCTCGCAGAGCTTCAGCGTCAGGGCCTCGTGCGCCACATCGGACTGAGCAACGTCACCTCGGCGCAAATCGCCGAGGGACGCGGGATCTGCGACATCGTCTGCGTGCAGAACCATTACAATGTCGCGCATCGCGACGACGACCCGCTGATCGACGCGCTCGCCCGCGACGCCATCGCCTACGTGCCGTTCTTCCCGCTCGGCGGCTTCACGCCGCTTCAGTCGACGGCGCTCGACGACGTTGCGGGGCGGCTCGGCGCGACGCCGATGCAGGTCGCGCTCGCGTGGCTCTTGCAGCGCGCCGCCAACGTCCTGCTCATTCCCGGCACCTCGTCGATCGAGCATCTGCGCGAGAACCTCGCGGCGGCCGAGCTCGAGCTGCCGGGCGACGCGCTGGCCGTGCTGGACGGGATTGGGTAATCGGACCACGGATGGACGGGCGTCAGAGGAAGGAGCGTCCGTCGTCAATCACGGCAGGAGGACGATCTTTCCCCTTGTGTGCCCCTGCTCGAGAAGCCTGAACGCCTCGCGGACGTCGTCCAGCGGGAAGGTCGCGGCGATCGGGACCTCGAGATCGCCCGTGGCGACCAGCTGGGCGAGCTCCGCAAGGACTGGGGCGTTCTTCGCCTCCTGGGCGCCCTCGGCCTTCACCCGGTATTCCTGCGCGGCGGCGAAGTCGATGATCGTGTTGATCCGGTCGCGCGGCACGCCGAGCTCGACGGCGAGCTTGACGTAGCCGCCGCCGTGAGTGTCGATGAACGCGTCGATCCCGGCGCCGCGCAGGCGGTCCGCCAGGCCCTCGCCATAAGCGACCGGCTTGACTCCGCGGGCCTCGAGCCAGTCATTGTTGGCCGGGCCGGCGATGCCGAGGACATTCGCGCCGGCGCGCCTTGCGAGTTGGACGGCGATCGATCCGACGCCGCCGGCGGCGGCCGACACCGCGACCGTGTCGCCGGCCTTGACCGAAACTGCGCGCACGCAGGCGTAGGCCGTCGAGCCGGCGACGGCCAGCGAGCCGGCGGCCTCCCAAGAGACATTTTCCGGCTTCAAGGTCAGATTTTGCGCCTCCGCGATGACGTATTCGGCGTGGCTTGCGCGCCGGTCGGTGAAGCCGATGACCTCGTCGCCGACCTTCACTCCGGCCGCTCCCGAACCGATCACGGTCACGATTCCAGCGAAGTCGCTGCCCTCGCCCGACGGGAAGGTCGCCGGCCAGCGGGCATGAACCATGCCTTCCCGGATCTTCGCTTCGCCCGGGTTGATCGACGCGGCCCTGACCTTGATCAAAGCCTCCGCCTGGCCAGGCCGAGGGACGGGAACGTCGACCACCTTGAGGACGTCGATCCCGCCATATTTGTCGAATTGCACCGCCTTCATTGCTCGCCTCCTTCGTTCAAGCACGCCGGATCAGCAGGGCCATCGCGTCGGGCGCAATCGCTATGGCCCAATTTCGGCCACTGCGCGGAGCCTCCGGCCGCTTCATGCCTCTGCCTCGCGTCACGTCGCGCGAATGTCGATGACCTCGCGAAGAGCGCCCCCTTCACGAGGTTTGCCTCGACCAGCGCAACAAGGCCTCGAGCTCTTCCGGGTCGACGCCGTCCGCCGCCATCAGGGCTAAGACGATGGGCTCGGCCAGGAGTTCCTCGAGCGACCGTTCACGGTCCTCTCGCAGCGCAGGCGGCTCCGTGCATCGAAGCTGCCGCCGGGGCCGTCCACAGGGTCTGGTCATCGGGATCATCTCCATCAATGCGCCGCCGGAGCCGCGCCTCCCAGCTTGACGTTTCGCAGCATGAGCGCGAGCGGCACGGCCGACAGCGCGAGCGCCATCAGCACCCAGAAGGCGTCCATATAGGCGAGGAACGAGGCCTGCGCCTGCACCTGCTGGCCGATCCACTGCGTCGCCTGCTGCTGAGCCTCCGCCAGCGAGCTGCCATGCGCGGCGAAATAATGCGTCAGCTGCTGCATCGTGGTCTGATACTGGACGCTCGACGGGATCACGTTTTCGACCAGGCGGCTCTGGTGGAACTGCTCGCGATGGGCGAGCACGTTGGAGACGAGCGCCACGCCGATCGAGCCGCCGGTGTTGCGGGCCGCGTTGATCAGCGCCGAGGCCTGGTCGGTCTTCTCGCGCGGCACGCCGTTGTAGGACGCAGTCGTGATCGACAGGAAGACGAGCGGCAGGCCGACGCCGAGCAGCATGCGCGAGCGGGCGAAGAACCAGAAGCCGAGGTCCGCATAGACCCTGGTGAGGTCGTACATCGAGAGCGCGATGATCAAGGCCCCCGCGACGATGAGATATTTCGGCTGCACCTTGCCCGACAGTCGCCCGACGACGAACATCATCGCCATGGTGACGAGGCCGCCCGGCGACAGCACCAGGCCCGCCCAGGTGGCGGTATAGCCGAAATCCTCCTGCACGAGCTGCGGCAGGAACTGGGTGGTCGCGTAGAGGATGGCGCCGGTCGCCAGCATCACCACGAAGCAGGCGCCGAACTGGCGCGTCGCCACCATGCGAATATCGATCACCGGATTGCGCCGGCTTATTTCCCACGGGATCATGAGCGCGAAGCTGAGCGCGCAGACGCCGGCGGAGGCGACAATGAAGGGCGAGGCGAACCAGTCCTCGATCAGCCCGCGGTCGAGCATGACCTCGAGGGAGCCGAGAAAGGTTGCGATCAGCAGGAAGCCGATGAGGTCGAACCCGCCCTCTCCTTGCGCCCGCTTTCGGTCCTCGACCGCCGATTTCGGCTGGGGCAGGAGGAGGGCGATCAGCGCGATCGTTGCGAGGCCGACCGGGCCGTTGATCAGGAAGCACCAGCTCCAGGAGAAATTATCGGCCAGCCAGCCGCCGAGGGTCGGCCCGACAACGGGCGCCACGACCACCGCCACCCCGAACAGCGCGAAACCCTGGCCCCGCTTCTCCGGTGGGAAGGAATCCGCCAGGATCGACTGCGCGACCGGGACCATTCCCCCGCCGCCGAGCCCCTGCAGGATGCGGAAAAGCAGCAGGGAATTCAGGTTCCAGGAATAGGCGCAAAGGATCGAACTCGCGGTGAACAGCGCGAGGCAGGTCAGGAAGAACGCCTTGCGGCCGAAACGGCGCGCGAGGAAGGCGCTGGCCGTCAAGGCCACGGCGTTGGCGACCAGATAGCTCGTCACCACCCAGGACGCTTCATCCTCGCTGACCCCGAGGCCGCCGGCGATGTAGGGCAGCACGACATTGGCGATGGTGGTGTCGAGCACCTCCATGAAGGTCGCGAGCGCGACCAGAACGGCGATCAGCCAGGGGTTGGGCGACGCCCTGGCCGCGGCGCCAGTCACTGCGGGGGCGCTCACAGCCGCCTCATCAGTTGCCCGTAGAGCGACGGGGCGGGGTTGGTGCGCACGCTCGGCTCGACCGACATGCCGGGCCCGAGCGCCACGTCGGTCGGCGGATTGTCGAAAACGATCTTGACCGGCACGCGCTGGACGATCTTGACGTAATTGCCCGTGGCGTTCTCGGCCGGCAGGAGCGAGAAGGCCGTGCCCGATCCCGGCTGAACGCTGGCCACGTGACCCTTGAAGGTGCGGTTCGGATAGGCGTCGATCTGAATCGTCGCAGGCTCGCCGGGGCGCATGGCGTCGAGCTGGGTCTCCTTGAAGTTGGCGGTGACCCAGATGTCGTCCGGGACGAACATGGTGATCGCGGCGCCCGGCTGGACATATTCTCCGACTGCGGCCGAGAGGTTGACGACGCGCCCCGGCTGTTCGGCCTTGACGGTCGTATAGGAGAGATTGAGCTCAGCCTGGTCGCGCTGGGCCTCGGCCTGCCCGAGAGTCGCGAGCGCGCTGGCGTGCTGCGCGTTCAGCGTGTCCATTTGCCGCTGCGCCAGCTTGAGCGCCGCTTGCGCGCTCTCCACCGCCGCTTGCTGCTGCTTCAGCTGCGAGCTGTACTGCTGTGCGTTCTGAACGGTGCCCGCGCCTTTTTGCACGAGCTCCTGGAAGCGCGTCGCCTGTTGCTGCGCGAACACCAGCGCCGCCTGCGCCTGGCTGACCTGCGCCTCGGCGGCGTTGATCTGCGCATGCTGGACGTTCATTTGCGCTTCGCTGTTCTGGACGCCGGCCTGTGCGCTGGCCACCTGCGCCTGCGCCTGCTCGAGCGCGATTCGGTAGTCGCGGTCGTCGATGCGGGCGATGACCGTGCCGGCGGCAACGTGCTCGTTGTCGGTGACCGGGACAGCGGTGATGTAGCCGGACACCCGGGGGGCGACGGAGAATTGCCGCGCCGCGATGAAGGCGTCGTCCGTGGTTTCGAAATGCCCGGTGTAGTTCCAATAGAGGTAACCGGCCCCGGACGCGGCGAACAGCGCGACCAAGGCGAGCAGAGCCAGGATCGGGCGCCGGCGGAGCCAGCCCCCGCGAGGCGGCTTGCCAGGCTTGTCCTTTTGCGGGCTTGACTGCGTTTGACGTCCGGAGTTTGCTTCGAAAGCCGGCCGCACGAGAGGCTCGGGCGCCGGCGGCGCCTCAGCCGGCGCCCGCAACGCAACGGTCATCGGCCCAGCGCGCCACTCGGCGGAAGACGAACCGCCGCCGCCGTAGGGCCCCTCGTCCCAATGGGACCCGGAAGCGGGCGCGTCTTTGAACATATCTTGGGCTCCGTCTTGATCCTTGCGTCGCATGGCCAAAAGCCGATCCGGAGACGCATATTCGAAACGATACAGTTCCGTTTTTCGCATGTCGTGGCCGGGAGGACAAATTCAAGGGAGCCCGCCAGGGATTTTTCTGGCGTCACGGATTTGTGTTCGGTCCGGACCCGCCTACCGCCGGGCGCTTGTCAATGGACTTCGACGACTCGTCGGGTCGCGCGATCGATGACGACGACAATGGCTCGGTCAACGATCAGGATTGCATAGGGTCGATCCGGGAAGCCGTCGTCATCGAATTGAACGGATGGCGGAACCTGATCGCCCACCGCATAGTGTTGTGCAGCGCCGGATTGAGCCATTTGCGTCTCGGCGTGGAGCATACTGCAAGGCAGCGTCGCAACGAACGCGCTCAGTACGATTGCGCGACCCTTGAGATTGAGCGAAGCCATTGTCCAGCCGACCCGAAACCTGCTTCGCCGATCCGGGCGCGACGGCGAACGAAAATTGGAGCCTGTCATCAACAGTTCCCTTTCGGCTGACTGCGCCAGGACCGCGTCTCCGGCAACCTTGAGCCCGAGGGGCCGGCGAAGCGCAGCCTATGCAATCGGACTGATGCGCTGAATTGGGCCGAAGTCTGCCGGCATGACGTTTTGGTATCGGAGTCCCGATACAAAGGTTCACCGAACCTGGCGCTGACCAGCTTCTCCAGGGCCAAAAACGAAACGAGACGGATCAGTTCCGTCTTTACTTTGTGGCGGCTGGAACTAAATCAAGGAAGCCGGCGGGGGATTTTCCTGCCGTCACGGGTTTGTGAGAGGACAGGCTATGGAAGCGGAAGCATCGGCGGGACGGGGCCCGACCGGGCGCACCCCGGCGCGTTGCGGCCGTCCTCCCCGTGAGCTCGCGGGCAAGGTCGAAGAGAGGATCCTCGACGCGGCCGGGACAGTCTTTCTCCAGCGTGGTTTCAGCGGCGCCAGCGTCGACGAAATTGCCGAGGCGGCATGCGCCGGGAAGCCGACGATCTACGCCAGGTTCCCCAACAAGGAGGCGTTGTTCGCGGCGGTCATCGAGCGCCTGGTGCGCAAGAACACGAGCCTCGAGGGTATTTCCTGTCCAGGGGCCTCGACCGTGGACCGGTTGGAGGGCCTCGCCGCTGTCATTTTGGACAGAGTTCTTATGCCCGAATCGATCGGGCTGATCCGGACGGCCATCGCCGAAGCGCTCCGGTTCCCCGGCCTTGCGACGAGCGTCGGCCGGATGGGGCGGGAACGCCCGGCGCAGGCCGTCGGGCGGTTTCTGGCGGAGTTCGCCCACTCGGACCGGACAGGGGCGCTGCCAGCGTTCGCCCCGGGGCGTCTGCCCGAGACGGCGCGCCGGTTCCTCGATCTGGTGGTGCTGCCGATGCTGTTGCGGGCGCTTTTCGGCGAGGATCTGGCCGCCCTGCGGGCCGAAATCGGCCCTCACGCCGAGCGCACGGTCGCCTTCTTTCTCGCCGCCTGCAGGTGCGGGGAAGGCGCTGGCTGATTGCCATGGTCCGTTCTCGACGCCGATCACAAGAAAGCCTGGCTCGCGGGCGGCGGCGTGCGCTTCTTCGCTCACGCGGTCGATTGGGCCTTGCTCTGAAAAGAGTCTGGCCCACTCCGGCTTAGCGCACCGTAACGCGTCGCGGACCAGGCGGCGTCTCGCCGCTCGGTTCAAGCCCAAGCCCAAGCCTTCGGCGCTTGAGCCGTCAGGTTCGCAATGGGATGGAGGTGTTTCGCCATGAGAATTCTCGTCGTCGGAGCGGGCGCGGTCGGCGGATATTTCGGCGGCCGGCTTCTCCAGGCGGAGCGGGACGTCACCTTTCTCGTCCGCCCCCGGCGCGCCGAGCTGCTTGCCAAGCACGGACTGACGATACGAAGCCGCTTTGGCGACTTCCATCGAACGGCGCCTCCGCTCGTCACCGAGGAAAGCCTCGCCGAACCGTTCGACCTCATCCTGTTGAGCTGCAAGGCTTACGACCTCGAAGGCGCCGTCGCCTCGTTCGCCAGGGCGGTCGGTCCGAACACCGCGATCCTGCCCTTGCTGAACGGCATGCGGCAGCTCGACGTTCTCGCCGAGCGCTTCGGCGCCGAGCGCGTTCTCGGCGGCTTATGCGTGATCTCGACGACGCTCGACGCCGAAGGCGGAATCGTTCACCTCAACGAACTTCATTCGCTCACCTTCGGCGAGCTCGACGGAGCGCTTTCGCCACGGATCGAGAGAATCACCCCGGCGCTGTTCGGCGCGGGCTTCGATGCGCTGCTCAGCGGCGCAATACGGCACGAGATGTGGGAGAAATGGGTCTTCATCGCCACGGCGGCGGGCGTCACGTGCCTGATGCGCGCCGCGATCGGCGACATCGTCGCCGCCGGAGCGTCGGATCTGGCGACCGCGCTCCTGGATGAATGCGCCGCCATCGCGGCGCATAACGGCTTTCCCCCGCGCGAACCGTTCCTCAAGCGAACGCGGGGCACGGTCACGGCCGCGGGTTCGCCGCTGATGGCCTCGATGCTGCGCGACATCGAAGGCGGGCAGCGGGCCGAAGGCGAGCATATCCTGGGTGATCTCCTGCGACGCGCCGCGCAGCCGGACCCCCGTTCGCTTCTCCGCCTCGCCGAACTTCACGTGAGAGCCTACGAGGCCCGCCGGTCGCGGAGCGAAACCGCCGCCCGATAGCCTGTCCGGCTCCCCTGCCGCGACGCTGCCCGAGCGGGGCAAAGGGTCTTTTTAACAGGCAGACTCGGGAGGAGCGGCGGAGGTGTGGAGTGGCTAAGAGCTTGCAATTGACCCTGCGCACACGAAGTTGTAGTCACGGGATCGCCTTGGCGCGACCAGGCGGGCGCGTAGCTCAATAGGTAGAGCATCTGACTTTTAATCAGAGGGTCCTCGGTTCGATCCCGAGCGCGCCCACCATCGAACAAGCGGCTGAATTACCTAGCAAATTGCGGCTGTGTTGGGCTTACGTTGTGGCACCATCAGGCAGCATTTTCCGTCATGGTAAGCAGGTGGTAAGCGCAAGAGCATTTACGCCGAAGCTGAGTGCGAGCGCTTCGAACTCAAATGTTCCACGCTCGACCCCTTGTGCGGTGGTAGCTGTAGCCATTTATGACGTCCGTCGCGGCACCCTCCGGATTTTCGAATAGGAGCGTTGCAGTAGCACCAACTATATCGAGACGTTCCATAATTTCTCGTCCGACCCTGTGCGGGATAAAGACTTTCGTAAGAGCTGGCGAATTAACGGGAGCCGGAATCTCGGGTCTGGCCAAAAAGTCCTCTAAATTGTCAAGCCCGAGTTGAGAATAATTCATGGTGTCGTAAATAAAAACGCCAAGCTGCTGTTGCATTCGTCGGTTCCAGGTTGCCGGAAGTCCCAAGTAATCAAGCACATTGATGGGATAGCCATCATCAAACCTCTTGTTAGAGTCAAATTTGAATTTGTTATGTATCTGTGCTAGTGCCGCGCCATCAGATATCCTACCATTTAAGTCCCTTGCACAAGAGTGGTTCGCCCATAGACCTGCCAATTCAAATATGTTAACGCAATATACAACGGAATTGTCGCCTGATCTTGCTTCTAGTGGCCGAACGCCGCTAAAGGCAAAAAATAGCGCAACGTAGGGCGAAAAGGTGAAATCGATTAAGGGGGACGGAACGCCATAGTGACGCGCGTATTCCAGCCTACCCCTCATATCACCTTTCTCAAACGGTGTTGTTATTCCTATCGACGCCAAATTCACAATGAAGTCATCAATCATACCTGAAATCTGTAGTGCATCTGCAGGTCCAAACGTAACAGTATGCGCAGGCAGAACGGTCCGATGGCGCACTAGTGTGCTTACTAGCCTCCAATTGCTGTTACGGTGTCCGCGAAAGCGGTTGAACCCCTTAGATAAGCCTTCGAGCACTTCAAAAGCACGAGAAGCGCTTCGCACCTTGATATTACTTACAGTCATCGTACTAATCCGAATCAAAAGCGAGCTTCGGCCTAAGCCAGCACGTGGCGACGAACGCAGCTCGTCAAGCGCGTGCTAGCCGCCGTCGATCCGAGGGCGGCATCGGTCCGTTGGGGCTTCTTAACACGGTGCCTGGTAATCCTCGCTTTTGCAGACCCGGCCTCGCAATCAACTTTCATGACGGTTTAATAGTTGTGAGGCATCGGAAGCACATAGGGTTGTGGCTGAGGACGACTAAGTATAGCAGCAGCAAGTGCCGCATTGTTTGCCTGTCGTTGTTGGTCATTGGCCATTCGACACTGAAAATATTCTTGCGTTCCCGGTTGTGCTCCATATGAAACACATGCGTCTTCATCGGCCGCCGCAATCCGGGCGTTCCTCTCCTCTGTACTCATGCACCCCGAGCACGTGGTAACGAGAAAAAAAATAGACAGGAAACGGTTCACGCTTGGCATATCATACCCCCAAATCGCGTGTAATATTGCCTATTACAACCCTTGTCCTGTTTTGCTTTCTGTTTCTTGATTGATTTTTGGTTGCCCCGTAAGGGCTTTTGTCAGTTCAGCCCTGAATGTCACGATGTCTGCGATAATGTTTTTCTTTCGAGTCTCAAGAGGGTCATGGATTAAATCTTCTACTTGGGCACGTGACGCTCCATACATCGCCATCGCCAACTCTACATAGTGCTGCTCTATGTCAGCGCATTTTGTGATGATGACCTGTGCTAGCGTTTCGGCTCCCTCGTTTGAGAGTGGCACAAGCTGCTTCATTTCGTTCTGAATGCATACGCCATATGCATTTGCGGTATCCGCTAGGAGTTTATTTCGCGCGGCGTCAACCTCCGGGTTGGCATCGGGGGTTGGAGCAACCGGAACAGTAAGGGCGGAGTTCGAAGCATCGGGTGGCGTGGATAGATGCTGCGGCTGTGCCATTCTAGGAGACGCCGGGACAGCTGCACGGCCACTATTGTTTCGCACGCATTGGACAAGGTATGGTAGCATTACAGAAGTGTCTGTAAGGGCAAAAGGAAATAGTTGGCCTCGGGCGAATGCAGTCATTTGGGTCGCGCCTCGGAACAGTCCAACCAGTTCTGAGGTTGGAGGCATTGAAATAATTACGAAATTTGGTTGAAACACTTTGGCAAATACCCGATATGGGCCGTGTCCATCGAACGTAAGGTCAACAGGAATATTCTCTCCGATCTTGAGGTGCCACGCGTTAAATACGAAGCCAAGGTTCCAGGCATAGTCTTTTGTCACCGCAACGACGAATATCATTTTATTTTGATACACAGCGCTGGCCGCACAATGGCTGAATTTACCGGTGGTGTCATTGGTATAACTCCCACCATGCCAATTTCCCACGTCTACTGGACTTATCGGTCCCGCTGCGTAGGCTGGGGCAGAGAGGAAACCAGCGAAAAGCGCAGCCATGATTATTCGATATCTCAGCATGACTCCCCCCTGGCCCATAACCACTTTCAGCGAAGGACCTAGTACTATATCCCCAAAAAACCCACTGTACTCAGACGGTATCATCCGTGTCCGCAGAGTCAATTGCGACGCCAAGGCGCTATCAGTGCGGACAAGTTCGGCAATCGACTGTCTGGGGCAGGGGAGGCGAACGGTCTCACGCTTGCCTCATCCGGCTACCATCCTCCTGGCGATTTTCGTCTTGTTCCGCCCGAAAAACCATCGGAGCACGTTCCAAGTGCATATATCTCGCGCGCGTGCGTACTGGTCCGAAAAATGGGCTTTAGCTGCAATGAGCGACGCTTACCTAAGACGGCGACGCGAATTTAGTGCTTCGTTTCGTCGGATCCCCTTCCTTTAGGCTTACTGCGGAAAAGGTGAGCAGGTTGATTTACTTGTTTGGCCGCGTCGCCTTAAGTCACCTATTTTAGAGGGGCGTTTTTCTGCAACGCGATTTTTTGGGCGTGAAAATCCAGAAGGGAAAACGTCGGACGAGAAGAATTGGCAGAGGTTTATTTTCGCTACGCGGTGAAGAGGCAGGCGGCCGTTGGCCGCCATTAATATATCTTAGCTGACATTCAGCGGCTAGTTCCGGGTTTTTTACGCTTCGCCCCGTTCTCGGCGATGTCTCTGAAAATAGGCGTCGATTTGAGCGCGTCTGAGATAGCGACAAACCCCCTCGGATTCGACGTTGTGTCCCTCTGGCGCGACGCCTGTGTCCCTGAAATGCGACCGCCGCGTCCCTGCGGTGCGACACGGACCGGGCCGCGGAGGAGCGGGTTGGCAGGGTCGATATGTTCAAAGGCGAAAGACGGCGGGTCGCCGGTCACGTCGTTCGCGAACATTGTCAGCGCGTAGCAGGCCGGCGCGTTGCTCTTTCCGAAACCGGAGACGCGCTCGACCTTGAGCCATCCAAGCAATTCGAGCTGGGTCAGCGCTCGCGCCGCCCGGTCCTTCGAGACGCCGACCGCCGCCGCTGCTTTTCTACAAGACCATTCGAGGCGGCCATTCTGGCCCGGGCGATATTCCAGCATGATTTCGACGAGCAGAGCGCGCGCGACGAGCGAGAGGCCGCGCCAAGCTGGGGAGCTGCGCCAATGGGAGTAGATGCGCGCGTGTGGCCGGTCGCGGAGGTTTGTCGCCTTCGCCATGGGTGTTCCTGAGCTTCGGATTGCGGAGCAGAATAAAGAAGTTAGTGGGCTGAGTGGTAAGCGGGGCGGCGCAATGGCCGCCCCGCGCATTCCTAGCCGCTCTGGCGGCCTATGGAGGCGGCAGGCGTCCTTTCTCCCTCGCCGTCGCGAGCGCCGCCACTAGGGCTTCGCTGAGCGCCGGCAGATGGTGTAGGCCGACGACAAGACCGCCCTTGCCCGGTCGCAGCTCGCCTGAGGGGGTTCGGTACCAGCGCCAAATCGAAATCGTCGACGTTCCTTCATATGCTGCGAGCGCAACGCGAATCGTCTCGCGCACGCTCTTGTCGATTTCGGCGATGATGATTTCCGGGATCGGCTCCGCGGTCATGCCGCGCTACTCCATTCGAGGGCGCTCAACACTTCGACCTTGCTTTGCAGCAGGTATCGGGCATGGCGGCCGGCGTAGGGCCCGGCGTGTCTCTCCTCGCGCGTTTCGATGGAGAGGCCAGCGCGGCGGAGCCTATGCACGTAGGCGGACCATCTAGGCCCCGGATGGTCGATAGGCGTGCAACCATTTTCGCCAGCCGTGATGAGCGCGGCTAGTGCCCAGGCTGCTCGCCCGTCAAAAGACCGTTCGCAGCCATCGGCCAGCGTGCGGACAGTCAACTTTCGAATGTCCAGCATTAGGCGGCCTCCATCGGAAAGCCCGCAAGCTCGGCGATGATCCGAGCCCGCGCTATCGGCAGGCCGAAGCGGCTCGCAACAAGACGCGCGGCGCGGGGGAGGTTGACGGGTTGATGACTGTCTCGCTGTGCATTCGCCCAGACGAACAGCGGCAGGGTTTCAGCGTGCGTCCTACTAGCCGCGACGCCGCGATACATGGTAGTGTTTCTTAGCAATGTAGTGACTCCTGTGCCCCGCCCTGCGCCCCCGCGTGTGGCGGGGTTTTTTCTCGCGGTGGGGGCTGATTGAGCGGAGCTGTTCGGGGTTTAATTCGCGCTCGGCGCGTCTGTCAGGCGGCGTGGGAGCCTGTCGGCGTCGGACGTGCTTTGAGCGCGCCGAGTGGCCAACCAGGTGTCTAAATCGGCGCGAACATAAACAACTTTCCGCCCAAGCCGCAGAAAGGGTGGAGAGCCGCCGCGACAGCGCATTTTCGCCATCGTGCTGATTGCGAGGCCGGTATGGCGGGCGGCATCGCGGGTCCCAAGCTTTTCGTCTGGCTGAAACATAATATTTCCTTGCGTATCCCGACTCGCGCGGGTTGCGCCAGTCGTTGACACAAGGTCCTCGCTGTCCGATTCCGAATATAGATCGAAAATGATTATCGTGATAGAAATTGAAGGGCCGACCTTGGTTCCTCAGATTGCATCGCATACTCCTGCATCACCGCCTCGGCGAAACGGTAGTAGCGCGCCTGCAACATTTTTGCAGTGAAACGTTTCCATCGAGGATCTTCTTTTGCCAATTTCCGGCACGCTTGAATTACGGTAACTCGCAAATCGACCGTAAGTTTAGTAATAGCTCGGGCTAGTTCCCTATGTTTTTTCAGCACGCTTTTTGGTCTGCCTGCGCCC
The DNA here is from genome assembly GCA_963823165.1 of uncultured Alphaproteobacteria bacterium. Taxonomy (GTDB): domain Bacteria; phylum Pseudomonadota; class Alphaproteobacteria; order Rhizobiales; family Beijerinckiaceae; genus Roseiarcus. The sequence goes on along the minus strand of CAWGKV010000003.1, from coordinate 16,091 downwards.
TTTGAAAGGGGCATCGGGTTAAATCCGGGGATACGGTCGCAGGCCAAGCGAAAGGCGAGGCGGAACTCAGCGTCGGCGCTGGCCGCATCTATCGAATAGTGGTCATAAAGCACCGCGAGTTTTTTTTCGGCTTCATTTCTGACCAGCTGGATTGCGGCCTTGTATCTTTCTGACGGCCGAAAGCACGTCGCGGGGTCGAAATGGGCACGGAGTGCATAAGCCTTGTCCTCCTCGGCAAGGACTCGATTGGCCTCGCGAAGCTCAGACGACGGCGCTCGGAATTTCGGCAAGGGCTTGTCCCTGACGTTCACTGCGCTTTGCCCTGCTTGATGGAAACCACCTTTGCAGGCTTTCCGCCCGCCATCGCACCGGCAATCGTGTTGCCAATCGTCTCGACCGCGCGCCGCAACGGGTCGGCGTCCAAATGGGCGTAACGATGCGTTGTGGCGGCCTGTGAGTGGCCTAGAAGCTTGCCGATGATAGGAAGGCCAAGCGATGCGCCGGCGCCGAATGACGCGAAGCTGTGGCGCAAGTCGTGGATACGCACACCTTCAAGTTTTGCGGCCCTTCGGACCGCGCGCCACGGCTTGTTCAAATCGGAACGCGGAGCGCGTTCGACCGCGCCTGCGATAATGTGCGGATTTCCCTTCACGCGGGGAAGCGAGGCGAGCACGGCTTGTGCAGCGGCGCTTAAATAGAGCGGCTTTTTGCCAGTCTTGGAATCGGCGAGAAACAGAACGCCGCGCTCTAGGTCCAGCTGCGACCATTGGGCGTCAAGAATTTCGCGAAGCCGCCCGCCGGTTAGGATAAGCAGCCTTATGGCCGCTACCGCGAACGGGTCGAGATTGACACGGCGGCGCTCTTCCTTCGGCGCATGCTTGGCGTTCGGCTTGGTTTCGTCGACAGAATAGGGCAGGCCGATGGTTTCGCCCTCACGGAGAACGTCTCCGAGCCGCGTGAGTTCTTCGCTGGTCAGGAACCGTTCGCGGCCACTCTCCTTGAAGCGCTCGACCGCGCGAGCGGGGTTATCAGCGAAGGAAATTTCGTCTCGTCTGGCCGCCCAATTCCAGACAGCCGACACAAGCGCGACGGCGCGATTGGCCTGATAAGGCGACCCCGAAAGCTTGTTATGAAGCCTGGCAACGTCCGCGCGCCGCAGATCCACAATACGCTTCGAGCCGAGCGCGGGAATAACGTGCACACCTAGGATGCGGTCGTATTCGTCCGCCGTCCGCGCCTTCCGCTTGGCCTTGACGTGTTGCTCGAGGAAATCGGTCGCAACCGCCTTGAACGTCCGAACCTCGCGAGCCGCCTTTCGCTCCGCAATCGGGTCCGCGCCGCCTTCAACTAAGCCAAGTATCTTCCGCGCTTCCTTGCGCGCCTGCTCAGGCGTCAGGCGCCCATGCTCGCCGATGCGGGTCCGGCGCGAACGTCCATCCTTTCGGTATTGGGCAATGTAGCACTTGCCGCCGTTGCGGAATGCGGCGACGCCGAAGCCCCGAACGGCTTCCCGGTGGCCGCCATCCCAGAGGATTTCCCTGTCCTTGCTCGTCGGGCAGGTAAGCAGGTCAACGCTGGTCTTGGTAATCGGTCCGGTCGCCATGTCGCGCCCCTCGAAACCGGCTCACGGTCAGCATATGGTAAGCACGGTAAGCGCATGGTAAGCACAATCAGTCCATCCCTGTCAATCTCCAGAAAACCAACATCTATCTAAATCTTTCTATTTCATGCTACTTTTTCAGTGCGAAACGGGTTCGGACATGGCCGGAAACATCCGACATTCAAACTTTTAATCAGAGGGTCCTCGGTTCGATCCCGAGCGCGCCCACCAGCGAAATCAATAACTTGGCGATGGGGACGGAGCGGCCGAAACGGGCGGGCTAGCGAGCGGCTAACGAAAGGCCTGCTCCCGAAGCCCCGGCCCAGCGGAAGGCCGGCCAGCGGGCAGCCTTGGGTCTCCCCTCGAAGCGTCGCCCTCGCGCCGCGCGCCCGGACATGTTGACCGGCTGCGGCGCCCGCCTTAAGCCTCGCTTTCATGACCAATGAAGAGCTGGCGTTGATCCTCCGCCGCGAACTTGCGCCGCTGCAGCGCGACCTTGCCGCCATGGCGCCGCAGGTCGCCGGAATCCCGCTGATCCATCGCGCGGTCGAGGCGCTGCGGCATGACAGCCGGCAGATCAGGGCGGCGATCAATGACCTCGCTGCCGTCCAGATGACCAAAGGCGAGGCCGAGGCGCTGCACGCCGACGTCGACAAGGCGCTGACCAAAGACGATGAACTCGAGGCGCGCCTATCAGTCCTCGAGCGCCAGATCCGCGAATTGCAGGAGCGGCGATAGCGCAGCGACGCTCTCCTGGCTGCCGCCCGGCTCAGGAAGACAGTTTGATTGGCATGGGCGATCTCAGCCGCCTCGCCTTCCGGTTCCCCAAAACGATGCCCGATATCCCGCACGAATACGTGGTGCGGACCCCGGACAACGAGGCCGACTTCGTCGCCCTGTTCGACGCCATACGGCAAGACGGGGTGGCAGAGCGCTGGGGCCGGCGGACAGCTCCGACCCTTCTGTTTTCCTATCGTTTTCCAGGACCTTGTTCCTGTCGTACATTACCTCCGTATCTTCGTGGTGATCCGCGATCGCCAGGCGATGATCTCGTCGTGCATCTCGGCAATTCGATTCTTGATCGGCCTCTTGTCCCTTCCTTTTGCGGTTCTTCAGCTCCAGCGGAGGACGAAGTGACCAGGCGAAACTTCGTCGTAGCTCGATGGCGCAACCCGGTGACCGAGCGGAAAAATCGGAGACGCGATGGGGCTGACGGTCGGATTTTCGTGGATGCGACGACGCCGCGGATCGGCGACCGGCACCGCGGCCATCAAAGCCTTGGTGTAGGGATGGCGTGCATCCTCGAAAACTGCCGGCCTTGGACCCAATTCGACAAGCCGCCCGAGATACATGACGCCAACCTGATGCGATATTCGCTCGACGACCGCAATATCATGGCTAATGAACAAGAAAGAGAGACCGAGATCGGCCTGCAATTCCGCCAGAAGATTGAGGACCTGCGCCTGAATCGACACGTCGAGCGCGGAGACGGCTTCGTCCGCAATCACCAGGCTCGGGTTCGGCGCAATAGCGCGGGCGATCGCGACGCGCTGCCGCTGGCCGCCGGAGAGCTCGTGCGGATAGCGGTCGAGGAAGCTGCGGGGCAACTCGACGCGGTCGAACAGTTTCGCAACCCGGTCCTCGATTTCCGATTTGGTGGCGAGGCCGAAATTGATCATCGGTTCGGCGACCTGATCACGCAGGCGACGATAGGGATTGAGCGACGCAAATGGATCCTGGAAAACCATTTGCATATCACGCCTGGCCCTGCGCAACTCGGCCGCAGGGAGTTTGCGGATCTCGCGGCCGTTGAGCCAGATTTCGCCGGATTGCGCTTCGATCAGGCGCAGGATCGACCGACCGCAGGACGACTTGCCGCATCCGGATTCCCCGACAAGCGAAAACGTTTCACCGACATTGATCGAGAAGCTCACGTCCTCGACCGCATGGACGTTGGCGACGATCCTGCGCAACACTCCGCCCCTGACGGGAAAGCGCGTTGTCAGATTTTTGACCACGAGCAACGGCTTCGGGCTCTGGGGCGGGGCCTCTGTCGCCGCAATCGCGCTCGGACTGTCGTCCAGCCTGCGCATGCGGGCGGGCGCAAACGTTCCCTGCATCTCGCCAAGCTTGGGGACCGCGGCGAGCAACATGCGGGTGTAATCCGCCTGCGGATTTTCGAATATCGCCTCGACGTCACCCGATTCGACGATCTTGCCTCGGTACATCACGACGACCCGGTCGGCCATCTGCGCCACGACCGCCATATCGTGAGTGACGAACAGCACGCCCATGCGGTTTTCCCGCTTCAGCCGGTCGATAAGGGCAAGGATTTCCGCCTGGATCGTGACGTCGAGCGCGGTGGTTGGCTCGTCGGCGATGAGGAGCCGCGGCTCGCAGGCCATCGCCATTGCGATGACGACGCGTTGGCGCATGCCGCCCGAAAGTTCATGCGGATATTGCTGAAGCCGTCGTTCAGGCTCGGGGACGCGAACGCTGATGAGGAGCTCGAGCGCCTTCGCGCGCGCCTGTTGCCGGCGCAAGCCGCGATGGACCTTGAGTCCGTCGGTCAGCTGCCGCTCGATGGTGAACACCGGATTGAGGGACGTCATCGGCTCCTGAAAGATCATACCCATCTGGCTGCCGCGCAGGTCGCGCATGAAGTCCGACGGGGCGTTGACGAGGTCGATCGGCCCCCCGTCTCGGGGCGCGAATTTGAGCCGTCCCGCCGCGATGCGTCCTCCGCCGAACTCGACAAGACGCATCAGGGACAGCGACGTCACCGACTTCCCGGAGCCCGACTCGCCGACAAGGCATACCGTCTCGCCGCGGTCGATCGCGAACGAGACGTCATCGACCGCGACAATCGTTCCACCGTCCGTCTTGAACTCGACCCGCAGGTTCTCGACCGCCACCAGCGGGCGCCGCGCTCGACCGTCGTCTTCGGAAGGGATTTCGGCGATCGATGATATGTCCACCGCTTTGCCTAGTTTGTGCGAGGGTCGAAGACGTCGCGGAGAATGTCGCCGGACATGTTGAGGCCGAGCACAGTCAAGGCGACGGCGGCGCCGGGAACGAGTCCAGTCCAGGGCGCGACGTCGAGATAATCACGTGAAGCCTGGATCATCAGTCCCCAGGAGGATTGCGGCGGCTGCGTGCCCAACCCAAGGAAAGACAGTCCCGCCTCGGCAAGAATGGCGAAGGCGAGACTAATCGTCGCCTGAACGATGATCGGTGGCATGACATTCGGCAGGACATGGCGGAGGACGAGTTGAAGGTTGGTCGCGCCTACGGCGCGCGCCGCCTCGACGTAAGGCATCTGCGTCACGCGCAAGGCTTCGCCTCGCACGATGCGCGCGAGAAAAGGAGTGAAAGCGACGCCAATCGCGATGGTGGCGTTTGTTGCATTCGGGCCGAGCATCGCGCTGATGGTCAACGCCAACAGCAGAACCGGAAAGCTCAGCAGTGTGTCGACGAGGCGCATCAGCGCGTTGTCGATGCGGCCGCGATAGAACCCCGAGACCATGCCGAGCGGCAGGCCCAGCATAAGGCTCATCAGCACCGCCGCGCTGGCGATGGACAGCGACGTTCGCGCGCCGAGCATGACGCGATAGAAAAGATCGCGCCCCAGTTGATCGGTGCCGAGCCAGTGCACGGCAGACGGCGGGCGCAACCTCGCGGTCATCGTCATTCGAGTGGCGAAATCCGCTGGAATGAGGAGCGGCGCCAGGACGGCGGTCATGAACATCACGATCACGAGCGTCGCGCCGACCAGGCCCTTGGTGCTCAGAAAGCGCCTCATCTCCCGCTATTCCAGCCGAATTCGCGGGTCGACATAGAGGTAGAGGAGATCGACCACGAGATTGGTGAGCATCACGACAGCCGCGATGACGAAGACAGTCGCCTGGATCAGGGGAATGTCGCGGTTGAGCAGGGCCTGGTAAGTGAGCCAGCCCATGCCTGTGTAGTTGAACAGCGTCTCGATGACGATGATCGAGCCGAACAGGTAGCCTACCTGAAGTCCAGCCACAGTTATCACCGGGCCTATGGCGTTGGCCAAGGCGTACCGCCAAACGATCGTGCGCTCTCTAAGACCTTTGGCGCGCCCGACCCGTATGAATTCCTGTCCGAGAATTCCAGTCATGGTCGCGCGCGTCATGCGGGTCAAATGCGCCATCAGCCCAAGGCCAAGCGCGAGCGACGGAAGAAACGCGTGCGCGAGGGCCTGCTCGAAGTTGACCGCGGGATCGGCGAAGCCGCTCGAGGGAAACCAGCCGAGAGTCCGCGCAAAAAGAAGGATCATCATGATCCCCCAGAAGAAGTCCGGTAGGCTCACTCCGACAAGAGCCGCGCTGCTGCTGGTGACATCCTGCCATCGGTCCCGATGGACTGCGGCCCAGACGCCAAGCGGCACTGCCGAAAACAATGCGATGGCCATCGACATAACGACGATCAGCGAGCTGGCCTTCATCTTCTGGATGAGGAGATCGGCAATTGGAACCTTGAAGACGAGCGATTGCCCCCAGTGACCAGCCGCCATGCCGCCGATCCACCGCCCATATTGCAGGATCAGCGGATCGTTGAGGCCAAGTGATTTGCGCAAGCCGGCGAGCGCCTCCGGATTGCTCTGCGTTCCCATGATCATCGTCGCGACGTCGCCGGGAAGTATGGTCGTTACGGCGAACGTGATCACGGAGATCAAGAATAGCGTCAGCGCGATCGAGAGCAGCCGGTTGAGAATGTACGTCATGCAGCGTTTCGGCCCGACCTTGAACCGAGCGGCCGGCAGGCGCCCGCCGCCAGCCGCCGGCGCCGGATCACGCGCGCAGCCACACTTTGTGGAACTCGAGGTTGCTGCCGTTCGGGTGAACGATCGTGTTGAGCCCGCCGACCGACGGCTGCGCACCGATCGAACCGTTGCGGAACCAGAGGATCACGTCGTGATCCTGGTCGTAGATCCGCTGCTGCACCTGCTTGTAGATGTCGGCTCGGGTCGTTGGGTCGATCGTGATGCGCGCCTTCTGCAGGAGATCGTCAAGCTCCGGATCCTTTATATGGCGATAGTTGAACGCGCCGGTCGAATGCCAGAGGCTGTAATAGAGGAAGTCCGGCTCCCAGAGGGTGAAAAAGTTCATCATCGATATCTGAAAATCCTTGTTGACCCAGACTTGGCTCAGCCAGTCGGCCCAGGTCAGCTGCTCGATCTTCATATTGATGCCGGCTTCCTTGAACCACTCGAGCATGATTTGCGCCGACTCGACGTGATAAGGGTAGTTCGTCGTCGCCTTGAAGACGAGGTCGAGCTTGCCGGGTCCATAGCCGGCTTGCTCCAGCAGTTCCTTGGCCTTGGCGATGTCCTGCGGACGATTCTTGAGCGAGGCGTTGTACGAGGCGGACGTCGGATAGCTCGGCGAAGCGGTGATTCTGCCTTCGCCCCAAAGGGCGCCCTGCAGCAGCGCCTCCTTATCGATGAGGAGATCGATCGCCAACCGCACGCGCTGGTCCTTGAACGGCTCATAGTCATGATTGAGATTGACGAAGTCCCAGTTGAGCGGGAACCATGTGAGCACCTGCAGCTTCGGGTCGCCTTTGATCTCCTTCATTCGGTCGGGCGGAATGTCGTTGATCATGTGCATTTCGCCGGTGCGCAGACCCGTCAGCCGCACCGTCGGCTCCGTGACCTCCCGCGCGATGACCCTGTCGAGATAAGCAGGTCCGTCCCAATAATCGTCGAATTGCGCCAGTTCGACCTCGTGACCGAATTCGCGGCGAACGAACTTGAACGGTCCCGCGCCGATCGGCGTTTTGCCCTGCTGGTCGCCGGAGCCTTGCGGCATGATCGCGCCGGCGCCGTTCTCCGCCAGGCGGCTCAGGAACGGCGCGTTGATCCGGTTCAACTTGATGACGACGGTGAGGTCGTCCGGCGTTTCGATCGAGGCGACATCGTTGAAAACTTCGAAATTGACCGCGCCTGTCTTCTTGTCGCGGCAGCGGTCGAAGGAATATTTGACGTCCGCCGAGGTCATCGTCTTGCCATCGTGGAACTTCACGCCGGGCCGAAGCTGGAACGTATAGGTCAACCCGTCCGCGCTCTGATCGAAGCTCTTGGCAAGGCTCGGGATAACCGTGAAATTCTTGTCGACGGTGACGATGGCGTCGTGAACATTCTGAAGCACGCGTATGGTCGAGGCGGTGCCCGTCTGGTGGATGTCCAGATTTTGCGTCGTTTCGGAGTGACCCCAGATCAGCGTTCCCCCTTTGACCGGGGCGTCCGCGGCAAAAGCCGCGTTGGGCGTCAAGCTTCCGCCCAGTGCGGCGCCGCCGATCAAGGTGGCGCTCGATTTCAAGAAGTCCCTACGCTTCATCACACGTCTCCCTGGCAAAAAAATCTCTAACGAGCCTCTCTCTCGAGTTCCGGCCGTTTCAGTTTCCGCTGTCCCGAACGCTTCAGGTCGAAAGACAAATCCGCGCTTCAAGACGGAAGACCGGGCCGCACGCCGGCGACACCAAGCTCCCGTTCAAGCGCCATGCCAAGATTGAGGATTCGTCCTTCTTCGAACAGCCGTCCCCACAGCGATATGCCTTGGGGCGCCTTGAACGTCTGGCTCCCCGGAACAGGCTCTCCGGTTGTCAGCTTGCCGGCGCCCAGTGAGGCAGCGCCGCGCGTCGCGAGATCGAGGAAACCCGCGCGCAGATGCAAGCAGGGATGGCCAGTGAAATTGCTGGCAATCAGCATCGGGCCGGTCATGAAGGGTCCGATCATGGCGTCGACTTTGGCGAAGAGGCCGTCGAGCGCCAGCATCACCTGATAGCGAAGTCGGTCCAGCTGGACGTGATCGACGGCTGAGAGAAAGCGCGCCTTGCGGAAGGTGTTGGGCCAGGCGCCCTCGTCCTGCCACTTCAGCGTGTCGTCGAGGTCGGAGAGCGTCAGCTCCTCGAAAGCAGCGGACGCCTCAGCATAGACGATGTTCATCAGGGCGCCATAAGGCAGGTCGGGCAGCGAAACTTCGACGGCGTCGATCCCGAGACAGCGTACGGCGGCGAGCGCAGCATGATCAACGTCGTTGGCCCCTTCTCCGAAGGCCTCGGGAAGATAGCCTAACTTGAGACCGGCAATGTCCGCCTCCGCGTCGAAATGGAAAGGCGCGTTGATGGAAGCGCGGTCTTCGGTATCTGCGCCGTTGATGGCGGCGAGCACGATCGCGGTGTCTTCGACCGTCCGGCAGATCGGCCCGACCTTGTCGAGCGACCAGCAGAGCGCCATGCCCCCCGATCGCGCGACGCGCCCGAAGGTTGGCCGCAAACCCGTTGGACCACAACGCTGGCATGGCGACGTAATGGACCCCAACGTCTCCGTCCCGATCGAAAAGGCGCAGAGACCCGCGGCGGTCGCCGATGCGGACCCGGCGCTGGACCCGCTGGAGCCTTCGTTGAGGTTCCATGGATTCCGGGTCCAGCCGCCGTACCAAATATCGTTGTAAGCCAGCGCACCGACAGTGGTCTTGCCGAGCAGGACCGCGCCGGCTGCGCGTAGCTTGCGCACGATCGCCGCATCGGCGTCCGGCACGCGGTCGCGAAACGGTTCGGCGCCCCATCCGGTCGCGATGTCCTTGGTGTCGAAGAGGTCCTTGAGGCCGTACGGGATCCCGTGCAGCGGCCCGAGATTAACCCCGCCGCGCAGCAACGCGTCCGCCGCATCTGCCTCGGCCAGCGCGCGCTTGTGCGTGACTGTCGCGAAACATTCGAGCCTGGACCCAAGCGCGTCGATGCGCGCAAGGTAGATCTCGGTCAGCCGCCGGCTCGTCAGCGCGCGTGCGGAAATCCAGGCGGAAAGCTGGCCGATTGTCGCGAAGGCAATATCCTCGTCGTCGGGCGGAACAGCCTTCGGCTGGGCCCGACTGAAACGCAGCGGGCCTTGCGGGGCGGGCATGCGGAACGTCGGCAGCCGCGGATCGAACCTGCTCGCCATTGGCATGGAATTGGCGAGCCGCACTTTCCGCCGGGCGAGAGCGGAAGCGATCTGTCCTTCCAAATTTCCCGCCATCTGTTCGCGTTCGGCCGCAGTATAGGCGACGCCCAAAACGCGTTCGGCGCCCTCTATGTCAGCGATTGCGATCACGTGACGTCACCGGTATTCGGAGGAGCGCAGATCGAGACAAGAGCGGCGCACTCCATCAAAAGTCAAAGAGAGCCTAATATGACGGGCTTCGCAGTCAATCGTCATTCCTTAGGCATAGGCCGGAGCCTTAGGCAGCCTCGAACTCAAATTGTCGATCCTGTAGGCGCCGACCTTGTGGCCGCCGATCGACTCCCGAAGGCGAGCTTCCTACGACGGATTCTCCGGCCGTCCGTCGCAGAGATCATGCTCCGTCCGAAGTGTCGAGATCTCGGGCCTTGTGTGCCGCATAACCACGCGCCTTCGGACGCGGCCCTAAGGCCCAAACCCCACGCCTGCGTCAGGGCCGGCATCCGAAAGCCTACACAGGAGCGGTTGTCCAACGTCGGGCGGCTCGCGCTCCTGGAAGCCGGATGCTTCTGCGGCGCTTTTCCGGCTAGTCGCCGGGCGACCGCATCCGGAACTCGGACAGCCGCCGCTTCCAAGCCGCCGTCTCGAGCACTGACCGGTTAACCACGACGCGTGGCTCGCGACCATGTTGGACGTCCAAGACCGCGCGAACGTCGGCGGCGCCGTTGCCGGCGAAGCATTGGTCGGTCCAGCATAGTGCGTGCGGGGCGAGGATCACGTTGTCGAGCTTGAGGATCGGATCGTCCACTTCCGGCGGCTCCTTCTCGAGCACGTCGAGTCCGGCGCCGGCGATGCGGCGATCCTGCAAAACCTTGGTCAGCGCCTTTTGGTCGACGATCGGCCCCCTGGCCGTGTTGATCAAATAGGCCGTCGGTTTCATCATCGCGAGGCGCTCGGCGTTCACGAGGTGTTGGGTGTCGGGGGTTAATGGACAGCTCACGCTGACGATGTCGGCGCGGCGAAACACCTCTTCGAGGCCCACGATCTCCACTCCGAGCTCGGCGGCGAGCTTCGAGTTGGCGTAAGGGTCGTACGCGATCGACTTCATGCCAAAGGGCTCGATCAACCGGAAAAGTTCGGCCCCGATGTTGCCGATGCCGATCGACCCGAGCGTGCGCCCGACGAGGCCGACGCCCATGTGATCGCCCCGCCTCGCGAAACCGGCCGCGCCTTCGCGCGTCAGCCGGTCCTTGATCATGAGCTTGCCGGTCAGCGCCAGAATGAATGCGATGATCGAAACCGCGACGGGCCGGCGCACGCCGTCCGGCGTGATGGCGAGCGCAATTCCCGCCTGCGTGCAAGCCTCGACGTCGACCGTATCGTAGCCGACGCCGAAGCGCGCGACCACCGCAAGCCGGCCGTTCGGATGGATGCTGTCCTTGGTGAAGCGGTGCGCCAGAAGAATGAGCGCGTCGAAATCCGCAAGCTGCTCGGCCTCCACGGGATTGCACGGCTCGAGATAGGCGAACTCGACGTTGGGCGCGCGGCGCAGCGGCTCGAGGTCGAAATCAGGATAGACGGGGGACCCGTCGGGCTTGCGGAAATCTCCGGACAGGGCGACGCGAAACGGCGCGCTCATCGGTCGCCCCCTGTCCTTTTCGCGTTGTCGGCCGCCGCGCAGCCTTCGCGCAACTTGTGAACCGCGTCCTTCAGCGCATCGTGGAGCACCCAGACGTCGCCGGAATAGCAAATGAAGTCGAAGCCCTGACCATAAAGGTCGACCCCCTGTTGCACCGTCGGGACCAGGCGCCCAAGCGATTTTCCATGTTTGCGGGCGGCGTCGCAGACCCGCGCGATCGCGTCGGTGAACGTCTTCGAGCCGAATTCTCCCGGCACGCCGAGCGAAACCGAAAGGTCGAAATGGCCCACCCACAGACAATCGACTCCCGGCAGCGCCGCGATCGCGTCGGCGTTGTCGACGCCCTCGGCGGTCTCGATTTGGCAGAAGAACGTGCTGCGGCGGTTCGCGGCGACGAACTTGTCGACGACGGGGCCCGGCCGATAGCGATCGTGCGAGACCTGCAGGGCGACGCCGCGGCCTCCATCGGGGGTATACTTCATCGATTTGAGGATGTGGCGAGCTTCCTCCACGTTGCCGACCATCGGCAACATCAGGCCTTCGGCGCCCATGTCCATCGCGCGGGCGACGTGATGGTAATCCTTCGACGGGGTTCGCACGATCACCGGCAGGTCGGCCGCCTCGAAATAGCGGATCGCGCTCTTCACCGTCTCGAAGCCGAATCCGGAGTGCTCGAGATCGAACAGCACGAAGTCGCAGCCGGCCGACTTGAGAATGTGGCCGATCCCCGGCGTCGCGAACTCCACGATGAAATGCCCGAACTTCGGACTTTTGGTTTGAGCCAGCTCCTTCAGCCCTTGCGCCGCCATCTTTTCCTCCCTCATGTCCCCTGATTAGGACCGTTGCCGGTTTTCGGCCTCGACCCGCGCGACCGTGCCGCAAAGCTTCACCGCCCGCGACGGCGGCGCAGACGTCTTATCGCTCGTCATGGCTGCGAACCTCGAAGCGCCTTTCCGGTGGCGGGGTCGAACAGCACGGCGCGCTTCAGGTTGATGTCAACCTCGATGCGCTCGCCGATCCGGTTGGCCTCATGCGCCCGGAGCTCCGCGACCGCTTGTTGTCCGCCGAGCTTGAAGGTTGCGTAGGTGCGTGAGCCGGTCGGCTGGACAAGCTCGATCGTCGAGGCGACGCGAACATGGCCATCGGCAAGGGACGCGCCGGTTGAACGGTGCACGTGCTCCGGGCGAAAGCCGAGAATCACTTCCGCGCCGTTCGGCGCGTCGGGGATACGCTCCTCGGGGATCGCAAGCTCTGGTCCCCCTTCGCCGAGCTTTACCGACGCGTCCTCCGCCGCCCTCCTGAACTCGCCGCGCACGAAGTTCATCCGGGGCGACCCGAGGAACCCGGCGACGAACATCGAGGCTGGCTGCTCGAACAGATCGAGCGGCGCGCCTTCCTGCTCGATGACGCCGTCGCGGAGCAGCACGATTCGGTCGGCGAGCGTCATGGCTTCGACCTGGTCGTGCGTGACGTATATCATTGTCGTCGAGATCTCCTGGTGGAGGCGTTTGATCTCGCCTCGCATCTCGTCGCGTAGCTGGGCGTCGAGATTCGACAGCGGCTCGTCGAACAGGAACACGCGCGGGTTGCGCACGAGGGCGCGCCCGATGGCGACCCGTTGACGCTGCCCGCCTGAAAGCTGGCGCGGATAGCGGTCGAGCAGTTTTGCCACGCCGAGCATCGCCGCCGTCCGCTTGACCCGCTCTTCGATCTCGGGCTTGGGCATCTTGCGCGCCCGCAGGCTCAAGGAAATGTTCCCATACACGGTCATGTGCGGGTAAAGCGCGTAGTCCTGGAACACCATCGCAACGTCGCGGTCGCGCGGTCGCGTGTCATTGACGATCTCGTCGCCGATCGCGATGTCGCCCGAATCTGCGTCCTCGAGGCCGGCGATCGTGCGCAGGAGGGTGCTCTTGCCGCAGCCGGACGGGCCAACGAGGACGGTGAACTCGCCGTCCGGGATATCGAGATCGACACCGCGAACCGCACGGACCGCTCCGTAGCTTTTGTGCAAGGCGGCTATCCGAACGCTCGCCATCGCTATCCTCGCAATGCGCCGAGCGTGAGACCACGCACCAGGTGCCGCTGCACCAGCATCCCCAACACGATGGACGGCGCGAGCGATACGGTCGCAAGGGCGCAGGCTTCGCCATATTGGGCGCCTTGGAATCCGAGGAAGGCGCGAAAGATTGTTGGCAGCGTGAACGCATAGCGGCTGGTCAGGATCAAGGCGAAGAAGAATTCGGTCCAGACGGCTATGAAGACAAAGACGGCCGCGGCGGCGACGCCCGGCGCAGCAAGCGGCGTCGCGACCATCCAGAACGTCTGCCAGCGGCTGAGACCGTCGACCAGCGCCGCCTCTTCCAGGGATTTCGGCAGCTGGCGAAAATACGCATACATCATCCACACCGACAGCGGCAGCGTCATGAACGCATAGGCGAGGATCAGTCCGATGCGCGTATCATAGAGGCCCCAGCTCCGAAACAGGAGGAAGATCGGCAGGATGATGGCGACGGGCGGCAAAAAGCGCTGGGAGATGACCCAAAGGGCGAGATGGTTGCCTCCCGTGCGGAATCTCGCAAGGCTGTATGCCATCATCGTGCCCATTACGGTGGAGAGCACAGTCGAAGTCGAGGCAATGATGAGGCTGTTGATGAGACCCTGGAGGCCGCGATAGGAGAAAAGCGCGGCGGTGTAGTGAACCGTCGTGGGCTTCGCCGGGAACCACACCGGCGGCGTTGTAAGATAGTCGCTGGTCGGCTTGATCGAAGTGACGACGACCCAATAGAGCGGCACAAGAATGAACACGATGAAGAAGCCGATCGTGAACCCGCGCGCGGCGTTGGCGCGGAAACTGTGCGAGCTCATCACGACTCCGCCTTCAACAGGCGGCGCACGAGCGCCAGGATCACGACCGACAGCAGAATGAGGAAGAGCCAGCTGCCCGCCGTCGCTATCGACAGGTGGAATTGCTGGAATCCGATCTGATAGAGATAGAAGGACGTCGTGTAGGTCGCGGTGCCGGGGCCGCCGCCGGTCAGCATGAAGATGACGTCGAAAAGCTTGACGGCGTCCAGAAGGCGGAGCGTGACGGCAAGCAGCATCACCGGCGCCAGCTGCGGCATCGTCACATAGCGAAACGTCTGGAGCGCGCCGACGCCGTCGAGCTCCGCCGCCTCATAGAGATGAGGTGGAATGGCCGCGAGCCCGGCGAGCAGGATGACGAACATGAAGGGGGTCCATTGCCAGACGTCGGCAACGACGATCGAAATATAGACCCATGGCGTTTCGCCGATCCAGCTGATCGCCACCGGATGATGGATGAGCCGGCTCAAGAGGTAGTCCGCGGGGCCGAAAGGCCTTTGCAGGAACAGCGCCCAGGACTGGCCGACGATCACCGGGCTGATAAACAGCGGGATGATCAGGATCGACATGACGATCCCGCGTCCCCGGAAGGTCTTCACCATCGCGAGCGCAAGGGCGAGCCCCAGCGCGAATTCGAAGGCGACTACAGTCACGGATAGAACGATCGTGAAGCCAAGCGACGACCAGGCCAAGGGGTCGTCCAGGACCTCTTGGAAATTCTGGAGCCCGACGAAGGCGTGGCCCGGAATTTCGAAGTCGTAATTGACGAAGACGACCCACAACGAAAACAACAACGGGTAGATCGAGAACGCGAGGATCAGCAGTGTCGCCGGAGCGACCATCAGCCATTTGAAATGGCGATCGGCCCACGCCGAGACGCCGACCGCGCGGATTGCGGAGGCGGAGCGCGCCGGGGTGGCTGTGATTGCGCGACTCATAGTGATTTTGATGGGCTGGCGGGCTCGAGCGGTCGAAAGCAAAAGGCGAGGTCAGGTCGCACGCGGGAAGTCCGGAACGACCTGGCCGGCGCCAAAATTCTCTCAGGTGATGTGCACCGCCTGGCCGAGCTTCTCGATCGTATGGTCTGCGTAGCAGCCCGGAATCTTGAGGAACTCCTGGTAAGCAGCCTTCTGCGCCGGGATGCCGAGCCGCTGGGTGGTCTGATCCCACTCGGCCGCCGCTTTCGCGAGCGCGGACTTCGGGTCCTGACCGCCCCAGACCGCGGTGCACATGCGGTCGATGGACAGGGCATAGTCCTGCCAGCCGGGCATGATCATGTCGACGACGCCCGTGTTGGCGCAGTCGGACAAGTTGATAAGATAGTCTTTGGCCTCAGGCCACAGCGCCCGGTATTCCTCGGACTTGTAGGTCGAAAGGCGATAGGGGTCGCGCAGCGTGTAGGGCAGCATCGTCCGCACCAGCGACAGCGGCGGCGCGGTCACCCACTGCATGAAGAGATAGGCCGCCTCCTCGTTGTTCGAGCCGGCGGCGAGCGCGCGCACGTAGCCGGACGCCATCTCGCCGTTGCCTCCCGGCACCACGGCGTAGCCGACCTTGCCCGCGATGCTGGAGGCGGGGATGAAATTGATCGCCTTGTCGCGCTGTGAGTAGTTGGCCGACATGCGGCCCGTCGGCGGCCATCAGAAGATCATCGCCACCTTCCCCTGCAGCCAGGCGGCCCATTGCGCGACGGCGTCGAGGTCGTTGTTGCCCGGGATCGAAGCCTTGTTCTGGGCGATCATCTGGGTGAGCGTCATCTCCCCCGCCGGTCCGGCGAGCAGCGCCTTCATATCCCCGTCGAAGAATTTGCCGCCGTTGGCGCGGTACTCCTGCAGGAAGCTGAACTGGTTGCCGGGGCTGCCGAATTTGCGGAAATGCGCAGCGCCGTAAATGTTCGGCGCCAGCTGATCGGTGATAAACTGCGCAACCTGGCTGTAGTCGTCCCAAGTCGTCGGGACCGCGAGCGGCTTGCCGAACTTCGCCTGGTAGGCCGACTTGAGCTTGGGGTCGTCGAACACGTC
>CAWGKV010000002.1:0-247034 GCA_963823165.1 uncultured Alphaproteobacteria bacterium | reverse complement strand
TCGTCAACGAGCATTCGTCATTGGCGTTTGACGCGCTCGACGTCCGAGGTTGACGTTAGAATGAACCGGCTAGCGATCCGAGCCCGATCACTGCGACGAGCGCGAGGATCGGGCCGAGGATGCCGACCATGAAGATGTCCTTGTAGCTCTTCTTGTGGGTCGAGCCGCAGACGGCGAGCAGGGTGACCACGGCGCCGTTGTGCGGCAGGCTGTCGAGCGTTCCCGACCCGATCACTGCGACGCGGTGGAGGAGCGCCGGGTCCATGCCGATCTCGGCCGCCCGCTGAAGATAGGTTCCGCCGAGGGCGTCGAGGGCGATCGTCAGGCCGCCCGACGCCGAGCCGGTCAGCGCGGCGAGCGTATTGGTGGCGACCGCCAGCGACACGAGCGGCCCGCCGCCGATGCCGAGCACGGCGTCGCGCACGACCGCGAAGGCCGGCATCGCCGCCACCACCGCGCCGAAGCCGACGAGCGACGCCACGCTGATCGCCGGCAACGCGGAGGCGTTGACGCCCGCGTCCATGGTCGCGCGCAATTCGGGAATGCGCCGGAGACTCAAAGCAAGGACCGTCAGGATCGCACAGGTCAGCGCCGTCATGACCGACCACACGCCCGTAACCGCCGGGGCGGAGGTCCCTCCCCATTCGGGTTTCGCCAGGAAGGCCAGATCGAGCCGCGGCAGTACGACGAGCGACAGGATGAGGTTGACGAGGACGACGACGACGATTGGCGCCACGGCGGCGGCGATCGGCGGCTCGGCCGCCGCTTCCTTCCCCCGCCCGATTTCGGCGGGATCGAACTCCCGCGCCAGCGTCGCACGCTCGCGCAAGATCTCGTCTTCGGCCACGGCGCCGGCCGAGGGCGGCGCGCCGTCGCCAAAGCCTTCACCGCTCCTTTTCGCCGACGCCTCCTCGTGCTGAAGCCACCATAGGCCGAAAGCGAACATGATGGCGGAAGCTATGAGGCCCAGTCCGGGCGCCGCGAACGGCGTCGTGCCGAAAAAAGGCATCGGAATGGTGTTCTGGATCGAGGGCGTGCCGGGCATCGCGGACATGGTGAAGGTCGACGTGCCGAGCATGATCGCGGCCGGCATCAACCGCCGGGGGACGCCTGCCGAACGGAACAGGTTTTGCGCCATCGGCGCGATGACGAAAAAGGCGACGAACAGGCTGACCCCGCCATAGGTGACGACCGCGCCGCCGAGAACGACTGCAAGGATGGCGCGCTTCGCGCCGAGCCTCCGGGTCATGAAATCGGCGATCGCCGTCACCGACCCGGAATCCTCCATGAGCTTGCCGAACAGCGCGCCGAGCAGGAAGAGCGGGAAAAACTGGGCGAGAAAGCCCGCCGCGGCGCGCATAAAAGTCTGCGTCCAGTGCGCGAGCAGCGGCTCCCGGGAGAAGAACGCCGCCGCCATCGCCGCGAGCGGCGCGAGCATGAGCACGCTCCACCCCTTGAAGGCGAGCCAGATCAGGAGCCCGAGCCCGATCAGGATTCCGAGGAGGCCGACGAGCTGGGAAAGGTCCATGGCTCAGCACTCGTCCAGGAGGGCGTCGAGATCGGTCGTCGACCTATTGCCGACGTCGTCGCCGTGCTCCCGAAGAAACGTGTCGGCGCTGCGACGGCCCTCCTCCTTGAGGAGCGCGAGGAAGGCGCCCTCGGCGTTGAGCTTCGACGACGCGCCGAACTCGTCGAGCTTTGCGCTCATGATCCGATGCGTGCGCATCGCCGCCCACCGAGCTCCCTCGCCATGGCCCGGGTCCGCCACCTCGCGCAGGAGCGCGATCATGCGCAATTCCTTCATCAGCGGCGAGTTGAACGAGATCTCGTTGAGACGGTCGAGGATGGCGCTCGCCGTGCGCGGCGCCTCGCGGCGCTCGCGCGGATTGATCTGCACCAGGATCGTATCGTGCGCGTCGCTTTCGCGGACGAGTGGCGTGATGGTCGGGTTGCCGACGTAACCCCCGTCCCAATAAGGTTCGCCGTCGATCTCGATCGCCTGGAACATCGTCGGCAGGCAGGCGGAGGCGAGAAGGACCTCGGGCGTGATCTCCCTGTTTCGGAACACGCGGCCGCGCCCGGTGCGCACGTTGGTCGCGGTGATGAAGAGCTTGATCGGCGCCTCGCCGAGATGGGCAAAGTCGACGCTCTTCTCCAAAATGTCCTTGATCGGATTGAAGCCGAGCGGATTGAGGCTGTAGGGCGAGACGACCCGCGACATCAGGTCCATCGCGACATAGACCGGCGATGTGTCGAGCGTCCAGCGGTTCATCAGTCGGTCGAGCGGGGAGCGCTGGATCGGGCTGAAGCGAGCCGACTCCGCGACGCGCTTCCAGTAGGCGTCGAGCGCTGCGCGCGCGCCCTCGGCGCCGCCCTGAATGAAACCACTGACCAGAACCGCCGCGTTCATCGAGCCCGCCGACGTGCCGGAGATCGCCTCGATCTTGAGCCATGGTTCCTCGAGCAGCCGATCGAGCACGCCCCAGGTGTACGCGCCATGCGACCCGCCGCCCTGGAGGGCAAGGTCGACGGGGACGGGCTCGCGCGATGCTTTGCGCGCGCCGACGCTGCCTCTTGCCATGACCTCAGCCCCCAGAACGATCCGCTCTGCGCGACTGCTATCCGTCGATGGTGTTCTTGTAAATGCGGCCGCCCTTCATGATCATTGCAAGACCCGTATCCGGCTTCTCCAAAATCGCGATGTCGGCAATCGGATCGCCGTTGACGACGAGCAGGTCGGCGAGCGCATCTGCCTCCACCACACCGAGCTTTCCCGGATAGGGATTGCGCGATCCCGACAGGGCGAGGAGCTCCCCGTTGACTGAAGTCGCCATACGGAGAATGTCCACATTTTCGTACCACCGCCTGAGATGGGTCAGCATCACGCCCTGACGGGCGGCAAGCTCGCTTGAAAAGAGAAGATCCGAGCCGAACGCGGTCTTGATCTTGTGCTCTTTCGCCAGCGGGTAGAGCGTTTTCGTCCCCGCGAAAACCTGGAGCGCGTTAAGCTGGCTCTGGCCTGTCAGCCGGCCGGTGTCCTCTTCGCTCAGGAACGGCTGGGCGCTGAGCCACACGCCATTGTCTGCGATGAGCTTTGCGGTCGCCTCGTCCATGAGATGGCCGTGCTCGATACATTGCACTCCCGCCGCCAGCGCACGGCGGATCGCCGTCGATGGGTAGGCATGGACGGCGACATAGGTGTTGCGGTCGGCGGCGGCCTCGACGCCGGCCCGCATCTCGGGCTCGCTGAAGGTCAGCATGTCGAGCGTGGTGCGCGGTGATGAGACTCCTCCACCGCCCACGAGCTTGATTTGCGAAGCCCCCTGCATGAGCTGCTCGCGCACCCGCAGCCGCACCTCGTCGGCGCTGTCGGCGATGTTCGCGGCGCCCTTCTGCTCCAGATAGCTCAGCGGCCCGCCGGGACGGCGCGGCAGATCCGAGAGCGGGCGCAGATCGCCATGGCCACCCGTGGTGGTGATCATCGCGCCACAGGGATAGATGCGCGGACCGCGAGCCAGACCGTCGTCGATCGCCTGCTTGAGCGCGAAGGACGGCCCGCCGAGATCGCGAACCGTGGTGAACCCGCGCATCAGCGTGCGTTCGGCCTCCTCGCCGGCGGCGAGAAAGATGTAGCCCATCTCCGCGGTAAGCAGGCTCGCGATCGACAGACCGGCGAAGATCGCATGCCAGTGCGCGTCGATGAGGCCGGGCATGAGCGTCCGGCCGCCACAGTCGATGACCCTCGCGCCTTCGGGGGCGCCGACCTCGCCCGCCGCGATCGCCTTGATCCGATCCCCCTCGATCAGCAGGCGAAGCCCGGCGCGCAATTCGGCGGAACGGCCGTCAAACAACCGGAAGTTCGTGAAGACGGTCGGCGGGGGCGCCGCTTCCGGCTCAGCGTCGACGCGGCGCACGAACCCGAGCGCCGCAAGCGACGCGCCTATCCCGGCCACAAACTCGCGCCGCGAAAGATCTGCGGTGATCCGGCGGCTCGCCGACTGGATCTGCGGCGTGCAGCAGGCGCAACCGCCGAGACCGCTCGTCTGATGGTCATCGGCCGGAGTACAGCAAAACATTTTAAGGTCCCGAAAAACCCGCTCGACGAGACCGAAGCCGAGATGCAACGAGACTCGCCGACCGTGTGCGCGACCGAACCTCGCGTGTTCACCGCGGCCAACCCAACTCCCACTTCTGCGGCTTTGAGCGCGGCGAGTGGCGAAAAGGCGGCTTCGAGCCCGCCCGTTTCTTCATTCGACGAAGCGGCTCACGTGCAGCGCACCCGGCCCCACCGATCGCGCCAGCACCGACGGCAGTGCCTGCGTCCCCAACGGTCACGCCAGCATCGCTGCCACGACGCCTGAGCCACATCGCTGTTGAGGCTCTCGATCATGGTTTTCGGCAGCGGCGTGAACGGCGCCGCCTGCGCGGTAGCCGAAGCCGCCGCAAGCAGCAATCCCGCCAGCCCGACCGCAATTATGGTTCTGGGCATGCCTTCCTCTCCCTGGCCGTCCTCCCTGGGTTTCGCCTTCAGATTATCACGGATCGGATTGCCCGGGAACTCGTGAACACCGCGGAACGCGCCTGATCCGCCGTCTAACAATTGGAAATATTCCTGAGCACGGTTGGAGGAGGAAGACTGGTGATCTGTCACTAATATTCAGAATCCTATCTGGGCGAAAGTCTAAATAAGCTATTCCCTGATCGACATGATTTGCTTTTTTTTGGCTATCTTCTGATTTCCCACACGCCTGCGACCGAATGGCATCGACAGAGCGCGCGTGAGATGCGCGACATCCCTGTTCTCCTCCGAACAGGGAATTTGAATTCCCTGTTCAGCCAAAAAATTCGCTGTTCGGCTTCGTGGGAATTTTACTGGAATCGCCTGGAATCATGAAGCTTTTGGCCAGGTTTTTACGAAGAGCGGCCAAAGTGCGAAAGATTTGCTGTTTTTTCCCAGTCACCAGGGAATTCGGCCGCGCGAGGGGGCCCGACTTCCTCACGGCGGGAGCGTTCTGTTCCATGCGATCGAGGAGGATCGGAGTGTTTAGAGTCACCGCACTAGCTCAGAACAGCGAATTGCGGTCGGCGCCGAAATCGGCCGAACGCCATTGCTCGACTATCGTTCGCCGTGCGAGATCGTAAATGATCTTCGCGCCCTATGAGGGTGATGGCGCGGCTCGCGGTGACGGCGCCCAACCCTAATCCGCTTCATCCCCTGAACACGATCTTTCCCGTTCGCCCGGGCTGCATGCTGGCGCGCGCCGCCTCCGCCGCTTCCTCCAGCGGGAAGGCCCTTTCGACCGGCAGTTTGAGCACGCCCTCCGCGGCGAGACGGACAAGGTCGCCGATCGCGCGGGGGATTTCGCCTCGGCGGGGCCCGATTCCGAGCTTGGCCGCCCAGAATCCCTTGATCGTCGCCTGTTTGAAGATGAGATCGCCGGGGTTGACGATCATCGGCTGGTTGGCCATGGCGCCGAAGGTCATGAGCTGGCCGCCTTCGCCGAGCAGGTGAAGGAGTTGCCCGCTTTCCTGCCCTCCGACCGAATCGAGGGCGGCGACGATCGGTGCGCCGCCGGTGATCGTCTTGACGCGCTTCTGCCAGCCGGCCTCGGCGGTCGACACGGCGTTGTCGATTCCGAGAGCGGCGAGCTCTGCGACGCCCTCGTTGCGCCGCACGATGCTGACGACGTGCACACCCCGCGCCTTGGCGATCATCGCAAGCGTCTTGCCGACCGCGCCGGTCGCGGCGTTCTGGATCATCCACTGGCCGGGCTGCACGCCGAGCTCCTCGAGCGCCATCAGCGCCGAGAGGGGCATCGCGACGAGCTGGCAGGCGACTTCGTCGCCGATCGCGTCGGGAACCGACACGACCGCGGCGGCCCGAACGACAAAAAATTCCGCCCAGGCGCCGGCGATGGCGCTCGCGGTCACCCTTTGGGCGAGCGCCGGCGACGCGACGCCTTCGCCGAGCTTGTCGACGATTCCAAGCGCCTCCGTGCCGCCGATCGCCGGCAGCGGCGGCCTGACCCCGTATTCGCCGCGGATCGTCCAGAGGTCGTGGTTGTGGATCGGCGACAGCACCATACGGACGCGGATCTCTCCCGGGCCCGGCTCCGGAACGGGTCGTTGCGCCGCATGCAGAACCTCGGCAGGCGCTCCGAAGGTGTCGTAGACGACGCAGCGCATGGTCAGGCCCTCGATTTCTCGACGCCGCCTCCTTTAGCGGTGGCTTGAGTTTTGCGCGATCATCCGCTCGCCCGCAAGGTCGAGCAACCGAGATTTTTCTTCTGGCTGCCCGCCGCCCTGACCGCGCTCTTTTCCGAGCTCGTGTCCTCTCGGACCACGGCGAGGGGAAGGATCTACTTTCCAAAGCTGCAGGTTGGAAGCCCCTGATTATAGTCGGACGGCACGGCTGCATTCGCCGACCAAACAGCGAGACTCGGAATTGCTTTTACCTCTTTGGTCGGAATCAGCGCGAAAGAATCCGGCGGCTCCGCGATCGTGAACGTGTAAGTCCGCTGCGGCCTGAATTTCGACGAGAAGTGCTGTTGTGCTACAACTCACTTAGTTGTGTTCGATTCGGGGGACAGTGGCGCGATGAACCATGCGAGCGACATCGTTGGGGACTTGGACGATTGGCTGGGACGAATGAGCACGGAGGTTCGTCTGGGCAGACGGTCTGACCAAAGGCCGGATTTCGAGATCGAGCTTGTGCGGCGCTCGATCGCCGAGATCAACGCGTTGCGCGAGTGCCTGGATCTGCGACGGGGAACCCGCTCGATCGCGCTCGAGGATTTGAACGCCAGCAACGACGAATAGGTCGGCTCGACATCCGCGAGGCCGGGAACTTCCGCGTCATCGCGATTTTCGGCGCGCAGATGGCGCTGGTCGCCGGCATTGTCTTCCTCGCCGCCCGCCGCCCGCTCGCGCTGTCGCCGGCCCAGGCGCGCGTCAAGCTTTTGCTCAGCTCCACGCCTTCAGCGAGCCGAAGCGTACGAATTTCTTGGCGTAATGGCGGTCCATGCGCGACAGCACGTCGCGCAGGAAGGCGACGCCCTCCGCCAGATAGGGCCCCTTGTTGAGCATCACGCATTCCGCGCCCTGCGCCGTCGCCGCGTCGGTCATCTCGGCCCGGCTCGCCATGCCGTCGCGCACGTAATTGTCGAGCACCTGGGTCGCCCACACGACCGGCGTGTGCGCCGCCTCGCAGAGCCACAGGATCTCCTCCTGCATCTCAGTCAGGCGGGCGAAGCCGAGCTCGACCGCGAGGTCGCCGCGGGCGATCATCACGGCGGTCGGATTGTGCGCGGCCGACTGCAGGATGAGGCGCGGTAGGTTGCGCACGGCGAGCGGCGTCTCGATCTTGAGCACGATAGCATGCGGTTCGCGCTTGGGCGCGCGGGCGACGAGATGGTCCTGCAGAAGCTCGATGTCGTCGACCCGCTGCACGAACGAGAAGCCGACGAGGTCGGCGTGTTCGGCGATGAAGTCGAGATCGCGGAAATCCTTCGACGTCAGCGGCGGCAGGTCGAGCTCGGTCGCCGGGAAATTGACGCCCTTCCCCGGCTTCAGCCGGACGCCCTTTTCCCGTGCGGCGTAGACTTCGATTTCCGCCCGGCCGGCGTTCTTGGCGACGACCCGCGCCGCCGCCTTCCCGTCGTCGATGAACACTTCCGCGCCGACTGCGAGCTGGTCGACGAGTTCGGGGAAGTTGAGCGAGAAGGCGATCGGATCCTTGATCTTCTCCTTCACCTCGTCGATCAGCGTCACCCGGTCGCCGCGCATGAGCCGGGTCTTCGGCGGCGCCTTCACCTTCTGGATGCGGCATTTCGGCCCGCCGATGTCCATGAGAATCTTGCACGGCCGCTCGAGCCGGGCGGCGGCTTCGCGCACGTTCGCCACCATCCGGCCCCACGCCTCGTCGTCGTCGTGGGCGCAATTGATGCGAGCGCAGTCCATGCCGGCGGCGATCAGGTTGTCGACCAGTTCGTGCTGGGTGGCGGCCTCGGGCGGCAGCGTCGCCATCACTCTGACCCGTGGCGCGCCCTTCGGCCGCTTGCCGAAAATCCGCTCCGATTCGGCCTCGAGCTCGGAAGCGCCGGCCCGACCCAGCGCGGGCGCAGGGTAGGGAACGTCGGTCTCGCCCGTCAGGCGGCGCAGCGTCACGATCAGCGTGTCGAGCGTCTGGATCACCTTGGCCTCGCTGCGGCCGAGCGAAGAAAGGCCGCGCGCCGCGAGCCGGAGCTGCAGATCGATCAGATCCTGCCCGCGCAGCGCGATGTAGTGGGAGAGGTTTACCGCGCGGGAATCGACTTGGTCGGCGGCGACGCCCCATTCCGCCCTGAGCTCCGCGCCCTTTGCCTCGGCGTCGGCCCGCAATGCTTGCACTTCCGCGAGGAGGGCGCTGAGTTCTGCTAGGTCTTTACTGGTTTTCGGCGGCATGGCGGTCTTCGCAGGCATGGCGTGCCTTTTTGCGTGGCTGAACGCCCCGATGAGAATTGGGGTTCGCCGCGCCTGGGCGGTGTCTGACGCGCAATTGTGACGTCTGTGCAACAGGCCTTGAAATTTGCGACGGTACGGCGACGGGGCCCGCCACTTGGCAAAGCAGCGGTTGATGGACGACTCCGACCAAAGTCTATCCGAATTGCGCGCCGGAAAGGAACCACACAGCCTCGCGCCTGTCTTATCCCTTCGTAACCATCGCCTGCTGGCGGAAAGGGCTTTGAGATGTCGGACTTCCGGATCGAAACCGACAGCCACGGCGAGGTTAAAGTTCCGGCCGAGAAGCTCTGGGGCGCCCAGACGCAGCGCTCTCTCGCATATTTCAGCATCGGCAGGGACCTGATGCCGCGGGAAATGATCGCCGCCTATGCGATCTTGAAAAAGGCCGCGGCGATCGTCAACAACGCTGGCGGGCGCCTCGCCGACGAACCCGGCCGGCTGATCGTGCAGGCCTGCAATGAAATCCTCGCCGGGCGTCACGACGATATGTTTCCCTTGCGCGTGTGGATGACGGGCAGCGGCACGCAGTTCAACATGAACGTCAACGAAGTGATCTCCAACCGCGCCTCCCAGCTCGCGGGGACCCCGCTTGGAAGCAAGAGGCCGGTTCATCCGAACGATCATGTCAATATGGCGCAGTCGACCAACGACACCTTTCCGTCCGCCATGCATATCGCCGCGGCGATCGGCGTGAAGGAGCGCCTGATCCCGGCCGTGCGGGCGCTGCACGACGCGATCGCCGCCAAGGCGGAGGAATGGAAGGATATCGTCAAGATCGGCCGAACCCACATGCAGGACGCGACGCCTTTGACGCTCGGCCAGGAATGGTCGGGTTATGCGGGGATGCTGGCCGACGACCTGGAGCGGCTCGAGGGGGCCCTCCCAGGCGTCTACCGCTTGGCGCTGGGCGGGACCGCGGTCGGAACGGGCGTCAACGCGCCGCCCGGTTTCGCCGAAGCCGCCGCCGCCGAGATCGCCAAGCTCACGGGGCTGCCGTTCGTCACCGCGCCGAACAAGTTCGCCGTCCAGGGCGCCCACGACGCCCTCGTCCACCTGTCCGGCGCGCTGCGCACCCTGGCCGTGTCGCTCTACAAGATCGCCAACGACATCCGCCTGATGTCCTGCGGGCCGCGCGCCGGTTTCGCGGAACTCCAGCTCCCGGCGAACGAGCCTGGCTCGTCGATCATGCCGGGGAAGGTGAACCCGACCCAGGTCGAGGCGCTGACCATGATCGCCGTGCAGGTGATGGCGAACGACGTCGCGGTCGGGTTCGGCGGCGCCGGGGGCTATCTGGAAATGAACGTGTACAAGCCGCTGATGATCCATAACGTGATGCAGTCCATCACGATCCTGACCGACGGATGCACGAATTTCCGCAAATACTTGGTCGAAGGAACGAAGCCCAACCTGAAGAAGATCGCCGAGCATGTGGAGCGGTCGCTGATGCTGGTCACGGCCCTGTCGCCGGTCATCGGCTACGAGAAGGCCGCCGAGATCGCGCACTATGCGCTCGACCACGACCTCACGCTGAAAGCCGCGGCCCTGAAGCTCGGCTACGTGACCGAGGCGGAGTTCGACCGCGTGGTCGATCCGAGAAAAATGGTGAAACCTTATGTGGCAAGCAATGCGTAGCCGACGGACCAGGGTTGAACCTGTATGACATTGGACGAGCGCTCCGCGCTTGTGCTTGCCTGCGCACGGGTTCTCTACGTCAACGGCCAATCCACCGATCGGATGTTGGCTGAGAGGCGGCGACTCGGCGACAGTCTTGGATTGGCGCACCACTGTTGCAGCCCGTTGGGGTGAACTTCGACTTCAATCCGAGGACCAAGACGCCAAGCTGACGGCCCAAGTGGCAGCCGATCCTGCCGGGGTGAACATGGAGCGCGTCGCTTCCACGATGCGGTTACTCGAGGAGGTTGGCGCCGGTCGGCTTGCGCAGAGGCGATCGAGGCAATCTCGCGGGCCCCGCCGGCCCCGCTATGGCTTTTTACAACAGCGGCGGCGGCAGGCGCCGTTGCGCTCTCGGTGATCTTTGGCGTCCAACATCTCGCCCCGCCATTGCTGATCTTGGTAAGTGCGGCTGCCGGCGCCGTTCTGCGTCGCGGTTTGGCGCAGTATACCGCAAACATGTTCATCCAGCCATTCTGCGCGGCGCTGCTCGCTGGCATAATCGGGGCCCTAGGCGTTCGGTACGGTCTAAGCTCGTCGTTGCGCCTTGTGGCGGTATGTCCATGCATGATCCTGGTGCCCGGGCCCCACGTACTCAATAGTGCGTTGGACCTCATCAACGGCCGCGTCCATCTCGGCGCGGCCCGCCTGATTTATGCGGTGCTTATCGTTGCCGCCATCTCGACGGGATTGCTTGGACTCGCGGTTCTAGGCGTATCCCTGCCGATTGATCAGGCTGGCAGGGCTGTCCCTCTCTGGCAGGACGTGATCGCTGCCGGCGTCGCCGTCTTTGCCTACAACATTTTCTTTTCCACGCCGCTTACTCTCCTGCCTTGGCCGATGGTGGTGGGCATGATGGCGCATGCTCTGCGCTGGGTGACGCTTACGATGCTAGGGGCTAGCGCCTCGATTGGCGCTTTTGTCGCTTGTCTCATTGCCGGGGCGATCCTCACCCCGGTTGCACGGCGTTGGCGCATGCCATTCGCGGCCATCGGCTTTGCTTCGGTCGTATCGATGATGCCGGGCGTCTACCTTTTCAGGATGGCGAGCGGCCTTTTGCAAATTGCCGGCAGCGCTTATACGACGCTGGAACTGATAAGCGCGACAATCGCGGACGGCGCGGCAGCCCTGACAATCACGTTTGCGATGAGCTTCGGGCTCCTTATTCCGAAGCTAATAATCGATGCGCTGAGCGAGAGATCCGCGCAGGCAAGATCGCGCCTCTGTGCTAGATCATCCAAGGTTGCTATCTAAGGGATTGGACGCAGTGGCTCCAACATGGAGGCGACGAATCTCATGATTGATAACCTGCCCGGCCCCAGGCCTGACGCACTCGCCGGCAAACGCATCGGCGTCGTCGGGCTCGGCCAAATGGGACATGCCTTTGCCGTCAATCTTGCCGAAGACGGCTATCAGGTGCTGGTCTATGACCGCGACTCCGAACGGGCGGCGGCTCTGACAGGCGCCCGCGCCGTCGCGGGGCTGGCCGAGCTTCGCGACTGCGACATTGTCGTGACGTCCCTCCCCGACGACGACGCGCTGGCGGCCGTGGCGCTCGGGCGTCAGGGGTTGGCGAGCGCCCTCGCCCCGGGCGCGGTCCACATTTCGACGAGCACGGTCAGTCCCGCCATGTCCCGCCGGGTCGCCGAGGAGCATGCGCGCCATCGACAGGATTATATCGCCGCGGCCGTGCTCGGAAATCCGGATTTTGCCCGGGAGCGGAAGCTGTTCATACTCGCCGCCGGCCCGCGCGCGGCCTTGGAAAAGGTCCGCCCGCTGCTCGAGCGGCTCGGTCAGCGCCTGTTCGTAATCGGCGAAGACGCCGGATTGGCGAACCTCGCGAAGCTCGCCGCGAACGTCCTCACCGCGACCACGCTCGAATGCATGGGCGAGGTGCTGGCGCTGATGGAAAAGGGCGGGATCGACGGCCACCTGGCGTTCGACATGCTGACGAATTCGCTGTTCGATTCCCGAGTCCACAAGACCTACGGGGGCAAGATCATCGAGGGTCGCTTCAGTCCCCCAGGCATGGCGGTTCCGCTCGCTGTCAAGGACATGCGCCTCGCGCTCGCGGAAGCGGAGCGTTCGGCTGTGCCGATGCCGGCCGCAAGCCTCGTCCACGATCGCCTCGTCGCGATGGAGGCTCGGGGCTGGAGCAACCTCGACTGGTCGGCGCTTGGTCTGCTTGCGGCGGTCGACGCAGGCTTGGGCGACGCTCGCTGAGATCGGGGACCACGACGGCGACGCGACCCTGCGAAGTCCTACACCGGAGGGTACGATGAATGGCGCCGAACTCTTTGTGTCCGCGCTCGAGAACGAGGGGGTTCGGCAGGTCTTCGGGGTCCCCGGGGAGGAGAACCTCGACTTCGTCGAGGCGCTGCGGCGCTCGTCGATCGAGCTCGTGTTGACGCGCCATGAGCAGGCCGCGGCTTTCATGGCCGCGACGCACGGGCGCCTGACCGGCAAGCCGGGCGTCTGCCTGGCGACCCTCGGTCCCGGCGCCTTGAACCTGACCACCGGCGCCGCCTATGCGCTGCTGGGCGCCATGCCGATGGTGATGATCACCGGTCAGAAGAGCGTTCTCAGCCGCAAACAGGCCCGCTTCCAGGTGGTGGACATCGTCGCGACCATGACTCCGCTGACGAAGATGGCCCGCCAGATCACGAGTCCGCTGACGATCCCGTCGACGGTGCGGGAGGCCTTCCGCGTGGCGCAGCAGGAACGGCTCGGACCCGTCCATCTCGAGCTTCCCGAAGACATCGCGGCCGAAGCCGGGCCCGATCTCCTGCCCTGTGCCGCCGCATCCGATCGACCTGCCCGTGGCCGACGCCGCGGCCCTTGACCGGGCGGCGGCGCTCATCGTGAGTGCGGAGCGGCCTCTGGTCATGTTGGGGGCGGCGGCGAGCCGTCCGCACTTGGCCGACGCCTTGTCGGACTTCGTTCGGCGCCTGCAGATCCCGTTCTTCAACACGCAGATGGGCAAGGGCGCCGTCGCCGGCGGATCGGGCCTCTACATGGGCACGGCGGCGCTGTCGGAGCGGGACTATGTCCACCGCGCGATCGATCGCGCCGACCTGATCATCTCGATCGGGCACGACACGGTGGAGAAGCCGCCGTTCTTCATGGGTCCGAAAGGACCTTCGGTGCTGCACGTGGGTTATCTTCCGGCCACGGTCGAGGAAGTGTTCTTCCCGCAGGCGGAGGTCGTCGGCGAAGTCGGCCGCAGCCTCGAGCTGTTGGCCGACCGGCTCGAGGGCAAGCTGCCGAACGCCGGCGCGCTCCTCGGCCTGCGCGAAGGCATCCTCGCCAGGATCGCCGAGCGGGCGGAGGAGAGCCGCTTTCCGCCGACCCCGCAGCGGATCGTCCACGACGTGCGGAGCGTGATGCCGGAAGACGGGATCGTCTGCCTGGACAACGGCATGTACAAGATCTGGTTCGCGCGCAACTACCGGACTCGGGTCGCCAACACGCTGCTCCTGGACAACGCCCTCGCCACCATGGGCGCCGGTCTGCCGTCAGCCATCATGGCCGCCGTTCTCAATCCGGCGCGCCGCGTGCTCGCGGTCTGCGGCGACGGCGGCTTCATGATGAACTCGCAGGAGATGGAGACCGCGGTGCGGCTGCGCCTGAACCTGGTCGTTCTGATCCTGCAGGACAAGGCTTTCGGGATGATCCGGTGGAAGCAGGCGGTCGACGGGTTTCCGGATTTCGGCTTGACCTTCGGCGATCCCGATTTCGTCGCCTATGCCGAGGCCTACGGCGCGAAAGGCAGTCGGGTCGACAAGGCCGACGGTCTGGCGCTTGCGCTCGAGGCCGCATTCGCCGCGGGCGGCGTCCATCTCGTCGTAACGCCGATCGATTATTCGGAAAACGTGCGGGTCCTCGTCGACGAGCTCAGGAGCGAAGCAACCAGGCGATAGGAATAGCTATGAAAGCCACTCTGCCGGCACATCAAGCCTGCGCGAGCTTCGCGGCGGCGCATCTTGGCGGGGCGGGGAGTCCAGCTCACGCCACCCTCGTCGACCTCGCGGGCAGCGCGACGGTCTCCAGCGTCGTCAAATCGAGGCGACGCGAGGCCCCGTCGATATCGAAGCCGACCACATTGCCCGCGGCGTCGAGGTCGACGTTGACGCCCTCGGCGACTTCCCGCGTCTCAGCCCCCGGAGCGGAATTGAGTTCGATGTAGAGGCTGTCAGTTTTCGGGTAATAGTGCAGTTTCATCGTCCGTTCTCGCGAAAATCTCGATCGAAGAACGCATTGTGAATGGTTTCTCCGTTGCGGCGCTTGTAGCCGCGCTCGTCGAACGCGGCAGCGCGATCATCGATCGCGCCTACAGAGGCGCGGCCCCAATGCCGAATGACGCCCATCGTGCTGCGTCTGCCGGCGGATCGGGTTTCCGACCACATCGGCGCAATCGGTCAAGTGAAGGTACGGTCGCTTGCGTAAGACCTGCTCCTCGAAATAGCGGGTCGTCTTGAAAGATGGGAAGGCCACTCAGAGTCCCGCCGCCCTCTTCTTCCGCATCGCCAAGGTCCTGAGCCTGAGCGCATTGAGCTTGATGAAGCCGGCGGCGTCGTGCTGGTCGTAGGCGACCGCGCCTTCCTCGAAGGTGACGAGGTCCTGGTCGTACAGCGAATGCGGGCTGTCGCGGCCGACGACATGGACGCCGCCCTTGTAGAGCTTCAGCCGCACCCGGCCGGAAACGTGCTCCTGGCTCTTGTCGATCAGGGTCTGCAGGAGCTCCCGCTCGGGGGCGAACCAGAAGCCGTTGTAGATGAGCTCGGCGTATTTCGGCATCAGCTCGTCCTTGAGATGCGCCGCGCCGCGGTCGAGCGTGATCGACTCGATGGCGCGATGCGCGGGGAGCAGGATCGTGCCGCCGGGCGTCTCGTACATGCCGCGCGACTTCATGCCGACGAAGCGGTTCTCGACCAGGTCGAGCCGGCCGACGCCGTTGTCGTGGCCGTACGCGTTGAGCGCGGCGAGCAGCGCCGCCGGGCTCATGCGCTCGCCGTCGATCGCGACCGGGTCGCCCTTCTCGAACGCGATTTCGATCACGGTCGGCTTGTCAGGCGCCGATTCCGGGTCGACCGTGCGCGAATAGACGTAATGTGGCGTCTCCTCGGCCGGGTCCTCGAGCACCTTGCCTTCGGAGGAGACGTGCAGAAGATTGGCGTCGGTCGAGAACGGCGCCTCGCCGCGCTTGTCCTTGGCGATCGGGATCTGGTGTTTTTCGGCGAAGGCGATGAGCGCGGTGCGCGAGGCGAAGCTCCATTCTCGCCAGGGCGCAATGATCCTGACGTCGGGCTCGAGCGCATAGGCCGAAAGCTCGAACCGCACCTGATCGTT
Organism: uncultured Alphaproteobacteria bacterium; assembly: GCA_963823165.1. GTDB lineage: Bacteria > Pseudomonadota > Alphaproteobacteria > Rhizobiales > Beijerinckiaceae > Roseiarcus. The sequence continues at coordinate 231,512 of CAWGKV010000002.1, read as the reverse complement.
GCCCTTGCCGGTTGCGCCGTGGGCGATGGCGTCGGCGCCGACCTCGCGGGCGATTTCCACGAGCCGCTTAGCGATGAGCGGCCGCGCGATCGAGGTGCCGAGCAAATACTGGCCCTCGTACTGGGCGTTGGCGCGGAACATCGGGAACACGTAGTCGCGCACGAATTCCTCGCGCAGGTCCTCGATGAAAATGTGTTCCGGCTTGACGCCGAGCAGCTCCGCCTTCTTGCGCGCCGGCTCGAGCTCCTCGCCCTGACCGAGGTCGGCGGTAAAGGTCACGACCTCCGCGCCGTACTCGGTCTGCAGCCACTTGAGAATGATGGACGTGTCCAGCCCGCCCGAATAGGCGAGGACAACGCGCTTGATCTTGGGGTCGGGGCTGGGCATGGGAAGACTCGATAGGGCGGAACAGGGGTGAAGGACGCTACAGCAGGTCCCGATTAACGGGAACCCGAATTGATCGGCCATGGGCTTTGGCGGCGTCGGCGAGTTGGCGGGACGTCCTGGAACGCAGCGGGAAGGCCGCCGGGCCCTCGGGGAAGGATACCGAACGCCCGGGGAAGCCAAAGGAACGTCAGGGGAAGCAAAAGGAACGCCAGGGGAAACCAGATCCGTTCACGATTCTCGTCTTTTCAATGATTTGCATCAGCTCTTAGGTTAGCAGCGACTGATCGCAGCAGAATGTTTCGTGGGCGCCGTTGGCGCGGCACAGCGCCGTCAATCAACATATCGAGCCAGTCCTTCGCTCGGTGCGAACCGCGCGAGCGAGCGATCTCCGCGCAGGGTCGGGGCGGGTTCGAGGGGGGACAGGGCGTTCTCCATTGCGATTGAGAGAACATAATAAGTACAAACGTCTCATTTGTCAAGAGATCGTTTGATCGGCCTCGAGCGCGTGCTTTCCCGCAAGCTCGGCGGACCACCAAGATGGCTGGGTTCGCTTCATCGGGCCGGTCGCTAGACGGCCGTAAGCGACCGAAGCGGAAGTTGGCGCAATACTGCGCCAGCAGGAGGGCGCTACCTTGCCTGCGCCAGACTTCCAATCCCCGCTTGACGGTAAGAGAAAAATCGGCGCAGATTTTCGATCTGGGCGACCTAATGACGGATATTATTTCGGCCCGAATTCGACCTTCAGCAATTCGCCCGAGCGATGAACGCCGAACTTTTCGCAATAGGTCCGGACATCACCTGCGTGCATCATATTGTCACGCTGGGCGACGCTGTGCCGCCAATAGGGGCGGCCGTCGGCGCGGGCTCGCCTCCACGCTGTCAGAACGCCCCCAACGATGTGAAGGTGATCCAGGCGGCGCTGAACCGGTTTGCGCCCGAATTCGGCGGGCCTCAACCGGCGCTGGTCGTGGACGGCAAGTGCGGACCCCTGACCCGGGCGGCGATTCTTCGCTTTCAACAGAAATGGGGTTTTGCGGTGCAGGACGGGATCGTCGACGTCGACGGCCATACGATCCGCCGCCTGCGCCAGGGGCCGCCAGGCCCGGACCATCCGCCGGCGTTGCTGCAGCAATACCGGGCCCGCATCATCGAGGTTTTGGGAGCGACGCTGGCGCTGGTGGACTTGGCTCGGGATTACCTGGCCGGCCTCGATCCGATTGGGGGTTTCACTAAGGCGGCGTACGAAAAGGTCGATCGCCAGTTCCACCTGAAGCTCACGAGCGATCCGGCCGCGCGGCTGGGCAAGATTCGTGAGACGTTCCAGAGGATGATGACGGTGATCGGCCACGTTCCGATGGGCGTCGTGCTGGCCGTCGACGAGCCGCCGAATGTCGCGTCAGGTTCCTACATGTTCAGCTACGCTGGCGGAATGCATCTGCGCGCCAGCCCGCTTCGCTATTGCGGCAATGGCAAGCGCCGTCTGGACACCGGTTCGGTCTATCTCTGCCCAAAGGCGCATACGCTGGCCGGCGACGCTTTTGCATATGTCTTTATACACGAGCTGGCGCACTATGCGGGGCCGGTCCAACCCAAGATCGATGACGTGGCGTATTTCAAACGCGATCCCGCGAAGTTTCGTTTGCTCGGTCCTGACCAGGCGTTCTGGAACGCCGATTCCTATGCCCAACTGGCCTTCGCCGCAGTCGGCCGACCGGATTGGGCGCCTTGACCGGCGATCGGCTCGGCGACGCAGGAGCGTCCTCGATCACCAAACGCGACCGACAATCGCGCCCCTGGGGTCAGCTCACCTCGATCTCGATCAGCGGCGCGCCGTTCGGATCGGCGACATGCACGGCGCAGGCGATGCAGGGGTCGAACGAATGGATGGTCCGCTGGATCTCGAGCGGCTGCTTCGGCACGGCGAGGGTGTGGCGGTCGGCGAGCGCGGCCTCGTAGGCGCCGGGCTGGCCCATCGGGTCGCGCGGGCCGGCGTTCCAGGTCGAGGGCACGACCGCCTGGTAATTGGCGATCCGGCCGTCGCGGATGACGATCCAGTGGGCGAGGCCGCCGCGCGGCGCCTCCATGAAGCCGACGCCCCTGGCCTCGGCGGGCCAGGTGGAAGGCTCCCACTTCTCGGCGTTCTGGACCGCGACGTCGCCGGCCTTGACGTTGGCGATCAGCGCGTCGAGCCAAGAGTCCATCTGATCGGCGATGATTTTTGTTTCGAGCGTGCGCGCCGCAGTGCGGCCGAGCGTCGAGTACATGGCCTCGATCGGCTGATCGAGCTTTTTCAGCGCGAAGGAGGCAAGCTCCTTCGTCGGCTCGTGGCCGCTGGCGTAGAGCATCAGCACGCGCGCGAGCGGGCCGACCTCGATCGAATGTCCGCGCCAGCGCGGCGCCTTCAGCCACGAATAGCTCTTGTCGACCTCGAGCTGGTCGTAGGGCGGCTTCGGCCCGGAATAGTTCAGCGCCGTCTCGCCGTCGTAGGGGTGTAGCCCCGCGTCCTTGCCGGCCGAATAATCGTACCAGGAGCGGGAGACGAACTCCTGCACTTGCGCCGGGTCGTTGAGGTCGATCGGTTCGATATGCGAAAGGTCGCGGTCGAGGATGACGCCCGCCGGCAGCGCCCGCTTGGCGTCCCATTTTCCGTCGAGCGGGAACTCGCCGTAGGTCATGAAATTGCCGAGGCCCTCGCCGCGCTTGAACCAGTCCTTGTAGAAGCTCGCGATGGCGAGCGTGTCGGGCACATAGACCTCGTCGACGAAGCTTTGCATCGACTTTATGATCTGGCGCGCTTGCGTGAGCGTCACGACATTGACCGCCGTCGCCGCGGCGTCGCCCGCGCCGGCGATCGGGCTCGCCGAGATCGGGGCCGGCGCGCCGCCGACCAAAAAATTCGGATGCGGGTTCTTGCCGCCGAAGATCGCGTGCAGCTTGACGACTTCGCGCTGCCAGGCGAGCCCGTCGAGATAATGCGCCACCGCCATCAGATTGGCCTCGGGCGGCAGCTTGTACTCGGGATGGCCCCAGTAGCCGCCCGCGAAGATGCCGAGCTGCCCGCTCTCAACGAAGGATTTCAGCTTTTTCTGTGCGTCGGCGAAATAGCCGGGGCTCGATTTCGCGTAGCCCGAGATCGACTGCGCCAGCGACGACGCCGCCGCCGGATCCGCCTTCAGAGCCGAGACGACGTCGACCCAGTCGAGCGCATGCAGGTAGTAGAAGTGCATCACGTGATCGTGCACGTATTGCGCGCCGATCATCAGATTGCGGATCAGGTTGGCGTTGTCCGGGATGTCGTATTTCAGCGCGTTCTCGACCGAGCGCACCGACGCCAGCCCATGCACGAGCGTGCAGACGCCGCAGATGCGCTGGGCGAAAGCCCAGGCCTCGCGCGGGTCGCGGCCCCTGAGGATGATCTCGATGCCGCGCACCATCGTGCCCGACGAATAGGCCGCCTTGATCGCGCCGGCCTCGTCCACGTCGGCTTCGATGCGCAGATGGCCTTCGATCCGGGTGACGGGATCGACCACGATCCGGTTGCTCATGGCTCAGTCCCTTTCAGTCGGCGAGGTTGTCGGCGACGAGCTCGAGCAGGCTCTCGACCTTCTTGTCCCATTTGAAGTGCTTGGCGCCTTGGGTCAGTGTGATGCGGCACTGGCCGCAGGCGGTGACGAAGCGCTCGGCGCCGGCCTTCTCGACCTCCTGCTGCTTCAGCTGGAACGCCTTGAAGCGGATCGGGTCGGCGCGGGCGTTGGAGACCACGCCGCCGCCTCCGCCGCAGCACCAGGCGAGGTTTCCGTGGTTCTCGAGCTCTTTCAGCTCCGTCCCCAGCGCCTTCAAAACGTCGCGCGGCGCCTCGGTGACGCCGCCGCGGCGCACCAGCTGGCAGGGATCGTGGAACGAAACGGTCTGGCCGATCGGCTTCAGCTTCACCTTTCCCGATGCGACCGTCTCCTGCAAGAACTCGGTCATGTGGAGGATGCGCGCCGGCAGCTTGCCGCCGTACCAGCGCGCCGCCTCCCAGCGCGCGGCGCCGTAGGCGTGGCCGCATTCGGGCAGGATCAGCGTGTGGGCGCCGATCTTCTTGGCGGTGGCGATCAGACGAAGCGTCATCGTCTTCTGCAGGTAGGTGTCGCCGTTGATGTAGCCGATGTTGGACGCCTCGAACCCCTCCGTGTGATAGGTCCAGCTCGCGCCGATCTTGTTGAGGATTTTTGCGATGTCGGCGAGCGCCTTGGTGTGGTCGGTGAGTTCGGCCGGCGCGACCGTGACCAGGTAGTCGGCCTTGTCCAGGTCGACGTTCATTGTCACGCCGTGCTCCTCGCCGGCTTCCTTGATGATGTCGGCGAAGTCCTCGGCCGGGGTCGCCGGGCTCGTCCAGGCCCGGGCGGTCCGGTCCATGAGTTGCAGGCGGTCGGGGACGAGTTCGGCCTCGAACATGCCGTGGCGCGCTTCCTTGATGAGCTCGGCGATGTCGATGCCCATCGGGCAGGCGAGCGTGCAGCGCCCGCACAAAGTGCAGGCGTCGTAGACGAGGCGCTCCCATTCCTCGAGCTCCTCGACCGTCACCTTCGGCGCGACGCCGAAGAGCCGGTAGATCGGCGCGAACGGGCCGGCGTGGCGATGATAGGCCTGTTCGAACGGCCTCAGCTTATTGATCGGCGTATAGGCCGGATTGCCGGTCGAAACGTAGAAATGGCAGGCGTTGGCGCACATGCCGCAGCGCACGCAGGACTCGAGATAGGCGGCGGCGACCGCGCCGAACTCGTGGATGAAGCCGCGCATGGCGGCGCTGCGCCGATCGGCGTCGCTCATGTTCCCCTGCGCGTCGTACGGAACCCCGGCGGCGGTCGTCTTGGCGGTCATATCGCGGCCCCCCGCTGTCCCATGCGAATGCCCGTCATCCCGCGCGAGAAGACGAACAGGAAGGCATGCATCAGCTTGCCGAACGGGAACCAGATGAAGAAGGCGCAGAGGCTCAGGAGATGCAGGGTCAAGAGCGTCTCGAAGCGGAGGCCGAGATGCGCCGAGGCCAGCAATCCCGTGGCGACCGGCAGGAAGGTCATCAGCCAGCTGATGTAATCGTCGGCGCGGGAGATGAGGCGCAACACCGGGCTCGTCAGCCGGAAGGCGAGCGCGACGAGAAGCGAGGCGGCGGTGACGACGCCGACCATCATGATCAGATTGTTCGGCAGGCCCGGCCAGCTCAGCCCGGTCAGGCTCTTGATGAAGAGGATATGCGGCGCGAACAGGAAGACGACGATCGCCAGTCCGATATGGAAGATGTAGCCGTTGACGAACTGCACCACGCCGGACTTCTGAAACGGCTCGTACGGCCAGAGCTTGACCACGACGCCCTTCAGCGCCGCGACGAACAGCGGCGGCGCGCCTTTTCGCGGCTCCGCCGCGATCAGCCGCCAGGGCAGCAGGAGCGCGCCGAGAAGGCGCCAGATCGTTCCGGCGACGAAGATGACGAGCGAGGCCTCGAGCGCCGGCCCTCGGGCGAAATCGAGCATGGTCATGCTTTGCCTCCCTCGGGCTTGGCCGGCTCTCTTCCCCGGTTCGCCAGATGGCGCCGCGCCGTCCAGGCGGCGCCGGCGCCGAGGGCGAGGCCGGCCGCGCCGGCCGCCGCCAGCGGCAGCCCGAGATCGTGAAGCGGCGCCGACAGCGGCCGATAGAAGCCGCCCTGGTCCCAGAAGTCCGGTTCGGAGCAGCCGAGGCATCCGTGACCGGACTGGATCGGGAAGGACACGCCCCCGTTCCACTTCAGCGTCGCGCAGGAATTGTAGGTGACGGGTCCCTTGCAGCCCACCTTGAACAGGCAATAGCCGCGCCGCGCGCCCTCGTCGTCGAAACTGTCGGCGAATTCGCCGCGCTCGTAGAACGGCCGGCGGTAGCAGCGGTCGTGGATCGTCTCGCCGTAGAAGGCTTTCGGGCGCCCGAGCTGGTCGAGGTCCGGGAGCTTGCCGAACGCGATCATGTAGGCGATCGTGCCGGCCATGGCCTCGGCGATCGGCGGGCAGCCGGGGATGTTGATCACCGGCTTGTCGGTGACGAACTGCGAAGCGGGTCCGGCGCCGGTCGGGTTCGGATTGGCCTTGGGGATGCCGCCGAACGAGGCGCAGGAGCCGACCGCGACGACCGCGAGCGCGTCCTTCGCCGTGTCCCTCAGCATGTCGAGGTTGGTCTGCCCGGCGATGGTCGAATAGACGCCGCCGTCCTTGGCGGGGATCGCGCCTTCGACGACGACGACATATTTGCCCTTGTTGTCCGCCATCGCCTTCAGGCGCGCTTGCTCGGCCGCCTCGCCCGACGCCGCTTGCAGCGTCTCGTGGTAGTCGAGCGAGACGAGGTCGAAAATCAGGCTCTCGAACGTCGGCGAGAACGGGCGCGTGACCGACTCCGTGCAGCCGGTGCACTCCTGGAACGACAGCCAGATTACCGACTGGCGGCGGGCGCTGGCGAGGCCTTCGGCGAAGGCTTGGGTGGCCGAGGCCGGCAGCGCCATCAGCGCGCCGAGGTAGCTCGCATATTTCAACAGCGCCCGGCGCGATACGCCGCGCCGCTGCAAGCTTTCCCCGAGCGTCGGGCCGGGCGTCCGCGGCATCAAAAGACTTGCGGCCATCATGGTCTCCTTCACCCGGCCGGCGCTTGCTTCGCGCGCAGGTCTTCGCCAAGACGCGTCGCTGCGGCGATCCGGTCGTCGGGGTGGCTGAACAGGATCCTGGGAGCGGGGCAGATCTCGATCGTCTCAGTCGCGACGTTGCCGCCGCCGCCGAAATGGCGGACGAACCAGACGCCGGCGTAGGCCGTCTCCCATACTTCCGTGCGTCCCGCTGCTTCGACCGCAGCCTCGACCTCCCCTCGGCCGAGGCGCGCCTCGATCTCGGCGCGGTCCTGGCGCGTGAGCGGCATCGACGTCAGCTCGATCGCCGTCACGTCGCCGTCGGCGGCGTGTTTCGCCGCCAGCGACGCGATCTCGTTCAGCACGGCTTCAGCCATTCCGGTCAGGCCCGGCGCGGTTTGGCGGCTGTTCATGCCCATTTCTCAATGAGGCCTTCAATCTCCGCGCAGGCGAGCGGAATGCTCGCGGCGACCGCCGGCGTGGGCGCGAGCCCCCATCCGACGTAGCCTGGGGCTATGCCGACGAGGGCCCTGCGCTCCGGCAGGAGACCGTTCAGCCGCGCGGCGCCGATCAAATCGGCGAGCGCAAGCTCGTGCGCCGACGTTTTCGCCGCGCCGAGCCTGGCGTCCATTGCGTCTTCGTCGAACACCTTGACCTCGCCCGGCGCTCCGCCGAAACTGGCGGCGTCCACCACGATCAAGGCTGTCGCGGTTTCGATTTCCGGCAAGAGCGACAGGCCGAGCGTGCCGCCGTCGAGGATGACGACCGGCGCCGCCCCCGCCTTTGCATGGGCTCGCCCAAAAGCGGCTATGACATGCGGACCGATTCCGTCGTCGGCGAGCAGCGTGTTGCCCAGCCCCAGTACGAGAACCTTCTCGCGCATTTTTTTGCGGCCCCGGTCGACTCGACCATCTCGCTTATATTCAAATACATGTATATAAAGGTGGGGCCAAAATAGCGATGCGTCAAAGCAGCACACTCGGCGCGTGATCCATCATGAAGGGCCGGGGCGCGAGAGCGGGCGCGTTACGCCAGGAGACGGGGGAGTTCGCGCGGCAGTCTTTTTTGCTAACGTCGGCTTGGTTCAACAGCCCGCCCAGCGGCGACCGCGATGAAAGAGCTTCAGCATGGCCTCCGACATCCCACCCGACATTCGACCCGGCCCAGCAATCGACATTCCGCCTGAGCCGCTCGAGCCGCGGCCGGTCTGGTGGGGATTGATCGAGGAGCTTCCCTACGCCGCGATCATCGTGCTCACCCTGATCGGCGTCAGCTGGGAAAGCATCTCCAACGCTCCAAAAACGACCTATTGGGAGTATGTGACCCCAATCATCGGCGTCATCTGCATTGTCGCGGGATGGCGTCACACCCGGAGCAGCGAGCGGATCGCCATGATCGTCATCCAGGTCCTGCAATGGGCGGCGGTGCTGATCGCGATGTACCTGATCAATGAAACAAACGCGGAAAGTTCGATCGAGGCCAATGCGACCGGCCTCATGCTCCTGACGCTGCTGGCGCTCGGCGTGTTCGTTTCCGGCCTGAATGTGCGGGCCTGGAAGCTCTGCGTGACCGGCGCCTTCCTCGCGGTCGCCGTGCCGATCGCCGCATGGGTCGAGGAATCCGCCCTGCTGCTGCTGCTCATCGGCGTTGCGCTGATTGGGCTTCTCGTCCTCTATTGGTGGGTGCGCGAGCGAAGACGCCAGGAAACGTGACGGGCCGCCACAGCTTCAGCCCGCGATCGCGACTTCGAAGTTGCGGCCGCGCCACGCGCCGGTTCCGGCGTCGCGCCAAGTGAAGACGATGCGCTGGCCCGCCGTCATGCCTTCCGTGCCGATCTCCGCCACGAACAGGCCGAGCCCGGTGTCTTTCGTCTTGGCGTCGGCCTGCGTGCCCCAGTCGTCGCGGGTGTAGAGCACCATCGTCGGCTGGGCGAAGTCGAGACGCAGCACCCGCCCGGCCGGAATCGCCGCGACAGGGGCATCCTCCCGCCACGGGCGGCAGCGCGCCTGATGCCCGCCATGCAGGTAGCGGCGCGTCGTGTGGGGCGGCATATCGAACACGGCGCCGTCCGTCAGCGACCGCAACAGCTTGACGTATTCGGCATGCGCCCACACCAGCGGCATCGCCGAACCGGACGGCGCGCCTGGGGCCAGCTCCCGGGAAGGGATCGGAGGCCCGTCCCATACCTGCTCCGGCATGAGGCCGCCGGAACTGGTCTGCGCTTCGATCGTGGCGAGGAGCGCCTCCGCCTCGACCCTCCGGCCAGCGGCGAGCGCATAGTGGGCTCGCTCGCCGGCCAGCAACGGCCAGACGCGGCCGACGCCGACGCCGTCGAACGGCCGACCGTCCGCCTTTTCGCCGTAGCCGTCGAAATTGTAACGATGCCAGCCCGGCCCCTGCGGGAGGTCGACCTTCAACACCTTGTCTATGACCGCGACGGTGTCGAGAATGCGCGGGTCGTTCGGCGCGCGCAGGCCGAACCGCACGAGCGCGAGGGCGTCCGTGCTGACGAGCGCGTCGGCGGAAACGACGCAGTCACCAGCCTCGTGGTTGCGCACGGGAACCTGCCCGTGAGGGTCGGGGCCGCCGTCGCCACCGGCTTCCGGCGCGATGCGGATGTAATAGCCCGCCACGCCGGATTCGCGGGCGAGCGGCGTATCCCGCACATACACCCAGTCTTCGATCTGCTCGTTCCAGGCGTCGGCCGTGTCGCGGAACAACGCCGGCGCCGCCTCGACTTCCAGGGCCTCGGCGATTTCTGCCGCGGCGAGCAGCGAGGCGACGGCGACAGCGAGCGTGAAGGGCGTGTACCCGGCGTTCTCCTCCCACCGATCCTGCCTGGTTCTGGGCCCGTTCAGCATGACGAAGGCGGCGGCTTTCCGGACCATCGGCCAGTAAGGGGGCAAGTCCGGAAACCGAAGCGCGCCCGAGCGCCAGGCCATGTCCAGAAGCAGGACCGGGAAGGCGCATTCGTCGAGCTGCAGGCCGCGCCAGAAGGGCGTGCCGTCGAGCCAGAAGTTCTGCTGCCAGGACCCGTCGGACTCCTGCGTCGCCCTCAGGTAGCGCAGGATGCGCCTCACGTGCGAATCCCCGCCGCAGGCCAGAAGCGCTCCCCCAGTCTCGCAGAGGTCGCGCGGCCAGACCAGATGGTAGCCGCCGAGGTCGTCGTCGCTCTTGCTGAAACCCCAGGGGATCGAAAGGCTGGCGATGAAGCCGCCGGGGAACGTAGGGTCCTCGTGGCTGCGCAGCACGGCCGTGCTGACGCGATACAAGTTGTGGCCCCGCGCCCGCCGCTCGAGCGAGCGCAGCGAGGCTTGCCAGGAACGCCAGCCGGCCGCGTAATCGTTGAGGATCGTTTCGAATGGGGTCTGCAGCGAGTCCAGGGCGTGGTAGCCGGCCTCCGCGGACGACCGACCGAAGCCGAGGGCAAGAACCGAGGCGCCGTCCGGGCCTTTCGCCAGCTCGGCGGTGAGGGCGATATTGCCGTCGGTCGCGGTGTCGTATTGCTCGATCAGCCGGTGGTCGCGGAAGAGCTGGCCCCAGCCGTCCGAGGCGCCGACGAAGCCAACCGAACTGGCGATGAACGGCTGATCGGCGGCCATGGCCAGATGGGTTTTGGCGCCGTGCGCGAACAGCATGCCGCGGCCTTTGTAGTCGCCGCGCCAGCCGCTGTTGTGGGCGCCGGCGTTCACCAGATGCGGCGCCGCCAGGGCGAAGAGGCGCAGCCCGCCGGCAAGGTCCTCGAGGCGGATCTGCATCAGCACCGAGCAACTGCGTGGGTCGGCGATCACCCGCTTGAGGATGCGAAACCGGCCGCCTCGATGGACGCTCGTCAGCAGGAAGGCGGGGACGCCGTCCTCGAGCGACTCGACGACCACTTCGCAATCGCGCTTTTCCTCAGCGAAGAAGCTTGCCCCGTCGGTGACGATCAGGCCGAGGTCGCGAATGCAGGCCTGATCGACCCTCGGGTAGTAGACTTCGTTGAGAATGCCGTGGCTGATGGTGAACCAGACGCGGCTCGTGTCCGACAACGCCGTGCCGACGCCGCTCTTCGCGCTCGACGTCCAGCGAGGAGGAATTCCCGGCCGACCCGGCGCCTCGGTCACGGTTTCGCGCCCCGCCGCGCGGCTCCGGCTGCGGCCTGCCGGTAGCGCGCCGTCCGCCGATCCAGCTTCGCCGCCGCCGCGGCGTCGACCAGCCAGAGCGGCGGCCGCTCGGCCGGGCGAACGGCCTGGGCCGGCAGCACGACCGGCTGCCGCGGTCCCTGCAGCACGCGACGCAGAACATCCGCCTTGTCGTCGCCCGACACGAGGAACACGACCAGGCGTGCGGCATTGATGATCGGCGGCGTCAGCGTCAGCCGCCACATGCCGACGAATTCGACATAGGCCTCCATCACTGCGCGCCGCGTCTCGGTCACGGCGGCAAGGCCAGGAAAAAGCGAGGCCGTATGTCCGTCGTGACCGAGGCCGAGGAGGACGAGGTCGAGCCGTCCGCCTTCGCCGAGGGCGTTGCGCAGCTCGACGGCGTAGGCCTCGGCCGCCTTTTCCGGAGGGTCCTCTCCGCGCATGCGGTGGACGTTCTCGGGCGGGATCGCAACGTGGTCGAGCAGCGCGACTTTCGCCATATGGTAGTTGCTGCGCGGATCCTGGGGCGGCACGCAACGCTCGTCGCCGAAGAACACATGCACGCGGGTCCAGTCGATGGCGGCCGAGGCCAGACGCTGATAGACCGGCCTCGGGGTGTTGCCTCCGGAGAGCGCAATGCTGAAGGAGCCGCGCGCGGCGATCGCTTCGGCCGCCGAACGGGCGACGCATTCGGCGGCGCCGGCGATCAGCGCCGAAAGGTCCGGATAGACGGTCGCCTCGGCGAGCGAGCCGTCGGGCGCGGCCAGGGAGATCGTGTCAGGCATCGCCGAAACCTCGCATTCATCCGCCTGCGCCGCGCAGGCGCCGGTAGCGCCGGATGAGTGCGTTGGTCGAGCCGTCGTGCGCAAGAGCGGGCTCCGGTCCGGCCGCAAGCTCGGGCGCGATGCGCTTCGCGAGGACCTTGCCGAGCTCGACGCCCCACTGGTCGAACGAGTTGATACCCCAGATCGCGCCTTGCGTGAACACGTTGTGCTCGTAGAGCGCGACCAGTGCGCCGAGCGTGTGCGGAGTGAGCCGGTCGGCCAGGATGACGTTGGTCGGGCGGTTGCCCTGGCAGACCCGGAAAGGCGTCTGGGCCGGGTCCGACCCTTCCGCCGCAAGCTCATCCGCCGTTTTGCCGAAGGCGAGCGCCTCGGCCTGGGCGAACAGGTTCGCCATCAGGAGGTCGTGCTGCTCGGCGACCGGGCTCAACGGATGGCAGAAGCCGATCATGTCGCACGGGACCAGCTTCGTGCCTTGATGGATGAGCTGGTAGAACGAATGCTGGCCGTCGGTCCCCGGCTCGCCCCAGATGATCGGACCGGTCTGGACGTCCAAGACCCGTCCGTCGAGGTCGACGTGCTTGCCGTTGCTCTCCATCTGGAGCTGCTGCAGGTAGGCCGGGAAGCGCGAGAGATCGGCGGCGTAGGGCATGATTCCGACCGTCTGCGCGCCGAAGAAATTGTTGTACCAGACCGTCAGCAGCCCCATCAGCATCGGCATGTTGCGCTCCGGCGGAGCGGTGCGGAAATGCTCGTCGATCGCGTGGAAGCCGGCGAGCATCGAACGGAAGTTCTCGGGCCCGACAGCGATCATGGTGGATAGCCCGATGGCGGAATCCATCGAGTAGCGCCCACCGACCCAATCCCAGAAGCCGAACATGTTGGCGGTGTCGATGCCGAACTTGGCCACCGCCTCGGTATTGGTCGAAATAGCGACGAAATGGCGCTTGAGCCCCTCTTCGGCGCCGATCGCGGCCAGCACCCACCGGCGCGCCAGCGCCGCGTTGGTCATCGTCTCCAGCGTGGTGAAGGTCTTGGACGCGATGATGAAGAGGGTCTCGTGCGGGTCGAGATCATGCGTGGCCTTGGCGAAGTCGGCGCCGTCGACGTTGGCGACGAAGCGGACATCGAGGGCGGGATCCCTGAATTGCCGCAACGCGCGATAAGCCATCTCCGGGCCGAGATAGGAGCCGCCGATCCCGATATTGACGACGTTGCGAACGCGCTTGCCGCTGTGCCCGGTCCAGGCGCCCGATCGCACCTTGTCGGAAAAGGCAGCCATCCGGTCGAGGACGGAATGCACCTCGGGCGCCACGTCTTTGCCGTCGACGAGAATATGCTCGTCGCGAGGCGCCCGGAGCGCCACATGCAACACGGCGCGGTTCTCGCTGACGTTGATCTTCTCGCCCGAGAACATCGCGTCGCGCCGCGCCTCGACCCGGCGCGCCCGGGCGAGGCTGACGAGCAGGCGAACGGTCTCGTCCGTGATACGGTTTTTCGAAAAGTCGAGGAAAAGCCCGGCGGCCTCGACGGCGAAACGATCCTCGCGCCCCGCGTCGCTGGCGAACAGCGCACGTAGGTGCAGATCCTTGACGCTCTCATAGTGCCCCTGAAGGGCCTTCCACTCAGGCAGGTCCGTCAGCGCCGTGGTCCCGGTCATGGCTCTGTCTCCGAGTTAGAGAACAACCGGCACCCTAGGGCGCGAAAGCGCCGAGGTCGAGCGCGACCAGGTCGCCGATCCGATCGAGGGCGACGTCGGCCGGAGGATAGGCCGCGAGCGCCTTTGGATCGTTCGCATAGTGGCCCTGCTTGGGAAACACGGTGACCACCCGGTCGCCCCACACTTTCTTCACCGCCGCCAGGATGCGAAGCTTGTCGTCGATCAGCACGTAGCGTTTCGCAGGATAAAGGCGCTCGACGTCGTCGAGCTCCTCCTCCTTGTGGATGTAGATGAGGATCGCGCCGTCGAACTCTTTCCACAGGCCGGACCGCTCGACCTTGCGCGGCTGGAAGACCGCGTCTCCGTCCGACAGCACCACCGGCCGGCCCCACTGCCGAACGTGCCGAACGGCGTCCAACGCCCCGGGGTAAAGGCGCTCGGCGAACGGATAGTCGACAAGCCAACTCGACATCCGCAACAGACGCGGGTCGCGCAGATCCTCGACCCGATAGCGCTCGAGCGCGCCGAGGTAGTCGGCGTAACCGAGCTCGCCGCGCAAGTCTTCGAAGATCGCCCAGTAACGGTCGCGCGCCGCCTCTCCGTAGCATTCCGCCAGGTGGGCGCTCAGGTCGGCCTGGACTTCGTCGTTGTCGATAAGGGTGTTGTCGACGTCGAACAGAAAAACGATGTCGTCCATGGCTCACTCCGCTGGCGGCTGCGGGTTGCGCCAAGGTCCGTCGGCGCCGATCAGCGCGTCGGCGGCTTCCGGCCCCCAGGTTCCGGCCTCGTACTCATGACAGGGCGGCGGGTCTGCGAGAATCGGGTTGACGATTCGCCATTGCGCGTCGATGACGTCCTCTCGCCCAAAGAGCTCGCTTTCGCCGCGCATCGCGTCGCCGAGCAGGCGCTGATAAGGCGGCGTCAGCTCAGCCGGGTGCTCCGCCAGCATCAGTTCGACGGTCTCGCCGATCATGAGTTCGCCGGGGCGCTTGACCCGCAACCCCATCGCCACGCAGACATCCGGGCCAAGCCGCATGCGGAGATGACTGCGCCCGCTCTGATCTGCAAACACTTCGCGCGGCGGACGGTGGAACTCGACGACGACCTCCGCGGCCGTCAGCGGCAAGCGCTTGCCGGCGCGGATATAGACCGGCACGCCCGCCCATCGCCAGCTGTCGACAAAGAGCCGGATCGCGACGTAGGTCTCGACGTCCGAGTCCGGCTTGACGCCGCGAACATTTCGGTAACCGGCATATTGCCCCCGCACGAGGCTGTTCGTGTCGAGCGGTCGAACCGCCTTCAACAGCGCCGCCTTCTGATCGCGGGAGGCCTCGCACTCCTCGCCGGTCGGCGGGTCCATCATCAAATTCGCGACGATCTGGAGCATGTGGTTCTGAACCACGTCGCGCAGCGCGCCCGTCGCGTCGTAGAAACTGCCGCGGTCGTCCACGCCGAAGGATTCCGCCATGGTGATCTGGATGCCGCGAACGTACTGGCGGTTCCACAGCGGTTCGAAGTTCGCGTTGGCGAAGCGCGTAAAGACGATGTTCTGGACCGGCTCCTTGCCGAGATAATGGTCGATGCGAAAGATCGCCTGTTCGGGAAAATGCTCGTGCAGCGTCTTGTTGAGCGCCTGCGCCGACGCCCGATCGCGGCCGAACGGCTTCTCGACCACCAGGCGGGCGTTGCGGCTCAAGCCCGCTTCGGCGAGCGCCGACACGACGACGCCGAACAGGGAGGGCGGGATCGCCAGATAGTGCAATGGCCGCTGCGCCGATCCGAGCGCCTGTTTCACCTGCTGGAACGTCCGCGGATCGTTGTAGTCGCCGTCGACATATTTCAGGAGCTCCATGAATTTGGCGAAGGCGGCTTCGTCGTAGCTGCCATGATGGCGCAGGCTGTCCTTCGCGCGCTCTCGAAACTGGTCGAGGCTCCAGCCCGACTTGGCGACGCCGACGATCGGAATGTCGAGCCGCTCGTCGCGGACGAGTCCCTGCAGCGCTGGAAAGATTTGCTTGTAGGCGAGATCGCCGGTCGCGCCGAAGAACACCAAGGCGTCGGAAAGAGCGCCGCTCATTTAGAGCTCCGCCGGCTTTTCGTGGTGCCCGCCGAATTCGAAGCGCATCGCCGACATGAGCTTATCGGCGTATTCGGCCGCTCCCCGTGACTCGAACCGCCCGAACAGAGCGGCGCTCAGCACCGGGGCGGGGACGCCTTCGTCGACCGCCGCCTCCAGCGTCCAGCGCCCCTCGCCCGAATCGGATACGCGTCCGGCGAATGACGCGAGGCTGGCGTCGCCGCGCAACGCCGACGCGGTGAGGTCCAGGAGCCAGGACCCGATGACGCTGCCGCGCCGCCAGACTTCGCTCACCCGGGCGACGTCCACCTCGTAACGATAATACTCGGGATTCCGGAGCGGCGTCGTCTCAGCGTCCGCCGCCTGGGTCTTGAGCCCGACGTTGGCGTGGCGGAGCACATTCAGGCCTTCGGCGTACGCCGCCATCAGCCCGTATTCGATGCCGTTGTGGACCATTTTGACGAAATGACCTGCGCCGTTCGGGCCGCAATGCAGATAGCCCTCCTCCGCCTGGTCCGGCTCCCCGGTCACTCCGGGCGTACGCGGCGCGGCGTCGACGCCGGGCGCCAGCGCGCGGAAGATCGGATCGAGGCGTTGCACGACCGCGTCCTCTCCGCCGATCATCTGGCAATAGCCGCGCTCCTTGCCCCAGACGCCGCCGCTAACCCCGACGTCGACATAATGCAGCCCCTTGCCCTTCAGCTCCTCGGCCCGCCGGATGTCGTCGTGATAATAGGAGTTGCCGCCGTCGATCACGATGTCTCCGGGCGCCAGCACCCGGACGACGTCGGCCAGGATCGCATCGACGACCGCGGCCGGAACCATGAGCCAGACCGCGCGCGGTTGCGCGAGTTTCGCTATAAAGTCCTGCAGACTTCCAGCTCCGGTCGCTCCGAGCGAGACGAGCGCTTTCACCGCCGTGGGGTGGGAGTCGTAGACGACAAGTTCGTGCCCGGCCTTAATCAGGCGCTCGGTCATGTTCGCGCCCATCCGCCCCAATCCGATCATCCCAAGCTGCATCGTCCGTCTCCGTTCGGCGCCCAGGGCGTTCAAAAGCGCGACGCGCTCCGCCCTCACCCGTACTCAAACCCATTTGACCGAAGCCCGTGTGACGCAGGTCTTCGCTTTCAGGTTATGTCGGGCGCGATCCGGCGTGAAGCCGGAATATTAAACGCCGATCGCGACGGCCGGTTGCGGCCCGGGCGGTTTGCTCGCGCGCCGCGGCGACGGCGAGACCGTCCCTTCCCGGAGCATTAGATGTGAAATGTCACCTCCAGATCCGCCGGGCTGGGCGGCAAGAGCATTTCCGCCAGAGTGCGCTTGTCGAGCACCTCGGCGATGGCGTTGCGGGCCTCGATCATGATCAGACGGACGGCGCAGGTCTCCAGATCGGCGCAATCGGCGCAGGGGCGAAACGCGCTGACCGAAGCGCAGGAAATCGGGGCGAGCGGTCCGTCCAGCGCGCGCACGATCGTTCCGACCCGTATTTCCGTCGCCGGCCGGGCGAGCGCGTAGCCGCCGCCTTTCCCCTTTTTGGAATAGACGAGGCCGGCGCGACGCAATTCGGTCAGGATATGATCGAGGAATTTTTTCGAGATCGTATTGGCCTCGGCGATGTCGGCGACCTGTGCGAGCGAGCCGGGGTCGAGCCGGGCAAGATGCACCATGGCCTTCAGGCCGTATTTTCCCTTGTTGGTCAGCATCTCGATTTTCAGCGCGTTGAAGGAGTTCTCGAATCGGCACGTTGATAAAGGACTGCCGAATGCGAAAGTCCAGCGAATTGATGGAATCAATCGACTGGCCCGGTAACTTGACAAAATCTATCGACATAAATACGAGTCAGATGGCTCCCGCGGCAGGGACAGAGGAGGTCGGCGTGACGAACGTACTCCATCTGATCAACCCGCTTTACTCCGCCTCCGCCTTCGCCGTCGGCGCCCTGGTCGGCTTCACCGGCGTCGGCGGCGGCTCCCTGATGACTCCGATCCTGGTGCTGGTGTTCGGCGTCCATCCGGCGACCGCGGTCGGAACCGATCTCCTCTATGCCGGGCTGACCAATATCTCCGGATCGGCGGTTCACGGGTTCAACAGAGCAATCGACTGGCGCGTCACCCGCCGGTTGGCGACAGGCAGCGTGCCGGCCGCGGCGCTCACCCTGTGCACGCTGTCGCATTTCGGGGTCGAGTCCAAGGGCACGAGCGCCGCCATCACGACCACCCTCGGCTTGGCCCTAATTCTGACCGCGGTGACGCTGGTGTTCCGTCAGCGGCTTCTGAAGTCGGTCGCCTCCTTCTTCGACAGGCGGACCGAGGGCGAAGTCGGCGCCCTGACCACCGTCCTCGGCGCTGTTCTCGGCGTTCTGGTGTCGATCTCGTCGGTCGGCGCCGGGGCGATCGGGGTGACCGTCCTGTTGTCGCTCTATCCGAGGATGCCGACGGTGCGCATCGTCGGCTCGGACATCGCTCACGCGGCGCCGCTGACGTTGCTCGCCGGCGCCGGCCATTGGTGGCTGGGCTCGGTCGACTGGCTGTTGCTCATCTCTTTGCTCACCGGGTCGATCCCGGGCATCGCGATCGGCAGCCATTTCGCCTCGCGGGTGCCGGAACAGGTGCTGCGTCCGCTGCTCGCCGGCACGCTGGCCCTGATCGGCGGCAAGCTCGTCTTCTAGGAAGGCGAGGCGCCGAGCCTCACCCTCTCGTGGCGACGACGAAAAGGCGCGGGTAGGCGAACAGCACCTTGCCGTCCGACCGCACTGGGTAAGCGCTCAGCAGCTCCTTGCGGTAGAGGTCGAGGAACGTGCGCCGTTCATCGTCGGAGAGCCGCTCCAGAAACGGCTGCAGCGGCGACCCGGCGAACCAGTCGACGATGCCGTCCGCGCCGTCGAATGCGTAGACGTAGGTCGTGGTCCACAGTTCGATGCGGGCCGACACGGGCCGCAGCCACTCGTAATAGTCCTCGAAGGCGGCGATCAGCGGCTGCGACTTGGCGACCGGCGCCAGCCGCGACCACCACGGGCCCTCGGCGGCGACCATCCGCATGAGCGCGTGAGACGATTCGCGCGCGGCCGACGGCATCTGCGCCGCGAACACGCCGCCGGGTGTCAGCAGCGAGACGAGTCGCGGAAAAAGCTCGTGGTGGTCCGGAAGAAACTGAAGCGCCCCGTTGGTGAAGATGAGGTCCGCGCCCTCGTCGGGCGTCCAATCTGCGATGTCCTGCCTGTCGAAGCGAACCGTCGGCGCGCGGGTTCGCGCGTGTTCGAGCATCGACTCCGAGATGTCGATCCCGGTGATCCGCGCGCCGGCGAAACGGGTGGCCAAGAGTTCCGCGCTGTTCCCCGGTCCGCAGCCGAGGTCATAGACGACCCGCGCAGACGCGAGCGGCACGCGCGCCAGGAGATCGCGCGCAGCGCGCATCCGCTCCTCTTCGAATTTCAAGTAAAGGGCCGGATCCCAGTCGCGACGGCCCTCGGAGTGGACGGAACCCGTTAAACTCATTGCGATCCGGACGGTTTGCCAGCCCAACCGGTCGCCCCGGCCAAGCATGGTCATGTTAGTCTACTATTTTTGTCAATTAACCTAGTGCATCTCGCCCAAGGGCGTCAAGCTTTGGCGCTTGGTCAGGATCGCGCGGACGACGGGGCGCTCGTGATGTGACGCACGTCACAGCGCCGCGGCGAACGGCATGGTTAAAAACGCGAAAGCCTGGAATCCATGCCTCAGAAGAGGCGATCGAGCCGACAACGGGGATTGATCAGAATGGTGACCGTTATGGGAATTGAGAAGCACGCGGCGTTCTACCGCGGATATCAGCCCGACGATCGAAGCCTGTTTCCGGTTGCGATCGTTCTGGCCACGCTGGTCGCACTCTGGCTGCTCGTCTATCTGGTGACCGCGGTTGGCCCGCATCCGCGACCGGCCATGGCCCAGTCGTCTGCGCATGCGACATACGCCGTCACCCACCCTGCGTCTCGATAAGGGAACGGCGCGCGCCTCCAACCGACTGCGCGACGCCTGATGGCCTACTTCTTTGAGATATTCAGGTTAGCTCCTCACGGTTCGGCGGCCGCGTCCGCCGACATCGGGCGCAACTGAGGCAACATCGGCCCTGGACCAGGTTTGGTTGCGGCGTAAGGCGAAACGCCGAGGCGCTCGGGTTGCTTTTTGCCCGGCGCGGCAAAGGACGTCTGACTTTCGCGCGTCGGCCTCGCCAACAAGATCAACCGCTACCGTCTGGACAAGTTCGAACTCCGACAGAATGGCTGACCAGGAAGGTCCGCCCGATCCGGGCGCTGAATTCGCCCGCTTTCCGCGGTCGAGAACGTCCGTCAGCTCGAGCGGCCAGCCCGACAAGCATTTGGGGACGAGCGATCTCTGCGCCCGGTTTGCAGGCCGCATCGCCAGACGACCGGCCATTGGTGCAGTCGCTGCCGGAGTGTCTGGTTCGCCTATCCACTCGAAATGAGTCGCCCGTTCTGCGGCAACCGCCACGGTTAGAGGGCACGCGCCTCGGTCGGACCGGCTTTCGAGGGCCGGGATGCAGGACGCCTGGAGGACACCCATGCTATGCATTGCTGACTATGCGTTGCCGGCGTCCAAATTGTCTTCCCGAGATGCAACTCGAGAATTCGCTGGGGCGCCAGGCGGG
This sequence comes from uncultured Alphaproteobacteria bacterium, assembly GCA_963823165.1. GTDB lineage: Bacteria > Pseudomonadota > Alphaproteobacteria > Rhizobiales > Beijerinckiaceae > Roseiarcus. Next base: position 211,210 of record CAWGKV010000002.1, on the reverse strand, counting down.
GCCCGGTGTCGGGCCGCGCCAAAAGGGAGCTTGAATATGTCGCACACGCGCGTGCAGCGCATTCTCGCCGGCCCCCACAGCAATGACCGCAGCCTCCGGCGACGTGTCGTCGGCATTTATATCCTGTTGTTCGCCGCCAACATCGGCGCATGGTTCTGGGCGATGCTCGCCTTCCATCAATTCCCGGTTCTGCTCGGGACCTCGGCCTTGGCCTACAGCTTCGGCCTTCGCCACGCCTTCGACGCCGACCACATCGCCGCAATCGACAACGTGACGCGCAAGCTGATGCAGGAGGGGCGGCGGCCTGCGGCGGTTGGCCTGTACTTTTCGCTCGGCCATTCGACGATCGTCGTCGGGTTGACCCTGGCCATCGCGCTTGCCGCAACCGCGCTGCGCGACCGGTTCGACGCCTTCAAGAGTTTCGGCGCGGTGGCCGGGACTCTCGTCTCCGCCGCGTTCCTGTTCGCCATCGCCATCGCCAACGTCCTGGTGCTCGTTTCGGTTTGGCGGACGTTCCAGACCATCAAGAGCGGCGGCGGTTTCGTCGAAGAGGATCTCGATCTTGCGCTCGTCAACCGGGGCTTGCTCGGGCGCCTGTTTCGCCGCTTCTTCCGGCTGATCGAAAGCGACTGGCAGATGTATCCGTTGGGCATGCTGTTCGGCCTCGGCTTCGACACCGCGACCGAGGTGGGCGTCCTCGGAATATCCGCCGCCCAAGCGTCGCAGGGTCTGCCGATCTGGTCGATTCTGGTCTTTCCCGCGCTGTTTACCGCCGGCATGACCCTGATCGACACGACGGACAGCATCCTGATGCTGGGCGCCTACGGATGGGCGTTCGTCAAGCCGATCCGCAAGCTCTACTACAACCTGACGATCACCGCCGTTTCGGTGATCGTCGCGGTCGTCGTCGGCGCCCTGGAGACGCTCAATCTGATCGGCGACCAATTGGGGCTGACCCAAGGCCCCGGGTTTTGGGGCGCGATCGGCTCGCTCAACGACAATTTCGGCTTGTTGGGCGTCGTCATCGTCGGGATTTTTGTCGTCGCCTGGCTGGTCTCCTATGTCGTCTACCGCGTGAACCGCTACGACGAGATCGAGGTCTCCGCGGGGTAGCCGGGGAAGACGCTCTTTCCGAAGAAATGGCGGGTCGTCTCCGTCCAGACCGCGGCTGACGCTTGAACCGAGAGCGCCCTTCGCTCGCGGGCGTGGTTCGCATCAAATGTGCAGCGGCTTGCCGAGCGCCTTCAGCGCCGCCTCGTGGAACGCCTCGCTCTCGGTCGGATGGGCATGGATCGTGCCGGCGACGTCTTCCAGCCGGGCGCCCATTTCGAGGGCGAGCGCAAAGGCCGACGAGAGTTCGGACACGCCCGAGCCGACTGCGTGGACGCCGAGCACGACATGGTTGTCGGCGCGCGCCACGATGCGCACGAATCCCTCGTCGGCCTGTTTCGTCATAGCCCGCCCGTTGGCGCGGAACGGAAAGAGGCCGACGAGAACCTCGCGGTGGGCCGCCCTTGCGGCTTCCGGCGCGAGCCCGAGCGCGACAATCTCGGGGTCGGTGAAGCAGACGGCGGGAATGGCGCGATGGTCGAAGGCGCGCCTGGCGCCGGCGATGATCTCGGCGACCATTTCCCCCTGCGCCATGGCGCGGTGGGCGAGCATCGGCTCGCCGGTCACGTCGCCGACCGCCCAGACGTTGCGCATCGAGGCCGCGCATCGGTCGTCGACGCGGATGAAGGGTCCCGCCATCGCGAGGTCGAGGCTTTCGAGGCCGAAGCCGATCGTCCGCGGACGCCGTCCGACCGCAACCAAAACCTTGTCGGCCGCCACGCTCGTCTCGACGCCGTCGGGGCCTGCAGCCTTGAGCGCGCCCTCGGCGAAGCCGAGCGCCTTGGCGCCGAGCATGGTCGCGATCCCGAGATCGGCGCACTTCCGCGCGACCGGCTGGGTCAGCTCCTCGTCGTAGAGCGGCAGGATTTTTGGCAGCGCCTCGACGATGGTCACTTTCGCGCCGAGCTTGGCGAAGGCCATGCCGAGCTCCATGCCGATATAGCCGGCCCCGACCACGGCGAGCGTCTCGGGAACCTTGGTCAGCGCCAGCGCCTCGGTCGAGGAGAGAACGTCCTCGCCGTCGAACGGCAGCGCGGCGAGCGGCGTCGGCTCGGAGCCGGTCGCGATGACGAGATGCTCGCAGGCGATCCGCTGGTCGCCCGTGTCGGCATGCGCAATCGCGCTCTTGCCGTCGACGATCGTCGCTCTACCCCTCAGGGACCGCACTCCCGCCTTCTTGAGCAGCGCCCCGACCCCGGTCGCGAGCCGCGCGACGATCGCGTCCTTCCAGGCGATCGTCCTGGCGAAATCCAGCGCCGGGGCGTCGAGGCTCAGTCCGATCGCGTTCAGCGCGAGCGGATCGGTCAGCGCATGCGCGGCGTCCGCGGCGTGGATGATGGCTTTCGAGGGAATGCAGCCGACATGCAGGCATGCGCCGCCGAATTGTCCATCCTCGACCAGCACCGTGTCGAGGCCGAGCTCGCCGGCGCGGATCGCGGCGACATAGCCGCCGGGGCCGCCGCCGATGATAAGTACCTTGCAGCGTAGCTCGTTCATGTCACCTCGATGGGCTCGTCATTGCAAGCGAAGCGAAGGACCCAGGGCCGCCGCCAGGCCCTGCGCCCCTGGATCGCCACGTCGCTGCGCTCCTCGCGATGACGGTTCGCACCGTCAGTCCTCGATGAACAGCGAAGCCGGCGCTTCCAACAGCGTCCGCACGCGCTGGATGAAGGTTGCGCCGTCGTAACCGTCGACAACCCGATGGTCGAACGACGACGAAAGGTTCATCGTCTTGCGCGGGACGAAGCCGCCGTCGCGCCACGCCGGCTTGACCACGATCTTGTTGACGCCGACGATCGCCACTTCCGGCCGGTTGACGATCGGGGTCGAGGCGATCCCGCCGAGCGCGCCGAGCGAGGTGATGGTGATCGTCGAGCCGGAGAGCTCGTCGCGCTGCGCGACGCCCTGCCGCGCCGCCTCGGCTACCCGCCGCATTTCCCGCGCCGCCTCATAGAGCCCGAGCGTCTCGGCGTGGCGGACGACGGGGACCATCAGCCCGGCCGGCGTCTGCGTGGCGATGCCGAGATGGACCGCGCCGAACCGCTCGATTGCGTCGTTGTCGTCGTCGTAATGGGCGTTGACCTGCGGGAAGTCGGCGACCGCCTTGACCACGGCGAGCATGAGGAAGGGCAGCATGGTCAGCTTCGGCCGCTCTTCCGTCGGGCGCGCGTTCAGCGCCGCACGCAGCTCTTCGAGCGCGGTGACGTCGATCTCCTCCACGTAGGCAAAATGCGCCACCCGGCGCGACGACTCCGCCATGTTCTGGGCGATGCGCCGGCGCATGCCAACGACCTTGACCGTCTCGATGGCCATGTTCGGCTGTCGGCCCGGCGCCTTTGCGGGCGCCTCGGGCGGACGGGCGATGAAGGCGTCGAGATCGTCGTGGGTGATCCGCCCCGCCGGCCCCGAGCCGCCCAAAAACCGGAGGTCGACCCCGGCCTCGCGCGCCCTGAGGCGGACGGCGGGCGAAGCGAGCGGCTTCTCGCCCGCCGGCCGCGGCGCTCCCCCCTGTAGCCGCGGGCGGTGACCGCGGCCGGCGCGATCGGCGATCGCGTCTACAGGGCCGCGGCCAACACGATCAGCGATCGCGTCTACAGGGGCGCGGCCGGCGCGATCGGCGATCGCGTCTAGAGGGCCGCGGCCAACGCGATCAGCGATCGCGTCTACAGGGCCGCGGCCAGCGTCCGACGGCGGAGGCGCCTCGACCCGCGCTTTTTCGGCGCGCGCCGGTTCGGCGGCGGGTGCAGTGTGCGTCGGCGGAGGATTGGCCGGCGCGCGGGGCGCCGGCGCGGCGGCCTTTGAAGACCCCTTCGGCGGCGGCGGGGACGGTGAATCCGGCAGGCCGGGCGCTTCGATGCGGATCAGCTCGGCGCCGACGGCCAGCACGTCGCCGACCCCGCCCCCGAGGGCGACGACCGTGCCCGCCACCGGCGTTGGAATCTCGACCGTCGCCTTGTCGGTCATCACCGCGGCGACGACCTGGTCCTCGCGCACCAGATCGCCGACCTTGACCGACCATTCCACGATTTCGGCTTCCGCCACGCCCTCGCCGACGTCGGGCATCCGGATCGAGCGCGCGCCCATGCGTTACGCCTCCATCGCCTTGAGGAGCGCCCGGCCGACGCGCCCCGGACCGGGGAAATAGTCCCATTCCTCGGCGTGCGGATAAGGCGTGTCCCAGCCGGCGACGCGCTCGATCGGCGCCTCGAGCGCATAGAAGCAACGCTCCATCACCTGGGCCGCGAGCTCGGCTCCGAAGCCCGAGGTCAGCGTCGCTTCGTGCACGATGACGCACCGCCCGGTCTTCTCGACCGAGCCGACGATCGCATCGACGTCGAGGGGAAGGAGGGTGCGCAGGTCGATGATCTCGGCGTCGACGCCGGTTTCTTCGGCCGCGGCTTCAGCGACATGGACCATGGTGCCATAGCAGAGGACGGTGACGCCCTTGCCCTCGCGGCGCACCGCGGCCTTGCCGAGCGGCACGACATAGCGCCCTGCCGGCGTCTCGCTCAGCGGATGCTTCGCCCACGCCGTCACCGGCTGGTCCGGATGGCCGGCAAAGGGGCCGTTGTAGAGGCGCTTCGGCTCGAGAAAGATCACCGGATCGTCGTCCTCGATCGACGCGATCAGGAGGCCCTTTGCATCATAAGGGTTGGAGGGGATGACGGTCTTGATTCCGCTCACATGGGTGAACAGGGCCTCGGGGCTCTGGCTGTGCGTCTGTCCGCCATAGATGCCGCCCCCGCACGGCATGCGGATGACGATCGGAGCGAAAAAGTCGCCGCCCGAGCGGTAGCGCAGCCGGGCAGCCTCCGAAACGATCTGGTCATAGCCCGGATAGACATAGTCGGCGAACTGGATTTCCGCCACCGGCCTGAGGCCGTAGGCGCCCATGCCGATCGCGACGCCGACGATCCCCAATTCGTTGATCGGCGCGTCGAAGCAGCGCGACTTGCCGTACTTGCGCTGCAGGCCCTCGGTGCAGCGGAACACGCCGCCGAAATAGCCGACGTCCTCGCCGAACACGACGACGCTCTCGTCCTCGGCCATCTTGCAATCCATCGCGTCGCGGATCGCCTCGACCATGGAAAGGCGCGCCATGGCTCAGGCTCCGGGCCGGCGGAGGGACGCGCCCCCTCCCCCCTTGCGGGGGAGGCCTGGGAGGGGGGTCGGCGCCATGCGTCTCCGATCAGGGGCGCGACGACAGCGCGCTGTCTGAGGTCCGCGGACCCCCCACCCCGTCCCGCCCCCGCAAGGGGGGCGGGGGCGCAAGCGGCTGTCTTTTGGCCACCCTCGCCATCTCACACTCCCAGCTGCTGGCGCTGCTCGCGCAGGTGGCGCGGCATCTCCTTGTAGACGTCCTCGAACATCGTGGCGGTGCTCGGCTTCGGCCCGTCGTGCAGCGTGCCGTGGCCTTCCGCCGCTTTCGCCGCCTCGAGCACCTCGGAGTCGACCTCGGCCTGCATCTGCTTCTGCCGCTCCTCGCTCCACTCGCCGTGCAGGACGAGATGATTCTTCAGCCGCGCAATCGGATCGCCGAGCGGCCAGGCCGTCCACTCGTCCTTCGGCCGGTATTTCGACGGGTCGTCCGAAGTCGAATGGGCGCCGGCGCGGTAGGTGACCCATTCGATGACGGTCGGGCCGAGATTGGCGCGCGCCCGCTCTTCCGCCCATTTCGAGGCGGCGAACACCGCGAGGTAGTCGTTGCCGTCGACGCGCAGCGAGGCGATGCCGTAGCCATGCGCGCGGGCGGCGAATTTGGCGCTCTCGCCGCCGGCGATCCCCTGGTAGGACGAGATTGCCCACTGATTGTTGACGATATTGAGGATGACCGGCGGACGGTAGACCGAGGCGAACACCAGGGCCGAATGGAAGTCGGTCTCCGCCGTCGCGCCGTCGCCGATCCAGCCCGAGGCGATCTTCGTGTCGCCCATGATCGCCGAGGCCATCGCCCAGCCGACGGCCTGCGGATACTGGGTGCCGAGATTGCCGGAGACGGTGAAGAAGCCCGCCTCCTTCGACGAATAGAGCCCCGGGAGCTGGCGGCCTTTCAGCCGGTCCTTCTCGTTCGAGAAGATCTCGCACATCATGTCGACCAGCGGGTAACCCGCCGCGATCAGGAGCCCCTGCTGGCGGTAGGTCGGAAAGCACATGTCGCCGGGCGCCAGCGCCTTGCGGTGGGCGGTCGCGATCGCCTCCTCGCCGAGGCATGTGATGTAGAACGACGTCTTGCCCTGGCGCTGCGACAAGAGCATGCGCGCGTCGAACGCCCGGGTCAGCATCATGTCACGCAGACCTTTGCGCAGGTCCGCCGGCGACAGCGCGCCCGCCCAGTCGCCGACCGCCTCGCCCTTGTCGTCGAGCACCCGGATCATCGTATAGGCGAAGTCGCGGATCTCGCCCGGGCTGACGTCGATAGGCGGCCGCGGCACCTCGCCGGCCTCGGGAACGCTCACATGGCTGAAATCGGGCTTGCCGCCCGGCCGCACGCTCGGCTCCGGCACATGAAGCGAAAGGCGCTGGCTCATCGATGGCGTTCCTCCGGCCGCAATAAGGGAACGCGCGGCTCCGCGCGGCATCTTAACGCTGCGGCGAAGCAATTGTCATGGGCGCAGGAACCGGGCAAGGTCGCTTCCTCGGCCGCGGTTTGCGCATGAAGGACGAGCGACGCCGGCGCTTTCCTCGCCCGCGAAGCGGAGGGACCGCTCACAACGCGGCGGATTGGGGCGCGGGGGCTGTGCCGAGCCGCGCCGGGCTTGCGCGGCGATCGCCGGGCGGGCGGAGCGGAGGTCAGCCGCCTTGGGTCGTTTCGCGAACGTTTGCCTCGCCCTGGCGGCCCTCGCGTGGGCCTCGCCAGCCGTCGCCGACGAGCGTGTGGCCTTCCCGGCTGCGGCGCCGCGCGGGCAGGCGGGCGCCCCAGGCGCGGACATAGCGGGCTATCTGGCGAAGCCCAAGGGGCCCGGACCATTCCCTGCCGTGGTTCTCCTGCACTCCTGCCTAGGCCTGCCGTCGAACCGCCGCGCGATCCAAGCCTCACTCGCCGCCTCGGGCTACGTAGCCCTGTTCGTCGACGATTTTTCCACCCGCGGTTTGAAGGAGACCTGCGCCGTCGATTTCCCCGCCGCCTTGCCCGACGCCTACGGCGCGCTCGCCTATCTGTCGCGCCTGGCCTATGTCGATGCGAGCCGGATCGCCGCAGTCGGCTTCTCGCAGGGCGCCGACACGGCCCTCAGGATCGCCTCATCCGGCGCCGCTTCGAGCTTCGCAATTCCCGACGGGCTAAAGTTCAAGGCCGCGGCGGCCTTCTATCCGCCCTGCTCGAACCAGGACGGCGCGCAGCTCAAAATCCCGACGCTCATTCTGGTCGGCGCCGCCGACGCGGTGACGCCGGCGGCCGATTGCAAGCTTCTGGCGAAGGGCCAGCCGGGCGGCGTCCGGCTCGTCGTCTACCCGCAGGCGGGCCATTGCTTCGACGATCCAGTCTTCGCAGGCGGCCGGAGCGTCATGGGCATGGCTCTGAAATACGATCCGGAAGCCGCGAAACGGTCGAGGCGGGACCTGGGCGTGTTCCTGGCGGACGAACTTGCGCGCTGATCAGCGCGCGCGACGGGTTCGATTGAAATCACGGCCCAGGTTTGAAACGTTACCCTGTTGGTCGCTTCACATGAGGTCTGCGACTGCCAAACCCGACGGCGAAGTCGCGAGGCGAACGAGAACGCAGACGGCTATGCGGGGATCCGGCGCCGCCCATCGAGGCGGCGCCGACGTCATTGTCCCCCTTCGGACGATTTCAGCGCGGGCCGCACATCGTCGTGTAGGTCGGCTGAGTGATGCCGACGACGTTGAAGATCTCGAGACGGCAATTTGAATTCCCCGACCTCAGCGGTTGCGGCGGGCGGGATCGCATACCTTACGTAGCGAACCCTCGGCGCCGCAACGCGGCCGACGGGGTGGCGCTGAGCGCCAGCTGAAGCGTCCTGGGCGAGCGCCGGCGTCGCCATGGCGACCAGCGAAGCGGCCGCCGACAGCAGAAGGGCCCTGCGTATGTGATTCATTGTTTCCAATCCTTCCAATCAACGATCCGGTATCAAAACGATATCGTATCGATACGATTTAGTATTTTTATATTGGGGCAAAATGTTGGCGACGTTTGTGCCGTCGAAAATAAAACGACACCGTAGGTTTCGGCTTTACGGCAGGCAGGCGCGGCTGGTATCCAACGACGGGAAAGGCAAACGGGAGGGACGAGGGAGGATTGAAATGAGCGAGAGTCCGGCAAGAACGACGGATTCGCCGCCGCGCGGTCCAGTCAGGCCCGGTCGGCCGCGGCGCGAGTTGGCGGGTGAGGTCGAGGAGCGCATCCTGAACGCGGCCGCGAAAGTCTTCTTGGAACGCGGCTTCGAGGGCGCGACCATCGACGAGATCGCTGAAAAGGCGCGCGCCTCAAAGCCGACGATCTATGCCCGATTTCCTGGCAAGGAGGTGCTGTTCACCGCGGTCGTTGCGCGCAAAGTCAGCGAGAACATGAGCCCGCTCGGTGTTGCGGCGACCGGTTCGACCACCGAGAAGCGTCTGAAGGCGCTGGCGGAGGTGATTCTCGAGAGGGCGCTTGGTTCCGACACGCTTGGGTTGATGCGGGTGACCGTCGCAGAGGCGCGCCGTTTCCCCGACCTGGCGCGAAGCGTCCAGCGGATGGCGCGGGAGCGCGGACGAGAGTCGATCGCCCAACTGTTGGGCGAGTTCGCCAAGTCCGACGAGACGAGAGCGCTGCCGGCGTTCGCCCCCGATCGCCTGCCGGTGACGGCGGGCGGTTTCGTGGACCTGATCCTTTTGCCCATGATCATACGCGGCTTGTTCGGGGAGGACCTTGCAGCGCTGCGAGCGGAGATCGGCCCGCATGTCTCGCAGGCTGTGGCGTTCTTTCTCGCCGCCTGCCGTTACGAAGGCAACCCAATTGGCCCCGACTCGAGCTTCGCCCGATCATAAAACTGCCGTCTGCTGCTGACGCCCTTGACCAGCAGCGGTTCGGGCGCTGAAAACGCGCACGGATCGACCTGCAAGCCGGCGCCAGAGTCCTGGATCGTCAGGCCGGTTGTGCACGGGACTCGATTGAACGACAATTGCGTGGAGGCTTCGCGAGAGGACCCATGGCGCTGAAAATTGAAGATTACGCGATCATCGGAGACTGCAAATCGGCGGCCCTGGTCGGCGCAGACGGCTCGATCGACTGGCTGTGCTGGCCCCGCTTCGATTCGGCGGCGTGCTTCGCCGCACTGCTTGGGACGCCCGAGAACGGCCGATGGCTCATCGCTCCGACCCTTGCTCCGCTCGCCGTGAGCCGTCGCTACCGCGCCGGCACGCTCGTCCTCGAGACGGAATTTCAGACCGAGACGGGCTGCGCCGCAATTGTCGATTTCATGCCTCTGGGAGACGGCGCCGACCTCGTGCGGATCGTCATGGGCCGGTCGGGGCGCGTGGACTTTCGCACCGAGTACGTCGCCCGGTTCAACTACGGAGCGACCGTCCCTTGGACAAGACGTCTCTATGACGGGGCGATCAGCGCGGTCGCCGGTCCCGAGCGCCTGGTCTTGCGGAGTCAGGTGGCGCTCCGGGGCGAAGATCTGAAAACCGTTGGCGAGTTCACGGTCGACGAAGGCCAATCCGTCGCCTTCGTCCTTTGCTACGGCGCCTCGTTCCAGGCTCCGCCGAGCGCGATCGATCCCTTCGATTCACTGGAGCACACGGAGACGTTCTGGCGGGAATGGATCGATCGGTGTCCCGAGGTCGGCCCGTGGACAGAGGGCGTCAAGCGCTCGCTCATCACGCTCAAGGCTTTGACCTACGCCCCGACGGGCGGGATCGTCGCTGCGGCGACCACTTCCCTTCCCGAGCAGATCGGGGGCGTGAGGAACTGGGACTACCGCTACTGCTGGTTGCGGGACGCCACCTTCACCATCCTGGCCTTGATGAAACTCGGATATCGCGATGAAGCGCTCGCCTGGCGGGATTGGCTTCTCAGGGCGATCGCCGGAAGCCCGCACCAGGTGCAGATCATGTATGGCGTGGGCGGGGAACGGTGGCTGCCGGAGTTGACCCTGCCCTGGCTCAAGGGCTACGCGGACTCTGCGCCTGTGCGGATCGGAAACGCCGCCTCCGACCAGATGCAGATCGACGTCTTCGGCGAGATCGCGGACGCGATGTTTCAGGCGTACAAGGCCGGCATGAAGCCTCTCGAGCGCGGCCAGGCCTTACGCCCGCTGATCCTTGAATATCTCTCGGAAGCCTGGCGGGAGCCCGATGAAGGGATCTGGGAGGTGCGCGGCGGACCGCAGCACTTCGTCCATTCCAAGGTGATGGCCTGGGTCGCGTTCGATCGCGCCGCGGATGAGGTTGGGGTCAAAGCTTTCCACGAGCCCGGGCAGCGCTGGCGCGAGATCGCCGACGAAATCCACGCAGAAGTCTGCGAGCGCGGATTCGACCGCGATCTCAACAGCTTTGTGCAGGCCTACGGCTCCAGGCGGCTCGACGCGAGCTTGCTGCTGATCCCCCTGGTCGGGTTCCTGCCTGCGGACGATCCGAGGATCCAGGGAACGCTGAAGGCGATCGAGAACAAGTTGCTGTTCAATGATGAATTCGTGCTGCGGTACGAATCCGACAATTCCGGCGACGGCCTGCCGGCGGGCGAGGGGGCGTTCCTGGCGTGCAGCTTCTGGCTGGTGGACAATTACATTCTGCAGGGCCGCTACAACGATGCTCAAAGGCTGTTTGAACGCCTGCTTGCACGCTGCAACGATGTGGGGTTGCTCGCGGAAGAGCTCGATCCGGCGAGCGGTCGCATGCTGGGCAATTTTCCCCAGGCCTACAGCCATGTAGGGCTGATCAACTGCGCACTCAATTTGAGCCATTTTGCGGGCCCGGCCAAAGAACGCGCAGCCTCGGCGTCCACGGGAGCGGCGGCGACTTAAGCGCACCTGCGGACCGCCGCGAGGGGCTGATTTTATCGACCGTCCCGCGTAAACTCGCAGAATCAATTCCTCCCGACGTCATGTCGAATACGGCCGAAGCACGCCTTCGACTCGAAAGGATCCCGAATGAGAAGACGCGAATTCCTGATCGGCGCAGCAGCTGGCCTCGCCGCCTCTCCGGCCTGGGCGGCGACGCCTTTCCGCAGCGACATGTGGCCGCCCCTGACCGACAAGGCGGCCTTCGTCGCCTGGATGGTCAAGAACCGGGGCGAGGAGGCGAAGTATCTCGAGCGGCGCTTCGACCGCTATCGCGAGGTGCTCGCCTTCAACGACCTCTGGACCAGGGAGGACAAACGCGCCTTCCTGATGACGCCGCGCGAGGAATTCGTCCTGCCGCAGGACAAGGAGCAGGCCTATGTCGGGCATTATCTCGACATCGGCTTCGGGGTCACCATCACTCCGCCCGGCACGATGGGCCGGATGACGAGCGCCCTCCTGGTCCGCCCCGGTGAAAAGGTGCTCGAGATCGGCACCGGCTCCGGCTACCAGTCGGCCCTGCTGACCTACCTGACCCCAAGAGTTTATTCGATCGAGATCATCCCCGAGCTCGCTTCCCGCACCCGCGGCGTCTACGACCGGCTGATCGGGCAGGGCTATCGCGAATATTCGGACATCGCCACCCGCAGCGCCGACGGCTATTACGGTTGGGCGGAGGCGGCGCCGTTCGACAAGATCATCGTCACCTGCGGCATCGACCACATCCCGCCGCCGCTCCTGCAGCAGCTCAGGATGGACGGGATCATGGTCATCCCCGTCGGCCCGCCGGGCGCGCAGCATATCCTCAAGGTGGTCAAGAGGAGCGGCGCCGACGGCGCCATCACAGTCTCGCGCTCAGACATTTTCGGCGGCAAGATCATTCCCTTCGTGCCGCTGACCGGTGGCCACCAGGCGAGCTGAGGACGCTGCCTGTGCGTCTGAACTTGCGGAGCCGGAGCGGCCTCCCGTCAGCCCGCCGCCGCACGCGCCCTCCGGGCCCCGAGCGCGCCGAGGCCGGTTAGACCGAGGATCATCATCGCCCAGGTCGAGGGCTCCGGCACGAGCGCGGCCGCGTAATCGGCCGTAATCTGATGGCCCGCTGCCGTGGGATGCAGGCCGTCCCAGAAAAGATTCTGGTTTTGCTCTGCGTAGGATCCCCCGACACAGGCTGGAACGTCAATGCACGCATCGACGACGTCCGTGAACGCAATGCCGTCGGCCCCCTTATTTTTTACAATCTCGCCGAGGAGGTCATAGGTGTCAAGATTGTAAACAGTAAGACCTTCCTTTTCCAGCGATCTGAGTTCGCTAAGCACTCCCGCGTTGAAGGTTTGCGCCAGCTGATCGGCCAAGTCCTGGATGGCGGGCGGATCCATATTGAAGTCCGGAGTCAAGCTCAATTGAGGGACGTCATAAAGAAGCAGCTTGCGGGCGCCGTCCGTGTAGAGCTCGCTGACGCCCGTGACGGTATTGGCTATGGCTTCCGTAACGACGGTATCGAATTGGAGTAAGGTAATATCGCCTTTTTGCAAGGCCTCGAGCCCGTCGAGGATGTCGTTCGCCCCGATGTCGAGCGTGTAAAGCGCTCCCGAGACCGCCGCTGGGTGAGCTTTCTGATAGGCGCCGATCTGGTCGGGCAGATCAATCGGCAAAGGGTTCGCGGGATTGATGAGCGTCGGGCCCGTTTGCGCCCCCCCAAATGCATAGTCGTTGCCGCCGGCGAGGCTGGGCGTCAGCGGCCCGAGGTTCAGCATCTGGGAAAGATCTTCGACCCAGGTTTGGCCATTGCTGAAATGGCCCTTGTAGTAGGGCGATGAAGGAATTCCCGAGAGGATGTACAGATTTCCCGCGTCCGACAGGCTGTCGCCGAACGCATAAATTGCGCTGAATGGCGACGCCGCGAGCGCCTGTCCGGCCGAGACCGAGAGCGCGGCGGCTGCGGCGATGAGAAGGCGCTTCGACATGGTCCGTTTCCCCTTTCGGCGTCCCCGCGGACGCTCAACTCCGTGAACGCGCGCCGTTCAGCAGGCATGGCCCTCAGCTAACCCGAAGGCGGGAATTTTCACAAGTAAGGGACGAATTATACGAACTAAAAATGTATTTCATCTGGCTCCGCAAATGGGCTTCGGCGGAATTCGGAGAACGGATTTTCCAGGGCGACCCTAAACGGGGTCGCAAGCCTTTGAAGAAACAGGGCGCCGTCCCTAAACCGGCGCTAAACGGACGAAACCCTCGATTGACGGCGCCGCGCCGAAACCCCATCTCGGGTCAGACGAGGTCGCGGGGAGTCCGGCGATGAGCCAGGTGCTGGTGACTGGGGGATCGGGCTTCATCGGCGGCCACTGCATCCTGCAGTGCCTCGCCGCGGGCCATCAGGTGCGCACGACGGTGCGCAATTTGTCGCGCGAGCCCGAGGTGCGGTCGCTCCTGAAGCGGGCCGGCGCCGACGGCGACGGCCGGCTTTCATTCGCCGCCGCGGATCTCGAGCGCGACGCCGGCTGGCCGGAGGCGGTCGCCGGCTGTGACTTCGTGCTGCATGTCGCTTCGCCCTTCCCGCTCGCCGTGCCGAAGCAGGAGGACGAGCTCATCGTTCCGGCCCGCGACGGGGCGCTGAGGGTGCTGAAAGCCGCTCGCGCGGCCGGCGTCCGGCGGGTCGTCCTGACCTCCTCCTTCGCCGCGGTGGGTTACGGCCACAAGGCGCAGTCCGCGCCCTTCGACGAGACGAGCTGGACCGATCCGAACGGCGATGGCGTCAGCGCCTACGCCAAGTCGAAGACGCTCGCCGAACGCGCAGCCTGGGATTTCGTCGCCAAGGAGGGCGGCCCCGAGCTTTCCGTCGTCAATCCGGTCGGCGTGTTCGGCCCGGTTCTCGGGCCGGACACGTCGACTTCGATCGTAGCCGTGCAGCGCCTGATGGACGGCGCCGTGCCCGGGCTGCCGCGCATCCTGTTCGGCGTGGTCGACGTGCGCGACGTCGCCGATCTTCACATGCGCGCGATGACCGATCCGCGCGCCAAGGGCGAACGTTTCCTTGCCGTCGCCGGCGACTTCATGAGCCTGCGCGAGATGGCGCTGACGTTGAAATCCCGAATGGGCGCAGCGGCGCGACGCGCGCCGACGCGGGAGCTGCCAAACTGGCTCGTCCGTCTGGCGGCGCTCGCCGACCCCGCCCTCCGGCAGATCCTGCCCGAGCTCGGCAAGTCCAAGAACGCCACCGGCGCGAAGGCGAAGAGCCTTCTCGGATGGACGCCGCGCTCGCGTGAGGACGCGCTCGTCGCGACCGCCGAGAGCCTGCTGCGCCTCGGCCTGCTGAAGGAGAAAGCCGCGGCGTGAGCTGCGCCGCTGACCGGCCGTCTGAACAGACGGTTGCATGAAACGAAAGCTCCGCCATACTGGAGCGGCGTCCGCTCGGGGAGCGGTACGATTCGGGGCAGGCGAGACACGAAGATCGACGGAGGTTATGGGGCGGCGGCGAAGTGGGACCCGACGGCGGAGGACCTCAACGGCAAGGCCGCCGGATCGGGTGGTTGCGAGGAAAGGCCTAAGCGCATGAGTCCCTTCTGGCATATCGGTCAACTCGTCGTCTGCGTGGACACCAACTGGCTGACGCCGCCGCAGGCCGACGAAAGGTTCCCCTCGACGGGCGACGTGCTCACGGTCTGGGACATCGATCCAGACCAGGGGTTTGGCCCTGGCGAGATCGGGTTTCGTTTCGAGGAATGCGTTCCGCGCCACGGCGGCTGGTTCCTATCCCGCCATTTCCGGCCGGCGCGGCTGTCGTCAAACGACGCACTGCGCGAGCTGCGCGCTCTGTTGCCGAACAAGCGCAAGCGTTCGCGCGAGGTGGCCGACACTTAAGCGCAACGGTCATTCAGGCTCTTTAATAAGCTTTAGCTAGCCGGGCCATCGCGGCGCCACGCGACTGTGTTCCATATTCTGGAACGGGCGGGCTTCGAAGCATGGAGCAGGCACGATGCGCACGACTGTCACCGTCCTCGCGGCTCTCGCCGCTCTCGGCGCGACCCCGGCCATGGCTGCTTTGGTCTCACACATGAGCCAAAAGACGACCGGAACGATCAAGTCGGTCGATCCGACGAAGGGTGAACTCACGCTTCAGAACGGCAAGACTTTCACCGTGGCCAAAAACGTCAATCTCAAGAAAATGACGCCCGGCGAGAAGGTCGCCGTCACCTATATGCAGTCCGGCAAAGCGATGGACGCCACGCACATCAAGCGGATCCCGTGATCAAAGACAGAGCGGAGCCGCCGGCCCCGGCGGCTCGATTTCCTGGACTTTTGCTGTAACGATCGCCCTGCTTTAACGTCCGCCGGGGCGTCCGCGGGGACGCGGATACGTGCGGACAATCATGAGAGCGAGGCCGATCGCGTCGGCGATCATTGCGGTGTGCGCCGCGCTGATTGTCGCTCCGTTGAGCGCATGGGCGGCCGCCGCGCTGTGGTTTCGGCTGCCCTTGCCGGAATGGGCGAGGCTCGTCGCCTGCGGGCTCGTCGCTCTCGGCGCCCTCGCGACGATCGTCGCCCTCTTCACTCGCGCGCGATTGCGCGCGCTCCTGCTCTTTGCGCTGGCCTTTGCGGGGGTGGTGCTGTGGTGGGGCTCGATTCGGCCGCCGGCTGACGGCGATTGGGCGCCGGACGTGGCCCGCCAGACGACCGGAAAGCTCGACGGCTCCGTCCTGACGCTGTCGGATGTGCGCGATTTCGACTGGAAGAGCGAGGCCGATTTCCACGAACGCTGGAGCGCGCGCTCCTACGACCTTTCCAAGTTGAAGACCCTCGACCTCTTCCTCTCCTACTGGTCCGGGCCGCAGATCGCCCACCTCATCATGAGCTTCGGCTTCGCCGACGGGCAGCAGCTCGCCTGGACGATCGAGGTCAGGCGGGAGAAGCACGGCCAGTATTCGCCGGTCGCCGACGCGTTCAAGTCCCATACCCTCGTCTATCTCGCGACGACCGAGCGCGACTCGGTGCGGCTGCGGTCCAACGTGCGCGGCGAGGACGTGCGCCTCTACCGCCTGCGCGCGTCGCCGGAGGCGGGCCGCGCGCTGCTGCTCCAATACGTGGAGGAGGCGAACGCTCTCAAAGAGAACCCCTCCTTCTACAATTCGATCACCACCAACTGCACGACGGCGGTCGCCAAGTTGATCTGGGCCGCCGGCGGAACTCTGCCGCTCGACTGGCGGCTCGTCCTGAACGGCTATCTGCCGGGTTATCTTTACGACCGGCAGGCCGTGGTGACCTCGATTCCGTTGGGCGCGCTCATGGCGCTCGCCCGCATCGACGACCGCGCCAGGGCCGCCGGCGAGTCGCCCGACTTCTCCAGGCTCATCCGGATCGGCGTGCCTTCGCCAAACGAGCAGCCTCAGCGCTGATGAGGGCTCAGACGGCGCGGTCGTGGCGCCCGACCCAAGCAGAAGCGGCGCCATGGCGGGCCGAACAGGCAACGAACCCGATGAAAGAGGAGCGATCACGAGCCATCAGGCAGGCGGCGCCGCGGTTCGGCGCTACCCCTTCTTCGCCGCCGTCAGGTGCGCGTCGAGCGCGGCCGGGTCGGCGAGCAGCTTTGCGCTCGCCGCTTCGTGGGCGACGGCGCCGCGGTCGAGCACGATGGCATGGTCGGTGAAGGGGAGGATCTTCTTCGGCTTCTGCTCGACGATGATCATCGACAGGCCTTCCCGGGCGAGTTCCCGCAGCGCCGCCAGGAGTTCGTCGACGATGATCGGCGCGAGGCCCTCGGTCGGCTCGTCGAGCAGCAGGAGGCGCGGGTTCAGCATCAGCGCCCGCCCGATCGCCAGCATCTGCTGTTCTCCGCCCGACAACTGGCGACCCATGTTGGTCCGGCGCTCCTCGAGACGGGGAAAGAGGGCGTAGACGCGCCTGGCCGCCCATGGCCCCGGAAGCGCGACTGCTGACAGGTTCTCCTCGACCGTCAGCGAACGGAAAATGTTGCGCTCCTGGGGGGTCCAGCCGATGCCGCGGCGGGCCCGCTGGTGCGGCTTCAGGCCCGCGATGTCGTCGCCCGCGAACACGATCCGGCCGCCGAAGCGGGCGGCCGCGCCGATCAGCGTGTCGATCAGCGTCGTCTTGCCGACCCCGTTGCGGCCGAGGAGAGCCAACGACTCTCCGTCCTCGAGGGTGAAGCCGACGCCCCTGATCACCCGCGCCTCGCCGTAGCCGGCGCTGAGATTCTCGACGCGCAAGAGCTCACCCATGCGCGTCCTCGCCGAGATAGACCGCGCGCACCCGCTCGTCGGCCGCGATGTCGTCCGGATCGCCCTCGACCAGGAGCCGGCCTGCGACGAGCACGGAAATGCGGGTCGCGAAACTGAACACCAGGTCCATGTCGTGCTCGATGAGCAGGATCGCGACGTCCGCCGGGAGCGCGGCGAGGGCGGCCAAAATGTCCTGGCGCTCCTCTTCCGGCACGCCGGCCGCCGGCTCGTCGAGCAGGAGCACCCGCGGGCGGGTCGCGAGCGCGAGCGCGATCTCGAGCAGCCGCTGCTTGCCGTAGGGGAGGCTCCGCGTCGGCTTGTCCATCTCGGCCTCGAGACCGAACCGGGCGAGAAGCGCGGCGATTTCGGCGACGATCGCTGGCCGGGTCCCCGCCACGCGCCAGAAGTCGGCGCCGGAGCGGTTGCGCTCCGAGATGGCGAGCCCCAGCGACTCGGCCGGAGTCAGATGGGGAAAGAGCTGATTGATCTGGAACGTGCGCGACAGGCCGAGCCGCACGCGCTCGTGCGACGCGAGCCCCGTGACGTCGCGGCCCTGCAGGAAGACCTGGCCCTCGGTCGGCCTGACGACGCCGGTCAGGAGGTTGATCAGCGTCGTCTTTCCGGCCCCGTTCGGGCCGATCAGGGCCTGACGCGCGCCGGGCGCGATGCTGAAGGACACGCTGTCGGTGGCGAGCAGCGCGCCGAACTGCTTGACGAGGCCGCGCGCCTCGAGCGCCGCCGCCGCGGTCACGCCGCGTCCCCACGCATAGGCTTGAAAGACCGGAGCGATGCGGCGCGCGCCGCGAATTCCCGGATCCGCTCGCGGCCGATCAGCACCAGCGCGACGAGCAGCGCTCCGATCCAGAATTCCCAGTATTCCGGCGTCGCGGCGGAAATGACGTCGCGCAGGACGATGAACGCCGCGGCGCCGACGAGGCCGCCGTAAAGGTAGCCGGCGCCGCCGATGATCAGCATCAGCATCACGTCGGCCGAACGGTGGAAGTCGAACAGGTC
This sequence comes from uncultured Alphaproteobacteria bacterium, assembly GCA_963823165.1. Lineage (GTDB taxonomy): Bacteria > Pseudomonadota > Alphaproteobacteria > Rhizobiales > Beijerinckiaceae > Roseiarcus. The sequence goes on along the minus strand of CAWGKV010000002.1, from coordinate 192,855 downwards.
GAGCGAGACGATCTGCGTCGTCTGGGCGAGCAGAGCGCCGGCGGCGCCGGCGTAGGCCGCCGAGACCGTATAGATCGCGACGATGCGCCGGCCGGTCGCGATCCCGAGCGCGCCGGCCCTGAGGCGGTTCTCCCGGATCGCCGCCAGCGCCAGCCCGAACGGCGACTGGGCGAGCCGGCGCGCCACGATGAACAGGACGAAGAGCACCACGTAGCTGTAGAGGGCCGCGTTACGCTGTCCGGTGAAGTCGATCGGAAAGAGGCCGAGCACCTTGCCGATGGAGAAATTGAGCCCGTCCGTGCCGCCGGTCAGCCAGCCGTTGCGATTGGCGAGTTCGCCGAGCAGCAGGGAAACGCCGAGCGTCACCATGAGGCGGGTCAGGTCCGAGCCCCGCAGCAGGAGCGGCGCGGTCGCGAGGCCGACGGCGGCGGCGGTCGCCGCGCCGACGACGAGCCCGAGCGTCGGATCGGCGGCGCCTGCGCTCGCCAGAATCGCCGCGGCATAAGCGCCGAGGCCGAGGAACGCCGCCTGCCCGAGCGACACGATCCCGGTCAGGCCGAGAATGAGATCGAGCGACAGCGCAAACAGCCCGGCGACCAGGATCTCGTTGATCAGCGCCGCGCGCGACGGCGCGGCGAGGATCGCGACGAGCAGGGCGAGCCAGAAGCCGATCTCGGACAGGCGCCATCGCGCGCGACGATGCAGATGCGCCTCGAGCTTCTGGATCGTCGCCGGCGCCTCGGCCTTCTTCATCGCGTGTCACCGCGCGCGAACAGCCCTTGCGGCCGCAGGATGAGCGTGACGACCATCACGCCGTAGATGATGAAGGCGCCGATCGAGGGGATGTAATACTTGCCCGCGACATCGAGCACGCCGAGCAGCAGCGCGCCGAACAACGCGCCGACAATCCCGTTCGAGCCGCCGATGGTGACGACGATCAGGAAGGTCACCAGGAACTTGACCGGAAACGAAGGGTCGATTCCCCCGACCACATCGGCCGCGAGCGCCCCGCCGAGGCCCGCGAGCCCGCTGCCGACCGCGAAGGCGACAGCGAAAATGCGGTCGACGTCGATGCCGAGCCCGTCGGCGACCCGCGCGTCGTCGACCGCCGCCCGCAACTGCGCGCCGAAGCGCGTCTTGACCAGGAAGAGCTGGAGGGCGGCGGCGATGAAGCCGCAGACGACCACGATGAACAAGCGGTAGAGACTGATTCCGACGCCGTGGAATGTGACGCTGCCGGAGAGCCAGGCCGGCAGATTGACCTGCTGCGGCTCGTCGCCGAGGAAAAAATCGGCGATCGGCATCGCCATCAGGACGAGGCCGATGGTGAACAGCACCTGATCGAGCGGGCTTGCGCCGTAGAGCCGCCGGTAGAGCGTGCGCTCGAGCGCGACTCCGAGGATCGCCGGGACGAGGAAGGCGGCGGGCAGAGTGGCGAGGAAGGGGACGCCGGCGCGGTTCATCAGGAGCGCCGTCACGTAACCGCCGACCATGGCGAAGGCGCCGTGCGCGAGGTTGATGAAGTTCATCAGCCCCAGCGTCACGGAGAGCCCGCTCGCCAGCACGAACAGGAGCATGCCGTAGGCGACGCCGTCGAACAGGATCGTCAGCATGCCAATCCGCCGCTCCCTTTTCCTCCCCCGCGCAGCGGGGGAGGGGGACCATGCGAAGCATGGTGGAGGGGGCAACCCGGACGCGCGGATCCGAGCCGATCGCACCGGCCACGACCGCCGGCGCGATCCCTAGGGTCAGCCGCGGCGCGACGAGCCCCCTCCACCGGCCTTCGGCCGGTCCCCCTCCCCCGCTCCGCGGGGGAGGAAAGGCGCCGGCGCCTCCCGGGCATGACCGGGGAATGGCGCATCAATGCTTCGCCGCCTTATACGGGTCCTTCACATCGGGGATCGTCGCGAACTCGACGTTGTAGAGCGCGCCGTCCTTCTTCTCGACCCTGCGGACGTAGATGTTCTGCACGATGTCGCGGGTCTCAGGGTCGATCGAGACGGGTCCGCGCGGGCTCATCCAGCTCATGCCCTTCATCGCGGCGATCAGCGCGTCGCCGCTCGCGTCGCCCTTGGTCTTTTCCAGCGCCTTGTAGACGAGCGCCATGCCGTCATAGGCGCCGACGGCCATGAAATTCGGCCGCATGCCGTTGTTGGCCTTTTCGAAGGCGGCGACGAACGCCTTGTTCTCGGGCAAGTCGTGGTCGGCCGAGTAATGGTGCGTCGTGATAACCCCGAGCGCCGAATCGCCCATATCGGCGAGAAGATCGTCGTCGGTCACGTCGCCGGTGCCGATCAGCTTGATCCCAGACTTGTCGAGGCCGCGCTCGACGAATTCCTTCATGAAGATGGCGCCTTGGCCCGACGGCACGAAGACGAACACGGCGTCGGGCGCGTCGTCCTTCACCCGCTGCAGGAAGGGGGCGAAGTCCGGATTCTTCAGCGGCACGCGGATCTTCTGCGTGACCTTGCCGCCGCCTTTCTCGAAGGTGTCGCTGAACCATTTCTCGGCGTCGACGCCGGGGCCGTAGTCGGCGACGATGGTGACGACTTTCTTGATGCCGTGCTTCAGCGCCCAGTCGGCCATCGGCGCCGATGCCTGGGGCAGGGTGAAGGAGGTGCGAACGATGTAAGGCGACTTTTCAGTGATCATCGCGGTGGCCGCGGCGGTGACGATCTCCGGCACTTTCGCCGCGGTCGCGACCGGCGCTGCGGCGAGCGCGAGCGGCGTCAGGCCGAAGCCCATCAGGATCTTGGCGTGATCGTTGCCGACCAGCTCCTCGGCCAGGCGTTTGGTCACGTCCGCAGCGCCGGTGTCGTCCTTGACCTCGAGCGCGATTTTCTTGCCGGCGACCGTGTCGCCGTGCTGCTGGATGTAAAGCTCGGCGGCGGCGCGCTCCTGCTTGCCGGTCGAGGCAAAAGGGCCGGTCATCGGCAGAATCATTCCGATCGTCACGGCATTGTCGTCGGCCAGCGCCGGAGCGGCGATGAGCGCGGCGCCGAGGGCGGCCGCCGCCATGATCAAGCTTTTCGAACCCATCAGCTCATCCTCCCGTTCGGGCTCCCTCGATTGCGGCGGGAGGCTAATCGCTTTGAACCAGAAGGAAAAGAGCGACGATCAGGCCGCGACGATTTTCGCTCAGACAAGCCGCTACTCCCTCCAACGGGCAAAGACGAAGGCGCGGCGGAAGCAGATTCTTACGAAGACAGACGGATTTGTTGGCCAGGGCGCAGCGCGTTCGCACTGTGATCTCGATCACTGCGGCAATCTCTCCGCCCCGGTAGCGCAACTCAGCAGCGCTGATCTTCGCGCCGCGAGTTTTTCAACGGAATGATTTCTTGAAGGAGAGAACACAATGTCAGATTTGAGCAGCCTCCCACAACCCGGCGCCTTTCCCGTTGCCGATCCGCGTGGCAAGCTTGCGTTTCTGCTTCGCTTCGGCACCGCAACTGACGACGCGGTGGCGGCAAGCACAATCCCTCACCCGGTCAACGACGATCTGACGAATTTCCCGGACGGCTTGGGCACGTATAGCAAAGGGTTGAAGCAAGCCGCACCGGGCATCGCCGACCCCGCGTCGTTCAAAGCGTTCCTGCAGGCATGCGGAGTCCAAACCGGAGCCGTCCAAATCGGCGATTTCGAGAATCCGAGCATCGTGCGCGGCGGAACGGCCAAGCTCAATGGTCCTCGGGCCGCGTTCGCCTGGCAGAACGTTGGCCATGACTCGCAAACCTTCGGAGCGCCTTTCGTCCCAGCGGCCCCGGCCCTTTTCTCCGAGGAATACGCCATCGAACTTGTCGAACTTTACTGGGCGTCGCTGTTGCGCGACGTGCCTTTCGAGGACTACCCGAACAACCCGAAGGCGAAGGCCGCCGCCATGGAACTGACCGCGCTCGCGGCGGCGCATCCTGGCAAATACAAGGGCCCACTCAGCCCGACTAAAGAGGTGACGCCGCAACTCTTGTTCCGTGGAGGTTTCAACGATCCGGCGAAGGCGCAGTATTTCCAGGGCGAGGCGGTCGGCCCGTACCTGTCTCAGTTCTGCCTGATCCCGACCGCCCTCGGACGGCTGGCGATCGACCAGCAGATCACAACATATGCCCCGGGCCAGGACTTCATGACCACGCCCTCCGAATGGTTCAATATCCAGAACGGCGCCGCGCCGACGAGCGTTGCGGTGCTCGACGCCACGAAGCGCTACATTCGCTGCGGGCGGGACTGCGCCGCATACACCGAGGTCGACGAACTCTACCAAGCCTACCTGATCGCTTATCTCGTGGCCAATACTGTCGGTCTGCCGACAAATCCCGGCAATCCGTACCTGACCTACGCGAACGACAAGCCGTTCGGCACTTTTGGCGGCCCCGATATTTCGGCTACGCTCGCCGCGGTGGCGCGCGCGGCAATCAACGCGGTCTGGTACCAGAAATGGCAGGTGCATCTGCGGCATCGGCCCGAGGCGGGCGGCGGCGTGGTGCAACTGTGGAAAGATAACCAGCTGAGCGCGGCGGACAAGGCGAAGCTCGCGCATATCGACATCGTGCTGAATTCGGAAGCGCTGAAGCAGAGCCATGCGCGCCATGGTAGCTATCTGCTTTCCCAGGCGTTCCCCGAGGGGTCGCCGACGCATCCGGCGTACCCGACAGGCCACGGCACGGTCGCAGGAGCGTGCATCACCGTCCTCAAGTTCTTCCTGAACGGCGACGCGCCCTTCACTTATCGTGTCGTTCCGTCGAACGACGGTCTCTCGCTCATGCGGTACAATGGGCCTGGACCGCTGACGGTAAACGGCGAATTGCACAAGCTGGCCCACAACGTTTCGTTCGGCCACGGGGTCCACGCCGGCATCCACTGGCGGAGCGACACGGACTACTCGATATTGCTTGGTGAGCAGGTGGCGATCGACTACCTCTTCGATCTGATGTTCTCCTACCAGGAGAATTTTGACATCACGATCACCAAGATCGACGGCACGCCGAAGGAGTTCAAAAACTACTGAGGGAAGGCCCGTCTCAGGAGTTCTCGGCGGGCGGAGCGGCCAGCCGGGACTCCACGGGCAGGAGTCTGCTATCGACCGCCCTTCTCGTCGAGACGCTCGAGAATCCGCTCCGCCAGCGCCCGGTAATCCGCGGCCTCTTCCGAGCTCGAGCGCAGGCCGAGATCACCGACCGCCTGCAGCCAGAAGACCGAGGCGCGCGACATGGCGGAGTCAAGGCCGAGGAGATCGACGGTCATCGCCACCTCGCGCATTTCCGCCGCGCGCCGGACGCCATGCGTCATGACGCGCTCGAGCATGTAGGCCGAGCGCTGCCGCCAGTCGAAGGTCGGAAACGTGTCGTCGAGCGAATCGAGCACCGTCTCGATGACGCCGGCCTTCACCCCCGCGAGGACGCATTCGCACACCAGCGCCTCGAGCCCCTTCATCATGATCGAGCGGATCATCTTGATCGCCGACGACGATCCCACCGGCCCATCGTAGATCTCGAAAACCATGCCGAGAGCCGCGAGCACGGGCGCGGCGTCTTTTGCGTGCGGGCCGCTGATGAGAAGCGGCGTGCGGTGCAGGCGTGGATGGACCGGCGCCATCACCGCGGCGTCGACATAGCGCCCGCCCGCGGCGTCCACCTCCTTCGCCGTGCGCTCCTTGGTTTGTGGGGCGCAGGAATTGCAGTCGAAGAAGAACGCGCTTTCCGCGACGCCCGGCAGCGCGGCGATCGCCGCCTCGTGCGCCTGGTCGGCAGTGACGACCGAGAAGATCGCCGCCGCGCCGGCGACCGCCTCGGGCGCGGTCGAGGCGCCGATCACATTGGCCGCGGCATAGTCGGCGCGCTTCGCCGCGCGCATCTTCGGGTCGGGCGAGTCGGTCTTGATGTCGTAGGCCGAGACGCGCGCGGCAAAACCCGGAACGGTGCGCCATCCGTCGAGAAAAGCGCGCGCCGCCTCGCCGAAGCCGATGAAGGCGATGGCCCCGGCGGCGATCGTTGGCTGCATGCGGCTGGCCTCCTGGCGGTTTGGTCTGTCATCCCCGCGAAAAGCGGCTTCAGCGCAGCAGCTTCTGGACCCGCGCTTTCGCGTGGGTGACAAAGGATCTGCAGTCGCGCGCGGGGCGCTTCCTGCCGCCGATCGTCGGCGGGGTATTGATCTGGCAGGAGGCCGGCTGTTCGGTCGCGCCTCGGCGACGGTCAGGTCGAGCATCCCGGGCTCGCGCTCCTCGGGCGGCGGCAGCTCGGCAAACCGGCTTTCATCGACATAGCGGCAGCAGATCGCGCACCGCCATCGAGCCGCCGCGCTCCCCAACGGTCCCGTGGACGTTGTTCGTCACGGCGCCCTGCATCGGGCTCCAGCCGTCGCGAACGTCGACAGCCGCAGCGTGGCCGGCAAAGTCGAAATAGGCAAGGTGCGCAAGGGGAGGGAATGGTTCGGCCGGGCGGATCAGAGACCGGCGACCTCCAGGCCTTTCGTGAGATCGTCCGCGGTCATGGCTGGCGTCAAGTGAACATCCGCGCCGAGGGCGAAGAATTCCTCGCCGATCGCCGGCATCTGGCTCGAATCCTTCATGTCGAAAACAAAGAATGCCGTCCGCATGCCGTCATAAATAGTGAAGTAAGTCGCCTCCGGCTTGAATTTTTCGCTGAAGGCGCGGATCGCATTCTGCATGTCGCCGGACTCCAACGCTTCGCTTCCGTCCACCGCATCGATTTGAACTTGCAACATCATTCGCATGGCTGGTTTCCCCCGGTCGACCCGCGCCTGCGGCCCGGCCTTCGAGACTGCGTCGATCGCGCCGTCAAAGTCAACGCAACTATATGGGTCCTCAATGGGTCCTCTGCCGCCACGCTCGCGGCGTCCCATTTCCCGCGTGCCACTTCGCCGCGGAAACTCGAGCAGATTCGGCGCCCGGGGCTTGAGCTCCCGAACTCGTTGCCGCTCGGGGCTCGTGCTGTTGCGGCGACAGAGGCCTGAGCTAATATCATGCTGAGCGTCGAGGGCGACCTCTGCGCGGTTTTCCGGGCCTTCATCCGGCGGAGGAGGATACGCGCCTCATGACCAGCGCCTCCCGGACGGCGATCATCGGCCTGTCGTCGATGGCGACTCGGCGAATCCTGGCCGATCTGGCCCAGGATTACGAACTGCGACACGGGGTGCGGGTCGAGATGAGATCGATGGGCGGCGTCGAGGCGGCGAAACGGGCGCGGGCCGGCGAACCGGCGGACTTCGTCGCGCTGGCCTCGAAAGTCATGCGGAGTTTGGAGGCTGAAGGCCATATCGCCGAAGGGACGATCATGGATTTCGCCCGATCGGAAATCGCCATTGCGGTCCCCGCCGGCGCGCCGCGGCCCGCCGTCGACAGCGAGCAGGCCGTCAGGCGGGCGATGCTTGAAGCGAGAAGAGTTTGCTACTCCACCGGTCCGAGCGGCGATCACCTGAAAGCCTTGTGCGAGAAATGGGGCTTTGCCGAATCCGTACTGGGGCGGGCCCTGATTGCTCCTCCAGGCGTGCCGGTGGCCAGTCTGGTCGCGCGCGGCGACGCCGATCTCGGCTTTCAGCAATTGAGCGAACTGATCGGCCAGCCCGGCGTCGAGGTCGTCGGCTGCCTGCCGCAGGAGATTCAGGCCGTGACCGTGTTCTCGGCCGGCGTGTCGGGCACGTCTCATCAGCCAGAAGCCGCGCGCGCGCTCGTCGCCTATTTGGCGTCCGCCGGGACCGCCGAGGTGAAGAGACGCCACGGCATGGAGCCGGCCTCTGTCGAGGAAGGGAACCCATGAGGCACCCAGGTTTTCACCATCCCCGGGAAAGCCGGGGTCCAGACGGCAGCCACGACGCCGGTCCGTCTGGCGTCGGCATAACGAGGTCCGACTTTTTGGTCCTATGATTGCTGGATCCCCCCTTTCGCGGGGATGACACCAGTGGGAGCGCCTGCATGATCATCGACTGCCACGGCCATTACACGACCGCTCCTAAGGCGCTCGAGGCTTGGCGCAACCAGCAGATCGCCGGCATCAAGGACCCGTCCGTCATGCCCAAGGTCGCCGACCTCAAGATCGGCGACGACGAACTGCGCGAGTTGATCGAGGCGAACCAGCTCAAGCTGATGAAGGAGCGCGGCGCGGATCTCACGATCTTTTCGCCGCGCGCGAGCTTCATGGCCCATCACATCGGCGACTTTTCCATAAGCTCGACCTGGGCCTCGATCTGCAACGAGCTCTGCTGGCGGGTGTCGAAGCTCTTCCCCGACAGTTTCATCGGCGCGGCGATGCTGCCGCAGAGCCCGGGCGTCGATCCGAAAACCTGCATCCCGGAGCTCGAGCGCTGCGTGAAAGATTTCGGCTTCGTCGGCATCAACCTCAACCCGGACCCATCGGGCGGTCACTGGACGAGCCCGCCGCTGACCGACCGTCACTGGTATCCGATCTACGAGAAGATGGTCGAATACGACATCCCGGCGATGGTGCACGTCTCGACGAGCTGCAACCCCTGCTTCCACACCACCGGCGCCCACTACATCAACGCCGACACGACCGCAGTGATGCAGTTCATCCAGGGCGACCTGTTCAAGGATTTCCCCACGCTGCGCTTCATCGTTCCGCATGGCGGCGGGGCTGCGCCCTATCATTGGGGCCGTTACCGCGGTCTGGCGCAGGAGCTGAAGAAGCCGCTCCTCAAGGATCATCTGCTCAACAACGTCTTCTTCGACACCTGCGTCTACCACCAGCCGGGCGTCGACCTTCTGACCCGGGTGATCCCGGTCGACAACATCCTGTTCGCCAGCGAGATGATCGGCGCGGTGCGCGGCATCGATCCCGAGACGGGACATCATTACGACGACACCAAGCGCTACATCGAGGCGACGCTGAACCTCACCGGCGAGGAGCGCCACAAGGTCTACGAAGCCAACGCGCGAAAAGTCTATCCGCGTCTCGACGCGGCGCTGAAAGCGAAGGGCCGATAGGATCTGCACCGGAAGGCGCAGGTAGAATACGGGAGGTCTTATGCTCAGGTGGTCGATCGCCTCGGTCTGCATGGGCGGCGCACTGGAGGGCAAGCTCGCGGCGGCGGCCAAGGCGGGCTTCCGCGCTCTCGAGCTGTTCGAGAACGATCTGACCTTCTTCAACGGAAAGCCGAGGGACGTGCGGCGCATGGCGGCCGACCTCGGGATCGAAATCGTCGCCCTCCAGCCGTTGCGCGACTTCGAGGCGATGCCCGAGCCGATCCGGGGACGCAATTTCGAGCGGGCGGCGCGCAAGCTCGAACTCATGCACGAGCTCGGCGTCAGACTCCTATGCCTCTGCTCCAATGTCTCGCCGGAAGCGATCGACGATCCGGCGCGAGCCGCGGCCGACCTGGCGGAGCTCGCCGATCTTGCCCGGCAGAACGGCATGCGCATCGGCTACGAGGCGCTGAGTTGGGGCCGGTTCGTGAAAGACTGGACGGCCGCATGGGAGATCGTGTGCGCCGCCGATCGCGACAACCTCGGCATCGTGCTCGACAGCTTTCACATCTGCGCACGCGGCAATCCGATCGAGCCGATCGCGGCGCTGCCGGCCGACCGCATCGCGCTCGTCCAGGTGGCTGACGCGCCGGCGCTGGTCATGGACCCGCTGTCGCTGAGCCGGCATTACCGCTGCTACCCCGGGCAGGGCGACTTTCCGATCGTCGATTTCCTCGACGCCGCGACGCGCGCCGGCTACCGCGGGCCGCTGTCGCTGGAAATCTTCAACGATCAGTTCCGCGGCGCGTCGGCGGCGGCGATTGCGGTCGACGGCATGCGCTCGTTGCGAGCCGCCGGCGAAGCGCTCGCGGCGAGGCGGGCGGAGCGCGGCGACGCGCCGCTCGCCGACCTGCCTCCCCTTCCGCCGTCGCCCGTCGTCGAGCGCGCAGAATTCATCGAATTCGCAGTCGGAGACGGGGAGGCGAAAGAGCTCGTCGCGCTGATCGAAGGCCTCGGCTTCCGGCTCGTCGGGCGCCACCGCTCGAAGGACGTCGAACTCTTTGCGCAGGGCGAGATCGACCTCGTCGTCAACCGGGCGCGGGAAGGCTTCGCCCATTCCTTTTCGCTGCTGCACGGGCCCTCCATCTGCGCGCTGGCGCTCGCCGTCGATTCCGTCGACAAGGCGCTCGAGCGCGCGGCCGCCCTCGAATGCCAGAGCTATGTCGGCAAGATCGGACCGGGCGAGGCGACGCTGTCCGCCGTCGCCGGGGTCGAGGGCAGTCTCATCTACTTCATCGGCGCCGGGGATCCGAAATGGCGCGACGACTTCGAGGCTGCGCCGGGACCCGACGAGGCGGGGCTTCTGCGAAAGGTCGATCATCTCTCCAACGTCGTTCGCCGCGGCGAATTCTTGAGCTGGTCGCTGTTCTATCGCACGGTGCTCGGGCTTTCCCCGGCGCCGCAGGTCGAGATCTCCGACCCGCACGGCGCCTTTTTCAGCCGGTTGCTGCGCAGCGCCAACAACGAGCTGCGCCTCGCGCTCAACATCGGCGAGGGCGGAGCGACGGGCGTGTCGCGCTTTCTCGACGCCTTCGGCGGCGCCGGCTATCAGCAGATCGCGTTGTCGACCGACGATATTTTCGCCGCCGTCGAGGCGGCGAAGGGCAAGGGCGTCGCCTTCCTGCCGATCCCCGACAATTATTACGACGACCTCGCGACCCGCTTCGACATCGCCGCGGGCCTGCTCGCGCGGATGCGGGCGCTCGGCGTGCTCTACGACCGCGTCAAAGACGGCGAATTCTTCCACATCTACACCAGAACCTTCCGCGACCGCTTTTTCTTCGAGATCGTCGAGCGGCGCAATTACGACCTCTTCGGCGCGGCCAACACGCCGGTGCGGCTCGCAGCGCAGGCGAGCGTGGCGGACGCCGAGGAGCGGACGGAGATCGAATTCGAATGACGGCGGCGCAGCCGCGAGGAACCGGCAAGACATGATCAACGGCGACACGCAGATCATCGCTCACGTCGGCTATCCGACGACGACGTTCAAGTCGCCGATGATCTACAATCCCTGGTTCGAACGGCGTGGCGTCAACGCCGCCGTCGTTCCGCTCGGCGTCAGACGGGAGGACTTCGCCCGCGCCTTTCCCGAAATCTGCCGCTTCACCAATTTCCACGGCGCGCTGATCACCATGCCGCACAAGGTTTCGGTCATCGCCCTTCTCGACGAGGTCTCGACCGCGGTGAAGGTCGCCGGCTCGTGCAATGCGGTGCGGCGCACGGACGACGGACGGCTGATCGGCGACATGTTCGACGGCGAGGGTTTTGTCCGCGGCGTCGCGCGCAACGGCGGGTCCCTCGGCGGCAGAAGGCTGCTCGTCGTCGGCTGCGGCGGTGTGGGCTCGGCGATCGCCGCCTCGGCGGCGGCGGCGGGCGCGGCCGAGATTGCGCTCTACGACGTCGACGCCGCGTCGATGGAAGGCCTGGGCGACCGACTCATGCAGAATTATCCGCGCCTGAAGGTTTCACGGCGGTCGAACGACCCGAGCGGGTTCGACGTCGTCGTCAACGCGACGCCGCTCGGAACCTACCCGGGCGATCCGATGCCGCTCGACGTGTCGCGCCTCATGCCCGCGACCTTTGTGGCCGAAGTGGTGATGAAACACGAGACGACCGCCTTTCTCGCCGCGGCGCAGGCGCAGGGCTGCAGGACCCAGGTCGGCGTCGACATGCTGTTCGAGCAGATCCCCGCCTATCTGGAATTCTTCGGCTTCCCGGCGGCGACGCCGGCGGAGCTGAGAGAGGTCGCACAGGTCGAATACTGAAGATCAAGATTATCAAGGCAAGAATATCAAGGGAGGAGCGAAGTGAGCCAGGCGATGATCCACGAGCCGCCAGGGCGGCATCAATCCAGGATTGCAGCCGCCAGCGGCTGGATCGGCTCGGCGCTGGAATATTACGACTTCTTCATCTACGCGACCGCGGCGTCGCTGGTTTTTCCTCAGATATTCTTCCCATCCAACAATCCGACCGTAGCCATCGTCGCGTCGCTCGCGACTTACGGCGTGGGCTATGTCGCAAGACCCATCGGCGCCTTCGTTCTCGGCCATTGGGGCGACACGCACGGCCGCAAGAACGTCATGCTCGTCTGCCTGTTCCTGATGGGCTTATCCACGATGGCGGTCGGACTGCTGCCGACCCATCAGCAGGTGGGGGTCTGGGCGCCGATCCTGCTCGTCACCCTGCGCCTCGTTCAAGGATTTGCAGTCGCCGGTGAAATCTCCGGCGCAAGCTCGATGATTCTCGAGCACGCGCCCTTCGGCCGGCGCGGCTATTTCGCCAGCTTCACGCTGCAGGGCGTGCAGGCCGGGCAAATTTTGGCGGCGGCGGTCTATCTGCCTTTGAGCTACGCGCTGCCGAACGCCGCCTTCATGTCCTGGGGATGGCGCGTGCCGTTCCTGCTCAGCGTGGTCGTCCTCATCGCCGGCTATGTGATCCGGCGCGAGGTCGAGGAGACGCCGGCCTTCGCCGAGGAGCAGGCGCACCGCGACGTTCCGAGGACGCCGGTCATGGACGCGCTGACCAACCATTGGCCCGACATGCTGCGGGTCGTCTGCATGTCGCTGATGAACGTCATTCCGGTGGTCGCGACCATTTTTGGCGCGGCCTACGCCGTGCAGCCCGGCTACGGCGTCGGCATGGACAGAACCGTCTATCTTTGGATCCCGGTCATCGGCAACATCGTCGCGGTGATCGTGATCCCGTTCGTCGGCGACCTCTCCGACCGGATCGGCCGCCGGCCGCCGATCATCGTCGGGGCGCTCGCGTCAGGCCTGCTGACGTTCGCCTATCTCTACGCCATCAGTATCAGGAACGTGCCGGTCGCATTTGTTATCTCGATCCTGATGTGGGGCATCGTCTACCAGGGCTACAACGCGGTCTTTCCGAGTTTCTACCCGGAACTGTTTCCGACCCGCGCGCGCGTCTCCGGCATGGCGATCGCCCAGAATATCGGCACGATGCTCACCGCGCTCCTGCCGGCGCTCTTCGCAACCGTCGCGCCTCCGGGCTCGACCCATGTTCCGCTGACCATCGGCGCGCTCGCCTTCCTCGTCACGGTGATCTCGTCGGCCGCCGCCTGGAGCGCGCGGGAGACCTATCGCGTCCACCTCAACGATCTCGGCGAACCCGGCGCGTCGGCCGTCGAGAAGGCCGAGTACGACCGATTGCGCCAGCAAAGCGTTGCCTCCGCAGCGTGACAAAGTCTATGAATCCAACGCGCCCGGTCTCTCCGCGCCTCGAAGGCGCGGAAGGCCGGGGACCGTTTGAGGAGACGAACCCAATGACCGAGCTCGGAGTTGTCCGCCGCAAGATCCAGCGCGCCGACCGCGCCTCCGTCGACGCGCTCGCTTCGCTTGGCGTCGCGACCGTCCACGAGGCGATGGGCCGCGTCGGCCTCATGAACCCCTACATGCGCCCGATCTATCCCGGCGCGCAGGTTTCCGGCACGGCGGTGACCGTGCTCCTGCATCCGGGCGACAACTGGATGATGCATGTCGCCGCCGAGCAGATCGAGCCCGGCGACGTCGTCGTCGCCGCCATCACCGCCGAATGCACCGACGGTTTTTTCGGCGATCTGCTGGCGACCAGCTTCCGGGCGCGCGGCGCCCGCGCGCTCATCATCGACGCCGGCGTGCGCGACGTGAAGACGCTGACCGAGATGGGCTTCCCGGTCTGGAGCAAATGCGTCAGCGCCAAGGGAACGGTGAAGGCGACCCTGGGTTCGGTCAACATCCCGGTCGTCTGCGCCGGCGCCCTCGTCAATCCGGGCGACGCGATCGTCGCCGATGACGACGGCGTGGTCGTGGTTCCGGCGGCGTGGGCAAAGAAAACCCTCGCCGCGGCGCAGGCGCGCGAAGCCAACGAGGGCGACAAGCGGGCGAAGCTCGCGTCGGGCGAGCTCGGCCTCGACATGTACAAGATGCGCGAGCCGCTCGAGAAGGCCGGCCTGAGATACATCGACTGAGGCTCGATTCCATGACCAACCCCGGCAGGCCCGTCACCGGGCCCTTTGAGAAGACTCCTGGCTGGCTGGACTGGTTCGACGGGCCGAGCAAGCCGCGCTTCCGGGTCCCGCCCGGCGGCGTCGACGCTCACTGCCACGTGTTCGGGCCGGGGGCCGAGTTCCCTTATGCTCCCCAGCGCAAGTACACGCCATGCGACGCGAGCAAGGCAGAACTCTTCGCTCTGCGCGACCATCTCGGCTTCTCGCGCAACGTCGTCGTGCAAGCCACGTGCCACGGGGCCGACAATAGCGCCATGGTCGACGCCTGTCTCTCGAGCGGCGGCAAAGCGCGCGGCGTCGCGACCGTGCGGCGCGACGTGAGCGAGGGCGAACTGAAGCGGCTCCATGACGCGGGCGTGCGCGGCGTGCGCTTCAATTTCGTCAAGCGTCTCGTCGACTTCACGCCGAAGGACGAACTGATGGAGATCGCCGGCCGCGTCGCCAAGCTCGGCTGGCATGTGGTGATCTATTTCGAGGCCGTGGACCTGCCCGAGCTGTGGGATTTTTTCACCGCCCTGCCGACCACGATCGTCGTCGACCACATGGGCCGGCCCGACGTCAGGAATCCCGTGGACGGCCCCGAGTTCGCGCTGTTCCTCAAATTCATGCGCGAGAATCCCAATGTCTGGGCCAAGGTCAGCGGCGCGGAGCGGCTGTCGGTCTCCGGCCCGCCGGCGCTGAACGGCGAGCGCGAGCCGTATCGCGATTTCGTCCCGTTCGCGAGGCGCGTCGTCGAAGACTTCCCGGACCGCGTGATCTGGGGAACGGACTGGCCGCATCCAAACCTCAAGGACCACATGCCGGACGACGGCCTCCTCGTCGACGTCATCCCTCATATCGCGACGACGCCCGAATTGCAGCGGAAGATGCTGGTCGACAATCCGATGCGGCTCTATTGGCCCGAGGAAAGAGGAGTCTGAACGATGGCTCTCGACAAAGAATTCAAGGAAATCCCCGGCACGATCGTCTTCGACGCCGAGCAATCGCGCAAAGGCTACTGGCTCAACCAGTTCTGCATGTCGCTGATGAAGGCCGAGAATCGTGCGAAGTTCAAGGCGAACGAGCGCGCCTATCTCGACGAATGGAAGATGAGCGAGGAGCAGAAGCAGGCGGTGCTCGATCGTGACCTCAACCGCATGATGGCGCTCGGCGGCAACATCTATTTCCTGTCGAAGATCGGCGCGACCGACGGCAAGAGCTTTCAGCAGATGGCCGGCAGCATGACCGGCATGACCGAGCAGGAATACCGCGAGATGATGGTCAAGGGCGGCCGAAAGATCGACGGCAACCGCAGGATCGGCGAGGACGGCGACGCGCAGCGTCCCCGCAAAGACTGACGGTATCGCGACTCTTCACGGATTCAAAGGATAGGGACCATGGCCCGCATCACCGCCTCGCTCTATACCTCGCACATCCCCGCCGTCGGGGCGGCCTTCGACCTCGGCAAGACCGAGGAGCCTTACTGGAAGCCGGTGTTCGCCGGATACGACTTCACCAAGGATTGGGAAAAGACGCACACGCCCGACGTGATCTTCCTCGTCTACAACGACCACGCCACCGCCTTCAGCCTCCAGATGATCCCCACTTTCGCGATCATGACCGGCCCGGAGTTCAATCCGGCGGACGAAGGCTATGGCGCCCGTCCGGTGCCGAAGGTCATCGGCCATCCGGAGCTCGCCTCGCACATCGCCGCGGAAGTGATCCAGCAGGATTTCGACCTGACCATGGTCAACGAGATCGACGTCGATCACGGCCTCACGGTGCCGCTGAGCTGCGTTTTCGGTGAGGTCGACGCGTGGCCGTGCAAGATCATACCCTTCGCCGTCAACGTGGTGCAGCACCCCGTGCCTTCGGGGGCGCGCTGCTTCGCCCTCGGCCAGGCGATCGGCAAGGCGATTCGGAGCTACCCCGAGGATCTCGAGGTCCAGGTCTGGGGCACCGGCGGCATGAGTCATCAACTTGCAGGGGCCGCGAGCTGGCCTGATCAATCAGGGAGTGGGACAACACGTTCCTCGACCGTCTGATCGACGACCCCAAGGGCCTCGCGCAGATGCCGAACATCGAATACGTCCGCGAGGCGGGTTCGGAGGGGATCGAGCTCGTGATGTGGCTGATTGCGCGCGGCGCGATGTCGGATGTCCCCGGCGGCCCGAAGCCGAAGGTGGCGCATCGATTCTACCATGTGCCGGCATCGAACACCGCCGTCGGCCATCTCGTTTTGGAGAATGCGTCCTGAATCAACGAACCTCGTCCTGAGCTTGTCGAAGGACGCTCCAGATTGCATGACTAGCCGCGCGCTGGAGCATCCTTCGACAAGCTCAGGATGAGGACGTGGGGAGGCTGACCAGCAGAGCGCCGGGGCGCGTCTGAGGAGACCTCGATGACCAACACAATCAAAGTCGCGCTGGCAGGCGCCGGCGCTTTCGGCCTCAAGCACCTCGACGGCATCAAGCAGATCGACGGCGTCGAGGTGATCTCGCTCGTCGGCCGCGAGCTCGACAAGACCCAGGAGGCGGCGAAGAAATACGGCGTCGGCCACACGACGACCGAGCTGGCCGACGCTCTCAAGCAGCCGGGCCTCGACGCCGTCATCCTCGCGACGCCGACCCAGATGCACGCCGCCCAGGCGCTGCAATGCCTCGAGGCCGGCAAGCACGTTCAGGTCGAGATCCCCCTCGCCGACAGCCTCAAGGACGCCGAGGCCGTCCTCGCGATGCAAAAGCGCACCGGCCTCGTCGCGATGGCCGGCCATACCCGCCGCTTCAACCCGAGCCACCAGTTCGTGCACAAGCGCATTCTGGCGGGTGAGTTCCACATCCAGCAGATGGACGTGCAGACCTATTTCTTCCGCCGCACCAACATGAACGCGCTCGGCCAGCCTCGCTCGTGGACAGACCACCTGCTCTGGCATCACGCCGCGCATACGGTCGACCTCTTCGCCTGGCAGTGCCGCTCGCCGATCGTGAAGGCCAACGCGCTCCAAGGGCCGATCCACCCGACGCTTGGCATCGCCATGGACATGAGCATCCAACTGAAGAGCGCGAACGGCGCGATCTGCACGCTGTCGCTGTCGTTCAACAACGACGGGCCGCTCGGCACGTTCTTCCGCTACATCGGCGACAGCGCGACCTATATCGCCCGTTACGACGACCTTTTTACCGGCAAGGACGAGAAGATCGACGTGAGCAAGGTCGACGTCTCGATGAACGGCATCGAACTGCAGGACCGCGAATTCTTCGCCGCCATTCGCCAGGGCCGGGAGCCGAACGCCAGCGTCGAGCAGGTTTTGCCCTGCTACCGGGTGTTGGATCAGCTGGAGCGGCAACTCGCGGCGGGGTGAGGGCCAGAATTGGGCTCGCGGCGCCAGCTGGAGCCTGACACCCAACGGGGCCGGCAAACGATCGAGTCCGCGCCAGGGACGCCTACCGTCGGCGCCGACGAAGTTCGGCCTCTCCAATCTCGAGGCGATCGTCGCCCTGTCGGCGACAGGGCTCGCCAATATGGCCATGGTCACGATGGCTGCGAGCGCCTTCCACGCCGGCCACAGCGACGTCGCCGACACGGGAGGGGCGCTGCCGCGGTTTTCTCACCTCGCTCCTTGCATCGGCCATCTCGAGCTCGGGGGTCGGCGCCATAGCGGGCCAGATGATCATGCAGGGCTTCGTCGGCTTCCGCACCCCGGTGCTGCTGTGAGGTTCGGCTCGTGACGACGATCCACGGCCTTCGCCGTCATCGCCCTCGCGAGACCTGGAAGTTCGCGACCGGCCCAAAGGTGGGGCCGTTCAAGACGGCGCCGTCCCGCGCCGGCGGGCGGGTCGGCTAAGGTGCGGGAGCGCCCTCAGCGCCGGCCGATCGCGATTTTCAGCGCCTCATTGATGCGCCGCTGCCACCCAGGGCCTTCCGATTTGAACGCCTCAAGGACCGAACGATCGAGCCGCAGGCTGATGAGCTGCTTCGTCGGAGCCTTCTGTCGGCCCCGGACCCGGACGCGCTTCGCGCTCGCCGCGAGCTCGGGCAAGGCCTCGGCGAAGGGCTTCGCCTTCGCAATTTCGTCTGCGGTAAACTCCGGCGTGTCGGAGACGTCCTCGAGATCGGCCTTCGTGTAGCCCCTGCCCGCCTCGGGTGTGCTGGCTTTAGCGGTCATCCAAAAGGCCTCTTTCCTTCCTGTTCGCCGGGCGCATCGAGATGACGGAAACGGCTTCGGTTCCGAGCGGCGCGAATACGACGACGATCACATTTCTCCCGAGCGGTCCGATCGCCTTGAAGCGTCCCTCCCGGACCGGAGCGACTAACGAATTGAGGAAGAATTCGATCTCAAGGTCTGCAAAATCCAATCCGTGCTTGTCCAGATTGGCGAGCCGCTTGGCGTTGTCCCAGGTGATGATCACCGATGTGCGTAGCTACAAAATAATCGAGAGTCAACTCAAATTGTAGCTACAACAATGGTATCTGCTGCCATCAAACGACGAAGGGCCCGGCGGACGGACCGCGAGCGGCCAAGCCGAACAGCAGCAGGACAGGTCGCCCGAGGCCGACCGTCCCACGCTGAACAATCTTCGCGACCGTCCCCAAGCTCCGCCATATCGTGCGCGTTCTTGAAATTGCCGCTACCGCAGCTCGGCGGTGAACTTCTGGATCTTCTTGCACGCGCTCTCGAGCTGAGCGAGCGAGGTCGCGTAGGACACGCGGACGTTCGGTCCCTGGCCGAAGGCGCTGCCGTGCACGACCGCGACGCCCGTCTCCTCGAGGAGCTCGCTGACGAAATCCTCGTCGGTTTCGATCGTCCTGCCCGAGGGCGCCTTTTTGCCGATCGCCCCGGCTACGGACGGATAGACGTAGAACGCGCCTTCCGGCTTCGGACACTTCAAATGCTGCGCCTGGCCCAGCATCGACACGACGAGGTCGCGCCGCTCCTCGAACGCCTTGCGGCGGACGGCAATGAAGTCCTGCGGTCCGGTCAGCGCCTCGACCGAGGCCCATTGGGCGATCGTGCAGGCCCCTGAAGTCTGCTGGCCCTGCACCATGTCCATCGCCTTGATGAGCTGGGCCGGGCCGGCGGCATAGCCGATGCGCCAGCCGGTCATCGCATAGGCCTTCGACACGCCGTTCATCGTCAGCGTTCGGGATTTCAGAGCTGGCTCGACCTGCGCCGCGGTGGTGAAGGTGAAGTCGCCATAGACGAGATGCTCGTACATGTCGTCGGTGAGCACCCAGACGTGCGGATGGCGCATGAGGACGTCGGTCAGCGCCTTCAATTCGTCGCGCGTATAGGCCGCGCCGGTCGGGTTCGACGGCGAGTTGAGGATCACCCACTTGGTGCGCGGCGTGATCGCGCGCTCGAGGTCCTCCGGCTGCAACTTGAACGCCCGCTCGAGCTTCGTCGGCACGATGACCGGCTCGCCCCAGTTGATCGCCACCATCTCCGGGTAGCTCACCCAGAAGGGCGCGGGAATGATCACCTCGTCGCCCTTGTTCATCGTGACGAGAAAGGCGTTGTAGAGGATCTGCTTGCCGCCCGTTCCGACGATCGTGTCGGACGGCTTGTAGTCGAGCCCGTTCTCGCGCTTGAATTTCGCCGCGATCGCCTCGCGAAGCGGCGGGATGCCGAGCACCGGCGGATATTTGGTCTCGCCCCGCCGGATCGCCGTCACCGCGGCTTCCTTGATGTTGTCGGGCGTGTCGAAATCGGGCTCGCCGACCGACAGGGAAATGATGTCGCGGCCCTTCGCCTTCAGGTCCCGCGCCTTCTGCGTCACCGTCATGGTCGCGGAAGGCTTCACCCGAGAGAGTACGTCGGCGAGGAAGGCCATGGAAGTTTACCCCTTACATATGCCGGGAAATTGCGGGTTCAGCATAATGACGCCGCCGGCCCGCGGCAACGGGCGTGAAGATCCGTCGGCGCTTCCGGGCGCCTCGTTCGGGTCTTGAATCCCGGCGCAAAGGCGACGATATCGAGGCCGCCGCGGCCTCCAGCGCGGCGAAGCCCTTTCATTTCCGACGAGGCAGAAATTTGACCGCCGACGCAAAAACCCCGACGAACGAAGACGCGACGACGCAAAGCTTCGAGGCCGACGTTTCGCGCCTGCTGCACCTGATGGTCCATTCGGTCTATTCCGACCGCGAAATTTTCGTCCGCGAACTCGTCTCGAACGCCGCCGACGCCTGCGAGAAGCTGCGCTACGAGGCGATCGCCCGGCCCGAGCTCACCGAGAGCGGGCCCTTCGTCATCACAGTCTCCCTCGATCCCGAAAAGAAGACGCTGACGGTCGCCGACAACGGCGTCGGCATGACCCGGGAGGACCTGACCTCGGGCCTCGGCACCATCGCCCGCTCCGGCACGAAAGCCTTCCTCGACCGGCTGACCGTCGAGGATGCGAGCAAGGAGGCGCAGGCGCTGATCGGCCAGTTCGGCATCGGCTTCTACTCGGCGTTCATGGTCGCCGACGAGGTGGTCGTGGAGACGCGCCGCGCCGGCTCCTCCGAAGCCTGGCGCTGGTCGTCCGACGGCAAGGGTTCGTTCACCATTGCGCCGCTCGCGCTCGAGGAAGCCCCCGAGCGCGGCGCCCGCGTCATGCTCCATCTCAACGACGAATTGAAGCAGTTCTGCGAGGCCTGGAAGGTCGAGGGCATCATCCGCGAACATTCCGGCGCGGTCGCCGTGCCGATCGACCTCGTCGAAAAGCCGGGGGCCGAGGCCAAGCGCATCGCCGACGGAGCGGCTATCTGGGCGAAGCCCAAGTCGGAGGTCAAACCCGAGGAATACGCCGAGTTCTACCGCGGCCTATCCGGCCAGTTCGACGAGCCGGCGCTGACCATGCACTGGCGGGCCGAGGGGCGGCACGAATATACCGTGCTCGCGTTCATTCCCGGCTCGCGGCCGTTCGACCTCTTCGATCCGACGCGCAAGGGCCGCAACAAGCTCTACGTGCGGCGCGTGCTTATCTCTGAGGACGCCGACATTCTGCCGGGCTGGCTGCGCTTCGTGCGGCTCGTGGTCGACAGCGCGGACCTTCCGCTCAACGTCTCGCGCGAAATGATCCAGAAGAGCGACGTCTTCGCGGCGATCCGCAAGGGCGTGACGAACCGGATCGTGCAGGAGCTCGGCAAGCTGGCGGAGAACGAGCCGGAGAAATTCGCGAAAGTCTGGGAGCATTTCGGCGCGGTGATCAAGGAGGGCCTGTACGAGGACCCCGAGCGTCGCGACGGCCTGTTCAAGATCGCCCGCTTCGTCACGACTACGCACTCCGAGGGCGACCGGACGCTGGCCCAATATGTCGCATCTTTGCGCGAGAACCAGACGGCGATCTATTATCTCACCGGCGATGACGCAAAACGTCTCGCTGCGAGCCCACAGCTCGAGGGTTTTAAGGCGCGCGGCGTGGAAGTCCTGCTGCTCTCCGATCCCGTCGACTCCTTCTGGGTGTCGACCTCGGCCGGCTTCGACGGCAAGCCGTTCAAGTCTGTGAGCCAGGGCGCCGCCGACATCAAGTCGATCGCCCTCGTCGAGGGGGCGAAGGCGCCGGCCGAGGCCTCGGGCGAGGTCGCGACCCTGTTCGCCTTCTTCAAGCAGACGCTGGAAAAGGAGGTCGCGGAGGTGCGCGCCTCGGACCGCCTGACCGACAGCGTCGCCTGCCTGATCGCGCCAGACTTCGGCCCCGACCGGCAGCTCGAAAAGATGCTCGCCTCGCACGGGCGCCTTTCCGAGCGCGCCAAGCCGATCCTCGAAGTCAACCCGACCCATCCGCTGACCGTCGCGCTCGCTTCCCGCTTCAAGGACGGCAAGGACAAGCCGCTGATCGAGGACGCAGCCTGGCTGATGCTCGACGAGGCCAAACTGCTCGAGGGCGGCCAGGTCGAAGACCCGCCGGCCTTCGCCGGCCGGTTGCGCCGCGTGCTGGAGAGGGCGCTAGGGTAGGTTGCTTTGTCGGGCGCGCTCGGTGAGACCGCGAGCGGGTTAGTGGGGGCGCCTTCGAAGTGCGCCCCTCCGGCGGCCGGCTTATCAAGCCGCGGCTACGGGTTGGTGGTCGGCGAATTGCGAGGCGCCGGACCGCCCCCACCGCGGCCACTGAACCAAAGGCGAAAGGGAAGTCTCCATGGCGGACGCCACAACTCTCGAGGAACTCGATCGAAGGATCGCCTCGATCCGGGGCAACATCAGGGACCTCACCGAGCAGGCCGCCGCTTTGTCCGGCGCCGGGGATGAGTTCCGGATGGCGGACAGGATTGCGGAACAGGAGCAAGCGTTGGCTGCGTTGCTCAAGGAGCGCGAGGCGCTCGGCGGGTAGACCGTACCGGCTGAAGGCATGTGCTCTTGCAAGTTGATCGGCGCGCCCTGACGCGATTCTTTCACCTGCTCAATTCAGTGAAAGGGCAATTCCGCCGACCGCGGAAATATCTTGACAAAGCATGTGATGTACGTCATATGTTCTTAAAGCAGTGTTGGAACCGGTCGGCCCCAGCCGCTCCGGCGGGCGCAGTTTTTAACCAACCGGTCGGCGCGCCCGCCGGTTAGCGGGAGCAGGAGCAAAGAGAATTTTTTCCCGGCTGGAATTGGCCGTAACCCTTTGAAAAGCCCCGAATTGGACGAAGGAATCCAAGAGAATCCAAAAGAATCCAAGATAATCCAAGTCCTTTTTCTTGGTCGGGCTTGGACCGGCTTGGTTCCGCTTGGAATAATTTGGGCCGAAAGCGTTCGTCCCCGGCGGCGGTGGCCGCTTCTCCGCGGGAGCCGCAAAGGCCGTCGCGGAGACGGCGCGGGTCCGTCGAGTTGCAGAGGGACAGAGGACAGTTTTCGGGGGAATTCCTGCAACCCAACCGCGAATCATAGGTTTTGGGCTGCGCTTGAGGAAAAGCGGCCGAAAAGGGATAATTTCCCTGCGGCAGGGAATTCTGGCCTGCTCGTCACGCGAAGGCTTGCTGGTCCAAGCTCTTGCTCCCGCCGCGCGCCTTTGCCAAAAAGGCCGCCTTCCATGGGAGCGCCGCCTTGACCTTACTCAATCCCGCCTTCGCGCGCATGGGCGAGGAGAACGCCTTCGCCGTCCTCGCCAAGGCCGCCGAATTGCAGCGGCAGGGCCGCGACGTGATCAATCTCGGCATCGGCCAGCCGGATTTCAAAACGCCGCCGCACATCGTCGAGGCGGCGGTGAAGGCGCTGCGCGACGGGGAGCACGGCTATACCGACGCGACCGGAATCGCGCCTCTGCGCGAGGCGGTGGCGGAGGACCTGCATCGCAGGCTCGGCCTCGAGGTCTCGCCCGATCTCGTGCTCATCACTCCCGGCGGCAAGGTCGCGATGTTCATGGCGATCCTGATGTTCGGCGAGTCGGGAGCCGACATTGTCTACCCGGACCCCGGCTTTCCCATCTACCGTTCGATGATCGAGTTCACCGGCGCCAAACCCGTCCCGGCGCCGATGCGGGAAGAAAACGGCTTCGCCTTCTCGGCCGAGGAGACGCTGGCGCTGATGACGCCCGCAACGAGGCTCGTCATCCTCAATTCCCCGGCCAACCCGACCGGCGGGGTGACGCCGACGCAGGAGATCGACAAGCTCGTCGCTGGGCTCGCGCGCTTTCCCGGCGCGGCGATCCTGTCCGACGAGATCTACGGGCAGCTCATCTACGACGGGCTCGACCACCGCTCGCTCCTCGCCTATCCGGAGATCCGCGACCGGCTCATTCTGCTCGACGGCTTTTCGAAGACCTACGCCATGACCGGCTGGCGGCTCGGCTATTCGGTATGGCCGAAGATTTGGCGCGACGTTGCGCGGAAGATCGCGGTCAATTCCTATTCCTGCGTCAATTCGGCGGCCCAGTTCGCCGGCGTCGCGGCGCTGAAGGGCCCGCAGGATTCGGTCGCCGCGATGCGGCAGGAATTCGACCTGCGGCGCGAGGTGGTGGTTGCGGGGCTGAACCGCCTGCCGGGGGTCAGCGCCGTCACGCCGAAGGGCGCGTTCTACGCCTTTCCCAACGTATCGAAGACCGGCTGGAAGGCGAAGCCGCTCGCCTCGGCGCTGCTCGAGGAAGCGGGCGTGGCGACCGTTGGCGGCCCCGATTTCGGGGTCCACGGCGAGGGCTATCTGCGCCTCTCCTACGCCAATTCGCTCGAAAACATCGAACGCGCGCTCGAGCGGATGCGCGAATTCTTGAGCCGACCCGCCTCGGCGAACGCCGGCGCCTGAGCCAATCCTCCTGGGAAGGACCCTCCCGATGCGACCCTTGTTCCTCGCCGCAGCGCTTTCCCTGGCGACCTGTTGCGCTGCGGCGCCCGCTCTCGCGGAAGCAGCCGCCCGCCCATCGCGGGCGATATGCGACGTCAAGAAACTCGGGGCGCGCGACCTCGCCGAATGTCTGCGGACCGGCGCCGACCATGCGGATTCGGAGCTGCGCGCCGCGGTCGATGCGGCGATAAAGTCGATCGACTCCCGCCAGGGCATCCTGTCGTCGCAGAAGGCGCGCTGGCGCCGCTCGCTCAACGACGCCCAGGCGCAGTGGGCGACCTGGCGCGACGCGGAGTGCCAGGACGTCGCGCCGTTCGAAGCGGGCATGGCGGCTAAGGACGCCGATCCGCGGCTGAGCTGCATCATCGATTACGACGCCGAACGGGTGGCGAGCCTCAAGGCGCGCTATCCATGAGCGCGTCGCCCGGGCCTGACGCGCTCGCCGGCCTGGCCTTCGCCGCCGATCCCCTCGATCGCGCCACGGAGCGGCGCGAAAGCGCCGAAGCGCTGGCGGCCTTGCGCGCGCGTCCTGACGCGCGCGCGATCCTGATCGCGCGCGACATGCCGGTGCTCGCGATGACCGCCGAGGGACTCGACCCGCTCCTGCCCATGGCCGAGATCGGGGCGCTGGGCGGCGCGCGGGTCGAGGCGCTGCTCGGAATTCTGCCCGACGGGTCGCCGGTCTTCGCCGCCCTGCTCCCGGACGAGGCGGTGGTCGAGGAATCGGACGCCAGCGACGGGTTTCTCGACCGCAGGATCCTCGTCCTGCCGGGCCGTGACGACCTGAAGCCGACCGACCTGCGCTCGATCGCGGCCGGCGGCCTCGTGCCGCCCGACCGGGCGAGCATGCTGGCCTCGGCCAAGGCGCTGATGTTTTGGCACGCACGCCGGCGCTTCTGCTCGAATTGCGGTCAGTTGACCGAGGTCTCGGCGGCGGGCTGGCGACGCGAGTGCAAAACCTGCGGCATGCAGCATTTTCCCCGCACCGACCCGGTCGTCATCATGCTCGCCATCGACGGCGACGATTGCCTGCTCGGCCGCCAGCCGCGGTTCCCGAAGAACATGTATTCGGCGCTCGCCGGCTTCGTCGAGCCGGGCGAGACGATCGAGGCCGCGGTCAAGCGGGAGATTCTCGAGGAGTCCGGCGTCGCCTGCGGCAACGTGCGCTATTTCGCCTCGCAGCCCTGGCCGTTTCCCGCGTCGCTGATGATCGGCTGCTTCGCTCACGCTCTGAGCCGCACGGTTGCCGTCGACCGGACGGAGCTCGAGGACGCGCGCTGGTTTTCGCGTCCCGAGGTGCTGGCGATGCTCGAACGGCGACATCCAGAAAACCTCACCGCGCCGATCCCGATGGCGATCGCCCATCATCTGATCAAGCATTGGGCGACGGAGCCGAACTGAGGTTGCGGCCTTCCTTCCCCGCGGCCGCCGGGAGCGGTTTCTTGACGACGATGGCGATCGAAGTCGTTGGAAACCCGTCGACACTGATCTTAAGCTGCGGTGCCTGCGGGACAGCCAAGCCGCGTGCGTCCTGATGCGGGAACGGCGGCACGTCGACGTAGCAATCGAACAACTCATGACCGACGTCGAAATCGATATCGACCAGTATGCAGCCGGCATCTTCGATCATGGTCTTGAGCGTCGCAAAATGCTTCTTCTGGTAGAGCACTGTCGGCCAGTTATCGATCGTCTCGCCGTCAGCGACGTTGTACTCGGTCGTGTGCACTGCGAAGCCGCCCGGCTTCAAAGTCCGGGTGGCCTGCAGGACGAATTCCAACCCTTTCTGCAACGTGCCCAGGTGCTCGAACGCGCAAACCGACCAGCAGAAATCAAACTTCTCGTCGAACTTGGAGGGGATCATCGTCATGTCGACGAATTCGAACGAGCAGTTTTCGAAAAACTTCTCCTGAGTGACAATTTGCGGTTTCCAGAGGGCCTCGATATTTGACGCGTGCTGGCCGGTCGACGTCCAGCCACGGCTCCGCTCATCGTCCGGGGAGAGGTCCGTAGCCGTAATCTGCGCTCCGCAACTGGTGAACAGCGAGGGCAGAGACTCCATTCCAACCGCAAATCCCAGGCCCCTCTTGCCGGGCTTGAGGCAGCCCCTCTCCCATAAACATTGGACGACATAGGCGTCCTCCCACAACTTTCGGTGCAGCCGGGGTGCGTTCTTCAGACGGTTTGTCCAATGCAAGAACCATGGAGAGGAGAAATCACTCTGCTTGCAAACCCGACCCTTGGCTGCGATCCGGGTTGGCTTATTGACAGCGATGGCTGAAACCTGCGTGTTGTAAGTCATTTCTGCGATAAACGCTGCAAACATCTTCGAATTGGCGCGCAGGTTGGCGATGTCGCGCAAGCTTATCGCGGTGGCGAGGCTGTTGGGCTGGTCGCTTTCATTGGTAGGTCGCGCCAGATCCGCGGCGAGGCGCTCGATTTCGGCCTGCTCCTGCAGAGAGCGCGCGGCGAGCCGTTTTCTTGAAGTTCCGCGAAAGAAGTCCACAGTGGCAATCCGTTCCTAGCGGAAGGAAATCCGTCCGCTGCGATGGGGGCGTTTCCGTCTATCGCAACCGGGGTGGATACAAAAGCCGGCAGTTGTTGCCGGCCTTCGCTGTGCGCTGCGTCGCCCCGCTTAGGACGCGATCAGCGATGGCGCCTGCTCACCCATCCCGTTTCTTAAAAAACGCGTGAGGCCGGGCAAAGCACGGTGAGGCCTCGGCACGCGTACGGAGAGCAGCCACGAGGGTCGAACATTTTCCTCCCTCCTGCTGAGCGACGAGCCGGCGCTAGAGCTGTCCGGCGTTCGCCGCAGCGCGAGGCGCTCCTCCCCGACCAATCGGTCATCGCGGACAAAGTAGCTTCTATGGGACCGGGCACTGCGTTCTCGGAGTGTCGGGTCGGAAGTTGCGGCCGCGGGCTTCACAAACGCCTGGGGTCAGAACTCAAGAACCCAGAACCCCCAATGCTGCGAAGCGGACCGTCTTGCCTGTGGTTCGTTTTACCGCTGGCTCACGGCGACCATCATTTGTGGCGCATCGTAAACGCTGCAACGGAGACCCGCGGACTTGTTAACGGCGTTCGCTTCAGCGGCTTCACAGGGGCTCTACTTTCCGTTACACCCGGGCCCGCCATGAGCCTCCTTTCCCTCGTTGGGACCCCGTCCCCGAAGCTCTATGCCGTTCAGAATATCGTGCGCGCGCTTGTGCAAATCACGATCGGCGACCATCTGGTCGTTGTCGCGAATTCGATCGAAAAATTGCGCGAGCAATTTCCTGACAGCTCGACACGGAAAGACCGGCCCGTGGTTCTGATGTCCGATTATCCGAACCCGGACCTCATGGCGACTCTTTACCATTTGAACGCTCCGGTCGTGGTCTGCGTCGACGATTTCACGGCTGTGGCCCTGTCTTCCGTCGTTTCCAGGGGTTTCACCGGCGTCGCCGCGGCGCGTTTCGCAACCATGGCGCTCGTCAACCTCGAACCGGCAATCGTATCGCCGCCGCCGTCGTCACTCTTCGTCCGAAGCCCGAAGGTCGAGACGCTCGGGAGCCTCGTCGGAAAGCTCGCAGCCTTCTACCAGCTGCCGATAAAGGACGACTCGGTGAGGCGCGTGTTGAAATTCGTCGGATTTGACGGGCAAGGGGAGGCCGCCCTCGGCGAATACATCGACCGCAAGGTCGTCTCCCTCGCCAAGGCTGCCGAAGACGGCCGGGCGGCGCTCGAGAAACGGAGCCCGCTGGAGAACGAGCTCATCGACTTTCTGGCGCCGCGATATGACGCCATCGCCGAGGGCCGGCCTCTCGAGACACTGGAGTGGCCGGTCTACGCCCTCCTTCGGCCGGAGTTTCCGGACCGTCTGACGATCGGCCCGATCGATTTGACCGGACCAGCGCGCCACGTCTATTTCGGTCCCTATTTCGCGCTGCCGGCCGGCGCCTGGAGCGCCGAAATCGCGTTGGAAGTGCAGGATTGCTATTCTGATAACCATATTGCCGTCGACGTGTTCGCGGACAGGATCTTGTCGATCGTGCGCGCCCAATTGCCGCCGTCGGGCGTCTACGGCTGTCAGATTCGGTTTGAGATCGAAGACCCTTCGAAGCCGGTCGAAATCCGAGTGCAGTTGTTGACCGGCGCCATTGAAGGCGTCATGCAACTGCACCGGATTACGATTAACCGGTTGAGCTCACTCGACCAGCTTGGCGACGAGGCCGCTTAAGGGGCAGCGGCTACAGCGAGCCTGCCGCGACAACAGCGGCTACTGCGAGATATTCCGCGTCGCCAACGGCGCGGCAGCGGTGCGCGGGACCGCGACGCCGGACTTTTTCAGCCGCCTGCAATCCGTTGTCGGCCCGCTCTTTATGGTGTTAACTCGGATTAATGGCGTTAAATCGGATTAGACCTGCCGCCGCGGCCCCGCGCAGTATGGCATTCGACGAGGACAAGCCAACAGAGCTCCACGAAGCAATAACCGAGACCGAGGATCGTCGCATGATGCATCTGACCATTGCCCTCCTGCTGGGGAGCACCACGCTCGCGACCCATGAGAGCTGCCCGTTTTGGCAGCTCGACCCGAGTCACAATGTGCCGCCGATGTCCGGCGATCCGGTCATTGACGGTCCTTATGCGTTGTGGGCGGCCGGCGACGGCGGCGCGCCGACTGTCACGATCGGCCAAAGGAACCAGATCCTAGCGACGGTCTCAAGCGGCGCGCCGAAAGGTTTCACCTCCGACACGCGGCTCGCGAAAGACGGCGCCGACGTCTACTTGGTCTATCTTCAGACAGTGGGCAGCGTCGCGACCGTGTGGTTCGCGAGGAGCGCCAACTATGGCCAGACATGGACGAAGCCTGTCTATCTCGGCAATGCTCTTGGGAGCGCCGGACGGGCGCTCGTGGCTAGCGCCGGCGGCAACGTCTACGTTGCCTGGCTGCTCGTCGACGTCACAAGAAACGGCATCGTAAACTGGGTGGTCAGGACGAGCACCGACGGCGGCCAGACCTTCGGCAAATACGCCGAGTTCAATCCGACCATAGCCGACAGCAACCTCGCGGCGATAGCCGCGATCGGCTCCAAAGCCTATCTCGTCTGGAACAACACCACTGCGCCGTTCGTGGTCTACGAAGCGCGCACCCTGGATGCCGGGGCTAACTGGGCAGTCGAGACTGTGCCGGTGGCCGCAGTCAACCCCCGAGGACCGAAACTCGTAGTCGACGCCGGCGGCGTCGGACACCTTGTCTACCGCACCGATACTCCCAACGCGGCTTGGTATCGGCGGGCGCCGGACGCGTGGAATTGGTCGTCGGCGCCGGTTATGATCGCCTCGCCGGCGCGCCAGCCCAACGTCGAGGTCGACAGCGGCGACGTCTACCTGACGTGGCTGCAGGTGCAGAGCGGCCAGCAGCAGGGCGTTTTCTTTTCCTCCTCGCCCGACGACGGTGTCACCTGGGGTGCATCGGTGCAGATCGGCGCGCCGACCGGCCTGACGTCCGCCGACCTCGGCCCGGAGATTCACCTGCCGCAGGTCTACGCCTACCAGGGCTATGTGCGTCTCGCCTGGTCGGACACGACCACTGCCTACACCTCGCTCAGCAAGGACAACGGGGTGAGTTGGACGCTGCAGACGGCTCTCGGGGCCGGTTTCACGGCGCTCCCGGCGGGAAACCTCGTCATTTGGCAAGCTGAGCCGAAGTATGTCGATTACGCGGTGTGCCAGTGACGCTCACCTCCCTTCCGCTATCCTGATTGCTGCGCCGCTGAGCCTCCAAACGCGCTACCTCCGCCTCGAGCGCCTCAACGCGCTTGAAATGAGTTTCGTTGTGGCCTTGCTCGCGCTTTGCAATCCGATTCCTCGACCTCGCAAGCACTATACTGCGTCGTGCGGCAAATTTCGGCCAAATAAATCGACCATCTCGCTTCGATGCGTTCGCGAATAGGTGGAGACTCTGGTTGCACAGAAAATTCGTTAGCGTCATGGCCGCCTCGTTGGTAGCGTCGGTGCTCATGGTCAGGCCCGCGCACGCAGGCGCGCATTCGACCGACCCGTGGGACTGGATCATCCAGCACGTGTGCGCCGACGCTTCCGAGCATCCGGTTCCTGTCGACCCCTACGACGGCTGCCCTAGGGGGACGCACGAGCGGCGGCTCAAACTCGGTGATCCGATGCCGTACCTGAGACATGACCAGCCGGCGCCCAACCACCCGCACGGCCTGCAGCGCCATGACTCCTACCCTCTCGTCGATCGGCACATGGGAGGAATTGTTTCCGCGACCGATTTCAACTTCGACTATCGCGAACCGTACGGCGTCATGCATCCTGGCGACGGCGATGGCTACGATGTTTACCGGGTCATGGATGGCTACGTCAGCGGCAGCGGCACCCGGGATGCCGGGGGCTATCGCCAGACTTTCTTCGGGATGGGTTGCAAGCCTTATGACAGTTGGGTTTTTTTTCCCGCTTCGTTCTTGCACGAATTGCGACCTGGAGCATCCGGCGGCGGCGTCTTTCCCATTCACGATGACTATTACGAGCAGAATGGCGAGCCTTATCCGGGACGGTGTGGGGCTTCCCGCTTCGATACCGACTCGCTCGCCACTTGGTCGTTCGAACTGGGCTTCGTTTTCGGCGGGGCCAACGGAGCGCCGCAAAAGCGCATCGACGCAATCGTGTCGACGAACGGATTTCCGGTCAGCCCCGGTCCGCACCCGCACATCGGCCTTGAGCGATTCTATTTCACCGACCTTTATGGCCCGACGCGATGGGAGGTCTGGAAGACCGACGGCCCCGCCTTCCCCGCGAAGACATGCCATGGCCCGGCGGAGATGGAGTATCGAGGCGCGGTCTTCAAGTTGATCCAATGTCGCGATTGGAGCGTGGTTGACCTCTTTGACCGCCCGAAACCGCGTCTACCCTGGCCTTACCCCGAAGCGAATGTTCTCGCGGACCTTCATTTCGATATCCCCGGGGTGCCGGCGTGGCGATGCACCGCGGCAGTCAGCGAGAGGTGCGCGAACCCCAACCTCCGCCAGCTCCAATCCAGAACGCCCCTCGACATGCGTGCCTCGCAGAACAAGGAGGGCGTGCACTACCTGCAGATCAGTTGCAGCGCGCAGCGATGCAATCCCGATCAGGCGTTGTTTCAGGACGTGCCGATTGATCGGGTGAAGGACGGCGAGCGTGTCGACTACGGCTTCAGCGGCGTCGTTGATGGCGGCGAAGGCGGGGTCATGCACGTAGTATTGTCGCAGCGGGATTCGGCCGGGCGCGACTTGTGGAACACGTCGTTCGATGCCGACGTTCCGACTGGGGCGAGCGGCGTCAAGCCACAGGAGTTGATCTATCGCGCAAGCTCGGTCTTTCTGACCACGTCGCCGCCAGTTCCAAAGGCGCCCGGAGCGGTCTCGCTTCGCCTGTCGCTGAGCCCGCGAACGCCAGTGCTGTATGATATACTCGATGCTGAGGTAATGCCGCGATGAGCGAACTCGCCGACCGGGTCGGCCGGTCCGTTCGAGTGGTGCGTAAATTCAATACCTCGCCGCTGAAAGCAACAAGGCAAGACTGAGTTGAGCGCAAACCTATCCGTCCAGCTGAACGGGCCTCGTGAAATCCGGTACTCGCTGGATCGAGGAAGTTTGTTGCCGGCTGCTCGTGCGGTTGGATAAGAACGTGGTGTTGAGCGCGCCTGAGGCTAATTGGCAATGCATGGGATTGTTGAAAAGATTCGCACTGGTTTTCGCTCGCTGCGAGCAGGTTGGGGAATCCGCAGAGACGCGCTGGCCGAGCTTGCGAAAAAGCTAGATATTTTGGAGCAGAAGGTTTCCGAGAGCAGTCTTCAGTCAGTGGATTTGATGATCCTATCCAAAAAAACAAATGATTTACTTGAACAGTTCGCAGTGCGCGGTGACGCGCTTAATATCACCAGCAAGCTCAAACATATCGTATACGATCTAGATTTCGTCAGAAATCGTATGTCCGCATACCTTGGCGACGATATAGCGCTGACGTACCTCAATGATAGAACGCCAATATTTATTGATACAAGAAATCCTGCAACAGCGGCGTTAATCGTAAATGGCGGCGCTTATGAGGAGGGAAACGTCGAAACGATACTTAGTTTTGTCAAGCCCGACTCCATATTTTTGGATATCGGAGCCAACATTGGTCTTTATTCGTTGAAGGTGGCCGCTAGGATTGGGGATAGAGGCCGCATCTACGCGTTCGAGCCGCAAAAAAAGCTGGCCAAGCTTATCCGCAGAAGCGCTTTCATGAATAGGGCTGGGGATCTCCACAGCGGAGGAAAAATCGCTTGTTTCGACTTTGGGCTTTCAGACAAGAACGGAGAAGCGGGATTCCACATTCCGCCCGACAACCATCTTGGAGGAGGGCGCGTGATCGACTCCGAGGAGGGGGGCATCATTCGGGTCGCGCGACTCGATGATTTTTTTGGGCCGGATTTTCGGTGCGATCTGGTTAAAATGGACATTGAGGGGCATGAACTCTTCGCGTTGCGCGGCATGGGGAGCATCATCGCGAATTCGCCCAACGTGAAAATTCTATTCGAGAAGATTGGCAAGAATAGAAAATCCGATCCCGAACTTGAGGATTTCTTTGATAAACAGAATATGAATCTTTTCGGAGTCGGCCCGAACTCGACGTTGATGCCGCTCAGGCGCGGCGAACTGGCAGCGTGGAGCGGCGACATGTTTGCCGCCCGCCCCGGAGACCGCGATCTCGACGACCTGTATCGGGGTCGGTTTTCAATCTACGGCGTCCAGCTTCGCTCTAATTTGGAGCACCAGATTGTTGGGGAACGTTTTGTCGCTTCCGCCACCAGAGGAGGGCCGTTATTTTGGGGGCCGTATTGGGTGTTGAAGGCGGGGCGCTATAATTTGAAGGTTCATGGCGAAGTGGAGGGCGCGCTTACGATGACTATCACGGAGCGATTTGGGCAATCGCTGACGACGTTTTCCTTGCCGAATGGCGCCAAAGAAGGAAAATTCGCAATCGATCTCGATGCGGCGAATTTTGAATGCGTCGCCCGTGCCGCATCCGATCGTGCTCGCGTTTCAGTTGAGCGTATCGAGATCATCAGAATTTAGCTGGTGATCCACTTCCGGGAGCAACGGTGCGGTCCGCGCGGGGACCGAGATTAATAAGAACGCATAGCGTACAACATACCGTTGGCACAATCCTTCCGAGCCGTACGATCGATGATGACAAAGCCATGCTTCAGCAATGGCGTGGTCAAATCAGTCAAATCCTTATAAGCTGAATAAGGATGCCATTCGACTAAAAAGAGGGAAACCTGCTGAAGTAGTCCGGCTGCCTCAAGGGATTCAAAAATCTCATATTCAGAGCCCTCGCAGTCGATCTTAGCAATAATCATCAATTGCTTGTTTGTCGCTTTTTGGATAATCGGGCGAAGCATCATCGCTGCGTCGCGCACAGATAGCGTCAACGAAGGTCCCGTTCTGTTGTCTCGGATTGACATGTTCGCACTTCGTTGTATATTCCCGATACGGACAGTTCTTTCCTCATCTTTGTTACTCAACGCGAACTTGTATGTCGTTATCTTGCGAGCTAAATCCGGATTTAGATCGAGATTCTCGATCGCCCGCCGGTAAGTCTCCTCAAACGGCTCAAACGCATGCACTTCCTTCACAGTTTGCTTGTTTGCAAAGAATAACGCCGCTAGAGCGATGTTCATACCGACGTCGATGACGCACGCGTCACGAGGAGTCGAGACGTTGTACATATTTGATATAAAGATCTCGCTGACGCAATGCAAATCGTCAACGGTACGTGCGTGTATTTTTATGCCGTCTATGTTTAAGACGACCTCATTGTCTATAATCTTAACCCAAACACGATCTGCGTGGAGTACTCTTAGCTGCTCAACATTTGAAGCAAAGAATTCCGGAAGTCCTGCCGTTGCGACATCCGGAAATCCAGCCTCAGCAATTATCGCTTCATCGTCTTCGTTTCGGTCCGTCAACCGTATAGGGCGGGACTTCTCCTCAATTAAAAGCGCCTGTGTTCCGTCAACGTAAGCTCTTGTCTCTACGATTTCTCTCTCTCCAAGTTCGAAATAAACGCGAATGTAACGACCACCCTTTTCCAGATTCTCCGCAAGGATGGGTGCCTTTTCGATAAGCTTTTTACCCGCGTCAGCCATGACCTCAACAAAACCGTAACGCTTGGCGAGCGGATCGCTGATCGCTCCGCAAAGCGATACATCAAAAATAACGCAGTACCGGCCGGGCTCTAAACGCACGTAGTTACCCCAAACGACATGACCAGGGACGCCAAGCTTCGTCCGTACGTAGCTCTTAGTCTTGATTTTCGTTTCCGTGCCGATCTTCGGATTAAACATAACTGATCCTTCGCTTGCCCGGTTGAGCCAAGGCAGGTCGTGTCCGCCACAGTCCGCCACTCGCGTGGCGACGAAAAAAGAACTGGGTTCATGACTTCCCGGAGGCCGACGTCACGGGGCGGTCGATAGGCAAACCGGCACCAGAGCCGCCGAGTTTGCGCCCATCGGACCGCTTGCATCGCAAATGTCTTCTCGCCGATACTGCGCCCAGCGACTACAGTCAAGGGCGCAGGGGCTCTCCGTCGAAATGCTAAATTCGACGAAATCATGACCCGCCGCCAATCGCATAAAATGATCTCCGTGGGGCACTGAAAGGCTAATGCAGAACCGATTTCGTCATAAATTTTCCCTCGTTGGGCTGCAGCGCACGGGCACAAACTATATCGAGCAGGTGCTTAGAGCGACAATAAAGGACGTAGTAATTACCTTTGCTGGTTGGAAACACACGTTTCGGGACGAAACCGACCTCGCCAAAATTGGAGCAGACGTCGTTATCGTCGCAAGACATCCGGTGTTGTGGCTCCAGAGCTGTTTGCTGAATTCCGCCAAGGACATCACGACGAGCCGTTCCGAGTTCTTTGCGGCGGATGTGGACCCTGTCGTTGGTTTTGCAAACATCTATAATCAATTCTACGGGGGATGGTTGGAGCACAAACGGGGCCTTGGGGGCCATATCTTGCGATATGAAGACGTTTTGCAGAATGCGCCAGGAATATTGAAAGACTTTTTCCCTGAAAGCGGCGAAGGCGAAGTTGACGGTGCGTCCCATGAATTGCTGATGGCGCCACAGTCCGTTCAGGTGAGCGCCGAGGATCTGAAAGCGGTTATCAATCGGGAATGCGTGCTGCCCTATGACGTTGCTAGAAATTTTTGGATGCATATCGATCCATCTGTCAGCGCCGGCCTCGGCTATACCCTTGAAGAGATTAATTTTTCTGGGTTTTTTTCGGAAGGGCAGAGACTTCGCGCCGCAGCGTATAAGCTGACCGAGAAACCCGAGACGCTTAGCGACGAAGACTTCGAGCTCCTGCTCCGGTCTGGCAAAGAAACATTCCAGAACGACGGCCTTGTCCTCGGACAGATCGGCGCAAAATTGTTTAATGACGGCGACGCTGAGGGTGCTTTCGACTGGCTGATCCAAGCCGTGCAAACCATTCGACGCTATGACAATAAGATCTTTCGGGTGGAGCTGGGTTCCAGCCTAGCCGACTATTTGGATTTGTTGTCGAGAGCGTGTCTCGTGTCTCGGGGGCGGACTCTCGAGCAGGTGAAGCAGCATTATGCACGGGTGAAGCCAAAAAACGATCATAGTCTTGCAGGCCAAGAATGGAATTTGAGCCTGTGCTGGACAAAGTTGGGTAAGCTCGACCTGGCGATCGATCACGCCGAACGGGCGATCAAAATTGCCGAAAGGGTTCCGACACGAAAGGGCGAGATCGGATGGTGGACACATCATCTTGGCGATCTGCTCGCCAGCGCTGGAAGACGATCGGAGGCAATTGACAAATTTCGTGAGGCCGCGGTGCGGGAACCTTCGGATTTCCGGCATCACTACGTCTTGGCGCACGAATATCGCCGTCTCAAGGACCGCAAGCGCATGTTCGAATCGCTCAACGAGGCCATGCGATTGAATCCCAACGACGGGGAGATCATCGGATTCAAGGCGACGGCCTTGCGAGAGTTCGATCCCGGAAACGCGGACATCCTTCCCCTCGCCCGACGTTGGGTTGAGAAGAAGCCGAAGGAGGGCGCAGCTCGATTTTTTCTAAGCGACGAACTAGCCGAAGCCGGGGACCTGGATGGCGCGATCGAAGAAGGTCGAGCGGCGGCTGCCTGCGATCCGGAAGTTCCCTGGCGCCATCATCATTTGGCGGACCTGCTGACCCGCAAGGGGCGGTGGGGCCAAGCGCTGTCGGCGATAAGCGAAGCGGTCCTCCTCGAGCCGAAGCGCGCCGCGCACCACTATCTTCGCGCCGAAATCCTGGTCAAAATGGGAAGGCTCGAAGAGGCGCGAAGCTCAACAGAGGAAGCCACACGGTGCGAGGACACGGTCCCGTGGCATTTCCATCTGCTCGGCCACGTCCGCGGATTGCTCGGCGACCACGTCAACGCCGCGCAAGCGTTCGAGAAGGCGGCGGCGCTGGAGCCATTGAATTACCAGCATCCTTTTCGCCTGGCCCAGGAATATCGCGTTCTTGGGGATCGAGAGCGGACGCTGGCGGCGCAACAGCGGACGCTGGACCTACTCGACGAGGCTCTGCGATTGAAGCCGAACGATGGAGACGTCGCCGGATTCAAGGCGACGACGCTGCGGGACTTCGATCCTGAAAACCCGGAAATTCTTCCACTCGCCCGTCGCTGGGTCGAGAGGAGGCCCAAGGACGGCGCGGCGAGATTTTTCCTTAGCGACGTGTTGGCGAAAGCAGGCGAGGTCGACATCGCGATCGAGGAGGCTCGGGCGGCGATCGACTGCAATCCGAAGGTCGCGTGGCGTCATCACCATCTGGCCGACCTCCTGGCCCGCAAGTCTCAGTGGGAGCAGGCGCTGGCGGCGATCGACGAGGCGATCCTGCTCGAGCCCAAGCGCGCTGGGCACCACTTTGTTCGCGGCGATATCCTCCTCAAGATAGGGAAGCTCGAAGAGGCGCGGAGCGCGGCGGAAAACGCCACGCTATGCGAGGACACGGTCCCCTGGCATTTTCATCTGCTTGGCCACATCCGCGCCGCGCTGGGCGACCACGCGGGCGCCGCCCAGGCTTTCGAGAGGGCCGCGGCCATGGAGCCGTCCAATTACCGGCATCATTTCCGCCTCGCCCAGGAATATCAAACGCTTCGAGATCGGGAGCGGACGCTGGAAGCGCTGGAGAAGGCCTTGCAATTGAAGCCGGATGACAAAGACATCATCAATTTCAAGGCCACGCTGTGGAGTTCAGAGCCTTGGTAAGCCGAATTTCGCGATTCCTGGATCTGGGCGCCGCCCGGCCTTGACCGGAATGGGCGCGGACGCCAACAGTGTTCATCGTTCACCAATGAGCCTAACCCGTGTTCGCGGCAGCGAAATGGAGACCCGACCGATCTCGACCGAGCCGCTTTCCCTGGTGAAGAGCGGGACCGACAGGCCCGCAGCCGCCCACACGGCGACGAACGCGAACGACTTCGTCGGGGTTGTCACAAGACTTCTCGACGAGTTCGACGCCGCCGACTTCCGCAGCGCGGAGCGCATTCTCGAGACGATGCGCCGCCAGGGACGGACCGTTTCCGGCTATCCGCGCGTCCGGCCGAAAGACTGCGATCGGGTCATCCAGGGGATCCGCGCCGCCTTCGAGGCGAACCGCCCGATGTTCATCACCGGCGACGGGGCGATCGTGCAGCGATTCGAACAGATCCTCGACGCCTTCGCCAGGACGGACGTCCGTTTCTATCCGCGGGAGTTGATGCAGGCCCGCATGCTTCAGGCCGAGGCGCGGCTCTTGCTCAAGGATCCGGAGGGCGTCAGGGCGCTGATCGGCGCTTACGCGGACCGAATCTACAAGGTCGAGGGCGATCGCGACGACATCGTGCGCCTGATGCGGCTCGACTGCCAGGCGCGGGCAGCTTGTGGCGACGTGGGGGACCTCGGGCCGGTCGCGATCGGGCGGGTGTGGTCGATGGCGCGTTTCTGGCCCTACTCGGTTCGCGCGATCGCCTCGGACTTCGTCCAGTTCATCAGCTTTCATCGCTCGGCCCGGCTGCGCGACGGCGTGCTGAACTGGGCTCTTGTGCAAACCGCGCGCGTTACCGCGCGTGCGCGCATCCAGGGCGGATCCCTTCCTCGCCGCATGGTCCGCGCTTCAGTTGCACACATAGCGCTTTTCCTGGCGGCGTCCTGTCTTTTCCTGCTTCGCTGGGGGGACATTCGCTTCTCGAGGCGGGATCCGGGCGACGGGAAGACGAGCCGGCGGGATATCATCGTCACGCGCGCCATGGGAGGCATCGGCGACCTCCTGATCATGACGGCGGGCCTCAGAGCGCTGTCCGAACGCCGCCGCGTGCGCATCAAGCTCGTCGTCGATCGGAAGTTTTTCGACCTCTTCCGCAACAATCCGCATGTCGAGCTCATCGACATCGACGGCCCGCCCGTCGACGTGACCCGGTGCAGGGCCTGGTTCAATCTGACCATGTGCCCGGCCGGAAAGTACGAGTTGGAAAGAAGGCCGTTCGTGAAGAAGGGGCGGACGGAGTTGTTCGCCAAATCGATGGGAGTCGGCAAAGTCTCGCTCTACCGCCATGGCTGGGCCGTCGAATACCATCTGGATGCGGCTCAGATCGCGTTCCGCGACAAATTCATTCGCGACGCAGGCCTAGGCGCGAAACCGGTCATCGGCGTTCAACCCTACGCGCGCGACACATACAAGGACCATCCGGAGATCGCCCGTTTCATCGAGGCGCTCCGGAACCGCTACGATCTCATCATCTTTCATCACGTCGAAACCAATCTTTCCGCCGGCCCGGGAATCGCCTCCACCGCCGGCCTCTCCCTGGCGCAGTCGATCGCGCTCGTCTCCGCCCTTCAGGCGCTGGTCTGCGTCGACTCGGGATTCCTGCACGCGGCCTCCGCCTTCGACGTGCCCGTCGTCGCGATGTTCGGACCGACGGACGGCAAGTTGTTCACCCGCCACCATCGCCGCGCGACCGTCATCTCGGCCAACAAGAGTTTCGCCTGTGCGCCCTGTTGGCGCAACGAAGACCTGCCGTGCCAGCTGACAGGTCAGTTCGGCCCGAGTCCTTGCGTGACGTCGCTTAAAGTCGAGACGGTGCTGGCCGCGGTTGAGGCGGCCCTGCGTTAAGGAAGCGGCGAATTTTCGGCGAATGAGCGGCTTCCCTTGTTACGTACCGTAAGCTATCAATCCCCTGCGGCAACTTCAGCAGCCAAGGGGACCAATGCTGCTCAATCACCCTGAAGCGCCCATTGTCGTGCTCGGCGAGGCGATGCTGGACATCTTCGTCAGCGGCGACGTGGAGCGCATTTCGCCCGAAGCGCCGGTGCCGGTGCTGCGCCACCGGCGGGACAGGCTGGTGGCGGGCGGCGCCGGGAACGTCGCCTGCAACGTCGCGAAACTCGGGGGAGCCCCGATCCTGGTCACCCTGGTCGGAGACGACTCGGAGGGCGCGTCCCTGATGGCGCTTCTCGGCGCGGAGGGCGTGACGACCGAAGCCGTTGTTACGCGGGGGCGCATGACCACCTCCAAGACCCGCCTGATGGGCGGCAGCCATCATCTCATGCGGATCGATCGCGAAGATTCGTCGCCGATTTCGCCCGCCCTCGAAGACGAGGTGCTGGCCAGGATCAAAGCGGTCCTTCCGCGCGCGAGGGCGCTCGCCATTTCCGACTACGGCAAGGGCATGCTGACCGACCGGGTTCTCGTGGGCGCAATCGCGATGGCGCGCGCGAGGGGGGTGCCGGTCATCGTCGATCCCAAACGACGCGATTTCTCCCTCTACGCAGGCGCGGACGTGATCAAGCCCAACCGCGCCGAGCTTGCGGCTGCGAGCGGCCTCAATTGTCACACGGACGAGGAGGTCCTGCGTGCGGCCGGAGCGGTCATCCGGCAGACAGGCGCGGCTCTGCTGGTCACCCGGGCAGAAAAAGGCATGTCCTATTTTTCGTCCGGCGCGGCGCCGATCCATATGCCCACGCAGGCGAAGCTCGTCTTCGACGTCTCCGGCGCGGGCGACGCCGTCATGGCGACTTTCGCTTATGGGCTGGTCGGTTCCCTCCCGATCGAGCAGACGATGCGGCTCGCCAATCTGGCGGCGGGAATCGTTGTCTCCAAACCTGGAACGGCGACCATCACGCTGGACGAACTGCGTGCGGAAGCAGCGTTCCATGAAGAGTCCGCGGCCTTCCGCAAGGGAGGGCTCGCCTCGGTCGGCGAAGCGCGCGCTATCCGTGAACACTGGCGCAGACAGGGTCTCTCCGTCGGCTTCACCAACGGCTGCTTCGACCTCCTGCATCCGGGCCACGTCGCTATTCTGCGGGGAGCGGCGCGGCTTTGTGACCGGCTGGTCGTCGGCCTCAACGCCGACGAATCCGTGGCTCGGCTCAAGGGGCCGACACGTCCGGTGCAGCGGGCGATCGCTCGCGCCCAGGTGCTGGGCGCCATCGACTGCGTCGATCTGGTCGTCATTTTCGAAGACGACACGCCTTACAACCTGATCGGCGCGTTGATGCCGGACGTTCTAATCAAAGGCGCCGACTATACAGAAGATCAGATCGTCGGCGCCGACGTGGTTCGCTCCGCTGGCGGCAGGGTCGAGCGGATCAAGCTTGTCGATGGCCAGTCGACCTCCGAGCTCATCCGGCGTGTCAACATTTCGCCCGCTCTCCTGGACGAGCGCGGCCGAGGTTCAGCCGCGCCGCGGCAAGAGGCGCATTGAGTTCGAGCGGGGGCTTCCCGCGGCCTATCAATCAGGTTTGCGGCTGAGGCTCGAGGCCTCCAGGCTCGGGCCCGATCGGACGGGGTTTGCCGGTGGAGGGAACGGCGGCCCGCGGGGGAGGCGGCGGCTCCCGATCGGTCGCGGACTCGCGAACCGGCCTGACCCCTTGCAGAAGGCCGACAATCTCTTCGCCGGTCAGCGTCTCGAACTCCATCAGGCCTCTCGCCAGCGTCTCGAGGTCGGCGCGCCGCTCGGTGAGGATGCGGGTTGCGGTGTCGTGGGCTT
This sequence comes from uncultured Alphaproteobacteria bacterium, assembly GCA_963823165.1. Taxonomy (GTDB): domain Bacteria; phylum Pseudomonadota; class Alphaproteobacteria; order Rhizobiales; family Beijerinckiaceae; genus Roseiarcus. Next base: position 151,574 of record CAWGKV010000002.1, on the reverse strand, counting down.
CCTGCACCAGACGCCGCACTTCCTGGTCGATCGTCTCCGCGGTCGCCTCCGAAATGTTCTGCTGCCGGCCGAGCGAGTAGCCGAGGAACACCTCGTCCTGGTTCTCGCCGTACATGACCGTGCCGAGCTTGTCGGAGAACCCGAGCCGGGTCACCATGGCGCGAGCGATCTTGGTCACCTGCTGGATGTCGCCTGCGGCGCCCGAGGTAACCTTGTCCTTGCCGAACACCAACTCCTCGGCCACGCGCCCGCCCATCGACATCGCGAGCATGGCGATCAGCTGCTCATAGCTTTGCGAGATCTGGTCCCGCTCGGGCAACGACTGCACCATGCCGAGCGCGCGGCCGCGCGGGATGATCGTCGCCTTGTGGATGGGCGTCGAGGCAGGCATCGACACTGAGACCAGCGCGTGGCCCGCCTCGTGATAGGCCGTCAGCCGCTTCTCCTCCTCGGTCATGATGAGCGTGCGGCGCTCGGCGCCCATCATGATCTTGTCGCGCGAGTCCTCGAATTCCTGACGGGTAACCACCCGCTTGCCGCGGCGAGCGGCGAGCAGCGCGGCTTCGTTGACCAGGTTCATGAGGTCGGCGCCGGAGAAGCCCGGCGTGCCGCGCGCGACGACCTTGAGGTCGACGTCGGGCGCGAGCGGAACTTTGCGCACGTGAACCTTGAGGATCTTCTCCCGGCCGATGAAATCCGGGTTGGAGATGACGATCTGCCGGTCGAACCGGCCGGGCCGCAGGAGCGCCGGATCGAGCACGTCGGGGCGGTTGGTCGCAGCGATGATGATGATGCCCTCATTCTGCTCGAAGCCGTCCATCTCGACCAGAAGCTGGTTCAGCGTCTGTTCGCGCTCGTCGTTGCCGCCCCCCAGACCGGCCCCGCGGTGGCGCCCGACCGCGTCGATTTCGTCGATGAAAATGATGCACGGCGCGTTCTTCTTGGCCTGCTCGAACATGTCGCGCACGCGGCTCGCGCCGACGCCGACGAACATTTCGACGAAGTCGGAGCCCGAAATGGTGAAGAAGGGCACGTTCGCCTCCCCGGCGACCGCGCGCGCGGTCAACGTCTTGCCGGTGCCGGGCGGTCCGACGAGCAGCACACCCCGGGGAATTCGGCCGCCAAGCTTCTGGAACTTCTGCGGATCGCGAAGGAATTCGACAATTTCCTGCAGGTCCTCCTTGGCCTCGTCGACACCGGCGACGTCCTCGAAGGTGACGCGTCCCTGAGCCTCGGTCAGCAGCTTCGCCTTCGATTTGCCGAAGCCCATCGCCTTGCCGGCGCCGCCCTGCATCTGGCGGGTCATGTAGACCCACAGGCCCAGGAACAGCAGGACGGGCAGAACGCTGGAGACGATCGTGAGCAGCCAGTTGTTGCCGTCGGACGGCGGCTTGGCGATGATCGTCACGTCCTTCTTATAGAGCGTCTGGACGAGGCTCGGGTCGCTCGGAGCGTATGTCTGGAACGCTCGCCCGTCCTTCATGTGCCCGGAGATCTCCGGGCCGGCGATCGTGACGTCCCGGATGTTGCCTGCGTCGACGTCGCTCAGCAGTTGGCTGAAGGTGATCTCGCTCGACGGAGCCTTCTGACCGGGGCTCTGGAACAGCGTCACCAAGGCCAGAACTAGGAGGAAAATTATCACCCATAGGGCGAAATTTCTATAATTCGCGTTCATAGCCTTCCCATGGCGGGGGGTGGCGGAGTATTTGCCGGCGCTTCCCAGTCAGTCGTACTCGGACATTTAAGCGCGCTCGTCCGAATTGCCAAGGGAACCGCAGTTTGCTCAGCGGAAAGTGAACCGCAGAAATCCAGCCTTTTGGCGGCGCGCTTTTGTGCTCGGGGGAATAAAATCATGCCGTTTTCTCTTCGGCCACCGCCAATTCTTCCATCATCGCATGGCGCATCAGGTATTTTTGCGCTTTTCCGGTCACAGTCATTGGAAATTCCTCGACGAAGCGGACGTAACGCGGCGCCTTGTAATGCGCGATCGACGCGCGACAGAAGGCGATGACTTCGTCTTCGTTGAGCGCGGCCCCCTCGCGACGGCGGATCCATACGCAAAGTTCCTCCCCGTAGCGATGATCGGGGACACCGAACGCCTGGACGTCGGCGATCGCGGGGTGGGTGTACAAGAATTCCTCGACCTCGCGCGGATAAATGTTTTCGCCGCCCCGGATAATCATGTCCTTCAGACGGCCCACGATGTTGCAGTAGCCTTCCGCATCGATGGTGGCGAGATCGCCGGTGTGCATGAACCGGGCCTCGTCGATCGCCGCGGCGGTGGCCTGCTCGTCGTCCCAATAGCCGCGCATGACGCTGTAGCCGCGGGTTAATAACTCGCCCGGGACGCCGGGGGGAACGATCCGGCCGTCGCGATCGACGATCTTCACCTCGATGTGCGGCTGGATGCGCCCGACGGTGGAGACGCGCCGCGCAAGAGGATCGTCGTAAGCGCTCTGGAAACTGACCGGGCTCGTCTCCGTCATGCCGTAGGCGATGGTCACCTCGCGCATGTGCATGCGCTCGACGACGCGCCGCATCACCTCGACCGGGCAGGGCGACCCCGCCATGATGCCCGTGCGCAAGGTCGCGAGATCGAAGCGGCTGAATTCCGGATGTTCGAGCATCGCGATGAACATCGTCGGCACGCCGTGGAGCCCGGTGCAGCGTTCCGCCTGGACCGCCTCCAGCGTGGCGACGGGATCGAATCCTTCCGAAGGGCTGACCATACAGGAACCGTGGGTGACGCAGGCGAGGTTGCCGAGCACCATCCCGAAACAGTGGTAGTAGGGTACCGGAATGCACAACCGGTCGTCCGGCGTCAGGCGCATCGCCTCGCCGATGAAATAGCCATTGTTGACTATGTTGTGATGGGTCAGCGTCGCGCCCTTCGGAGCCCCGGTGGTGCCGGAGGTGAACTGGATGTTGATCGGATCGTCGAACTGCAGACTGGCGCCGAAGGCGCTAAGCGCCCTGCGCTCGTCATCGGAGGCGGGCCGGGCGACGGCGTCGAAATTCAGCATGCCAGGCGTTTTCTCCGCCCCGAGCCGCACCACAATCTCGAGATTCGGCAGCGCCTTGGACGCGAGCTTGCCGGACGCCGCGAAGTCGATCTCGGGCGCGACCGAACGCAGCGAGGCGAAATAGTCGTTGTTCTTGTGGCCCCGGCTCAGGATGAGCGCCCGGCAGCCGGACTTCCTGACCGCATACTCGAATTCGTGCGAACGGTAGGCTGGATTGATGTTGACCAGGATGAGCCCCGCGAACGCGGTCCCGAATTGCGCCAGCACCCATTCGCTGTTGTTCGCCGACCAAATGCCGATCCGATCGCCTTTTTCGAGACCGAGCGCCCTAAGCCCGACCGCGAGATCCTCGGACCGTCGGAGAAGATCCGAGTAGGTCCAGCGCACGCTCTGATGCCGCGCGACCAGCGCGAGGCGCTGCGGGCCTTCTTCCGCCATCCGTCTGACAAGCGCCCCGACCGTCTCGCCGAGGAGCGGCGTCGAACTTGCGCCGTGCACGTAGGACTGGGTGAGTGCGGCCATGACCTTCGCTCCCGACGTTCCGCATCGGGCTGTTGCGTCAGTGTAATGCGCCCGAGGCTGTGGCCGTTCCGTCCCTTATCACAGTTCGCGCAAGAAAACCGCCGGCTTCTCGCCCAGAATGCGCCACGCGCCGATCATGCCAAGGCCGACGGTGAAGAGGAGGCCGCCGCCGGCCGCGGCCAGGGCCGACGTCCAGTCGAATGCGAAGTCGGAGAACATGATCCGCGTCACGACGAGCCATGCGGTCAGCGCGCCCGCGCCGACGCCGAAAACGGCAGTGGCGCCGCCGAGGATCGCATATTCCATGAGGAACATGGCGGTCAGCCTGGTGCGCGTCGCGCCGAGGATTTTCAGGATCGTCGCGTCGGCGAGTCTTGCGCGGCGGGTGGCCGCCAGCGCCCCGGCGAGCACCAGGACGGACGTCAACAGGGCCACGCCGGTCGCGGCCCTGATCGCCAGCGCGAGTTTGGCGACCAATCCCTCCACCGCCTCGAGCGCGTCGCGCACCCGCACCGTGGCGACCGTCGGGAAGTCGTGCGCCGCAGCGCGCAGAAGCGCGATTTGCTTGTCCGGTCCATCGCCCGGAGGCAGCGCGGCGGAGACCAGCTCGCTGTACGGCGCGCCCCTGAAGGTGTTGGGCGAATAGACGAGCACGAAATTGATCGCGTAGCTGCGCCAGATGACCTTGCGCAGGCTGGCGACCGTCGCCGCAATGTCGCGCCCCATGACGTTGACGACGACCGTGTCGCCGAGTTTCAGTCCGAGGCCGTCCGCCACCTCCTTTTCCAGCGATACCAGGGGCGGACCGGCATAGTCGGCCGGCCACCACTTTCCCGCTACGACTTCCGATCCTTCCGGCGGCTTCGCCGAGAAGGTCACGCCTCGGTCGCCCTCCAACGCCCAGGCGACCTTGTCGCTCGCCTTGACCTTGGCGACCGGCGTTCCTGCGATCTCGACGAAGCGGCCGCGCATCATCGGCACCTCGCTGACTTTGGAGCCTGGCGCCTCGCGTTCGAGGAAATCGAGGAAGGCGGGGGCCTCTGAGCTGCGCAAGTCGAGGAAAAAGAAACTCGGCGTCACGCCGGGCTGAGTCTGGCGCAATTCATTGCGCATGTTGAAGTCGATCAATGTCAGCGCGACGAGGGCGGTGAGGCCGAGGCCGAGCGACAACACCACGGAAGCGGTCAGGGCGCCCGGGCGGTAAATGGCCGCCAGCGCCATGCGCAGTTCGACCAGATGCGTAGGTCCCGCACGGCGCGCCGCGAAGCCCACGCCGAGCGCGACGAGCCGCAGCGCGACAAATGCGACGAGCGTCGCGACCGCGACGGCGACAGCGATAGTCCGCTGAGGGCTGGCCGCGATCGCGAGCGCGATGAGCGCTGCGAAGGCGAGCGACGATCCGACAAGATACCGGACGCGAGGCCGGCCCCGCCGTTCCTCGGCGAGATCGCGGATCAGCGTCGTCACCGGAAGGTCATGCGCCCGGCCCAGGGGCGGGATCGAGAAGGCGAGCGCCGTCAGAAGCCCGTAGGCCAGACCGAGCAGCACGATGGCCGGATCGACGGACGGGGCCAGTGGGATCGGGATGATGTCGGCGAAGAGCTGGTCCACGGCGAACGGGATCGCCGCGCCGACCGCGGCTCCCGCGAGCGCGCCGGCGAGCGCAACGACGGCGAACTCGAGCAGCGCGAGCAGGACAACGCTCGTTCCTGTCGCCCCTATCGCCTTCAGGATGGCCAGCGTCGCCCGCTTGCGCTCGACGAAACCCCGCGCGGCGTTGGCGACGCCGACGCCGCCCACCACCAGCGACAGAAGCCCGGCCAGCGTCAGGAACTCGGCGAAATGGTCGAGGTCGCGGGTGAAATCGGGCGACACGTTGAGGCGCGTGCGCGTCTCCCAGCCGGCCTCGGGGAACGCGTCGTCGGCCTTCTTGATCAGCGCCGTGACGGCCGCCCCGTCGGGGGCGCCGCCCGGCCCGCCGATGACGACCCGGGTCGTCCAGCGGACGAGCGACCCCGGCTGGACGAGTCGGGTCGCGTTCAGCGCGGCTTCCGAAATCAGCACCCGTGGCCCGAGGCCGACGCCCACCGCGAGGCGGTCGGGCTCACTGACCAGAGCGGCGCGCACGATGAATTTGGCCTCGCCCAGATAAAACGCGTCGCCGATCTTGAGGTGGAGGCGCGCGAGAAGCGTCTCCTCCGCCACGGCCCCGAAAGCGCCATCGCTCTCCGCGAGCGCCCGTGCGGTCGACATGGACGGATCGAACTTCGCCGCGCCGATCGTGGGCCACGAAGGCTCGACCGCCTTGACTTCGACCAGGGCCGCGTCGCCGTTCCCGGTCCTCGCCATCGCCCGCATGGTCGCGATGGTCGAAAGGGCGCCGTATCGCCTGAGAAACGCCTGTTCTTCCGAAGACAGGGGCCGATGGATTAGCGAAAACGAGGCGTCGCCGCCGACAATAACCCGGCCCTGCGCTCCGAGCCCGTCGTCGAGCGCCTTGGCGAGGCTCTCCACTCCGACGATCGCCGCGACCCCGAGCGCGATGCAGACGAGGAAGATGCGCAGCCCCGCGAGCCCGCCGCGCAGGTCGCGCAAGGCGAAGCGGGCGATTGGCGTCCTCCCCCGGGCCAACGGCGCCGGCGGCTGGGCGTTCATGCCGACACCAAGGGCGCGGTCTCGATCGCGCCGGAGCGCATCCGCACGATCCGGTTGCAGCGGGCGGCGAGCTCCGGATCGTGAGTGACGAGCGCGAGCGTGGCGCCCCGCTGCGCCGGCAGATCAAAGAGGAGCTCCATGATCGTCCGTCCGGTCGCCTCATCGAGATTCCCTGTCGGCTCGTCGGCGATCAGGAGCGAAGGACGCGGGCAGAGCGCGCGGGCGAGCGCCACGCGCTGCTGCTCGCCGCCGGAAAGCTGGGCCGGATAATGGCTCATCCGATCGCCGAGGCCGACCTGATCGAGTTCCTCGCGCGCCCGTCCGGCTGCGTCCGGGGCGCCGGCGATCTCGAGCGGCGCGGCGACGTTCTCGAGCGCGGTCATGGTGGGGATCAGATGGAACGACTGGAAGACGATGCCGACTCGCGCGCCGCGGAACCGGGCGAGGGCGTCCTCGCTCAGGCTGCCGAGCCTCACGCCGTCGATCTCGACCTCTCCGCGATCGGGCCGCTCGAGCCCCGCCATAATCATGAGAAGGGTCGACTTGCCCGACCCGGACGCCCCGACGACGCCGACCGCCTCTCCCCTGGCGATTGTAAGGCCGACGTCGCGCAATATATGCACGCGCGCAGCGCCCCGGCCGAGGCTCAGGTCGACGCCGCGCATCGCGACTGCGGGAGGGATCATCGTGTCGGGATTCCTGAAGGCGGGGCCGCCCTCATATGGTCATTGGCGCCGGATCGTCCAGGCGCTCGCCCTGGCCGCCGCCCTCTTCGCAGCCGGCGCTGCGGCGGCTTCGGCCAAGACGCTGCGGCTCGTCGTGCTCGGCGACAGCCTGACCGCGGGCCTCGGCCTCCCGCCCGGCAAGGCCTTTCCCGACCAGCTCCAGGCCGCGCTGAGGGCCAAGGGCTTCGACGTCGACGTCGTCAACGCCGGCGTTTCCGGCGACACGGCCGAGGACGGTCTCGCCCGCTACGACTGGGCGGTTCCGGCCGGCGCGGATGCGCTTATCGTCGAACTCGGGGCGAACGACATGCTGCGCGGCCTGCCGCCCGAGGCGACAAAAAAGGCGCTGGCGGCCATTCTGGACAAAGCCAGGGCCGCTCACCTGCCGACTCTGCTCGCCGGCATGCGGGCCGCACCCAATCTCGGGGCGGACTACGACCGCGCGTTCGACGCGATCTATCCGGCGGTCGCAAAAGCTTCGGGCGCGATCCTCTACCCGTTCTTCCTCGACGGCGTGGCGGGCGACGCGGAGCTCAACCAGCCGGACGGAATGCACCCGACCGCGGCGGGCGTAGCCGTCATCGTCCAGCGAATCCTGCCGTCGGTGGAGGAGCTTCTTCGTCATGCGACAAGATAAGCGTCGCTCGTTCGCTTGAGTTGCACTGGATGCCGACCAGTTAAGCGTTCGTGCGGTTGCCGTCATCACATCGGCCCCAGGATGATCAGGATGATGTTGTCGGAGCCGACTGCAGCCACCGCGCAAAACGCAACAATCTCGAGCCGCGATTATTTTTCGGAGCCTGCAATACGTTCATCGCTTCCTCGAGCGAGCAGCAGGACGGACAGCGAGCGCACCCCCTGTGCGCCATGGATGAGCACGCCTTCGATATCCGCTGTCGCGGACGGCCCAGTATGAAACACGGCATAGTTCCGCTCGCGGAACTCGGGCCGTCGATAGGCGTGATGGAGATTGACGACGATGTCGGCGGGATCGATGAGGACGATCAGATGCTGCGCCAGGTAGGCGACGGCGTTGACGCCGAGATCCGCATCGCTCAGCAGCACCGAGCCGGTTTCCGCGACGGCGAACGATGCGCGGACGATGGCGAAATCGACATCGGCCAGCTCCTGTGGCGCCTTGACCTCGCTGATCTTGCGATTGCCGACGATCTCCGGCACGAGCGAGCAAACGACCTTGGCCTCGGCGATCTTCTCCCGGACGGGCGCCAAGGGATCGCCTGACGGCCTCGGATTGAGCAGAACGCCGCCCATGCGCTCGAGGCTCTCCTTGAAGGCGGCGAGCAGCGACGCGGGCGGGGCGCCGTCGAACAAGGGAACCGCAGGAAGCGGCCGGTTCAGGCGAGGCGAATTCGCTTTAATCGAGGCCAGGATCTCGTCGCGGCTGGTCATCGCTTTCCTCCGCGATTTGCCTGGTGCCAGGCATGAAACGTCTGTTTTGGCGGATGCGGGACCTCGCGGCCTCGCCCCCAGGCGTTGAGGCCGTTGTAGATGACGAAACGCGGCAAATGGGCGAGCGCGACGTCGGCGGCGGCGATGGCGGCGCGGTAGGCGGCGGGTCGCGAGAGAAGCTCGCCGGCCGCTTTCATGGCCGCCTTCTTCGCGAACGGGACTTCATGGCGCTTCACGAGTTCCCGCCGCCAGGCGTAGATCTGCTCGTGGATATTGATCTTCACCGGGCAGACGTTGCTGCAGCTGCCGTTGAGCGTCGAGGCGAAGGGCAGGTTGCTGTATTTGCGCGCGTTGAAGGTCGGATCGATGATGAGGCCGATCGGCCCGGAGTAGGTGGCGCCGTAGCTCAGACCGCCGCTGCGCCGGTAGACCGGGCAGGTGTTCATGCAGGCGCCGCAGCGGATGCATTTGAGCGACGTCCAGAATTCGGTCATGCCGAGCCGCTCGGACCGCCCGTTGTCCACCAGCACCACGTGCATCTCCCCGCCCTCCCTCGGGCCGCGGAAGTGCGAAGTGTATTGCGTGATCGGCGAGCCGAGGGCGCTTCGCGACAACAGGCGGACGAACACTGCGAGGTCATCGAGGCGCGGGATGATCTTCTCGATGCCGATCGAGGCGATATGCAGCTTCGGCACGTTGGCGGACAGATCGGCGTTGCCTTCATTGGTGCAGACGACGAAGCCGCCGGTCTCCGCCACGGCGAAATTGGCCCCGGTCATGCCGGCGTCGGCCGCGAGAATGAGGGGCCGGTTCGAGTCGCGCTGCGACTCCGCGAGATAATGGACGTCGCTGTTGCCGGGGTCGGTGCCGATCGTCCTGGCGAACACCGCCGCCACGTCGGTCCTGAGCTTGTGCACCGCCGGAACGACGACGTGGCTCGGGTCTTCGTTGTCGAGCTGCTGGATGCGCTCGCCGAGATCGGTCTCGATCACCTCGATCCCGGCCGCGGCCATGTACGGCCGGAAGCCGCACTCCTCGGTCAGCATCGACTTGCTCTTGATGAGCGACTTCGCGCCATGATCCTCGAGAATGCCGTGGACGATGCGGTTGTGCTCGGCGGCGTCGCGCGCCCAATGCACATGGACGCCGTTCGATCGCGCGTTGGCCTCGAACTGCGTGAGGTACTCATCGAGATGGGTGAGCGTGTGCTCCTTGATCGCCGAGGCGAGCGACCGCAGCTCCTCCCACTCCGGAATGCCGTGCATCTCCCGGTCGCGCTTCTGCCGAAGGTCCCAGAGGCGCTCGTCGTGCATCTTCTCGTGCTCGGGAGCGGCGATGAAGCGGGCGGCGGCCTCGGCCTGGTCGATCGGTCGATTGCCATGGATCTTGGCGCCGCGCGGCTGCTTCTCGGGGGGCTGGGGCCGCAGCGGTTTCGAGGTTCCCTCGGCATGATCCAGGCGGCGGCCGCCTCGGACGATGGCGTCGGGATCGTCGTGAGCCTCGAGCTCCGGATGAAGGATGGGCGTCTCCGACGGCTCTTGCGGCGTGCTCATGCGCTCGCTCCATTCAGGATCTGGGCGATGTGGATGAATTTGATCGGCACGCCGATCCGCTCGGCGCAGCCCTGCTGGTGCATGAGGCAAGAGGTGTCGGCCGATACGATATATTCGGCTCCGGCGCGCGCGTGGTCGCTGACCTTGTCGTAGCCCATTTTGACGGAGACCGCCTCCTCGAACACCGAGAAGGTTCCGCCGAAGCCGCAGCACTCGTCCGGCCGGGCCGGCGTCACGAACTCGATGTCAGCGACCTTCGACAAGAGATCCATGGGCTTGGAGAAGAACGGTTCGTTCAGCTCCGAAGGCGCGGCATGCTTGAGCGCGCGCAATGTGCCGCAGCTGTTGTGCAACCCGACGCGGTGGGGAAACCGGGCCCAGGGGAACGCCTCCGCCTTCTCGATGTCGTGCAGGAACTCGACGAGCTCGTAGGTGCGGGACCGGACCTCCTTGACCTCCGCCGTCTGCTCGATGGCGTCGAAATTGTCCCGCACGTGATGGACGCAGCTCCCGGAGGGCGCGACGACACAGTCGAAACCGGAAAAGTTGCGCACGAAAAGGGCCTCCGTGGCCGCGCAGTCCGCATTGAAGCCGCTGTTCGCCATCGGCTGGCCGCAGCAGGTCTGGTCCCGGGGATAAACAACCTCATGGCCGAAGCGCTCCAGGAGCTCGAGCGTTGCGATGCCGACCTCGGGAAAGAAGGCGTCGATATAGCAGGGGACGAAAAGTCCGATTCGCATGCGCCGCTCCCTCAAAGCCAATACGAGTGCGAAATGAACCTGCAAAACGAGTGGGAATTGAACCGGCCTTGTTTATTTTCGCGGGCATCCAGGATCGCCGCTATGTCCGTCAAGGTGACAAGGGTCATGCGAAATTGCAAAATCGATTGTACCGCGACTTTAACCGGGCTAGCGCCTGCTGCAAGGCGACGCCTTGGACATGCGGGGGCGCCGTGAAAGAGGCTTCGATGTCCGGCGAGCGGCACATTCTCACTCTGTCCTGCGTCAACCGGCCGGGGATCGTCGCAAAAGTCTCCGCGGCGCTTTTTGACGGCGGCTTCAACATTCTCGACGCGCAGCAGTTCGACGACACGGAGACCGGCGACTTCTTCATGCGGGTCGAGTTCAATCCCGCGAGCGCGGAGTCCGATCTTGGCGCCCTGCGCAAAACCTTCGGGGCGATCGCGGCCGCTTTCAGCATGACCTGGTCGATGCGTCCATTCGACCAGCGCAAGCGGGTCGCGCTGATGGTGTCGCGCTTCGATCACTGCCTGGTCGACCTCCTGTACCGCTGGCGCAGCGGCGAAATGCCGATGGATCCGGTCGCGGTCATCGCCAATTATCCGCGCGAAACCTACGCCCATATCCATCTGGACGGCATCCCGTTTCATTATCTGCCGATCACCCGGGACACCAAGATGGAGCAGGAGGCGCAGGCCTGGCAGTTGATCAGGTCGGCGAAGGCCGACGTCGTCGTGCTGGCGCGCTACATGCAGATCCTGTCCGACGGATTCGCCGCCAAGCTCAGGGGGCGCTGCGTCAATATCCACCATTCCTTCCTGCCCGGCTTCAAGGGGGCGAAACCCTACCACCAGGCGCACGCGCGGGGGGTGAAGCTGATCGGCGCGACGGCGCATTTCGTCACCTCCGAGCTCGACGAAGGCCCGATCATCGAGCAGGACGTGGAGCGCATCAGCCATCGCGACACGCCCGAGGTTTTGGTGCGCAAGGGACGCGACATCGAGCGCCGGGTGCTGTCGCGCGCCCTCGCCAACGTGCTCGAGGACCGGGTGCTGCTGAACCACGGCAAGACGGTGGTGTTCGCGGGGTAGAGGACCGGCATAAGGTCGCTGCCTCGACAAGCGCACCGTAGAAAAGACGGGCAAAAGAGGGGCGCGTCACCGTAAACCATTTTTCTTGGCGGCGAAGCGGCCGGCGCTTATTCGGTACAACCAGCGCCATTGCGTAGAGCGTCGACTCTGCTTAAGGTGAACGTTGTTCCGGGGAACGCCGGATTGATAGAAACGCCAATCGGGGAGGACAAGATGACGAGAACGCTCTTGGTTGTCGGCGCCGCGGTCGCAGCGCTCTCTTTCGGGCAGCCGGCGCGAGCCAACGACACGTATACGTTCGCGTTTTACGGATCGGGCGTCAGCGGCGCCGGCACGTTCACGGTGGCGCCGAATGTGTCACCCCCTGACCCGAATCCCCTTTGCGGTCAAGCCGGACAAAACCCTTGCCGGTCAGATCCGCCTGGGCCTGGGACTCTCCGCATAACCGGCATCACCGGCACGTTTTCGGACGCCGCAATTGGCATCTCCAATGCGTCGATCAGCGGACTGGTCCCGATCGACCCGGCCAACGAAAGGGACGCGATATTTGATCCAGCGGTTCCTACCAGCTTGAGCTTCATCGATTACGCAAATGAAGGTTCTCCTGGCGGCGCGTTTTCCTACGACAACCTGTTTTTCCCCGGGGGCAACCCGATCGACTGCAATTACCCTTTCTCAGGAACCTTTTTGGACGTCTTCGGAGCGGCATTCACGATCGCCGGCGGGGATACGGTCGTTCTCTGGGGTGACGGCAACTATAACTTCGGTCCACTCACCTATGGCGTTGCCGTGACCGATGGGATCAACGCTCTCGACTACCGTTTCTCCGGCCTTTCGGCGCTGTCTCCAGTTCCGGAGCCCTCGACCTGGGCTATGCTCCTGCTCGGCTTCGCTGGCCTCGGATATGCGGGCGTTCGGCAGGCGCGCAAAGCGGGCCATTTGACTGCGGTTGCATAAGTCGGCGTTAGTCATCCCCGAATTGGCGAGGCTGCCCTCGGGCGGCCTCTGTCTTGGAGTTGCGGTATTGCGGCGACACGCCCGCCTTTACCTAATCAAGAGCCCGCGCTTAAGCGTTGCGTCGTGTCCCGCATCGCCCGCGTCGTTCCCGGCCTGCCGCATCATGTGACCCAGCAGGGCAACCGCGGCCGAGCGTGCGGCCGCTCCTCGACCGAGCGCCGGCGCTTTGCCGACTTCCTCGAGGTCGAGGCCGATCAAGACGCTTTCGGACCGCTGAGGCGAAGCGAACTGCTCGGCTGCCCGCTCGGCTCGGCGGCGTTCATCGCCGGCATCGAGAAACGCCTCGGCCGCGCGCTTCCGTCCGGTAAACGCGGCCGCAAGCCGCGCAAACAAGGCGCACTGGCGGGAACGATCAGGTAAGACGGACGTGCGACCATAATCCAGGTAAAGACGGGCCTGTCACCGTAATCCCACCGTAATCCCCGAAACATCTATTCATCCATAAACGAGCGCCCGGTCATCGAGGTCGGCGCCGGCGAGCATATCCTTGTCCGCCCAGTAGTCGTGCGAATGCCGCCATTCCGGCTTGTCGCCTCGTTTCGGCAGCAAATGCATGCCACGCAGGACATAGCCGGGATTGAAGTCCTCGGGATCCACCCATGGAGCCAAACGCATGTCCTTGTCTTCCGGTCGGAGGGTCGGGACCACCCTCGGCGAGCCTTTCTCCTTCATGTGATTGATGAGCCGGCACACGAAATCGCCGACCAGGTCGACCCTCAGGGTCCAGCTCGAGCGGAAATACCCGAACACCCAAGCCATGTTGGGCACGCCGACAAACATCATGCCCCGGTAGGTGACTGCCTCGGAGAAATTCAGCGGGTGGCCGTCGATGAACATGTCGATATCACCCAGCGGACTGAGATTGAAGCCGGTGGCCGTCACGATGATGTCGGCTTCGAGCGCCTTGCCGGATTTCGTCAAGACGCCCGCCGGCGTGAACCTTTCAATCTCGTCCGTGACGACAGACGCTCGATTCGAGCGGATCGCGCGAAACAGATCGCCGTCCGGAATGAAGGCGATGCGCTGCCTCCATGGCCGATACGTCGGCGAGAAGTGGGTCTCCACGTCGCAATCCTCGCCGAGATAGGCGCGCACCGCCGACAAAAGTTCCTGCTTGACGGCCTCCGGTTCGCTGACGCAACGGCGGGTGAACGCCGCCTGATCATAAAGGATCTTCCTGCGGGTGATTTCGTGGATCCACCCCTCGTTGACCTCGAGCTCGCGCAGCGTGTCGGCCAGCACATTGGCGTTGCGGCCGGTAATGTAAAAGGTCGGCGATCGCTGCAGCATCGTCACGTGGTTGCAGCGCTCGGCGATCGCCGGAATGAGCGTCGCAGCAGTCGCGCCGGAGCCGACGACGACGACATTCTTGCCCGCGTAATCCAGATCTTCCGGCCAGGACTGAGGGTGAACGATCCGCCCCTCGAACGTGTCCATTCCATCCCATGCGGGCGTGTAGCCCTCCGCGTGCCGGTAGTAGCCCTGGCACATCCAGAGAAATTTTGCGGTGAAACGAACGGTCTCCCCGCTGCCCGTCTCGGTCGCCTCCAACGTCCAGAGATTGTCGGCGCTCGACCAACGCGCAGCCGAGATCGCGTGGCGGTAGCGAATGTGATCGTCGAGGCCGTTTTCGTCGATGACTTCGCCGAGGTATTCGAGAATCTCCGCGGCGTTGGCAATCGGCTTGCCGGTCCACGGCTTGAAGCGATAGCCGAAAGTATAGAGGTCGCTGTCCGACCTTATGCCGGGATAGCGGTGGGTGAGCCAGGTGCCGCCGAAGCCGTTCTGGGCTTCGAGGATCACAAAAGTCGTTCCGGGGCATTGGGTCTTGAGGTGATAGGCGCTGCCAATCCCAGAGATTCCGGCTCCGACAATCGCCACATCGAACTGCTCGGCCCTTTGGGGTTGTGGATTGCGGGGCTCGGCCGTCTCCTGCATCGTTTCACGCTTCCCTATGCCGCCGAGCTGACGTTCGGCGGCTGCTCGGGGGATAAGGACACTTTCGGCGGCTTCCTGCAACGTCACCCCGTCAATTGGCCGCGCAGTCGTTTAGCCACGTGGGTTTCCGCGCCCCTACCCGGGCGCCCGGACGCCGAGAAGGACGCCGGCGGCGGCCGTCAGCGCCACCGCGACGAGCGGCGGGGCGCGCCAGACGACGAGCGCCGCGAAGCCGGCGGCGGCGACGGCGAAATCGGCCGGGCCAAAAATCGCGCTCGTCCAGACCGGGTCGTAGAGGGCCGAGGCGAGCAGGCCGACGACCGCCGCGTTGACCCCGGCCATCGCGGCCCGCGCCGCGGGCCGGCCCTTGAGCCCATGCCAGAACGGCAGCGCGCCCATCAGGATCAGGAGCCCCGGGGCGAAGATCGCGACCAGCGCCAGCGCCGCTCCGGCCGCCCCGCCCGGCGGGACGTTCGCCGCCGCGCCGAGGAAGCCGGCAAAGGTGAACAGCGGCCCGGGCACGGCCTGCGCCGCGCCGTAGCCGGCGAGAAAGGCGCTCTGCGACACGTAGCCCGGCGCGACCACCGCGCCCTGCAGGAGGGGCAAAACGACATGGCCACCGCCGAACACCAGGGCGCCGGAGCGATAAACGGCCGCGAGGAACGCGAGCGTCCCTCCGCGCGCCGGCAGGAAGGAGAGCACGAGCAGCGCGAAGAATGTCGCGAGGAAGACGAGCCCCATCCTGCGCGAGACCGGCGCCGCCTCCTCTTCGTCGACGGGGGCTTGGGCGGCCTGCCGGCAAAAGGCGAGCCCGATCAGGCCCCCCGCCGCGATGGCAAGAATCTGGCTGAAGCCGCCCGGAGCGAAGGAGGTCAGCGCCAGGGCGAGGACCGCGATCGCGGAGCGAGGCCGGTCGGGAGCAAGATTGCGCGCCATGCCGAGCACCGCCTGGGCGACGATCGCCACGGCCACGAGCTTCAACCCATGCAGGAGCCCCTCCCCAGCCGGACCCTTCAGCGCGGCCGCGCCATAGGCGACGAGCGTCATGGCGACGGCCGAAGGCAGGGTGAAGCCGGCCCAGGCCGCGAGGCCGCCGAGGTAGCCGGCGCGGAAAAGGCCGATGGCGAAGCCTGTCTGGCTGCTCGCCGGCCCCGGCAAAAACTGGCAGAGGCCGAGAAGGTCAGCAAATGCCTTTTCGTCGAGCCAGCGGCGTTCCTCGACGAAGGCGTTGCGGAAATAGCCGAGATGCGCCACCGGCCCGCCGAAGCTGGTCAGGCCGAGGCGCAGGAACACGCGCAGGACTTCGAGGGGGGAGTGAACGGCCTTGGGCTTGAAGGGGGCAAGAGTCATCGCCGCCTCGCTGAAATGCGGAAGCAAAGGGCCTGGAAGGATGCTCCAGAAGGCATTTCGGGGCCACCAGCGCTGCGTGAATTGTCGTTCGAGGCCCATTGGCGGCTGAGGACGAGGATCGTGGATTTTTTTTGCATCAGCCGGCTGAACGGGATCCGGCTTGCAGTCGCGCCGCGGCGACGTCGGTGTGCGAAAAATCGTCGCCCTTGAACAGTAGCGGCTCCCCGCGGGCGCGAGCAAGAGCGTAAGCAAAGCAGTCGTCGAAATTCAGGCCTGCCGGATGCGCGGAGCCTTTGCCGAAATCCCGATAGGCGGCGCGGGCGATCTCGGCCGGCTCGCGGGTGACAGGTTCAACGACGATGCCGGTTCCGGCGATGAGATCGTCGAAGCGGCGGGATAACAGCGGGTTCCGGTTGGCGTCGACCACGATTGCAGCTTCAAGATAGTTGGGCAGCCGACATCAATTTGTATTCAGCGGCGACCGCAAAGCTCGCGCAGGAACCGCTCAGCACCCGGCTCCTCTTTGAAGACTGCGATGACGGCCGCGGAATCGACAATCATTTCGGAGGGCCGCGCTCGTCATACAGCAGTTCGCCGTGGTCGATGGACAGATAGGGCTCGCGCCAGAGCCGCCGGCTGCCGTCAACCAGAGCCTGAAGTTTACGAAAGCGCTCCTCGTCGACCGCGCCGACGTTCTCGATTCGCTTGAGGCCCTCGCGAAGCGCCGTCGTCACCGCTTGCGTCAGCGTCTCGCCGGTGAGGCGGGCAACCTGCTCGGCCAAAGCATGCGCTTCCGGATTCTTGATGTTGAGGGACATCTCTACCGCCTCTTCTCAGGCGGCGGATGTCTCGAATTCATCTCTCGCAAGGGCGCCGCGCAACCACGGACTTGGAACAAAGGAGCCAATGCACGCGTTGAGCATGTCCGAACCAGGAAGCAGGCTTATCGCGAATGGCTGGGCGCCTCATCGTCGTATCGAACCGCGTCGCCGTCCCCAAGAGGCCATGCGCTCCAACCGCCGTCGGCAAGGCGGTCGCGGTCAAGGCCGCCCTGAAGAACCGCAATGCCGTCTGGTTCGGCTGGAGCGGTCAGTCGGCCGAGGCGCCGCCAACCGAGGCGCGGACGGAGCGCGTGAACAACGTCGACTATGTCGTCTTCGATTTGACCAGCCTCGACATCCAGGAATATTATCACGGCTTCGCAAAGAAGGTTCTCTGGCCGATCCTCCATTATCGGGTCGACCTGCAGCAATATTCGCGCCTCGACGCGACGGAATATCTGCGCGTCAATCGCCTGTTCGCGGACCGCCTGGACCCGCTGCTCGCCGAAGGCGACGTCGTCTGGGTTAACGACTATCATCTGATGCCGCTGGCGCGCGAGCTGCGCTACCGAGGGCGCCGCAACCCCATCGGGTTTTTCCTTCACACCCCCTGCTCTCCGCCGGACGTCCTGTACGCCATGCCGAGCCACAACGAGATTCTCGGAAGTCTTGCGCACTACGACCTCGTCGGCTTCCAGACGGGGAACGACCGCGACAATCTCGACCGATATCTCGTTTCCCTGGGCGCGGAGCCGGTGCGCGACGGGTCGATCGAAATGGACGGACGGCGGGTGAGCCTCGGCGTCTTCCCGGTCGGCATCGAGACCGCCGTCTTTTGCCGGCTCGCGCGCCGCGCCGAGCATTCGGCCCTCGCGGCGCAGATCCGGAGCAGCCTCGTCGGGGGCCGGCTCGTCCTCGGCGTCGACCGGATCGACTGCTCCAAAGGAGTCATCCACCGGATGAAGGCGTTCGAGCGCTTTCTCGAACTCAACCCCGCCTGGCTGGGCAGGGCGACGCTGCTGCAGGTAACGCCTGCCCGCGACTCGGACGACAACAGCTTCGGCGAGATCGAGGCGGAGCTGGCGGGCCTCATCACCAGGATCAACGGACGCTTCGGCGAGGCGGCCTGGACGCCGATCCGCTATGTCAACCGGACATATTCGCGCAGCGAGCTCGCCGGCCTCTATCGCCTCGCCGACGCCATCCTGGTGACGCCGCTGCGCGCCGGGATGAATCTCGTCGCCAAGGAGTTCGTCGCGGCCCAGGACCCCGAAGATCCGGGCGTGCTGGTGCTGTCGCAGTTCGCAGGCGCCGCAAACGAGCTCGACCGCGCGCTGATCGTCAATCCGCACGAAACCGACGGCGTGGCCGCCGCGCTGAATCGCGCGCTGGACATGCCGGTCGAGGAGCGACGCGAGCGGCACGCGGCGATGCTCGGGCGCCTCCTGGATTGGGACATCGACAGATGGGCCGAAAGCTATCTGTCGGCGCTGGTCGGGACCCAGTCCGGACGGAGGATTCTGGACGACATTCGTTCGTTCTTCGGCATGGTCGGCGAGCAGAGGCCGGTCGCGAGCGCTGCAGCATTGTAGGCGCGGCGAGCGCGCCTGACGCGACTAGCAGCGGTCTACAGGGCCCGGCCCATCAGCTCGACGCGATCGCTTTGCCTGAGGATCCCGGCCTCGGCCATCCTGTAATAGGCGCTGACGTCGTGGTGTCGGGGCTTGCTGAGGCTCGAGAATTTCGCCCCTTTTGTCCTCTGCCAATCGGCAGTCTGCGCTTGGCCGTCTCTCGCCAACCCCGGCGGAGGGCCCGCCCACGCCGCTCGACGCAGCGTCATTTCCGCCGCTTCCTCTTGACGGGCGCGTCGCCGCATGAGAGCCGCGCTCGTTCAGCCAGAGATTCCCCGACGTGACATTTCCTCACCGGATCATTTTCGTGCGCCACGGAGAGACGGCGTACAACGCAGAAAACCGGCTGCAAGGCCAGCGCGACGTTCCGCTCAACGCGCGCGGGCGCGATCAGGCGCGCGCGGTCGGAAAAACGCTGCGCGCCCGCATTGCTCCGGAGATCGCCGAGATCGAGGCGGCCGGCGCTTTCTTCGCTTCGCCGCTCGAGCGTGCGCGCGAGACGATGGAGCTTGCGCGCGCGGCGATGGACCTGCCGCCGAAGAATTATCGCGTCGACGAAGCGCTGATGGAGCTCACGTTCGGCGACTGGGAGGGGCTGACCTGGGCGGAGGTGCGAGCGCGCGACGCCACGGGGGTCAAGGCGCGCCATGCCGACAAATGGGGTTACGTCCCGCCCGGCGGTGGCGAAAGCTACGCGATGCTCGTCGAGCGCCTGCGCCCCTGGCTCGCTTCGCTCGGCGGGGACGCGTTCCTCGTGTCGCATGGCGGCGTCGCCCGCGCCTTCATGACGCTCTTCGCCGGCGTGCCTGGCGAGGTTGCCGCCGCGACGCCGATCGACCAGGGCCGCGCGCTCTTCTTCGAGGGGGGCCGCTACGGGTGGATCGAGTGAGCCAGCCCTCTTCGCTTCCGCGCGGCAGAAAAATCTCCGCCGCGACGATCTTTTTGCTCGCCGGCTCCTGCGGCCTCATCGTCGCCAACATCTATTACGCGCAGCCTCTGATCGGCCCGATCGCGGCGTCGCTCGGCCTCGCGCCTCACGCGGCCGGGCTAATCGTGACGATGACGCAGCTCGGCTACGCCGCCGGACTCGTGCTGGTCGTGCCGCTCGGCGATCTCCTCGAGAACCGGAAAACCGTCATCGCTTGCATCGCGCTGAGCGCGATCGCCGTCGGTTCCGCCGGCCTGGCCAGCACGTCCACCGCCTTCCTGGCGTCGGCCTTCGCAATCGGACTCGGAGCGACGGCCGTCCAGATCATCGTGCCGCTCGCCGCCCATCTCGCGCCCGACGCGGT
The DNA here is from genome assembly GCA_963823165.1 of uncultured Alphaproteobacteria bacterium. Lineage (GTDB taxonomy): Bacteria > Pseudomonadota > Alphaproteobacteria > Rhizobiales > Beijerinckiaceae > Roseiarcus. The sequence continues at coordinate 131,806 of CAWGKV010000002.1, read as the reverse complement.
TCGCGGGCGCGTAGTCGGCTCGGTGATGAGCGGCCTGATGATCGGTATCATGGCGGCCCGCCCGGTAGCGAGCTTCATCGCCTCGCAGAGTTCCTGGCGGACAGTGTTCGCCCTCTCCGCCGCGCTGATGGTCGCGCTCGGCCTCGTGCTGTCGCGCACGCTGCCGGTTCGCAAGCCGAAGGCGCAGCTGAGCTACGGCGCACTGATCGCTTCGATGGGGCGGCTCGCCGCGGCGACGCCAATTCTGCGCCTGCGCGCGTTCTATCAATCCTGCCTGTTCGCCGCCTTCAGCCTGTTCTGGACGACCACGCCGCTGCTGCTCGCCGGCCCCGAGTATCGCCTGACTCAGCGCGGCATTGCGCTCTTCGCGCTGGCCGGCGTTTCCGGCGCGGTCGCAGCCCCGATCGCGGGCCGGCTGGCCGATCGAGGCTTCAGCCGGCCGGCGACCGGGGCGGCGATCCTCCTCGTCGCGCTCGCCTTTCTCGCCACGATGACGCAGCAGGGATCCTGCCGCGCGCTGGCGGTTCTGGTGGCCGCGGCGGTCGGGATCGACTTCGGCGTCCAGGCGAACGTCGTCCTGGGCCTCCGCGCCATCTTCGCGCTCGCGCCGGAGGCCCGAGGTCGGCTCAACGGCATCTATATCGCGACCTTCTTTCTCGCCGGCGCGCTCGGCTCGGCGGTCGGCGCCTGGGCCTACGCCGAGGGCGGCTGGCCGCTGGCAAGCAAGATCGGGCTCGTGCTGCCCCTGATCGCGCTCGCGCGCTTCGTCTTTCGCCTGGCGACGGGACGAGGCCGAAATCCGCTGCCGCGCCATTGAGGCGTCAGGCCGTCGCGGTGTGCTCCGACTTGCGCGCTTCCCAGGCCGCGAGCGTTCTTGTGGCGGCCTCGGCCCCGTGGCTCATGGCTTCGTCGTGGGTCGGGGTCTTGGCAGTCAGTTCCACGACATAGCCGTTCGGGTCGCGGAAATAGATCGAATGGATGATGTGATGGTCCGAGACCCCGCGAGTCTCGACGCCTTCCGCCTTGCCCTTGGCGAACATCTTTTGGAGATCGGCCTCGCTCACTTCGACTGCAATGTGGAGGTCGTAGTCGTGCTGGCGCTTGAACTCGAAGGGCATATCCGGCGCCTCGAAGAAGGCGAGGCAGGAGCCGTCGTCCATCCGATAGAAGGTGTGCAGCGTGTGAGTGGCCCGTCCGGTCATCGTCTCGCTGATGTCGATCGCATTGACGAGCGGCAGGCCGAGAAAATCCTCGTAGAACTTCCTCGTCTCCTCGGAATCGCGGCAGCGATAGGCGGCGTGATGCAGTCCCTTGATCATGTACGTTCCTCCCGGTGCAACCGTCCTCAATCGTACATCAGTCGCGTTCATCAGAATAGCGCGCCACGCGGTAGCGATCCGGGCTCTTGAGCACAAAAAAAGACCGCCCGAAGGCGGTCTCTCATGCACGCTGCCGAGATTGTCGACTTATCCGATCGCCGCGACGCCTTTGCGCGAAGCGCGATAGCCGGCGAAGCCGAGTCCGGCGAAGCCGGCCAACATCATCGCCCAGCTCGAAGCCTCGGGAATGCCAGGCGTGGCCGAGCCCAAAGTAATGTCCGCGAAGGCGATCTGGTTGGCGGTGCCAGTAAAATCGGCTGACATCGCCGTCCCGCTGAATGTTACGCCAGCCGCAAAGAATGGGCAGAACGGCCGTGCGCAACCGGGCCCGGATCCGGGCGTGACCGGCAGGCTGATGTCGGCCAGCATAGTGCCGGTACCGTCGAGGCCGCTCCAGACTGTCACCTCGCCGGGATTATTTATCGCCGAGTAATAGAAGGAGAACCCTGTGGTGAACCCAGACGCTCTATCCATCACGTCGCCAGGGCCCGACAGAAAGAATGCGATCTGGGCGCCGGGTCCGCCCGGGATCTGATCTACGTTGCAGGTTCCACTGGCGCCGCCATTGCAGGCGATCGCATCCGAACCGAATGTAATGCCATAGTTGGGACCCGGACCCGAGCCATCGCCGCCAAAGCCGCCGTTGTAATAGTTCAGAATTGGCTCTTCTGCGGCGCCGTTCAGGCCGGCGAAGTTCAAAACGATGGTGGCGCTTGCAGGTGCCGCAGACGCCAGCGCGGCAAGTACAACCGATGACGCGAGAAGTCGTTGCTTTGAAGACATCTTTTTCCCCTTTTCGGTTTTCGCCCCGTGCAGTCTGCGTAGAGGCGACGGAACTGCCGGACACACCCTCCTCAAAATTTGACCAATTCTTTACCATAGCATACCCGATAGACATTGCAACCCTTCGCATTGTGTATCGTCGACTTTTTTTAAAGAGGACTCTGCAGTTGTCTGCCTTGCATGCGCCGTTCTCACCGCAAAGCGAGTTGTTGAAGCCCAAGTTGAGCTCCAAGATCTCAACGGAACTCCAGATGGACTGTAGACAATGATCCAACGTAACTGCTTGGACATCGAGAATATTCGCGTTGTGCGGGTGCCTGCACAATGCCCTTCGATAGGATTATAAGGGCGGCCGAGGCTATGAGGCCGAGTATCCTTTGTGACGGATTGCGTTCGATTGCCAGTCCTAGGTCTAGGCGGTTTTGGCGTTCGCAAACTGCAAGCGCAGTGCATCCCGCGTTGACAGGTTGTTTTCTTGCCATTGCGGTCAACGGCCTCCCCACCAGCATGACTGGCGGATGGCCGAAACGAGCCCGGACAAGCCAGACGTTCACACCTTCCCGTCGTCAAGACGGTTCATGTCGTGGTCGCGCAGCTCCTCGGACTCGGTTCCTTTTTCGTCGAGCCCGCGGTCCTTGTCGTGCTGGCTCTTGTCCCGGTTCGAAAGCACGCCGGAATCGGGGATCTTGCCGACTTCGACGTCGGTCATCGCCCCGGTCCCGTCGCCTTTGCCGTGCGCCCCCGCGCCGAAATGCTTGCGGCTCGCCTTGGCCATGGCGTCACCTGTCCTGCTGGTAACCCTTGTTCGTCGTATTCTGGTGGATGTTTCCCTGCCGGCCCTGTTCGCCGAGGTTGCGCTGGCGATCGACCTGGCGCTTTTTCGGCGCCGTATCGGTCGCGATCGACGGCTCCTTGCCGGGGGCGGGGCTGCGCTGGTCGGGCGGAATTGGAGGCGGCTTCTCGGCCATTGCGGCTCTCCTTGTCGTTGCAAAGAGGAGAACCGACGCCGCAGGGGGAGGTTCCGTCCCGCCCGCCCGATCGACCCGGGCGGCAAGTCGCGCGGCGCCGCCGCCGGCGCCTCCCGCCGCGGCGCCTGCGACGCCTCATCAAGGCGCTTGAAAACGGGCTGGCGCGGGGCGACATTCGCTTTGTCCTGCTTCTCCAGTTTCGCCATCCTCACCCCGCGAGGTCCCCCATGCCGAACAAGCTCGAACAATTGCGCGCCATGAGCACCGTCGTCGCCGACACCGGCGACATGGAGTCGATCCGCGTATACAAGCCGACCGACTCGACCACCAACCCATCCCTCATCCTGAAAGCCGTCGAGATGCCGGGGTATTCGCGGCTGGTGGAGGAGGCGATCCTCTGGGGGCGCCGCCAGAAAGCCGACATCGGCGACGTTACCGACCGGGTCGCCGTCAATTTCGGCGCCGAGCTGACCAAGATCGTCCCCGGCCGCGTGTCGACCGAGGTCGACGCCGACCTGTCGTTCGACACGGAACGCACCGTCGCCAAGGCGAAGAAGCTGATCGGGCTCTACAAGGAGCGCGGCATCGGCCACGACCGCATCCTCATCAAGGTCGCCTCGACCTGGGAAGGAATGCAGGCGGTCCGGCAATTGCAGGCGGAGGGGATCGACTGCAACATGACGCTGATCTTCTCGCTCACCCAGGCGATCGCGGCGGCGGACGCAAAAGCCTTCCTCGTCTCGCCCTTCGTCGGCCGCATCCTCGACTGGCACGTGAAGGCGGGTGGCGGCCCCTACGACTCCGAATCGGACCCGGGCGTGAAGTCGGTGCGCTCGATCTACGCCTATTACAAGTCTTATGGGATCAAGACCGTGGTGATGGGCGCCTCGTTCCGCAACACCGGCGAGATCGAGGCCTTGGCCGGATGTGACCGGCTGACCATTTCGCCGCAGCTTTTGGAGGCGCTGTCGAAGGAAGAGGGCGAGCTGCCGCGCAAGCTGGACCCCGAGCACCCGGGCCTCGCGCCGCCGCGCATCGCGATGGACGAAAAGCGCTTCCGCTGGATGCTGAACGAGGACCCGATGGCGACGGAGAAACTGTCCGAGGGCATCCGCACCTTCAATCACGACCTCCAGGCGCTGCGGACGATGATCGAGCAGCGGCTCTCCGCCGCGGCCTGAGGCTGCGGACGAGGCCGCTGGATCGCGCAGCAGGCTCCCGCCCGATGAGGGCTTCAGAGGGTTGAAAGCGCTATTGCGGGAGCGGCCTGAAGCCCCATTTTTCGGCGAGCGCCAGACATTCGCCGACCGGCGCGACGCCGTCCGTGGTCGAAACGGCGCGCATCGACGCGGCGGCGGAGGCATGCGCGAGCCTTAAGGCATCGGCGATCGGCCAGTCTTCGTGCAGGCCGTAGATCATGCCGGCGGCGAAGGCGTCGCCCGCGCCGTTGACGCCGACGACGGCGCCGGCGGGAATCGCTACCGAGCCGAGCGCGATCCGCGTCCCGTCCCGTCCGCCCGCGACTGCGCCTTCGGGAAAATGCGCGACGACCCAGCGCATCCTTCCGAGAGCGAGCGTATCGTCGATCGCGCGCTCGACCGCGGCGACGTCGGTCGCGCCGTCGGACCCGCGCGTCTCGCGGCCCGCGAGCGCGCCGATCTCGAAGTCGTTGACGATCAGCATGTCGAGATGCGGCAGGCATGGCCGCCCGAGCTCGGCGAGCCGAGCGGCCGCGGTCGTCATCAGTTCGAGATTGGTGGCAAGGCCAGCCTCGCGCGCGTTGCGCAGCACCGTTACCCAGCCGTTCGCCTCGTCGCCCCACGGCCGGTCCATCGCCGCATGCGCTCCCGGGAGGCCGAGATGCAGGAAACGCGCCTTCGTCGAGGAAAAGTCGAAGTGATCGGGGGTCATCATGGCCGCGACGCCCGGATGGAAGAAGTGCGTGCGTCGCCCGTTGTCGCGAACGTTGAACGCGTCGACGCTCATTGTCGCCCCGCCCCGCAGCGCCTGCAGCTGCGAGCGCTCGACGCCGTGCGCGTCGCATGCGGCGAACAGAAACTGGCCGAGATCGTCGTCGCCGACGACGCCCATCGCCTCGACCGGAAAATCCGGATCGAGCCGCTTGAGGTCCATCGCCATGTTGAAACCCGAGCCGCCGCCCTGGCGGACGATTTCGAGGACCTCGTTGGCGGTGTCCTCGCTCGGCCAGCGGGCGATCGACTTGTTGAAGTCGACGCAGAAGGTCCCGGCCGACAGCACTCCCCGGCGTGCGCTCATCGAGGCCGTCAGTCCTGCTTCAGGACGTGTTCGGTGATTTCGCTGTCGTCGGCCAGGTCGCGCAGAGGCTTCACGCCCTTCTTGCGCAGGGCCTCGTGGTAGTCCTCGACCGCCTCGAGCGGCGTCAGCGCCCCGTCGCTGACCGCGCGCATCAGCCGCACGATGTCGAGCGGCGACTCGGCGAGATTGATCTTGCGCCCGAACAGGGCGACGCGCGCGCCGTGTTTCTGCGCCTGATAAATGAGCTCGAAGCAGTCGCGGGTCGTGCCCGCCCCGCCGCCGAGCACCCCGACCACCAGGCCCGGATCGAAGGAGGCGAGCTCCTCGAGCGCCCGCGCCCCGTTATAGGCGATTTTCAAAAACCTCGGCCGCTCGGCCTCGGTGAGGCCGGCGAGGCAGCGGACGATCGCGTCGTTGACGAAGTGCGGGACGAACTCGGCGTCGAGGCCCTTGTCGACGTTCGGGTTGAACACTTCGAGAAAGTAGGAGAAGCCGTTCGCCTCGGCGTCGGCGCGGAACTCGCGGAACGCCTCGAGCGAAGCGACGTCGGCGTCGACGTCGTTGGTGAAGGTGATCGAATAGAGGCCGAGGTCGGTCAGCGGCTTCACGTGCTTCAGGGACGGGGTGCGGAACGGCCGCGACGGCGAAAGATGATGGCTCGCGCCGCGATGGCGCCAGATGTCCGTCGTGTCGTTGGCCCGGATCACCGGTTTCACCCCCGACCGGGCGAAAGCGTTGCGCTTGACGAGCTGCTCCAGATTGCTGACCGAGGTCAGCATGATGTCGACGACGTCCTGGCGGAGGATCGCCTCGATCGATTGCAGGAACTCCTCGCGGGTGCGCAGCCGCGTCGCCGATCCGTCCTTATGCCGCGCGGGCCCCACGGCGTGCAGGCCCGGCCCCATGTCGGGGTCCTTCGCGTCAGCTATGATGAAGTCGGTGCGCCGGTATCCGCCCGCGCGGATGCGCGCGAGCTTGTCGTCGAGCCGAACCATCCGTTCCTCCGCCGCCTGGAAGACCGCGACTATAGACGCGCCGCGCCGCGAGGCAACGGAGAAGCTGGCGCACTCCTGCGCCAGGCGCTAGGAAGGCCGTCTGATCCGGCGCTCACGCCGGATTTTCCATCCATTCAAGGTCCTTCATGGCGCAGCGCTTTCGCATCCTCGTCATCGGCGCCGGGGGGACGCTCGGCAGGGCGATCGTGGCCGAGCTCGGGCCGCGCCACGACATCGTCACGGCGGGATCGAAGTCCGGCGACATCCGCATCGACATCGCCGATCCGGACAGCATCGTGGTGGGGCTCGACGCGGCCGGCGCGCTCGATGCGGTCGTCTGCGCCGCGGGCGCGGTCAATTTCGACCCGCTCGCGTCGATCAAGCCCGCCCGCATCGAACGCTCGTCCTACGGCCTCGGCGTCGCCAACAAACTGATGGGCCAGGTCAACCTCGCCCTCGCCGCCCGAGATCGCCTCAATGAAGGGGGCTCCGTCACGCTGATCTCCGGGGTGACGGCGCGGGCGCCGATCGCCGCGGGCTCCTCGGCCAGCATGGTCAACGGGGCGCTCGAGGCCTTCATCATGGCGGCCGCAGTTGAAATGCCGCGCGGCATCCGCATCAACGTCGTCAGCCCCACCGTGTTCGAGGAGTCGATGGCGGGTTACGGGCCGTTCTTCCGCGGCTTCGACCCCGTCCCGGTCGCTCGGGCGGCCCGCGCCTTCAGCCGCAGCGTCGAGGGCCTCGAGACCGGCAAGACCTACAAAGTGGACTGACGGAGGCCATGAAACCCCTCGTCGTCTATGTCGCGCTGGCGGCGCTGACGCTGATCGTCTTCGCGCTCTGGCCCGGCCTCGATCTCGCCGTCTCGCATCTCTTCTACGACGGCGGCGGGTTCATCGGGCGCGGCGCGCCGGAGCGATTCGGCCGGGATTTTTTCCGCGTGACGCCCTTCGTCGTTCTCGCGCTGTACGCCGCGCTGTGGCTCGCCAAGCGCGCAGGGGCCCGCCTTCGCTGGGCGCCGAGCGGAAAGGCGGTGATCTTCCTCATCGCGACGATTTCGATCGGGCCCGGCCTGATCATCAATCTCGGCCTGAAAGACCACCTGCATCGGCCGCGACCTTATCAGACCCAGGAATTCGGGGGACCGGATCCCTTTCGGCCGTGGTTTGTGGACGATGGCCTTTGCAAGAGGAACTGCTCGTTCGTCTCGGGCGAGGCGGCGACCGGTTTCTGGATGGTCGCTCCGGCGAGCGTCTTGCCGCCGCCCTGGCGAGGCCCCGCGACGATCGCCGCTTTCGCTTTCGGCCTCTTGGCCAGCCTCCTGCGCATGGCCTTCGGCGGCCATTACCTCAGCGACGTGCTGCTCGGCGGCCTCGTCACGCTGATCGTCATCGAGATCGCGCGGAGGGTGATCTGGCCGCGCGCGCTGGAAGAAAGGCCGCAGAACCGAGCGCTTGACGGGGCACGGGACAGCAACACGCCCGAGACCACCGCAAAGGAAGTGAGCCCCGCGACGCCGAACCGCTTCGCCGACCGACCGCCCGTCGGGCCAGCGGCCTCCCGATAGGCCGCCTTGCTGCCTTTTCTGCGCCGGGTCGTGTCGAGCCGTACATTACGGCCTCGCCCCCAAAGGGCGCGCCGGCGGAATTGCGGGCGCCGCCCGCGCCTGTAAGTCCGGCCGACGTATCTCCTGCGGGAGAGCGTGTCCCGATCAGGCAAAACCCGGCGCACTTCAGCTTTGGGCGGGAAGCCCCGGTTGCCCGAACTCCAGTAACCGGGCGGACAGGAGGCGTTCCTACGCGACGCCGAAACCCTTCACCTAAGCGGTCTTAGGCCACTCGCGGGAGCAGCGCTTGCGCCTCGGCGATCTCGGACATTTCCGCCGTCGGCGAAAAGCCGTCGAGCGCCGGGGCGAGGACGGCGTGGGCGTCGCCGGGGCGGCCGGTCGCGCGATAGAGCTTGGCGAGCGAGAGCGCGGCGCGCAGTTCAAAACTGCGCGTGCCTTGCTGCTTCGCGACGGCAATGGCGGTGAGGAAGACGTCTTCCGCTGGCGCCGGGTTGGCGGGGTCGCACTTGAGCAGGATTTCGCCGCGCACCCGATGCAGTTCTGCTTCGTACGCGCGATAGCCCAGGCGATCCACGGTCGCCAGCGCTTCGTCGAGGATCGCAATGGCGCGCTCCGGATCGCCCTCCCACGCCTCGGCCTCGGTCAGCGCGATCTTCAAGAGCCCGTCGAAATTCAGGAGGTTTTGCTGGCGCAGGCTCTCGACGCTGCGGCGCATGTCGCTGAGCCCCTCGCCAAGCGAGCCAAGTTCAGCCGTCGCCAAGCCCTCGAAAAACGACCCGTACGCTCGCCACAACGGCAGATCATGCTCACGCCCGAGACGGGCGGCCTCGGAACCGTTCTGCGCGGCGCGCGCCCTGTCGCCTCGCATCAAGTCGAACATCGCCGCGTGTAATTTCGCATAGGGGCGCGTGCCGACATGCGCCACGCTCGCGAGCCGCTCGTGCGCTCCGTCAACGAGAGATACCGCGCGCCTGATGTTTCCCAGCGGCCATGTCGCGATCGCCAGGTAGGACATTGCCGCGACGCCGGCGTCTTGCCCGAAGCGAAAGGCCAGATCATCGTCCCGGCCGGGTTGGAACAGAGTAAGCGCGCGCTCCAGATGCTCGCGCGCTTCGGCGTATTCTCCGGCGAACCAGTGAGTGGTCCCGAGGATCCGATGCGCGACGCCGGCCTCGGGCGAATCGGGTCTCGCCGCAACGCCCGCGAGGAAAGCCGCCGCGTGCGTTCGCATCGACGGAAGATCGCCCCGCACGAAGCTGCCGACCCACAAACCGTAATCTGCCGCGAACCGCCCCGGCGCATCCTCGTCCCCGGAAGCCGATTTGCGAGCTCTTGCGAAGGCCTCCATTGTTTCCGGCGCCCCATGGCCTCGCGCGGCTATGAGCGCGTTGCCGTAGGCGGCGTGCAACTGGGTAAGTCGGTGCCGCTGTGCGACTTGCGCTCTGACCTCGGCGGTTAGCGACAGCGCGGTCAGCAGCGCCTGCGCTTCCGCGATCTCGGGCATTTCGAGCGTCGGCGAAAAACCTTCAAACGTTGGGGCGAGCACCGCGTAGCCGTCGCCGGGGCGGCCGGTCGACTGATAGAGCTTGGCGAGCGAAAGGGCCGCTCGCAGGCCGAAGCTGCGGGCCTTCTGGGCTTGCGCGACGGCGATAGCGCATACTTCCTCCGCGGTTTCATCCTTCATTCTCTCTATACTCCTCCCCACTTCTCTTCTCCTCACACCACATTTTCATCCACCCACCTCTTTACCCTCTACTTCACTCACCAGCAACCCTCGAAAACACACCCACAACTTATTTCCCTATCACATATACCTCAAACCTGTTGAAACTCCATGAACCACTCGAGTCGCCGAGCCAGCTCTCGCAAGTGGAATATCGCTCCCGCAGCCAAAAGAGACCGAACCGTGCGCTCGCTGAAGTCGAGAGAGACTTCGCCGCGCGCGCAACTTCACGTCGTCGCGAAACATATCCAAAAAGCGTGTGCACGTAACCATGCGAAGTCAGCATAAGCGTTTCAAACCGCGCGCGTTAGACGCTTCAATCAAATTCCGCCAGTCCCACCTCTCCAAGCAGCCATTGTGAAGCCGAGTAGTCCATAGCAGCACCCATATCCGCCGAAACGAACTTAACCTCGCGATCGCGTTCAATCGAAATCCGCAGCCCTGCTCCAAATAGTTCAAGCCTCACGAGACCGCCTTGAAAGAAGCATACCACACCCAGCTGTAGTAGCGCCGCCGCTTCCGTTATCCGTTCCTCTTTCTCGGCTTCGTGGAGAAGGTTTCGCGTTTCTCGCGCCGACCGCAACTCACCGCGCAGCATAGCACCGACCCATTGCCCAAAATAAGCTCAAAACGCTCGCGCGTTATCGACCGCCTTGCAGTTCCCGCGCTCGGGCGAAGCCAGCCTTCGCGTCCTCTGACCCAAACCTGGACAACATCAACGCCTTGCTGTAGCTAGTCTGCAATTAGAGCCGCGTTGGCGCACGCCACGCGTTCTTCACCTCCCGTTTCGCAGCTCGCCATCAGCCCTGCGCCTCGGCGATCTCCGCATTTCCGGCGTCGGCGCAAGCCTTCGAGCGCGGCAGCACATCGTGCGCTCTATCATTCGCCCGTCGATTGATAGAGCTTCGCGAGCTCAGCGCGCGCGCAACTCTAAACTACGCGCGCTCTGCTGCTTCGCACGCATGCCGTCAGAAAGGCTTCTTCCGCGTCGCTGGGTTCGGGATCGCGCTTCAGCAGCATCTCGCCGCGCGCTCGATGCGTTCGCTTCGAACGCGCGATAACCCATCGATCCTTCGCCAGCGCTTCATCGAGGATCGCATGCGCGCTCCATCGCCCGCCCTCGCCTCGGTCTCGGCAGCGCTATCTTGACGAGCCCGTCGAAATTCAGATGTTCTGCTCGCGCAGGCTCTCGACGCTACCGCGCATGTCTCTGAGCCCCTCGCCAAGCGCGCCGCTTTCAGCTCTCGCCAAGCCTTCGAAAACGACCCGACGCTCGCCACAACGGCAGATCATGCTCACGCGCGAGACGGCGGTCTCGCCCGTTCTGCGCGGCGCGCGCCCTGTCGCCTCGCATCAAGTCGAACATCGCCGCTTGTAATCTCGCATACGCGCGCGTGCCGACATGCGCCACGCTCGCTATCCGCTCGTGCGCTCCGTCACGAGGATCGCGCGCCTGATGTTTCCCAGCGGCCATATCGCGATCGCCAGTAGGACATTGCCGCACTCCTGCGTCTTGCCCGAAGCGAAATGCCAGATCATCGTCCCGGCCGGTTGGAACAGAGTAGCGCGCGCTCCAGATGCTCTCGCGCTTCGGCGTATTCTCCGGCGAACCAGTGAGTGTCCCGAGGATCCGATGCGCGACGCCGCCTCCGGCAATCCGGTCTCGCCGCAACGCCCGCGAGGAAAGCCGCCGCGTGCGTTCGCATCGACGGAAGATCGCCCCGCACGAGCTGCCGACCCACAAACCGTAATCTGCCGCGAACCGCCCCGGCGCATCCTCGTCCCCGGAAGCCGATTTGCGCGCTCTGCGAAGGCCTCCATTGTTTCCGGCGCCCCATGGCCTCGCGCGGCTATGAGCGCGTTGCCGTAGGCGGCGTGCAACTGCGTAGTCGGTGCCGCTGTGCGACTTGCGCTCTGACCTCGTCGGTTAGCCGACAGCGCGGTCAGCAGCGCCTGCGCTTCCGCGATCTCGGGCATTTCCGAGCGTCGGCGAAAAACCTTCAAACGTTGGGCGCGAGCACCGCGTAGCCGTCGCCGGGGCGGCCGGTCGACTGATAGAGCTTGGCGAGCGAAAGGGCCGCTCGCAGGCCGAAGCTGCGGGCCTTCTGGGCTTGCGCGACGGCGACAGCGGCGAGGAAGGCGTCCTCGGCGAGGGCGGGGTCAGAAGGGGTGCGCCTGAGAAGGATTTCGCCGCGAACGCGATGGGTTTCGGCGTCGTACCAGCGTTGCCCCGTCCGTTCTGAAACGGCGAGCGCGTCGGTGATCGTGGCCAAGGCGACGTCGGTCTCGCCGGCTTCCGCATCAGCCTCGGCCAGTCTCGTCTCGAAGAATGGAGTCGTGTGGGTCGTGCCCTCTTGTGCCTGGCGCGCAATGCTGTTGCGCATCCCAGAGCGACCGGCGTCGCGGGCGCCCAACAGCCAGTCCCGCCAGCCGTTGAACCAAATGGAATAGGTCACCCAGAATAGCGTTTGATGTTCTTTTGCCATCTCGACGAACGACCCAGCGAGGGGCGCGGCGCCATCAGGATTTCGTCGAATGAGCTCGAATAAAGCAGCGTGGTAAAGTCCGTACAGACTGGTCGGGACATGGCCGCTCTTGGCGGCGCGCGCATTCAACTCCTTCATCCGCTGGTCAGCGAGTTCGAACTCGCCGAGCGCCCAAAGCACGAGAGCGGAATAGGCCATCGCGGCCACGCCCGGGTCTTGCCCGAAGCGGAAGGCGAGATCGCCGTCCCGCTCCGGATCGAAAATCGCCAAAGCCTGTTCGAGGTGGTCGCGAGCCGTGGTGAATTCCCCCGCGTACCAATGCGTGGCGCCACAAATGCGATGCGCGACGCTCGCCTCGCCGGACTGTGGCCGCCTCGCGCAGGCGCGCAACATGGCCGACGAGAGATCGCACATGGCCCCGAGTTCGCCGCGGACGAAGCTCCCGGCCCATAAGCCATATTGGGCCGAGAGGTGCTCAAAGTCATCCTCGACGCCCGCCGCAATTTCGCGCGCGCGCTCGAAAGCCGCCGCGGTTTCGGGGGCGCCGTAGCCCCGCGCGAGTATCATCGCGTTGCCGTAGGCAACATGCAGCTTCAGCTTGCCGCCGGCCTTCTCGCCCGAGGCCAGCGCCTCCGTCATCGCGATCGCCTTGCCGAGATGGGCGATCGCCTCCTGGAACGCGGAGCGGCGCAGCGCCTGGTCGCCTGCCTTGCCCCACCATTCGATCGCGAGGTCGTAAAGACCGGCCTCGGTGAAATGATGGGCAATCGCCTCGGGCTCGGCGTTCGCGTCGCGCAACGCCTCGGCCGAGCGGCGATGAAGCGCCTGGCGGCTGCTTTTCAGCAGGCTCTCGTAAGCCGCATCCTGGATCAGCGCGTGCTTGAAACGGTAGACGGCGGTCGGAGGGGCGCCGTCGACGAACAGGAGGTCGGCCTCGGTGAGCCGATCGAGCGCGGCTTGCAGGGCGGGTTCATTGTAACTGCCGCCAGGCGCTGCGCCCCCTCCACCACCCTTCGGATGGTCCCCCTCCCACGCGATGCGGGGGAGGACAGAGGCGGCGCCGTTTGACGTATCCTCCCCCGCGGAGCGGGGGAGGGGGACCGCGCGTGAGCGCGGTGGAGGGCGCAAGCCGCGGTTATTGGCCCCGCCTACAGGGGCGGCGACAGCGCACAGCAGCGCGTAAGAGAATTCGCGCCCCAGCACCGCGCCGATCTGCGCGACTTCACGCACTTCGCCGAGCCGGTCGAGCCGCGCGGCGAGCGATTGCTGCAAGGTCGGGGGGATCGCCTGCGCGCCGCCCTTTGCGTCGCGCTCCAGCAGCAGTCGCGTCACCTCCTCGACGAACAGCGGTACGCCGCCGGTTCGCTCGCCCACGCCATCGATTGTCTCGTCGGAGAGCGCATGCCGGCTTGCGATCTCGCCGACCATTTTTCGCACCTGCGCGCGGTCGAGCGGCGCGAGCGAGACGACGCCGTGGTGCGAGCGCATCGCCCAGGGCGCTCGGAATTCCGGCCGCGTGGTGGCGACGACCAGCAGAGGGGACTGCGCGCCTCGCTCGGCGAGCGCCCGCAGTAGATCGAGCGAGGTCGGATCTGCCCAGTGCAGATCCTCGAAGGCGAGCACCACCGGTTGCGACCGCGCGCCCGCCAAAACCCAGGCCGTCATCGCCGCCAGTTGCCGGCGCCGCAATTCCTCGGGCGAGAATTTCGCCCGGCGGTCCTCCCGCAGCGGAACGTCGACTAGCGGCGCGAGCAGGGGCGCGTATTCGGCCGCGTCCAGGCCGATCAGCCCAAGAGTGTTCTCAAGGTCGGCGAGACGCCCCTCGTCGGTCGCGTCGGCGCCGCCAAAGCGCAGTCTGCCCCATTCCGCAAGCGGGTGGAGCGGCGTGTTCTGCAGGAGCTGCGAGGCGGTCCATTCGACCCAGGTGTGCGGAGTGTCAGTGAGTTTTGCGCGGAACTCCTCGATGAGGCGCGACTTGCCGATGCCGGGCTCGCCGACGATCTGCACGAACTGGCCCTCGCCTTCGAGCGCGCGCAACCAGCGGCGCTGAAGCTGGGAAAGTTCGTCTTCGCGCCCGACCAGCGGCGTCAGAATCCGTGCACCGCCGCGCCGGCCGCCGCTCGCCCGCACGACACGATAGAGCGTCATTGGGGCCGGCACGCCCTTGAGCTGATGCGCGCCTATGTCCTCGGCGACGAAGAGCCCGGCCGTCTGCCGCTGCACGCTCGCGGTGACGAGCACCGCCCCCGGTTCGGCCGCCGCCTGCACCCGCGCCGCGACGTTCGGCGCCTCGCCGAAGACTTCGCCGGCTGCGTCGACCACGACAGAGCCGCACTCGACCCCGATGCGCGCCTTGAGCTCCGGCGCGCCCCTGGCCGCGTTCCTGGCGTTGAGTTCGCCAAGCGCCCGCTGAATCGCGAGCGCCGCCCGCACCGCGCGCTCGGCGTCGTTCTCCTGCGCGCGCGGATAGCCGAAAAGCGCCATCAGCCCGTCGCCGAGCCGCTTCAGCACGTGGCCGCCGAAACCGGTGACCGCCTTCGACGCCTCGTCGAGATACGCGTTGACGAGGTTGCGCCAGTCTTCGGGGTCGAGCTTGGCGACAAGGCCCGTCGAGCCGACGAGGTCGAAGAACAGGACCGTGATCGGACGGCGCTCGGCGCAGACTTCAGAGGCTTTTTTCGGCGGTGCGGGCGAAGGCTGGGGCGACGCGGCCTGTTCGGAAGGCGTTGGCGACACAAGAGCGCCGATCGCGGTGAGCAGCTTGCGCCGATCGCCGACGCTCGCAACTCCGAGCTCTTTTAGGTCCTCCACCGTGAGGTGGGGAAGCACCAACTCGTCGATCCCGTTGTCGCGAAACGCGGCCTCATATTTGCCAAGGCCGAGACCGCGAAGCCACCCGCCGACATCCATGGCCGCGCTCCACACGGCAGAGCCGCATATTTGCGCAGTCGCGGAGGAGTGTCCAGCGTCACGATCGACGACGAGATCGAGTAAGGGAGAGAGAGGCCATTCGCTGAGGGTCGTTCCGACCAGTTCGGAGACCGTTGGCGAACGGTCGGTCCTGTGCAGGTTTCTCGTAGCGCCTTGGGGCGCTTTCCGGGGCATTCCTTCCGTTGCCGGAGCGAACGGGAACGCGCGGTAAGGGTCGATTCCGGCCGTCTAGCGCCCCGGTGAAGCGAATCCAGCGCCATTCTGGTGGTCCGCCGAGCTTACGGGAAAGGACGCGCGATCGAGGCCGATCAACGATCTCTTGACAAACTAGCTGATTGTTCTAATTATGTTCTCACCGTCGCAATGGAGAACGCCCTTGTCACCCCCTCGAACCCGCCCCGACCCCGCGCGGAGACCGCTCGCTCGCGGCCCCGAGGACGACCATCGATTGAAGGACAACAATGATGAGATGTTGATTGATGGTCCTGAGCCCAGCCGACGGCGCCCACGAGACGTTCTGCTGCGATCAGTCGCTGCTAACGGAAGAGCTGATGCAAGTCATTGAAAAGGCTAGAATCGTGAACGGATCTGGTTTCCCCTGGCGTTCCTTTTGCTTCCCCTGGCGTTCCTTTTGCTTCCCGGGGCGTTCGGTTTCCTTCCCCGGCGGAGCGGCGGCCTTCCCGCTGCGTTCCAGGACGTTCCGCCGGCTCGCCGACGCCGCCAAGGCCCATGGGATTACGGTGGCGCGTCCGTCTTACCTGATCGTTCCCGCCAGTGCGCCTTGTTGGCTCGGCTTGCGGCCGCGTTTGCCGGGCGCCTGCGCGCGGCCGAGGCGTTTCTCGATTTCCGCGACGAACGCCGCCGAGCCGAGTGGGCGGCCGATCAGTTCGCTTCGCCTCAGCGGCCCGAAAGCGTCTTGATCGGCCTCGACCTTGAGAAAGTCGGCAAAGCGCGGCGCTCGGTCGAGGAGCGGTCGCACGCTCAGCCGCGGTTGTCCCGCTGGGTCACATGATGCGGCAGGCCGGGAACGACGATGCGGGCGCGAACGCCTGAAAAAGCATGTTGGCGCCGCGGCCTTCCCCTCGCCCGCGGATCGGGAGAGGACAGGCAGCGAAGCGGCCAGGTGAGGGTTCGCCGAAGCAAGGAGGCGGGCCGGCCGCCTCGAACACCCTTATCCAGCGCTTCGCGCCACCGTCTCCCGCAAGCAGGAAAAGCGTCTCACAGAAAGCTCTGCGGATCGATGTCGATCGCCACTTTCACTCCGCCGCGCGGCGGCGGCGCGGCCGCGAGCAGGGCGCGCAAAAAGCCCTGGAGGTCGGCGGAGCGCGGCGCCTTGGCCGCCAGCCGGAAGCGGTGGCGCTTGCGCAAGACGGCGATCGGCGCCTCGGCGGGGCCGAGGAGGACGATCTCGTCACTCCGCGGATGGCCGCCGAGCGGGGCGATCTTCCAGCCCTTCCCCTCGGGCGTGGCGTGGGCGGTGCGCGCCAGCACGCGGGCGTGCGCCTCCGCCGCGCCCTTGTCCTCGGCCGACACGATGATCGCGGCGAGCCGGCCGAACGGCGGCAGGCGTCCCAGCCGGCGCTGTTCGGTTTCCTCGCGGTAGAACCGCTCGGCGTCCCCCGAGACGAGCGCCGCGATGACCGGATGTTCGGGCTGCCAGGTCTGCAGCAGCGCATGGCCTGGGCGCTCTGCCCGCCCCGCCCGCCCGGTCGCCTGGCGCAGCAGCTGGAAGGTGCGCTCGGCGGCGCGCGGATCGGCGTTGGCGAGGCCGACGTCGGCGTCGACCACGCAGACGAAGGTCAGAAACGGGAAATTGTGGCCCTTGGCGACCAGCTGGGTGCCGATGATCAGGTCGAACTCGCCCCGCGCCGCGGCGTCGAGCTGGCGGCGCAAGGTCTCGATCCCGCCGGGGAAGTCGGACGACAGCACGAGCGTGCGGACGTCCGGAAAGAGCAGGGCTGCCTCCTCCGCCAGCCGCTCGACGCCCGGGCCGCAGGCGGTCAGGCTGTCGGCCTCGTGGCACTCGGGGCAAAGTTTCGGCCGGGGCTCGACATGGCCGCAATGGTGGCAGACGAGCGCGGCTCGGAAGCGGTGCTCGACCAGCCAGGCCGAGCAGTTCGGGCACTGGAATCGATGGCCGCAGGCGCGGCAGAGGGTGAGCGGGGCATAGCCGCGCCGGTTGAGGAAGAGCAGCGCCTGCTCGCCTCGCGCGCGCGCCGCTTCGACGCCGGCGACCGCCTTCGGCGACAGCCACCGTCCGCGCGGCGGCCCGTCGCGCCTCAGGTCGACGGTCGCGATGTCGGGCAAGGTCGCCAGGCCGAAGCGCGAGGGCAGGCGTAGCCAGCGGTAGCGGCCGGTCTCGGCGTTGACCCGCGTTTCGAGCGCGGGCGTGGCGGAGGCGAGCACGACGGGCGCTTTTTCGAGCCGCGCCCGCACCACCGCCATGTCGCGGGCGTTGTAGACGACGCCATCCTCCTGCTTGTAGGCGCCCTCGTGCTCCTCGTCGACGACGACGAGGCCGAGGTCGGCGAAGGGCAGGAAGAGCGCCGAACGCGCTCCAACGATGACGCGCGCCTCGCCGCTGGCGGCGGCGCCCCAGAGCCGCTCGCGCTGGCGCTCGCTGAGGCCCGAGTGCCACTCGGCCGGGCGCGCGCCGAAACGCGCCGCGAAGCGGTCGAGAAACTGGGCGGTCAGCGCGATCTCGGGCAAGAGCACGAGCGCCTGACGCCCTTGCCGCAAGGCTTCCGCGACCGCCTCGAAGTATACTTCGGTCTTGCCCGACCCGGTCACGCCTTCGAGCAGCGTCGCCGAGAATGCTTGGCCCGCGACGCGCGCGGCGAGATCGACGGCCGCCGGGTTCTGGTCCACGTTCAGGACCGGCGGGCGGAAGTCCGGATCGAGGTCGGCGGCGATCCGCTGCGGCGGCAGCGCGACGGCGAACAGCGCCCCTTCCCCGACCAGGCCGTCGATGACGCCGGTCGAGCAGCCTGCCTGCTCGGCGAGCGCAGTTTTGGCGATCGGCGCGTCGGTTGCCGCGAGCGCCGCGAGAACGCGGGCGCGCGCCTCCGACATGCGGCCCGGCGGCTTCCCGGTCGCGACGAAGCCGTCTTTCGGCGCAGGCGGCTCGATGACCTCGTGCGCCCGTATCGCCATGCGCAGCACCATCCCGCGCGGGCTGAGCGTCCAGCGCGCCACCCAGTCGACGAAGTCGCGCAAGGGGGCCTTGAGCGGCGGCCAGTCGCGGATCGCGGCGACCGATTTCAGATTGTCGGCGCTTCCTTCGCGCAATGCCCAAACGACGCCGGTCGCGTGCCGCGCGCCGAGCGGCACGCCGACGAACGCGCCGGGCTCGAGCGCGGCGTGGTCAGGCGCGCGATAGGAGTATGCCGTGTCGACCGCGACGGGCACGAGCACGTCAACGACCGTCGTCATAGGGCCCAGTCAGAAACGCGAAAGGCCGGCGGGATCGCCGCCGGCCTTTCCAATTCGTTCAAGGGTGGGCTCACAGGCTCTTGTGCGAGCCGTCGCAATAGGGGGCGTTCTTCGACTGCTTGCAGCCGCAGAGATAGGCGGTCGCCGTCTTCTCGGCCGTGAAGGCCGTGGGCGTCATGCCGACGGCTTTGTGCGAGCCGTCGCAGAACGGCTGATTGGCGGACCGGCCGCAGGCGCACCAGTAATAGGTCTTGCCCGCTTCCAGGTCCTTCCCGTAGGGCGCCTTCTGGGCGATGACGGCTTCCGACATGACGTTCCTCTCCTGACGCCGCCCCGGCGGGCCGACGAAAAAAATCACCCCTTGGCCGCGGCTTCCTTGGCGGCCTTGGCCGCCGCCGCCTCGGCCTTGCTGGACGCGGACTCCGTTCGCTCGGCGATGCGCGCCGACTTGCCCCGGCGGTCGCGCAGGTAATAGAGCTTGGCGCGGCGCACCTTGCCGCGGCGGAGCACCCTTACCGAGTCGATCATCGGCGAAAAGACGGGGAACACGCGCTCCACCCCCTCGCCGTATGAAATCTTGCGGACGGTGAAATTCTCGTTCAGGCCGCTGCCGCTGCGCGCGATGCAGACGCCTTCGTAGGCCTGGACGCGGGTGCGGTCGCCCTCGGCCACCTTGACGTTGACCACGACGGTGTCGCCTGGCTGGAAGTCCGGCATCTTCGCACCGGGCAGTTTCGCCGCGTGCTCCGCCTCGAGCTTCTCGATGATGTTCATGGGTTTGAACTCCTGCCGTGACGCCGGATTCTGGAGAACCGGCGAGCGCTTCGGCGCGCTGTTTTGAGTTGAGGCACGCCTCATAGGGCAAAGACCGCCCCGCGTCGAGCTTTTTTGCCGCGAAACACCGCAGCGTGAGGAACGCGCGTTGGCGGCCAGCCGCCTCGTGTGATACCTAGTCAACAAGTCAGGGCGGGGCGCGGGCCCGGTCTAAGTTCTTTTGGGAGCAGTCCATTGGTCGTGCTTGCGGCGCGAACGTTGACGAGTACCGGCGGGAGGGCCGTTGGGCTCGAGCTGCCTCGCCGCGACCTTTTCATCTGGGTTTGTGCGATCATTCTTTTCAATCAACTCTTTGACATGGTCAAGGGGACGCCGCCCGTTTCGCTGGAGCAGCTCCTCTCCGATCTCGGCTCGGTCGGCGTCTTCCAGCTCATGGCGTGGTACGCCATCTTTCGTCTCCTCGCCTCGAGCGATCCTGCCCCCGTTGCGCAATTGCGGGATTTCTTGTTCGCCTTGGCGCTTTGCTGCTTGGTCTTCGTCCCGTCGATCCAGATGATCTGGATCACTGCGGTCGGTGTCGGAATTTATGGCTGCCTCTTCGACGGGGGCGACCCAAAGCTGCGTGCAGCCGGAATCGTCCTCGCCGCACTCTCGGTTCAGGAGTTCTGGGGCGCCTTATCTTCAATTTGTTCGCCCTCCCATTGCTGCGGGCTGAGACCGCGGTTGTGGGAACGATGCTGCAGGCAGTTCGACCGGGAACAGTATGGGAGAACAACGTCATCACCGGTCCGAGCGGTCACGGCATCGTGTTGTACGATCTATGCTCCTCGTTCCACAATCTGTCGGTGGCTGCACTATGCTGGTTGGCGGTGCGCAGCCTTAAGGACCGCAATTGGCGACCTCGCGATTTCGTGACCGGGGGCGTGGTCGGATTAACAATGGTGCTTTGCAACGTTACGAGACTCTGTCTCATGGCATGGGACGCCGACCTCTATCAGTATTGGCATTATGGGGCCGGCGCCCAGATTTTTGCCGTCGGCGCGTCGATGCTGATCCTCTTGATGAGCCTTTATGGATCGAGGGCGGTGAGGCGGGCTGCATGAGGGTCCGGGCGGCGCACGGGGTCTTTGCGGCCATCCTCGTGGCTTCGCTTGCTTCCCGCGAGCATTCGCGCGAGCCGATCCCCGACGACGCTAGCCTCGAGCGGGCCGTCATCCGCGTCGCAGGCTCGCACGGCTGGGATTTCCGCGAATATAGAACGACCAGCGGTATGTTTTCGCGGACCCTGGTGTTCGAGGCTCCCGGCTGTTCGCAACCGGTGCAGGTTGGTTTACGCCTGTCGACGTTCGAGGACGAGGCGCTTACGGAGGCGGGGCCCGGCCCTGGTTACGTGCGTCGCTATGCGTATTTCGACCGGATCTGGGACACGCCCGAGCCTCGCGCGGCCTTCATTCAGCGAATGAAATACGCGGCGCTCGCGCCGTTCGGCCTGACGGAATACGCGCCATCTCGGCATCTACTTGAGATCGAGGCGCCCGCCGATTGCGGAGCAGCCGAGGCGATTGACTGGCGCTCCGTCTGGAACCGCGACGAACTCGCGGCTCAAGCCGCCACCGCCGCCGCACCCCAGCGATGATTAGACGGCTAGGCGGTCACGAGCTTACGTTAGGCGCCGGCTCGTCCGAAGCTTCAGTTCATGCTCCACGCCAACCGGCCCCGACATCGCCATGCGCGGGGCCAAGATCATGCTGCTGCACTTGCCCGATGGCTCCATGCGGGTGCGCTACAAGACCGCGACCCGCAATACACGCAAGTCAAATCCTCGCCCCGGCCAGGCCCCGCTGAAGATGAAAAAATCATCGACGCCCGCCTCGACGCCGTCCTGGCTGCACGCCGAGACGACAGCCCAACCGCCGAGTCTGCAAGGGCGTCGATAGCGGCGGGGCTCGCTATGGCGCCATTGAGAGCGCGCGTCGCCCGCCCGTTAGCCACCCCCTAACCGGAGGCCCGAACGGGACATTCCTATCGTGCGCAATCAGGGGACATTTCTATTTTGCGTTGACAGCCTTGTTCCCAGCTTGCGGCGCACCCGCCATTCTTCATCTTGCGCATGAAAAAGGCCGCGCTCACCCCGTTTGGCCTGGCGGAGTACACACCGTCCCGTTATCTGCTCAGGTCCAAGCGCCTGCAAATTGCCGCAGACCAACTCCGGCGCACACCGGAAGATAATCACGAACCCAAGCGGCCCTGGCCGCAATAAGCTTACGGTCGGCGGCAACGCGTCCGCAGCTTCAGTTTATACTCGTCGCCAACGCGCCAAGAGCGTCGTGGCCAGAAGCACCGCGCCGACGGCTAGCGCGACCGGAATGCCGGCGCCGATCTCGGGGGAGGGCGCGGCGCGACAGCCGAAAGCACTCGCACAAATGCCCGCATGCGCCGTCGCGGCCATGCTGACGCACAACCAAAGTGCACTCGGCAATGATTTCATCGTCAACTCCCCAGAGTCCCCAACACGCAACCTGATAAGATCGACCCGTCAGCTCACACAATCACGGGGATTGTAATGCTGTCAAGCGCTTTACTCCCTTCTTACATTCGTCATTTTTCCTTCCGCGCGGCTTGCGCGCGTTGCCGAATGGACGGCGGCGAGGTCATCCTCGAGCATCGTCCGCGGGGTGCTGAGCGCTCGTATTTGCCCGTCCGCGCCACCGGCGTTAGCTTTGTCCGATCCGCCGGAGAGCCCCATGCTCGCCCTTCGCCTCACCCGCCTCGCGGCCCTCGCCTTCGCGCCCGTCACTGCCGCCGCGCTGACCTACGCCGCCGCCCCGTCGCCCGCCGTCCTTGCGGCGCTCGCCGCGCCGCAGGCGCTGCCCGACGTCGTCGAGGGATCCGCAGACGCGCCAGCGACGATCGTCGAATATGGCTCCCTGACCTGCAGCCACTGCGCCGCCTTCCACAAGGACGCCTGGCCCGCGATCAAGGCCAAATACGTCGATACAGGCAAGGCGAAGTTCATCTTGCGCGAGTTCCCGCTCGATCCGCTCTCCATCGGCGCCTTCATGCTGGCGCGCTGCGCCGGGCCGAAACGCGAGGCGGTGATCGACCGCCTGTTCGACCATCAGTCCGAATGGGCCTTCACCGCCAGTCCGCTCGTTCACCTCAAGGAGCAGCTCATGGCGACCGGAATGTCGGAGGCGGAGTTCGACTCCTGCCTCAAGAATCAGGCGCTGCTGAAGGCCGTCGAGAAGGAGCGGGACGACGCCGCGACGAAGCTCAAGGTCAAAACGACGCCGACCTTCTTCGTCGACGGGGTCGAGCTCAATGGCGAGCATGCGCTTGACAAAATTGACCAAGTGCTCCCGTCCACGGCCAGGTGAGCGTTTCGCACAGCTTTATCGCCTTCTGGGGTTGATTGCGCCGAGCCGATATGGCGGCTAATTCGATCCGATCCCGTTTCGGGTGAGATTCGGAGAAGACGTTTGACGGGCGCGCCGGGTC
Source organism: uncultured Alphaproteobacteria bacterium (assembly GCA_963823165.1). Lineage (GTDB taxonomy): Bacteria > Pseudomonadota > Alphaproteobacteria > Rhizobiales > Beijerinckiaceae > Roseiarcus. The sequence goes on along the minus strand of CAWGKV010000002.1, from coordinate 108,993 downwards.
GCGGGATGCTGCAGCGCGGGGACCGGGGCGAAAGGCCGCCCCGATGAAATTCGAGCGCTTGCGCGTCACCGGCTTCAAGAGCTTCTGCGACGCCGCCGAGTTCAAGATCGAGCCGGGCCTGACCGGCGTCGTCGGTCCGAACGGCTGCGGCAAGTCGAACCTCGTCGAGGCTTTGCGCTGGGTGATGGGCGAGAGCTCGTTCAAGGCGATGCGCGGCTCGGGGATGGACGACGTCATTTTCGCCGGCTCCGGCAAGCGGCCCTCGCGCAACATCGCCGAGGTCGGCCTTCTGCTGGACAATTCCGACCGCAGGGCCCCCGCCGCCTTCAACGACCACGAGACGATCGAGGTCACCCGCCGCATCGAGCGCGACGAGGGCTCGACCTATCGCGTCAACGGCAAGGAAGTGCGGGCCCGCGACGTGCAGCTCCTGTTCGCCGACGCCTCCACCGGGGCGCGCTCGCCCGCGCTCGTCCGCCAGGGCCAGATCGGCGAGATCATCGCCGCCAAGCCCCAGGCGCGCAGGCTGATCCTTGAGGAAGCGGCCGGGATTTCCGGCCTCCATTCCCGCCGCCACGAGGCGGAGCTGAGGCTGAAGGGGGCGGAGGACAACCTCCTGCGCGTCGAGGACGTGCTGAAGCAGATCGACGTCCAGGTCGAGAGTCTGAAGCGCCAGGCGCGGCAGTCGAGCCGCTACCGCAATCTCGCCGCCGACATCCGCCGCCACGACGCGCTGGCCCATCTCATCGCCTGGCGGGAGCACGAGACGGCCTTCGCCGAGGCGGCGAAGAAACTCGACTCGGACTTGCTCGACGTCGCCGAGCGCACCCGCGCCCAGGGCGAGGCGGCGCGCCTGCAGGCTTTGGCCGCCGCCGACCTGCCGTCCTTGCGCGAGGAGGAGGCGAAGCGAGGCGCGGCGCTCCACCGCATCGCCCTCGCCCGCGACGCGCTCGATGCCGAGGAGAAGCGCGCCCGGGAGCGGGAGGCCGAGCTCGAGCGGCGCGCCGCCCAGTTCGCCCGCGACCTCGAGCGCGAACAGGCGCTGATCGCCGACGCCGCAGGGGTCGTCGAGCGGCTCGCGGGCGAGGATTCCGCTCTCGCGGCAGCGATCGACAACGCCGGCGGCCTCGCCGCCGAGGCGCGCGAGCGCGAGGAGGAAGCCCGAAGGCGGCTCGCCTCTGCGGAGGCCGATCTCGCGGAGGCGCAGGCTGCCTCGTCCGACCTCAACGCCCGCCGCCATGCGCTCGGGGCCGCCGCGGCCGAGGAGGGCCGCCGCCTCGCTCGACTGGAGTCGGAACACGGGCGGGTCGAGCGCGATCTCGCGGCCATGCGCGCTTCGTCGCCGGACGACGCAGAGCGGGAGCAGCGCGCCGACGCGGCAGCCGAGCTCGCCGATGGGCTGGCCGCGGCCGAAGAGGCGGCGCTCGCGGCCGAAGCGCGCCACGCGGAGGCGCGCGAAGCGGAGGCGCGTTCGCGCGGGCCGCTCGCCGAGGCCGAGCGGGCGGCGCAGGCGCTCGAGACGGAAGCGCGCACTCTCGCCAACGTTCTCGGCGCGATGTCGGAGAGGGAATTTCCGCCAGTCGTCGACGCGATTGCGGTCGCGCGCGGCTACGAGGCGGCTCTCGGGGCGGCGCTCGGCGACGATCTCGACGCGCCTTCGGACGAAAGGGCGGCCGCGCACTGGTCGCTTCTTCCCGGGGTCGGCGCCGACCCGTCCCTGCCGGACGGCGTCGAGCCGCTCGCCTCCCGGGTGACGGCGCCCCCGGCGCTGGCGCGCCGCCTCGCCCAGATCGGGATCGTCGCCCGCGCCGACGGCGAGCGGCTCATGGCGTTTCTGGAGGTCGGCCAGCGCCTCGTCTCGCCCGAGGGCGATCTCTGGCGCTGGGACGGTTTTGTCGCCGCCGCCGAGGCGCCCACGCCCGCCGCGCGGAGACTTGCGGAGAAGAACCGCCTCGCCGACCTCGAGGGAGAGGTCGAGGCCGCGCGCGCCGCCCTCGACCCGGTGCGGGCAGAGGCCGATCGCGCGGCGGCCGCTCTGCGGGAGGCCGCGGCGTCGGAAGCCGAGTGGCGGGCGCGGGTGCGCGCCGCCCGCGCCGCCTCCGACAGCGCCCGCGAGGCGCTGGCCGACTTCGAGCGCAAGCGCGCCCAGGCGCTGACGAGGCTTTCGGCGCTGGAAGAAGCTGCGTCGCGCGCCAAAGCCGTGCGCGACGAATTGGCCGAGCGCAAGGCGCAAGCCGAAGAGGCGATGGCCGCCCTCGCGCCGAGCGAGGAGCTGACGCTCGCGCTCGAGCGAGCCCGAGCCGGCGCCGCCCAGGCCAGGGCGGAATTCGCCGAAGCGCACGCCGCGGCGCAGAACCTCTCGCGCGAGGCCGAGGCGCGGGTCGCCCGCCGCGCCGCGATCGCGGACGAGCGCAAGTCGTGGGACGAACGGCGGGGGCGCGCCGAGGCGCAGATCGCCGAGATTTCCGAGCGCCGCGCCGGCCTGGAGGAGGAACGCGAGCGGCTCGCCGAGGCGCCGCTCGAATTCGGCCGCCGCCGCCGGGCGCTGGCCGACGAGTTCGACAAGGCGGAGGCGGCGCGGAAGGAAGCCTCGGACGCGCGCGCGCTCGGCGAGACCGCGCTCGCCGAGGCCGACCGGGCCGCGCGCCGGGCGCTGGAGGCGATGAGCGCGGCGCGCGAGGCGCGCGCGGCCTCGGAAGCCCGTCTCGAGGCGGCCCGCGCCCTGCACGATCAGCTCCTGCGGGCGATCCAGACGGACCTCGACTGCGAGCCGGCGGGCCTGGCGGCGCTGGCGAAGCACGAGCCGAACGCCCCGCTGCCCGAGCTCGATCAGGTCATGCAGAAGCTCGAACACCTGAGGCAGGAGCGCGAGCGGCTGGGGGCGGTGAACCTGCGCGCCGACGATGAGCTCGCGGAGGTCGAGGCGAGCCGCGACAGGCTGATCGCCGAGCGCGACGACCTGACGGAGGCGATCCGCAAGCTCCGCGGCGCGATCGGCTCGCTCAACCAGGAAGGCCGCGAGCGTCTGATCGGCGCTTTCGACGTGGTCAACGGCCATTTCAAGAGCCTGTTCTCGACCCTGTTCGAGGGGGGCGAGGCGGAGCTCCAGCTGGTCGAAAGCGACGACCCGCTCCAGGCGGGGCTCGAGCTCGTCGCCAGACCTCCCGGCAAGAAGCCGCAGACGCTGACCCTGCTGTCGGGCGGCGAGCAGGCGCTGACCGCGATGTCGCTCATCTTCGCCGTGTTCCTCACCAACCCCTCGCCGATCTGCGTGCTCGACGAGGTCGACGCGCCGCTCGACGACTACAATGTCGAGCGTTTCTGTGACCTGCTGGAAGAGATGCGCAAGCGCGCCGACACCCGCTTCGTCACCATCACCCACAACCCGATCACCATGGCCCGGATGGACCGCCTGTTCGGCGTGACGATGGCGGAGCGAGGGGTGAGCCAGATCGTGTCGGTCGAGCTCGCCGAGGCGGAGCGGCTGCTCGAGGTGGGGTAGGGGCTCCGGGGTCGCCAACGGCGTTCCGCGGCGCAAGTGCGCTTTAGCGCCAATTTAGGGACGGGCCCCAACGATTTCAGCGCGTTGCAACCCCGTTTAGGGTCGACCCAAAAGGGTCGAGGGAGCGACTGATAATACTAATATGTTATGTTATTAATTCCGTCAGCCCATAGCTGCATCTCGCCCCTGGTCGGGCGTAGGTCTTGAACGAGGCGTCGCGGCCGGTTCATCACCATGCTGGCGCGGCGTCATTTCCGCGCGCTGGGGAATGACACGCGCGGTCGCGCGTGAAACGGCCTTGCGCCATATAGCACTAAGTGCTATACAAACGACCGTTACCTTAGCCGGCCGGAATGCGAGTTTTCAAGACAAAGAGCTTCAACCGGTTCGCGCGACGGCGACGGGAGCAGTCCCCTAGGGCAAGTGAGCCCGCATTGAGAGAAGGGCGCGATGACGGAAAAAAGAAGCCGGCGGCCTCGCAGCGAGGCCCTCGCGGCAGTGCATGAAACTGCTGCCGGTCTGCATCGTCTGAAAATCATCGACGCCGCGACGATGCGGGAGTTCGACGCCATGTGCCTGACGCCGGTGGAAAAGCTGACCCCGGACGAAATCCGGGCGCTGCGCGAGCGCGAGGCGGTGTCGCAGCCCGTCTTCGCGCATTATCTCAACGTTTCCAAGAGCATCGTCAGCAAATGGGAGCGCGGGGAGAAGAAGCCCGATGGGGCCTCGCTGAAACTGCTCAATCTCGTGCGAACAAAGGGACTGAAGGCGATCGCCTGAGCGAGGCGGCGGCCAAGCCGCGCTCCAACCGCGCGGCTACTTTTATCAAGAAATGGCGGTCTTGTAGGCGCGGTCGCTGACGTCGCTGACCGCGCCTCGGCCGGATCATCCCCCACCCAACAGGTCGGCGAGCGGTAATCGCCTCTCCTGCCGCCGAGGATGCGGCGAAAAAGGGGCTCTGTTCGCCGAGGTTGTCGCCGTGCTATCGATGTGCTACATCAGTTGGTGTGAGACAGCTCAACCTTCGCGAAGCCAACCAAGGTTTTTCCCGTCTGGTGCGAGAGATCGAGCGGACGGGAGAACGCGTGCTCGTTCTCAGGAATGGCAAGCCCGCGGTCGAAATCGTCCCTGCAGGCGAGAGGCATGCCGTCCGCAGCCGAACCCCCGAGCAGGAGCGCGCTATTCGCGCATTTCTCGAGTCGGCGCGGGCACGTCCCGGGAACTCGTCGGGCGAGCGCCGCTGGACGCGCGATGAGTTGCATGAGCGCTGAACGTTTCACGCTCGACACGAACATTCTGGTCTATGCCGCGGACGCCCGCGAAGAACGCAAACGCGAATTGGCGATACGCGTCATCCAGGCCGCAGTCGGGCTCGATTGCCCGCTGGCGCTGCAGGTTGTGGGGGAATTTTATGCGGCGGCCACCGCCAAGCTGAAGCTCGACGCAAAAGATGCGACGACTCGGGCGGTTCAATTGATCGCAGGCTTCGACACTTTCGGCACTTCGGTCCATGCCGTTCGCGCGGCGCTGGAGGCGCCGAAGGGCCGCTTTTCCTATTGGGATGGCGTGCTGCTCGCCGCCGCCGCCGAGGCCGGCTGCACCACGCTCTTCTCGGAGGACATGGCTGACGGCGCCCGCTTCGGTTCTATCGGCGTTGCAAATCCGTTCGGGCGCGATGGGCTGGCGCAGCACGCCAAGGCGGTGTTGGGTCTGGAATAGCGGCGCCATCTGCGAAGCAGCGTTCGGGCTATCGACGAGAACATCAAGCTCTTCGATTAAGCTACTGAGCCAACAGTGAATACTGAACTCCGGCATCGGTGGCGCCGCCCGCCGCGTGGATGGCCAGGACAGGCCCGGCCATGACGGTGAAGAAGCGCCCGGGAATTCGCCCCGCGCCGCAGTAACCGCAGTCGTTTAAGGTTGAGACCTTCATCGCGCTCGAGGCGGGCGCGCGGCCGAAAAATCGCTTGCGCGGAGGTTGGGCGCGGTCGATCAAGGATATCCAAAGCTGCTGTCATTCCGTCCAACATCGGAAAAACTGCGCTGGGAGCGGCGAAATGGATTTTTTTCCAGGGTTTCGAAGGCGGACAGTCCATACCAGCGGAACGTCGATCAACGTCGTCAGCGGAGGGAACGGGCCGCCCCTTCTGCTTCTGCACGGGTACCCGCAGACGCACATCCTATGGCGGAAACTGGCGCCCGAACTCTCCAGGAGCCATACGCTCGTCATGCCGGACCTGCGCGGCTACGGCGATAGCGGAAAGCCTCCGGCGGGCGACAGGCACATCAACTATTCGAAGCGATCCATGGCGCTGGATCAGGTCGAAGTGATGGAGACGCTCGGCTTCCGGCAATTCGCGCTCGTCGGTCACGACCGCGGCGCCCGCGTCGCGCGCCGGCTGGCGCTCGATCACCCCGAGCGCGTGACCCGGCTCGTCATGATGGACATCTGCCCCACGGATTATATGTACAGGACGGCGGATCGAGAGATGGCGTCCGCCTATTTTCACTGGTTCTTCCTGATCCAGCCCGCGCCTTTCCCTGAGACCCTGATCGGCAGAAGCGTCGACGAATGGCTCGGCGCCTTCATGGGATCTGTCATGCCCGAGGGGATTGAGCCCGAGGCGTTTGCAGAGTACCGCCGCTGTTTCGCCGACCCGGCGGCGATCCATGGGTCGTGCGAGGACTATCGCGCCTCGGCCTCGATCGACCTCGAGCACGACGAAGCGGACGCCGACAAGAAGATTTCGTGTCCGGTGTTGGTCCTGTGGGGCGCCAAGGGTTTTGTCGGGAGAAAGTACGACGTCGCCTCCGTTTGGAAAGAGCGAGCGACGAACGTATCCGGCAAGGCGTTGCCGGGCGGGCACTGGCTGGCCGAAGAGCTGCCCGGCCAGACGCTGGCCGAGATCAAGACCTTCCTTCTGACCTAGCTGAATCCGGCGGGCGAGGCGTCGCGAAAACCCGATGCGCTGTTGCGTCTCTCGGCGCGATGCTGCGGTCTCGGATGCGGCGGGTCGACGGCCAGCCCATATTCACACATTTTGAGTTGACCGGCTGCCGTTCGATCCGATACTGCTATTTGGTAAAGAAGGGCATGTCACCGTAATGGACAACACTGATGCGTGCGGGTTTCGTGGTAATAATGGCTCCATAGCTTTGACATGCTCCGCCGCAGGGGCGCGCGGCACGGAAGGGTGAGGGCTGTTCGAAGAACTTCCGGAGTGCAATTTTGTGGAGGGCAGTGGTGGTCGAGAGCGTTCAAAGTGTTACCAGTCGTGTGGAACCAGAAGGAACCGTCCTGCTATTTGGCGCTGGCTCGTCAATTCCGTCTAAGGCCCCTACCTCGGACGCCCTAATTCATTTCATCGCAACGCGATTTGGGTTACCCGCGACGGGTTTTTCACTTCCGGAAATCTCGAGTTTAGCCGAACATAAGGTGGGTCGTAAAACACTTATTGCATCATTGCGAGAGCAGTTTAAGACACTGAAGCCGACAGGAGGTTTGTTAAACGTCCCGCTGTACAGCTGGAAGAGCCTCTACACAACGAACTACGACGATTTGATCGAACAATGCTACCGAAGACGTGATCTCCCTTTGACAGTGTACTCCTCGGATTTCGATTTCCGTGGTCACGAAAACCCACTGGCACAGAAGGTATTCAAACTGCATGGAACCATAGAGAAGGATATCGTGGATGGAGATCGCTCCCGCCCTCATGTATCCCCTCATTTTCATGCGATGCCGAAGGCCTCGGAGAGTGTGCGATTTTGACGTAGGAGTTCTTGATAGCGTTCGATCAGCGGCCGCAGGCGTTGGTCTGGCATGGTGGGGATGAGGTCGTAGAGCAGGCAGCCTTGGCGAAACAGGGAATGGACGCGGCGTTTGGCGGTGCTGGTCCGCAGTTGGCGGTCCATGCCGAGGCTCTCGCCGGCGGCGCCCAAAATCGTCAGCAGCAGGATGGCGAAGGCGTTGAGGAGCAGGAGGCGGTCGCGACGTTGCGGATCGTCGATCCTCAGCACACTCATGCCCATGCCGAAGCGCAGATCCTTGCTGTCGCGGAAGCTGGGCTCGATGGTCCATCTTTTGGAATAGAGCTTGATGATCTGGGGCGCAGAAAGCGAGGCGTCGCTGGCGGCCAGATGCCAAGCCTCCTTCATGCCCACAGCTTTCACGCAAATGACCGCGCCGACCTTCTGGCGGGCGGCGGTGACTTCGGCGTCGCGCAACATGCGCGCCCGTCCGCCTTTGCCGACCCAGTCGGCGGCCAACCGCGTTTCGCCGTCGGCGGCGCTGACATGGATGTCGCCGCGAAAGCGGATGACGTATCGAAAGCCCAGGCTTTCCAGGAACTCGAATAGCTTGACGTCGCCGAAGCCGCGGTCGGCGAGGATCGTCACGGCGACGCCCTCGGGCAGGAGCGCCTTCAGCCGGGACAGGCACAGGTCCTCGAAGTCGTTGCGCTGGTTTTTCAATTCGTCCTTGTCGACGGTCAGCCAGAGGAGCGGGGTGGCCCTTCCGTGGCGGGTGACGAGGTGCAGCGCGAGCGTGGACTGATTGTCGGCGTCGAAGTCGGTCCAGTCCATCGCCACGACGATCTCGCGCCGCTCGCCCACCACCTCGCGAACCCACGAGGCGAACAAATCCCAGGGACCACGCCCGCGTTGCTCAGCAAGCGGTCAACCTGTTTGATCGCGGACTTGGCGAACAATCCACGCGCCTGCGCGAGAGCCTGCCCGATCAACGAAACCGCGAGCGCCGCCCCGGTCATCACCCCGAGTGTTCCATTGGCCAAAGACAGCACGCGCTTGGCGTGCAAATCCTCGATGAACACTCGTTTCAAGAATTGATGAACGAAATCAAATCGCTCCTTCGGCGCTCGCATCGATCCCCCAGCCCACCGATTCTCCATCCGGGCACCGCGAGGACTCCCAAACTCAGGCTTTTTCGAGTCCTGTGAAAATGAGGGGATTCATGAGGCTCCCGCCTCATACTCACGGACAGTGACTATGATCTCACAACTGTGTATCGCGAGCAATTGTACGGCCGGTTAAGATCCGATCTCGCAGGAGCGATGCTTATTATCATCGGCCACTCGCTGGTTGATCAGGATATCAGGGAGATTGCGAACAAGGCCGCAAGTCTCAACGCCCAAATGGAGAACGGAGGACAGGTCATACTGTTCGTCTATACCCGCGATGATGAGCGGGCGAAGCTATATGAGGCACGCGGGATTTCCGTGTGCTTTGGGGGGATTGATGATTTCTTCGCCGGCGTCACGGCCAAGAAATTCGGCGGCGTGGTAATATCGGCGGCCGATGATCCGCTAGACAGGCACCCGGCCCTTCGGCCCACGACCACTGACGTGGTTCATGCGTCTGATCCCAAGCGCAGCGACGTTGGCAACATGTTCAACGGTCGGCCCGCAACTCATGCAGACATCTTGGCCGGGCATACTTTCGAGCGAACAGTTTGCACCGAAATCATCAAACTATTAAAAACTGAGGACGCGCTGGACGCAATATTGCTGGGTGCAAGTGGCGTGGGAAAAACTACAGCGGCGCGGCAAGTTCTTCAAAAAACACGGGCAGAACAGATTTCTGTGCTGGGAGCACAAACCTGATATGCCTCTTCTCGTCTCAGAGTGGTTCAACCTTGCCGCGGACTTGCGTGAGAATGGCCTTCGTGGCGTGTTGTTAATCGACGACGCTCATGGGTACCTCTATGAAATAAATGAACTTGCCGATCGACTACTTGCTGCTGACAACCCGCACCTCAAACTACTTCTAGTGGCCACTCGCCACCAGTGGAATCCACGTATAAAAACTGCGACCCTTTACAAATTTGGGAGGGAGTTCCGGCTGTCACAGCTCTCCGGAGAAGAGGTTGAGCGGTTACTTCAATTAGTGGATGTGAACACATCGCTGAAGAACCTAATTGAGCCGCAGTTCAGCGGCTTCTCCAGAGCCGAAAAACGTGTCCGACTCTTGGATCGTTGCGAGGCGGATATGTTCGTGTGTCTTAGAAGTATTTTTGCCTCCGAGAACTTCGACGACATTATACTGCGTGAGTACGCCGAGCTGGAACTCGACCTCCAAGACATTTATCGTTACGTCGCCGCCATGGAGAATGCAGGGGTCAAGGTCCACCGCCAGCTTCTCATCAGGCTCCTAAACATACCGGCATCAGTTATATCCTCTGCCCTCGACAGCCTCACGGATATCATAAGCGAGTACGACGTTAGTGAGAAGGAAGGAATATTTGCTTGGCGGGCGCGGCACGCGGTGATCGCCAAGATCATCACGCGCTATAAGTTCAATGACACGAACAAGATGATAACCCTCTTTGAACAAGTGATCCGCAATTTGCAGCCGACGTACGACATCGAGGTGCGGACGATCCGGGAACTTTGCAACATCGACACCGGCATTCCCTCCATACCGAGCAAGGAAACGCAAAACAGGCTGCTACGGATGCATGATTTCGGTTGCCCCGGGGGAGCGCGTACCACGCCACCGCTTGATCAGGAACCTAATCGCTAGCGGCGACTACGATCGGGCAGAGACGGAAATCCGGGTCTTTGAAACCGATTTTGCACTGGACGGCCCGGTCTATCGGTACAAAGTCGATTTGATGGTGGCGCGAGCTAGTAAGTCTCCAGGCCTCATGCGTGAGGATCGAGTCGAAGATTCTACGCGACGCGCGTGACCTAGCACTGACTGGGATGAATTGATTTGCATTCAACAAGTCGCTCCTCAATGCGTATGCGGAACTGGGTTTGGAATACTACCGTATCGCCGGAAGCTACGAAGTGTTTGATGACAGTATGGACAAGTTGCGCGATGCGGAGGAAAAACTCGGCGACCCCGAGGTGAGTAGGACGATCTCGAGGCTCACGCGGCGAATACAAGGCCAGCCGACCGAAGTTGAGGTGGACTAAGCAAGTTGATCAGAACGCCTTCGTAGAAGCGCCGGTGCTCACGCTCTATTGGTTCTCGGGGAGTGTCACGCGCGCATCGCACGGAGGATGGTCGAACCAATCGCCGTCCGTCACCGCAACGACCAGTCTGACGCCGATCGTCTCCGCCCCTCCGGCTGTGGAGAATAGGACTTTTCGCAAAGCAAGGAAGGGCGAACCGTAGCTCGCAACCTTTGTCATGCCCGCGCACGCGGGCATCCAGACTGTAGGTTCTCTCAGCGGCGCCTGTCGGGGCGGCGGCTCTGGATCCCCGCGTTCGCGGGGATGACACGGTGGCGCATGCATGAACAGGGAGTTATCGCACAGCAGACAGCAATTTCCGGACCTTTGCTCAAGGCGGTGCAGCAAGGCCGCATGATGCGAGGGAAGATATCCGAGAACGGAAAAGAGGTTTGGGCGTACACTGTTGCTGGGGCGGCGTAGCCTGCCATGCGCGACGATCTGGAACGCAACCTCGCCTCAAAAATCGATCCGCGAGTTGTGGGGGACGTACTGAGCGCATATGAGGGCTTGATCCAAAAGCATCGCAGCATTGACCCGGAAGCGGCACTGACGCGAGCCGGAAAATTCGTCGAGCATGTCCTCCGTGCCTTGGAGTTTGTGAGGACGGGAACGGTGCCCGCGGAGATCAAGTCGCCGACCCAAACCGCGAAGCAGTTGGAAAACGACCCAAGTCTGCCGGAGCCCATCCGAATCCTCATCCCGAGGATAGCACTCGCGATGATCTACGATGTCCGGAGCAAACGCGGGGCTGTACATGTGAAGGAGATCGACCCGCGCGGAATTGACGTTGATTTGTCGGCAAAGGCCGCGTCCTGGATCATCGCAGAGTTGATCCGCCTCTATCATGTGGATGACGAGGACGCGGTCCGTCTCGAAATGACCGCGCTCACTCGCGCCACATTCCCGTTGCTGGAATGCATCGATGGCGAGGACTTCGTTTCGAAGAAAGTCCCGTCGCGCGTGGAGATCCAATTGCTGTTGGGCCGAAAGAGCAGCGAAGGTGCGACGCGAGGCCAGTTGGGTAAGATGGCTAAGTGTGGTGCGCCCAGAGTAACGGAAGCAATCAAGAGCCTCCAAAAGGATAAATTTATTCACCAAACTGGAGATGGTGTCTATTACCTCACCGGGCCGGGCGAGGCCGACCTGATGAGGTGGCTCGCGGAAAATTCGGCGATCTCAGCATACTGAATTACGGTAAAGCGCCGACTTCACAAGCGCGGTTGTTCCCAGTTTATAACCAAGATGACATGGGCTAAAATGCCCGAGGTGCTGACCCCGTTAAATGCTGCATTGTTACCGGGAATGAGATCCCGCAACAAGCGAACTCGAAACGCGGAGATGGTCGAACCAATCGCCGTCCGTCACCGCAACGACCAGCCTGACGCCCATAGTCTCCGCCCCTCCGGCTGCGGAGAATAGGGACCTTTCGCAAAGAAGGAAGGGCGAACCGTAGCTCGCAACCTTTGTCATGCCCGCGCACGCGGGCATCCAGACCGTAGGTTGCTCTCAGCGGCGCCTGTCGGGGCGGCGACTCTGGATCCCCGCGTTCGCGGGGATGACAGGGTGGCGCCTGGATGCGGACGGAAACGGAGCCAGTTCCGTGCTCGGCGAGTGCTCCGCGCCTCAGCGCTTGTCCTCGCCTCTCCAAAAACGTAAACCAAAAATCATGGACCAAATTCCTTTCTCCTAAAGGCGGAGAGCCTGCGACGGCCGTCGCCGCCTCCCCGCAAGGCGTAAAACAATGACGACGCCCATCGATTACAAGAAGCGTTACGAGAATCTCCAGATCTCGCTCAAGACCGGCGGCCCTGCGTCCGTCAGCGTGACCAAATATCGCGCGACTTTCATGGGAACCGGCGGCATGGCGGTCAATAAGGCGGCCATGGACGCGTTCGAAGGGAAGTTGTTCGATTTCGCCAAGAAGGGCTTTCCGAGCGACACGCCGCTGAAGATCGACTCCGGCTCCGGCCTCTCCGATCTCACGGCCGACGATGCAAAGAAACTCTACACCCCGGATTATCGCAATGCGTTCCGCGCGCTAAAAGCGGTTTTTCAGGGAAAAGGTTCGCCTGAGCTCTGTCAGATCGTTCTTGAGCTCGCCGCCTCCTGGAAGCTCACGAGTTCCGACCAGGCGTCTCTGCAGAAATATGCGGACAGCGCCCTGGGTCTGGACTGCAACGGTTTTACGGGAAATTTCATCTGGCACGTGACCGACAATAACGGATGGACCGATCACGGCCTCGACGCTTCAGAAGGCCCGAACAGCAAGATCAATGTCTATCAGGGAGGCAACATTGTCGTAACGCGTTGGGAGGACGTCGCCTTCGGTCCCTATCTGTTTCTCAGGACGAATGAGCAAGGCTCGATTCTGGACGGCGCGGGCGAGGACATCGGGCATATCGCGATCACCGAGCCGCGCAAAATTCGACTCCCGAATGGCTCAATCCCGCGAGCGGTCTACGTGGTGGAGTCGAGCGCTTCGATGGGCGGCCTGAAGGAGAGCTGGTACAGTCTCATCCGCATGAGCGCGAAGGCCAAGGACACTTTTTACCTCCGGCGTGAGGCCATTCCGCTCGGCCAGAAACACGATTCCCTCTATTTCAAGATCTTTCAGCTTCACGCACCGCGATCGACATAACCGGGAACGCGATTGGAGCGGCTACTTGTTGATCGTCGCGGCGCCGACCATGCAGGCCGCCTCGTCCTGCGACCCCGTGCCGCCCGAACAGCCGATCGCGCCGATCAGCTTTCCGTCATCGATCAGCGGAATGCCCCCACGAGAGGCGATGATGTCGTCCAGGCTCAGCACGTATTTGTAATCCTTCGTCTGAACCGCTTCTTCGAACGCTTTGGTCGGGCGGCGGAATTTCACCGACGCCCGCGCCTTGTGTTCGGATATGGGGATCGAGGCGAGCTGCGCGCCGTCCATCCGCCCGAAAGCGACGAGATTGGCCCCGGAATCGACCACCGCTAGGTTCAGCGCCCAGCCGCGCTTCTCCGCCTCCGCCATGGCTGCGGCAATCGCCGCCTGCGCTCGAGCGAGCGAAATCGGAGCGCCATAGGGCGTGCTGAACGGCATCTTGTCGGGGACGACGTCGAGCGGATTGGCCTGCTCCGCGCTCGCCAAGCTCGAGAACCCAAGAACCGCCGAGAGGACCGCGGCGACGAGCCTCAGTTCCATGATCTTCCTCCCTTTGCCGCCGACGCCTTTTGCGACGGTTCCGGCTTCCTCTGACTATGATGCGCGCAGGATACGCGCAAGGGAGCATGGGTGACGAGGCCGAACGGAAGTCAGACAGTTCAACTCGGGATCGCGGACGGCCTCGGCCACGGCGCCACGGCGCGGATTCAGTCACAGTGCACTTTAATCCTCCCCGGTGACGGCGAGAGTGCACCACACGACCTGAGTCAATTTAGCTGCACTGCCACGGTGTGCGGGTTCGACGATACGCTTGCGTCGCTGCGCTGGCGGGGCGCTCGGCCTCGGGCTAATATGAACCATGCGCCGTAGCGAAGTCATCGCGCGATTGAAGGAGGCCGAGCCCGCCATTCGCGCGCGCGGCGGCCAAGCGCTTTATTTGTTCGGCTCGCACGCGCGGGATGAGGCAGGACCCGATTCCGATATCGACGTCTTCATAGACAAGGGCAGATCGCGCCGGTTCGGCTTTGACGAGTTCATGGATATCTATTTTCTGTTGCAGGAGCGGTTGGGCGAACGGGTCGATTACGGCACGCGCGAGGGTCTGAGCCCGGCCTTACGTGCGGAGATCGAGCGGGAAGCGATACGGGTTTTTTGATGATCGCCCGCTCGCCACGCGTGTGGCTGATCGATATTCGCGAAGAGATTGCGGGCATCCGAGGTCTCACGAAAGACGCTGACCTTGGCGCGTTTTCCGCGAGTTGGGGAATGAAGCGCGCGGTCGAGCACGGGCTCCTCATCATCGCCGAAGCGGCAAAGCACCTGCCACAGTGCATGAAGGACAAACGGCCGTGAGGTTCCGTGGTCGAAAATCCATGGGCTCGGCAACTTGCTGCGGCACGAATATCGCCACGTCGATCCCGAGGTGTTGGGTCAATCGTGACCGGCCAGCTGGACGAGCTCGACAAGGCGGCGGCGGCGCTGCTTCAAGATATCGATGAGGCGGGTAGCTAAGACGACGATAGCGCGGTTTCGGGCGCTGGACAGCCCCGAGCGCGGGATGCAACTCGCCGCCTAGGCTATGCCGCCATAGACATCCAATCGCTCGCCGGCTGGCGACGAGACAGTTTGCCAGACCGGCGAACGGGCGCGCCCAGCTCCTCTCCCGTCTCCTCCCTCCGTTCGGATTCGTATCTGGCTGCGAACCAGAATTCGTCGCTTCGACCGTCAGGCCTGCCCGCTTGCTCCCATAGCTCATAGGCCAATCGACGAATCACTTTTTCCGAGGCGCTCATGCTCTGCTTTCTCCAAGTCTGCAATTCGAGGCCGCCTCCCACCGCTGATCGTCGCAAAGCTCGGGAGCTTACGTGGACCGCGAGGGCGATGCGCCCGAGCTAGACGGCCACGACCTCCTGCTCCGGCCGCGCCGGCGCGAGCCGGATTTGATTGATGACGCCGACCACGCCAAGAACCCTGCGTGCGTCGGATTCGGCGCACGCCAGCTGATAGGGCCGCTCGACTATGCCAGACATCATCACCCACCCGCTTTCCACCTCGACCTTCACCCTGTGCGGCGGGACAGCGAGATCCCAATACAGCGCGTTCAGCACCTCTGTCTTAACGTCGTCGTTCTGTGACATCCGTCACCCTCCCGCCCACCGAAGCTGAGGAACGCTGCGCCTCTCGACGGGCAAATTTTCCTTACACGATTTGTCCGACTTTCGTTTGATGCGGATCAATAGTTTTGCGCCGATCAAATCCGTCACCCGTGCCCGGTTCGGCTTGAATGCGCGACTTCGCCGCTCTTGCTGGACGAACAGCAGGGGATTTGGAGTACTGCAATCCGCGCCGGGAACGAGCGCCCGCTGGGCGACCCGCTCGACGGCGCCTCGCTGAAACTGCTCAATTTTTGTGCGAACGAACGAAGGCGATCGCCTGAGGCGCGGCGGCTATCCGGCCCGGCCTCGCCTCTGCTGGCGGAGAACCGGGAGGGTCCCGTATCAGCAAATCTTCGTCCGGCCCTGGTAGCAGTGGCTCAGCTCGGGTGGCGAGCCGTCTTGCGGCGGCGGGGCCGCCCTGGCCGGCTGAGGCGGCTTCGAGGCCGGCTTCTGCGGCGCGGGATAGGGTTGAGGCGGCGGCAGTTCGATCAGGGGCGGGTAGGGCGCAGCGAACTGCGCGTCGGCCGGAAGGCTCGCCGCCATGCCAAACGCGAGGCTGGCCGCGGCGGCCAGAACGATGACTTTCATCGACGGCTATCCGGCGGGCGATCGCGTTCTCGGGCCCCCCCGAGAATCCCGCGGCGAGGGCGATGCATCGTCTTCAACCGCAGTTTACGCGAGAACGACCGCGCACACGGCCAGCCATGCGGCGAGAGTCGCGACCAGGGCGATCAGCACCGGGCGCTCGTTGCGCTCGTCCATCAAGCCTGGATCGGAAGTCACTGGGTATGATCGGAAGTTGCTCATAATCTCCACCTTTTTCGCATCGACATAAGCACGTTACGTCGCGGAGCGCTGTGAGGAGCCTCACACGCCGGGCCGCGTGCAGACGGCGCCGTTGGGCTATGAGCGCTTCGGCCCGGTTCCCTCATCCGGCGCTTCGCGCCACCTTCTCCCGGAGGGAGAGGGGCCCCGACCTGGCGGATGAGGCGAAGGCGCCCGCGCGTTCATCGTCTGCCGTTGAACGCCGGGCCGTTCATTTGCCGGCTACGACTTCAGCACGTCTTGCCGCAAGAAGCTGAGCCACCGACATGGAGCGCGCTTTGCAGCGGCGGCTGACGCGGCCGGCGGCCGCGTCTACAATCGGTGGCGAGAGGCGGATTGTGGAAAACCTCATGCGGAGCGTCGAGGACGCGCGGCCGTGGCCCAAGCTGCGGCTCGGCCTTCGCCAGACCCGGCTCTTCTGCGGGCTGGTCCTGTTCACCTATGTCGCGCTGCATTACCTCAACCATGCCCTGGGAAATATTTCCGTCGAAGCGATGGACAGCGGGCTCGCCCTTCAGAAACTCATCTGGCAGTCTGCGCCCGGGGCGATCCTTCTTTACGGGGCGCTCACGATCCACCTCGGCCTCGGCTTCTTTGCGCTCTACGAACGGCGCCAGTTCCGCTGGACCCGGATGGAGGCGACCCAGCTCGCGCTCGGACTTTCCATTCCGTTCCTGCTCGCCTCGCATGTGGTGAGCACGCGCGTGGCCTTGAGCCTGTACGGCACCGACAAGGGCTATGACCAGGAGCTGTACAAGTTCTGGGCCGGGCCGCCGCCGGACGGGTTTCTGCAGGCCGTGCTGCTGCTCGTCGTCTGGATCCACGGCTGCATCGGGCTCCACTTCTGGCTCAAGTTGAAGCCCGGCTACGCCAGGGTGAGAAACCTCCTCCTGTCGTTCGCGGTGCTGCTGCCGACGCTCGCGCTGCTCGGCTTTTATCAGGGAGGCCGGCAGATCCTGCGGCTCGCCGGCAGGTTGCCCTGGCGGGCGGAAAATCTGACTCCCGACCACGTCGGAACCCCGGCTCAGAATGATCTTCTCCTCCACATTCGCAATGAAACCTACCTCGCATTGGCGGCGCTTCTCGCCGTGGCGCTTCTCGCCCGCGCGCTTCGCCGCTTGAGGGAGCGCTGGGTCGGATCGATCATGCTCACCTATCCCGCCCGCGCGATCCGGGTCCGGCGCGGCCTGAGCGTACTCGAGGCGAGCCTCCTCAACGGCGTCCCGCACGCACATGTGTGCGGCGGGCGCGGGCGCTGCTCGACCTGCCGCATCCGGGTTCTCGGCGACCTCGCCGCGCTGCCCGCGATCAGCGCGGCGGAGCAGGCGGTGCTCGACCGCATCCGCGCCGGCCCCGGGGTCCGGCTCGCCTGCCAGTTGCGCCCGACCCGAGACCTCGCCTTCGTGCCGCTCCTGCCGCCGCACGCGACCGTCGTCGACCTCCGTCACGCCGGACCGACGCGCAGCGGCGAGGAGCGCTACGCGGTCATCATGTTCGTCGACATGCGCGAATCGAGCAGGCTCGCCGAAAGGCGATTGCCTTATGACACCGTCTTCATCATCAACCAGTTCCTCAACGCCGTCAGCGACGCGGTGATCGCGGCCGGCGGCGAGCCCAATCAGGTGCTGGGCGACGGGCTGCTCGCGCTGTTCGGCCTGACGATCGGCCCGAAGGAGGCGTGCCGGCAGGCGGTCGCCGCATGCGCCGGCATCGCCGCGAACGTCGAGAGCCTGAACCGCGCCCTCGCCTTCGGGCCGGTCGAACCCATCCGCTTCGGCATCGGCCTCCACGCCGGCACGATCGTCGCCGGCGAGATCGGCTACGAGCGCCACGCGCAGTTCACGGTGATCGGCGACCCGGTCAACGTCGCCGCGCGCTTGCAGGATCTGACCAAGGCGCTCGGCTGCGAAGTGCTGATGTCAGAGGAAGTGTACGCCCGAGCTGGCCTCGGACCAGACAATCTGCCCGCGCACGAGGTCGAAACCAGGGGGCGTCAGGCGACGGTGAAGGCGCGCAGCGTCGAGAAGGCGGCAGAGCTGGCGCCTGTGACAGCGGCGGAGGCCGATCGCATATGATCCGTGACCTCGATGCTCGCCGCCGGCGGGCTGGTCTGTTGCTTCGTCGGAGCCGAGAAAGAATTTCGCCGCCGGTTGGGCGCCAGCCAAGTCGGCGCAAGGAGGGAACGGGCGCGCGACCGCTGCGGTTTCCTCTTGCTCGGAAATGGCGGGCGCCGGACGTCCGTCAGCTCCGAGGCATTCCCGCGCCAACGCCACGGGTGGGTTCATGCCCCAGAGCTTCATTCTTCAGCCGAACGGGTGGGTCCCGAACAATCCGCGTCTTCCGGCGCTGTTCTACAAGCGCGCGATCGAGGTCGCGGGCGACGATCCCGCTTCCCTGTTCGAAGCCGTCTTCCGGCGGAACGGATGGCCGCCGCAGTGGCGGAACAACGTCTACGACTTTCACCACTATCATTCGACCGCGCACGAAGCGCTGGGTTTCGCCGCGGGCCGGGCGCGCCTCGTACTCGGAGGTCCGAACGGTCGTGAAGTGATCGTCGAACCAGGCGACGCGGCGCTCCTCCCCGTGGGGACCGGACATTGCCGGCTTGAGGCCAGCGACGACTTTCTGGTGGTCGGCGCCTATCCGCCGAACCAGCAGTGGGACATTTGCCGCCAAGCGCCGACGCGCGAGGCGAGGGAGCGCATGGAGCGTCTCCCCTTTCCCGCCGCCGATCCGGTAACGGGAGACCCGCTGGCCAAGCTTTGGCCGGCCTGACGCGCGCCCCGCCCATTGTAGACGCGCGCGGCGAGCGCGTCGGGCGGGACCAGAGGTCGCGCCTACAGGCCGAGCGTCATTGTAGACGCGCGCGCTGAGCGCGTCGGACGCGACCAGCGGTCGCGCCTACAGGCCGAGCGTCAGTGTAGACGCGCGCGCTGAGCGCGTCGGACGCGGACCAGGGCGCGCCTACAGGCCGAGCGTCATTGTAGACGCGCGCGCTGAGCGCGTCGGGCGGGACCAGCGGTCGCGCCTACAGGCCGAGCGTCATTGTAGACGCGCGCGCTGAGCGCGTCGGGCGGGACCAGCGGTCGCGCCTACAGGCCGATGTGTGCAAAAGTGTGCAGACTGCTGATCCGACCTTGCATAGGAATTTCCCGGGAAGCCGTCGCGAGGCGCGTCTTCCTGGGACCGGGCGGGGTTCGTTTTCCGGGGACCTGGGTGGTTCTCCACGGCTGCCCAGCGGGATTCGATTCTCGCCCGGTCCATCTGGGGACCAGCGTCATGAAGCCGCCTCAACCAGCCCGTCCTGCGGCGCGCGCTTGCGGCGGCGCAAGAACAGCCAGCCGACGATGGCGAAATTGAACGCGTTCCACAAAACGCCGTTCAGGAAGGCCATGCGGTAGGAGCTGGTGAGGTCGAAGATCACCCCGGAGAAATAGCCGCCGAAGGCCATGCCGAAGATCGTCGCCGAGACGACGAGCCCGATCTTCGCTCCCGCCTCGCGCGGCGGCAGGAGCTCGCGGCAGATCACCGCGTACATCGGGACGATCCCGCCCTGGAACAGGCCAAAGATTCCGGAGACCACGAACAGCGACGTCAGGCCATTGAAATAGAGATAGAGCAGCAGCGCGACCCCCTGCATGAAGGAGCCGATCAGGAGGGTGGCCGAGCCGCCGATCACGTCGGCGACGATGCCGGAGCCGATGCGCGAGACGATGCCCAGCAGCAGCATGAGCGACAGCATTTCGGCGCCGCGCGCGACGCCATAGCCGAGATCGCCGCAATAGGCGACGATATGCACCTGCGGCATCGACATCGCGACGCAGCAGGAAAAGCCGGCGAGAACCAGGAGGACCAGCAACAGGCGCGGCGATATGCCGACTTCGGCGCGCGCCGCCCGGGTCGCCAGTTCGGCTTCGGCGATCACCGCGGCGGGCGGCCGCCTTCGCATCAGCAAGGCGAGCGGCAGGACCGTCAGCGCGATGACCAGGCCGATGCCGGCGTAGGTCGCCCGCCAGCCGATCAGCGGGATCGTCAAATTCATCAGCAACGGCCAGATCGCGCCCGCGACATAATTGCCCGACGCGACGACGACCACCGCGAGTCCGCGGCGCTTGACGAACCAGTGGGAGATATCCGCCATCAGCGGTCCGAAGCCGGTCCCCGTGCCGACGCCGATCAGCACATGGGCCGCCGAAAACATTGCGAGGTTGGGGGCGCGGCCGGCGAGGACGAAGCCGAGGCTCTGTATCGAACCGGCGAGGACGAGCGGAACGGCGAAGCCGCTGCGGTCCGCCATGCGCCCCAGCACGATCGTCCCGAAGGCGAGGCCGCACATCATCAGGGTGTAGGGCAACGAGGCCGCCGCGCGGTCGACGCCGAACTCGAGTTGCGCCTGCGGCAGGACGACGATGACCGCCCACATGCCGGCCCCGACCAGCGTCGCGATCATAAGCGACAGCGCCAGGCGGGCGAGGGCGTAGGGGCCGTCGGGGGCGTACCGACTTGCGTCGTTAAGAGGCGTGTTCGACGTGGCCATTTCGCAAGGCTAACGAGGCGCGGCCTCCGCCGGCAAGCCGGCGCGGGCGGCGGCGCCCCTCTACGTGGCTGCAGCCCCTTCCGCCGACGCCGGCCCTGAACCAGCGCGCGCGAGCGCATGGCGGATGAGGCGATCGACCAGCTCGCGGTAGCCGACGCCGATCGCCTCCATGACTTTCGGATACATGCTGATGTTGGTGAAGCCCGGCAGCGTATTGACCTCGTTGACGACCAGCCCGCCGTCCTCCCGCAGGAAGAAGTCGATGCGCGCCATGGCCTCGCAGCCGAGGGCGCGGAAGGCTTCAATCGACAGCTTGCGCACCCTGTCGCCGACCGGGCGCGGCAGGTCGGCCGGGACCTTGATCGCCGCGCCCTCGTCGTCGAGATATTTGGCTTCGTAGGTGTAGAAGCCATGGCGGTTGCTGGGCACGATCTCCCCGGGCAGCGACGCCGTCAGCGACCCGTCCTCGCCTTCCAATACGCCGCACTCGATCTCGCGCCCGAGCACGTATTCCTCGACCAGGATCTTCCGGTCGTGGCGGAACGCCTCGGCGACCGCTTGGGCGAATTCCTCCTTCGTCGCGGCCTTGCTGATGCCGACCGACGAGCCGAGGCGCGCCGGCTTGACGAACACCGGCCGCCCGAGTTCGGCCGCGACCATTTCGAAGTCCGGCGCGTCCGGAAGGGTGAAGGCGAGAAAACGGGCGATCGGCAGTCCGGCGTCGCGCATCAGACGCTTGGCGACGTCCTTGTCCATCGCCGCGGCGGAACCCAGCACGCCCGACCCGACATAGGCCACTCCCGCAATCTCGGCTGCGCCCTGGACCGTGCCGTCCTCGCCGAACGGCCCATGCAGAACCGGAAAGACGACGTCGACCGCCAGCGGCGAGTTTTGCGCCGCCTCGCCCGGCTCCGGGAGGAAAGCGAGCCGGCCGGAGCCGCCGGGGACGAGAGCGACGCGCGGCCCTTTTTCGGGAACGGCGGCCGGAAACGCGCCGCCCTCGACGGCGCAGACGATCCAGGTCCCGGACCGGGTGATTCCGATCGGCACGGTGTCGTAGCGGGCCGGATCGAGCGCGCGGAACACATTGGCGGCCGAGAGCACCGACACGTCGTGCTCGGCCGAGCGGCCGCCGAAAAGCAACGCGACCCGTAATCTCTCGACCATCTCCGAACTCCAGAATCAGCTGTCGACCGGACATCGCCGAAAGGAGCGCCGTCGGTCAACAGGCCGGCGTCCCTTCTCCCCGCCTGCGGGGAGAAGGTGGCGCGATAGCCCGTCGAAAGACGGGCGTTCTAACGAACGCCCCATGGCGCCGGATGAGGGGCAAGGCCAAGCGCGACCGATAGAATCGACTGCATTCCGCCCTAGCTGCGCGCCAGCACCTCGACGGCGCGGTCGAGCTGCGGATCGGCCCCGGCCGCGTACCGGGAATCGAACGCGACCGGGATGGTCGGCTCGACGCCTGCGCCCTCCAGACGCCGGCCGTCGACGACGACGTCTTCGACCGCCAGCAAGAGCAGGCCTTCGTCGCCGACGAGGAAGGCGGTGGCCGCGAGCACCGCGCCTTCGGTGCGGCTGCCGATGAGTTCGCCGAGGCGGTATTCCTTGAAGCCGTAGGCGAGCACCTCCTTGCCGCTGCGCGTGCCGCCGTTGATCAGCGCGGCCACGGGCTTGCGCCACTTCACGTCGACGAGGTCGGTCTCGCCGTTCCTCGCGGTCACTTTCATGGTCGGCGAATGGGGATTGAACAGGTCCAGATATTGCGGCTGCGCTCCGCCCCATCCGTCGCGCAGGTCCCAGACCAGCGCGTCCGCGTCCTTGAGGGCCCCGTCGCCGATCAGGTCCTCGAGCGCGCCCTGATACTGCCTTCCGGCGTAGGACCAGACGTGCACGTAGCCGATGCGGGCGCCGGCGCCGGCGGCGATGATTCTTGCGCTGTCCTTCAGGCCGTTCAGAAACATCGCGTTCGGATGAAGATCGGCCGGCGTGACGGGAAGCGGCGTCGGCGCTCCGTCGCGCGTCCTCCGGACGGCGAGCGACACCGGAGCTCCGACCCTGCCGCGGAACGAGGCGACCGGTCCGAACGGGCGTTCGTCCGCCGACAGGATTTCGTCGCCGAGCTTGACACCGGCCCGATGCCCAGGGGCGCCCTCGATCACGCCGGTCACGAAGGTCCGCCCCTGATCGTCCGTCTGGGTGAAGACCCCGATCCCCGGATAGGTGACGTCGCCGTTGGCGAAGATCCGGCTCAGCCCTTGATGTCGAAGGCCGCCGGCGAAAATGTCTGCGAGCTGGTAATAGGCGGGATCGTCGATGGTGTAATAGCGGGTGTGGGAGGCGCCGAGTTCGGCGAGCATGGCGTTGATGGCCGTCGAGAGCTCATTCAGCGAGCCCGCCGCCTCGGCCTGCGGGCGGAAGCGGTCGCGCATCGCCGGCCAGTCGAGCCCTTTCAACTTTGGATCGTAGAAGCGGTCGCGCACGAGCTCCCACACCTGGTCGAAGGCCGAGCGATCCGGCTCGGCCGCGGCCTGGCCGCGCGGCTGAAAGTCGGGCTGGGCGCCGGCCGGCGGCGCCCCGAGGGCGAGCGAAGCCGCAATGGCGAAAAAGTCTCTACGCGTCGGTTTCATAGCGGCTGCTGCTTTCGGCTTCTGCTGACGAGGCGGCCTCGCTAGGCGGTAATCCAGGCTCATGTTTGACCGCGCCAGGCTAAAAACGAAAATTGGATCAAGGTCGCCGGCTCGTGGTTCTGGTCACTGCCGACTTTTGGCCGTGAAGGACGGGTTGAAGCAAGACGGTGCGCAAAATCCTGGCGAAATCTGCCGTCGGCTTGGCGGCTTGCGCTGTGGCGCTGGTGTCGCCCGCCTCGCGCGCGAATGCGCCGGAGCGTCAGGCGCTGTGGCTCGCCGTTCATGCCTGCGTCGCCGACTACAAGCTGACGGGAGCCGCGTTTCCCTGTCTGATGGTCGACTTGAAGGGCGGCGAAAGGCGCGGATATGTCGTCTTGCGCGCCCCTCTCGACCCGGACACGATTTTGACGCCGACGCGCAAAATCAGCGGGATCGAAGACCCGTGGCTGCGCTCGCGCGCGGCGCCGAATTACTTCGCCGACGCGTGGCGCGCGCGGTCCGTCGTAGAGGGCCCCGACGCGGCGCCCGACGACTTCGCCCTCGCGGTCAATTCCGAGCGGACGCGCAGCCAGGACCAGTTTCACATTCACCTCGGCTGCCTTGCGCCTGCGGTCAAGCGCTGGCTGCCCGCTCTCGCTCCGAGGCTGCCGGTCGGCGCCTGGACGCGGGCCGGCGCGTTTTGGGCTCTGCGGACCGGATCGGAAGACCCCGCGGAGGTCCGGCCGCTTCGCCTTGCGGCCGAAGCGATCGGCGTCAGGATGAACTTCGCGCGAATGATGATGCTCGTCTCGCAGGTCCGCATCGCCGGGCGCGCGGAGACGCTGATCCTCGTCGCCTACCCCGACGCGTCCGGGGAGCCGTCCTCCGAGAGCATGCTCGATCCGACCTGCGGGGACGGGCCGCGCGCGTCGGCCGCCCGGTGACCCGCGGTCGGGTTCGTCAACCCAGGGTCGCCACAACGATCATCTCCACGAGGTGGCCAGCCTCGTGAGCGTCGCGGGCCCCGGGGGTCTTCCGACTCCGTCGCGGGTGACGAGCGCGCGAGGCATTTCGCCGCCGCGACGGCCGGCGTCTATTTTGCTAATTGGGGTGACCATAATCTTTTAGGGAAATAGTTTCGGCCAGCGGCGCGCTGTTCTCGTTGACAACGTTATGCAATGCCCGCCGTCGACAAGGTTTAAGCCGGCCAAGATATTCTTGATGAAGCTGGAACCGTTGCGGCGTCGGCGCTGTTCTTCGATCCGGAGTACGCGTGAATACGCTTTGCTGATAGTCTGGCGGTAGCAATGACAAAATCAATCTCCAGGGAGGATCCGCGGCCTGACAACGCCGCGCTCGACCCCAAGATTCTGAGCGCGATCGGGCGGACGCTGAAAGCCCACTACGACGACCTCCTCCATGCTCCGCTTCCGGAAGAATTTCTCGACTTGCTGGGTCGGCTGGAAAGGGAAGAGCAGCGGCAAGCCGGGGGGATAGCCCGATGCCTCCGCTGAGCTTCAAGGACGAACTGCTCGCCGAAATGGCGAATCTGCGGGCCTTCGCCATCTCTTTGTCCGGATCCGTGTCCCTGGCGGACGACCTCGTCCAGGAGACCCTGCTGAGGGCCTGGAGCAAATCCGACAAGTTCCAGTTGGGGACGAGCCTGCGCGCCTGGTTGTTCACCATCCTGCGCAACATCTATTATTCCAACTATCGCAAGCGCGCCCGAGAGGTTCAGGACAGCGACAACGCCTACGCGCGCCGGCTCGTCGTATTAGGCGACCAGGAGAGTCATCTCGACCTCGAGGATTTTCGCAAGGCTCTCGCCTCGCTTCCCTTGGAACAGCGTGAAGTCGTGATCCTGGTCGGGGCAAACGGCCTGTCCTACGAGCAAGCGGCCGTAATCTGCGATGTCGAGGTCGGCACGATCAAGAGCCGGCTCAGCCGCGCCCGCACGAAGCTGATCGAGATGCTCGGACTCGACGAAATCGGTGAGCGACGCGCCGAACGGAGCAGGTCCGGGCAGGCCGCCGAGTGGAGAGACCCAGCGCGGCCGGCTCCCGTCGGCGAGGGCGCTTCGACGACCCCGCCGTAGGCGGTCGTTTCGGGGGCGCGGGCTCCCGGGGACGGGAACCCCTTCGAACCCGACTGCTTATCTCTTGGTCGCGGGCTTTTTGTCGGCCGGGCCTTTTCGGACGGCCCTGATCTTTTGCCACGGTTTCTTGTCTGTCGCTTTCTCTGGCCTCGTCTCGAGGGCGCGGCGCATGATTCGGTCGAAATCCTTCTCGCACTCGCGAAATTCGTTCGGAAGCGTCGCCATTGGAGGTTTCATCGGTGGACGTCCTTCCTGCGCACTGTCTCATATCACAGGGGGATTGGGGTACGAATCCCGGGATGCGATCGATGCGATCGGCCCCGATGGTCCCCTTGTCCCTCGTTCCAGTAGCTTGCTCAAATCCTGAAGCGCATTTCGTCGAAATTAAGACATCCTGTCGGCGGCCGCCGGCCCCGCCAGCGGAGGCTGGCGGCGTTTGCCGTGGGACAGCTCCCGTCCTTGTTCTACAACTAACGTCCCGGCCGACCTCTTGACCGACAGCCGGCCCAAGGGGGCTGCGCAAGCCTCATCGCGACGGATACTGGGGTTTTCAAGCCGTCGAAATTGTGATGGTGCGGACGGTGGGGATCGAACCCACACGCCTTGCGGCGAGGGATTTTAAGTCCCTTGCGTCTACCGGTTTCGCCACGTCCGCTCGCTTCGCCTTCTGTCATGTTTTGCAGGCGATTTGAACCCCGGATACAGTGACGGACCTTCGCGAAAAAGGGGAGGTCAGCGTGCCGGACTACCCGAGGGTGCAGAGGGCTCTGCACGAAGGATCGATCGATCTCGCCGACCAGGGGCATCTCAGGCAGGTGTCGCACTATCTGGTCGATCAATGGGTGGCCGACTACCGTCGCACCTGCGCTTCGGCGAATATCGTCGAAGTCAAACTGGACCGTTTCAGCTACCTGTTTGACCTGAAATTCGAGCGCCTCATATCCGCCTGGGGCCTCAGCCCCGGCGCGACGGGGCACAGGCGGGACAAGGCGAGGATGCGCGGCCACCCTCTCGGGGGCGACAGCAGCTACCACCGCGGGCACGCAATTCCAAATCAGATGGCGGGCGGGACGGACATCAATCTCGTCGCGCAGAAAGGCGCGATCAACGTCGGGCCATTTCGCGAGATCGAGAAGAAAGCCGTCGCCAACCCCGGCTCCCTCTACTTCACCTACTGGACATATCCGGCGGGGAACAGCCAGCGGCCGATCCGCGTCCAGCAGGGACTGATCCTGACGGGGGCGCGGGTCCTTCAGCTTGTTGACTTCGCCAATTAGCCTGGCGCGCGGAGCAACGAGGTCGCCAAGGGGACCGATCCAAGATGCACGCCGCCGGCTGCGAAGTCGAACGAGCCACATCGTCCAATCGCAAAAGAAAAACCGAAGAGACCGCGAGCTTTCTCGCCGGGGCCGTCTGGGCTCTCAGCCGGCAGATTCTTTGGGCGAACTTCAGGGGTCGGTGGAACGCCTTCCGCCGGCGGCGCGTTGGGCTCTCTGCAACGCAGATGGAGACTGCTGGCGCCTCCATGAGGACGAGGCTTTCCAGCCGGGAGTCATCCGGCGGGTGGCTTCTGCAAAGGCATCGCCTTTTTCAGGCGTTTCTCGCACGTGTGCAGCATCTCTTGGAGATGGTCATGAGAAAAACGTTGATCATGGCCGCCGCTACGATCGGCATCGCGGCGGTCACGGGCCTGCCGCCGATCCTAGCGGAGGCCAGCCAACCGGGGCAGATGACGAAACCCGAGACGGCGCAGGATGCGCCGGCGAGCCCCCAGGGCGAAAAACATGGCTCGGAGCAAAAGGCCCAGTCGACAGGGAACACGCATATCTCGCACGACCGGGCCGCCAAGATCGCTCGCGCGCTGACGGCGACGGCGAGCCCGCAGGCGATCACTATCGACGTGAAAGTCGGCAACGCTTTGCCGGGAGACGCCGAGCTTCGCGCGCTCCCGCCCGCGGTCGTCGCGCTCGCGCCCGAGTACCGAGGCTACGAATACGCCGTCGCCCACAACCAGATCGCCATCGTGCAACCGTCCACCCGGCGCGTGGTCGAGGTCATCAGCCAAGGCGAATAGGTTCGGCGGACAGAGGGCGCCAGGACCGCCTCGACGCCCGCGCTGGACCCATTCCGCGCCTCTCAGGGCAACGGCGTTCCGCCAGGAGATGGCCGGAGTTTCGCGATCGGCGCGGGCGCATATTGGAAGCCCGGCGCCGACTGCAACTGCGCTAGCGTGACATTGAGCACCGCCCTGTCGGGATAGCCTTGGCTCGCCTCCGCGCTTGCCGCGTCGATCTCCCGAGGCGCAGTGTTGGCCGCGCTCAGCGGGTTGACGGTAGGCTGGTCCGTCGGCACAACTCGGGATTCGGTCCGCCACTCGATCCAGTCGAAAGGAACGCCGACGTCCTTGGCGCCGAGTCCGAGGAAGCCTCCGACGCCGATCACGACCACCTGAACGACCCCGTCATGGCCGATCAGGACGTCTTTCACGACCCCGACCTGCCGGCCGTCGGCGCCGTAGACGGCGACGCCGATGAGCTTCGGAGCGCGCCACTGCTGGACGGATTGTTCCGCCTCAAAACGCGCGCCCTCGAGATTCGCCGTCTGGGGAGTCGCCGGCTGGCAAGCCGGCGGGGGTCCCGGCTTATGCACCGGCTGGTTCAAGGTGCTGGGCGTGGTGCTGGTTTGTGCGAGCGCCGCCGAACCCGCGAGCGCCGTACAGACTGCAATCGTGCAACCGAAACTGGAGTTCATGTCCGCCTCCTCTATCGGACGAGCGGCCCGCGTGCTGCGCCGCAAAAGCGCAATTGTTGCACAACATTCAGTTTATTTCGTCGCCATTCGGAGGCGACATTTCGGCAGCGACTCGAATGCGAAGGTATGAGAAAAGTCGACATGGCTATCTTTGCTAACATTGCTAACTTACACGCCAAGATTATTACTCAATGGATCCAGTTTATACAGAAACTATACTGTGTTCATATTGTTGACGCCACGCCTTCGTCGTCGACGGTCGCGAGCCTGGAATTGACGATGGCGGTGCGGTGCGTATGGCGGGCGAGATTTCGGGGCGCAGGAGTTGGAAAGCGAACGCGGCTTCAATCTCGGCTTCGTCCGGGATTTGCTCGAGCGCCGGAACCGCCACGAGCCTAGCGAAGATGAAGCTGCCGACCGCGGACGGCCAGCCCCAGGACGGAGGAGCTCGCCGCGATTCTTTCGCCGCCTGTCCCGAGTTGACTTTCAGTTAAATTTCGCCATAGTTTAAAATAAAAAATATGCAGCCTCGATTTTGCTGGACGACGTCTTCACATCCGTAGACGTCGATTGCGACGCAGGAGGAAAATGTGACGAAGCAAATTACAGTGTTGGTTCATAAAAGGACCAATCTTGAGGAAGCCCAGAAAATTTTGGCGTCGGCGCTAGGACATGCCGGATGCCCTCATTGTTACTCTGGCTTCAGACTTACTTTTGAAGACGCGGTCGACCCAGAGAGCCAAATTTTCGTGACAGCGAAAAATAATGTGAGCGTCGGTCCGCTCGTGGGCGCCGAGAAGGCCGGAGGCTGATTCCCGCCGATGGCATTCGGACCGCAACGGCTTGGACCTGGCGCGGTTTACATTCGAGTTCTCGACCAAATTTTTCGGTCGAACGGCGACCTCATCAAGGTCGCCGAGATCGAGCCGCAGACATTGTGGACGAAAGGAACTCAGCCTGGGGCCCGGCCGCGCGGCGATCCCGCTGAACTCAACAGGCTCTCGACGCTTCCTCAGCGAACGCTAACTCATGGCGTCGGCTGTCCGCTCGGCGGAACGATTTGCGATCAGGAACTCCACGTCGAGGAATTTGGACGGTGGAATGACGGTCTGGCGTCACCCTGGTCCAGCGAACATCTCAGCATTCTTGACGTGATGGGTCCGGGTGCAATTCGATGTAGCGGTTTTTTGATGCCGCCATTGCAAACGGAACCAGCCGTCGAACTTGCCGCACGAAACATCATTGGTCGAGCGAAGGCCCTCAACCGTCCGATCGCGTTTGAAACAGGGGTCAATTATCTGGTCCCGCAGAAATTTGAAATGCCGGACGGCGAGTTCTTCGCAGCGATCGCCGATAAGGCGGACTGCGGGATCTTGCTCGACCTCACAAATTTGTGGGTGAACGACAGGAATGGACGGGCAAGGATCGGGGAGGTTTTGGCGGAGCTGCCCCTGGAACGGGTTTGGGAGGTGCACCTCGCGGGAATCCAATACGCGCATGGTTACTGGCTCGACGCGCACTGCGGGGGCGTTGATACGCTGCTGGCGGATATCGCCGCAGATGTGGTGGCCAGTTTGCCTAATCTCGGAGCTATCATATTCGAGATAGCGCCAGACCGGTTCTCGGGCTTTGGTGCAACCGCATTTTTACGCCAAATGGAAGGGATACATCGCCTTTGGGACGGCGCTCAGCGGTCAACCTCCTCGCGCAGGACTCGAGCGCCGCGGACGGTATGGAGCGGCGCCGCCGCGCCTTCTCCTGAAGCGTGGGAACGGATCATTGCAGAGCGAATGCTACCCGCCGGCCATCGACCGACCTTCGCGGGCCATAAATCGAACGTCGACGTCGCCAACGAGCAAGGCTTTTCCTTGTACGCGGAACTCTCGGCTTCCTTTCGCCGTGGCACGATTGCGGAGCTTTTACAATGGAGCACACGCTTGCTTTTAATCGCTTTGGGGGAACAAGCACTACGAGAGCTCCTTGCTCAGTATTTTTCAGCTGCACCTCCGTCATTTTTTCCAACCGACGAGGCGCTCGGTTTTAGGCGTTTCGTCGACGCAAGTGAGTTATCTGTTCCCGGGCTCAAGGACATGCTGGCGTTCGAATCCTGCACGATCGAGGTATCCGCAAATCTCCGCACGACAAAGGTCACGGTCGCGAAAGACATCGACGCGATGGTCGCCGAAATAGCGGCTGGTCGACTGCCGGGGCCTTCATCCGATTCTCCTCCGAAAGTTCTCGAGATTGGCGTCGATCCGACCCCGTTTGTTCGCAGCGTGGGTGAGTTGCCCACTGAATTGAATTAATCGGCGCGCCAAAGGCGGCCGACCGCGTCGGGATGTCCTTGGCGCACCGTCGAGAGCGCCTTCGTCATCAGCATCTCGAAGGCGTGCGCGGCGACAGAATTGTCCGCGGTCGGGCTGGATGGCTCACCGAACTGAGATGAACGAGCAGCCAGATGGCCACCGCGTTGGCGAGAAGGACCGTCACGGGAATCAGGCCGAGTCCGTCGGTCAAATATCCCTGGTAATATCTGGCCTGCTTCTCGATCCAGCGCATCTCGCGCCTCCTATGCGGTCCACACTCCCTGGCTTCGGGGCGGTCAGCCGCAGCGGCGGAATTGCGCGCGGCGCAGGCTCCTAGGCACGTCTTGCCCTTTGTTGTTGTGACGCTCATCACAATGCAGAAGAGAGGCGCGGCTGATGCCGGAACTCAAAATGCGCGTCGGCCACCTGCGACAAGTTGCGCGGGAACGGCCCCAGCCGGCGAACGTTCCGTTGTCTCTTTTCCTTCCTTTCCGGGCGACGACCCGATGGTTCCCGTTTGGCTGCATGCGCTTTCCATCGCCTACCTTGCGTTCGGCGCGCTGTCGGCAGCGATCCTTTGCGCCGACCTGCTGCGGCGCCCCCAGCACATGTGGATCATGAACGTCGTTTGGCCGGTCACAGCGCTATTCGGCACGGGCGGAATATTGTGGCTGTACTTCGCTTACGGCCGCCTCGCGAGCCATGAGCAGGCTCATGCGGCCATGCGCCGGGGCGAGGAACCGCTCAACAAGACAGAGACGCCCTTCCCGGTCATGGTCGCCAACGGCGCCCTGCACTGCGGCAGCGGCTGCGCCCTGGGCGACATCGTTGCGGAATGGCTCGTGTTTGCAGTCCCCGCGATCGCAATCGCGTTCGGCTGGGGCAGCATCTTTCCCCATCGGATTTTTGCCGTTTGGATCGTCGACTATCTGTTCGCCTACGCGTTCGGCATCGTCTTTCAGTATTTCACCATCGCGCCGATGCGCGGCCTGTCTCTCGGGCCAGGCCTCATCGCCGCGATCAAGGCCGACACGCTGTCGCTGACCGCCTGGCAGATCGGCATGTACGGGTTCATGGCGCTGGCCTATTTCGCCATCTTCCAGGACGGCTTCGGCGTGAAACTCGAGACCGACACGGTCGAGTTCTGGTTCATGATGCAGATCGCCATGCTCTTCGGCTTCATGACGGCCTATCCGGTGAACTGGTGGCTGATCGTACGCGGCGTCAAGGAGAAGATGTGAGGGGTGTTGTGCTGCAATGCCGTGCAAACGAGGATTCGCCAGTTCCGCCCGAGGGCGCTAAAGTCCGCGTTTGGGGGAAGGAGGTCGCGATGCAGGAGATCGATCGCTGGGAAAGCGATGGCAACATCTCGTGTTTTGCCGATCAGCTTCGGTACGAGACGAATCCTGCTCGCCAGGCAGCGCTGAAGCGTCTTTTGATCGAAGAGGAAGGTCGCTACGGCGCGAGCGAAGACCGTTTGCGAATGGTCGAGCGCAAGCTTACCGACGGCGCAGAGACTATTGTCAGACAAAGGCAGTTGATCGCAGAAATGAAAAGCGACGGCGGCGATACCGGGAGCGCCGACTGCTTGCTTCGAACCTTCGAAACGATTCAAGAGCTGTTCGAGAGGTTCCGAGACCAGATGTATGATGAGAGGGAAAGGCAGCGTCTTTGACACACAGCCTTTGCACCGCAGGCATTTCTCACTGGGTCTGTTTCAGACGAAATATGGACGCGCGCGGCTCGAAGCGCCTAGCCGCCATGTTTGATACAAGCGACCGCGCCGGGAGCCTGCAGGCGTCCCGGCGCTGTCTAAGCCTGGCGCGATCGTGCTAGCGGTCGGCCGGCCAAGCCTCAGGGAATGATAGCCGCAATCCCAGTCGCGCCGCGCTGCGCGAAATGTCGCGGGAGACCTGCGCCGACGCATAGAGCGAGATCAATCGCCGGGGCGGAGTGGCGCCGGGGGCATGACACGCGCGCGTCGCTTGTCGGGTCTCGACGATCCGCAAGACCATGCCGCTCCGGCTACCTCTCGCCTGACCCCGCCTCTTCGACGCTCTTCGGCGAAAATGAACCGCCTCACGCCCCGTCCTTGGCGATCGGCGGCTGGAAGGCGAGGCCCATGTCCCAGGGGAAATAGATCCAGGTGTCCTGCGACACTTCGGTGACGAAGGTGTCGACCAACGGCCTCCCCAGAGGCTTTGCGTAGATGGTGGCGAAATGCGCCTTCGGCAGCATCTCGCGCACCACCTTGGCGGTCGCGCCGGTGTCGACGAGGTCGTCGACGATGAGGATGCGCGCCCCCTGGTCGAGCTTCGACAGGTCCGGGCCGATCGCCTTCAGGACCTTCAGGCCCCCCTGCAGCTTGTAGTCGTGGTAGGAGACGATGCAGACCGTCTCGATCACCCGGACGTCGAGCTCGCGCGCCACGATCGCCGCCGGCACGAGCCCGCCGCGGGTGATCGCGACCAGCGCGTCGAACGGCCCTGAGGAGGCGAGCCGCCAGGCGAGCGCTCGCGCGTCGCGATGGAACTGATCCCACGAGACCGGGAAGGCCTTTTCGCTGCGGGCGGTCATGGGGCGGCTCCTCTGGTGAAAACGCGGCCTCTTTAGCAAGCCCCGTCGCTGGGCGCGAGCTGAGCGAGTTCGTCGGCGCCTTTCTCCTGACTGTTTCGAGCCTCCCGGCGATCGATCCGCAATTCCCTGCCACGGCGACGAATTCCCTGCCAGGCTGAAAATATTCCCCGCCGCCCTGCACAGGAATCCTGCGGCAGGGAACTCGGGTCAGGTGCGAAGCCGCTGATCGCGCCGGCGCGGTCGGCGCCCGCGCCTACAGCGTCCGCATCGCCGCCAGCATCGCCTCGACCGCCTGCCGCGCCGCGTCGACGGCGTCCCTGTCCTTGCCGCGCACGACGATCTGGTTGTTGAACCGCCCGTCCTTGTACGACGGGTAGGAGCCGATCGAGACGGTTGGAAGCGCCTTGGCGATCGCCCCGAGCGCGTCGCCGTAGCGGCCCTCCGGAATGGTCCCCGCCTCGATCGTCTCGACCGCCATCGTCGCCCCGGTGCGCATCGACTTGACTGCCTCGTCGAGCATCGCCTGCATGACCTGCGGCACCCCCGCCAGCACGAAGACGTTGCCGATGCGGAACCCGGGCGCCGTCGAGACCGGATTGTCGACGAGCTCGGCGCCGTCGGGGACGCGGGCCATGCGCCGCCGCGCCGGAGTGAAGTCGGCCGGGCCGTAGCGCTCGGCCATCATGGCGAGGATGCGCGGGTCCTCGTGGATCGGCACGCCGAAGGCGCGCGCTACCGCGTCCGCCGTGATGTCGTCGTGGGTCGGGCCGATCCCGCCGGTGGTCACCACGTAGTCGTAGCGCTCTCTCAGCGCGTTCAGCGCCGCGACGATCTCCTCCTCGACGTCCGGCACGACGCGCGCCTCGCGCAGGTCGACGCCGATCTTTCCGAGATATTCGGCGATATAGCCGATGTTGCGGTCCTTGGTGCGGCCGGACAAAATCTCGTCGCCGATGACCAAGACGGCGGCCGTGACCGTCGACGTTCCGCTCATTGCCGAATCTCCTTCGGGACCGGGTTGGCGCGCCCATGCGGCTTTGTCCCGGTGGAAAGCGCGTAAACCGCTTGTCTTCGACGCTCCGCAAAGCAATATGTAACCCGATGGGGCGGCAAGCGGCAAAGGAACCCTGGTGACGACATCGACGATTTTCGTGCCCGCAGAGGAGAAGGCGGCGCGGCGGAGCGGGCAGATCCGTCTCCACGGCCCGGAAGATTTCGCCGGCATGCGCAAGGCCGGGGCGTTGACGGCCGAGGCGCTCGATCTGCTCGGCCCCCTGGTCAAGCCCGGGGTCACGACGGCCAGCCTCGACCGGTTCCTATTCGAGTTCGCCCGCGATCACGGCGCCTATCCGGCGCCGCTCAACTACCGCGGCTACCGCAAGTCGATCTGCACCTCGATCAACCATGTCGTGTGCCACGGCATTCCGGACGACAAGCCGCTGAGGGAAGGCGACATCCTCAATATCGACGTCACCTTGATCGTCGACGGCTGGCACGGCGACGCGAGCCGCATGTTCGCGGCCGGCGAGCCTCCCCGCCGGGCGCAGCGCCTGATCGACGTCACCTACGAGGCCCTGATGCGCGGCATCGCGGCGATCAGGCCCGGCGGGACCACGGGCGACATCGGCTTCGCCATCCAAGCCTACGCCGAGGGCGAGCGCTGCTCGGTGGTGCGCGACTTCTGCGGCCATGGGCTCGGCCGGCTGTTCCACGACGAGCCGAACATTCTGCATATTGGGCGCAGGGGCGAGGGCGCTCCGCTCAAGCCCGGCATGTTCTTCACCGTCGAGCCGATGATCAATCTCGGCGGCTATGGGGTGAAAATCTTGTCGGACGGCTGGACGGCGGTGACCCGCGACCGGTCGCTGTCGGCGCAGTTCGAGCACACCGTCGGCGTCACCGAGACCGGCTGCGAAATCTTCACCCTGTCGCCGGCCGGCGCGGACCACACGCCGGTTCGATGACGGCGAAGGCCGACGAGGACGAGGCAAAACATTATCACGGGCATCGCGAGCGGCTGCGGGCCCGATTTCTCGAGGCCGGCGCAACCGCGCTCGCCGACTACGAGCTTCTGGAGCTCATCCTCTTCCGCTCCATTCCGCGCATCGACGTCAAGCCGCTCGCCAAGGACCTGATCAAGCATTTCGGTTCGTTCGCCGAGGCGATCGCGGCTGACCCGAAGCGTCTCGCCGAGGTCGACGGGATGCGCGAGTCCGCGATCGTCGAGTTCAAGATCGTCGAGGCGGCGGCGCAGCGCTTCGCCAAGGGCGCGGTGAGGAAGCGGCTGCCGATGGGCTCGTGGAGCGAAGTGGTCGACTATTGCCGCACGTCGATGGCGTTCGAGAACCGCGAGATTTTCCGCATTATGTTCCTCGACAAGAAGAACGGGCTGATCGCCGACGAGATCCAGGGCTCGGGCACCGTCGATCACACGCCGGTCTATCCGCGCGAGGTGATTCGCCGCGCGCTCGAATTGTCGGCGACGGCGATCGTGCTCGTCCACAACCACCCCTCGGGCGACCCGTCCCCTTCGACGCAGGACGTCGCGATGACCCGCGAAATCATCGCGATCGCGAAGCCGCTCGGCGTCACGGTGCACGACCACATCATCGTCGGCCGGGACGGCCACGCTTCCCTCAAGGGCTTGCGGCTCATCTGATTCCGGTTTCGCGACGGGCGGCGCCGATGGCCGCCGTTGGTCCTGCTCCAAGCGGCAGGGGAACAAGCTCACCCCGCTTTCGTTGGGAAACTGCCCGGGCGGGGTCGGTCCTACCAAGACAATTGACCCGGCGAAGGCG
This sequence comes from uncultured Alphaproteobacteria bacterium, assembly GCA_963823165.1. Classification (GTDB taxonomy): domain Bacteria; phylum Pseudomonadota; class Alphaproteobacteria; order Rhizobiales; family Beijerinckiaceae; genus Roseiarcus. The sequence continues at coordinate 73,216 of CAWGKV010000002.1, read as the reverse complement.
CCGCGGCGCCGGAGCCGCAATCTCCAGCTTAAAGGAGCATCCCCGATGGATCATCTCGCTGTCGTCACCGGCGCCTCGACCGGCATCGGCTTCGAACTCGCCCGCTACGCAAGTGAAAAAGGCTACGATCTCATCATCGCGGCGGACGAGCCGGAGATCGAGACCGCCGCCCAGCGCCTGAGAACCGGCGGCGCCGACGTCCGCGCCGTCCAGGCCGATCTCGCGACCAAAGAGGGCGTGAGCAAACTCTACGACGCGATCAAGGCGACCGGCCGTCCGGTCGACGCGCTGATGGCCAACGCCGGCCGCGGCCTCGGCAAGGGATTCCTCGACCAGAATCCCGAGGCGTGGCGGAGGGTGATCGACACCAACATCACCGGCACGCTCGACCTCATCTGGCGGGTCGGGCGCGACATGCGCGACCGGCGCGAGGGCCGCATCCTCATCACCGGCTCGATCGCCGGCTTCATCCCCGGCGCGTTCCAAGCGGTCTACAACGCGAGCAAGGCCTTCCTCGACTCCTTCGCTTTCGCCCTGCGCAACGAATTGAAGGACGACAACGTCACGGTCACCTGCCTCATGCCGGGCGCGACCGAGACCGACTTCTTCGATCGGGCCGGGATGGAGGACACCAAGATCGGCGCGAGCAAGAAGGACGACCCGGCCGACGTCGCGAAACAGGGCTTCGAGGCGATGCTGAAGGGCGAGGGCGATGTCGTCACCGGCTGGCAGAACAAGCTGCAGACCGCAATCGCCAACATCACGCCTTCCGGCCTGCTGGCCGAGCGCCACCGGCAGCAGGCGCAGCCGGGCACGGCGAGGCACTGATCACCATTGCGTCATTGCAAAGGTTCCGGCGGTCCCTTCTCCCCTTGCGGGAGAAGGTGGCGCGAAGCGCCGGATGAGGGGTTGGGCCAAGCCGCGCTGACAAAAAGCGCTGGCGCCCCGACGCCTCACCCCGGCCCTCTCCCGCAAGGGGAGAGGGGGGCGGCCGGCGGGGCGATCTGCTCCATCGTGCATTGCCGCGGCGCTTTGTCCGGGCGCCAGCGCAAGAGCTTCGTCCCGTGCCGGAACCGGCCGCCGGTGACATGGTCGAACCGCACCTCGACGACAAGCTCGGGCCGCAACGGCTCCCATTCGCCGCTGCGCTCGGTGCTCCAGCGGCTCGGGCCGCCCGGCGCCCTGCCGGTGAAGCCGGGCGGCTCGCGCAGCAACTCGAGCCGGCGGGTCAGCGCGGCGCGCTCCTTCTCTGCGATGGTCGAGGTGAAGCCGACGTGGTCGAGCCTGCCTTCGGAATCATAGAGGCCGAGCAGGAGCGAGCCCACCTTTCGGCTGCGGCTCTCGTAGCGAAAGCCGCCGACGACGCAGTCGGCGGTCTTCATCCGCTTGACCTTGACCATCGCCCGCTCGCCCATCTCGTAAGGGCGGTCGAGCCGCTTGGCGACCACTCCGTCCGTGCCGCTCATGCCTTCGAGCCATCCCCTCGCCTCGGCGAGGTCGCGCGTGCAGGGCGTCACGACGAGCCGCCCGGCGCGGGTCGCCTTCTTGCCGAAAGCCTCGAGCGCGCGGCGGCGCTCGGCGAGCGGCGCCTTCGTCAGGTCCGCGCCGTCCGGCGACACGAGCATGTCGAACAGAACGAGCCTCGCCGGCGTCTCTGCGGCGAGCTTCCGGATGCGGCTCTCGGCCGGATGAAGCCGCATCTGCAGGGCGTCGAAGGAAAGCCTGCCGTCGATCTCGATGACGAGCTCGCCGTCGACGACGAAGCGCTCGAACGGCAGGCCGGCGAGGAGGGCGAGCACCTCGGGGAAGTAACGGCCGAGCGGCTTGCCGGACTTGGCGCGAAGCTCGACCGCCTCGCCCTCCCTGAAGGCGAGGCAGCGGAACCCATCCCACTTCGGCTCGTACTGCCACTCGCCCGGCTCGGCGGGCAGCGCCTCCTCGGTGCGCGCCTCCATCGGCGCTGTATCGAGCGGGAAGACGAAGCGGCTGGCGCGCTGCGGCGACTGCGCCGACCGAGAAGCCGATAATCCGGACTCACGCCTGCTTTCGCGCATGGCCCTGGAGCCGCGGGATCTCCGGAGCTTCTTCTTCCGCCTTGCGAAGCGCCTCGCGCAGCGTCTTCACGTGCTCACGGCTCTCATTGGACCTCTGCTCGAAGGAGGCGGCCGAAAGGCGCAATCCGTTGCGCCGCGCGTCCTCCGCCATCTTCTCGGTCAGGACCGCCCGCTCCTCGACGATGCGAAGCGCGACCCGCAGCGCTTCGTCGACCGAGCCTTCCTGCTCGCTGGCGAGCGTCTCGGCGGTGTAACCGTGGCCGACCTGGCAGCGGAACCGGAGCGGCGGGGACCGGCGGATCTGCGACAGCACGCCGCCGCATCCCGGGCACGACAGTTGGATGGGGTTGCCGAGACGGGTCGCTTCGGGCGGCCCGACCGGACGGCCGAGCGCGATCTCGACCTCGAGCCCCACCTCCTCCGGCGCCGGAGGAGCGGGAGGAGGCGCCGTTCGCGCCAGCATGTCGAGGAGCGGGCCGAGCTTCGCCATCGGCACGCGGTAATCGACGTCGCTCGCGCGCAGGGCTTCCAATGGCATGTCCGGGGCGGAGGCCTCGGCCGGGTTCTGGACGATGGTCACCCCGCCGCAGCGCTTGAGATCGGCGAGCCCGGCGGCGCCGTCGTTCAGCATGCCGGTCAGCACCACGCCGACGCCCCTGGACCCGCAGCTCAAGCCGACCGAACGGAACAGGGGATCGATCGCGGGCCTGGCCAGGTTCTCGCGCGGCCCGCGGCCCAGCCGTATCACTCCATCCATGACGAGCAGATGGTGGTCGACGGGCGCGACATAGGCCGCGCCATGCTCGAGCTTCTGTCCGTCGGCGGCGGTCGTGAAGGGAATCGGGCAGTTGGCGTGGAATATATCGGCGATCCGATTGCCGCCGCGCGCGCCGACATGAATGACGACGCAGATCGCGGCGGGAATGTCGCTCGACAACAAGCCGCAAAGCTCCCTCACGGCGCCGATCGCGCCCGCCGAGCCGCCGATCGCGATGACGCGCAGGTCCTTGTGGTGCATTTGCGGGCTTCTTTTGAGGCGCGACCGCAAGAGGGGAGGGCGGGAGTGGCGCCCCGCCGGACGCGCGCCCTCCTCGCCTCCCGCTGCCGCGCCTGGTTTTGCGTCAGGCGGCTTTCTTGTTGACGTTCTTCATCGCAAGATCGGTCAGGAGCTTGTCGGTCTTGATCTCCTCCTGAAGCGTCTGATCGAGCAGCTTCGCGGCTTCGTCCATGCCGAGCTGCCGCGCCCAGGTCTTCAGCGTGCCGTAGCGGGCGATCTCGTAGTGCTCCACGGTCTGGCCGGAGGCGACGAGGCCGGCGTCGAGCGCGTCGTCGCCCTTGAACTCGTCCATGACCTCCTTGGCTTCGTCGATGATTCCGATGATCGCGTCGCAGGTCTTGCCGCGGGCGGGGCGGCCCATCGCTTCGAAGATCTGGTTCAGTCGCTCGATCTGGCCTTCGGTCTCGTCCCGGTGTGTCTCAAACGCCTCCTTGAGCTCGGGAGCCGACGCTTCCTTCGCCATCTTCGGCAGGGCCCGAAGAATCTGCTTCTCGGCGAAATAGATGTCCTTCAGCGTCTCGGTGAACAGCTCCTCGAGGGGATTTCCTGATTTGCGGGTGGGCATGGCGCACTCCTTTGCGTTGCAACACTCGACAACCGGGGGAAATCGAGATGGTTCCGCGGGCGCCGGGCAAACTCGCTTCGCCTTCAGCCGAGACGAGGATGAGAGGTCGCCGTCGATAAATTGGGCTCGTTCTTACGGCGCGAGCGCCGGGACCATGGATTCGATTCCGCACCGGCCATCGAGCGGAACAAAAGCGTTTTGCTCGGCTTGAAACCTCGTGGGCAAGCGCCTCCAACGGAAAGGAGTTGTCATGTATCACCATGTGAAGAAGTTGATGTACACCGTTCAGGTGGGGGAGCCCGATCCGCGCTTCGGCAAGATGCTGCTCGAGCAATTCGGCGGCGCCAACGGCGAACTCGCGGCGGCCATGCAGTACTCGGTCCAGGGGCTCAATTGCGAGGACCCCGGCTTGAAAGATCTGCTGATGGATATTGGAACCGAGGAGCTAAGCCACCTCGAAGTCATCGGCACGCTGGCGAGGATGCATCTGAAACCGACAAAATCCAGTCGCGAAGCCGCAGACGCCGACCCCTTGGTCGCCATCTGCGGCGGCGGCGGCGTGAATTTGTACAACTCGGTCGGAAGCGCCTGGACCGCCGACTATCTCAAGATCACCGGCGAACTCGACGTCGATCTGCGGAGCAACATCGCGGCCGAAGCGCGGGCGAAGATCGTCTACGAGCGGCTGATCGACTTTTGCGACGACCAGGGGAGCAAGGACGCATTGCAGTTCCTGATGACCCGCGAGATCACTCACATGAAATCCTTCATGGTCGCTCTCGCAGCGATGGACAAGGACCCGTTGGCGATCGGCCTCATCCCGCCCACGCCGAAGATGGTCGATCAGTACTTCAACGCCTCGACAGGCCAAGGCGATAGGGGGGAGAAGGATCTGCTGGGTCCGTGGAACGACAATGCTTCGGTCGAGCGGGTGGACGCGCCTGCATTTCAGCCGTTCGAGGATCCGCAGCTGGGGACGCGCGAGGCGAAGGCCCTCGATGAACCCGAGCTCACTCCCCCGGAAGATGTGGCGCCGCCTCCGGCGCAAATTGAGCACGCGGGCGCCGCCGCCAGGAAGAATGGGAAGAAGGCCCGCAAGTCCGGCTGAGACGCGTCGCGGACCTCCGACCTCATCCTGAGGCGCCCTTTGTCGAAGGCAAAGGGCCTCGAAGGATGCTTGCCGGCCACGAGCGCCCTTCGAGATGCCCGCTTCGCGGGCTCCTCAGGGCGAGGGCGACGGGAGGCTTGGCAGTTACCCTCTTCCCGCCAAGACGGAGCGAGGGGGATCAGACCTGGCCGCCTTTGGCGCGCGTCATGACGGAGAGGAGTTCGACGATGCGGGCCGCCGCCCCGCCGAGCGCGTTCACCGCGGTGGCGAGCGCCAGCGTCAGATCGCGGTTGAGGTCGGGGGCCGGCGGTCCGACAATGCAGCTCCAGGCCGCGGCGTCCTGGGCGTCCTGCCGGGCTTTCGTGTCTGCGTAATCGAGCATCGCGCAATAGCAGACGAGATTGTGATTGCAGGAGATGTCGAATCGCACTTCCGCCTGCGCCGTCAACGGCTGCAGGATCTGGGCGCCCGGAAGCGTCGAATATTGAAACGGCGGCAGGGCGTCGAACGGCACGTAGGGCACGACGTCCAGGACATAGTTGATCAGCCGGTAGGTCGAGACGGCGGCGCCGTAGGCCGCCGCCCACGCAAGGTCGCCCGAGCGGGGAGAAGCGAACAGGCAGGCGCTCGCCCGGTTTCCCATCAGCTTGGCGACGTCGAAGCTGAGATACGTCGCGAGAGCGGAGCCGAGGCTGTGCCCGCAAACCGTCACCGTCGCCTGGTCGACGACGGTCGCGATCGCGTGCGCCGCCCCGGCGCCGATCTCGTCGCCGTCGAGGCCGACGAGCGTCATGCTGGCGTAGACGCTCCAGAAGCCCTTCTCGACCGTCGCCCCCGCCGGCGAGGGAAGCGCGAGGGGAAGGAAATCGGCGTCGATCGCCCATTCGGCGAAGCCGCTCGTCCCGCGAATGGCCGCGGCGTAGCGGGTCGGGTCGGCATGGTTGCGCGCCAGAAATCCATAGAAGACGATCTGCCCCAGCAGCACGGTCTTCGGCACGCCGGCGGGCAGCGCCGCCGCGTCGGGCAGGACGGTGTCGAACGCCAGCAAATGGCCGACGACGTCCCAGCCGGCCTGAGCGATCCTCGGCTCGTCGCGCGGCGTGATCGAGCCTGGAACATACATGCCCTCGGCGAAGGCGACGAGAAAGCCGAAGTCGACGGCCTGTGGGTCGGTGATCGGCATGGGCGATTCCTCCTGGTTGCGCTTACCCTTCTCCCTTGGGGAGAAGGTGGCCCGAAGGGCCGGATGAGGGGTCGCGCCGAAGGCGCGTTGCGCGGATGAGCTGCGGGATGTTCGCGGTCGGGGAAAACGCGACGACCCAACGAAGCCGTTCTCTTTGGGTCGGCAACTATCCCTTAGAGCAGGTTCCGAATCGACTGGAATCGTCGCTCGCCATGGCGGGCGCTGGACGCAGACGACCCGCCATTCCTTCGGAGAGCTTCCAGGGGCTTCAAAAGATTTCAGCCGGGCTTCCGAAATCTTTCCATCCATTTCACACTGTTTCAAAAAATTTCACCGGGAACTTCGTTCGCCGCGACGCGGCCCAGGGCTGCTAATCGACATCACAAAATAACCGTCACTACATGTCGGCAACAGTACGGATGATCCGCCGCCAAATTTCACCCAGTTGGTGCCGTTGCAGTACTGGTAGGTGTGGTAGTCGGTGTTGTACCTGATGTTGTCTTCGATGCCGCTCTGGTTCGAGCAACGCCCGCCGCCGCCACTTCCCTGTCCCAAGGGAATCCATGAGACCTCACTGCAATACTGCAAGGTGTGGTAATTTTGATTGTAGACGATGTCGCGCTCGTTGCCGGTCGGGCTGCTGCAGCCGGGCGCGAGGGTAGCATAGAATGACCAGTTATAGGTTTGATAAGTGGGCGTCGCGGAGACCGTGGCGGGCAAGGTTTCATAGGTATAGCTGTACCAGCATGCGACTGCCCCCTCCGCCGCCATTATTCAGGAAATTCAGGCTGCAACTGCTCGGATGCCTCAAGATGTTGTTTTCCATTGTGGTTGACGATCACCGCACTGGAAATGGGATGAGATAGCTCTGCTTGGGCGAGCGCGGAGACGAGATCGGATGGGAGTTCGACTCTCCAATTCGGAATAGGCATTTGCACAAGATTCTTTCCTGACAGGTCGCAAACCTCGCCCTGCTTAGAAAATTGGGGATTGGCCCATCCGGTCGTCAAGCTCAGGTGCGTTTCATTGCCGCACGGGCGCGGGTTGGGCGTCTCGCTGCTGGCGCGGGTGAATTTTCACGTCAATCTCGACTTCCTGCCCCAGCTTGCTCAAGATAGCCATGAGCCTGTCAAGCGTGAAGCGTGCGAGATTAACCCCCCGGATGCGGGCAAAATCGGCATGGTTGACGCCGGTTTCCTGTTCGGCGCGCCGGGTTGACCACTGCCGGGCGTCCAGAATTTTTATGATGGCAGCGGCAAGAATGCACTTGGCTTGCCGAATGTCGGCGTCGGGATAACCGAAGTCGCGGAACACATTCCCGCTGCCGTACACAACTTCAAAATCATCGTCGCTCATCGCAGTTCCTCCTTCAGCCTGACAAGACGTTTGCGAACAAGGTCAATGTCCGCCTGCGGTGTCTTGATGCCGGTTTTCGATTTCTTCTGAAACGCATGGATTACCCACAATGCGTTGCGAAACTCCACGGTGTAGACGGTGCGGTAAGCATCGCCACGATAAGGCAAGGCCACCTCGTAAACGCCGGAACCGATGCCTTTCATCGCCTTGACGTGGCGAGGAAATCCGCCGTCTGCGGCTGTAGACAGGTCATCAAGAATGGCGTCGCGTGCGCCTTGCGGAAAATCTTCGAAATTCTTCCGTGCTGCCTTGATCCAGTTGATTGGCCGTGTGTCTCGAATCATCCAAGATCATGGTGGCAGATTTACCACCATGCTGTCAAATAAGAGCGGAAAGCGCCTTTTGCACCCCCTGCCAAGCCTCTTCCTTCCTGTCCGGCTCATGCCAGTTCCCCAAATATCCCGGGGAGCGAAGCGAGGGGGCTGGGCGCCCTTCTTTCCGCCTGCGCTGCCGGTTGTCGTCTGGGCTGTGTCGCTGCCGCCCTCTCCCGCCTTCTGTTGCAGCTTGAAGAACATATCATGAATCAGCCCCCGGGGCTCTTGTCAAGAGATTGTTCCCGCGCACGCTTACGGAGCAGCGGCGCCAGGACGTTCCTCCAGCAGCCGGAACGGGTTCGCCTGCGAACTCGATCTCGATGCAGCGAAGCTCGTCTTCGTCGACGAGACCGGCGCTTCCACCAATCCACTCGAAGGCATGGACGCAGCCGGCCAGCGCGGCGAGCGGATGGAGCGCGACCATTCTCCGATCGGCGGGAGCGATGCGGCTTTCTGTTAACCTTTGGCCGCAAAACAAAACGAGAATTTCTTGCCAATAGGCGGGCCTCGTGTCTCACTCTTGAAAGGTCCGCCAGTCGATCGTGGAGCGAAAATTGTTGAACGGCCTTGCTGAGCTTTCGCGCCGCCCGGTCACGCCGCTCGCGTCATGCCTTGGAATCCTTCGCCAGCGGCGAGGGGACTTCGCACGCACCCACCGTGCGCTTGACGCGGTCCGCTTGGCTTCTCCCCGAAAGGTTTTGGATAAGGGCCAAGCGCGCTGCGGAGGGCTCGGAAGCGCGGCTGCGTCCCAAAACTTCACTCGTCGCACAACTCCTTGAAAAGGCTCAATTCACGCACCGAAGTTGCTTCCGCTGGGGTTCCTTTTGCTTCCCCTGGGGTTCCTTTTCCTTCCCCCGTGGTTCCGCTTCCTTCCGCTGGAGCGTCTCTTCCTTCCCGGGCGCTCCGCGACACGCATTGTGCGCCGGGAAGGCCGCCCTCACGCCCCCCTTTCCTTTAGGAGCCGCGCGAGCGCCACGTAGTCCGTCTTGCCCGAGCCGAGCAGGGGGATCGCGTCGAGCGTGACGACCGAGTTGGGAACCATGAGCGCCGAAGCGCCCTTGATCTTGAGCCAGGTCAGGACCTCCATCCGGGTCGCGCCCGCATGGGTGGTGGCGAGGATCACCCGCTCGCCCCGCTTGAAGTCGGGGGCGGAGACCGCCGCGACGGGCTCGTCGGGCCACAGGCCGGAGAGCAGGTCTTCAAGCGCGCCGAGCGACACGAGCTCGCCCGCGATCTTGACGAAGCGCTTGGCCCGGCCCTTGATCCAGACGAAGCCGTCCGCGTCGATCGCCACGATGTCGCCGGTGTCGTACCAGCCGCCGGAAGGCGGCTCGAGCTCGCCGGGGTTGTCGGCGCGCAGGTAGCCGATCATCACGTTGGGGCCGCGCACGATGAGGCGCCCGCCTTCGTCGATGCCGGGCACAGGCTCGAGGCGCGCCTTGACGAAAGGCAGGAGCCTGCCGACCGTTCCGTTCCTGTTGAACGCCGCCGTGTTGACCGCCAGCACCGGCGAGGCCTCGGTCACGCCGTAGCCCTCGAGCAGCCGCAGGCCGAATTTCTCCATGTAGATGCGGCGGGTCTCGGCCTTGAGCGGCTCGGCGCCGGCGATCACGTATCGCAGCGTGCGGAAGCCGTAGGCGTCGGCGTTGCGCGCGTAGGCCGAAAGGAACGTGTCGGTCCCGACGAGGACCGTCGCGCCGACCTTGTCGATGAGCTCCGGAATCTGGCGATAGTGCAGCGGCGTCGGATACAGATAGACCTTCATCGAGGTCATGAGCCCGAGCAGCATCCCCGCACTGAGGCCGAAGGCGTGGAAAATCGGCAGCGGGTTGAAGAAGACGTCGGTCAGCCTCAGGTCGAACAGCGCGTCGATCTGGGCGACGTTGGCGAGCAGGTTGGCGTGCGACAGGACGACGCCCTTCGGCGCGCCCTCTGTGCCGGAGGTGAAGAGGACGACCGCCGGGTCGTCCGGGTCCGGAGTCGCGAGCGCGCGGCCGGCGGTGAGCGCCGCGCGCAGCTTGTCCGCCCGCGACGCGCTCTCGCGCACGTCCTCGAGCCAGACGATGCGCGCGACCGCCGACAGCGCCTCGACGACCTTGGCGAGCTCGGCTTTTTCGACGAACGAGCGCGAGGTGAGGATCAGGGCGATCCGCGCCGTCCGGCAGGCGGCGACGAGATTGTTCGGGCCGGCGGTGAAGTTGAGCATCGCCGGCACGCGGCCCGCCGCCTGCAGGGCCATGAAGGTCACAGCCGAGCCGTTGGCGTTCGGCAGCATGAGGCCGATGACCTCGCCGGGCGCCGAAATTTCGGCGACCTTGCGCGCCAGCACCCCGACCCCGATCCGGAACATGCGCATCGACAGCGCGCCGCCGAGCGAATCTTCCACCGCGACCCGCGACAGACCGTTCTTCTTCGCCTGCTCCTCGAACGCTGCATGCAGCGTCCGGCGGATGTCGGTCGTCTCGAAGACGAGGTCCGACATCATGTCGCTGAGCGCGGCGCCCGCGGCCCGTCGCAGCGCCCGCCCGCTCAGCCCGGCCGGCGTCGCCAGCCTGCGCGGCGGCAGGATGGTGACCGTCACCTTCGGAAAGAGCCGCCGCCCCACCCATGCCGGGTCGAGCCGGGAAAGGAACGTACGCTCCGGCCCGACGAGGCGCACGGGCGTCACCGGCGCGTCGCTCTTCTCCGCCATCAGCGCGGCGCTTTCGTAGTCGCGCATCACGGGGCCGGCGACAACGACCCGCCCTTCGGGAAAAACCGCCAGGGCGCGCCCTGCGCGCGCCTGTCTGATGAGCGCCCTCGCCGTCAGCGGGCGGGACGGGTCGGCGGGGCTGACGCCGGCGAGCTTCAGGAAGGGCCTGATCCACCAATGTCGCGCGAGACCGTGGTCGATCGCGAACAGGGGCGGCTCCTCCATCAGCGAAAACAGGATCGGCGCATCGAGGAAGGAGACGTGATTGACCGCGACGATCGCGCGCTCGCCCGGCCGCGGCAGGTGTTCGATCCCCTTCACTTCGAGACGGAACAGCGCGCCCCAAAGCAGGCGCAGGAAGAAGGCGAGGAAGTTCGCCGGCAGGCGGAGGAAGAGGTAAGCCGCGGCCGGGATGCTGGCGAGGCCGAGGACGACGAGCGCCGTCGGCTCGCTGAGGCCCAGGACCTGCAGCATGGCCATGGTGACGAGCGAGCCGACGACCATCATCAGGTAGCTCAGCGCATTGACTGCGGCGACCACCCGCGCGCGCCGCTCCTCGCCCGCCCAGGCCTGGATCGCGGCGAAGATCGGCACGACGAACAGCCCGCCGGCGGCGGAATAGACGAAGAGCTCGAAGGCGACGCGCAGACCGAACGGGCTCGTGAAGAATTCGCCGACCGGAACCACGCGGCTCGCCGGCGCCATCGCGTTGGTCGCGAGCCCGAGGTCGATCGCCAGCGCCGCCATGACGATCAGCAGGAACGGCGCCGGCGCAAGCTCGATGCGTCCGCGCGACAGAGCTGCGGCGGCGAGCGAACCGACCGCGATGCCGACAGCGAAAATCAAATTGATCGCGATCTCGACGTCGAGCCCCCCGCCGATGCGCGACTTGATGATCACCGGCACGAGGGAGAGCGTGACGATGCCGACCGTCCAGAACCAGCTCGTGGCGAGCGCAGCGACCCACTGACGATCATCGGCGCGCGCTTCGCTGAGAATCCGCCAGGTCGAGGCGATGACGTTCCAATGGACTTTCAGGCCCGGCGCGCCGACGCCGGTCGGCGGGATGAAGCGCGCCGAGCCGTAGCAGGCGACCGCGACGACCATGAGTTGCGCCACGACGCCGGCCGCCGAGCGACCTTGCGCCGCCGCCAATCCGCCGACGACAAGACCCAGAATGATCGCGGCGAAGGTCGCGCCTTCGACCAGCGCATTGGCCGAGACGAGCTCCTCGCGCCGCAGGTGGTCGGGGAGGATGCCGTATTTGATCGGCCCGAACAGCGCCGCGATGCAGCCGAGCCCGCACAGCGCGACATAGAGCAGCGTCAGCGAGGAAAGGACGAAGCCTGCGGCGGCGACCATCTGAACGCCGATCTCGGCGAGCTTGAGCCGCCGCGCGACGATGGCCTTGTCGTGCGAATCGGCGATCTCGCCGCCGAGCGCCGAAAGCGGAATCGCCGGCAGGACGAACGCCATCGAGGCGATCAGGATCTTCGTGCTGCTGTCTTGGCCGCCGAACCGGAATAGGATCAGCATCGCCAGCATGTTGCGGACGAAATTGTCGTTGAACGCCGAAAAGAACTGGCACCAGAACAGAGGCGCGAAGCGCCGCGAGGTCATCAGTGTGCGAAACATGACGGCTCAGGCGTCCAGGCGGCTCGAGAGGAGCGGATGGACGCTGAAATCGCCCCGGCCGTCAAGCGCTGCTGGAAGCGGCCTCAAAAGCCGGCCGTGATCCTGCCGAACTCGGTTCCGCGTGTTGCCAGCGCAGCGGGCCGCGGGCCTACTGCAGCATGTAACGAATGCCGACGCGGATCTGCTGCGACACGTTATTCTGCTTGACCTTGAGGCCGAGGAGTGGATTGAGAACCGTCGTGACTTCGCCGGAGTTGAGGTAGCGGTAGTTGACGTCGAGCGTCGCGCTCGGGCTGAGCTGGAAGCCGACGCCGGCCATGAGCGCCCAGGCGGCGCGATACGTGGTTGAGCTGAACGACCTGTTCCAAATCTGCTGGGAGAACGCGATATTGGGCTGCGGAACGAGCGACTGGCCCGTGGGGCCGACCCAGACCGAGGGGACGACGAGGGGGTATGGGTTCGTGAGATTGGCCGCATAAGGTTGGGCGTTTGAGGCTTGGTAGAAATTCAAACTTCCCTGCATCGAGTTGATGTTCATGCCGAGCCCGGCGCCGACATAGGGCGTGAAGCCGGAATAGGTTCCCAGGTCGATGTAGGCGTTCGCTAGGAACGTGTCGTTGTATTGTTTGAGGGGCATGGAGCCGTAGCAGGCGTCGCTGGGCTTGTAGAGGAATCCGGCCGGCAGGCCGGTCGTCGCGTTGTTCACCGGGGTGAGGGGTGCGTAGGGACAGACGACGACGCCCGAGAGGGTCTTGCCCGGTCCGAACCGATAGTCCCAGGTCGCGTCCAAGCGCAAATAATTATTGAAGCGGTAGCCGACGCCGAGGCCACCGTCGAACGTTGCGCTGTTCGAGCCGGTCTGGCTGAAAGCCGCCGGGACTGAAGCGACCGCCGGCAGGTAGCCGCCTCCGAGCGAGACCGTCGGCAGATCGTCGAAGCCGACTCCAACATCGCCGCGCAGGTACCAGTTCGAGCCGATCTCGACTGCGGTCGGGGCTTGCGAGGCGGGGATCGACAAGGGCGCGCTTCCGAACAGGTCGGCTGCGACGGCGGGCGCCAGAGCGAGGCTCGCGAAGGCGGCGGAAAGGACAAGTCTCATGCGTTCGCCCCGGGACGGCGCGCCGGCCGAAGGACGGCGTCGAAACCAGTCTCGGAGCGGTGGCTTGAGCGGGGCTGGACTCTGGCCGACATCTTCCCGTTCAGGAGCGGGCGAGCACGAGGCCGACACCCGCGAGCAACACGCCGACGAGCTGTCGAGCCATCAACGGCTTTGCTTCGGTTCCCAGGAGACCGAGGCTGTCGATGAGCGTCGACATAGCGGCGATAACGAAAAAATAGAGGATGAACGTTTGAGTTGGGCCCAGCCTGGGCGCAACGAAGGCGAGGCCCGCGACGATGAACGCCCCCATCATCCCGCCGGCGACGACTTTCGGCCCCTGGGCAATGAGAAGACCCTTATCGGGAAGAGGGAGGCTATAGACAGCAACAGCCGCCAGCACCAAAGTCAGCGTGGACACGGTGGCGGACATCGCGCCGACCCAGATCGCGCCGATGCCCGACTTGGCGGCGGCGCCGTTGGTCATCGCCTGCAGGACCTGGAAGCAGCCGCACGCCATGGCAATCAGCCAAAACCGCATTTTCAAGCCCTCTCCTGAACGCCGCGTTCCGCAAAATTCGGGATTATTGCCGGAGCCGCGAACCCATCTCAGCCCCGGGACGTCGCCGTCCCGTCGATGAATTGCGCCTGCGCAAGGAACGCCGACAAGCGTTTCGCGAACTCTTTCCTTCGACGGGTCAGCGGCGGCCGGGTCCGTCGCCATGAAGGCGTCGCCGGCGCCTTCGCCCATCCCGGCCAGGGCGAGGCTGCGAACCAGTCGCGAAAATCCTCGGCGAAGCGGGCTTCCCCGCGCCAGAGGGCGAGCTCCCACGGCTTCGGCGCGTTGACGAAGTGCAGCACGATCGGCTCGATCGTCCGCTCGAGGTCGAGCAGGAAGAAATCGCCCATGAAATTGTAGCGAGGCGACAAGGGCGCGAAGCGTCCGCGCAAGGTCGCGTTGAGCGCGTCCTGCTCCATGAAGGGGAAGCGCTTCGGCTCGTTCCTGAGCGCCGTCGCCACGCGCTCGGTCAACTTCTCGGCGCGCCATGCGGCGCGGTCGATCGCCATCAGCCCGGCGTTGAAATAGGGCGTGTCGAGCGTGAGCCCGAGCCCCAGCCGGGATCGCTGGAATCGCCGCACCAAAGCATCGTCGCCCTTGTTGTCCATGAGAAAAATCATGTCGTAGGCGGCGGCGAGCGGCCGGCCGCCGAGGTTGAAGCCGGCGAGACGCGAAAGGCCAGGCCGCACGATCAGCATGTCCGAATCTACGCTGACGATCCGCTCGACATGCGCAGGCAGGATGTCATCGAGAAATAACCGGCGGAAGACCGCGCGCGAGAAACGTCCCTTGCCGGAGAGATCGGCGTCGAAGCGGGCGAAGTCGAGGGTGAGAAGTTTTATCCGTTCGCGCAAGCGCTGCGGAAGCTTGTCGAAGCCCGGCGGTACGTCGTCGGGCTCGCAGACGAGGAAGATCTCGTGGCTGGCGTCCGGTTCGGCGTCGATCAGCGACGCGATGGCGCGCACCGCCGGCGGAAAGAACGTGCGGTCCGGCGTGAAGCAGTAGGCGGTGCGCAACGGGCCCCCTTTGTTTTTTAGCGCGCAAGGGCAGTCCGGTGTACCGGGAATCTGCGGCCCCTGATACATCCAGAGCTCGGGCTGCCCGTTGCGGCCGGAGCCGCTATGGTAGACTGAGACCGGCTGGAAACCGACGAGGAAAACTATGGAATATCTGCACACCATGATCCGCGTAACGGACCTCAAGGCGACGATCGCCTTCTTCGAACTGCTCGGCTTCGTCGAGACGCGGCGCTTCGAGAACGAGAAGGGCCGCTATACTCTGGTGTTCCTCGCCGCGCCCGGCGACGCCGAAAGGGCGCGGAAGGACCAGGCGCCGGTCATCGAACTCACCTACAACTGGGACCCGGAGGTCTATGCCGGCGGACGCAACTTCGGCCATCTCGCCTACCGGGTCGACGACATCTACGCGACATGCGCCAAGCTGAAGGACGCCGGCGTGACGATCAATCGGCCGCCGCGCGACGGCCACATGGCCTTCATCCGCACCCCGGATGCGATCTCGATCGAGCTCATCCAGAAGGGCGGCTCGCTGCCGTCGGCCGAGCCATGGGCTTCTATGCCGAACACCGGCGTATGGTGAAATGTAGACGCGGTCGTTGACCGCGGGCGTCTCTCCATGAGCGTACCGAAGGACGCCCGTCTTTCGGAGCGCGGCCACATCAAGCAATCGCGGCGGTGACGAGGTTGCGGAACAGCACCCGGAAATACTCGCGGTGTTCCGGCGACTGAACCATGAGCACGGCGAAGAGGGAATCGCGCGGCGAGATCCAGAATGTTGTGCCCATGACGCCACCCCAGAAATATTCGCCGGGGCTGCCCGGGGTCGGCGCGCGTCCGGGCTCGGTGCGCACGGCGAAGCCGAGACCGAAACCGTGGCCCGGCCATAACAGGTAGTGGTTGCGGTTCGTGTTCGCGTCGAGATGGTCGCTCGCCATGAAGGCGATCGTCCGCGGGCTGAGAATGCGGACGCGGTCGAGCATGCCGTCTTGGCTCAGCATCGCGGCGAAGCGGCTATAGTCGGCGAGCGTCGACACGAGCCCCCCGCCGCCCGACTCGTATTTCGGCGGCGACGTCCTATTCATCGGGTCGATGCCCGCAGCGGCGGTGAAGTCGAACGAGAACGGGTCGGCTCGCCGCGCGATATTCGCTTCCGGGGTGAAGAAGGCGGTGTCAGTCATGCCGAGCGGTCCGAATATGCGGGCGCGCAAGACGTCGCTGAGTCGCGCTCCCTCGACGATCTCGACGATCCGCCCGAGCACGTCGGTCGACGTGCTGTACTCCCACGCCTCGCCCGGCTGATGCATGAGCGGCAGAGCGGCGATCGCCTCGACATTCTCCGCCGTCGTCCGATCGGGGTTCCCGACGCCGGCGGCCTTGGTCAGCTTCTGGACCGGCGACACGCCGGTGAATCCGTAGGTCAGTCCCGAGGTGTGACGCAGGAGGTCCTGGATAGTGATCGGCCGCTTCACTGGCGCGAGATCCATGCGGTCGCCGTTCGGGACGCCGACCTTGAGGTCGGCGAAGGCCGGAATGTACGCCGACACCGGATCGATGATCGTGAGCCGCCCCTCCTCGGCGAGGATCATCGCCGCGACCGAGACGATCGGCTTGGTCATCGAATAGATGCGGAAGATCGCGTCGTCTCTCATTGGCGGGCCGTCGGGCCGCAGAGCCCCGAGGCATTGCCGATAGACGAACTTTCCGTGGCGGGCGATCAGCATCGACGCGCCGGGCGCCTTCTTCTCATCGATCTCACGCTGCATGACGGCCGTCAGCCGCTCGAGCCGCTCGGGGACGAACCCCTCTTGTTCCGAGGGAGCGTAGGGCAGGACGAAGGCGTTCATGAGGGACCCGGCTTTGCGAAGGCGCGGGGAGCATAAGCTTACGCGTTTGGCGGGCAAGTCGGCGGCACTTGCCCTGGACAGGGTTCGCGGGGCGCGCGAGACAGAATCCGATGAACCTCTTCGATGATCCGGGCCCGAAAGGCAATCCGCCGCCCGCGCCGCTCGCGGAACGCCTGCGGCCGAGGACGCTCGCCGAAGTCTCCGGCCAGGAGCATCTGACTGGGCCTGACGGCGCGCTGACGCGGCTCCTCAAGTCGCCGACGCTCGGCTCGATGATCTTCTGGGGCCCCCCCGGCAGCGGCAAGACGACGGTCGCGCGCCTCATCGGCGCAGCGCGCGCCGACGCCTTCGTGCAGGTCTCGGCGATCCATTCGGGCGTCGCGGAACTCAAAAAGATCTTCGACGCGGCGCGGGCGCGGCGCGCGCAGGGGCTCGGCACACTGCTTTTCGTCGACGAGATCCACCGCTTCAACCGCGCCCAGCAGGATTCCTTCCTGCCGGTGATGGAGGATGGGGTGGTGACCCTCATCGGCGCGACGACGGAGAACCCGTCGTTCGAATTGAACGCCGCGCTTCTGTCCCGCGCCCGGGTGCTCGTCTTCCGGCCGCTGACCGCCGACGCGCTCGAAGCTTTGCTCGGCCGGGCCGAGCGCCTTTTGGACAAACCCCTGCCGCTCGACTTCGAGGCCCGCGCCGCGCTGATCGGCATGGCCGACGGCGACGGCCGCGCCGTGCTGACGCTCGCCGAGGAAGTTTTCCGCGCCGCCGGGCCCGGGGAAGTGCTCGACGCGCGCCGCCTCGTCGAGGTCGTGCAGCGGCGGGCGCCGATCTACGACAAGGCGCAGGACGGCCACTACAACCTGATCTCGGCCTTGCACAAATGCGTCCGCGGCTCCGATCCGGACGCGGCGCTCTATTATCTCGCCCGCATGTTCGACGCGGGCGAGGACCCTTTGTTCCTCGCGCGCCGGGTCGTGCGCATGGCCTCCGAGGACATCGGGCTCGCCGACCCGCAGGCGCTCGTCGTCGCCAACGCCGCCAAGGACGCCTACGACTTTCTCGGCAGCCCCGAGGGCGAGCTCGCGATCGCCGAGGCGGTCGTCTATGTCGCGACCGCGCCGAAGTCGAACGCGGTTTACAAAGCCTTCGGCGCGGCGCAGGACCTGGCGCGGGCGCACGGCTCGCTCACGCCGCCGAAGACGATCCTCAACGCGCCGACCCGCCTCATGAAGCGTGAAGGCTACGGGGCGGCCTACCGATACGACCACGACGCGCCCGACGCCTTCAGCGGCCAGAACTACTGGCCCGATGCCCTCGGCCGAAAAATCCTCTACGAGCCGGTCGAACGAGGCTTCGAGCGCGAGATCAGGAAGCGGCTCGAATATTGGGCGCGGCTCAGGACGGAGCGGGAAAGCGGGTGAGGCCCGCGGTGCATCCAGGTCGTCACTCAGCCAAAAAACTCGCGTCTCAGAGCCGCCGGCTAGATGACGCCGACCAGCGCCAGGATCAAAAGGATTATAAGCAGCGTCCCAAGACCGCCAGCCGGGTAATAGCCCCACCCCGAACTGTAGGGCCAAGTCGGCAGCGCGCCGATGAGCAGAATAATTATGATAATGAGAAGAATAAGACGCATCGGCTCCCGCCTCGCCTGACTCCATCGGCGCGCGACAACGCGTCGGGAAGGCAAGCGTTCCTCTTGCCAAGCGCCCAAATTGCATCGCCGTCGCCGCTCTGAGACTCCACTTAAACGGCTGGCGAGGGCTCACACCGCTTGCTGACGGGATCGCGCCCCACGACGTTCGCCCGCCAGCGACGCCAATGGAATGAGCGACACTTGGGTCGGTGAAGGGTCGCCGGCTCCCGCATGCTGCCGGCTAGCAACGGAAATCCTGGAAAGGTTCACGGGCGCAAGGGAACACTCCTCCCCACGATGGCGTTTCCGCGGAAACGTCGGAGAGGTCGTGGGAAACGCTGGCGCCGCATTCCTCTCCGTCTCATCCAACGCCAGCGAGTTGGAAGGAAGAGCGTTATGCCAAGGTACTCCAACATGCGGGATCGAGACGAGCAGGGACGATTCCTGCCGGAAGACGACCGCGAATACTCCCGCGGCGGCTCGCGCCGCCGGTATGAAGACGAGGACGAGGACTATCGCGGCGGCCGGCGGTCGATGAGTCGAGGACGCGACGACGACGAAGGCTATCGTCGTTCGGGCGAGGACCGTGGACAGGGCGGCTGGTTCGGCGATCCGGAAGGCCATTCCGAGGCCTCGCGGCGCGGCTGGCGGAGCTCGGACCATGGCGAGAGCGGCTGGTTCGGCGATCGTGAGGGACATTCCGAAGCCTCGCGGCGCGGCTGGCAGAGGTCCGACCACGGCGAGAGCGGCTGGTACGGCGACCCGGAGGGGCATTCCGAGGCCTCCCGCCGCGGCTGGCAGAGGTCCGACCACCGCGAAAGCGGCTGGTTCGGCGACCCGGAAGGCCATTCCGAGGCGGCCCGCCGCGGTTGGCAGGAAGGCCACCGTTCGCAGCGCCGCGACGACGAGCGATCCTACCAGAGCCGGTCGCGTTACGACGACGAGCGTCGTGGTGGACGCGGGCGCTACGAGGAAGAGGACGAGCGTTCCTCCCGTGGACGCGGCCGCGAACATGGCGGCTGGTTCGGCGATTCGGAGGGCCATTCCGAGGCTTCCCGCCGCGGTTGGGACCGCCGCTGACGCCACCGGGCTGATCCAGTCGGAAAGGGCGGCGGTTTCGCCGCCCTTTTTTCGTTGCGGATTGCTTGGAATAAAACCTTTGCGACGATTTGATGAGGAACTTGCGTCGATCTCAGGCGTTAACAGCGGCAACTGGTCCCGGTCCGCGTTGGGGGAGCGATCGCCTTTGCTCGGGCCGCTCCCCAAGCCGCCATCGCAGGACCGGATGGGCGTCGGCGCTGTCCTTGCTCTCTCCGGCGCCGACGCCCTGATCGGCAACGTCGGCGCCAAGGGATTGTTCCTGGACTCCCGGCGAGGCGTTCCGCCTGAAGACCGGACAAATTCTCCCGGTCCACGCATCTCCCCGCCAACGTTGACAAGCATAGACGCTCATGCACCCTTACATGGGGCCGGGAGCCGGCCAGAAGCGTCGAAGGACACGCATGAGCTTGCGGGGCTCGTTGCATCGTCGGCGCTGGCAGAGTGAAAGCCAATCAGACCGACCGGCTCGAACGACGGACAAGGACAAGGGGCGCCGCGGCCTTGGCGCCTCAATTCGGGAGGAGGCATACATGAGCCACAAGCTTGTCACCAACATGGTCACGCTGAATTTTCGGCGTCGCGACCTTTTGAAGAGCGCGGGCGCGCTCGGGGTCGCCGGCGCATTTCCGGCCATTGTCGCCCGCCCGGCGCGCGCGGCCGGCCAGCCGACGCTGGTCAATTCGATCCGTTCGCTCTCGAACCCGTATCACGCGACCTGGAACAAGGGGGGCGCCGCCTTCGCCAAATCGGTCGGCGCCGACTACGTGACCCTGGTCACCGAAGGCAACAGCGAAAAGGGCATCGCCGACATCAAGGCGATTCTCGCCAAGACCGGCGGCAATTGCTGCATCAATGTCGATCCGAACGACAGCCCCGACGCGCGGCCGATTGTCGAGGCGTGCAAGGCCGCCGGGGCGTACGTGGTCACGCAGTGGAACAAGCCGGCCGACCTGCATCCCTGGGATTTCAACCCGAATTACGTGGCGCACATCTCCTTCAGCGGCGTGCCTTACGGCAAGGCCATGGCCGAGACCCTGTTCAAGGCGATGGGCGGCAAGGGCGGCGTCGTGGCGCTCGGCGGCATCGAATTGAACGTGCCCGCCATCGAGCGCAAGAAGGGCCTCGACCAGGCGCTCGCCGCGAATCCGAACGTCAAGCTGCTCGACTATCAGGTCGCCAACTGGGACGCCAACACCGCGCTCGAAAAGACGAATGCGTGGCTGACCAAGTTCGGCGACCAGATCGGCGGCATCTGGGCGGCGAACGACGATATGGCGCTCGCCGCGGTCGAAGCGCTGCGCGCCGGCGGCAGCGCCGGCAAGGTGCCGGTCACCGGCATCGACGGCATCAAGCTCGCGGTCGAGTCCATCCTCAAGAAGGAGATGGTCGGCACCGTCGCCTGGGACCCCTATTGGCAAGGCGGCATGGGCCTGTCGATCGCCTACCACGCCAAGACCGGCGCCTTCGACCCGACGACCCAGCCGAAGGACCACCGCGAGTTCTACGGCAAGGGCGTCATCATCACCGCCGACAACGCCCAGTCGTTCTACGACAGCAACATCAAGGCCGAGCCCAAGATCGACTGGAACGACATCTGGGGCCGGGTCAACGGCCAGATCCAGTATTAGCAACGGCTCGCGGAGAATGCCGGCGCATCCCTTCCCCGGCTTTTGCTGGGGAACGGGGCCGAAGGCCGGCTGGGGCGTGGCCCGCAATAAAGCGCCTGGCGTCTTGCACGGCTGTCACCGCGAACGTCCCATGAGCATGCCCGGCGCTCCATACCCCATCTGGCTCTTCGGGTCCCCGCTTCACGGAGAAGGGGGGCGCGGCGCCCCTCCATGACCACAGAAGCCCTCGACACCGACAGGAAACCGCGGCGCGCCGGAGCGTTCCGGCGCCGCTTCGCCGCCTGGGCGCCGGTGGCCGTGCTCGCGCTCCTCTGCGTGATCGTATCGCTCATCAATCCGAATTTCCTCAGCCTAGGCAATTTCGTCCGCATCGCGCAGGCGGCGATGATTCCGCTCGTCCTCGGCCTCGGCGCAACCTTCGTCATACTGATGGGATCGATCGACCTGTCCGTGGAAGGCATCCTGTCGCTGAGCGCGGTCATCCTTTCGTTACTCGTCCTCAACGGCGCGAACGCCAACGATTTAGGACCTTTGGCGATCCTGCCGGTGATGCTGGTCGGCGCGGCGGTCGGTTTCGTCAACGGCGTCGTTCACGTCGGGCTGAAGGTGCCCTCGTTCATGACGACGCTCGGAACCTGGTTCATCGGCGTCGGCGTCGCCAACGCGCTCCTCGGCGGCATGGCGGTTCGCATCAACGATCCGTTCATCCGCGGCCTCGCGATCGACCGGTTCCTCGGCCTTCCCTGGGGCGTGTGGCTGGCGCTCGTCTGCCTCGCGGTCGCCTTCGTCATCCAGAACAACACGAGGCTCGGCCGCTACATTTTTGCCCTCGGCGGCGGGGAGGAGCTCGCCGCGCTGTCCGGCATTCCCGTCGCCCGGGTGCGCATTCTGACCTTCACGCTCGCTGGTGTCTTCTACGCCATCGGCGGCATTCTCGCCGCCGCCCAGCTCGGGCTCGGCAATTCGCTGATCGGCAACGGCCGCCTGTTCTCGACCATAACGGCGGTCGTCGTCGGCGGCACGGCGCTGTCGGGCGGAGAGGGGAGCGTCCTGCAGACGCTGGTCGGCGTTCTGATCGTCGCCGTCCTCAACAATGGCATGGTGCTCGCGGACGTGCCGCCGAGCTACCAGATCGGCGTCCAGGGCCTGATGATCATCGCCGCGGTCGCGCTCTCGATCGACCGCAACGTCATGCGCATCGTCAAATGAGCGCTCCCACCGACAATTCCGTGCTGGCGGTTTCCGCGCTCGAGAAGAGCTTTCCCGGCGTTCGCGCCCTGAACAATGTCTCGCTCGAGCTCCGACCCGGCGAAGTGGTCGGCCTGGTCGGCGAAAACGGCGCCGGCAAGTCGACGCTGATGAAGATTCTAAGCGGCGTCTATCAGCCCGACGCGGGCGAGATTTGGCTCGGCGGCAAACGGACGCGCTTCGCCAGCGCCGCCGACGCCACCCGCCAGGGGATCGGCATGGTGTTTCAGGAGCAGTCGCTCCTGCTCAATCTCACCGTCGGAGAAAACATCTATCTGGGAGGCGAGGCCCAGTTCACCCGGTTCGGTCTCGTGAACTGGAGCGCTGTCTATGCTTCGGCCGCGCGGCAGCTTGCCAAGGTGCAGGTCGACGTCGATCCGCGGACGCGGGCGGCGACGCTCGACTTCGCCACCCGCCAGATGGTCGAGCTGGCGAAGGCGCTGACCCTCGAGGAGCACGCAACGGGCCATCTGGTCATTCTGCTCGACGAACCGACATCGGTGCTCGAACGCCATGAAATCGAAATCCTGTTTGCGCGCGTGCGCGCCCTGAAGGCGCGGGCATCGTTCATTTTCGTGTCGCATCGGCTGAGCGAAGTGCTCGAGCTCTCCGACCGGATCTACGTCATGAAGGACGGGGCGGTCGTCGCCCAACTGCAGGCGGCGGAAGCCGACGTCAAGACGCTTCACCGTCTCATGGTCGGGCGGGGCCTGCAGGCGGAATATTATCGCGAACCCCTGCAAAGGCCATTTGGCGACGACGTCGTACTCGAGCTCGAAGGGCTCGGCTGCGGCGACGCCTACCGCGACGTCAGCTTCAAGCTGCATGCCGGCGAAATCCTCGGCATCGCCGGCGTTCTCGGATCGGGCCGCGAGGAACTGGCGCGCTCTCTCGCCGGTCTCCTGCCGCACGACCGCGGGCGCCTTCGCGTCGGCGGCCGCGAGGTGCGGCTTTCGACGCCGGCCGACGCCGTCGACGTCGATCTCGGCTACGTTCCCCGCGAGCGGCGGGTCGAGGGGCTCGTGCTGTTCCTCTCCGTCGCCGCCAACATCACGCTGCCCAGCCTCAAGGACCTCGCGCGAGGCGGGTTGATCGACCTCGGCGAGGAGCGGAAGCTCGCGAAATCCTGGGTCGACCGTCTCCGTGTCCGGACGCCGGGCGTCGATTCGCTCTGCCTCAACCTGAGCGGCGGGAACCAGCAGAAGGTTGTCCTGGCGAAATGGCTGAACGCCAAGGCCCGCATTCTCATCCTCGATCATCCGACGCGAGGGCTCGACGTCGGGGCCAAGGAGGAAGTGTACGAACTCGTGCGCGCGGTCACCAATGACGGGGTCGCGGTCATTCTCACCTCCGACACGCTGGAGGAAACGATCGGCCTCAGCCACACGGTCCTGGTGATGCGCGACGGCGTGGTGACCTACCGCACGTCGGCGAGCCCCGGCGCCAAGCCCCTCCAGGTCGATCTCGTCGGCCACATGGTCTGAAGCCGCCCATGCGCCCGCCGATGGCAAAATTCGAATTCGACCGCGTTCGCCAATGGATGCCGATCGTGACGCTCGTCCTGCTGGTCGCCCTGGTCGGCGTCTTCCAGCCGGACTTTCTCGAACCCGCGACGCTCTTGGATTTGGCCAGCGACACGGCCGTGCTCTTCGTGCTGGCGACAGGGGTCACCTTCGTGATCATGATCGGCGGCATCGACCTTTCGATTCAGTCGATGGCGTCGCTGGCGAGCGTCATCGTCGCGCTCACCGTGTCGCGATGGGGCTACCTGGCCTTCGTCTTCGCCATCGCCGCCGGCGTTTTGGCCGGCTTCCTTTCCGGAGTGGCGCATGTCCGCCTGAAAGTGCCCTCTTTCATCGCCACCCTGGCGATGGGCGGCGTGCTCCTGAGCGCCGCCCTGGTCCTCTCGAAGGAGCGCTCGATCACCTTGCAGACGAGCGAACGCGATTACCAGACCTGGATCACCGGAACCGTGCTCGGCGTCCCGAACGTCATCCTGATCGCGCTCGTTGTCCTCGCAGTCGCCCACACGATCCAAAGCCGCACGCGCTTCGGCCGCTACAGCGCCGCGATCGGCGCAGGAGAACCCGCGGCCTACGCTTCGGGGGTGAAGGTCGACCGGCAGAAGATTATCGCCCTCGTCCTTTCCGCGACCTGCGCAGCCCTGGCCGGCGTGATTCTGGCCGGGCGGCTCGCGAGCGGCTCGCCGACCTTGGCGAGCGAACTCCTCCTGCCTTCGATCGCGGCCGTCGTCGTCGGCGGCACGGCGATCACCGGCGGCGTCGGAAGCATATGGCGCACCTTGATCGGGGCTTTGATCATCTCGGTGGTGCGCATCGGCATGACCTTCCTCGGGGTCAATATCTTCGCCCAGAACATCGTTTTCGGCGCGGTTCTGATCGGCGCGGTCGCCGTCACGATCGACCGGTCGAAAATACCGGTCGTCAAGTAGAAAGCGGAGACCGCGCGCCATGGACGGCGGGCGCGCGCGTGATATGAACGCGTCCCGACATGAACCGTCCCCTGAACCCCGGTCTCGAGCCGCGTCGATTGAGCACGTCGAGGCAGCTCGTCGAAGCGGGCCTCGCCGCCCCGGAGCGGCTGGCCGAGCTCGAGGCGGTCGCAGAACGCTATGCGATCGGCCTCACACCCGCCCTCGCCGCCCTCATCGAGACGAACGACCCGGCCGACCCGATCGCCCGCCAGTTCGTCCCCGACGGCCGCGAGCTCGTGCGCGACCCGGCCGAGACGGACGACCCGATCGGCGATGACGCTAAAAGCCCGATCAACGGCCTCGTCCATCGCTATCCGGACAGAGTCCTGATCAAGCTCGTCGCCGTCTGCGCCGTTTATTGCCGCTTCTGCTTCCGCCGAGAGCGGGTCGGGCCGGGCTCGGCCTCTCTGAGCGACGCCGACTTTCTCGCCGCGCTCGATTATGTGCGGCGGCGGCCGGCGATCTGGGAGGTCATCCTCACCGGCGGCGATCCCCTGACCCTGTCGCCGCGGCGGGTCGCGGAGACGACCGGCGCCATCGCCGCCATCAATCACGTGAAAATCCTGCGCTGGCACACGCGGCTCCCCGTCGCAGCGCCGGAGCGAATTTCGCAGCCGTTGGCGCGGGCGCTCATCGCCGACGGCAAGACCGTCGTCGTCGCCGTTCACGCCAACCACCCGCGCGAATTGAGTGCGGAGGCGCGGGCGGCCTGCCGGCGCCTCGCCGAGCAGGGGATCATGCTCGTCAGCCAGAGCGTCCTTCTCAAGGGCATCAATGACGACCCCGTCACGCTCGAGGCGCTGATGCGGGCCTTCGTCGAGGCGGGAATCAAGCCCTATTACCTGCACCACGGCGACCTCGCGCCGGGGACCGCCCACTGGCGGGTCCCGATCGCAAGGGGGCAGGAGCTGATGGCGCTGCTGCGGGCGCGGCTCTCGGGGCTCGCGACGCCGACCTACGTGCTCGACATCCCCGGGGGCCGCGGCAAGATCCCGATCGGTCCACCGTCGATCCGGCCGGACGGCGCGGGCAGCTACGTCGTCCGCGACCTGCAGGGCGACGAACACCCCTACGTCGACCGCGTCCCGTGACGATGACTGGCGTCGACCCCTCGAGCGATCTAACGCCGGCGCCGCTCTATGGTCTCGTCGATTGTGTCGTGGCTTCGCGGCTCGAGAAGACGACGGTTCGAGGCGATCGAAAGAGCGCGCCGGACTTTTGCCGCGGCCGCGACAACGGCGGCGGCGAGCGAGGCGCTGGCGCCGAGGGCCCGCGGCGCCAGATCGTGCTCGAGCCGCGACGCGCCCTCATAGCAATGCGGTCTCTTCTCTGAGTCGGTCACGATGGCTCCTCCTCAGCAATGAACGAGATACGCGTCTCGGGTGCGGCCTGGCCCTTTGGCGTTGAGGCGCGGCGCCAGCCGGCCCACGCGACGGCCGGCTCACGAGTGGGCGTGCATCGCCCCGATCTCGGCCTTGTGAACCGGGGCGCTTACGCCGGAACCGATCATGGCTGAACCCAGCACATAAACCGCGAAGGCGACGATCACGGTGGTGACGATCAGCGTCAGCACGAACTTGAAAGTGTTTTCCAACGAAGTCTCGTCGGCGTCGTCGGTGCGCTCCCCAACCCTGGACATAGTAACGTTCCCTTCAAAACCATCGCCGCTCGGGCCTTTCCTCGCGGCATGCTGCAAACGCTAACGCAAGGTTAAGAGCGGTGCTGTGATGCGGCTCACAAGTCGAGCATGACCTGGCTCACGGGTTCAAACACCAGTTTGAAACGGCTAATTCGGCAACGCCTGAACGGCCATGGATCGACCGAGCTCGACCGCGTCCTCGCGCTTGAGCGGCTCGGACTTTCCCGCAGGGGCGGCGGGGCGATGGCGATCGCTTCGACCGATGCGGGGAGGGGGGTGGGCGGGCCCCGCGCCAAATCGCCGCGCAGGGCGGTCTCGGGCTTGACCGCGGCGCGCGAACGGCATTGCTTGGCTCATCGGTTTTCGCCGGAGGCGTTCGGAGGCAAGTTCGAGATGGGCAATGGTCGGCCGGAAATGCGCATCAAGGGGCTGTCGCAAGATGCGATGGAGCGGTTGAAGCGATTCACGCGGTCGCTCAACACCGAGCTCGCGCTGCTCGGCGGCGAGTTGATCGACGTGCTCGAGGCGCACGGGGAATACCAGGGGCTGATCGACGGCAACCAGGGGACTCTCGCCGACCTCGTCCGCAAAATCGCGGCCGATCGGACGTCAATGCGCTATGTCGAGGAGGACGAGGGAGAGGACGAGCCCATGGAAGAGCTCGAGCGCGACGAACAGGAAGAGGAAAAGGAATAGCTTCCGGGCGAAGCGGACCTGCTAAGGAAGCGAATATCGAGGAGAAGCCGCCATGGCTGTCGGTGCTTCGGATGTCGTTCTCGGCGCTGCCGCGCCCGATTTTTCCCTGCCGGCGACAGACGGCAGGACGTATGCCCTGAAGGACGTGGCTGGCGAAAAGGCCACGGTCGTCGTCTTCATCTGCAACCATTGCCCCTACGTCAAAGCGGTGATCGGCCGGCTCGTCGGCGACGCGCGCCTGCTGATGCGCGAAGGCGTCGGCTTCGCCGCGATCTCATCGAACGACGCCGCGAGCTATCCCGAGGATTCGTTCGAAAGGATGCGCGACTTCGCGCGCGCCCATGATTTTCCGTTCCCCTATCTGCACGACGAAGCCCAGACGGTCGCCCGGGCCTACAGCGCCGTCTGCACGCCCGACTTCTTCGGCTACGACCGGGAGCTCAAGCTCAAATATCGCGGCCGCCTCGACGAGGGCCGCACGTCCCCGCCTCCGCCCGGCGCGCGGCGGGAACTGCTCGAGGCCATGCGCGCGATCGCCGTGACCGGGGCCGCGCCGGCAGACCAAACTCCATCCATCGGCTGCTCGATCAAGTGGAGGGCCTGACTCCTTCTCGGCGCTAGACCAACCCTGAAGATTCAAGCGTTTCGGCAAGTTTGTTCTCTTTATGTTCACGATGTTTCAAGAACTCCGTGTCAAGTTTGTTTTGTCGCCGCGCCTCGACGGCCCTTGGCAGGCGAGGCCGGCATAGGACGCGTACGCAGACATGATGCATTGTGGCCGAGTGGCTTCGCGGAGGCAGTTTTGGTAAAACAGAAGAAATCGCGTTCGTCCAGGCGGCAAAAAATTATTTTGACTCGCAGTCGCTCGTAACCCTTTGAAAAGCCCGGAATCGGACGAAGGAATCCAAGAAAATCCAAAGAAATCCAAAGAAATCCAAGCCGTTTCCCTTGGTTTTATTGCTTTTGGCTGGGAAATATTTGGTTTGGCTTGGAAAAATTTGGTCGTGTAGCGCATCATCTTTCTGAAAAAGGGAAGATACTTTCAGCAGCCCACACGGGAGCGCGGGATCGAGCAACGCATCAATTCCGCCGGCCGCGAATTGCGCTATCTGCCAACCGGACCCGCCAGCGGCTCGTCTCCGCCCCTCTCGCGGAAGCGCCGGGACGAGGGGCGCAGACCGGCTCATGCGATCCTGACGATCCTGAACCCCTCCACTTCCTTGACGATCGGAAAGCCTTTCCAGCGCTCGATGTCGTGCAGCACCACGAGCCGGCCGAGGTCGCCGTCCATCGCCTCGTTCATCTTGTCGATGGTCTTGAGCTGCTCCCAGACGCTGCCGACTGCGTTGTTGAGCGGCACATAGACGCCGTCGTTCGCATGGCCGGTGAACTGGCGGCGGGAGTAGACGCAGTCCCCGGATATCAGCCGCCGGCCGGCGGCTGTGTCGATCAGAACGAATTGCTGGCCGATCGTGTGGCCGCTGCCGAGCCGCACGTGAATGCCCGGCAAAACGTTGTCCTTGTCGCCGTCGATCAGCGTCACCCGGTGCTCGATCGAGGCGTCGAGCGCGGCGCGAAGATTGTCGGGATCGATGATCGCCGTGAGATGGCTGAAGCGCCTGGGCAGCGCGATCATCTCATACCAGGAGAGAAGCTCGCTCTTCTGGATATGGATGTGGGCTTTCGGAAACTCCGCGACCGAGCCCAGGTGATCGAAATGGGCGTGGGTCACGAAGATGTCGCTGATCGCGTCCGGCGCGAGGTTCATCGCGGCGAGCATGCGAATGGGAGAGATCCAAGTCGGGATCCCGAACTTGCGGGAGAATCCCGAGCCGTGTTCCTCCTGCATGAAACCCGTGTCGACGAGGACGTTGCGTCCGCCCTGCTGGGCCAGGATGAACGAAAAGGGCAGGTCCATCACCCCTTCGTGGTACATGCCGCTGATGAGATCGACCCACGGCTGGTCCTTGGAGCGCGCGAACTCCATCACGTAGACGTCCCAGGTCGCGGATTGAGTCACGTTGCTCCCCTCTCAGCTTTCGGCCAGCATTCGGCCGAGGCTCGAGAGCCCGACCGCGATGATCAGAATGGCGCCCTGGAAGACATATTGCGAAAAGGTCGGGGCGCCGAAGATATTGAGGCCGTTGAAGCCGAAGACGATGATGAGCGTGCCGATGAAAGTCCCGAACACGTGGAATTCGCCGTCGCGCAAGGTCGCGGACCCGAGAAAGACGGCGGCGAAGGCGGTCAGAAGATAGGAATCGGCGGCGCTGGTCGTGCCCGAGCCGAGGCGCGAGGCGAGAAGCGCGCCGGTGAGCGCCGCGCACATGCCGGAAATGATGAAGCCCAGGATCTTGATCCGGTCGACGCTGATCCCGGCCAGTCGCGCCGCGGCCGGATTGCCCCCGACCGCCTGGATCTCCTGCCCGATGGCGGTCCGCTCGACCAGCGCCCACAAGCCGAAGACGACCAGCGCCATGACGATAATTGGATTGGGAATGCCGAATAGCCAGCGGCCGAGAGACAGTTGCAGAAAAGCCTCCGGCACGCCGGCGACGATCGGAACGCCCGAGGAATAGGCGAACGCAAGGCCGACGATGATCGTGCCGACCCCGAGCGTTGCAATCACCGAGTTCACGCGAAGCTTGGTGACGATGAGGCCGTTGACGAGGCCGATCAGAGCGCCGAGCGCCAGGACGACGAGGATCGCGACCGGAATCGGCAGCTTGTCATGTACGACGAGGCCGGTCACGAGCACGCCATTGAGGCTTGCCGCATAGCCGATCGAGAGGTCGAGTTCGCCGACGATGACCGCGAGCGTCAGGCCGCCGGCGATGATCATGGCGAGCGAGGCCTGGTTGAGGACATTGATGAAGTTGCTGAACGTGGGAAAGGCGTCGGGAGACAGGATCGAAAAGGCGACGATCATCAGGAACAGTCCGATGATCGTCGCGTAGCGGGCGAAGACGCCGAGCCCCGCCTTGGCCGCCGGCGAAAGCCGGCGCGTCGACAACGAAAGCTCGCTCATGCCGCGCTTCGCTCCTGTGCTCCGGCATAGCTCGCCGCGATGATGCCGTGGCGGGAGAGGGACTCGCCGGCGAGTTCGCTCACGATCCGCCCCTCCGCCATCACCAGCACCCGGTCGCAGAGGTCGGAAAGCTCCTCCGGGTCGGAGGAGATGACGAGAACGGCCATGCCGCGGCTCGCGAGCCCGCGGATATGCCGATGGATTTCGACGCGGGCGCTGACGTCGACCCCGCGCGTCGGCTCGTCAAGGATCAGCACGCTCGGCTGCGACTGAAGCCAACGCCCGATGACCACCTTCTGCTGATTGCCGCCGCTGAGTTGCCCGACCGGGGTATCGACGCCGGGCGTCTTGATCGCGAGGTCGCGGATCGTTTGCTCCGCCAGCGCCCTGCGCTTTCGGCCGCTGATCAGCGGCAGCATCGCGCCGACGACGATCGAATTGAGGTTGGCGAGTCCGACATTGAAGGCGAGGCTTTTCGTCAGGATCAGGCCCTCGGCGCGCCGTTCCTCCGGCACGAGGCCAAGTCCGGCCTTGACCGCCGCGGCCGGGCTCTTTGGGGCGAAGGGCGCGCCGTTCAGCGTCATGGCCCCCGTGTCCGGGCGATCGGCGCCGAACAGGAGGCGCGCCGTCTCGCTGCGGCCGGCGCCGACGAGACCGCCGAGTCCGAGGACCTCGCCCTTCTTCAGTTCGAAGCTGACGTCGACGACTTTCGGCGGCCGGGCGAGCCCACGCACGGAGAGCGCGACCTCGCCCGCCGCGACCGGCGTCGCGCTCTTCTGAAGTCCCACGATCGCTCCGCCGACGATCGCCTCGACCAGCGCCTGGCGGGTAAGGGCGGCGCCGGCGAGTTCGGCCACGGAAAGTCCGTCGCGAAACACCGTGACGCGCTGGCAAAGCTCGAGGATCTCATCCAGCCGATGGGAGACGTACAGGACCGCGACGCCCGACTGCCTGAGGTCGCGGATGATTGCGAACAGTCTTTCGCTCTCCGCCGGCGACAGGGCGGCCGTTGGTTCGTCCATGACGATGAGCCGCGACTTGCGGACGAGCGCGCGAGTGATGTTGATGAGCCAGTTCTCCGCGGTCGAAAGGCCCTTCACATTGGCGCCGAGGGGCGCTCTAACCCCGACCCGCTCGGCGATCGGCGCGATCTCGCGCGCGATCGCCGGCCAATCGACGACGCCGAACCGGGTTCTCTTGGGCAGACCAAGCATGATGTTCTCGAGAACCGTCATGCCGGGCACGAAGGCCAGCTCCTGATGAATGAAGCTCATGCCGAGTTCGCCGGCCTGATGCGGAGTCGTTATGGCGACGCGCTTGCCGTCGATGCGGATTTCCCCGGCGTCGGGCTGGGTGAGA
This sequence comes from uncultured Alphaproteobacteria bacterium, assembly GCA_963823165.1. Lineage (GTDB taxonomy): Bacteria > Pseudomonadota > Alphaproteobacteria > Rhizobiales > Beijerinckiaceae > Roseiarcus. Next base: position 41,848 of record CAWGKV010000002.1, on the reverse strand, counting down.
CCGGCAAGAACGCGGATGAGAGTGGACTTGCCCGCGCCGTTGGCGCCGACAAGTCCATGAACCTCGCCCGGAAGGATCGACAGGGAGACGCCCTTCAGCGCCTGCGCGCCGCCGTAGGCCTTGCTGACTGCATTCGCGGAAACGAAAGGAAAGGCCGGGCCTCTCCCCGCTTCGGCCGCGAAGTCGTTCATGCCGGCTGTGGTCAAGCTATTTGATGGCGTCCGGATGGTCCGCCAGGAATTTGTCGATATTGGTGGCGGTGACCAGGACCGCGGGGACCTCGACCGCCTTCGGCGTCCAGCTCGCTCCCGCCTTCACGATCTCAGGCAAGAGCTTCACCATGTTGGAGCCTTCCGTATAGCTGTCCTGCCAAGCGGTGGCGGTCATGAAGCCTTTCTTGATGTCCTCGAGCGCCTGCGCGTTGCCGTTGACGCCGTAGACCTTCACGTCCGTTCGGTTCTGCGCGCGCAGCGAGCCGATGGCGCCGATGGCCGGGTCGTCCCAGCAGCCCCAGATCGCGAGGTTCTCCTTGCCCGCAGGATGCGAGGCGAGCCATGCATTGGCGTATTGGGCCCCGTCCTCGAAATAGCCCGGAATGCGCACTTCGTTCTTGGTGACCTTGATGTTGGGATAGCTCTTCAGCGCGTTGTCCAGCTCGACCTCGCGGTTCCGGCAGACTTCGCCGGTGTGGTAGGTGAGCTCGAGGACGGAGCCCTTGCCGTCCATGGTCTTGATCATCAGATCGTCGACCGGCACGACCATCGGCCCGCCGGAGCCGTTGGTCGCGGCGACCGTGCTCCCGAGCCCGCCGCCCCAGGTCACGACTGGAATCTTGGCGTTCTTGGCGGCGTCGAGGCCCGCCCCGATCGAGGAATAGGGAAAGACCATGTCGACGATGGCCGTTGCGCCGCGCTGGGCGAAATTCTGGATCGCTGCGTTGGCCTGATCCGCGTTCCCGGCCGCGTCGATCACCGAAACCTGCCAGCCGATCTCTTTGGCGGCGGCCTGCGCGCCGGTGATGTAGCGCGCGTTGTTGGCCTCGTTCGCCGAGATCGAGACGATCCCGATCAGGGGCTGATCGGCCAGCGCCGGAAAGGCTGCAAGGGCGACGACGGCGAAAACCGCGCTGATCGCCAGTTTACTCACCAGTTTACTCACGAAGACTCCTCCGGTTCGGCCGTCGCGCCCGGCGGGCGAACTGACATGCCAGCTGTCAGACTCGCCCAGAGACAGCGCTTGCGCAAGCCACTTTTCCGAAATTTGCGATGGGGCAGAACGCCGGTCGGCCCAGCGCGGGCAACAGGCGCCGACCTCCGGCGACTTCGGCCTCCCGCCTTGGCGCAAAGCGAAGCCGGTGTTAGGGGACACGAATGGCGCTCGGCGGACCGACCGGCGCGAGGATCAGGGATGACTTCAGAGTTCGAAGATCAACTCGCAGCCCTGGATGCGCGGCTGGAGAAGGCGCAGAAGGCCGCAGAGGGCCTGGTCAACGGCCTGAAGCGGGTGCGGCGAGCCGCCCGCGCCGGGCAAGTGTCCGAGTTCATCAAGGGCTTGGACGGACTCGAGGCCCGAGTGTCGGACGCCGGATCAGCGGCAGGCGACCTCGCCGGGGCGTGGAACTTCGATACCTCTACCTATATGGCCGATGGCCGTTTCCTCGCCGAGCTTCAGGCGACCGCGGCCGAGCAGAACCTGGCCATGTTCGAACGCGACGGACGCATTTATTGCTTTCCCCTGCTATTGCGCATCGAGGCCAGCCAGTCCGCCGTTCGCGTCGGCCGGAAGATCGAGCGCCGCATCCGGCCGAGCGAACTCGTGCGACTCCTGGCAAAAGCGCAGAAGAGGCCTCAGCGATTCCGGGAGGAGGCGTTTCTCGATCTGATCTGGCGGACCTACCGGCGGCTTGTCGGGCGCGAGGGAAACGGGACCGGGCAGGGCAGGGTGGTCGCGTTGGTCGATATTCACGACACGCTGACGCTCCTGCCGGGCGCCGATTATCCGCGCGAAGAATTCGCCCGCGATCTGCTCCTGATGGACAGGCGTCCGGACCTGCGCACGCGCGGAGGAGATCGTTTCGAGTTCCCGCGCGGGACCACGACCAAGGGGATGAAGCCGCTCATCGTCTATGACGAACAGGGAAACGAACGGGTCTATTACGGCATCCGATTCGTCGCGGGAGAATGAGATGGCGGTCGGCATCGAACCCTGGCTCGACCTGATCGAACGCGAATACCTGCGGCAATTCATCGGCGGCGGGGGGAGCGCGGTCAAGTTCGTGGAAGGCGACGCCGAGCAACTCGAGGAGATTCAGGAGCGCCTCGTCCGCATCACGGAGCGGAAGGGGCTGGAGTCCTGCAGGATCGACGCCGCCGCCGCCCGCGTTCACATGATCCAGGACATTTTCTTCGCGGTTTCCCGCAGCCTGGATTGGACCGCCCTGGCTCAGATGTTCGTCGAGCGGCTCACGGTCGAGCAGGGCTATAAGTGGCCGCGGCCCGACGGCGTCGTCACGTTCCAGGACGTTGCGGCGCACAACGAGGTCGACGAACGGTTGTTGCGTCGCGAGTTCAACCGCTGGCTGACCGAAGCGGTCATGCGCGATCGGGCGATGAGCCAGGACTTCCGCATCGCCATGACCATCCTTTGCCTGGCCCGTCTCGAGCCGGACGACGGCGAGAGCGCCGTCGTCGCCTCGGTCCTCGAATGGCTGCGAGGCGAATTGCGACGGGCAGGCGCCCTGCGCCAGACCTCAATCACCGCCAAGATCACGCGGCACAACGGACGGGCGATGCTGCGCTCGCTCTGCCGGTGGCTGCGGCTCTGCGGGCGCAAGGGAATCTGCCTGACGCTCGACATTCGTCAGATCCTTCGCAGCAGGGCTCCGGCCGGCGAGGGCGTGCGATACAGCCCCGCGGCGGTGATCGACGCCTTCGAGGTGTTGCGCCAGCTGATCGACGACTCCGAGGCGTTCCAGGGCCTCATGGTCGTCGTGCTGGCGGACGAGGCGCTCACCGGTCTCGACCCCAAGCGATCGCTCAACGCCTACGACGCGTTGAAGATGCGGGTATGGGACGACGTCCGCGCCACGGAACGGGACAATCCGCTCGCCCCCCTCGTGCGGTTGCAAACGGAGCGCCGCCTGCCGACCGAGGCGGCATGATGGACGACCATCCGGATATCGCGGCGCGCGGCGCGATCGAGGCTCTGCGGTCCGGCGTTCCCAACCGGACGGCGATCCGTCTTCTGGGCGAACGCGACGGGGCGTTGATCAATTCGTTTCTCGCTTCGCTCGGACGCTCCGCTGATGGTCTCCAACAGGAGCGGCAATCGGAGGGAACTCTCGTCTGGGGCGGATTCGGGGCCGGGAAGTCGCACCTGCTCGGCTTCATGCGGGAGCGCTCCCTGCAAGGTAACTTCGTCGTCAGCCTCGTGCCGGTGAGCAAGGAGACGCCGCTCTACGATCCCGCGCGGCTGTTCGCGGCGGCGATCCGCGCCGCGGAGGCGCCCGGCGAAACCGACGACGTGATGACGGCGGCGCTCTGGCGGCTGAAGCCCGGCGCGGAGCCTTTCGACCGCCTCGAGTCCTGGGCGACCGAGGAGGCGCGCGCGGGGTCGCTGTCGGCCATGTTCGCCGCCCTGCTCTGGCTGATCCCGCACCTTGCGCCCGAGGATCACGCGCGCATCGCCCGCTTTTTCGGCGGCGGCAAGCTCAGCATAGCGACCGTGAAGTCCTGGCTTCGCGACCACGGGGCGGCCAAACTGTTCGACGTCAAGCCGACGCGCGAAGCCGATCTTGCTCGTCAGCGGCTCAGATTTGCGCCGCGTCTCTTTGCCTCGGTCGGCCTCGCCGGCTGGTGTGTTCTTCTGGACGAGGCCGAGCTCATCGGGCGCTATTCGCGCCTGCAGCGCGGTAGAAGCTACGCCGAGCTGGCGCGCTGGCTCGGCCTGGACGACGAGGACGCCTTGCCGGGGATCACGACGGTCGCCGCGTTCACCGACGATTTCGTGGCCGCGATGTTCGACGACCGCCGCGACGAAGAGCTGATCCCCGAGACTCTGCAACAGAGAGCGCTGGACCGCCAGGCCATTTTGGCGCGTCGCTGCATGGAGGAATTGCGCCGGATGCGCGGCGTGCGCCTCGCGCCGCCCGACGAGGCCGCGCTGTGGGCTGCCCAGGGGCGGATCGCCGGCCTCTATCACGACGCCTATCTTTGGCGTCCTTCCGCTCTCGAGCTCGGCGAGCGGCGGGCGGGAAAGTCGATGCGCCAATACATCAAGTCCTGGATCACCGAATGGGACATCGAGCGCCTCTACGGCGAACGAACGACGATCGAGGCCGGCACGATTCCGACCGATTATTCTGAAAGCGCGGAGCTGGAGCAGGCCGCCGCTCCGGGCGAGGGCGACGAAGAGTAATACGGGTCCCGACTGACGCGGACTCATGGAAAGGATTCCCGAATCGGCTGAAATCTGCTCGAACTGGGCGAACGGCAGGAGGTTCCAATGGCCGAAAGCTCATCGTCAGCCCTGGCGCATCATGTCCATTCGACTGCGCGGCCGGGCCTGCCGGCCCTGACCAGCGGTCCTCGGTATGGTTCAATGATCGGGCCTCGCGATGCATCGAACGAGGCGTTCAGCATGCACTGGCCTCAACCGCTCTTCGCCTATCAGAGGAAGGGAATCGAGCGGCTTCTGAACAGCCGCTCGGTGTTGCTCGCCGATGAAATGGGCCTCGGCAAGACGATCCAGGCGATCGCAGCCCTGCGCATTCTGGCGGCGAGCGGAGAGGTCGAACGCGCGCTGATCGTCTGTCCGGTCGGTCTGATCGCTCAGTGGCGGCAGCACATCCGCATCTGGGCGCCCGAGCTCGCGGTCTCGACCGCGGTCGGCCCGCGCGACCAGAGGATAGCCGCCTGGCGCGCCGGCGCGACGCTCACTCTTTCGAATTTCGAATCGGTTCGCGCCGATCTCGGCGTGCGGTCCTCCGGCGCGCCGCGCACGTGGGACGCGGTCATCGTCGACGAGGCGCAGCGGATCAAGAACCCGAAATCCGGCGTCGCCTGGGTGATCAAGTCGCTCGATCGGCGGCGCTCCTGGGCGCTGACCGGGACGCCGCTCGAGAATTGTCTCGACGATCTGATTTCGCTAATGGATTTCGCCGCGCCAGGCGAATTCGATCCCAAGGCGATGGGCGTGGGTTTTCGCGGGCTGGTCCACAGGGTGCAACTGCGGCGGCGCCGCGCGGAAGTCCTCGACGACCTACCGCCGAAATTCGCGTCGGTGATCGGTCTCGACCTGACGGCGACTCAGCGCGCGGCCTACCGAAAGGCGGAGGAGGAAGGAACGGTGTGGCTCCGTTCGCTCAGACGCGAATTGCGAATCGCGCACGTGCTCGAACTCATTCTCCGCCTGAAGCAAATCTGCAATTTCTGCCCCGAGACGGGGCATTCCGCGAAACTCGTCGATCTCCAAGAGCGCCTCGACGCTTTCGAGGCGTCCGACGCGAAGGCGCTCGTCTTTTCGCAGTTCGTCGCGGAGCCGTTCGGCGTGCGTCAGCTCGCCAAGGAATTGCGGAACCTCCGGCCGCTCGTCATCGCCGGCGGCATGGACCAGCCGAGCCGTAGCGCCGCGTTCGATTCCTTCCAGCGCGACCCGTCGCGCCGCGTCATGATTCTCTCGCTGCGCACGGGGGGGACGGGCCTGAACCTGACCGCGGCATGCCGCGTCGTCCATTTCGACCGGTGGTGGAACCCTGCGGTGGAGACCCAGGCAGAGGACCGAGTTCACCGCATCGGCCAGACGCGGCCAGTCCAGGTCTTCGCCTATCTTTGCGCCGACACCGTCGAAGAGCGGATCGCCGCGATCCTCGAGAAGAAAAGGATGCTGTTCTCCGATCTGATCGACGGCGTTCCCGCCCGCGCGCTTGCGCGGCTCGATCTCAACGACCTCCTCCGCGCGGCGGCTCCCGGGTATTAGTCCCGTTTTCCCCGGGAGAAGCGCCGGGTGAGGGAACCGGGCCGAAGCGCTCATACTCCAGACGGCGCCGTCTGCGGCAATTCGCGCCCGTCCGCTCCCTCATCCCCGGGCCCTTCTCCCAGAGAGCGCCGAAGGGAGAAGGGAGCGCCCGCCGTCGGCGGCTCAGCATGCTGCGGCGAACGTGTTGCCGATCCGGAACTTCGTGGCGTTGCCCTGAAGGAAGTTGGCAACGTCCGAAGCCTTGCCGCCTTCGCGCCCGATGCGAATGTCCGTTCCTGCGCCAAGCTCACCATAGCGCCTTCGGCCGCCTTCCGTGCGTTCCTTCCGTTGCCCGATGAACGGTTCGGGTCGAACTCCGGGCCTCCGGTCGACGAGCGAAGCAGGGACGGCGACGGCGATGGCGTTGCTTGCCAACGGCTTGGCGCATGTCGGTGCGCATCGCGCGACTCGCTCATGCGGCTGGCGGTTGGCCAGCCGCATGCCGAAACCCAACGCCTCTCACTTCGCCAGATTGTCTGCTCCGGTCTTGTAGATCCCGTCGATCACCTTTTTGGCTTCGTCGTCGCTCGCGCCCTTGGCGTCGTATTTGCCGGTCCAGACGACCGATGAGCCCGCGCCCGCCGGCTGGACGGAAAGCGTCGAGTGGTAATTCGCCACCGGAAGCGGGCCGGCGGTGATGATCGTGTATGTATAGGTCCGCGCCGCGTCGTCACGACTGTCCAGGTGTTCGACAACGACGCCGCCTTGCGCGGTCGTGAGCGTGCGCACTTTTCCGTCCTCCGACAAGGCGCATCACAACCCCGGAAGCAGGTTCTTTATGCCGCAAAAATCGCCGACCTTCGCCCAGACGGCATCCGGGGCCGACGCGGACGCCGCCGTATAGTTCGATTCGACCGCCAGAGCGGGAAACGCGAACGACGAAACGAGAACGCCGCCGCAAACCAGACCGAAAGCTTCCTTTCATGAGCGCATTCCTCCATTGTTGCGCCGCCGATTTTTGAAAGAAGGCGGACGCACCTCCTATAGGACGAAACGCGGCTCGCTTGAATGAGGTTGTTGGCCCGTCACAGCCGGTCGAGCCATTCGGGGTAGCTGAGGCGTTCGCCCCGCAAACGGGGAAACGAGCCGTTCGCCTGAAGGAAGGCGAAAGTCTCGGCGAGCGCCTCGGGCGCGGACCGAAGATCGCCGAACGCTTCGAAGCCGAGGGTCCACCAGGCGCCGGGATGCCCATCCACGGCGACTTCGGTCAGTTCGAGGTTGCAGCCGACCGCCGGCATGACCGGCGCCTCTTCGTTGGCGTAAAGAGGCAATTCCTCGACGCGGGCCGCGACGACCTCGTATCTGCGCATCCAGCGCCGCTTGCGCGTGAGGACGCCGTCCGCCGCAGAAACCTGCGGCGCCTTCCACTTGCACCAGATCTGGATCTGATCGAGGGGGATTGCCGCGTCCTCCGCCAGCGGATCGGGCGGGCTGACGACGGCGACAAGGCCTTTGATCTCGACATCGTCGGATTGTCCCTCGCGGACGTCGCGGACTTTCACGCCGAGTTCCGTATTGCCCTTCGCGTGAAGATACCGGTCGACGCGTTCGCTTGACTCGCCGCCGGGCGGGATCGCCGGCGCCGTCGGCCCCGCATGAAACCAGTCGCGCACCTCCTCCGGGCAGGCGTCCCGCCAGAACCACCGGACCTCGGCCGAGAGCCACATGATCGCCTCCGCGGGTTGCTCGCGCTTTAGCGCCGCTCAGCAGCGAGTTTTCAGGGGCTTGCCACCCCCTTTTAACGTCGCCCGGCTTTCATTGCTCCTCAGGAGCTCGATTCTGCAGCAGCGCCATACGTACGTCTCGCGCTTGGCCCCTCGCGGAACCCCGGATGGCGATTCGTGTTGTTTTGGGCCGCCGGGCTCGCTTCGGCGGCCCCGAGGAAAAGGATCATCACGATGGCGTCCCGAGAGTCCAAGCCGCAGAAAGAGACGGTCGGACGGGTCATGCACGAGTTCAAGCATGGCGAACTGCGATCAGGAGGAAGCGGCAAGAAGGTCAAGAATCCGAGGCAGGCGATCGCGATCGCGCTCAGCGAAGCGGGGGCCTCGAACCAGCAAAGCCCGAAGAAGAACGAGCAGAATTTCCGACGCACCAAGACCAAGGAAGCGCGCGGCGAGACCGCGCAGGCCGAGGCCGAGGGCAGGGGCGGATCCAGGTCGCGGGCAAGAGGGGGAGGCGAAAGCCGGGCCGACCTCTATCGCAAGGCGCGCGAGCGCGACATTCCGGGCCGCTCGAAGATGAGCAAGAGCGAACTCGAACGCGCGGTCAGGGCCCGGTAGTCTTCGATCGGCGGAGGGGAGCAGGAGGAAAGCGCGGGGATCGCTCTGCCGGCGCGCCTCAGCGGCCCGCAACAGACTTCTTTCGTGAGGCCGTTTCCCCCTCCGAGGAACAAGGCGATGACCGATGAAGTGCTCGGCGAATTGTCGCTGGCGGCGGCCCTGCTCGCCATCGCCGGCTTCGTCGATGCGGTCGGCTTTCTGACCCTCGGTCACCTGTTCGTCTCGTTTGCGAGCGGGAATTCGACGCAGTTCGCCATCGGGGTCGGCGGCGTCGTGCTGAGCAAGACGTCCGCAGCCGGCGGCTTGGTCGGCCTGTTCGTCGCCGGCGTCGTCGGCGGGAGGTTGCTGGCCATCGCCGCCAAGGACTGGCGCCGCCCGGCGATCCTGATCGTGGAATCGGCGCTGCTCGGCGCGGCGGCCCTCGTCCCCCTTTCCGGCGTGCGGCCCGCCTTCCTGATGGCGGTGGCGATGGGCGCGCAGAACGGGGTCCTCCACAAGGCCGGTCAGACGAGAACAGCGCTGACCTATGTCACCGGGACGCTGGTCAATTTCGGCGAACGGCTGGCGGACGCCCTTTGTCGGGAAGGACCTGCCGGAGCCTGGGTTCCGTACCTCGTCCTGTGGCTCGGCATCATCTGCGGCGGCGCGGCGGGCGCGGCCGCCTACGGCGCCTGGGGCATTCGCGCCCTCCTGATCCCGATGGCCTGCGTTCTCGTGCTGGCGGCGGCGACGGGCGCGATCGCGTGGCGCACGCGGCGACGGTAGCCAACCGGCGGCGCCCGGTTTCCACTTGGTCGACCGATCAGCCGTTTTCCCGCTCCCGTTCCGAAGCGCGCTTTTCCCGGTGCGCGCCCTCCAGAATCAACTTCTCCAGATGGGCGGCGATGGCGTATGCCAGACGGGCGGCGGCGCCCGAACTCGTAGCCGTCGGAATCCATTCGCGCGCGGGTGCAGGCCGCTCGAGCGCGCTCAAGAGAAGTGAAGGAAGGAAACGGCTCGCCGAGCCGCCAAGGAGAGGGACACATGTTTCCGCAGCTCTTAACCCCCATGGGCGGTAGCCTCGGGCTGTCGTTCGCCGTCGCGACGCTGCCGATCGTCGCCGTTCTCGTGATGCTCGGCGTGTTGCGGCGGCCGGCCTGGCAGGCGGCCCTCGCCGGCCTGATCATCGGCCTCGTGGTCGCGATCGCCGGCTGGGAAATGCCCGCCGGCCTAGCGGCCGACTCGGTGGCCGCGGGCGCGGTTCTCGCCCTCTGGCCGGTGATGTGGATCGTCGTCAACGCGCTGCTTCTCTACAACATTGCAGTCAGGTCCGGCCGGTTCGACGCCTTCCGCGCCTGGGTGATCGAACATCTCCCCAACGACCGGCGGGTCGTGCTGGTGGTCATCGGTTTCTGCTTCGGCGCGCTGCTCGAAGGCATAGCGGGGTTCGGCACCCCGGTCGCGATCACGAGCTCGCTGCTCATTCTCGTCGGCTTTCCCGCGCTCGAGGCGCTGGTCTTCGTGCTGATCTTCAACACCGCTCCAGTAGCTTTCGGCGCGCTCGGGGTGCCGGTGACCGTGCTCGGCGCGGTCACCGGCCTGCCTGCGACCGCGCTCGGCGCGATGGTCGGCCGTCAGCTGCCCGTCATGGCGGTCATCCTGCCGTTCTACGTCATGGCCATCTACGGCGGGATGCGCTCGGTGCGCGCTTTGTGGCCGGTTCTGCTGGTCGCAGGCGGCAGCTTCGCGGCGTCGCAATTCATCACCTCTAACTTCCTGGACTATGCGCTGACCGACGTGCTGGCCTCGCTCGGCTCGCTCGTCGTCACGCTCCTCTTCCTGCAGGTCTGGCGTCCGGCGCCCGAGCCGGAATTCCGGATCTCGGGTGCGGCGCTTGCCGAGGAAACGGCATCGACGGCCCCTCCCTGGCAAGGCTGGCTGCCCTGGCTCATCGTCTCCGCCATCGTGATCGTGTGGACGCATTTCGGCTGGGCGTCGATCGGCCAGGAGAACGTCAAGTGGCCGGGCCTGCACAACGCGGTCTCGATCACGCTCTACCACGCGAAGCCCTATGCTGCCGTTTGGGCCTTCCAACCGCTCGGGACAGGGACCGCCATCCTGGTGGCGGCGGTCATCACAGCGGCGGTCGTGGGGCTTTCGCCCAAGGCGTTCTTCGGCTGCGTCGTGCTGACCTTCCGGCAGGCCTGGATTGCGATCATCACGGTCATGCTGATCGTCGGCCTCGCCTATCTGATGAATTATTCCGGCATGGCGTATACGCTCGGCCACGGGGTCGCCTCGACCGGATATCTGTTCGTCTTTCTGTCGCCCTTCCTCGGCTGGGTCGCGGTCATGCTGTCCGGCAGCGACACATCGGGCAATGCGCTGTTCGGCAACCTGCAGGTGGTGGCCGCGCGCCAGCTGAACCTGAATCCGGTCCTGTTCGCCGCCACCAACTCGTCAGGCGGCGTGATGGGCAAGATGATCTCGCCCCAGAATATCGCGACCGGCGTTTCAGTCACCAAACTCAAGGGTCACGAAGGCGTGGTTTTCGCCCGCACCTTCTGGCACAGCATCCTCCTGACGGCGCTCCTGAGCGTGCTGGTCGCGCTCCAGCAATTCGTCATCCCCTGGGTCATTCCGACCGTCGGCGGCTGACGGAAGTCCCCAGTCACAAAAACCGCCCCAAACTTGGCCAGCCGGGCTGAATTCCGCCGCTTATCTTCGGCGCCATTGGAGCAGCCCGGAACCGGAGGAAGTCATGGCGCGGCTGCTGATTTTTTCTGCAATGGCGGCGTTCGGCGTCGCCCTCGGCGGCAGTGTCTCGGCGGCTTCCGCCGACCCGGCGCCGGGAGCGGACGCGGCTTACAAGCACTATTTCGACGAGGCGTTGAAAAATCAAAGTTACAGCGCCCGTCTCCGGACCTGCATAGGATGAAGATCAAGAACCTCAGAGTGTTCACGGCATGCATTGGCGAACTTGCGGGGGCGACCGCTTGTCCGACCGCGGATTATTTCTTTGGCTGCGATTTTGCGGATTCCCATGCCTCGAACCCGGACGCCGCCGCGGCGCAGCAAGTTTGCTCGGAGCATGGCAGCGGCCAGTACGGCGTTCAACGCATCAAGATCTATAACGGCGATCGCTGCGGGTATATCGTCGATACGATTACCTGCGCGTTCTAGCGTCTGTTTCGAAAGTCCTGAACCTCATGCCTCACGGCGCCCCCTTCGTACTTCGAGGTCCCTTCGGGGCTCCTCGGGACCAAGGCGGCGCGTTCTTGAACAGGCGCTCAGAGGCGGATCTCTGGACGCTGCCGCTTCGAGCCCCGTTCACGCTCACTCCTGGTGGTCGTGAAGCACCTCCCGAACCTTTTCGGCGAGCTCGTCGGCTGTGTACGGCTTCTTCAGCCAAGCTCCCGTTTTTTGTCCGAGACGGGCGATCGCAGGTTCGGCATAGCCGGAAGTGAAAAGGACCTTGATGTCCGGCTTGATCTCCAACGCCGCCTGCGCCAGTTCGTAGCCGGTCATGCCGCCGGGCATCACCATGTCGGTGAAAATCATCGCCACCTCAGGCCCGGTTGAGAGCTGAGCCACGGCGGCCGCGCCGCTGTCCGCCTCGACGACCTCGTAACCCAGGCTCCTGAGCCGTTTGCCGAGGACCCGGCGCAGACGAGGGTCGTCCTCCACGATCAGTATGGTCTCGGTCCCCTGCGGCAAATTGGTCTCCCGCGCTTCGACGGCGTTCGGCGCCGCGCCCGCTGCGGCGTTCTCCGCAACAGGGAGAAAGACCCGCACGCTCGTTCCGTGTCCGAGTTCGCTGTAAATCTGGATGTTTCCTCCCGACTGCTTGACGAATCCGTAGACCATGCTCAAGCCGAGCCCGGTGCCGGCGCCGGTCGGCTTGGTGGTGAAGAACGGCTCGAACGCGCGCTGGCGCACCTCTTCCGACATCCCCGTTCCGGTGTCGGTGACCGTAACCAGCACATACCGGCCCGTGCGGATGTCCGGGTAGGTCTGCGCATAGTCGGCGTCCAGGCGCGCGTGGGTGATTTCGATCGTCAGCCGTCCCCCGCGCGCCATCGCGTCCCGGGCGTTGATCGCCAGGTTGAGCAGGGCGTTCAGCAGCAGCGAGGGGTCGACCACGGTCAGATGCGGGGATCCCGCGACCACGATCCGAAGCTCGATTGCTTCTCCCAATGTCCGCCGCAGGAGGTCGGCGAAGTTGGAGACCAGCGGGCCGACGTCGGTCGGCTTCGCATTGAGGGACTGGCGTCGGCCGAAGGCGAGGAGCTGGGACGCCAGCTTCGCGCCGTCCTGCGCTGCGTCCAGGGCCTCTTTGACATGCTCGCGCTGCTCGGGATCGCTGACGCGCGGACAGAGCATTTCCAGATTGGCGATGATCGCCGTCAAAATATTGTTGAAATCGTGCGCGACGCCGCCGGTGAGCTGGCCGACCGCCTCCATCTTTTGCGATTGGCGGAGCTCATCCTCCATCTTCTGGCGGCTGGTCAGGTCGCGAATGAAGCCGGTGAAGATCCTCCGGCCATTCGCTCGCGTTTCCCCCACCGCCAGTTCCATCGGGAAGTCCACGCCGGCCTTCGTGAGCCCCTTCACCAGCCGTCCGTAGCCGATGATCCGCGCTTCGCCGGTCTTGAGATAGTTGCCGATGTAGCCGTCATGCTCGGACCGGTAGGGTTCGGGCATGAGCATCCTGACGTTCCGCCCGATCACTTCCTCGGGGCAATATCCGAACAGTTTCGCCGCCGCGGCGCTGAAGGACGTCACCAGGCCCCGCTCGTCGATCACGATCATCGCCTCGGGCACGGTGTCGAGGATCGAACGCAGGTGCGCCTCGCGCGCCGCGAGCTCCGTCTGGGCCCGCTTCAACCCGGTGATATCGTTATTGGTCTGAAGCACGAAGCGGATTGCATCGTCTTCGGACTTTCGCGCCACCCACAGGCTGGCGATCGAAACGATCGATCCGGATTTGACCTGATGTTCGAGTTCGCCTTGCCAGCTCCCGCGCTCGCGCAATGCGGCGGCGACCTCGGCGCGGGGCGCCGGATATCGGGTCTTTAACAGTTGGTGGACGATTTCTCCGACGGCCTCGTCTCGGCTCCAGCCGTACAGGCGCTCGCAGCCCGTCGTCCAGTGAAGTATCTTGCCTTCCACGTCGTGGATGATGACGTTGGCCAGATCCAGAATGTCGACGAGAGAGGCGAATTCGGCGGTCACCGGCCGATCTCCGCTTTTCCAGGTCGTGGTCACGATCGTCTCTCGGTTGGCCTGATCCAGTCACCTGGCGACGAAAGTTCCCCGAGGGCAATAAACCATCTCGCGCCGCGCTTGTCACCATAGACGATCGCGTTGCTGATCGGGGTTGAAAACGCTGTGCGCCGACGTGGAGGAGGCCGAGGTCGATTGCTGCGTTGTCGTCGGTGTCGCGCTTCAGAAGAGTGAACGCTACGCTGCCGCGAGCCGCAGAGGGGGAACCCTCCTTTCTTGCGCGCGTTGCCGGCTGGGCAGCAAAGGCGGTCGCTTATGAAGGTCCTGGTCGCGGGGGCGACTGGCGCGGTCGGGATCCGCCTGACGCCGCTGCTCCTCGCGGCGGGGCATCGGGTGGCAGGCTTGACGCGCTCGCAGCCGAAAGCCGAGGCGCTTCGCCAGGTTGGCGTCGAGGCGTTGGTCGTCGACGCTTTCGACAGGAACGCGGTCAGGTTCGCGGTCGCCGAGGCGCGGCCGCAGGTCGTCGTCCACGAGATGACGGCGCTCGCGAACGCCAGCGATCTGGTTCACTTCGACCGAGCATTTGCGACGACCAACCGCTTGCGGACCGAAGCGCTCGACAATCTCATCGCGGCGGCAGAAGAATGCGGCGCGCGCCGGCTGGTCGCGCAAAGCTTTTGTGGCTGGCCGTACGCTCGGACTGGAGGACCGGTGAAGTCGGAAAACGATCCGCTCGATCCCGAACCGCCGCGCGAAATGCGGGGGACGCTCGACGCGATCCGTCACCTCGAATCTCGCGTCGCCGGCTCGAGTAAGCTTGAAGGGGTCGTCCTTCGCTACGGCGCGTTCTACGGACCCCGGTCGGGCCTGTTCGACGGATCTTTCCTCGGCCAGCTGCGCAAGAGGCGCGCGCCGCTGATCGGCGACGGCGGCGGCTGGTGGTCGTTCCTGCATGTCGCGGACGCAGCCTCGGCGACTGCGCTCGCGATCGAGACGGGCGAACCCGGCATTTACAACATCGTCGACGACAAGCCCGCTCCGGTCCGGGAATGGCTCCCGGCGCTGGCCGAAATGATCGGCGCCCGGCCGCCGCGCCATATTCCCGCCTGGGCGGCGCGGATCGTAGTCGGCGAGCATCTGGTTACGATGATGACCCAGAACCGCGCCGGCTCCAATCACAAGGCGCGGCAGGCGCTCGGCTGGCGGCCGGCCTACGCCTCCTGGCGAAGCGGTTTTGCGGAAGTGATCGCGTCCGGCTGAGACATTCGTTCCGCACGTGGCGCGCCATCCCCGTCGCCGGCTCCCGGATCGCGCAGCATCGCCAACAGGTCGAGGAATTCGGTCAGGGACTGCAGCTTTGCAGCGGCGTCGCGACGCGAGTGTCCCGCCAGTTTGGGCAATCGCCCCCTGAGGTCGGCGATTTGGTCCTCGAACTCCACAAGGAGCGAATTGCTCATCATTGCCTCCACTGCCGCTGGTGCAGCGCGTCTCGCGCGCCACCGTCCCAACTACCCCTAGGAGCACCCAGCCGCACCGGCTGTGACGCTCCTCACAGACAGCAGCGGTTTGGCGGAATGATCTCGATTTTGTGATCTCGATTTTGTGATGATTAGAAGAACTTATCGGTTTGGATCTGCCCGCCATTGCATGACCCGGAGGTGGTTCATCGCCTAGACCATCGGCGACGGGGAGATAAACTCGGCGCTCTCGGCCGCGAACGTTTCGGACGCGCCGACGTTGTCTGCTGGACGCCCGCGCCCCGGCTGAGCCGATGAGGTTGAAGGACGTTCCCTTCTGGGGCACGGTGTTCGAGGGCGCGGTCTATCCGGTCGAGCGCGGATAGTCGGCGGCGCCTAAGGAGACAGCCATGAAAATCGCATTCTTCGGCGCCGGCTTGATGGGCGCCGGCTTCGTTCGCCGCATGCTGGACAACGGCCATCAGGTCAACGTCTGGAACCGCGACCCGGCCAAGGCGAAGGCGCTCGAGGCCGACGGCGCCCGCGCCTTTCGCGAGGCGACGCAGGCGATCGAGGGCGTCGAGCGCATCCATCTTTCGCTCTCGGACGACGCCTCGGTCGATGGGGTGCTGGAGCCGCTGGCGGCCGCGATCCCGGCCTCGACCGTCATCGTCGACCACACGACGACCGCGCCGACGCCGACCATCGAGCGCATCGCGCGTTGGGCAGGGCGGGGCAAGGTCTTCATCCATGCGCCGGTGTTCATGACTCCCGTCAATTCGCGCGAGGGGACCGGCATGATGCTGATTTCCGGCGAGCGGGCGCAGGTCGCGGCCGTCATGCCCGAACTCGAGAAGATGACCGGACGGGTGGTCAACCTCGGGCCGAAGCCCGGCGTCGCCGCCGCCTTCAAGCTGTTCGGCAACATGACGCTGATCGGCATGATGGGGGTCATCGCGGACGTCGCCCGCCTCGCGACTGCGGTCGGCGTCCCGCCGGCCGACGCGATCGGGCTGTTCAAGGAATTCAACCCCGGGCAGATCCTGCCCGCCCGCGCGGCCAAGGTCGTCTCCGGCCCGTACGAGCCGGCGTCCTTCACCGTAGCGATGGCGCGCAAGGACGTGCGGCTGATGCTCGACGAGGCCGCGCGCCGCGGCGTCGCGCTCGCCGTCATGCCGGGGGTCGCGGCGCTCTACGAAGCGGCGTTGGCGCGCGGCGAAGGCGGCCTCGACACGAGCGCGGCGTTCCGCTTCCCGGTGGACGGGTGAAGGGCGTCATCGGCGGCGGCTTTGGCCGCCGGGAGTCGACTGGCGCCGGATGCGCGAGGTCATTCGGGCAGTGGGAAGGCGACAAGGGCCCCGGCCTGATCGGCTGGCCGGCGGCTCGCCGGACACAGGCTTTGCGCGTAGAACCGCGCGTCCTGACTTCGCCATCATAGCCGTGTCCCGATAACTCCTGCCGGGCAGGCTCGATGAAGGCGTTTCTGCCGCAATTCAAGCGCATACACGGGCAACGATGGTGATTGCAGCGTAAGCTTAAAACCGAACAGGCGTTCTTACGCCATGATTAAAAAAGGTTCCCCATCAAGAAAGATTATTACGACAGCGTCAACATTACGTAGAATCCACAAATACCAGGAGAAGCTGTGTCGCGTTAGCCTTCCGCAGGGGTGGACGGCCGAAGTCGTTCAGTGGCGGGCTTTCGGTCTATGGGCTTGTTTTTGACCCGGCGCCTCCGCCAGGCGCGCTCCATCTAGGGGAGTTCGCGGATGACTAAAATCAGGAAAGTGAAGATAGAGCCGAAGAAGATAACCTCCGTTGTCGGGGGCGGCGCCGTGTTGGCGTTGCTGGTCGCCGCCGCGCCTGCTTCTGCGGCAGTGATCGACATCGGCGTCTCGACAGGCGGACCGATCACGACCCTTGCGACTGGCCCGAGCAGCTTGACCAGTTGGACTGGCTCCTGGGGCGGTCTCACCGCCAACGTGATAGCCGCCGCGGATCCGGACCCCGCAATGCCCCGGTTAGGCAGCACCGCGATCAACGCGAATACCGCCGGCGGAACAGGGACCGTATGGTTCTATGTGTCGGAGGTCGGGCTGACCTCGACGACGGCTACGAAGGATTTTATAAGCGCTCTCACGGAGAACGACCTGCCGGCCGGGTGGAGCGTGTCCGAGACCACCTGGGAGGACAACTCCAACGCGGCCTATGGCACGACGACAATGTTGGCGACGAAGAGCAGTCCGCCGGCGCCCTTCGCGGCGGTCTTCAATTCGGGCCCAGTGACGCTGACTTCGCCGTATTCGCTGACCGAAGAATACCAGATCAGCTTTAGCGGCACTGGGGCGTCCCTGTCGACCGAGAAAATCACCGGCGCCATCCCGGAAGCGTCGACATGGGCGATGATGCTGATCGGCATGGGCGGACTAGGCTTTGCCGAACTCAGGAAAGGCCGCAAGGATCGTCTCGCGACCGCGCTCGACTAGATCGCCTTCCGCCAATTCGGAAAAAGCCGTCTTCGGGCGGCTTTTTTTGTTCCGGTTGACCGGCCAGCTCACCACGTATCGACGAACGGGCGCTTTGGCCCCTCTCTTGGCCGGGCCGCCTGGCAGGAATCGAGGCCGCGGATGATCCAGCGCCGCGTCTCGGCAGGATCGATCACCTGGTCGATCTCGAGCACCGAGGCGATGTTGGTCGCCTTGCCGACCTCGTAATATTTCGCCACCATCGACCGGAACAGCTTTTCGCGCTCGAGCGGGTCCTCGATCGCGGCGAGCTCCCGGCGAAACCCAAGGCGAACGGCGCCTTCCAGCCCCATGCCGCCGAACTCGCCGGTCGGCCAGGAAATCGTGAGGCATTGGGCGTGGAAACCACCGCCCGCCATCGCCTGCGCGCCGAGCCCGTAGCCCTTGCGCAGCACAATTGTGAAATAGGGAATGTCGAGGTTCGCCGTCGTCACGAACATGCGGCAGACATGGCGCACGAGCGCGGTCTTCTCCGCTTCCGGCCCGACCATGAAGCCCGGCGTGTCGCAGAGCGAGACGATCGGAATGTCGAAGGCGTCGCAGAGCTGCATGAAGCGCGCGGCCTTGTCGGCCGCGTCGGAATCGATCGCGCCGCCGAGGTGTTTCGGATTGTTGGCGATGACGCCGAACGGGCGGCCCTCGATACGGATGAAAGCCGTGACGATTCCGAGGCCGAAGGCGGCGCGCAGTTCGAGCACGGAGTTCTCGTCGGCCAGCGTCTCGACGACGGTGCGGATTTCGTAGACTCGCAGCCGGTTCTCGGGGACGGCGCGACGCAGCAGCCGCTGGTCCGCGGCGCTCCACGTCGGAACGCGCCCCTGGAAATAGGCGAGGTACTTTTTCGCCGCCGCGCAGGCCGCCGGTTCGTCCTCGACCAAAACGTCGATGACTCCGTTCGGCGCCTGCACGCTCACGGGGCCGACCTCGTCTGGACGATAGTTTCCGAGGCCGCCGCCCTCGATCATCGCCGGGCCGCCCATGCCGACGCTCGCGTCTTTCGTCGCGATCACGACGTCGCAGCATCCGAGGAGCGCGGCGTTGCCGGCAAAGCATCTTCCGGAGACGATTCCGACCAGCGGCGCGAGTGCGCTGAGCTTGGCGAATTGCGCGAAGGTCGGCACGTCCAGTCCGGTGACGCCGATCCCCTCCGTGTCGCCGGGACGGCCGCCGCCGCCTTCGGCGAACAGGACGACGGGAAGGCGCTGTCTCTCGGCGAGGGCGAAGAGGCGGTCCTGCTTCTTGTGGTTGCGCTGCCCTTGCGTGCCCGCCAGCACCGTATAGTCGTAGGCGACGACCATGCAGCGCGCCCGCTCGGGCTCGAACAGGTCGCCGTTCACCGCGGCGAGGCCCGCCACGACGCCGTCGGCCGGCGTGTTGTGGATGAGGTCGTCCTTGGTGCGGCGCGCCGCTTGCGCGGCGACGGCGAGCGAGCCGTATTCGACGAAGCTGCCCGCATCGACCAGCGCTGCGATGTTCTCGCGCGCCGTGCGCTGCCCTGTCTTGCGGCGTCTCGCCACGGCTTCCGGCCGGTTCTCGTCGAGCCCGATAGCCTGCCGCGCCAGCATGTCGGCGAGATCCTGGCGGACGGCGTCGAGGTCGACCGCCTCGGCCTGCGTCCCGGCCCCTGATTGTAGACGCGGGCGTTGACCGCGTCCGGCTCGCTCCATGGAGCGTCCGGCAGGACGGCCGTCTTCAGACGGGCTACGGCGCGCGGATACGTCCTCGGTCGGCTCCATGAACAGGATCGGGTCGTCCTTGTAGAGCGCATCTCCCTTGCGCCCGCGGACTTCGCGCACGATCCCGCCGCTGGGCGCCGTCACCAGATGCTCCATCTTCATCGCTTCGATCACAGCGATCTGCTGCCCGGGCCGCAGGGCGTCGCCTTCCGCCGCGTCGAGGGAGACCAGCGCCCCGGAAATCGGGGCGCAGATCGCGACCGCGCCCTCCGGTCCCTCGCGCGCGATCGCGCCGTCGCCCGGCGCGTCTTCGGCCGGCGCCTCGAAATAGAGACGGCGGCGGCCCTCGGCCGCCGATTTCAGGAGTTCCGGCAGGCGCCGTTCGACGAAGCGCGTGTCGATCCGGCCGGCGACGAAATCGGGGTGGCTCAGCAGGGCCTGCAGGAAGGAAAGGTTCGTTTCGACCCCCTCGATGCGAAACTCGGCGAGCGCGCGCGCGGCTTTCGCCGCGGCGGCGGCGAAATTTCGCGAAGGCGAATGGACAATCAGTTTGGCGATGAGGGAATCGAAGGCCGCGACCGTGCGGTAGCCTGAGTAGCCGAACGCATCGACGCGCACGCCGGGGCCCGAGGGGGTGTCGAAGGCTGCGATGCGCCCGCCGCTCGGGGAGGCCTCGCCCGAAGGCGCCATAACCTCGAGATTGACCCGCGCCTCGATTGCAAAGCCCCGTGGGGCGAGCGCGCCGTCCAGGCCGATCTCCGCCAGGGTCTGCCCGCCGGCGACGCGGATCTGGGCCTGCACGAGATCGAAGCCGAAAACTTCCTCGGTGACCGGGTGCTCGACCTGCAGGCGCGGGTTCATCTCGATAAAGGCGAAAAAGGCGTCATCTCCGTCGTCCGACGCGTCGAGCAAAAACTCGAACGTGCCGAGACTGTCGTAGCGCGCGGCGGAGGCGATCTGCATGGCCGTGTCCACGATGCGCTCGCGCAACCCAGGCGACAGCGAGGGGCTCGGCGCCATCTCGACGAGCTTCTGGTTGCGCCGCTGGATCGTGCATTCCCGCTCGCCGAAATGCATGAGCCCGCCATGCCGGTCGCCGAGGATCTGGACCTCGATATGGCGGGCGCTGTCGATCAGCCGCTCGGCGTAGAGCGACCCGTCGCCGAAAGCGTTCATCGCCTCCGACTGGCAGCGGGCGAAGGCGTCGGCGATTTCTTCTGCGCACCGCACGGAGCGCATGCCGCGGCCGCCCCCGCCGGCGACCGCCTTCAGCATGACGGGCGCGCCGATCTTTTCGAAGAACGCCCGCGCCTCCTCCGGGCTATCGGCCCGCGCCCCTTCGATCACCGGCGCGCCGGCCCGCGCCGCAAGCTCGCGGGCCAGAACCTTGTCGCCGAAGAGGTCGAGCGCCTCCGGCGACGGTCCGACGAAGGTCATGCCGGCCGCGACGACGGCGCGGGCGAAGGCGGCCCTTTCGGCGAGAAAGCCATAGCCGGGGTGAACGGCGTCGCAGCCCGTCTCCCTCGCCAGCGCGATCAAGCGCGCCCCGTCGAGATAGGCTTTGACGCCCGCGCCGCCCAGAGCATGCGCCTCGTCCGCCTTGCGCAGGTGCAGCGAGGCCGCGTCTTCCTCCGAATAGACGGCGACGCTGGCTGCTCCGAGGTCGGCCGCCGCGCGAGCGATGCGAATGGCGATCTCGCCGCGATTGGCGATCAGCAGCTTGCGGAAAGGGGCGGACGGCATCGGGAAAGGTGTTCTCTGCTTCTCGTCAGGAGATCTCTGCACTCGGATTGAGGCGCCGTCGAATCGACTGAGGATGGATAGACAATGGATTGTCAATTCGACGCACGCTCATGGGCGTGCTCGCCCGCCTCGACCTGCCGCCCGACGCCAATTGCGCAGCTTCTACGAATCGGAGGGTCGTGTCCGAACGCTCAATCGAGCGCATGAGCGCCCGCCGGACAACGCACGCGGCCTAGCCCGCTGGAGCAGCCTGCAAGGACGGAGACCTTGGAGTTCGCGCGCTGTCACGCCGCGTTAACCGTCGGCTCGAATAGATCGACAATTTCTTGCCAACAGGGGGACCGGATGTTTTACTTTGATCGCGTGAGCGAAAACTCGTTGAACGGCGGCGGTGACTTTTTCGCCGCCTGCTTCGACTGTCCCGCCGTCGCCGTCGGGCCTGGGCCCGAGCGCGGCAACGACTTCGCCCGCCCGACAAAGGCGACAGTTTTTCACACTTAAGCCCTTGAAACCGATCGCCCGCGGACAACCCCAGCACGGGCCTACGACAAGCGCCGGCCCTGGCGCGCCTCAGCCGGCGCCGAGCCGCTTCAGCCAAAGCTTCGCCTGGCGCCTGACGTTGGCGGGCGCCGTCCCGCCGTAGGACGTGCGGCTGTTCACCGAGCGCACGACCCCGAGCACGTCCATGACGTCCTCGGTGATGCGCGGCTCGACGCTTCGCATGTCCTCGAGCGACAGCTTCTCCAGCGGAACGCCCCGTTCTGCGGCGAGCCCCACGATCCGGCCGGTCGCGTGATGCGCCTCGCGGAACGGCATTTTCAGCTCCCTGACGAGCCAGTCGGCGAGGTCGGTGGCGGTCGCGTAGCCTGCGCCAGCAGCCGCCTTCATCCGCTTCGCGTCGGGTGTCATGTCCTTGACCATCCCGGTCATCGCGGCGAGGCAGAGCGACAGCGTCTCGAGCGCGTCGAACACGCCTTCCTTGTCCTCCTGCATGTCCTTCGAATAGGCGAGCGGCAGGCCCTTCATCACGCTCAAGAGGCCGACGAGCGCGCCGACCACGCGCCCCGTCTTGCCGCGCACGAGCTCCGCCGCATCCGGGTTGCGCTTCTGCGGCATGATCGAGGAGCCGGTCGAGAAGGCGTCGCTCAGTCTGACGAAGCCGAACTGCGGCGTCGTCCACAACACGATCTCCTCGGCGAAGCGCGAAAGATGCATTGCGCAGATCGCCGCTACGCCGAGCGCCTCGAGGGCGAAGTCGCGGTCGGCGACGCTGTCGAGCGAATTTGCGGTCGGGCGGTCGAAGCCGAGCGCCTTGGCCGTCATCTCCCGGTCGATCGGGAACGACGTCCCGGCCAGCGCCGCGGCGCCGAGCGGGCATTCGTTAAGGCGCTTGCGCGCGTCGCGGAAGCGGCCGGCGTCGCGGGAGAGCATCTCGACATAGGCCAGCAGATGATGGCCGAAAGTGACAGGCTGGGCAGACTGCAGATGGGTGAATCCCGGCATCACCATGCCGGCCGAGTCGAGCGCGCGGGCCGCCAGGGCCTTCTGCAGCTCCTCGATCTCGCGGATCAGCGCATCGACCGTGTCGCGCACCCACAGGCGGAAATCGACCGCGACCTGGTCGTTGCGCGAGCGGGCGGTGTGCAGCCGGCCGGCCGCGGGGCCAACGATCTCGGCGAGCCGGCTCTCGACGTTCATGTGGATGTCCTCGAGGGCGCGCGAGAAGACGAAGGTCCCCGCCTCGATTTCGCCCTTGACTTGCGCAAGACCCTTGGCGATGGCCTGCGCGTCGGCGGCCGCGACGACGCCCTGGCGGGCGAGCATCGCGACATGGGCCTCGGATCCCGCGATGTCCTGGAGGGCGAGCTTGCGGTCGAAGTCGATCGAGGCGTTGATCTCCTCCATGATCTCGGCCGGGCCTGCGGCGAACCGGCCGCCCCACATCGCGTTGCTCATGAGATTTTCGGCCCGGGTGTTGCGATAATGACGACAAAGGAAAATCCGCCGCGCGGGCTTCTCCTGCCGGCCGGTCTCGGCGTACTTGCGGTCCTGGCCGTCGGCGCCGTCCTATACGGGACGCTGGCGCCGGCCGGCAAGGCCGCAGGCGCCTGTCCGGCCGCCTCGAGGGCGCTGGCGGCGAAGCTCGCGCCGCTCGCCAAGGGCGAGGTCGCGGCGGTCACGATCGCGTCCGAGCCGAGTGAGGCGCTGCCGCTCACGTTCGAGCGCGCGGACGGCTCCAAGGCGACGCTCGCCGATTTTCGCGGCAGGGCGGTACTGCTGAACCTGTGGGCGACCTGGTGCGTCCCCTGCCGCGCCGAGATGCCGGCGCTCGACCGGCTCGAGGCCCAGGCGGGCGGGCCGGGCTTCGAGGTCGTGGCGGTCAACGTCGATACGGCCCGTCTCGAGCGCCGGGGCGCCTTCCTCGACGGAATCGGCGTGAAGACGCTCGCGCGCTACGCCGACCCGAGCGGCGACGCTTTCGAAACCCTGCGCACGGGCGGCAAGGCGCTCGGCCTGCCGGTGACGATGCTGATCGACAAGGATGGCTGCGAGATCGGTGCAGCCGCCGGCGCCGTCAGATGGGATTCGGCCGACGCCGAGGCGCTCGTCGGCGCGCTGAAGGGTGGCTGAGCTGCGACGGCGCCGGCCTCATGCAGCGGCCGCTCTGTCGGTGCGACGGCTTCGCCCGGCCAGGGCAAGCGCTTCCGCTGGGGCGACCGGCGGGCTGAACAGGAATCCCTGCACCTCGGCGATCGTTCCGAGCTGTTCGATGATCCGCATCTGCCGTTCGGTCTCGACGCCTTCGATCAGCACGGTCATGCCAAGTTTGCGGCTCATCGCGGCGACGCTCTCGACCAGAATCGAGGCGCGCTCCTGGATGCCCAGCCCCATGGTGAAGGAACGGTCGATTTTCACCCGGTCGAGCGGAAAGCTCAGGAGATAACTCAAACTCGAATAGCCGGTGCCGAAATCGTCGAGCGAAATGCGGCAGCCGCGGGCGCGGAGCGCCTCGAGCATGCCGCGGGCGTCGCCGCGGTCGTCGAGCAGCGTCAACTCGGTGATCTCCAGGTCGAGGCGATCGGGGCGCAGGTCCGTCGCCTTCAATGCGGCGTCGACGACCGCCTCGATGTTTCCGCGCCGAAACTGCGACGGGGAGAGGTTGACCGAGACGCTGACGTTGTCCGACCAGGAGGCGCAGGCCTCGCAAGCGCGCCGCAGGACGCACGCGCCGAACTCCTCCATGAGCCCGATTTCCTCGACGATCGGGATGAATTCGCCGGGCGAGACGGCGCCGCGCACCGGATGCCGCCACCGGGCAAGCGCCTCGAACGAGACGATCTTGCGCGACCTGACGTCGACGATCGGCTGGAAATGGACGTCGATCGCGTCGTTGGCGACGGCGATGCGCAGTTCGAGCTCGACCAGCCGACGGACTTGGATCTTGGTGTCCATCTCCCGTTCGAAAACGCGCCAGCTGCGCCTCCCGTCGGCCTTGGCCGCATAGAGGGCGATGTCCGCATTGGACAAAAGAACGTCCGGCGTGGTCCCATCGTCCGGGGCCGATGCGGTGCCGATGCTGGCGCCGACGATCACCTCGCTGCCGTCGATGACGACCGGGCGACCGATTTCTTCGATGATGCGTCTGGCGAACTCGGGAGTCCTGGCCTGCCCCTCGCCATGGCGGTGGAGGATGACGAACTCGTCGCCGCCCCAGCGGGCGACGACGTCGCGCGGGCCGACGATGCGGCCGAGGCGCTGCGCGATCTCCGCCAGGAGCTTGTCGCCGGTGGCGTGGCCGAGGCTGTCGTTGACCTGCTTGAAGTTGTCGAGGTCGAGAAACATCACGGTGAGCTCGGACGCGGGCCGGTCCGAACGAAGCGCGATGGCCAGCTCCTCCTCGAAGCAACGGCGGTTTGGAAGGTCCGTGACCGCATCGAACCGCGCCATTCGATTGATCTCGTTCTGCGCGTTGCGACGTTCGGTGACGTCCTGTATGACGACGACGGAGCCGTCGC
This sequence comes from uncultured Alphaproteobacteria bacterium, assembly GCA_963823165.1. Taxonomy (GTDB): domain Bacteria; phylum Pseudomonadota; class Alphaproteobacteria; order Rhizobiales; family Beijerinckiaceae; genus Roseiarcus. Next base: position 16,930 of record CAWGKV010000002.1, on the reverse strand, counting down.
TTTTCATGCGGTGGACGGTGACTTCGAACGCCCGGCCGTCTCTGGTTTCGAGCGGAACGACGAAATCGGTCCCGACCTCGTCGTCGCGAAACATGGCTTGCGCCAGGCGGCTGAGTTGCGCAGGAGCAATGACGCCGCTCTGGCCGAGGCTCCTGAGGATCGGGTTGACGTCTGCGCCGACGAGATCGCGCCCTGCGCGGACGCCAAAAATCTTGAGCGCCTGGTCGTTGGCGAGGATGATCCGCCCGCGCGAATCGACCATGCACAGACCATGCGACATGTTGTTGAGCGCCGTGTCCAGGCGGGCGGCCAACGTGGCGGCGCGCTGCTGCGCTGCCACCACGTCGGTGAAGTTTGCTCTGAGCCGCTTCGCCGAGCCCTTCATGTAAAGAACGAGAGGAAGGATTCCAACCAATATCCCCAGGGGATACCAACCTCCGGCGACGATCATCGCCACGGCCAGCGGAACGAACGCCACGAACAGCTGCATGTTGATGCCGCGGTAAATCGCGTAGCTGCGCGACATCATGTTGAAGGCGTAGGCGATGGTCATCGTCACGCCGATGAATTGGGCGAAGCTGTTTTCCGTCACGCAGAACGCAAGCAGGGTCCAGAGCGAAAGAGCGGAGAGACTGGCGAGCGCCCCGCGAGAGTAATTGCGTTCCTGCCTGCGTGCGATTTCGACCGTTGGGCTGGGCAGAATTCTTGCGTGGCGTTGGGAGAAATAAACTCGGGCGGCCGCGATCACGAGTTGAGACGCAGCCGCCCACATTAAGATGGGTTGTCCGGCGGCGACGGCGGCGGCAATTTCGCCGGCCGTCACCGCGCTAGCCGTCATGAGCATCGGGACGAAGCCAAAGACAAGACCATCGACAAAGGCGATATAGATCTCGTCCGGCAGATCTGCCGCCGGCGCACGATCCTCGCTCCGCCCCGCGCCCGCGATGAATTTTGGCCAAAGTCTTCGACGCACAATCCCCAATATCTCGCTCAAGGACTAAAAAGTCCCTTAAACGGATAGACGCTCATGGCCTTTGAGAGTTCGTCGCTCAGCGCTCGGACCGCAATTACGGCAGAATAGTTTGAAGCCAAAAACTATCAAAGCCTAGCGGCACCCGACTCCCGGCGGCTCTGTTTACCATTGTTCAGCCTGCTGCAAGGTTTGGGCTTGACCACTATCAGTTAGAACGGTTATCAGTTGGTTAAAGGCGTAAACTTTCAGCTCGGGGAGCAATCCGATGGATGAGGCGCGTGCTGAAGTCCGAAGTTTTTCAGGGGAGGTCTTGCGCTTTCTGGAGCGGGTCGAGCATAGGGTGGCGACCACTCCGTCGGACCGGGAAGCGGCTTTCCGGCTTCGCTTCGAGGCCTATGAGAGGATCGGACAAGAGATCGGATTCCAGAAATCCAACGTCCTGGACCTACTGTACGATCCGCTTTTCGACGACGATCCGAATGGCTTTACGACCATGACGTTCGTCGACGGCGAGCTCGCCGGCACGGTCAGGGTCAATGTCGGCTTCGACGAGCACGCCGTTCTTCCCGGCTTGAAGCTTTACGCCGACGTCCTCGTCCCCATCCTGCGCGCACGGCAAGTGATCGCCGAATTCACCCGTTTGGCCGCCAAACTTTCGATCTCGAGCGTCTATCCGCAGCTGGCCTATGTGATCATGCGTCCTGCATACATGGCCGCCGAGCATTTCGACGCCGACTTCGCCGTCGCATCGCCGCGTCCCGAGCATATCCCGTTCTACCGGCGTACGTTCGGCGCAACGATGTGGTGCCAGCCGCGCGTTTATCCTGGATTTACCGCCAAAGCCGCATGCATGGGCTCCAACTTCCGAGCGGGGCGGAGCGGCATCGAAGCACGTTATCCATTCTATAAGTCGACGCCCGCTGAACGCGAGGCGCTTTTTGGGCGGCGCGAGGTTGCGCCTTTCGACTTCACAAATGCGCTTGACGCCTGCGATGACGAGCTTGTGGCGCGCCCAGAATTGTCTGCCTGCGCCTGAAACGAAAGCGTTCCGCGCTGCGCGGAATATACGGCGAAAGCATCGAGCGCCAGCTCGCTGGGGCGGACGCCGTGGCACGCGCACCATTCCAGGAACGGCTCGAGGCCGACCGTCCTGAAACCGGTATCCGCGCCGCCGAGCGACCGTCCCATAAACGTCCCATAGCGGCGGTCGAGCCATTCGTCGTAGCTCGCACAAGCCGACAAGCCCGAAATCAGGTGGCGGGCGATCTCGAATTCCGCCGCAGAGAGAAGCGCTATAAGGACGTTGTTCATTGGGGAACCGTCAATTTGCACATCACGGCAGTTTCCGCTGCGTCCTTTGCCGATCACGTAGCGTCTACTTCCTCATCGTTCCGTTAACGACATTACCGCTGCCGATGAACGGCGACAGCAGTCTTACGACCGCTTCCTTGACGTTCCGATCTAAGTCGCGTGGAGCAGGACATTCAATGGTCGTAGGTTGTAGTTGTGTCATTGTTACGGCGGCCGTTCCAGAGGAGCTTGCGCAACAATACGTTAGGTTGTGCTTCAGTGCTTGACCAGGAACCCCTTGAACGGATCAGCCGGCCGCGCTCCGTCCATGTCTCAAAAAGGGCCTCATCCCCTCGCGGGCGAGCCTGTCAGCGCGTTCGTTCAGTTCTTCTCCGGCATGGCCCCTGACCCAGAGCCATTTTACATCGTGCCGGCTGGCAGCCGCGTCGAGCCGGCGCCAGAGATCCTCGTTTTTGACCGCCTTCTTGTCGCCGGTTCGCCATCCGTTGCGCTTCCAGGCGTCGAGCCATCCCGTTATGCCGAGGCGCAAATATTGCGAGTTGGTATGCAGGCTAACCGGGCAGGGGCGCTTCAGCGACTCGAGCGCCTCGATCGCCGCGGTGAGCTCCATGCGATTGTTGGTGGTGAGGGGCTCGCCGCCCTTCAGCTCCTTCTCGTGCGCGCCGTAGCGAAGCACGGCGCCCCAGCCGCCGGGCCCCGGGTTGCCGGAGCAGGCGCCGTCGGTCCAGATCGTAACTCGCCCGCTCACTGCACGAGCCCGTAGTCGGCGGCCGTCTTGACGCGCTGGTGAAAGCGCAGCTTGTCGCGATACTCGAGCGGATTCTTCGGCGCCACCTTTGCTCCCGGCGGCACGTTGAGCCAATCGACGAGCCGCGTCAGCATGAAACGCAGCGCCGCGCCGCGCGCCAGGATCGGCAGCGCCGCGACCTCGGATTCGTTCAAACATCGCACGCGTTCGTAGGCCGAAATCAGGGCCTGCCCTTTGGAGACGTTGAACTCATTTTCCGGCTCGAAGCACCAGGCGCTGAGACAGATGGCCAAATCGTAGGCCAGCGCGTCGTTGCAGGCGAAATAGAAGTCGATCAGGCCAGACAGCTTCTCGCCCATGAAAAAGACGTTGTCGTTGAAGAGGTCGGCGTGGATGACTCCGCCCGGCAGGCCTGTCGGCCAGTGCGCTTGCAGGAAGGCGAGCTCGGTCGCGCTTTCTTCGCGCAGGCGCGGCGCGACTTCGTTCGCCCGCGCTTCGGCGGAGTGGAGAAGCGGCGCCCAGCCGTCGAGCGACAGCGCGTTGGCCCGCCTCAGTCCGAAGTTTGCGCCGGCCAGATGCATTCGCGCGAGCGCCTGACCGACTTCGCCGCAATGACGGACGGTCGGCCGGCGAACCCATAGTCCGTCGAGGAAGGTGACGATCGCCGCCGGGCGGCCGGCGAGTTCACCGAGCGCTTCGCCGACTCGATTGCGGACCGGCTGCGGGCATGTGACGCCCCGCTTGGCCAGATGCTCCATCAGCCCTATGAAGAATGGCAGATCGGACGAGCGGACCCTCTTTTCGTAGAGGGTCAGGATGAACTGGCTCGCCGTAGTGCGCAGCAGGAAATTGGAATTTTCGACCCCCTCGGCGATTCCCTTGAACGAGATGACGTCGCCGATGTCGTAGAGCCCGAGGAAGTCCTTCAAGGCCTCGTCCGAGACTTCCGTGTAGACGGCCACTTTTCATTGATCTCGCGCGAGTGAGGCGACGCCCGGGATTAGCTGCGAGGACCCGGTGCGTCAATCGCCGACCGGGCCGGCGCCTTAAGGAACCGGAAACCCATCGCCGCGTTTGCCTCGGGGTCGCGGAACCGGGTAAAAAGCGCCACCGTTGGTTATGGGCGTGTGACTCGAACGGCTGATCGACTGAGTTTCGAAGCCGGACGCTCGCGCGCCGCGCCAAGACGGGACCAGCAAGAGAACAGATAAGACCCAGCGGAGGGTGCAGTGGCGGTCGACGCCAAATTCATGAGTTGCCGGCTTGAGGCCACGTCGAGCTGCGACTGGGGCAGCTTGGTGCTGGAGGATTTGCCGGTCGCGGTCGTCGCCTGCGGCGCGGACGGCGCGATCCTGCGATGCAACCGCAAGGCCCAAGAGCTTTTCGGTGGGGAAGCCCAGCCTGGCGAATGCTTCGACAAAGCGGTCCGGCTTCTCCGGCCGGATGGAATGCTAATCGCCGAGTCCGGCGGGATTATCGCCGAGGTTTTTCGAACCGGCTTGCCGCAGCACGCGGTTGAGCTCTTTCTGGATCGACCGTCCAGCCGCCGCGTCCGCCTCCTGGCCGATGTTGATCTCATGATGGGCGAAGGCGGCGTCGCGACCGCGGCGATCGGCTGTTTCACAGACGTGACCGCCTGCGCCAGGGCCGAGCGCCTTAGGCAGCGGGGGCCGAGCGAGCGGAGTTACCGGGAGTTGCTCGAACTGCTACCGTCGGCCATTTATACGACCGATGCGGAGGGCCGGGTCACTTTTTACAATAAGGCTGCGGTAGGCCTGTCGGGAAGAACGCCCGAACTCGGCACAGACCGTTGGTGCGTCAGCTGGCGGCTTTACCATCCGGACGGCGCGCCGATGCCGCATGATCAGTGCCCGATGGCGGTTGCGCTGAAGGAGAAGCGGCCGGTCCGGGGCGCCGAGGCGATTGCCGAGCGGCCGGACGGAACGCGCGTCCCCTTCATCCCGTATCCGACGCCGCTGTTCGACGAGGATGGCGAGTTGACGGGCGCCATCAACATGCTCGTCGACGTCAGCGACCGAAAGCGGGCCGGAGAATACGCCAATCGGCTGGCAAGCATCGTCGAATTTTCGGACGACGCAATCGTCAGCAAGGACCTCAACGGGTTCATCAACAGCTGGAACACCGGGGCGCAGCGACTCTTTGGCTACACGGCCGACGAGGCAATCGGAAAGCCGATCTACATGCTCATCCCTCCGGAGCGCCATGACGAGGAGCCCGGCATCCTCGAACGCATCCGGCGCGGCGAACGGATCGAGCATTACGAGACGGTGCGCAGGCGCAAGGACGGCAGCCTGGTCGACATCTCGCTGACGGTGTCTCCGCTCAAGAACGCGGACGGGAAAATTATCGGCGCCTCCAAGATCGCGCGCGACATAAGCGACCGCAAGCGCGACGAAAAGCGGCGAAAGCTGTTGCTCAACGAGCTCAACCACCGGGTGAAGAACACGCTCGCGTCCGTGCAGTCGATCGCGGCGCAGACCTTCCGCGGCGAAGGCGGATATCGAGGGAAGGAGTTCGAGGAGAGGCTCGTCGCCCTGTCGCGCGCCCATGACATCCTGACCCGCGAGAGCTGGGAGGGCGCAGATCTGCGGGAGCTGGCAAGCGAGGTGATCGCGCGCCTCTGCATCGAACACGAGAACCGCGTCGTTATCCACGGCCCCAGGCTCTGGCTAAGGCCGAAAGTGGCCCTCTCGCTCTCCATGGCGTTCCACGAGCTCTGCACCAACGCGGTGAAGCATGGGACGCTGGGCCACGGGCAGGGCCGCGTCGATCTCGGCTGGAGCGTCTGTGACCGGCGGGGAGAGAATTGGCTTCGCATTCGCTGGGAGGAGATGGGCGGGCCCGCGGTCGAGACCCCGTCGCGGCGGGGCTTCGGAACGCAACTCCTCGAGCGGGGCGTCTCGCATGAACTGAGGGCGCAGGTGCAGCTCCAATTTCTTTCGCGCGGTGTGGTTTGTGATATCGAGGCGCCGCTGGAATGATCATGTTCCCCGACGCCTCGACGCCGTCCGTGGATAGCGCGCCGGCGGAGCAGAAGCGGCGGGTTCTCATCGTCGAGGACGAGGGGGCGGTTGCAATGTTGCTGGAGGATATGCTGGCCGATCTCGGCTACGAGGTCGCCGCCTTGGCCGCGCGCCTTGCGGAGGGATTACGGAAGGCGGAAACGGAAAGGTTCGACTTCGCCGTTCTCGACGTGAACCTAGACGGCCGCCCGAGCTTCCCGATCGCCGAGGAGCTGGCGAGGCGCGGGATTCCGTTCCTGTTCGTTACCGGTTACGGCGCCAAGGGCGTCGATTCGAACTTCGCTGCCTATCCTGTTCTTGCCAAGCCTTTCCTGCAGGCGGAACTTGCGGCGGCGCTGTCGAACCTGCTGAAAACGAGCTAGGGGCCGAGCGGCGCGCGGCGGCCGCAGCTTCTCCCGCGAACAATGCCCTATGTTCAAGGCCTTGACGAAAAACGTTGCTGCAGGCGGAACAGCGGATTCGACGAGGGGGAGCAGCGAGGCCTTCCCATGACGCGCCGGCGGAGCCACCCGCGTCGAGACGTGCGAATTGACCGGTCAGGCCACTGAGTCTCTAGGTATCACGGCCGCCCCTCGCGGCCGACCGACGCAGCGTCGTCAAAACCGAAGGCCGGCTTGCGTCGGCGGAATGGCAGGGGTAGCTGCAGCGCGGCAAGACACGTGCAGAGCGCGCGAGGCTGAGACCCATGGACCCGCTCATCGAAGGCTACAGGAAATTCCGCGCCGAGACATGGCCGGCCGAGCGGGCGCGCTACGAGGCGCTGGCGCACTGGGGGCAGAGCCCGGAGACGATGGTGATCGCCTGCTCGGATTCGCGCGTCGACCCGCAAACGGTATTCGGCGCCGTCCCGGGCGAGCTCTTCGTCGTGCGCAACGTCGCGGCCCTCGTGCCGCCCTACGAGCCCGACGCCCGCTATCACGGGACGAGCGCGGCGCTCGAGTTCGGGGTGAAGGTTTTGAAAGTCGCCCGGCTCGTCGTGCTTGGCCACGGCCAGTGCGGCGGTGTGCGCGCGATGGCCTACGGCCCGCCGCCGCAGGCGCGCGACTTCATCGCCTCCTGGGTCGAGATCGGCAAGCCGGCGCTGGCGGGAGCTGGCGAGGCGGAGGAGGGACGGCTCGGCCGGATCGAGGCGGAGGTGGTGCGGCTGTCGCTGAAGAACCTCGAAACTTTTCCCTGGATCGCCGAGGCGGCCGCGGCCGGGCGGCTCGTCTTGCAGGGCTATCTGTTCGACATCCACACTGGCGTGCTCGCCGGCGTCGGCCGCGACGGGGTCGCGCCGATCGAGTGATTTGCGCCCGGCATCGAACAATGGGCCGAGAGGCTTTTGATGGCTTCCGGCGGGGGCGAGCCGGGTTGCGAACAGGTCAATCGCCGAGACCGCGTCGCGGCCGCAGGGCGGCCTCAGTCCACTCGGCGACGACAGCGAGCCGCCTCACCTGCCCGGTCTGAAAAGCGCGCAGGAAGGCGTCATAGTTCTTGAACGACACGCACCCGTTGGAGTTGCCGTTCGGCCCGAGCATGTACGGATGCGCCAGCAGTCCCGATCGGCCGAAGACGTCGCCGTCGCCGAGGGGCGTCAAGCGCAGCGCCTGCACGCCGTGAAAAAGCGACTCTCTCAGCGTCAGTTCGTACACGCCAGGCGGGGTGGACCCCCGATCGCGTTCGCTCACGAAGCGAGGATTGTCCAATCTGTCGCCGAGGCCCGAATGGGCTTCCAGCGCCGTTCCATCCGGCAGATACACGCTGTGCGCCGAGATATCGTAGACGGCGGTCAATCCATCGTAGCTCGCCGGCGGCCTTGCGATCGGTGCCCGGCCGGCCGGGCGGATGGGCGGCAAAGGCGCGTTGTCGACTGGGGAGGCGTTGCGGAGCGGCGGCAGCGGCGCCTTGTCGCGCTGCCGGGACCCTGTCGAGGGAGGAGCGGGTTCGATGGCCGCCTCGTGCGAAACGTCCGGATTGACGGCGACCGGCTCGCGTTCGTGCGGCACGCCGATCGTTATCGGCGGGATGCCGGCCGTACTAAATTCGACCTCGGCCAAAGGGGGAAGCGCCGTCCCTAGCGGGGGCAGGGCGGCGACGGCTTCGGGGGACGGGGCGGACGGACGCAGGAGCAGCGATGCTACGAACACGACCCAGGCCACCGCGACTGCGCCGAGAACGATTTGAAGCCTCAGAGAACGAGCGGGATTCAGCGAAACCTCGCTCAGCGTCGCATCGAGCGAACGAACTGCGAAGGATCGCTTCGGCCTTGCGGCCGGAGAGAACGAATTCCCGGGACTTCGATCCTGCGGATCCGCTCGCGTAGACTTAGACAGGTGCTCGATCATTGCGGCGCCCAACGGTTGAATGAAATACCGAACGCCTATGCCGCGACAATTACCCGAAATCGGCCGCTCCCGCTGTGACCCGCATCACGCCGCTTACGGCCTTCCGAAGCGGAGGAAGTCTTTGTTGGACGTTTAGGCGCAACGTCGGCGACCGAGGACGGCGGCGCCGCGGAGAATTTTCTTTGCGGACAACGCTGCCGGCGCGTTATGCGGGGGAGGAACGCGAAATCTGGCCGGAGGATCGGATGGTAGACCGGGCTGCGGAAGCCGTGACGGAGCGCCGGTTCGACGAAGCCTTCCAGGGCGAGTTCGCCGAACTGCTCGCCTGGCGGCGCGACGTGCGCCGTTTCCGGCCCGGCGCGGTGCCTGAGGCGACGCTCGACCACCTTTTCGGCCTGACCGCCTTCGCCCCTTCGGTCGGCAATTGCCAGCCGGCGCGCTTCGTCCGCGTCGACGAAGAGGCGCGGCGCGAGGCGGTCCGCGCCAATTTCGAGGCCGCCAACCGCCAGGCGCTCGCTGCCTATTGCGGCGAGCGGGCGAAGCTTTACGCGACACTCAAACTGGCGGGCCTGCGCGAGGCGCCGGTGCAACTCGCGGTGTTCTGCGACGAGGCGACCGAGCAGGGGCACGGCCTCGGCGCGCGCACCATGCCGGAGACGCGGCGCTACTCGGCAGTCTGCGCGCTGCACACCTTCTGGCTCGCCGCACGGGCCTACGGCCTCGGCGTCGGCTGGGTGTCGATCCTCGATCCGACCCGGCTCGCCGAGGCGCTCGAGCTTCCGGCTGATTGGTCGTTCGTCGGCTATCTCTGTGTCGGATGGCCGCTCGAGGAGCACGTCACGCCGGAGCTCGAGCGCGCCGGCTGGCAGGCCCGCACGATCCATCCCGTCATCAGGCGGTGAAGTTCGGACCCGCCGGCGCCGCAAAGCGCAGAGAAGAGGGGATTCGGTGGGATCGTTCGAACCGCTCCGGGCCCCCAATTCGGCTGGATCATGTTTTCCGGGGCGGATGAAGGTCGTCCACCCACTGCACCGGCTCCGGGTTCTGTTCGACGTTCGGGAGATCGAGATTGACGACCACCGGCTCCTGGCCGCTGCGCACCAGGACGCACGACAGCGGCAAGTCGTCGCTCGCATTGATTTCCTGGTGCGGCACATACGGCGGCACGAAGATGAAATCGCCGGGGCCCGCCTCCGCCACGAATTCGAGCCGTTCGCCCCACCTCATTCGAGCGCGTCCGCTCACGACATAAATGACGCTTTCCACTGGCCCGTGATGGTGCGCACCTGTCTTCGCCATGGGGTGGATCACGACGGCTCCGGCCCACAATTTCTCTGCGCCGGTGCGGGCGTAGGTGATCGCTGCGGCGCGGTTCATGCCGGGGGTCTGCGATGTGTTGATGTCGAGTTCATCGGCATGAACCACCCGAACGCCGTCAAGGCGCCATCGGTCTCGGGTCGCATCTTGCATCGTCGCTCTCCCAAACAAGCGCGCGAGCGTGCCGGCTCGAGGCTATCCTAGCCTGAGAGCGGTCCAGCGAACAGCCTTCGCCGGCGGCCTTGGACTCGGCTCGACGCTCCCGGGGCCGCTGGCGTTCGCGCCCGCGGGCGCGTAATTTGCCGGCATGACCGACGTCACGGCCCTTACCACGACGCCGACGCCGACGCGCCTGACCGCGCGGGCGCTGATCGTCGGCGACCGCATCGACACGGCCGGGCTCGAACGGCCGGACATGATTTCGCTGCTGCCGCTCGCCTTTCGGGTCGGGGAAACCGGGATGGTCGCGCTGTTCCGCTTCGGCGTCGCGGTGATGGTCGGCCTCTCGCCGCTGGAGGAGGAGGACACGCTCGCCAGGCTCAAGTCCCGGGTCTACGGCGAGCGTGCGAAGGGCGACGACGAATACGCCGTGCTCGAAATCTCGCCGGAAAGCGACGAGCAGAAATCGTCCGGCGGCCCGATCCAGATCAAGAACCTTTCGCCGCAGCGCTTTCTCGTGGTCGCCGACGCGCTCGCCAAGACGGTGGCGCTCGCCCGTGACGAGCGCGAGGTCAACAAGGTGTTCGACGTGATCGAGCCCTTCGCCGCGCAGCTCGCGGCCAGCGGCAAGACGCCGTTCCGGCGGAGCGCGATGCTGAGGCTGATCGGCCAAGCGCTGCTTGTCCAGCACCGGGTGTCGGGGCGGGTCGCCGTCGAGGAGAAGCCGGACGTCTTATGGGATCGGCCCGACCTCGAGCGCCTCTACGCCCGTCTCGAAGACGAGTACGAGCTCAAGGAGCGCGCGGGCGTCCTCAAGCGCAAGCTCGACGTCATCGTCGAGACCGCGCACGCCCTGACCGACATCATCGACGCCGACCGGGCGACGCGGCTCGAGTTTGCAATCGTCCTTCTGATCGTGCTCGAGCTCGTCGCCGCGATCGTTCAGATCCTGCTGGTGGTGAAGGGGCGATAGCTCGGGGTCTGAGAGCCCCTGGTGGATAAGTCGCCACGGCGATCGAGGACGGACCTTAGACTAGCGAGCGGCACATGAAGGTGGAGGCTTTGTTTTCGCCGCGCAGAGCGCCGATCGGGTTTTTGACCGACGGGTTCAACCGTCACGCCGCGACCGTCTCCTCGTAGGTCGTCACCTCGAAATGCTGCAAGGGCGCTTGTCCAAAAGCGGTGGAAAGCGCGACGTCCGCGGCGTCGCGGCCTCTGCCCATGACGACGCGGCCGATCCTGGGCGTGTTGTGCCGGGCGTCGAACGTAAACCAGCGTCCGTTGAGGAAAACCTCGAACCAGGCGGAAAAGTCCATCGGCGCTGGATCAGGCGGAACGCCGATGTCGCCGAGATAGCCGGTGCAGTAGCGGGCGGGCACGTTCATGGCCCGGCAGAGCGCAACCGCGAGATGGGTGAAATCGCGACAGACGCCGACCCCCTCGCGCAACCCGTCGGACGCCATGCGTTTCGGATTTGCCAGAGAATAGTCGAAGCGAATCCGATCGTGGACGAAATCGCAGATCGCCTGCACGAGCCGGGCGCCGCCGCCGATCCCATGGAATTGCGACCAGGCGAAGTCTCCGAGACTGTCGCTGTCGCAGTAGCGGCTGGCGAGCAGAAAGACGAGAACCTCGCTCGGCAGCGCGTTGATCGGCGTCAGCGGGGCGTCCTTCGGCGTCTCATCCGGGAGCCCGCTGTCGCGGATCGTGAAGTCGTTGCTGAAAGTCATCAGGCCCGGGGGCGCTTCGAGCCGCGTGACTCGGTTGCCGAACAGGTCGAGATAGGATTCCATCCTAATGCTGGGCGTCGCCCGCACCTCGTCCCGCGACAAAAGATCGGCTTCCCTCGACGGATGAACGTTGAGCTGCAAAAGCATAGGCGTCGGCGCCGGCGCCGGGCACTGGAAGGATATTCTGTATCCCGCTCGGATGATCATGCGGAGCGTCCCCGGCGTGAGCAAACCATTGTTGACCGGAACGCGCGCGAGCTCATTTTGGTTGCGTCACCTGAACAAACACCGTCCTGCCCATTCCGTTCATCCAGACCGCCGAAGTACGTCCCGGTCTGCGGCCGGCCTAGGCGGCTCATAGTTGGGTGACTTCGACCGAAACCTCCATGCCCCGTTCATCTTTTCGGCTGCCGAAGTACGTCCCGGTCAGCGGCGCGGCATGGGCGGGATTGCGGGCGACCGCGACGCGGATGAGGTCCCTGCCGCCGATCAGGCCGTTGGTCGGGTCGAATTCGATCCATCCCGCCCCGGGCAGATACACCTGGCACCAGGCGTGCGTCGCGCCGCCCCCGAGCCGCGCCGGCTCGTTCTCGCCGCGCGGCACGTAAATGTAGCCGGAGACGAACCGGGCGGCGATGCCGAGCGCGCGCACGGCCTCCATCATCAAGACGGCGAAGTCCCGGCAGCTGCCGCGGCGGCGGTCGAGCGTCAGGCGCGGCGGCTGAACTCCGGATTCCTCGCGACGCTCGTAAGAAAAGCCTTCCTTGATCGCATAGGTCAGCGTCATCAGGAGATGGCTTGTCTGCGTCGTTCCGCCGGCTATCGCAAACTGATGCGCCCAGCGGTCGAGGTCGCCTTCCGGATCGTCGTACAGGCGCTCGATCGAGTGCGAAATGTCAGGCAGCTCTTCGGGCAGATAGGCGAACGGATAGAGCCGCGCCCGCGGATCGATCTCGCCGCCGGGCGATTCGTCCGCCGTTCGTTCGACCGTGAAGCGGCTCTCGACCGTGAGCGTGGTCGAGGCGGCCGAAAAGGAGGCGAGCGCCACGCAATTGTCGAAAGCGTCGTAAAGCCAACGCAGGCGCTTCGGCTGCGGCTCGATCACCAGCTCCGACGCGATGAGTCGCTGGTCGTGCCCGTCCCGCGGCCGCATCATCATGCGGTGCTCGCCGAACTCGACCGGGCGCGCGTAGCGGTAGGTCGTCACGTGGCGAACGTTGAGGACAGCCTTGTCGCGTTGCACGTTCGTCGCTCGCTGCATTTGATACGCAGCCGCCATGTTGAGGCGCCGACGGCGGCCGTTCAAGGGCGGGCGGCCGATGATCCGGTGCAGCCGCCGGCCCAGCAACGACGTAGTGTCTCAATTTGAATTTTACGGTTGCGGACCTTGAAGGCGATCGCGCCAGGAGCGACGTGCCAAATCCTCCGCGGTTCCCGTCCCTCCGGGCCGGCGTTCTATTCGTCTCAAGCGAGGCGCAACGCGATCACGCCGCCGACAATCAGCAACGCCGCGCCGGCGCGCGCGCCGCGGAAGGGTTCGCCGAGATATGCGACGCCGATAACAGCGGCGAACACGACAGAACATTCTCGCAACGCTGCGACCGCGCCAATGGACGCCTGTGTCATCGCCCAGACGATTACCGCGCGTCCGCCGCATGCGGCTAGGTCAAAATGTTCCTATTTTCCGAAGGATGACGCGCTACACGACCAAACTTTTCCCAAGCCAAACCAAATTTTTCCCAGCCAAACAGCAATAGAACCAAGGAAAGCGGCTTGGATCGCTTTGGATTTCTTTGGATTTCCTTGGATTTTTCGTCCGATTCCGGGCTTTTCAAAGGGTTGCGAGCGGCGACGAGCGGAAATAATTTTTGCCGCCTGGACGAACGCGATTTCTTCTGTTTAACCGAACAAGGTCTCCGCGAAGCCTAAGGCCACAATGCATCATGTCTAGATCCGCATCCTATCCCGGCCTCGCCTGCCATGGGCCGCCAAGGCGCAACGACAAACCAAGCTTGACACGGAGTTCCTGAAATGTCGTGAACAAAAAAAGAACAATTTTACCGGAACGCCTCGAAACGGCAGGGTTGGTCTGCATTGGACTGTCGAAGCCAAGAATGAAATGGGGGGTCGTCGGCGTCCAGCCGCATCATGGCGAGGGACGATTCCAGCTGATCGGAGCCCGCTATAGATCCGGCGCCAAAGGCGAGTCTCCGAAGCGTTCCGCGTCGAGAACCGCTCTGAGTGGGCTGAGCGTCGCCGTCAGCTCCCGACCATCAACTTCACGATCTCGTCATGCGACGTCTCGGACGGCTTGCGCTGGCCGGCGTTCTCGCCGCGGCGGAAGACGACGATCTCGTCTGCGACCTCGAAAATGTCGCGGAGGTTGTGCGAGATGAAGATGATCCCCTTGCCCTGCGTCCTGAGCGACTGGATCAGCGCCAGAACCCGACGCTGCTCGGGCACGCCCAGCGCCGCGGTCGGCTCGTCCATGATGACGAGGCGCGCGTTCCAGAAGATGGCGCGCCCGATGGCGATCGCCTGCCGCTGACCGCCCGAAAAGGCGGCGACCGGCGCGTCGAGCCGGGTGACGTGGAAGTCGAGGCTGGCCATCGTCTCCTTGGCCGCCGCGGCCATCTTTGCGCGGTCGAGGATCGGCAGGACGCCGAACAGGCGCCGCTTCGGCTCTCGGCCGAGGAAGATGTTCTCGCCGATCGACAAATTGTCGGCGAGCGCGAGATCCTGGTAGATCGTCTCGATGCCGCTCGCGCGCGCTTCCTGCGGCGTTTCGAAGTTGATCGGTTCGCCGCTTAGCAGGATCTCGCCGGAATCGTGCCTGAAGACCCCGGAAATCGCTTTGATGATTGTCGACTTGCCGGCGCCGTTGTCGCCGGCGAGTGCGACGACCTGGCCAGGGTGGACGTCGAAGGACACCCGGTTCAGCGCCTGCACGGCGCCGAAGGCCTTCGAGACGTTGCGCACAGAGAGGATCGGCATGGCGTCACTCAACCTGCCGACCTCCCATGAGGCTGCGCTGACTCTGATCGACGAACACGGAGATGATGATGACGACGCCGACGGCGATGAACTGCCAGAACGGCTCGACGTTGATGAAGACGAGACCGTACTGAATGACCGCGATGACGAGCGCGCCGGCGATGGTGCCCCAGATCGTGCCTGATCCGCCGAACAAACTCGCGCCGCCGATGACCACCGCAGCGATCGAGTCCAAGAGCAGCGGCTCGCCGGCCTGGGGCGCGCCGGCCGTGAAGCGGCCCGTGTACATGGCGCCCGCGACGCCCGCCATGACTGCCGAGAGCAGGTAGATCCCGAGGGTCAGCGCCTTGATGTCGATCCCGGCGCGGCTCGCCGCAGCCTTGCTCGCGCCAAGCGAGTAGGTGTGCTGGCCGAAACGCGTCTGCGACAGGACGTAGTGCAGGACAAGACAGGCGACCGCCGTGATGATCACGAGCGTGGGAACGCCAAAGACCCGGCCGCTGCCGATGGCGCCATACCAGTCGTTGTCGATCGCCACGGTCATCCCGCCCGCGAACAGATAGGCGGCGCCGCGCGCGACCCCGTACATGCCGAGCGTGCCGATGAAGGGCGGGATCTGCAGGCGAGAGACAAGCAGGCCGTTGACGAGGCCGGGAACGATCGCGATCGCAGTTCCCGCAAGGATCGCCGCCAACATCGCGAGGAAGGGCGGAAAGCCCAGCCCCGTGGTGAAAACATTGGACGCATGCGCCGCGATCACGGACGACAGACCCATCACGAACCCGAGCGACAGATCGATGCCTGCCGAGATGATGACGAAGGTCTGGCCGAGCGCAAGCAGGAGGGGCGCAGTGGCGAACACCAGGATCGACTGGACGTTGTAACCATTGAAGAGGAACGTCGTCCCCTCGGCGACCCGCGCCCAGACTTCGAAGAAGATGAGGAGCACCACCAGGAACGCCCAAGCCCTCATCTGCGCGATCCAGATGAGAAGCGGATGGGCAAGTCTCGGCGAAGCCGAAGTCGCTGCTATCGTCATGCGGGTCCTCAACGACCGAAAAAGCGCAAACCGCCGACCTTGAAGGGCCGGCGGCGTCGCTTGCTTTGATACGCGGACGTCAAGAGCTCTTGTATAGGAACCGCGAGACGTTCGGGTCGTCGATGTTCTCTTTGGTCATGACGGTGAAGCCGGTGCCGATCGCAGTCGGAGCCGGATTGCCGGTGAGATGGGCGTAAGCCACGATGTAGCCGAAGTAGCCGATCTCGGCCGGGTGCTGGGCGATGGTGAGCGTGAAGGTGCCGTCCTTCAAGAGACCGACCACCGACTCCGGCGCGTCGAAGCCGGCGATCTTGACCACGCCAGACTTGCCCGCCTGCTTGACGCCGTTGGCCGTTCCGGTGGCCGAGAACAGATTGGCCCCGAACACGCCGGCAAGGTCCGGCACGCGCCCCAAGACCGCCTGCACCTGCGCCGCCGCCTTGTTGGCGTCGTCGTCGTTAAACTGGGTCTCGAGCACCTCGATGTTTGGATGGTCCTTCATCTCGAGCTTGAAGCCCTCCTCGCGCTGATCGGTGGTCGATACGCCAGGCTTGACGTTGGAAACGTAGACCTTGCCTTTGTCGCCGATCGCCTTGGCGAGCCCGTGCGCCGCCATTCGGCCGCCAAGGACGTTGTCAGACGCCACGTAACTGATGGGAAAGTCCGCGTCGCCCGAGCCGGTCTGAAACTTGCCGTTGCCGATGAACGTATCGACGCAGACGATCGTGATTCCGGCGTCGAACGCCCGGCGCAGCGGCCGGATAAGCTGGACCTTGTCCGTTGGGGCGATCATGATCGCCCCGGGCTTCTTGGCGATGATCGCGTCGAGCACGGGGACCTGGAGCGAAACGTTCCATTCCGCCGCGCCCTGGTAGATGAGGTCCGCCCCCACCGCCTTCGCCGCCGCTTCGGCGCCCTTGTGCATGGTGATGTAGAAGCCGTCCGCGGTCAGGCCCGGGATAAGCGCGATCGTTGGCTTGCCGGCTGCGCTCGCCCGACCCGTCATGAGTCCAGCGCCGGCCATCGCCGCCGTCGCCCCCATGAGTTTCAATGCCGTGCGACGTTCCATGAGCTTCCTCCATGCTTTTTGAAGATTGCGGCGCAAGCGCTCTTAGCGCTGTCGATACTGAACTTCGCAGCAAGGAAGTTTTCCGTCAACGGCAGTTTTTTGCGCAAGAGACCAGGCCGTTGCTATAAATGTTGTGCAAACCAAGCTTCTTGACGTCGCGCTCGCCGCACAGCGCCATCGTGATATCGAGCTCGCGCCGCAGGATATCGAGGGCGCGCA
>CAWGKV010000001.1:0-645040 GCA_963823165.1 uncultured Alphaproteobacteria bacterium | reverse complement strand
GCCGGCGTCGTTCCAGTCTTCTTGGCGAACCCCTCGTCCTTTCCGCCGGAGGCATCTTTGACGCCCTGCTGGTAGCCGCACTGGAACTTGGAAATCAGCGGGATGTCCATGCCGCCGACGAAGCCGAGCTTGCCCGTCTTGGACGTGTCGGCGGCGATCACGCCGACGACGAACGAGCCCTCATGCTCCTTAAAAACGATCGACTGCACGTTGGGCTTGTCGACGACCATGTCGATGATGCCGAACTTGGTGTTCGGGAACTCATTGGCGATCTTGCCGAGCGCCGTCGCCCAGGCGAAGCCCACCGTCATGATCGGGGAAAAGCCGTCCTTGGCGAACTTGCGCAGGACCTGCTCTCGCTGGGCGTCGTTCTGGATCTCGAGATCGCGGAAATCGATGCCGGTGTCCTTCTTGAATTTGGTCGCGCCGTTGAACACGCCTTCGTTGAAGGATTTGTCGAATTTGCCGCCGAGGTCATAGACCACGGCGGGCTTGACGTCGGCCGCGAAGGCGGCGCTCGAGGCGAAGAGCGCGCCGGCGAACAACGCCGTCGACATAAGACTGAATTTGCGACCGAACATTCCTGACCTCCCGAATGGGCGAGAGCCGAAGTCCGGCGCGCGCCTGATGCTTGAAGAAACTGACCGTTTGGTCAAGATAAGTCTCATCGCGCCGGCTCTGTCAACGCCGCAGGCCCCGGGTTCGACCGCTTGCCAACGAACACCCGGAGACTATGCGGGCGATCTCGGCAGAGCAAGACGAGAGCAGCGATTGTCAGAGCAACATGAGAACGGGGGACGCGCGGTGGAGGGGATTTTGGCGATGAGTTCCGGGCGCCGCGGAATTTCAGCTGCTAGCCCTCGGCGTCGTCCTCTTCCGAAGGACCGGCGTTCTCGAGGATTCGATCGGCGATGAGGCCGGCGTTCTCGCGAATTGCGCGTTCGATCCGGTCGGTCATCTCGGGGTTGGCCTTGAGAAAGGCCTTAGCGTTCTCCCGGCCCTGGCCGAGACGGACGCTGTCGAAGGAGAACCAGGCGCCCGATTTCTCCACGATGCCCGCCTTGACGCCGAGATCGACGAGTTCGCCGGTCTTGGAGATGCCCTCGCCGTACATGATGTCGAATTCAACCTGCTTGAACGGTGGGGCAACCTTGTTTTTCACCACCTTGACGCGGGTCTGGTTGCCGACGATCTGGTCGCGATCCTTGATCGAGCCGATGCGGCGGATGTCGAGGCGGACGGAAGCATAGAACTTGAGCGCGTTGCCGCCCGACGTGGTTTCGGGCGAGCCGTACATGACGCCGATCTTCATGCGGATCTGGTTGATGAAGATCACCATGGTGTTGGAGCGTGAAATGGAGGAGGTGAGCTTGCGCAGGGCCTGGCTCATCAGCCGCGCCTGCAGTCCCGGCTGGGACTCGCCCATCTCGCCTTCGATCTCGGCCTTCGGCGTCAGCGCCGCGACCGAGTCGATGACGAGGACGTCGACCGCGCCCGAGCGGACGAGGGTGTCGGTGATTTCGAGCGCCTGCTCGCCCGTGTCGGGCTGGGAAATCAGGAGGTCGTTGAGGTTCACGCCGAGCTTTTTGGCATAGACGGGGTCGAGCGCGTGCTCGGCGTCGACGAAGGCGCAAACCCCGCCCTTCTTCTGCGCTTCCGCGATCACGTGCAGGGTCAGCGTCGTTTTGCCGGACGATTCCGGCCCGTAGATTTCAACCACCCGACCGCGCGGCAGGCCTCCGACGCCGAGCGCGATGTCGAGCCCGAGTGAACCGGTCGACACCGTCTCGATCTCGACCGCCTGCTGGTTCTTCCCGAGTCGCATGATCGAGCCCTTGCCGAAGGCGCGTTCGATCTGCGACAGGGCCGCGTCGAGGGCTTTGGTCTTGTCCACGCTTGCGCCTTCCACCACCCGAAGAACCGGCTGATTCATCGATTCGCGTCCTTCTCTCACGGGCGGGGCTCGCTCCGCAACTGCAACTCCGCGCCTATCCCGCGCGCATTTGTCCACGATTTGTTTCCAAGCGCAAGTTCTTTTTTTGTTCGCTGGCTTGCATTGCCCGCCGGCCGCCATCAAAACTTTCCGGGGTTCTCGCCTGGACCGGATTGCCGTGCCGCTGGCCTGCACTTCTGGCCTCACCGCAAGGCGATTGAGTAATCGCTTGCCGAGCTCGTGGAAGAAACATCTGGAACTTATATCGCTCAGTCCGAAATCCACATGATCCGCTTTTCGCGCGGAGAATGGTCCGGCATGGAGGCCAAAACCGCGGCCGGCGGCTACATGAGTACATCCGGCCGCGCCTCTCCGATGAAGAGTTTCGCACATGGTGCAAGCGCTATGCGGCCTGCTTTCCTGACGCGAACTCCTGGATGGAATCGATGCGCAATTTCGACTTCGTTGTCGGCGCCCGGTTTCACGGGGTCATGCTCGCGATCCAAGCGGCCACACCCGGCGGAGGTGATCGCGCATGACAGCCGCACCCTTGACTGCGCGGTCGTGTTCGCTGGCAAGAGGTCGCCGAATCCGGAGGACTACGGCGGCCGCGTCTGGATCGCTGCGACCTGGTCGGACGGCGGTCAAACGATTTTCGCCTTGTGCCATGACGAGTATCAGGCGCATCGCCACCCCGGTCGCTACCGCTTTTCGAGCTATATGGCAGTGCTGGTGTAATGTGATCGTGCTGTTGCGCTCGGACGACGCCGGGCTGACGTTTTCGCGCGTCCGCGAGCCCCGGTTGCCTCGAATGATCGCAATCGGCTCTTCGCGATGTTCCGCCGGCGCCTTTCGATGCCTGCTTCGGTGAAGCGGGGCGCCGGCCCTTTTGCGGACGGTGCTACAGACGCTGGGGCCGGCGCTCGAAAGCCTGCTGCTACGACGCTGACGTCACGTGGCATGGGCGTTGGGTTCGAAGATGACGCGATAGTCGAGGCGTTCGAGGTTGGCGACGGTTCGTAAGTGACCATCGTCATGGGAAAGCAGACGCGGTTGCGGACGACGAGATCGCAGTGACTGTCCATCCAAGCTGAGGCGGGACAGCGCCCTAGTAGGTGTACGCGGGTGCGCCCGTTGCCGGCGCATAGGCATAGCCGGAAGCGGCTGAGTAACCGGCGCCGGCGGACGGGGTCCCTCCCAAAGCGCCGCTGACCAACCGGAATGGTGCTGCGGCGACTGCGCCGGCCGCATTGAACGGCGCCGCGAACGGCGCGCCGTAGCCGTAACCCGGGGCATAAGTGTAGCCGGGGCCCCCATATCCGTAGCCGTAGGCGTAGCTCGACGGCGTGTTGGCGTTGTACGGGTAGCCGAATAGGGCCGACGCGCCGCCAAAGACCCCGCCGACGATCCCGCCCACGACGGCGCCGGCGCCGTTAAAGACGGCCTGCACCGCCTGGCCTGCACCGCCTACGACGTTGCCCACCGCCGCCGCGGGCCCCCAGCCGTAGCCCTGGTTCTGCACCTGCACCTGCACGGACTGTTGCGGATGAACGATGATCTGACGACCCTCGCCATAACGGGCGTAGTGGCGATAACGGGCGTGCGCATGGTAGGTGTGGGCGTAATGCGTTTGTGCGTAGTGTTTTTGCGCGAAGTGCTCTTGCGCCGAAGCGGGAGCGGCGATGGCGAAAGCCAGCGTCGACATCCCGACCGTCGCTACGGATAGACCAAGAGTGCTGAATGGCATGAAATGACCTCCTGTCGCGGGCACACTAAACGACCAAGCAAGAGAAAACGGCTATCGTTTAACTCGTTGACGCCACCGCCGGGTTCACATTCTGGTGAACAGCCGCGAAGCTGCCTGATCTTTTCAGAGGGCGGCACGCCCCATTGATGCCGCCGCTTCAATTTGCGCCTTGATCACATGGGGGCCGGTCGGCGAGCGCTCGCCGACAATCACAGCAAGGCGGACGGACGGTGGGAACGCCGGAAACGGCTTCCAGTCGATGTCCTCGGGCAGGATCGCCGCCATGGTGTTCTCTTTCTCGGCCAGCTTTCGACTGTAGAACTTGAGAACAGCCCCGATCAGTTCTCAGGGCTGCACGAGCGCCGTCATTGCCGGGACCGAAGCGACGAAGCAATCCAGGGGAGCGTGGGACGGCGGGTGCTGGCGCCCCTCAGTTTGCTCGCAATGGCGGAATGCGGTCAAGCCAAATCGATCGTGACGGCGACGTTGCCGCGCATGGCCTTGGAGGGACAAAGCGGCTCCGCGTCCTTGACGAGCTCCTCTGCGACGTTGCGATCAACTCCCGGCATGCCGGTGCTGAGGCGGGCGCTGAGGGAAGAATCGTCGCCGTCGGCGAGATGCAGATCCACTTTGTCGTTGATGACCACCTCGGTCAGAGTGATTTTGCGCTCGCGCGCGGCGAGTCCGATGACAGGGAATTCGTCCCGAACCGGCTCAGCGCCACATCGCTCGCATCCGCGCCGCGAGATCCACGCGCTGCCCCTCAGTCCGGACCAGCGCCGGATGCGCCGGCGCCTCGGGCCAGGTCAGCCGGTCGAAATGCTTCAGGAGCGGCGGCGGGATGAAGCGGGTGCGGGCGGCGAAGACGCTGCGGTCGCCGTTCCTCGGCTGGCCGTGTACGTAGAAACGCTGCGGGACGATCAGCGTCAGCTCGTCGCGCGCGCGGGTCATCGCCACATAGAGGAGCCGCCGCTCCTCCTCGATCTCCTCGGACGAGCCGGCGGCGAGATCGGAGGGGATGCAGCCGTCGACGCAGTTCAGGACGAACGCCGAGCGCCATTCCTGGCCCTTGGCCGAATGGATGGTCGAGAGGATGAGATAGTCCTCGTCGCGTGAGGGGGGCCCCGCCTCGTCGCTGGTGGCGTCCGGAGGATCGAGGGTCAGCTCGGTCAGGAACCGCTCACGCGAGGCGAAGGAGGCAGCGATGCGTTCGAGCGCCTCGAGGTCGCTGAGCCTCGCCGCCGCATCGTCGTAGCGCGTCTCGAGCTGCGGCGAGAGCCAGGCGACGGCGACGGCGAGCTCGCCCGGCCAAGGGGTTTTGCGCGACGCCATGCGGCGCATGAGGTCGGCGAAAGCGGAAAATTCCGCGCGGGCGCGGACTGGCAGGGCGAGCGCCGACATTGCGGCGAAGCCGTCGTCCTCCGCCGCCGCGTCGACGATCGCCTCCGCTATCTTCGTCCCGACGCCTGGCATGAGCTGGGCGACGCGAAAGCCCGCCATGCGGTCGCGCGGATTCTCGGCGAAGCGCATCAGCGCCAGCGCGTCCTTCACATGCGCGGCGTCGAGGAATTTCAGCCCGCCGAATTTGACGAAGGGGATGTTGCGTCGCGTGAGCTCGAGCTCGAGCGCCGCGCTGTGGTGCGATGTGCGGAACAGCACCGCCTGCGATCTCAGCGCGGCGCCGGCCTCGCGGTTCGCGAGGACCCGGGTCGCGACGAAGCGCGCCTGATCAGCCTCCCCGGCGACGGCCACGAGCGCGGGCGCGCTCCCTTGCGTCCTGTCGGTCCACAGGTCCTTGGCGTAGCGCTCGGGCGCGAGCGCGATGACGGCGTTGGCGGCGGAAAGGATCGCCTGCGTCGAGCGATAGTTTCGGTCGAGCGTGACCACGCGGGCCGGCGGATCGAAGGCGTAAGGGAAGTCGAGGATGTTGCGCACGGTTGCGGCGCGGAAGGAATAGATCGACTGCGCGTCGTCGCCGACCACCGTGAGGCCCAGCCCGCCGGGGCGTAGCGCCAGAACGATCTCGGCCTGCAGCGCGTTGGTGTCCTGGTATTCGTCGACCAGCAGGTGGTCGAAACGCGCCGCGATCTCGGCGGCGATGTCCGGCTCGGCGACCATCTGGGCGAAGTAGAGCAGGAGGTCGTCGTAGTCGAGCACGTTCTGGCTCTGCTTCGCCACGACATAAGCGCCAAACAGGGCCCGGAGCGCGTCCTCGTGCGCCGCCGCCCACGGAAACCATTTCGCGAGCGCGGCGCCGAGGTCGCCCCGGGCGTTGACGACCCGCGAATAGATGGCGAGGCACGTCCCCTTGGTCGGGAAACGCTCCTGTGTCTCCGTCAGTCCCGCCTCGTGCCGCGCCCAGTTCATGAGGTCGGCCGAATCCTCGCGGTCATGGATGGTGAAGCCAGGATCGAGGCCAAGGCGTGGCGCGTACTCGCGAAGGATTTTTGCGCCAATGGCGTGAAAGGTGCCGGAATAGGCGGGCGCGCCTGCGGCCGCCGCTTCCGGCCCAAGGCGGCGCGCGAGAAGCCGCTCGACCCGCCGGCCGAGCTCGGCCGCCGCGCGGCGTGAAAACGTCGCCAGCATGATGCGCCTCGGATCCGCGCCGGCGAAGACGAGCGCCGCCACCCGGTGGGCGAGCATCGCCGTCTTGCCCGAGCCCGCCCCGGCGATGACGAGCAGCGGCCCGGGCCGTTCCGATTCGCCGATCCCGTGCTCGACTGCGAGCCGCTGCGCCGGGTTGAGATCGATCGAGGGGGCCGTGCGAATCAGGGCGAGGGACATCGGCGAAGGCAATCATGTTTCGCGCTTTGTTCGCAAGGGCAGAGACGTGCCGACAGCAATTCTAAAAGTCGCCCGCGGTTTGGTTGGCATTGCTTTATTCGTTTTTTTGGACAGAGAGTAGGTTGGGCGGGATCGTGAAGGTGGCGAGGGCTTCGAGGAGGTCGGGCCAGGCGGGGAAGACCACGAAGCTGGTCAAGGTTGCGAGATAGGCGAAGAAGCTGGTTCGCTTTTCCGCCGCTTCGCGGGCCTTGCGCCAGGGCGGCTCGACGAGGTCGAGCACAGTGTGCCAGGCGAAGGCGAGCAGGTTGAGGGCGGCGAGCGTCATGGCCAGATAGGTCTCGCCATGGCCGAAATTGTGTTCGAGTTCGTAGCCGTGGTTTTTTAGGACGTTGAAGCTTTCGTTCTCGATCTTCCACCTCGCCCGGCCGCAGACGACAATCTCGGCGACGCTGGCTTTTGTAACCGGCAACGAAGTGACCAAGGCGGTCTTGTATTTCACGGCGCCCTTGGCGTCCAGAATCTCGAAGCCGATCCAATTGACCAGCACGGCGTCCTTGCCGTCGCGCAGCGGAACGTTCTCAATGAACCGGTAGCGGTGGGTCTCGTGGATCTTGCCTTTGCGGACCTTGATCTCATGGCGCTCGAACGCGCAGCCCTCGATGAAGTTGTAGAGCGCCTTGTGCGAGGTCTCCTTGCAGGTGAAGATGAAATCGTCACCGTTGGCGGCCAGCCTCTCGACCACGCTCTGGCAGGCGAACAGATCGTCGGCGAGATACACCGGGCGCAAGGGCTTCAGGCGCGCGCCGTGCTGGTCGAGCCAGCGTTTGACGGCGTTGCGCTCGCAGTCCTGCTTCTCGGCGCCGTCCTGCTTGACGATGAACTCGGGGCTCAGCGGGACCACCTTCGAATGTCCCGGCGCGACCACGGTCGCAGCCAGCATCGAATGATAGCTTTCGACCTTGCCGTTGCTGCGCTTGCGCGTCTGGCAGTGCGGGCAGGTGATCTTCTGGCTGCAGAAATACTCGCTCCCGTCGAGGGCGATCAGCGTTCTGCCGCCAAGCCGACCGAACGCCTCGCCCATCGCCGGTTCGAGCAGCAATTGCTCCATCCGTTCAAAGCAAGGCGCAAGCAGAGCAGGCTCCACCCCGTCGAGCATGTCCCTGATATAATTGTCGGAGGGGATTTTCTCGATCCCGAACAGGGTCTGGCAGTTCGAGCGCCCTTGGCCCTTCTCCAGCGTCCGCTGAAAGGACAGGAACGACGCGCTCTGCATGAAGAACATGGCGAACGCCGACAGACCGAAATCGGCTATGGCGATATTGCCGCTCCGCTCCTTGCGGGGGTCCGGGAACGCAGCGCAAACCGCCTTCAGGTCGGAGAGCAGCGACGCCAAAATCTCCATCCTCAGCGTGAATCATGTTTCCGCTGATTCGGGAATCCGGGCTCATAAAAAAATTGCCCCACCTACTTTTAGAATTGCTGACGTGCCGAAAGCATGATTGCAGATGGAGTGAGTTTTACAGCTCGGAGGGCGTTGCTGGGCTGGCCGTCCGCGAGGCCCCGGGGGCTGCGGCACGTCGGCGTCTCCGCGACAAATTGAAGCGGCGCAGACGCGAAACGATTCCGCGAATTGCGCCATTGAGCGAAAAATCGGCTTTTTCGGGCCTGCAACGGCCCGCGGCTTCGCTCCGGCCGGCAAAAATGTTTATGTTGTTGACTATGACGTCCTGATGAATATCGATAAGCAGTTTTCAGTTGCCAGCCGAACCGGCTTGGGAGAACGTTCGAGAATCGATGCGGAGTTGCGGGTTGGCCCTCGCCTCTCCAAAAAGGATCCGAGCCGGGGCGGAGATCCAGGCGTTCGTTGGGAGGTGGGCCGATGCGGGACCTGACCCGCGCACTGGAAGGGTTGCGCGACGACCTCGCCTCGACCCAGCGCGAAATCACCATCCTCGAGCAAGTCGGCCGAGAGCTGGCCAAACTTGTCGACAAATTCGGCGACGGAGCGGACCCGTTTATCCAGCGGCATCTTGATGAAATCGCCCGGCGAACTGCTGCGGCGCTGGCCAGGCAGGCGTCGATCGCCCGGATGATGGAGGAGTGCGGGCACGAGCGGGCAAGCGCAACGTCCGCCAAACCTCTTCCTGCACGGCGCATCGCGCCACCGAAGTCCTCGATTGCGGGCTGGGCGAAAAGCCCCTAAGGGTCTGGTCGATTTCGCAGCCGAGGCCCCCATGAAAGCCCCGCGCAAGTTTTTCGACCCGCTGGCGATCGGCGCGCCGCTTCCGTTTCGGGAGCTGCCGTCCCGGCTCGAGCGCATGATCCATTTCGTGCCGCCGCACAACGAAAAGATGCGTGGCAAGGCCAGCGAGCTGACGGGACAGGTCGACGTCGTGCTCGGCAACCTCGAGGACGCGATCCCGGTCGAGTTGAAGGCGGCGGCGCGCGACGGCCTGATCGCGATGGCGAAAGCGACGGACTTCGGCTCGACCGGGCTCTGGGCGCGCGTCAACGCGCCGAACTCCCCCTGGTTTCTCGACGACATGACGAGGCTCGTTGGCGAGATCGGCGACAAGCTCGACGTCGTTATGATCCCGAAGGTCGAGGGCGAGTGGGACATTCACTTCATCGACCAGTATCTCGCGCTGCTCGAAGCCCGGCATGACGTCAATAGACCGATCCTGGTCCATGCGATCCTGGAGACGGCGCAGGGCGTCAACAACGTCGAGGCGATCGCCTCTGCCTCTCCCCGCATGCACGGCATGAGCCTCGGCCCCGCCGATCTCGCAGCCTCGCGCGCCATGAAGACGACCCGGGTCGGCGGCGGCCATCCGGACTATAGGGTCCTGGCGGACGCGGCAGAGCCGGGCGCTGCGCGTACGAGCGCGCAGCAGGATCCGTGGCATTATACCATCGCGCGCATGGTCGACGCCTGCGCGGCCTGCGGCATCAAGCCGTTTTACGGACCCTTCGGCGACTTCTCCGATCCCGCCGCCTGCGAGGCGCAGTTCCGCAACGCCTTTCTGCTGGGCTGCGCCGGGGCCTGGACGCTGCATCCGAGCCAGATCGCCATCGCCAAGAAGGTGTTCTCGCCCGATCCGGCCGAGGTCGCCTTCGCCCGGAAGATTCTCGCCGCCATGCCGGACGGCTCGGGGGCGGTGATGATCGACGGAAAGATGCAGGACGACGCGACGTGGAAGCAGGCCCGCGTCATCGTGGATCTCGCCAAGCAGGTGGCGGCCAAGGATGCGGAATTCGCTGCGCTCTACCAATTTTGAGCGGTTCGCAGAGGTGCGGCGATTTGCGAATTGACCGAGGGGCGCAGCTCCGACTAAGCCGAATTCATGACAACGCGCTTCGCCAAATATGGCATTGGACAGGTCGTCAAGCATCGGGTTTATCCGTTTCGGGGCGTTATTTTTGACGTCGATCCGGTGTTCTCCAACACTGAAGAGTGGTGGTTGTCCATACCCGCCGAGGTCCGGCCCGCCAAGGACCAGCCCTTCTACCGGCTCTACGCCGAAAACGAGGACAGCCAGTATATCGCCTACGTCTCGGAGCAGAACCTGCTGCCGGACGAGTCCGCCGAGCCGGTCGGCCACCCGCAGATCAGCGAAACGTTCGAGCGCACAGCCGACGGTCGCTATCGGTTCCGGCGCAAGGCGATGGCGAGCTGACGCGCAGAACCTAGTCGAAACGACCAACAAAGGCGCGCCGGTCTCCAGCGCGCCTTCGTCTTTGGGCATGAGACCTCTCTCGCGACCGGCGAGAGAGGGAGCGTCTCATGTCACTGCTTCGGAGCCGGGGGGGCAGCCGGCGCCGCAGGAGCGGCGGGCGAGGCCGCGCCGTTTTGCTGTTGCTGCTGCTCGAGCATCTTGCGCTGCTCTTCGGCCTTCTTCTGCAGCTGCTGCTGCAAAGCCTGCCGCTGCTGCTCGAGCAGTTTCGGGTCGGTCGGCTTGCCGTCGAAGGTCGTGCCGAAATCCTTAAGGGGAACGTTGAGGGTCAGCTCGCGGCCCGACGGCTCACCGGCGGCCGGAAGCCGCATGATGACCGAGAGGTTCTGTCCCTTCTTCAGGCTATTGAGCGTGCCGGCGCCGATGTCGACCTCGGCCGTACAGGCGTTCTGGAAACACATGTCGTACTTGCCGTCGAGTGGCTCGGACTTGTCGACGACGACGCGGAAGCCGGGCTTCAACAGCATGCCGATCGGCAGGACCATGAAGCGAAGCTTGCGCTTCTCCTCGCCCTGCAGCTCGAAGACCTGCATGCTGATCATCGGCGGCTGGTCGGCCGAGGCGCCGAAGTCCCGCATGGTCTGGCATGCTTCGCGACCCGTGGTCTGCTCCTTGCCGCAGAGCTTGACCCAGGAGGGCTCCGGCGAAACGAGATCGACCTTCGACGGCGGCGGCGGCGCCGGTTGGCCTGCGGGCGCCCCGAACGCAGGAGCGGCGGGCGCAGGCGCGACAGGCTTCTCCTTCTCCTTTGCGTTCTGCGCCAGGGCTGCGCCGGACGCGAGCGCGAGGCTCGTTGCAAGCGCCGCAGCGCCTAAGCGCGTGATGGGGAATCTCATCAATGATCCTTTCAAAGCTTCGTGCAGACGATCGCGGTGCATCCCGCCCTTCCGGGGCTGCCGGGCGCAACGCCTTCGGCGAGCCTTCAGGCGACATTATGACGCGAAGGCGCCGGAGGCGCGGGGCTCTCTGGCGCGCTCTCTTTCCATATCCGAGACCACAATCCAATAACAATTTCGGCGTCGGCGGTCAGTGTTCCGGCCCCGATTCCGCCGACAAGGATGCAGGCGTTCGGAAAATCGCCGGTCGACCGAGAATCGGCGCATCTTCGGGCGCTATGCACCGTCGAGTGTACAAGGCGAAAAACCGTTGCCCGGATGCTCACATGATCATTACATGTGACAGGCGGTCGCTACCTTTTCCTTGCGCGGCCTCTGCCCGGTCTTGCGACCGCGTTTGCCGCTCGTGGGCGATGGATCCTAAAACAACCCCTATTTGTTCTTGACATGTTCGAAGCCTCATGGCATAAGAAGTTTGGTAGAATTGCAACAGCGGCGGGATGGAAAGCGAGGTCGGCATGGAGGCGCCTTCGAATTTCACAGCAACCTCCAGCTCGCCGCGGTCGGGAGCGGCTTTCCGCCTGAGGCCGCTTTACGCCCAGGAGGATTGACTTCGCCTCGCTCGGCGTCGAACGAGCCGTCGAACGGGTCTGACCGCGTTGTCTTCGGTTGGCAGGCATGAAGCGGGTTGGCTGCGGACGGAAAAAACAATTTGGATTCCGGCTTAACCCGTTGGAAATAGCCGATTGCTGGAAGACTTTTGCTTGGTTTCGGCTATCCCCGCCTTTGCTCCGGTGCTCCCGAGCTTTGGCGGAACGTCCCGCGGCTTGGATCGTCTCCAGGGACCGCCAGGGCTCAAGGGTGGGGAAAGCCGCCGCGGAAGCGGGCTCAACGGACAATTTCTGGAGAATTCATCGCCGCCAAGTTTCGGGTTACCGCTTAACCGAAATATACCTCTTGCCCATGATCGGACCTTTGATTCGCCTCGCGCTCGGCGCCGCGTTGTTGGCCGCCGCCCCGGCCGGCGCCGAACTCCGTCGGCCTGCCGGAGCGATTGCGATGCATGGCGAGCCGGCGCTCGACGCCGGTTTCACGCATCTGCCCTACGTCAACCCGGATGCGCCGAAGGGCGGAAGGCTCGACCTCGCCTATCTCGGCGCGTTCGACAGCCTCAACCCATACAACGTAAAGGCCTTGTCGACTGCGCAAGGCCTCGCCGGCAACGTCTATCAGTCGCTGATGGCGCGCTCCGACGACGAGCCGTTCACGGTTTACGGCCTCATCGCGGAGAGCCTCGAGACCGACCCGGCGCGCGACCGGGTCGTCTTCCATCTCAACCCGGCGGCGCATTTCTCCGACGGCGCTCCGATCACCTCCGCCGACGTCGTCTTCACCTTCAATCTCCTGAAGGCGAAGGGCCGTCCGCCGCAGCGGGCAGCCTTCAGCCTCGTCAGAAGCGTCGAAGCGTCGGATGACCGCACCGTGCGCTTCGACCTTTCCGGCGCGGACGACCGGGAGCTGCCGCTGATCCTGGCGCTGATGCCGGTCCTGTCCCGCGCCCATACCGACGACGAGCATTTCGAGGACCAGACCCTGCAGATTCCGATCGCCTCGGGGCCCTATCGGGTCGCCGAGGTGAAGCCCGGCGAGCGGCTCGTGCTGCAGCGCGATCCCAACTACTGGGGCCGGGACCTGCCGGTCGAAAAGGGCCTCCACAATTTCGATACGATCCGCATCGACTACTTCCGCGACGCGAACGCGATGTTCGAGGCGTTCAAGGCGGGCCTGATCGATTACCGGGTCGAGGACAGCGCGACGCGCTGGCGGTCCCAGTACGATTTCCCCGCCGCGAAGGACGGGCGCGTCGTCACGGCGGCGATTCCCGACGGCCTTCCCAAGGGCGTTTCGGGCTTCGCCTTCAATACCAGGCGGAGGATGTTCGCCGACCCCCGGGTGCGCGAGGCGCTCGCGGCCATGTTCGACTTCGAGTGGATCAACGCCAATCTCTACGCCGGCGCCTACTGGCGCTCGGAAGGGTTCTTCGACGACAGCGCGTTCTCCTCGATCGGCCGCCCGGCGTCCGAACGCGAACGAGCGCTGCTCGCGGCCTTCCCCGGCGTGGTGCGCGACGACATTGTGGAAGGGCGCTGGCGGGCGCCCGAATCGGATGGCTCCGGATGGGACCGCGCCGTGGCGCGGCGGGCGATCGACGAGCTTCAGGACGCGGGCTACGTCTTGCGGGACGGGCGCCTGGTCGACGACCGCGGAACGCCGCTCGCTTTCGAGATCACGGTCCAGGACCGGGAGGAGGAGCGCCTCGCGCTCGCCTACGCCCGCAATCTCGCGCGCATCGGAGTTAACGCGAGCGTGCGCCTGGTCGACGACGTGCAGTTCGATCGGCGGCGGACGCGCTTCGACTTCGACATGATGCCGGGAACTTGGACCGCCTCGCCCTCGCCGGGCAACGAGCAACGCGGCCGGTGGGGCTCGACGTCGGCCAACGCGGAGGGCGCCTACAACATCGCCGGCGTCGCCTCGCCAGCAGTCGATGCGATGATTTCGGCGATGCTGGCCGCGGAAACCAGCGAGGACTTCGTCGCGGCGGTGCGGGCACTCGACCGCGTCTTGATCTCCGGCTTCTATGTCGTGCCCCTGTACTATGCTCCTGAGACGTGGATCGCCTATTCGAGCAAGCTCGGGCGCCCCCACGTCACGCCGCTTTTCGGCGTCGATCTCGCCGCCTGGTGGAGGCGCGAGCCATGACGGCCGAGGCTCGTGCGTCCTCGCTTGTGCCGAAGGCTCGGCCGCGCCAGCATCCACGCTCGCTCTGTAGGTTTCCCTCATGACGGCAGAGTATGACGCGCTGACCATAGACGTCGTGAGCGACGTCGTCTGCCCCTGGTGCTACGTCGGCGAAAAACGCCTCGAGGCGGCGCTCGCAGAGGAATTGCAGCCGGTCGCGGTGCGCTGGCATCCCTACCAGCTCGACCCGACGATCCCCGAGGGAGGGCTCGACAGGGCGGAGTACATGGAAAGGAAGTTTGGCCGGGACGGCCGGCTGAAATCGGTCAAAGACCAACTCGTGCGGCTCGGCGCCGAGGTCGGCATTTCCTTCGCCTTCGACAGGATCGAACGCGCACCGAACACGATCGACGCCCATCGGCTCATCCGTTGGGCCGGGTCGGCGGGCGTCCAGCGCGAGGTCGTCGACCGGCTGTTCCGCGCCTATTTCGTCGAGGGGCGCGACATCGGAGACCGCGCGGTGCTTCTCGACGTCACTGCCGCGAGCGGCCTCGACGCGGACATCGTCGCCGGACTCCTGGCCGAGGGCGTCGACGCGGACGCGGTGCGGGGCGAGATCTCCGAGGCGCAGGCGATCGGCGTCACCGGGGTGCCGTTCTTCATTTTCGCCGGCCGCATCGGCGTGCCCGGCGCGCAGGACGTCCCGCTCCTGCGCCGCGCGATGACGCAGGCGCGCGCTGCGATGAACGAGAAACCCGCGACTTAGCGCCGCGGCTGGTTTGGCGCGGCGCCTGCTGACCCGGGCGCTGCGAGCCACGCTCTCCACGCGTGGCTGAGATTAAGCGAGAACCAGTAATTCCGTCAGGACGTGCGTCCGCCGAGGGATGTGTGCAACCAAAGATGCGCCGTCGCCTCTACGCCGCGTCGAGCGAGCGTATCCGTCTTGCGGAGGTTTCAGACGCCGGCGGCGGAGCCTCTTTCGGATCCGCGGGCCGGGCGGGTAGGCGAATCGGGGCAGGGAGCGTCCTGATCGGTTCGGGCCAAGCGGCGAGCGGCGCCCCAGCGCCATCGTCGTTGGCGGGCGCAAAGTCGAGGTTTTGCGGCAGGCGAGCCCGGGCCGCGGCGCGGGCGATCGCCCGTCCCTCCGCCCGCGTCGCCTCTGCGGCGAAGCGCCACAGGAGCGACAGGATCGGGGCGAGCGCCGGATCGCGTTTCTGCTCGCAGGCCGCAATCGTCGCCTCGACGAGTTGCGTCTTCAATCCGCCGCGCCGCCCCGAGCCGTGGGCGTCGATGGCGGCGAGGGCCGCCGAGAAGGCCGTTAGCGCATGGCGGGGAAGGCCGCACGCCCGCGTGAGCGCGGCAAAGCCTTGTCCGTAGGGATTGCGGGCGAAAGCCGAGGCCCGCGCATAAGTCTGCCCAGAGAGCTCGGCGAACGCCGCCGAAGCGAGCTCGCGCTCGCCCTCGAGCAGCGACCGCAGGATGAGCGCCATGGTCAGCGCCCCGCGCTCGCGTAGCGTCCGCACGAGCTCGGCGCGCTCCTTCGGCTCGCAGTCGGCCGCAATCGACGCGATCGCGCCGTCCCGCGCCTCGCGCGCGATCTTCTCGGCGCGCGTCTTGTCGAGCCATCCGGCCGCCGTCGTAAAGGCGGCCAAAACCTTCGCCGTCGCAAAGGCGAGGTCCGCCCTGAGGCTCGCCGGCAGGTCGTCGCGCGCGAGCAGGGCCTCCCGTATCTCCGGGTGGTGATCGCCGAAGCGGGCGTAGATCCTCCGCAGCGCGCCCGGGGTGAGGCCTGCGGTCGAATTGCCGAGCAGCGCCAGCGCCGCCTCCCGCACGCCGACTTCCGCCAGCGCCGCAGATGGCCCGGGCCCAAGGCTGCTCCGGCGGGCAATCGCGCATTGCGCCACGAGGCCCCCGGTCGCGACGCAGTCGACGAGTTCGGCGTCGGTCAGCAAGGGAGAGCGGGCCAGAACGGGCGCCGCGACCTGCTCCTCGTCGTTCGCCAGGGCGACGATGAGGCGGCGCGGCGCATCGCGCGCGCCCGAAAGGGCCTCCGCCAGCGCGCGGCGCACCCCGGCGCAGGGGTCGTCGATTAGCGTGGACATCGCCTCCACCGCGTCGGCTCTATGCGCCGGGTCGAGGTCTGAATGAAGAAAGGCGCGCGCCAGCGCGCTCGCTGCGTCGGCCCGAGTCTCGGCGCCGGCCCGTTGCGCCCAGACCAGCAACCGGCGCAGGATGGCGCGCCAACGGGTAGCGGAAGAGGGGGACGTCCTCCGCGCGATAAGGGCGTTTCGAGTTGACCTTATAAACATGAATTGGAGATTGGCCCTGCATGGTTAGCGAAGTTTTAAATCAGCGGACGAGCGGGGAAAACCGATGACGGCGCCTGTCCCCCATCCGCGCGGCGGCCTCTACTTCGAGGATTTTTCCGTTGGCCAAGTGTTCCGCCATCGGCTGACGCGAACCGTCACGCAGATGGACAACATGCTGTTCTCCAACATGACCCTCAACCCGCAACCGCTCCATATCGACGCGCATTTCTGCGCGACGGAGACCGAATGGGGCCGCCCGCTGATGAACTCGCTGTTCACCCTCGGGCTCCTGATCGGCATCTCGGTCAACGACACCACCGTCGGCACGACGATCGCCAATCTCGGGATGAGCGACGTCGCCTTCCCGGCGCCGCTGTTCGAGGGCGACACGATCCGCGCGGAGACGGAAGTGCTGTCGGTGCGCGCGTCCAGTTCGCGGCCGAACGCCGGGCTGGTCGAGTTCCGCCATCGGGCGTTCAAGCAGGAGGGGACGCTCGTCGCCGAATGCCGCCGCACCGCCTTCATGCGGCGCCGCGGGCCGGAGATCGTCTCGACCTGATGCGCTCCCTCCTCATCGCGCCGGGAGACGACGAGGCGAAGCTCACGGCAGCGCTGGCGAGCGAGGCCGACGCACTCGTCATCGACCTCGACGTCGCGGGGCGGGAGACGGCGCGGACGAACGCGGCGGGGTTCCTGCGCGAAGCGGCCTTGCGCCCGCATGGAGCGGCGCCGATGGCGCGGGTCGGCCCACTCTCCGGCGGGGAGACGGACCGGGACCTCGACGCGATCATGGCTGCCGCCCCCTGTGCGCTCCTGCTGCCGAAGGCGCGGGACAGGGCGTGCGTGCAGCAGCTTTCGGTCAAGCTCGCCGTGCGCGAGGCATTTCACCGTCTTGGCGACGGGGCGACGGGAATCATACCAATCGTGGATACCGCCGAGGCCCTGCTCGGCCTCGTCACCTTCCGCGGCGCGAGCGCACGGCTGATCGGCCTTGCCTGGGACGCGCAAGCCCTGCGGGTTGGCCTAGGGGCGGAATCCGCTAGAGATGAGAGCGGCGCTTACGCCGGTCCCTTTCGACTCGCGCGCGATATGACCCTCGTCGCGGCGGCGGCGGCCGGCGCGGCCGCGATCGATACGGCTTTCGCCGAATGGCGAGGCCGAACCGCCGCCAGAGCAGAGGCGCTCGCCGCGAAGCGAGCCGGGTTCGCCGCAAAAATCGCGCTGAGCCCGGCCGAAGCGGCAATCGTCAATGAGGCTTTCGACGCCGGCGGCGTTCTGGGACATCCTCGGGTTGGCTTTTGAACCAACCTGCCTCCGGTGCTGGCCCGGCATCGCGCCCCTGAGCGCAGGACTTGCGCCAAGCGTTCGCCGGCGTCTGGCCGCGGTCAGGCGAACAGCGAGCCCTGATCGGCGAGCTTGCGCACATGCAGGTCCGCGTCGCCATAGGCCGCGTCGATCATCGTCAGACGCTTGAACAGATGCCCGGCCTTGTATTCGTAGGTCATCGCGATGCCGCCGTGCAGCTGCACCGCCTGCTGGCCGATGAACTTGGCCGACCGACCGATCTGCACCTTCGCCGCCGACATCGCCTTGGCGCGCTCGGCGGCGTTCTCCTCGCCGACGCTCATCGTCGCCAAATACATCATGCTTCGCGCCTGCTCGAGCGCCACGACCATCTCGGAGGCGCGGTGCTGCAGGGCCTGGAACGAGCCGATCGTCACGCCGAACTGCTTGCGGGTCTTCATATAGTCCACCGTCATGGCGAGCGCTTCGCCCATCGCGCCGACTGCCTCGGCCGAGAGCGCCGCGATCGCCTCGTCGACCGCCCGCTCGATGACGGGCATTGCGTCGCCCGGATGGCCGAGAACGTCCTGCGCCTCGACGCGGACGTCGGCGAGAGAAATATCCGCCGCGCGCTGTCCGTCCTGGGTCGGGTAACCGCGGCGCGTCACGCCGGGCGCGTTCGCGTCGACGAGGAAGAGGCCGACGCCGTCGTGGTCGCGGCGTCCGCCCGCGACCCGGGCCGAGACGATGAACTTGTCGGCGCTGTCGCCCTGCCCGACGAGGCCCTTCTCGCCGTTCAGCACGAAGGCGCCGCCGTCCTTGCGGGCGCTCGTGGCGACGTCGTTCAGATCGAAGCCGGACTGCTTTTCCGCATGCGCGAAGCTCAGTCGCAGGTCGCCCGAGGCGATCTGCCCGATCAGCTCGGCGCGCTTCTCGGCCTTCGCGCCGTGCTTGATCAGCGCGCCGCTGAGCACGACCGTCTGGAGATAGGGCTCGAGCGCCAGGGCCTTGCCGAACTCCTGCATCACGATCATCGTCTCGACCGCGCCGCCGCCATAGCCGCCGTCCTCTTCAGGGAAGGGCGCGCCGAGCAGGCCCATGTCGGCGTATTCGCGCCACAGCGCCTCGCTGAAGCCGAGCGCGCTCGCCTGATGCGCCTTGCGGGCCTCGAACCCGTAGCGATCCTTCATCAGCCGCGCGACATTGTCGCTGAGAAGCTGCTGCTCGCCGGTGAGATCGAAATCCATGGTTCAGAGCCCCAGAATGGCTTTGGCGATGATGCCGCGCTGGATCTCGTTCGACCCGCCATAGATCGAGACCTTGCGGTAGTTGAAATAGGCGGGGGCGACCGGCGCGGCCCAGTCGAATCCGACCGGTGGCTCATTGCCCCGGTCGTCCGGATTCTCATAAGGAAGCGCATAGGGACCGA
Source organism: uncultured Alphaproteobacteria bacterium (assembly GCA_963823165.1). Lineage (GTDB taxonomy): Bacteria > Pseudomonadota > Alphaproteobacteria > Rhizobiales > Beijerinckiaceae > Roseiarcus. The sequence goes on along the minus strand of CAWGKV010000001.1, from coordinate 626,242 downwards.
CCACCTCCATCAGGAGCTCCGTCGTCGCCTGCTGGATCTCCGACCCCTTGATCTTCAGCACCGACGACGCCGGATCGGGCCTTCCGTCGTTCCGTCGGTTGGAGATGACGCGCATCTGAGTCATTTCGAGCGCCTTGAGCTCGACCTCGACCGCGGCGAGCTTTGCGCGGAAGAACGGGTCGTCGATCTTCGGGCCGGGGCCGTAGACCGGGATTTTGGCGAGCTCACGAACGCGGTCGAGGCGCGCCTTGGAGATGCCGACCCGGGCGATGCCGTTGCGCTCGTTGGCGAGCAGGAACTTGGCGTAGTCCCACCCCTTGTTCTCCTGGCCGACCAACGCGTCGAGCGGCGCGCGGACGTCGTCGAAGAACACCTCGTTGACCTCGTGGCCGCCGTCGATCGTCTGGATCGGCCGGACCGTGATGCCGGGCGTCTTCATGTCGACGAGGAAGAAAGAGATGCCCTCCTGCTTCTTCACCTCCGGATTGGTGCGGGCGAGGACGAAGATCCAGTCGGCGTACTGGGCCATCGTGGTCCAGGTCTTCTGGCCCGAAATCACCCACGAATTGCCGTCGCGCTTGGCGCTCGTGCGCAAGGATGCGAGATCGGATCCGGCGCCGGGCTCCGAAAAGCCCTGGCACCACCAGTCCCTGAGATCGACGATGCGCGGCAAGAACCGCTCCTTCTGCGCCTGGGAGCCGAAGGTGTAGATCACCGGGCCGACCATATTGACGCCGAAGGCGATCGCCTCGGGGGCGTTGCCGCGCTGGGTCTCGTCGAGAAAGATCGCCTGCTTGATCGGGCTCCAGCCCGTGCCGCCCCATTCCTTCGGCCAGTGTGGAACCGCCCAGCCCCTGTCGGCCAGGATTCTCGTCCAGCGGACGTAGTCGTCCTTCGAAAGATGCCGCAGGGCGACACTCTTCTCGCGGATCGAGGGCGGCAGATTGTCGCGCACGAAAGCGCGCACCTCGGCGCGAAACGCGAGCTCGTCCTCGGTCAGTTGAAGATCCATGGGTCGCCTCCCGAACTGATGTCGGCGGTTTGTCGTGGTGAGAAAAATTGCGCGTTGAGCGCCTATTTCCGCCTTCCCGGCGGCGACGTCAACTTGGCGGCGTCATGCGCACGCGCCAGCGGTCCGAGAGGCGCATGAGGGCCCGACTTGATCGGCTAACGGTCGTCTGATTTCGACCCGCGGCTGCCCTTCCTGATCAGCCGGGGACGGGCAAAGAACACCAGAAAGCGGGTGTAGGCGGTAGGGGCAGGATGCACATCACTGGTCATTGGTCCGCGAGCTGGCAAGCGCGATCGAACGGCCACGGCGGTCGCCTTGATGATCCATCAATGAGCAGCTCACCGCCGGAAGTTCCGGAAGGTCAGCGAGTAGCGCAGCCGTTCCACCCCGGGAATGCTGTGCTCCCACTGATCGCGCGACGGCCCGCTGAGCAGATAGGCCGAGCGGGGCGGAAGGACGAGAGAGGCGCGCTCCCAACGGGCACCAGCCTTCTTGCGGAAGCGAAACATGCATTCGGCCAGGAGGGAGACGCCGATCACCTCGCCGAAGGCCGGACGGTCCCTATGCCAGCCGATCGCAGCGCCCGGCTCGTATTCCGTCACCAGGAGCTGTTCGAAGGCCGACGCGTCGAGGCCGGCGAAGCGGGCGGCCTTCTCGCGCACAGGATGGAAGATTTTTGGGACCGGGTCCGCCTCGCGGAGCTTCGCTTCGTTGAAGTCGTAGCGCCAGCCGAACGACACGATCCGTCTTTTGCCGGAAAAGCCGTGGAATTCGAACGCCTTGAACGGCAGGCGCTCGATTTCGGCCACGAGCGCGCGCTCCTGCTCCTCGTCGAGGAGGTCGGGATGATAGCGAAAGCCGTCCGGCAGACCGGGTTTGGGTTCGAACAGACTCAGTTGGGCGGCCATAAGCTTTTCAGTCGAACGGGCGCAGGAGCGTCCGGGCGATACGGCGCCGAACGCCAGCGGTGCCAAGTTGCGCTTTGCTCGCCAGCGACGCTTCGCGCAGGCATCGGTCGAGCGGTCAGGCCGGCCAGCGTTTGTTGACTTCGTCGCGCACCGGCGTCTCGACCTCGACCGGCATATTCCGGATATAGGACAACGCCCGGGCGAACGTGGCGGCGTCCCCTGATTCCAGCGCTTCGAGATACCCGATCGCCGCGGTGACGGAGAACGGCTCCCCGCCCTTGTCGGGCTCGTCGAAGTTGCTCGCGAGCGCAGTCCAGATCGCGGCGTCGTAGCCGTTCGACGTCGCCCATACCGCGATCGCGGCGACTGCGTTGGCGTGGCGTTGCATCGCGATGTCGCTTTGTTGGCCGGAGGCGGGTTCGACAAAACCAATTTCCTGCCCCTGCGGCGCCCCTTCCCGGAGTTTGAGGTTCTCGATCGCCTCGTCGAGACTTTGGATGGCGCTCGGGGCGGAATAGGTCGTGCAGACGGCGCCAAAGTTCTCGTCGAGCGCCAGCGTCAGGCGCCCGTCGTCCGACACCCGGCAGAACTCAATTGGGAGGAGCGGGCCATTCGGCGCGAATCCCGCGGTCACTTGCGGATCCCGGGGATCCAACACGAGCGAGCCCCATGCTAGAACGGCGATTTTCATCCCTGGCTCCTCTTCAAGGTCGGCGCCGAGGCCGTCGTCTCCGCCCCGCGGTACGCGACACGCGCACCCTCCGGAGGAGGAACGCTCTACACCGCGAACACCTTGCCCGGGTTGAACAGGTTTTGCGGATCGAAGGCCGCCTTCACCCGGCGCATGAGGTCGATCGCGGGCGCGCCGTGCTCGTCCTCCATGTAGGCGACCTTCTTCTGGCCGATGCCGTGCTCGCCGGTGCAGGTGCCGCCCATGGCGATGGCGCGGTGGGCGAGGCGGGAGGCAAAAGCTTCGGCCGACTCGATCTCGCGCGCATCGCTCATATCGACGAGCGGACTCACGTGGAAATTGCCGTCGCCGACGTGCCCGACGATCGGCGCGACGAGGCCGGTTCTCCCGATGTCCTCCAGCGTCTCCTCGACGCAGTCGGCGAGGCGGGAGATCGGCACGCATGTGTCGGTGGCGAAAGGCCGCGCGCCCGGGCGCAGCGTCATCAGCGCCCAAAAACCGTCGTGGCGCGCCTGCCAGAGCTTGGTGCGGTCTTCCGGCTTGGTCGCCCAGATGAAGTTCCCGCCGCCGTTGTCGCCGACGATCTCGCCGAACCGCTCCGCCTGTTCGGCGACGCTCGCCTCCGAGCCGTGGAACTCGACGAGCAGCATCGGCTGCTCGGGCAGGGTCAGCTTCGCGTAAGCGTTGAAGGCGCGCACCGAGAGCGAGTTGAGGAGCTCGATGCGGGCGATCGGCAGGCCGGACTGGATTGTCTGGATGGTCGCATTGCAGGCCGAACGGACGTCGGGGAACGAGCAGGTTCCGGCCGAGATCGCCTCCGGGACGCCGGACAGGCGAAGCGCAACCTCGACGATGACGCCGAGCGTCCCTTCCGAGCCGACGAAGAGATGCGTGAGGTCGTAGCCGGCCGAAGATTTTTTTGCCCGCGAGCCGGTCCGCAGGAAGGCGCCGTCGGCGGTGACGACGCCGAGCGACAGGACGAGCTCCTTCATCGTGCCATAGCGCACGGCGTTGGTGCCCGAGGCGCGGGTCGCGGCCATGCCGCCGAGGGAGGCGTCGGCGCCGGGGTCGATCGGGAAGAAGAGGCCAGTGTCGTGCAGATAGTCGTTGAGTTGCTTGCGGGTCACGCCGGGCTCGACGACGCAGTCGAGGTCCTCTGCGTTGACGGCGATCACCTTGTTCAACCGCGAGCAGTCGAGCGACACGCCGCCGTGCGGCGCATTGACGTGGCCCTCGAGCGACGAGCCGACGCCGAACGGCACGATCGGCGCGTCGTGTTCGGCGCAGAGTTTGACGAGGTCGATCACGTCCTCGCGCGAATCGGCGAACACGACCGCGTCCGGCGGCTGGTTCTCGAGCCAGGTGAGCGTATGGCCGTGCTGGCGGCGGATCGCCTCCGAGGCGGTGAAGCGGTTGCCGAATCTCGCGGCGAGAGCGGCGTTGAGCGCGTCGACCGTCTCGGCCGGGAGCCGGCCTTCGCGCCTGCGGACGGGGGGAAAGGGATTCACGGTGCCTGCCGCCTTGGGGTTCTCATAAGAAAGGGCGGAGATTAGGCGCGCCGGGGCGGCATGGCTAGTGCGTCGTCGACCGGGGCAGTCACTCATGAGGCGAACTCATGCGCCGGTTGAGCTCGGCACGAGACCGCCACGAGAACACCAAGATCGAGGCTGCGATCAGCAGCAGTCCGACGAAAAAGAACGGGCCGACCGAAAATTTGAGCTGCTTGATCCACGGCGACATCGCCAGCGACAGGACGCAGGTGAAGGCGGGGATCAGGAGGAAAAACATCGAAACGAAGCCATTGTTGTTGTCGGTGATGGTCAGCGACCTCTGGTACAAAACACGGCCGATGGCGGCGGCGAGAATTGTTGCGATCACCAGGAGGCCGATCGCCGTCAACGCGCCGCTCGCGACGTGCAGGCCGGATCGGAAGTAGGCGACCCCCAGCGCCACGGGAATGACCACCGCGCCCGCCATCGCGAATGTCACGGCGACGCAGGCGTATTCATCGTAGTTCGAGAACCACTTGCTCATGAAGGTGCCGCTGAGCGCCCAAAGGACCGGCACCGGAAGCGCCACCGTGGCGGCGAGAATAGAGTCGGAGTTGAACATCTGCAGCGAAAGGGAGTGAGCGTTCGTCTGGCTCATCGCAAGCAGCATCGCGCCGGCGACGGCCGCGACCAGGCACAAAGTGAAGGACAGCAACGAGGTCGGGATCCCTTTCCCGGCGATGAGATACGCAACGATCGCCGCCCAGAACGGGTCGAGATTAAGGACGGCCGAGATGACGATCGGGTTGCCCCTCCCGAGGCCCAGGACGTAAAGCAGGATGCCCGCCAGGCCGATCAGAAGCAGAATTGCGAATTTGCCGAGGTGCGAAGCGGACGAGACCAACGACAGGAATTGCTCGCGGGAGCGAGGCGTCCGGATCATGAACGGGACACAGAGCAGTAGCACCGCCTGGGTGACGCATATGTATAGGGGAACGCTGAGGCGCTGGGCCGCCAGAAGGGACAACGGCGCCTGCGTCGCGAGGACGGCCGCCGCCCCGATCGCATAGACCCCGCCAACGACAAGATTTGACTGTCCTTTCCGCACCGGTTCGCCTCCTTTCAGTGGAGGCGTCGGCCCGCCAGGACCCGGCGACAATCGCACACTCCACAGGCTCAAGCCCGGGAAGTCGAATTCGTTCCTTCGGCGTCAGCCGCGACGGAAGCGCGGCTTACGATGAACGGGCGTCGCTGCCCGCACAAGACGTTCGGCGGCTCGGCGAGGGACGCGACGTTTGCGCACTTCGCGACGACACCCGCGGAGGGCTGACGAAATGCCATAAGGGCGGCCTATTTCCTCGGCTTTGACGGGCCGGTCGCGCCGAGGCGGGAGGTGGTCCTGCGTCAACCTTGTTTTGTTCACCGAGCGGCCCGCGGCCCAACAGATCGCGGCCATTGAGGACGAAGAAGAACCGATTGACCGGGACCGATGGCAGTCAGACCTGCGCGGGTTCTATCCCGTAACGCGCGCTTCCCCTCTAAAACTTCTGCCTGGGGTTCGATCGCGGCAGGAGGGGGCCGTAGGCCGAGGCGGCGTTGGCGTCGAGCCAGGCTTCGGAGGCGCGGAAGAGCGCCCGCCAGATCGCCGCGGCGGTGTGCCGCGCCGCGATCCCCGGCCAATTCTCAGCCAAATAAGGCGCGGGGACCATGGGGTCGCGCAGGACAATGCGGCGGAAGCAGTGAATGACGAAAACGCGCATGGCGACCGCCTCGAGGCCCACGAGCTTTCCTCCGGCGCTCGAGGTCTCGCGCAGGGCCGCGAAAGCCGCGGTGAAGCGGCGATAGTCGTCCTCGAGGGCGGCGAGGTCGAAGGCGCGCTCGACGAGTTGGCGGGCCTCGGCGGGAGGCAGGGGGTCGGCCTTCAGCGCGATCGAGCGCCCAGGGTCAGGCAGGTCGTCCGCGGCGGGGAGGAGATAGACTTGGGCGCCGAGGTCGGCGGCGCCACGCCCTCGGACCGCGTCGCGCAACCGCGCCTGTTCCGGCTTGGGCAGGCCGCCGCCAAGATAGACCCGCCAAGAACACGGGTCGTGGGGATGCCGGGCGGCGTAGATCCGCCGCGTCGCCGCTTCCGACTCGGCGAGCGCGGCCGGCGTCAGGGAATAGAAGCTCAAGCGGCCGACCTTCTGACGCTTCACCCACCCGTCGCTCGCCAGGCGCGACATAGCGGTGCGGGTGACGCCCGGATCGATGCCGAAGGCGGAGAGAACCTCGGTGATCGTCGCCATGCCGACATCGCCGCCACGCGGCACGATGCAGTCGCCGAGGAAGCTGACCGCGAGCGACCAGGCGCGCAACGCCAAGCCGCTGCGCGCGACAACATCCGCGAGCGCATCGCTCTCCGGTTCGCTCACCCCGGCAGAATGGCCTCGCCCCATCGCCGCTTAATCGCAGCATTCTCGGGGGTTGTCACGGCGCCGGGATCAACGCGATGATGGCAGCCGCTCAGTTCGACCCGCTGTCCGAGGCCGGCTGCGTCTCCGCCGTCTGCTGCGACGTCGACTGGCTGTTCTGAGCCGTGGTGCTGTAGTTGCACGCGAGCGCGGGCGCGACGATCGCCGCCAAGCCGCAGCCGACCAGTAGTCCGATGAACATCGAGCGCATGATAGCCCTCCCTGGCTTTCCGCCAGCAGAGCCGAGCTTAGCATCGCATGATCCGGGCGCAAGCGCTCGTTAGCCCGCACAGGCGCCGATGATTCGATATTTGGAGATAATATCGTTCGCAAGCACCAGGACCGCGGACGTGACCGAAGCCAAGGGCGAAATCGCCAACCGCATCGAAATCGCCCGCGTCGGCGTCAAGGCGGCGAATATCCGCCGTTCGTTGCTCGCTACCGCTTACTGCCCTTCGCCGGCTTCTCCCTCGCCTCCAGCAGCGTCCTCAGCGCGGCGACCGAGCGCTCGATGTGCTCGCCGGCGAGCCGGCAGGCGAGGTCGGCGTCGCGCGCCAGCGTCGCGTCGACAATCCCCTGGTGCTCGGCGTGGACGTCGCGGGGAATCGTGCGCCTCGAAGCGACGAGCCGCCGGTATCGCTCGGATTGCTGATAGAGCAGGGCGTGAAGCCGATGCAGCCACGGCGAGGGGCAGGCGGCGATCAGGGCGCGGTGGAAGTCGCGGTTGCGGGCTTCGAACTCGGCCGAGGCGCCGGCTGGATCCTCCCGCAGCCGCTCCTCAGTCTTGGAGAGCTTGTAGAAGGCGGCGACGATGTCGCCTTCCCAGGCTTCGCCGCCGTGCGCGATCGCCTGCCTGAGCGCCTCGGTCTCGACCAGCTTCCGCACCTCGGTGAGGTCTTGAAAATCCTCGAGCGTCGCCGGTGCGACGCGGAAGCCGCGCTGGCCTTCGCTCGTGACCAGGGCTTCGCCGAGAAGCCGCGTCAGCGCCTCGCGGATAGTGGATCCGCTGACGTCGTAACGGCCGCGCAGTTCCTCGGTCCGAAGCCTCGCGCCGGGCTCCAGCGTCCCGTCGATGATCTCGTTGCGCAGGGTCGCATACGCCGTTTCGATCAGCGTGCGGCCCTTCGTCTCGCCCTGAAGGTCGGCGACGGCTGCGTCAGACATTTCCTTTGGGCTCCAATCGAACCCTGTCAGCCGCGCGCCCCCGGCATGGACGCGCGCCGACTTAAGGTTCTCGGCAGTAGCCTGTCGCAAACCGCCCCCGGGCGCAACGGGAATATCGGGATTTTTTGCGGCCACCGATAATTTCCGCTTTGAGCGCATCATTAGTAACGCTCCATGCCCGAGAGATTCGTTCGCCTCAATTTATGAAATATGCTTCGGTTGAGCGACAAGCCGAAAATCGGCGCGATGAACTATCCAGAAGCTGTCCGTTAAACCCGCTTCCGCGGCGGCGTTCCTCACGGCTCGAGCCCGCTGGCGCTCCCCGAAGACGCAAGCCGCGGGACGTTGCGCCAAAGCTCGGGAGCACCGGAGCAAAGCCGAGGATAGCCGAATCCAAGCAAAAGTCTTCCAGGAATCGGCTCTTCCCAATGGCTTAGGCCGGAATCCAAATTATTTTCTCCTCCGCTTCGCGCTGACGCCTCCGCTTGGTCCGTGCGCCGATGCGCTCCGCCGGCAGCCAACCCGCATCCATGCCTGCCGACCGAAGACATCGCCGTCGAACGCGTTCGGCGACGGGCTTCGAAGCCGAGCGAGGCGAAGTCAATCCTCCTCAGCGCAAGCGGGCTCAAGCGGAAAACCGCTGCCGCCACGTCCTGCCCCAGGGCGGTCGAGATTGCTGTGAGATTCGAAGGCGGCTCCATGCCAACCTCGCTTTCCATCCCGCCGCCCTTGCGGCCTCGGTCAAGCTCTTATGCCATGAGGTAATGAACATATCAAGAACAGCTAGGTTTATTTTTGCATCACTCTTCACGAGGGCAAACGCGGTCGCAAGACGGGGCAGGGGTCCGCGCAAGACGGAAAGGTAGCTACCGCCTGTCACAGGTAATGATCATCTGAGCATCCCGGCAACGCTTTTTCGCCTTGTCAACTGGACGGTGCATATCGGTGGCGAAACCCCAGTTTCTCGCACCGGAGAGGCAGGTTTTTCGCGATATTCAGAAATCGCAGCGGTAAAAAGAAATAATATCGATATTTTCGTTGACCTGACGATTGCCATCTGCGGTATAGCACCCGCCGGTCACGCAAATCCTACCGCGTTGACTGCAACGCAAATGCAAGGGAAACGCCAGTGGCTTTGCTCGAACGCCATGAATGGTACGACATCGCGCGCTCCACCAACTGGACGCCGAAATACGTCACCGAAGATCAGCTCTTTCCCGACGTCATGAGTGGCGCCAAGGGCGTGCCGATGGCGGCGTGGGAGGTCTATGACGAGCCCTACAAGACCTCCTATCCGGAATATGTGCGCATCCAGCGCGAGAAGGACGCCGGCGCCTATTCGGTGAAGGCCGCGCTCGAGCGCAGCCGCATCTTCGAGGACGCGGATCCCGGCTGGCGCTCGATTCTCAAGTCGCACTACGGCGCAATCGCGCTCGGCGAATACGCGGCGATGAGCGCGGAGGCGCGCATGGTGCGCTTCGGCCGCGCGCCGGGCATGCGCAACATGGCGACCTTCGGTCTGCTCGACGAGAACCGCCACGCCCAGCTGCAGCTCTACTTCCCGCATGAATACTGCCCGAAGGACCGCCAGTTCGACTGGGCGCACAAGGCCTATCACACCAACGAGTGGGCGGCGATCGCGGCGCGGCACGCCTTCGACGATCTCTTCATGGCGCGCAGCGCGACCGACATCGCGGTGATGCTGACCTTCGCCTTCGAAACCGGCTTCACCAACATGCAGTTTCTCGGTCTGGCGGCGGACGCGGCCGAGACCGGCGACTACACGTTCGCGAGCCTCATCTCGTCGATCCAGACCGACGAGTTGCGCCATGCGCAGATCGGCGGGCCGGCCCTCCAGGTGCTGATCAGGAACGGAAAGAAGGCCGAGGCGCAGAAGCTGGTCGACGTGGCGATCGCCCGCGCCTGGCGCATCTTCTGCATCCTGACCGGGCCGTCGATGGACTACAACACGCCGATCAAGCACCGCAAGCAGTCGTTCAAGGAGTTCATGCAGGAGTGGATCGCCGGCCAGTTCGAGCGCAACCTCATCGACCTCGGCCTCGATCTGCCCTGGTACTGGGACAAGATGGTCGCCGAGTTCGACTACCAGCACCACGCCTATCAGATGGGCCTGTGGTTCTGGCGGCCGACCCTGTGGTGGAACCCGGCCGCGGGCGTGACACCCGAATGCCGCGACTGGCTCGAGGAGAAATACCCAGGCTGGAACGCGACCTTCGGCAAGGCGTGGGACGTGATCATCGACAATCTGCTCTCGGGCCATCCCGAGCGTACCGCGCCCGAGACCCTGCCGATCATCTGCAACATGAGCCAGATCCCGATCTGCAACATCCCCGGCGACAAGTGGAGCGTGAAGGACTACCCGCTGGAGCACCAGGGGCGCCTCTATCACTTCAATTCGGAGATCGATCGCTGGGTGTTCGAGCAGGACCCGGCGCGGTATCGCGGCCACATGACGCTGGTCGACCGCTTCCTCGCCGGCAAGATCAATCCGCCGGATCTCATGGGCGCGCTCATGTACATGAACCTGCAGCCCGGCGAGATGGGCGACGACGCCGACGCCTACAAGTGGGTCGAAGCCTACCGCAAGCCGCAGTCGCAGGCGGCCGAGTGATCGCATCCGCGGCGGCCTGAGCCGCCGCCTCCTCCCCCATCTTCGACAAGGACGCCGCACATGGCTTTGTTTCCCATCATCTCCAATTTCGAGCGCGACTTCGTTCTGCTGCTCGTGCCCGTCGACACCGAGAACACCATGGACGAGGTGGCCGCAGCCGCCGCGCATCACTCGGTCGGCCGGCGGGTCGCGCCGCAGCCGAACAAAGTGATCCGCGTCCGCCGCCAGGGCGCGAGCGAGTTCTTCCCGCGCAACGCCAAGCTTCACGAGACCGACATCAAGCCGATGGAGGCGCTCGAGTTCATCTTCGCTGAGGCGTGAGTCCCATGACCTTCAAGACAGCCTGCACACTCGACGACCTTTGGGAAGGCGACATGGCCGAGTTCGAGGTCGACGGCCACGTCGTCCTTCTGGTCTGGCCCGAGGGCGGCGAGATCCGCGCCTTCCAGGGCATGTGCCCGCACCAGGACATCCCGCTCTCCGAAGGCAAGTTCGACGGGCGGGTCATCATGTGCCGCGCTCATCAATGGACCTTCGACGCCAAGACCGGCGCAGGCGTCAACCCGTCCGACTGCCGCCTGGCCGAATACCCGGTCAAGGTCGCGGGCGAGCAGATCCTCGTCGCGGTCCAGGGCGTCGCCCCGACCTTCGCGCACACATGAGTCCGGGAGGAAGAAATACTATGAGCAACGAAACCCTCGACGCGTACAAGAACAACAGGGTCGGTCCCATCCTGCGCGCAAGCCCCATCACCGCCGGCGTCATCGAGGCCGCGGAAGAGGACAATCCGGGCAAGACCATCCGGGTCGACGACAAGATCGCCTATGTGCGCATCGACACCGACGGGGAGCTGATCCTGCGCCGCGAAACGCTAGAGCGCGCGCTCGGCCGGCCGTTCCGCATGTCGGAGCTCGAGGTCAATCTCGGCTCCTTCGCCGGCCGGATCGAAACGACGGACGACTACGTCCGCTTCTATTTCGAAAAGACCCTCTAAAGGACGCCCCCCAATGAACCAGCCCGCCGTCGCCCAGCCGCTCAAGACCTGGAGCCATCTTGCCGCCCGCCGGCGCAAGCCGAGCGAATACGAGATCGTCTCGACCAACCTCCATTACACCACCGATAACCCGGACGCGCCGTTCGAGCTCGATCCGGACTTTTCGACGCAGACGTGGTTCAAGACGAACCGCAACAATTCGCCGTTGAAGCATCCCGACTGGAACGCCTTCCGCGACCCGGACGAAATGGTCTACCGCACCTACAACATGCTGCAGGACGGCCACGAGAACTACGTCTACGGCCTCTTCGACCAGTTCTCGACCCGCGGTCACGACGCGATGCTCGACCACGTCTGGGCGCGCCATCTCGCTCGGATTTATACGCCGGCGCGCTATCTGTTCCATACGCTGCAGATGGGCTCGGCCTACCTCACCCAGATCGCTCCCTCCTCCACCATCTCGAACTGCGCCGGCTACCAGGCGGCGGATTCGTTGCGCTGGCTGACCCACACCGCCTATCGCACCAAGGAGCTCTCGAACTCCTTCGACGATCTCGGCTTCGGGACGGGCGAGCGCGACAAATGGGAGAACGATCCGGCCTGGCAGGGTTTTCGCGAGCTGGTCGAGAAGGGGCTCGTAGCCTACGACTGGGCCGAGAGTTTCGCGGCGATGAACCTCGTCGCCCGGCCTGCGGTCGAAGAAGCGGTTCTGCGCAGTCTCGGCCAGTCGGCGCGCCACAACGGCGACATGCTGCTCGGGTTGCTCAGCGACGCGCAGTTGGTCGACGCCGACCGCCACCGCCGCTGGGCGAGCGCGCTCGTCAAGATGGCCCTGGGCGTAGAAGGCAATCAGACCGTGCTCGACAAGTGGGTCGCCAAATGGGCCCCGCTCGGCGACGCGGCCGTCGACGCCTATTGCGCCCATCTCCCAGACGCCCCCGGCGCGGCGCAGCAGGCCAAGGATGCATGCGCGGCGTTGCGGAAGGGCATGGGTCTTTAGTCTCCTCCCTCTCCCCGCTTGCGGGGAAAGGGAATTGCTTGGCGCAGAACGAGCCCCTCAACTTGACCTACCGCATCGAATTCGAATCCGGCGAGGCCTTTGCCATCGCCGACGACGAAGACTCGCTCCTGCGCGGCGCGCTCCGCGCGGGCCTGGGTTTCCCCAACGATTGCGGCGTCGGCGGCTGCGGCAATTGCCGTTTCGATCTCGTTTCCGGCGACATGGAGACGCAATGGCTCGAAGCGCCGGGCCTTTCCGAACGGGAGCGCCGGCGCGGCAGGCGGCTCGCCTGCCAGTCGAAGCCGACGAGCGACTGCATCGTGAAAGTGCGGCTCGCGGATGAATACAGGCCCGTCGTTGCGACCGCACGGCTCCGCGCGACGCTGATCGCGCGACGCGAGGTCGCCCCCGGCATGGGCGAGTTCGTGCTTCGCACAGCTGAGCCTGCGCGCTTTCTGCCCGGGCAATTCGCGATCGTCCATCCGCCCGGCGTCCAGGGGGTGCGCGCCTACTCGATGTCGAACCTGCCGAACGAGGATGGCGAATGGCGGTTTGTCATCCGCCGTGCTTCCGGCGGCAAGGGCAGCAACGCGATGTTCGATCGGCTCGCGGTCGGCGACGCGTTGACGCTCGACGGTCCCTATGGCCGCGCCTATTGGCGCGACGACAATCCACGCGACGTCGTTTGCGTCGCGGGCGGCTCCGGCATCGGCCCGATCGTCTCGATCGCGCTCGCGGCGCTTGCCGAGGGGAGCGCACGCCGTATCCTCGTGTTCGAGGGGGCGCGAACGAGGGGCGACCTCTGCTTCCGCAAGCTCGTCCGTGACGAAGCGCGCTCGCTCGTCTATACGCCCGTGCTGTCGGCGGAGCCGGAAGGCAGCTCCTGGCGAGGGGGGCGAGGCTTTGTCCACGCCGAGGTCGAGCGCAGCGCCTTTCCGGTCGACAACACGGAATTCTATTTCGCCGGTCCGCCGCCGATGGTCGAGGCGATGAACGACCTCTTGGTCATGCGCTGGCGAGCGCCGCTCGGGCAGATCCACACCGACAAGTTTTTTTGAGGGCTCCGAACACGCGTCCAACGGATCTGCAGTTGTTCGTCCTGCGCCTTCGCCGCCGGTCCTCGAAGCGCGGCTCCGGAAGCTCTACCGCAGCCTGTCGTAATCCCGCGCCCGGCGCGACGGGAATACGGGATTCTGAGCCGACACCGACAATCTCGCCTTTGGGGGCATTTCGAGAAAACTCGATGCCTCGCAAATTCTTGCTCTCAATTTATGAAAAATCGACTGCTTAGGCGAATTTCGACCGCGCAGTCAGCTGGATTTTCACGATGTTCAGAAATTATAGCGGCAATTTGCCGCAATATCGATATTTATGTTGACTGACGATATCGGCTGCGATAGACGTTCGGCCGACGACAAGCGCCATACGACGCAACGTCAGGGGGTTCCCATGGGGCAGAGCCAGACGCCGCTGAAAAAATTCGTACGCGTCACCGGCGTGCGTTCTGGCCGCTATGTCGAATTCGAATTTTCGGTCAACGACCCCGACCTGACCGTCGAGCTGATCCTGCCCTTCGCCGCCTTCGAGGAATTTTGCGCGCTGCAGGAAGCCGTGCGGCTGCCTGCAGCCGAGGAGGCGGCGAGCGAACTCGAGAAGCTCGCCTGGCGCTCCCGCCAGCCCGGCCTGCTGCGCCGCGTCCAGCCAACCGACGCGCCGCTCGCCGATTCCGAACTGCGCGCTCCACGCCAATAAGCCCCGGGAGGAACAGCATGACCATACAGATCAAGACAATCGATCTCGAGCCGAAGCGGCAGACCTTTGGCCATGTCGCGCGCCGCCTTGGCGCCGACAAGCCGGCCTCGCGCTACCAGGAGGCGACGCTCGACGTCCAGGCGACGGCGAACTTCCACTACAAGCCGCTCTATGAGCCGGAGTTCTGGCAGTACGACACCGGCAAGACGGCGGTCGTGATGGCGGACTGGTACAAGCCGCTCGACCCGCGCCAGTTCTATTACGCCACCTACAACATCGCCCGCGCCAACATGAACCAGGCGGTCGAGCGCAACTTCGCCTTCGTCGAGGAGCGCGGCCTGATCGAGAAGCTCTCGGCCGAGTCCAAGGCGGCGATCGAGCGCGGCCTCCTGCCGCTGCGCCATCTGCACTGGGGCTCGAACATGAACATGACCGAGATGACTCAGCGCGGCTACGGCACGGCGGTCACCGCGCCCTGCATCTTCTCGGCCGGCGATCACCTGGGCATGGCCCAGGTCGTCTCGCGCATCGGCCTCGAAGTCGACGGACAGACGGGCGTCAGCCTCGACAAGGCTAAGGAGACTTGGCTGAACGACGCCGCCTGGCAGGGAGCGCGCAAACTGATCGAGGACAGCTTCGTCGAGCGCGACTGGTTCCAGCTCTTCGTCGCCCAGACGCTGGCGGTGAACGGCGTGCTGTTCGACTTTGCCTACAAGCATCTCGACGCAGCATGGCGCGACGGCGCGCTCCCGATCGCGATTGCTGACCGAGTTCATGTCCGACTGGCGCGCCGACGAAGGCCGCTGGAGCGACCACGTCGTCAAGACGGTCGCGGCGGAGAGCGACGCCAACAAGACGCTCGTCTCCGATTGGGCGAGCCGCTGGATCGGGCGCGCGGTCGAGGCCGCGCAGCCGCTTTCGGACGCGCTGCTCGGTGACGGCGGCAAGGCCGCCTTCGCCGCGGGCGATGCCGCCAAGGCGCGGGCGCATTCGCTCGGCCTGACGATCTAACAGAGGGACAAAAGCTATGGCGCAAGTCGCTTCGCTCACGCTTCTTCACAACGACGACGCCCGGCCGATCATCGAGGCGATCATGGCCGACAACCCGGGCGTCCGGGTCCTCGACATGCCGGGCTGCGTCAAGCTCGATCGCGACATGGAGCTGGTGGTGAACCGCGCTTCCGTCGAAGCCCGCATCGGCCGGATCTGGGATCCGCAGGAGATCCATCTGGTGCTGGTGTCGATGGCGGGCAATCTCGACGAGGACGACGACCGGTTCCTCGTCGGCTGGAAACACTAACGGAAATTGGGAGGACAGCATGGCCGTAAAGAAACTCGGTCTCAAGCAGCGCTACGCGCATATGACGCGCGGCCTCGACTGGGAGACCAGCTATCAGCCGATGGACAAGGTGTTCCCCTACGACACGTTCGAGGGTATCAAGATCAAGGACTGGTCGGCGTGGGAAGACCCGTTCCGCCTGACCATGGACGCCTACTGGAAGTTCCAGGCGGAGAAGGAGCGCAAGCTCTACGCGGTGCTCGACGCTTTCGCGCAGAACAACGGCCAGACCAAGATCTCGGACGGCCGCTACGCCAACGTGGTGAAGCTGTTCCTCACCGGCATCTCGCCCGAAGAGTATCAGGCGCATCGCGGCTTCGCCTTCGCCGGCCGTCACCTGCGCGGCGTTGGCCCGCGGGTCGCCGCGCAACAGCAGTCGCTCGACGAGCTCCGCCACATTCAGACGCAGATCCACACCATCAGTCACTACAACAAGTTCTTCGACGGCATCAGCGAGTTTCCCCACATGCACGACCGCGTGTGGTACCTCAGCGTGCCGAAGTCGTTCTTCGACGACGCCCGCACCGCGGGGCCGTTCGAGTTCATGATCGCAATCGGCTTCGCCTTCGAATACGTGCTGACGAACCTCCTGTTCGTGCCGTTCATGTCGGGCGCCGCCTACAACGGCGACATGTCGACGGTCACCTTCGGCTTCTCGGCGCAGTCCGACGAGAGCCGGCACATGACGCTCGGCATCGAGGTCATCAAGTTCCTGCTCGAGCAGCACCCGGACAACCTGCCGATCGTGCAGAAGTGGGTCGACAAGTGGTTCTGGCGCGGCCACAAGGTGCTCGGCATCGTGGCGATGATGATGGACTACATGCTGCCCAAGAAGGTCATGTCCTGGCGCGAGGCCTGGGACATCTACTTCACCGAGGCCGGCGGCTCGCTCTTCCAGGATCTAGCCCGCTACGGACTGCGTCCGCCGAAATATGCGGATCAGGCGACGGTCGAGGCCGACCACGTCTCACACCAGAACTGGGCGGTCTTCTATCAGTACAGCCACGCCGCCGCGTTCCATACCTGGGCGCCGGACCGCCAGCACCTCGACTGGCTCTCCGAGAAGTACCCGAACACGTTCGACAAGTTCTATCGGCCGCGCTGGGAGATGTGGGCGGAGATGGCGAAGCAGGGCAAGCGCTTCTACAACATGGCGCTGCCGCAGCTCTGCCAGACTTGCCAGATCCCGATGGCCTATACCGAGCCGGGTGATCCGACGACGATCTGCTTCCGCCACTCGAAGTTCAAGGGCGAGACCTATCACTTCTGCTCGGACGGCTGCAAAGACATCTTCGACGGCGAGCCGGAGAAGTATGTCCAGGCTTGGCTGCCGGTGCACCAGATCTTCCAGGGCAATTGCGGCGGCGCGACTATTCCGGATGTGCTGAACTACTACCGTCTCAACGTCGGCCACGACAACATGGACTACGTCGGCTCGCCGGACGAAGCGCTCTGGAACAGCTGGCAGGCGGGCGCGGTCAAGGCCGCGGAATAGTTCTGGTTAAACTTTCAGGCGGTGCGGCTCCCCGCCGCATTGCCGAGATTTTCGAACTCTGGGAGGTACCCATGACCCTTCAGGCGTTGTCGCCCGACTATGAACACAAAATCGAATATCGCGACCTGGAAAAGAACTTCCATGGCAACCGCGTCGTCTATGTCCACTGGGAGGAGCATCTGTCGTTCTGCTCGGCGCTCGCTTTCCCGCTCCCGCCTGATATGCCGTTCGGCGCCTTCGTCGACGCGATCGTCAAGGGCCACTACAACGCCCATCCCGACTTCGAAAAGATCGACTGGGACAAGGTCGAGTGGATGATCGACGGGGTGAAGGTGAAGCCGGACCTCGGCAAGTCGCTCGCCGATCACGGCGTCGGCCACAAGTCGCTGGTCCGGTTCTGGACGCCGGGCCTCAACGGCTACAGGAACTCCGCGAGCTGAAGCGTCGGGGCCAGGACGATGACGCATCATCTCACCATCGAGCCGATCGGCGACGCGATCGAGGTCGCCGACGGCCAGACGATCCTCGACGCCTGCCTTCGGTCGGGAATCTATCTGCCGCATGCATGCGGCCATGGCCTCTGCGGAACGTGCAAGACGGTCGTGCTCGACGGCGAGATCGACCACGGAGAGGCGTCGGCCTTCGCCCTGATGGACTTCGAGCGCGACGAGGGCTTCATTCTCGCCTGCACCACGACGCTGAAGTCCGACGTCACGATCGAGGCCGACGTCGAGGAAGACCCCGACGCGCGGCGCATAGCGGTCAGCGACTTCGACGCCGTCGTCGTCCGGCTCGATTCTCTCACCCACGACGTCAAGGGCGTTCGCCTCGCCATCGAGGGCAAGGGGATCGACTTCCAGGCGGGCCAGTACGTGATGGTGAAGCTGCCGGGCGTCGAAGCCCCGCGCGCCTTCTCGATCGCCAATGCGCCGTCCGACGCTAGGTATGTCGAGGTGCAGGTGCGGCGCGTCCCCGGCGGGGCCGGCACGGGGTACGTCCACGACACGCTGAAGCTCGGCGACCGCGTGCGGTTCAGCGGCCCCTACGGGCGGTTTGTCGTGCGCAAGTCGCGCGGCGGCCCGCTCCTCTTCCTGGCCGGCGGCACGGGCGTATCGAGCCCGCGGGCGATGATCCTCGATCTCCTCGAACAAGGCTATTCCGAGCCGATCACGCTCGTCCATGGCGTCAGGACCGAGGCGGACCTCTACGGCCGCGCCGAGTTCGAGGCGCTGGCGGCGAAGCACGCGAATTTTCGCTATGCACCTGCCTTGTCGCACGAGCCCGAGGACAGCGCGTGGGCCGGCGAGCGCGGCTTCGTGCACGACGTCGCCAGGCGCCTCTACGACGGTCATTTCGAAGGCAACACGGCTTATGTCTGCGGGCCCCCGCCGATGATCGAAGCCTGCCTCGGCGCGCTGATGCAGGGGCGGCTGTTCGAAAAGCACATTTTCACCGAACGGTTCTTCACCGCTAAGGACGGGGCGGCCAAGCCGAAGAGCCCCCTGTTCAAGAGGATCTGAGATGGCGCCGCAACGCTTCCAGATCATCCTCGAAGGGCACGGCGTCGCCGCCGCCTACGAGGGCGAGCGGGCCCTGGTGGCGCTCGAAAGGGCGCAGGGCTTCGGCCAGCTCAAGAATATGCCGCGCCGCCTGCCGGTCGGATGCCGGCGCGGCGGCTGCGGAATTTGCCGGGTGCGCGTACTCGACGGCCGATACCGATCCGATCTCATGAGTCGGAGCCACGTTTCCGCGGAGGACGAAGCGGCGGGCGTCGTCCTCGCCTGCTGCATCTATCCGCAATCCGATCTTTCCCTGCGGCTGGAGACGCCAGTCGCAGTCAAAGCGAGGGGCGAACGGGCCCTGCAACCCGTCTGAGGAGGTAACACACTATGGCGATTACGGGCATCATGAGGCCGGGCTTCATCCAGATCCGCGTTCTGGACATGCCGGCGGCGATCGAGTTCTACACCAAGCGCATCGGCCTGCACCAGGTGACGGAAGGGCCGGACGGGCGTGTTTATCTGAAATCGGCCGACGAGTTCGACCATCACTCGGTCGTGCTGCGCCGAGCAGACAGCGCGGGCGTCGATGTGGCGGCCTTCAAGTGCCTCAAGGACTCCGACCTCGACCACTACGAGAAGCGGGTGAAGGAATACGGCGTCGCCGTCGACCACGTGAAGGCGGGTGAACAGCCCGGCGTCGGCCGGCGCATCGGCTTCACCGCTCCCTCCGGCCATCGTATCGAGCTCTTCGCCCACGCCGACCAGTCGGATCCGAAGCCGCGCGTCCACAATCCGGACGTCTGGGACCTCGAGCCACACGGTATGGCAGCCCGCCGCTTCGACCATTCGTTGCTCTACGGGCCGGACATCGAGAAGACCCTCGACTTCTTCACCAAGGCGCTCGACTTCGCCTGCGCCGAGCGGGTCAATATGCCGGACGGACTGCTGGCGATCTGGCTCACCTGCGGCATGAAGGCGCACGACATTGCGTTCGTGAAGCATCCCGAGCCCGGCAAGCTGCATCACCTCGCCTTCGAGCTCGAGAACTGGAACGCGGTCGGGCACGCCGCCGACATCATCACCCGCTACGACATCTCAGTCGACATCGGGCCGACCCGGCACGGCATCACCCGCGGCCAGACGATCTACTTCTTCGATCCGTCGGGGAATCGGTGCGAGACGTTCGCCGGCGGCTACACCTATTACCCGGACCAGCCGACCCGCACCTGGGACGAGACCCAGGTCGGCAAGGGCATCTTCTACTACGAGCGACAGCTCAACGAGGCGTTCCTGTCGGTCGTCTCGTAAAGGACCGACCAGATCTCACAAGAACGGCCCTTCGCGCCCGCGCGGAGGGCCATGCGCCGAGGCCACGGTCGGCGGCTCGGCTGACGAAGGTGAAAAGATGACCGTTCAGGCTCTCAGAAAGACGTCGGCAAGCTTCGAAGGCGCGCGCCGCGACGCCGCTCACTTCATCGACGGCGTCTTCACCCAAGGCTCGACCGGCAAGAGCTGGGAGAACCGCACGCCGCTCGACAACAGCGTCATCGGCCGCGTGCCCGAAGGCGGCATGGCGGAGATCGACGCAGCCTGCCGCGCCGCCAAATCCGCGCTTTCAGGACCGTGGGGCAGGATGAGCGTCGCCGAGCGCACCGACATTCTCGCCAAGGTCGCCGACGGCATCAACGCCAGGCTCGAGGAGTTCCTCGCCGCCGAGTGCCTCGACACCGGCAAGCCGTCCAGCCTCGCCCGCCACCTCGACATCCCGCGCGGCGCCGCGAATTTCAAGATGTTCGCCGACACCGTGAAAGGGGTGTCGACCGAGACCTTCATCATGCCGACGCCGGACGGCAGGGGCGCGATCAATTATGGGCTGCGCCGGCCGAAGGGCGTCATCGCGGTCATCTCGCCGTGGAATCTGCCGCTGCTTCTGATGACCTGGAAAGTCGGCCCGGCGCTCGCCTGCGGCAACACGGTCGTGGTCAAGCCGTCCGAGGAGACGCCGCTCACCGCCACTCTGCTCGGCGAGGTGATGAACGACGCCGGCGTGCCGAGGGGCGTCTACAACGTGGTGCACGGATTCGGGCCCAGTTCTGCCGGCGAGTTCCTGACCCAGCACCCCCTCGTCAACGGCATCACCTTCACCGGCGAGACGCGCACGGGCGAGGCGATCATGCGCCAGGCGGCGCTCGGCATCCGCCAGGTGTCGTTCGAACTCGGCGGCAAGAACTCCGCACTCATTTTCGCCGACGCCGATCTCGACAAGGCGATTGAGGGCACCATGCGCTCGTGCTTTTCCAATTGCGGCCAGGTCTGCCTCGGCACCGAGCGCGTCTATGTCGAGCGTCCGATCTTCGACGAATTCGTCGCGCGGCTGAAGGCGGGCGCCGAGGCGCTGAAGTTCGGCCGGCCAGAGGATCCGTCGACTTCGCTCGGCCCGCTGGTCAGTCTGGAGCATCGTCGCAAGGTGCTGAGCTATTACAAGAAGGCCGCCGGTGAAGGCGCGACCATCGTCACCGGCGGCGGCGTGCCCGACATGCCGGGCGAGCTCGCCAACGGCGCCTGGATCCAGCCGACCATCTGGACCGGACTCCCCGACGACTCGCCGATCGTCAACGAGGAGATTTTCGGGCCCTGCTGCCACATCCGCCCGTTCGACACGGAGGAGGAGGCGGTCAGGCTCGCCAATTCGACGCCCTACGGGCTAGCAGCTGCGGTGTGGAGCGAGAACCTCTCGCGCGCCCACCGCGTGGCCGCTCGGATGGACGTCGGCATCTGCTGGGTCAATTCCTGGTTCCTGCGCGATCTGCGCACCGCTTTCGGCGGGGCCAAGCAGTCGGGCATCGGCCGCGAGGGCGGTCTGCATTCGCTCGAGTTCTACACGGAACTGACGAACGTCTGCGTCAAGCTGTGAGAGGGAAGCCAAAGTGACAGAGCAACCGGCGCAAGCGGTCGCCGACGCCATCCTCGGCGCCTACAAGACGCGGACGCCCGTGCCGCCGGTGCGCGAAATGCTGCCGGCCGGCGCGATTGACCAAGCCTATGCGGCGCAGGAGATCAACACCCGGCGCTGGCTTTCGGCTGGACGCAGGCTGGTCGGGCGAAAGATCGGCCTCACGTCGCTCGCCGTCCAGCGGCAGCTCGGCGTCGATCGGCCAGACTACGGCATGCTGTTCGACGACATGGCGGTTCTGGACGGCTGGGACGTGGCCGCCAACGAGTTGATCCAGCCCAAGGTCGAGGCGGAGATCGCCTTCGTCATCGGGCGCGACCTCGACCACGAGCACCTGACGATCGCCGACGTGCTGCGCGCGGTCGAGTTCGCGCTTCCGGCAATCGAGATCGTCGACTCGCGCATCGCCGACTGGAAGATCGGCATCCTCGACACGATCGCCGACAACGCCTCGTCCGGCCTCTACGTACTTGGCGCGAGCCCAAAGAAACTCGACGGCCTGGAGCTCAGGCTCTGCGGCATGGTCATGGAGATGGGCGGCGAGGAAGTCTCGGTCGGCGCCGGGGCGGCCTGCCTCGGCGACCCGCTGTCGGCGACGTTGTGGCTCGCCAAGACCATGGCGAAGGTCGGACGGCCTCTCAAAGCGGGCGACACGGTGATGTCGGGCGCGCTCGGGCCGATGGTCACGGTCAAGAGGGGCGAGGTGTACGAGGCTCGCATTTCGGGCCTCGGTTCCGTCCGCGCTGCGTTTGCGAAGGATGAGGCTTAAGAATGACCAAAATTCCCTGCGCGATCATCGGCTCGGGCAACATCGGCACGGACCTGATGATCAAGGTGATGCGCACCTCGAAGAACCTGGAAATGGGCGCGATGGTCGGCATCGACCCGCAGTCGGATGGCCTCGCCCGCGCTCGGCGCCTCGGCGTGCCGATCACCCACGAAGGGATCGACGGCCTGCGCAGGCTGCCGAACTACCGGGACATCAAGGTCGTGTTCGACGCGACCTCGGCCAAGGCGCACCTGCACAACAACGCGCTTCTGCAGAAGGACGGCAAGAAGGTGATCGACCTGACGCCGGCGGCCATCGGACCTTTCACCATCCCGGTGATCAACGGCGACGCTAACATCGACGAGCCGAACGTCAACATGGTCACCTGCGGCGGCCAGGCGACGATCCCGATGGTCTACGCCGTCAGGCGCGCGACAACGCGTGTGATCTGGGGCGAGATCGTCGCCTCGATCGCCTCGAAGTCGGCCGGTCCGGGCACGCGCGCCAACATCGACGAGTTCACCGAGACGACCTCGAATGCGATCGTCAAGCTCGGCGGCGCGGAGCGGGGCAAGGCGCTCATCATCCTCAATCCGGCCGAGCCGCCGCTTATCATGCGCGACACGGTCTTCACCCTGTCGCAGGGCGGTGCGCAGGAGGCGATCGAGAGGTCGGTCGAGGACATGGCCGAGGCGGTGCGGAGGTACGTGCCGGGGTATCGCCTGAAGCAGAAGGTGCAGTTCGAGCACATTGGCGACAACGCTCCCGTGCGCATCCCCGGCATCGGTCCGTGCTCCGGCCTCAAGACCACGATCTTCCTCGAGGTCGAGGGCGCGGCCCACTACCTGCCGGCCTACGCCGGCAACCTCGACATCATGACCTCGGCGGCCTTGACCACGGCGGACCGCTGGGCGGCCAGGCAATTGCAGAAGGAGGCCGCGTGATGGCCCGCAGGAACAAATCGAAGCTCTACGTCCAGGACGTCACGCTGCGCGACGGCATGCATTCGATCCGTCACCAGTACCATCTGGAGACAGTGCGCGACATCGCCCGCGCGCTCGACCGGGCGCATGTCGACGCGGTCGAGATCTGCCACGGCGACGGCATCACCGGCTCGACCTTCAACTACGGCTTCGGCGCGCACGACGATGGCGAATGGATCGCGGCCGTCGCGGAGGAATGCGGGAACGCCGTCGTCACCGTGCTGCTCCTGCCCGGCATCGGCACGGTGCACGACCTCAAGCACGCCTATGAGGCCGGCGCGCGCAGCGTGCGCATCGCCACCCACTGCACCGAGGCCGACGTCTCGAAGCAGCATATCGAGGCGGCCCGCTCGCTCGGCATGGACACGGTCGGCTTTCTGATGATGGCGCATATGGCGCCGGTCGAGAAGCTGGTCGAGCAGGCGAAGCTGATGGAGAGTTATGGCGCCGAATGCGTCTATGTGACGGATTCGGCTGGCGCGCTTCTGCCGGCGCAATACGCCGAGCGGGTGAAGGCGTTCCGCCAGGCGCTAAAACCGGAAACCGAAGTCGGCGTCCACACCCATCACAATCTCACCCTGGGCGTCGCCAATGCGGTCGCCGGCATCGAGGCGGGCGCGGTCCGGGTCGACGCTTCGCTCGCGGGCATGGGCGCGGGGGCCGGCAACGCGCCGATCGAGGCCCTGATCGCCGTGCTAGACCGCATGGGCATCGAGACCGGTTGCGACCTGCACATTCTGATGGACGTCGCCGACGACATCGTCCGGCCGTTGCAGGACCGTCCCGTGAGGGTCGACCGCGAGAGTCTGTCGCTCGGCTACGCCGGCGTCTACTCGAGCTTCCTGCGCCACGCCGAAAACGCCTCCAAACTTTATGGCGTCGACACGCGAGACATCCTGACGGAGCTCGGGAAGCGGCGCATGGTGGGGGGCCAGGAGGACATGATCGTCGATGTCGCGCTCGACATCCTGCGACACCGCGAGGCGGAGGTTTCTGCGCAATGACCGACATCGCAAGGTTCGCGGAAGTCGTCGATGAGGCGGCGCGCAGCGCGACCGCCATCCCGCAATTTACCGAGACCGCTCCCCTCAGCGTCGCCGACGCCTACGCCATCCAGGCGGCTTCGGTCGAGCGGCGCGTCCGGCGCGGGGAGAAGCTGGTCGGCGTGAAGATGGGCCTGACCTCGCGCGCCAAGATGGCGCAGGTCAAGGTCGACGAGGTCGTGTGGGGGCGGCTTACAGACGCGATGCGTCTCGAGGAGGGCGCCGCGCTGTCGCGCCGGCGCTATGTCCACCCGCGCATCGAGCCCGAACTCGCGTTCCTTCTCAAAGCCCCGCTGACCGGAATTGTCACCGCGGCCGAGGCGATGGCCGCGGTCGGGGGAATCGCGCCGGCGATGGAAATCATCGATTCGCGCTACCAGAACTTCAAATTCGCCCTGCCGGACGTCATTGCGGACAATTCCTCCTCGTCGAGCTTCGTCGTCGGCGATTGGTCGCGTCCCGATCAGGACTTCTCCAATCTCGGCCTCGTGATGGAGGTGAACGGCCGTCCGGTCGAGATCGGCTCGACCGCCGCGATCCTCGGCAATCCCTCGCGTTCGCTCGTCGCCGCGGCGCGTCTCGCCGGCGCTGCGCTCGGCCGGCTCGAGGCCGGCTGGATCATTCTTGCGGGGGGCGCGACCGCGGCGCATCCGCTGAAGGTCGGCGAGCGCGTGCGGCTCACGATGCAGAATATCGGATCGGTTTCGATCCGCGTGGCGGAGTGACCTCATGCCTATCGTCGAGATCACGATGATCGAGGGGCGTACGCCCGAAGCTAAGCGGCGCCTCATCGCCAAGGTCACCGACGCAATCGAGGAATTGATCGCCGCCCCGCGCGAACTCGATCCGCATCATCTTGCGGGAGATTCCCGCGCTGCACTTCGGGGCCGGGGGCAAGACCAAAGAAAAGTCCGAAGTTCAACCCATCTGACCGGCTGAGCCGACAGACGTAGCCCGGGCCTGGCGCTCGTCGCCTTCGTCGCGACTTGGCGCTCTTGCGCTCGCGGGTCGGCCTCGGCGTCAACGCCATGCGCGACAACGAGGAGGCGGCAGGCTCGGCCGGCGTCGACCTCGTCAAGACCCGCATCCTGTGCTTTCTCTGGACCGCGCCGTTCCTCGGGCTCGCCGGCGCCGGCGGCGATCGAGACCCCGTCGTCGCCCTAGCAACAGCGGGGGTTGGGCGCGGTCCACGACCGCTTTTCCCGACGGGAAAATGCTTTCGGTCTCGAGCTCCTAAGCTGTGACGGCGTCGCGATTGTCCGGGCGACTGTTCCACGACCCGCGTGCCGATTTGACGAAGATCATTGCCGTTTTGCGGCGCGCCGCTATGGTGATGGCTCCATTAAGCGGACGGGACTCGTGCTTAGCGGTGGGGGAGGGGTGTTTGACGCAGCAGCCGAAGGCGAAGGTCGGAGGCGGCAGCCGGGCCTTGGGCTGGGTTCTCGTCACCGGCGCCTCGGCCGGGATCGGCCGCGAGCTGGCGAGGGCGTTCGCCTCCCGCGGCTACGACCTCGTCCTTGCGGCGCGCAACGAGACGGCGATCGCGGAGCTCGGCGGCGAGCTGGCCGGGCGCCACGCCGTGCGGGCGAAGACCATGCCGGTCGACCTCAGCCTTCCCGGCGCCGCGCAGGCGATGGACGATGCACTGAAAGGAGCCGGGATCGACGTGGGCATTCTGGTCAATAACGCCGGCGTGGCGTTCGAAGGCGATTTCGCGACAATCCCCCTCGACGACCACCTCAGGCTTCTGCAGATCAATGTCGTCGCACTGACCGCGCTGACCCGCCTCTTCCTTCCGCCGATGCTGAAGCGCGGCGGCGGCCGGATTCTCAACGTCGCTTCGATCTTCAGCTTCACGCCCGTCCCCCGGGTCGCCGCCTATGCCGCCGCCAAGGCCTATGTCTTGTCGCTGACCGAATCGCTTTCGGCGGAGCTTGCCGACACCGGCGTTTCCGCGACCGCGCTCTGCCCCGGCGCCACCGACACGGCGATGGTGCGCAGCTCCAGGCTCGGCAAGCCGATCCCGGCCATGATGATCATGTCGCCGCAGGAAGTCGCGGAACTGGGTTGCGCGGCCTGTCTGAAGGGCGAGACGATTTGCGTGCCGGGCGTCGCCAACCGCCTGCTGACGAGCGGGGCGCCTTTCCTGCCCCGCGCACTCGTGCGAGGCGTCGGCGGATGGATGACCGCGGGCGGTTGGGACCGCATCGCGAGCGCCCTTGGCGGTTTCGGCTCGCCTCGCGAAGGCCACGGCGAATGACCAAGGTCCAGGCGAACGGAATCGCCCTCGAATACGCCGAGACGGGATCGGGCGACGCGCCGGCCATCCTGCTCATCATGGGCCTCGGCATGCAGCTGGTGGCGTGGCCCGAATCGCTCTGCGAAGGCCTCGCCGCGCGCGGCTTCCGCGTGGTCCGCTTCGACAACCGCGACGTCGGCCATTCGACCCGAATGCCTTCGGCCAGGCCCGTTGCGACCGCGGCCATCGCCGCGCGCGCCTTCATGCGTCTTCCCGTCCGGCCGCCCTATACGCTGAACGACATGGCGCGCGACGCAGTCGGCCTTATGGACGCGCTGCAAATCGCCAAGGCCCATGTCGTAGGGGCGTCGATGGGAGGGATGATCGCGCAGATCGTCGCCATCGATTTTCCGGACCGGGTCAAGAGCCTGACGTCGATCATGTCGTCCCCGACCCCGCTGCTGCCCCGGCCCAAAATTCTGCGCGCCATGCTTCGTCCGCGGCCGCGCAGCAAGGAACTGGCGATCCGCCGCCTGATCGAGTTTTTCCGCTTGGTCGGCGGCTCCGCTTATTTGCCGACGGAGGCCGAGCTGCGCGCCCGGACCGAACGCGCGGTTCGGCGCAGCTATCGTCCCGACGCATTCACCCGCCAGCTCCTCGCCATCCAGACCGCGCCGAGCCGCACACGCATGCTTCACCGCGTCCGGGCGCCGACGCTCGTGCTGCACGGCGACGAGGACCCGCTGGTCCCGTTGCGCGGCGGCGTCGACACCGCCGCGAACATCCCGGGCTCGCGATTGCGGGTCGTGCCGGGCATGGGCCACTATCTGCCCGAGGCGCTGGTTCCGCTGCTCGTCGACGAGATCGCCGGCCATTGCCGGGAGGCCGAGGACGCGGCGCAAAGCAAGGCCAAGCGCGCCGTAGGAGGTTCGCCATGAAACGTCTTTCCTTCGTCGACGCGCTCTTCCTCTACATGGAGACGCCCGAGACGCCGATGCACGTGGCCAGCGTCACGATTTTCAAGCCGGAGACGCCGCAGGACGATCTTTTCGCCCGCTTCCGCGAGCACGTGGCGGCCCGGCTCGATCTCCTGCCTTCCTACCGCCGCCGCCTCGAGCCGACGCCGCTCGGCATCGACCAACCGGCCTGGGTGATCGAAGGCAAAGTGGACCTCGATTACCACATCCGGCACGAGGCTCTGCCGAAGCCCGGCGGCATGGAGGAGCTCAGGGCCCTTATCGCGCAGCTGCACGCCGCCCCGCTCGATCGCAGCCGCCCGCTGTGGGAGTACCACTTCATCGAGGGGCTCGAGAGCGGCGCCTTCGCCGTTTACGTCAAGGTGCATCACAGCACGATGGACGGGCTCGCGGGCATGGCGACGCTCGGCGTCACCTTCGATTTCGCTTCCGGCGCGGAGCACGAAGCCCTGCCGCAGAGGATCGTCCCGCCGGACGCCGAACCCAACGATTTCATCGAGCTCACCAGCACCGCGCTCGGCGATTTCATCCGCCAGGGTTGGCGGGCGGTGACCGGGCTGCCCGGAATGGCGCGCGCGCTCGCCAAAGCCGCGCCGCATTTCGGCCGCGACGCGCGCTTTCTCCTTCGCTACGTGAGGGAGATGCCGCGGACGCCGTTCAACACCGCAATTTCGGGCCATCGGGTCTACGCGACCTCGTCGCTGCCGCTCGCCGACGTCAAGGCGCTCGCCAGGTCGCGCGGCGTCACGATCAATGACGTCGTGCTGGCGCTCTGCTCGGGCGCCTTGCGCCGTTACCTCGCCGGTCGTGGCGCGCTGCCCGAAAAAGCGCTGACCGCCGGCATGCCGGTTTCGATCAGGCCGCTCGGGAATGCGCAGCTCAACAATCAGGTCTTCTTCACCCTCTCGCGCCTGCCGACCGACGTCGCCGAGCCGCTGCCGCGCCTCGCCGCGGCGAAGATCGCCGGCCAGGAGGCGAAGAATCTCTTCTCCGACATGCGCGACCTGGTAACGATGGACGTGTCGATCCTCGGCATTCCGCTCGTCGTAACGGGGCTGGTGAGACTCTGGACGGGGGCGCGGGCGGCGAACTATCTATCGCCGTTTTTCAACCTCGTCGTCTCGAACGTGCCGGGGCCGAGGCAGACCATGTATTGTGTCGGAGCGCCGGCCACGCACTACTTCCCGGTTTCGATTCCCTATCACGGCTGCGCGCTCAACATCACCGTGCAGAGCTATCTCGACCAGCTCGACTTCGGCCTAATCGCCTGCAGCGAGACCGTGCCCGACGCGCAGCGCATCGCCGACTTCGTCGTCGAAGACTTCGCGGCGATGCGCAAGGCCGACTCGGAAGCGAGCCGCCCGGAGGGAATCGAAACGATCGCGGTGGAGCCGGCTGCGGCTCCGCTCGCCGCGCATATGCCGATCACGCTCGGCGAAGCGAGGGCCGAACCACGGGCGCAAAAGGTCGAAAAGAAGAGCGCGCTGACGCAGCAGGTCGACGCGCTCGGCGAGGCGACCGAGGCCCTCCGCCGCAGGCTCGCAGACGCCCGGTCCCCCGCTCCGGGCAGGACGCCCGCCGTGAAGCCGAAGGCGACCACGAAAAACAGGCGCGCCGCATCGAAGCCGGTCGCCGTGAAGCGGGCGCCGCTCGACGAATCGCCGGCTGCTGCGAGACGGAGCCGGGCGCTCGAGACCGCAAAACCGCCCCGATCCGACAAGGGCGTAAGCGCGCCGCGCCGCCGCAAACCGAACCATAGCCCAGCCGAGCCCTAGTTCATGATGAAATCTGTCGACGACATCCGTCCCCCGTCGCCGCTCCTATTCGCCATCGAGTCGCGTGGAGTCCTGGGCATCCCGAACCTCCTCGCCGTCGCGCCCTTCCTGGCGGCGGCGCCGCGCGGCGTGCCGCAGCCGGTCATCGTTCTGCCCGGCATGGGCGGCGGCGATCGTTCGACCGTGGCGATCCGCCGATACTTGAAGTTCCTTGGCTATCAGGCGCATGGCTGGAACCGCGGGCGCAACGTCCGGCCGGCCGGGGCCGACTTGCCGGCGGTCGCGGCCCAGATCCGCACGCTGCACGGGATGACGGGCATCCCGGTCAGCCTCGTCGGCTGGAGCCGCGGCGGCATCATCGCCCGCGAGGCGACCCGCCTCGCGCCGGAAGCCGTGCGGATGGTGATTACGCTAGGGAGCCCGTTCGCCGGCCCGGCGGCGACCAATGTCATGTCCGCCTGGCGGCTCATCACCGGCGAAAAATTCCTCGCGCCTTCGGCCGAGCAGGTTCGACAGCTCGCGCTGCCGCTCCCGGTCCCGAGCACGTCGATCTACAGTCGCACCGACGGCGTGTGCGCCTGGCGGGCCTGCCTGGAAGTCGAAGGTCCGATGCGGGAGAACGTCGAGGTTCGCGGGGCGCATATCGGGCTGGGCTTCAACCCGTCCGCCTTCTGGGTCATCGCCGACCGCCTGGCTCAGCCGATCGGAGCCTGGAAGCCTTTCCGGCCGGGCCCGCTCGTCGCGGCCATCTTCCCGCGAGCCCGACGCACCGGGTCCTGACGCCGCAGGGCGCGTCTTTGCCACGATTTCGCGACGATTCTTGATCCGCGTCAACGCGCCGCGCCAGAGCCGGGATAAAGAGACCGCGAAACTCGGGGAGGCAGCGTCATGCCCGTCAAGATCATTCCGCCGACGCCGTCGGCCTACGCTTATCCTCTGCTCATCAAGCACCTCCTGCATACGCCGATGATGCGCGCACCGGACCAGGAGATCGTGTATCGCGACCTGAGGCGGCGCACTTACCGGGAGTTTCGTGAGCGCGTCGGACGGCTCGCGAGCGGCCTCAACCAAATCGGCGTCGACCAGGGCGACGTCGTCGCCATCCTCGAATGGGACAGCGACCGCTATCACGAGTGCTATTTCGCCATTCCGATGATGGGCGCGGTCATGCAGACGGTCAACGTCAGCCTGATTCCCGAGGACATCGCCTTCACCATCAACGACACCGGCGCGACGACGCTTCTGTTCAACGCCGATTTCCTGCCGCTGATGGAGAAGCTCAGGCCGCATCTGAAGGCGGTGAAGACTTACGTGCTCATGCACGACCAGCCGGAGCCGCCGCAGACCGATTTCCCGATCAACACGGAATACGAGGCGTTGCTGTCGCTCGGCTCGCCCTACTTCCCGTTCCCGGATTTCGACGAGAACGCGTGGGCGACCGTCTTCCATACGACCGGAACCACGGGGCGGCCGAAGGGCGTCTATTTCAGTCACCGGCAGATGGTGCTGCACACGCTGACCGGCCTCGTCGAATACGGCCTCCCGCCGACCCACGGTCGCTTCCACCGCGACGACGTCTACATGCCGATGACGCCCATGTTCCACGTGCACGCCTGGGGCTGTCCGTACACGGCAACGCTCTCGGGCTGCAAAATCGTGTTCGCGGGCCGCTATAGCCCGGAAATGTTCCTGAAGCTGATCAAGACCGAGAAGGTGACCTTCACCCACGGCGTGCCGACGATTCTGCAAATGCTCCTCAGCGCGCCGGGCGTCGAAGACGTCGACTTGTCCGGGCTGACGATGATCATCGGAGGCTCGGCCCTTCCGCCGGCCCTGGCGCGGGCGGCGCTGGCGCGTGGAATGGATGTGTTCTCGGCCTACGGGCAGTCGGAGTCGGGCCCGATGCTGACCGCCGCGCATCTCAAGTCGAAGCATCTCGGGAGAGATTTCGACCAGGAGGTCTATTATCGCACCGCGGCCGGCATCGCCGCGCCGATGGTCGATCTACGCGTCGTCGACGAGAACATGGCCGAAGTGCCGCATGACGGCCAGACGGTCGGCGAGGTCGTCGTCCGCGCGCCTTGGCTGACGACGGGATATCTCAACAACCCGGAAGCCTCCGAGGTGCTGTGGGGCGGCGGCTATCTGCACACCGGCGACGTCGCGTCGATCGACGCGGACGGCTACGTTCGCATTGCCGATCGCCTCAAGGACATCGTCAAGAGCGGCGGCGAATGGATCTCGTCTATCGAGCTCGAGAACATGATCATGGAGAAATCGGGCGTCCAACGCGCGGCGGTCATTCCGATCAAGGACGTCAAGTGGGGAGAGCGGCCGCTGGCGCTGGTCATCGTCCACCCCGAACACGCCGGCAAGATCGGCGAGGACGACATCAGGCTCCACGTCGCCTCCTATGTCGAGCGCGGCTTTATCTCGAAAATCGCGATCCCGGAGAACGTGATCTTCGTCGCGGAGCTGCCGCTGACGTCGGTCGGCAAGATCGACAAAAAGAAGCTCCGGGCGAGCTATGCCTGACGCAGGCGCCGCGCGTCATGATTTCCCGACCGCCTGCGCCCAGTCGAGCGTGGCGCGCCCATGCGCCTCGCGCCTCGCCAGTTGTCGCTGCGGATCGCAATAGACGAGGCTCCGCCAGCCGCGGCGATGGAAAGGCTCCCATTGGCCCTCCGGCTGGGCGAGGCGGTCGGCGATCGCATAGAGCGCCGCCGGATGCGCCCCGAGGCCGACGTGGCTCGAACTGACGACGATGTTCTCCGCCAGGATGCGCCGCGTCTCCACGCTGCAGCGCCACGCCACGATCCCATCGCTGGCGCTCCAGATCGAGGTCGTGGGCACCGGCGGGGCGGCCCTGAGCGGCCCGTGGAAATCGTGCCAGTCGATCCGGTGGCCGCTGGCGAATTCGTAGAGCCGCCAGGCGTTCGTTTCGCGCGGATGGCCGGTGAACGGCGAGCCCAACGTGATGCAGAGCCGCACCATCTCGGGGGAGTGCTTGGCGAGTTCGCGCGCATAGAGGCCGCCGAGGCTCCAGCCGATCACGCTGACCGCCTGCCCGTGTTCCCCATAAAGCGCGCGCAGCTTCTCGTGCGCGCGCTCGATGACGCCCGCTCTGAGCCCGAGATTGAGCCCCTGTCCCCAGCCCGAAGGGGCGAAGCCCCGCGATCGAAGGAAACGCCGCATGAGCGCCGTGGTGGCGTCGCCGGCGGCCAGGCCCGGCAGCACCAGCACCGGATGCCCGTCTCCCCTCGGCGCCATTCTCCACACCGGCCGCATCGCAAGGGTCGCGCAATGTTCCCAAAGCGCCCTTACCTCCAGCAGTTGCAGCAACAGTCCCGGCGCGGGCGGATGGTGCGGCGGTGAAGCCCTCATTTCTGACGTTTCCTTGACGCTTGCTCGAAAATTTGACGTCATCATATTGCCTTGCGAGTTCTGGTCAACACCGATTGCTCGCACAACGCGGAAGAGCGGGGAAAGGTTGCGGAAAACCCTGCCAAGGCCCGTCGTGTCACCCAGCGAACGGAGATTTCATTCGTCGGATGCGACAAACGGCCGCGTCAAAACCAGACGACGGAAGGGATATCTTGGTTACGACCTCGTGGGCCGTCGTCGCAGCGCCTGATGATTGATTTTGTAGCCGGGGGCGGAGTATCGAGGCGCGTTTGGAATTCGGCGCTTGTCGGAGGGACCCGCAATGATCGAAACAGGCACTCGCAATCCGAGCTTCGGGGCGGATCGATTCGGGTTCCGCGACCTGGCTGGCGTCCATTGGAATCTCGGCGCGCCGAAGCTTTACGAGCACGCCTTGCAGCGGCACGAGGCGCACATCGCCGAACACGGCCCGCTCGTCGCCGACACCGGAGTCCACACGGGCCGCAGCCCGAAGGACAAGTTCGTCGTCCGCGACGCCAACACCGATCCGATCGTCTGGTGGGACAACAACGCCGCGATGTCGGTCGAGCATTTCGACGCGCTGCTCGCCGACTTCCGCGCTCAAGCTCAAGGGAAAACGCTGTTCGTCCAGGACCTCTACGGCGGCGCCGATCCGGCCTTCCGGGTGAAGGTGCGCGTATTCACCGAATACGCCTGGCACTCGCTGTTCATCCGCAACCTGCTGATCCGACCGCCGACCGAGGACGTTTCGAGCTTCGCGCCCGATCTGACGATCGTCGACCTGCCGTCCTTCAGGGCCGACCCGAAGCGGCATGGCTCGCGCACCGAAACGGTCATCGCCTGCGACTTCACCCGCAAGATCATTCTCATCGGCGGTTCGAGCTACGCCGGCGAGATGAAGAAGTCGGTCTTCACCTATCTCAACTACGTCCTGCCGCCGCAACACGTCATGCCGATGCATTGCTCTGCCAACGTCGGCAAGGAGGGCGACACCGCGATCTTCTTTGGCCTTTCCGGCACCGGCAAGACCACGCTCTCCGCCGACCCGCACCGCACGCTCATCGGGGACGACGAGCATGGATGGGGCAAGGGCGGCGTCTTCAATTTCGAGGGCGGCTGCTACGCGAAGGCGATCAAGCTATCGCGCGAGGCCGAGCCCGAAATCTATTCGACCACCGAGCGCTTCGGCACCGTGATGGAGAACGTGACGCTCGATCCCGAGCTGCGCATTCCGGATTTCGACGATGACTCGAAGACCGAGAACACCCGCATCGCCTATCCGCTGCATTACATCGCCAACGCGTCGACGACCGGGCGGGCCGGACAGCCGAAGAACGTCATCATGCTGACCTGCGACGCGTTCGGCGTGCTGCCGCCGATCGCCAAGCTCGATCCGGCGCAAGCGATGTATCACTTTCTGAGCGGCTACACCGCCAAGGTCGCGGGCACGGAAAAGGACGTCGACGAGCCGCAGGCGACGTTTTCGACCTGCTTCGGCGCGCCGTTCATGCCGCTGCACCCGACGGTCTACGGCAATCTGCTGCGCGACCTCGTCGCCCGCCATCACGTCGATTGCTGGCTCGTCAACACCGGCTGGACGGGCGGCAGGGTCGGCGTCGGCAGGCGCATGCCGATTCGCGTGACCCGGCGCCTGCTTTCGGCGGCGCTCGACGGCTCGCTGCAGAAAGCCGCGTACAGGACGGACCCGCATTTCGGCCTCGCGGTGCCGGAGCAAGTGCCCGGTGTCGAGCCGCATATCCTCGATCCGATCCGGACCTGGCGGAGCAAAGGGGAATTTGCGGAAACGGCGGGCCGCCTCGTCCAGATGTTCCGCGAGAATTTCAAGAAGTTCGAGGACCACACCGACGAGCGCGTCCGCAACGCCGCTCCGTCGCCGCGCATCGCCCTGGTGTGACGGGCGTTCGTTCGCCTCGGCAATAAAGAGGCCGGGCGGAGCGACTCCGTCCGGCCTTGGCGCGTCGCGGGCCCGCCCGCGCGAAACTATTTGTCGGCAAGCGCCGCGATTCGTTCGCGCGCTCCGCCAACGCCGGCGGCGAGGGCGCGCGAATAATAGTTGCGCGCGGTGGCCTCGTCGCCTTTGAGTCCGATCGCGCCCATGCGGCCGAGGGCCGTCGGATCGTAAGTATCGCCGAGCGCCATCAACGCCCTGGCGTCGCCGCCTTCGGCGGCTCGTTTGAGGAACGCCCGCGCCGTCGCGATGTCGCCCTTCGCGAATGCGATGAGGCCTTCGGCGCAGAGGCGGCGGGCGTCTTCGATCGGCATCGAAAGCGACACGATCGGATCGGTGTCCCTGGACGGACCGCGCAACGCGCTGGCGAGCTTGATCATCGCCTCCTTGGCGATCGGATGGGCGACGACCTCGGCCTTCCGGGGCGCGGCGGCGGCCACCGGCTGCACGAACACCGGCTGCTCGACGGCCGCCTTCTGGGAAGCGGCCGACGGCTGGATGCGGGGCAGGAAGGCGACGACCAGCGCCCCGGCGAAGCAGCCGGCTACCATGCCGGCGACGATTTTCCACAGCATGGGCAGGGCGAGTCCTCCTCTACTGCATCAGGCTGCGCCAGCGCGCGAGATCGTTGTAGAGCCGATCGGAATCATCGGCTTTCGGTCCTCCGCTGGCGTCGGCCGCCGATTTCGCGGACGCGCGGAACGCATCGAGCGAGTCGTCGGCCGAGGTTTTGTGTTCTTCGAGCCACCCCTGCGCCGCCGCGAGCCGCTGCCAAGCCGTGTCGGGAACGGAAGCGTCCGCGGCGAGATTGACGTCGCGCCAATGATCATCGCGATTCGGAGACAAGAAGGCGTCGTAACTGTCGAAGAAGACGCGAGCCGTGCGCCCGAGCGCGTCGGCGCGGGGCGAGCCGGGCATCGCGTCAAGCGCGATCAGGACCATCGGCTCGGCGACCGTCTCCACCGAATCGTGGGCCGGAACGAGGTTCGGGCGGTCGGCGGCGGTTACCCGCGCCGGCGCATAGACCTGCTCCAGCCCGGGCCCCCAGGGAATGGCGACGACATGATAGCTGCCGTCGGCGCCGAAGCTCTCCAGGGCGTTAGCGTTCTTGGCGCCCATCACGACGACGGCCCCGCGCTTGCCGGCTGAGAGCGCGTCGAGCGCGTCGGTCAGCGGCTCATAGATCGGATTGACATTGACCCCGAGCCTCGAAAACAGCAGCCTGCCGGTAATGCCGGTGGCGCCGTCCGGGTCGCCGAAGCTCACCATCTTCCCTCCGAGGTCGCCGATCGTTTTGATTTCCTTCGGGGCGATGACTTCAATCGTCTCGGGGGCGAGGCGGGCGACCAGCGGAACGCGCTGGGGCCAGTCCGGCGCATATTTGACGCCGACGGCCAGCGTGTCGAACGTGACGATGGCGAAATCCGCCAGGTCGCTCCGCATCACCTTGGCGAGGCCGGTCGGAGAAGTTGGTCCGACGATGGCGCGCCCGGCGGCGCCCTTGTCGTTGAGAACGTCGGCGAAGTCCTTCGCCATGCGGCTGGCGGCGAGATCGTCGGGGTCCGCCAGGATTGAAAACGGCTTTGTGGTTTCGGACTGCGGCGATGGTTTGACGGCGGAGGTCTGCGGCGCCGGGGCCGGTTTCGCGGCTATTGCGGCCTTCTGCGGCGCAGAACGGACGTTTTCATGGCCGACGCCGCCCCGCCATGCTCCATGCCAAAGAACCCGCTTCCCGTTATGATATACAGGGTGGTCGTAGCGGACCATGCCCGCAGCACTGGACTGGCAAGAAAAGAATAAGCCCGCAACGGCTGCTGCGCAGGCGATAAGGAGCAGCGACGCCTTTCGCGATGCACCCTCGGCAACGTTCCCTTCGCTTGTTCGGGCGCGCGCCCTGACGTCTCCGCTCGTCATCGGGGCCGGAACCTGCAGACGAAATGCGACGTCATCAAGGCAGCTCTTTTCCGGCTCATGGCAAAAGCCGGCGCGTTTCATGGAGCGCCTTGCCAATCGGCCTCGCGCGCCGCGTCGAGCGCCGCGTCGAGCTCGGGCGCTTCGATATGCCGCAGCGTCGGTCCGTCCAGGTAGACGAGCGCGGCGCGCAGCGGCAGCGACGGATAGAGCGGCCGCAAAGCCGCACGATAGACGGCGAGCTGCGCGACATGCGCGCTCGCGGGTCGGATCGGCGTCGGGCCGAGCTTGAAGTCGACGATCAGGATGGCCTCGTCCGTCGCAAGGATGCGGTCGAGGCGGCCGCTATAGGGTAGGTCCGGCCGTCCCGGCCGCAGCAAGACCCCGGCGAGAGGGACTTCGCCGCGCGATCCGGGGCCAAACAAGCCGGCGAGCTCCGGCGCTTCCAAGACTGCCGCGACCCGGGAGGCGATCGCAAGCCGCGCCTCTTCGGCGAGAGCGCCGCCGTTGGCCTCGAGATAGGCCTTCGCCACGGCGTCGCGGCTCGAGCGTGGGATGTCCGGCAGCATCTGCAGAAGCGCGTGGGCAAGCTGGCCTTCGAGGGCGCGCGCGTTGTCGCCCGTCCTGCCGGCCGCGCCGGAAGGACGCAACGGCGCCAGGGCGGCCGCCGGCGCGGCCCTGGCGCCAAGCCATGCGGGAAGCTCTACGGGGTCGGCAAGCCCGCCCGTCTCGCCATCGTCCTCCGCCGTCAGCCCTTCGCCGAAGCGTAGGATCGTCTCCCCTACGGCCCAGAAGGCCTGGACCCGAATCATCGATTCCTCGAGGCCGCGCCGGACGAGGTCGTGCCAGCATCCGTCTGCGCGGCCCTTCGAATTCTCGAAGCCTGCGACGATGAGCCGCTGCGCCGCCCGGGTCATCGCGACGTACAGCAGGCGGCGGTGCTCGCCCGCTTCCGCGTCGCGCCTTTCTCTCCGCGCGCGAGCAAGGGCTTCGCAATCTTCAGGCGCCTTCCGGCTCCAGGCGAACAGCGGCGGGTCGCCGGGCTTGGCGGGTGCGAGCCACAGGAGCTTCGGGTCATGCCGGCCATCGGGAGCCCCGCACGTGTCGGGCAGGAAGACGATCGGCGCTTCGAGGCCTTTGCTCGCGTGGACCGTCAACACGCGCACGCCGTCGCTTTCGGCCTCCATGTCGCGCTTGATTGCAACCTCGGTCGCCTCGACCTCGGCAAGGAAGAGCGTGAGCGATGGCGCTTCGCCCTGCTCGTGGTCCAGCGCAAGGGACAGGAACTCGTCGATCGGATCGGCCGCGTCGGGACCGAGCCGCGAAAGCAGCGCCTTTCGGCCGCCCTCCCCGCCGAGCAGCCGAGCGTAGAAGGCATAGGGCGTCAGGGTCCTCGCACGGTCGCGCCACGCGGCGAGCCTGCTTGCCGCCGCACGCGCGCCCTCGTCGGGCGAAGCGGCGAGCGCCGACCAAAGCGGTCCACGCCGATCCGCCGCGAGCCTGAAGAGATCGTCTTCGCCGAGTCCGATCAGCGGGGACTTGAGGACGCAGGCGAGCGCCAGGTCGTCGTTGGGGGTCAGCGCCGCGTGCCCGGCGGCGACGAGGTCCATCACCGCAATGTGCTCGCTGAGCTTCAGCCGGTCGGCGCCGGCGACCTTGACGTTCCGGCTCTTCAGCGCGCGGATCATCGCCTCGAAGAAGGCGCCACGGCTGCGGACCAGGATCATCACGTCTCCCGGCCGGATCCGACGGGGCGCGCCTGTCTTTTCGTCGACCACGCGCTCGCGCGTATCCGGCTTCAGCCATCGCTCGATCGTCTCGGCGATCCGGCCGGCGAGGAGGACCGGCGGGTCGTGGCGCGCGGGCTCGTCGAGCGGCATGCGCCAGTCTTCCGGCTCGGCCGCATCCGCAGGCTTGACCGGCGGCCACAGCTCGACGACGCCATTCATCTCGCGCCGGATCGCCTCATGCGCCGGATACGGCTCGCCTGCCGCAGCGACGCCGCGCCACGCCTCCGGCAACTCGAATGTCTTGTCGACCGCGGCCAGAATGGCTGGCGCCGAGCGGAACGAGACGTTCAGCGGCGCCGTTTCGAACGGCCGCTTCGCTTCGCGATGGCGCTTCTCGAAGAAGCGCCTCATTTCGGCGAATTTCTCCGGCGCTGCGCCCTGGAAGGAGAAGATTGACTGCTTCTCGTCGCCGACGGCGAACACGGTGCGCCTTGCCGAACGCGCCCCCGCTCCAGCGAAGAACTCCGCCGTCAGGGCCGCGATGATGCGCCACTGCTCGGCGGACGTGTCCTGCGCCTCGTCTACGAGCAGGTGGTCGAGCCCGTAGTCGAGCTTGTGCAGCACCCAGGCGGCGCTCGATCGCTCGACCAGGCCGAGCGCCAGAGTGATCTGGTCGTTGAAGTCGAGGGCGCCGCGCTCGGACTTGGCTCTGGCGAAGGCGGAGAGGATCGCCTTGGCGACCCTGAACAGGGCCTCGCTGCGTTCGAGGGTCTGCGCGGCGCGCCGCTTTTCCCGCAGCGTGATCAGGCGGTCCTGCTCGCGATGAAGGTCCGTTTCGAGCGAAGGAAATTGCTGGCGAAGGTCCTTGGTCGTCAGGCAGCACTTCTCGCCGCCGCGGGGATCGCCCTCGCCGCCCTTGATGAAAAAGGCGTCGAGCAGAGCCTCGATCCTCGCCACAGGCTCGATTTCGTCGTCCGTCGCGCGAAGCTTTGCTGCGAGTTCCTGGTCCTTCGTCTTGCCGGCGTCGAGCGCCTGGGCCCAGGCCTGGCGACGCCTGCGGCCAATGTCGCCGCCGAGCATTTCGGCCTCGACGCTCGCCCTCGTCGCGCCCGGCTCGAGGCCGAGCCGCCCTCGCAACGCCGCAGCGAACGCCGCCCCATCGCCGAAGGCGGCGAAAGTCTCGGCGTGATTCTGCGCCTCGCGGAGAAGCGCGTCGAAAGTGAAGGCGCCGGCCTCGCGCGCGACGAAATCCAGCGCGGCGGCGGTTTCCGAGGAGGCTTCGAAGGCGGCGATCGCCCGGTCGGTCGCCTCGCTCATCAGATCGCCGGCCTCGCTCTCGTCGATCACCTTGAAATGCGCCGGGACGTTGGCCTCGAACGGAAAGAGCTGCAACAGCCGCTCGCAGAATGCGTGCAGGGTCTGGATTTTGAGCCCGCCCGGGGTCTCGATCGTGCGGGCGAACAATTGTCTCGCAAACCTGATCTCCGCCGGGCCGGGTCTCTCGGCGCCGCACGCGAGGATCGCCGCGGTCAGCGCCTCGTCGTCGAGGCTCGTCCAGTCGGACAGCGTTCTGAAGATGCGGCTCGCCATGTTGGCGGCTGCGGCCTTGGTGAAGGTGAGCCCCAGGATCTGCGCCGGCGGTGCGCCCTCGAGCAGCAGCCGCAGCACCCGCTGGGTCAGAACATGCGTCTTGCCGCTCCCGGCGTTGGCAGACACCCAGGCGGAGGCGGCAGGGTCCGACGCGCTCGCCTGGAGCCTACGCAACCCATCCGGAATGACGAGCGGCCGGCTCATGGGGCATCTCCGGACGTTTCGTCTCCAACGGCGCTCGTCGCCGACCATTCCTTCACTCGGGCCAAGTGATCGTAGTCGGAGAAGCGGCTGGCGAATTTCGGGAAGGGTCGCGAAAGATAGGGCGTGCCGAGCTCCGTGAACGCATCGAGCAGGGCTTTGAGTTCGTCCAAATGCTTATCGGCGAGTTCGGCGACGACCGCCCTGGCGCCGGCTGCGTCCCGCTCCTCGCCGCCCTCGGGACCGCCGAGCTTGAGGTAAAGCGCCCGCGCCGGGCTCATCTTCGGCAGGCCCTCGAATCCGCCGCGCATGAGGATCGCTGCCTCCAACGTCAGCTGCGGCGCGAAGCCGGCCTTCACCTCCTTGACCCCCGGGGGCGCGCCGCTCTTGTAGTCGATCAGCGTCGCGCCGCCGATGGAGAGAACATCGATGCGGTCGGCGCGCGCCGTAAGCCTGAACGATCCGCCGTCCTTGAGTGGAAAGGCTATTTCGCCGCGCTGCTCGACCCAGATGCGCTCGATCGCACCGCGATTCCTGGCCTCGAAAGCGAGCACGAAGTCGATCGCCTTTTCGATGTTGGGCCAAGTCAGGCCCCTGAACGTCGGGTCCTCGAGCAGTGCGGCGAAGCGCCAGCGGGCGAGGCGGACGAGCGTTTGCCGCGAGTCGGGCGACAGCGCGCCGGAGGGGTAGGTCTCCGCGAAATCCTGCAGCGCGCCGTGCCAGGCCTCTCCCGCCTCGCGCGC
Organism: uncultured Alphaproteobacteria bacterium; assembly: GCA_963823165.1. GTDB lineage: Bacteria > Pseudomonadota > Alphaproteobacteria > Rhizobiales > Beijerinckiaceae > Roseiarcus. The sequence goes on along the minus strand of CAWGKV010000001.1, from coordinate 585,525 downwards.
CCCGAGTTCGGTCTCGACCGGCGGGAGCGGCTGGAGCCTCAGGATATGCTCGGCGTAAATGGCGTAGGGGTCGCGCCGCAGGGTCTCGATTCGCGTAACGCTCAGCGAGCGCGGGCGCAGTTCGACCGGGGGCCGAGGCTCTGGCCGCTTCGCCGGCGCGATCGCCTCCGGCTTGTCCAGCGCACGGGCGTATCGGAGATAAACCTCGCCGCGCGCTTGCGCCGCCTCGATCGCGTCCGCGCCGGCCGCCGCGCCGATGCGTTGGAGAAACCGCGAGGCGACCATCGGCTCCCCGCCACGCTTCTTCGCCCGGCTCAGGATCGCCTCGCGCGCGCCCAGCGCGGCGAGGAAATCGTGGGCCGTCTGCCCGATACGCCGCTCCGGCGCGGAGAGGCCCAGCTCGGCGCGCATCGGCCGGTTGAGAAAGGCGTCGGTGTCGACCGCAGGCGGCCAGACCTTCTCGTCGAGGCCGGCGACGAGCGCGCGGTCGAAGGAAAGCAGGCGGGCCTCGAGCAGGCCAAGAATTCTCAAGCGTGGATGGCCTCCATGCGCCGGCGGCGCCCGGACGCCGGCGAGCGCATCGTTGAACAGCACAGCGTATTCGGGAAGGCTGCAGGTGAATCCGTCTCCTGCAGCCTCGCTCCATTCCTCGATGAGCGCGACGAGCGCCTCAATCCCCTGCGGCCGCGAGCGCAAGCCTTCGGGCCCGGCGAGAACGGAGTCGAGCGCAGCGCGATGCGTGAGCAACCATCTGCGTAAAGAAGCAGAGGCGGTTAGCGCCCGCAGGGGCTCGAGGACTGCGACGAGTTCATGCGCAAGCCTCTCGCCTGATACGCGCCTCTCTTCGCCGATCGCGCGGACCGACGGATGCGTGTGCCGGTCCTCAGCAGCGGCGCGCGCGGCGGCGAAAGCCTTGCCGAGGTCATCGAGCGAAGCGAGCGGCGCAGCGCGGAGGATTCCGAGCTCGAGCGCCCTCGCGGCGGCTTCGTATTCCGTCCGCCTGCGGCCAAAGCGCGCCGAGGGGTGGGCGATCAGCGCCTGAACCGTGAGCGGCCTCAGGTCGACCGCGGCCTTGAGGACGAGCCGGGCCAGGGCGCCGGCCTCCGTCTGGCCAAGCGTGCGTCCGGCGGAATCCTCGACCTCGACTCCCCAGCGCGCAAGCTCGGCCGACACGCGCCGGGCGATCGACGGATCGGGCGTGATGAGCGCGGCTGTCTTCCCCGGAGTCTCGAGGACTTCGCGCATGGCGACGGCGAGCGCGAGCGCCTCTTCGGTCTCGTTTTCGGCGGCCACGATCGAGACGCCCTCGAGGGCGGCGTCGATCGCGGCGGGCGAGAGCGCCGCGTCGCGCTCGCGCCACCGGTCTGTCGATTCTGCCGGGCGCAGGGCCTCACTGAGGAATGCCGCGCGCGCCGCAAGCGGCGCGGCCGGCGCGCCGAGCGTCCGCACTTCCTCCCGCTTGACGCCGATGCGCCGGATCAGCCGATGCAGCAGCGCCTGAGGGTGAACGGCGAGTCCTTGTGCCCTGGCTTCGCTCGCGCCGATCATGTCCCAGCCCGGTTCGTCGAGATTGAGGTCGAGATCGGGCAGCACGACCGCGCCCTTGTCGCTGCGGGCGACCGTGGCGATGAGCTCGGCGGTCGCACGATTCGCGCCCGTTGAGCCGGCGATGATGGTCGGCCCCCGCCTCGCGCCGGCCTCGAGGGCGTTGATTTCGGCGTTGACGAGGAGGGCCGTGCGCTTGGCGCGGTCGATGAGGCCGTTATCCCTGAGCCAAGCCGGCCAGTACTCGAAGGCGATCTTGAGAAAGTCGAGCGTGACGCGCCAGTAGACGTCGTATTCCTCCGGCGCGAGCGTCTCGAGCCGTCTCCAGTCGATTCCCTCGATGATCATGTCGTCGATCAGCGCGGCGAGATCAGCGGCCAGTGCGTAGGCCTGCGCCGGGTTCGCGGCGACGAGCGCCGGCTCCGTCATGTCGAACCGGAGCCCGTCGGCGTCGGCGCCGCGGATCGCGCCGCGCAACGCTTGCCCCCATTTGCGGACGAGGAGCGCAAGCGCATGCCTGCGCGCGAGTTCGCCGACCGCGGGCGGGATGTTCGCGCGCGGCGGCGCTTGCTCGCTGTCGGGGTCGAAGAAGGTCGCCGCCTCGCCGGGCTCGAAGGCGCCGAGCGGCGCGATCCGCGGAAGGAGCACGCTTTTTCCACCGCTCGCCGCGAGCAGCGCCTCGGCGAGGGCGGCGGCGGCGCGCTGGGTCGGCACGTAGATCGTCGCGCCGGCGAGCGCGAGCGGCCCACCCGAGCCCGGAAATCCCTCGATCAATTCCCCATCGAGAAGGGCGCGGGCGAGCGTCGGCAGGAAAGGCGAGCCAGCGGGAATCGTAAAGACGCGCGAATCGCGAATTGGCATGCAGAATCGTCATGCCGGGGGCAGGGGAAGGCAAGCATCGGTCGGCGGTTGCACACAGGAGAGGGAGGAAGCGCTCCCTCAGCGGGAGTCTGCGAAGGGCGTTGCGCGTGAGGCGGCCGGCGTGACCTCGGACATGATGCGCTCGCCGAGCTCCGCCTCGGCGACGGCGAGCTCGTACGCGGTCTTCAAATTGAGCCAGAACCGCGCGCTGTTGCCGAAATAGCGCGAGAGGCGCATCGCCGTCTCGGGCGAAACGCCCCGCTTGCCGTTAAGAATATCGGTGATGCGGCCTGAAGGCGTACGCAGGGCGATGGTGAGCGCATTGGCCGACAGGCCGCGCGTCTCGATTTCGCGCCTCAGGATTTTACCCGGATGGACGGTTTCATCTGTCTGCTCCGTCAGTGATAATCAACAATTTCGACGTCCCAAGCGTCGCCGTCTTCGAACCGGAAGCAGATTCGCCAGGGGCCGTTGATCGTCATCGCCCATTGCCCATCGCCGCCGCAAGCCTTTCCCAATGCGCCTCCTCGCCCGGAATCCCGAAGCGCAGGCGGTCGGGCCTGGCGAGGAAGGGCCGGGTCAGGATGCCGGCGCTCAGCAAGCGCCCGAACGCCCCGCTTGCGTCATCGTGCGCGGCGAGGCGGAAGAGGCGGGTTCCGCCGATGATGCGCCAGCCGAATTCCAGGAGCAGCGCGTCGAGGCGCCGGGCCTCCTTGCCGAGCCTTCTGCCCATCGCGGCCGTCCAGTCGAGGTCGGCCAGCGCCTTCGTCCCGATCGCGATCGCCGGCCCGCTGACGGGCCAGGGGCCGAGCGCGGCGCGCAGCCGCTCTCCTATGTCCGGCGAAGCAACGGCGAAGCCGAGCCTCAAGCCCGCGAGGCCAAAAGTCTTGCCGAACGAGCGCAGGATGACGGCGCCGGTCTGCGGCAGGAAGGGCGCCAGACTTTCCTCGTCGTCGAATTCGGCGAAGGCTTCATCGACGATGAGCAGCCCACCGCGGCGCAGGAGCCGCGCGTGCAGGTCGAGCAGGTCCCGGCGGCCCGCGACCCGTCCGTCGGGGTTGTTGGGATTGACGACGATTGCGACGTCGGATTTCGCCAGCGCTTCGAGCGACGCCGCCTGTACGATCCGCGCGCCGGCCGCGGCGAAGGCCTCCGCATGGCCGCCGTAGGTCGGCCCCCACACGCCGACCACTCCCGGCGCGAGCCGCGCGAGCGCCTGGATCAGCGCCTGCGAGCCCGGGCCAGCGACGACGGCTTCGGACGGCGCGCCGTAACGCAGCGCCGCGGCGGCCTCGAGTCCGGCTAGCGCCTCGCGCGCCGGCAGCCGCGTCCACGCCCCTGGCTCGAAGTCGGGAAGCGGATAGGGGTGCGGATTGATTCCGGTTGACAGGTCGATCCACGGCTGAGCCGCGCCCGGCGCGAGCCGGCGGGCGACGTCGAGCGCGCCGCCGTGATAGGCAAAGGCCGCAACGCTTTCCGAGTTCATCCGCCCCGCGATCATGTTTCTTTCGCACACCCTGCCGCTCGCGCTCGCCGCTCTCACGCTCGAGGCGGCCGTCGGCTATCCGGCGCCTCTCTATCGCGCGATCGGCCATCCCGTCACCTGGATGGGCGCCTGGCTCGCGTGGCTGGAGAAGCGGCTGAACCGGGCGGGCATGAATTTCGCCGCCGGGCGCGCCCTCGGGGCGCTCGCGCTCGCGGCCTATCTGGCGCCCATAGCGCTCGTTTGCGTCGCCGCGACGCGGCTGCTCGCGCCGTTGGGCGCGTTCGGCTTCGCGATCCTCGCCGTCATGGCCGCGAGCCTGCCGGCGCAACGCAGCCTGCACGCGCACGTGCGCGCAGTGGCGGACGGCCTCGACCGCGGGCTCGAGGAGGGACGCCGCGCGGTCGCGATGATCGTCGGGCGCAACCCGGACGTTCTCGACGAAGTCGGCGTCGCGCGCGCCGCGATCGAGAGTCTCGCCGAGAATTTTTCCGACGGCGTCGTCGCTCCCGTCTTCTGGACCGCGCTCGGCGGGCTGACCGGAGGGGCGCTCTACAAGGCGGTCAACACCGCCGACAGCATGATCGGCCACAAGGACGAGCGCCACGCCGCCTTCGGCTGGGCGTCGGCTCGGCTCGACGATCTCGTGAACCTGCCGGCCTCACGGCTCGCCGCCCTGTGGCTCGTCCTCGCCGCATCGCTTTCGCCGGGCGCCTCGCCCGTCGAAGCGGGGAACACTGTGCGTCGCGATGCGCGAAAACACCGCTCTCCCAACGCCGGCTGGCCAGAAGCCGCCATGGCCGGCGCGCTCGGCCTCGAGCTCGCGGGACCGCGCATCTATGGCGAGACGCTGGTGCACGACGCCTTCATGGGGGACGGCCGGCGCAAGGCGAACGCCGCCGACATCCGCCGCGCGTTAAAACTCTACCGGCTCGCCTGCCTTGTTCAGGGTTTCGCCCTCGCGGCGGCGGCGCTCATCGCGCAACCTTGAGCATCGCCTCGCAGTCGAGATGCTCTTCAAAATGGTCGGCGAGCGCGTCCAGCGTGCGCTCGACCGTCGCTTCGTAGGCCAGCCCTGTCGGGGCGCTGAATGACGCGAGCCAGGCCGCGCGCTGCCGGTCGTCGGCGAAGAGCCCGTGCACATAGGCTCCGGCGACGCGCCTGTCCGCCGACACCGCCCCGTCGGTCCGCCCATCGGAAAAGCGCAGGAAGGGCCGGACGCAATCGGGCCCGCCGGTCCGGCCGATATGCATCTCGTAGCCGGCGAAGGGCGCGCCGTTGACGGCACATTCGCCTTCGACATGTTCGAGCGTTTTGTCGCCCGTGAGCGCCGTCTCGACGTCGAGAAGGCCCAAGCCCTCGACCGCGCCCGCCGGTCCCTCGATTCCTTGTGGATCGGCGACGCGCCGCCCGAGCATCTGGTAGCCGCCGCAGATTCCGAAGACGCGCCCGCCGCGCCGGACATGCGCGTAAAGATCGACGTCCCAGCCCTGCTGGCGGAAAAAGGCGAGGTCGGCGATGGTCGCCTTGCTGCCCGGCAGGATGACGAGATCCGAGACCGGCAGCGGCTCGCCCGCCGCCACGAACACGAGTTTTACGGCGGGCTCCATCTTGAGCGGGTCGAAATCGTCGAAGTTGGCGATATGGGCGAGCGCCGGCACGGCGATCGTCACAAGCGCCTCTTCGCGAGGCTTGAGGTTGGCGAGCCCGAAGGCGTCCTCCGCCGGCAGGCGGCCCGCCTCGGCAAGGAAGGGCGCGAGACCGAAGGCGCGCCAGCCGGTGCGCTCTTCGATGGTCGCCATTCCGTCCATGAACAGGCTCGCGTCGCCGCGGAACTTGTTCACGATGAAGCCCACGATCGTCGCCGCGTCGTCGGGCGCGAGCGCCGCCTTGACGCCGAGGATCTGCGCGAAAATTCCGCCTCGGTCGATGTCGCCGATGAGGACGACCGGGCAGCCGGCGGCGCGGGCGAAGCCCATGTTGGCGATGTCGCCGTCGCGCAGATTGATCTCGGCCGCGCTGCCCGCGCCCTCGACGAGAACGAGGTCCGCCTCTCCCTTGAGGCGCGTGAAACTGTCGAGCACGGCGTCCATCAATTTCGGCTTCATCGCCTGGTATTCGCGCGCTCTTGCGGCGCCGACGACCCGGCCCTGCACGACGACCTGGGAGCCGATCTCGCTCTGCGGCTTGAGCAACACCGGGTTCATGTGGACGCTCGCAGGGACGCCGCAGGCGCGAGCCTGAAGCGCCTGCGCCCGGCCGATCTCGCCCCCGTCGCGCGTCACCGCGGCGTTGTTCGACATGTTCTGGGGCTTGAAGGGCCGCACGCTGAGGCCCCGCCGCGCGTAGAGGCGGCAGAGGCCAGCGACGATCAGCGACTTGCCGACGTCGGATCCGGTCCCCTGGAACATGAGCGCCCGGGCGGTCAACGCGGCGAACTCCGGCGCCAATGTAGGCGCGCTCGATGAGCGCGCCCGACGCGGCCAGCGGCCGCGCCTACAGCCGCCCGGCTTCGAATCCCGCCCCTCAAAACTCGACGCCTTCCTGCGCCCGCACGCCCGCGGCAAAATGGTGTTTGACGAGGGCGAATTCGGTGACGCAGTCGGCAGCCTCTATCAGCTCCGGCTTGGCGTTCCTGCCCGTGACGACGACATGCAGGCCCGGCCTTCGGGCGCTCAAAACCGCAATCACGTCGGCGACCGGCAGATAGTCGTAGCGCAGCGCGATGTTGAGCTCGTCGAGCACCACGAGTCGGATTTCTGGGTCGGCCATCATGCGCTTCGCCGTTTCCCACGCCGCCTCGGCCGCCGCGACGTCGCGCGCCCGGTCCTGCGTCTCCCAGGTGAAACCCTCGCCCATCGTGCGCCATTCGACCTGGTCGCCGAAGCGCCCGAACGCCGTCCGCTCGCCGGTCGACCAGCCGCCCTTGATGAACTGCACCACCCCGACGCGGAAGCCACGGCCGAGCGCGCGCAGCGCCAGCCCGAAGGCGGCGGTCGATTTGCCCTTGCCCGGCCCGGTGTGGATGATCAGCAGCCCCTTCTCGAGAACGGGCTTCGAGGCGACCTCCGCATCCTGCGCCGCCTTGCGCTTGATCATCTTGGCTTTGTGCCGCTCTTCGGCGTCGGTCATCCGCGTCCCCGTGATGAGCTCTACTTCGGCAGCGGGTCGAGCGCAGGCCAGCCGTCAACAGTCCAGCGGATCGGCGCAAGTTCGAGCTTGGAGACGCCGCCCGCGTCGCCGTCGTAATAATGGTAGGCGAGCATGTCGCCTTCCGGGGTTTTCACCGGCTCCTGCCCGCCTGGGCCGATGAAGCGGCCGGTCGAGCCGAGCAGGAGCGAGCCGGCGCCGTCGAGCATCGGCTTGCCCTCTCTGTCGAGATAGGGGCCCTCGATCCGATCGGCGCGGCCGACGCGGATGTTGTAGGTCGAGGCCACGCCCTTGCAGCACTGGCCGAAGCTGACGAAAAGAAAGAATTTTCCCGCGTGCTCGAGTAGCGCTGAGGCTTCGATCGCTCCGCCGTGACGGCTCGCCAGCGCGACGACCGGCGCGTCCGGCTTGAGCTTGCCGGTCTGCGGGTCGAGCTCCTGAAGCTTTATCCCCGACCAGAACGAGCCGTAGGCGAGGTACGCCCGCCCGTCCGCGAGATCGATGCGAAACGGGTCGATGGCGTTGAAGTCGTCGCCGGGCTTTGACTTCAGGACGAGGCCCTGATCCGTCCAGCCTTCGCCGGGCTTCGCGACGTCGAAGGCGTTGTTGGTCATAAGCCCGATGGCGCTCAGGTTGCTGCCGAAGCTCGACAGGCAATAGTAGAGGCTGAACTTGGTTCCGCGCCGGCTGATCGACGGCGCCCAGACCGTCGGCGGCAGGTAGCCGAACACCGCCACGGCCCATTCGGGCGCGCCCTTGCCGATCGCGCCCGCGTCCGTCCAGTTGACCCCGTCCGGCGATGTCTTGACCAGGATTGCGCCATGGGTCGGCCCCTCCCGGCCGGTGCCGAAGGCGGCGAATTTGCCGTCGACCTCGATGACGGAAGGGTCGTGGATGCGCGTGTCGCCGGTGAGCCGCGGCTGCTCGGCGGCATGGAGCGGCGGCGCCAGCGCCAGAAGACCGGCGACGACGGCTAAGGCGGCCGTGAGGCCGCGTATCGCCCGCGCGACGACCCTCCGGAGGATGAGAAGCGCCTCGGCGGCTGGCTTGCCGTCGGCTTGTCGCACCGCTCGCCCCTCAGTCATCCTCGCCGTTATCCGCTGCGCCGTCGGTCATGGAACTGCTCTTGGGGGACAAGGAGCTAGCAGGATTCTTTGGAGCCGTCCAAAGCTGACCGGCGTCAGCGTCCGGGCGCGGAACCGGTCGTAATCAGATCCGTCAACGAAGTTGCGGGCGAGGACGATATTGTCGCGGATGTGAAATAGGCAAGCCTGCCAGCGGTCGAGAATATCCTGTCTCGTCGTGCTTCGGCATTTAGCACAACAGCCCTCGCAATCGACCCGGCGAAAGCGCAGGCGCCTGCGACCGGACTGCGGCAATATGTTACATGTTTTGGTTGACTTCGGCTAAAACTGATGCATAATGTTGGCAACTGCGGGGCGGGCGACAGACCACAGGAAACGCATGTATGCCCAAGCGCTGAACGTCAACGACCCGACGCCGCTCCAGGCCGAAGATCCGGCCAGGCTCGCCGCGTTCCAAGCGCGCATCGACGCCGAGGAGAAGATCGAGCCGAACGACTGGATGCCGGAGCAGTACCGCCGCACCCTCGTCCGCCAGATTTCGCAGCACGCCCATTCCGAGATCATCGGCATGCAGCCGGAGGGGAACTGGCTGACGCGCGCTCCGACCCTCAAGCGCAAGGCGCAGCTCCTGGCGAAAATCCAGGACGAGGCCGGGCACGGCCTCTACCTCTACGCCGCCGCCGAGACGCTCGGGGTGGCGCGCGAAGAGCTGTTCGACCAGCTGCTCACCGGCCGGGCGAAATATTCCTCGATCTTCAACTACCCGACGCTCAATTACGCCGACATGGGCGCGATCGGCTGGCTGGTCGACGGCGCGGCGATCATGAACCAGATTCCCCTCTGCCGCTGCAGCTACGGCCCTTACGCCCGCGCCATGGTCCTCATCTGCAAGGAGGAGTCGTTCCACCAGCGGCAGGGTTTCGACATCATGGTGGCGATGTGCCGCGGGACGGCCGCGCAGCGGGCGATGGCCCAGGACGCGCTGAACCGCTTCTGGTGGCCATCGCTGATGATGTTCGGGCCGCATGATTCGAACAGCACGCATTCCGAGCTGTCGATGAAGTGGAAGATCAAGCGCTTTTCGAACGACGGCTTGCGGCAGAAGTTTCTCGACGCGACCGTACCGCAGGCGCAGTACCTCGGCCTCACGATCCCCGACCCGAAACTTCGCTTCGACGAGGCAACCGGGCACTGGGAGCACGGCCCGATCGACTGGGACGAGTTCGCCGGCGTTGTCGCGGGCGACGGGCCGTGCAACTGCCAGCGCATGAAGCACAGGCGGCAGGTCGAGGCCGATGGCGCCTGGGTGCGCGAGGCCGCCGCCGCCTACGCCATGAAGCAGCGCGCGAAAGTCGACCGCGCCGCCTGAGGCCGCCTTCGAGGACCTGACGATGACCGAAGCCGCCACGCCTCTTTGGGAAGTGTTCATCCGGCCGCGCGCCGGCCTCGCCCATCGCCATGTCGGCTCGCTGCACGCGCACGACGCCAAAATGGCCTTGCAGGCCGCGCGCGACGTCTACACCCGGCGCGGCGAGACGCTTTCCATTTGGATCGTCCCCTCGTCGGCCATCGTCGCCTCGGACCCCGCCGAGAAGGACATGATGTTCGAGCCGACCGCCTCGAAAATCTATCGCCATCCGACCTTCTACGAGGTCCCGGACGAAGTGGGGCACATGTGAGCGCGACGGCGCAAAATTTCTCCGATCCCCGCGCCGCCTGGCTCGCCCGACTCGGCGACGCGACGCTCGTCCTCGGCCACAGGATGAGCGAATGGCTGTCGCGCGCCCCGACGCTCGAGGAAGACATCGCGATGGCCAATCTGAGCCTCGATCTTATCGGCCAGACCCGGGCTTTCTACACCCGCGCCTGCGAGCTCGAGGGCGGCGAGCAGGATGAGACCGCGCTCGCCTACCACCGCGCCGAGCCGGACTATCGCAATCCGCTGCTGGTCGAGCAGCCGAACGGCAATTTCGCCGACACCATGGCCCGCCATCTCGTCTTCTCCGCCTATGCCGCGCCTCTCTACGGCAAGCTCGCCGGCTCGAACGATCCCGAGACGGCGGGGATAGCGACGCGCTCGGGCCGCGAGATGGCCTATCATCTGCGGCACGCGGGCGAATGGATGATCCGCCTCGGCGACGGCACGGCGGAAAGCCACGTCAAGGCCCAGACCGCGCTCGACGACATCTGGCCCTATGTCGCGGAGCTGTTCGAGGCCGACGATCTCGACCGCGACGTCGCCGCCTCGGGCTTCGGCGTCGACCCGTCGACTTTGCGCGAAGATTTCGACGCCGCCGCCGCCGCCGTCCTCGCCCGCGCCACGTTGAAGGAGCCCGCCGGGCGTCGAGGCCAGCGCGGCGGAAAAAGCGGCCGGCACAGCGAGCACCTCGGCCACATCCTGGCGACTATGCAGTTCCTGCAGCGCGCCTATCCGGAGGCGATGTGGTGAGCGACTCCGCGGCCGCTGGCCGCGCTCCTGTAGTCGGCCGCGCTCAGCGCGCGCGGCTACAACCCGGCGATCTCGCCCGCGCGGCCTGCGCCCGCGTGACCGACCCGGAGGTTCCGGTCCTCACCATTGAGGATCTCGGCATTCTGCACCAGGTCGACGTCGACGAGCGCGGCCGGGTCGCGGTCTCCATCTTGCCCACTTATTCGGGCTGCCCGGCGATGGGCGTGATCGCGCTCGGGATCGAGACCGAACTGGCGAAGGACGGTTTCGACGACGTCAGCGTCAGGCTCACCAACAGCCCGGCCTGGACGACCGATCGCATGAGCGAGGCGGCGCGCGAGAAATTGCGCGCCTACGGCATCGCGCCGCCGGCGCGCGGCGCAGGCAAGCGCTCCCTGTTCGAGGCTTCGGCCGACGTCGCATGCCCCCGCTGCGGCTCCAAAGACACGGAACGCGTGTCGGAATTCGGCTCCACCGCGTGCAAGGCGCTCTGGCGCTGCCGCGCCTGCCGGGAACCGTTCGAGCATTTCAAGTGCGCCTGAGCCTTCCTCCCTCGCCCCGCTTGCGGGGAGAGAGTCGGGGTGAGGGGCTCCGCCATGCGGCCGAGGTCCCGGTCGCCCCTCATCCGGCGCTTCGCGCCACCTTCTCCCCGCTCGCGAGGAGAAGGGACGACGCGTGGCAGCCATGAGCCGTTTCCATTCGCTCGTCATCGTCGACCGCCGTCAGGAGACTTCTGACAGCGTGTCGCTCGCCTTCGCCGTGCCGGAGGCGCTTCGCCGCGAGTACGCCTTTCAGCCCGGCCAATATCTGACGGTGCGCGCCACCATCGACGGCGAGGAATGCCGGCGCTCCTATTCGATCTGCTCCGGAGCGGACGAGAACGAGCTCAGGATTGCGGTGAAGAAGGTCGAAAGCGGGCGCTTCTCGCGCTTCGCCGGGGAGGCGCTGCGGCCGGGCGAGCGCATCGACGTCGCCCCGCCCGAGGGCCGGTTCACCGCCGAAATCGGGGCGGGCCGGCATTATGCATTCTTCGCCGCCGGCTCCGGCATCACGCCGGTCATCTCGATCATCCGCTCCATGCTGGCGGCCGACGGGCAAGCGCGTGCGACCCTTTTCTACGGCAACCGGACGACATCGAGCATCATGTTCCGCAGGGCGCTCGAAGAGCTGAAGGACCGGCATCTCGGCCGTCTCGCGGTCTTTCATCTGCTGTCGCGCGAATCACAGGACATCGACATATTGAACGGCCGCCTGGACGGCGAGCGCGTCGGCCTTCTGGCGAAGACCATCGTCCGGCCACAGGACGTCGACGCCTATTTCTTATGCGGCCCGTTCGGAATGATCGAGGAGGGACGCGCCGCGCTGATCGCCGCCGGCGCCGACCCTTCGCGCATCCGGGCCGAGCTTTTCTCGACCGACGGCGCGCCGCCGCGAGCGCCCAGGCCCGCTCCCGCTCACGCGCCGCACGAGGGCGAGGCGCAGGTAAATTGCGTGCTCGATGGCCGCACCCACACGATAGAGGTCGAGCCCGGCGCGCTGATCATCGAGGCGGCGCACGACCAGGGCGTCGAAATCCCCCATTCCTGCAGGGGCGGCATGTGCTGCACCTGCCGTTGCAGGGTGGTCGAGGGAGAAGTGGCGATGGACGTCAACTATTCGCTCGAGCCCTGGGAGCTCGAGGCGGGCTACGTCCTCGCCTGCCAGTCCAGGCCCTTGACGCCGAAGGTGACGCTCGACTTCGACGCGGTGTGAGAGCGAACGCGATGGGTTGAGACGCCACTTTTGACTTATGTGGGTCGGTCAGCGAGGCGGCGACGGGGCAGTCCTTGCTGTCCTTGTTTGTGAGGTCGTCGATGAGGCCGGAGGCCGCGGACCGTAACCCCAGTCCGACAGGCTGCCAGCGCAATCGCCGGCGTGGCGTTAAGTCCGACAGGCTGCTAGAGCCCAAGACCATGGCCGCCAACGACAATCTCGATCTCATCCTGCGTCGCCACCAGGAAATCAGCGCGCGCCTCACCGAAGGCGTCTCCGGCGCCGACTATTCGGCGCTGTCGCGCGAACTCAATGATCTCGAGCCGGTCGTTTCGGCGATCGCCGCCTATCGGGCCAAGGAGAAGGAGAGGGAGGATCTAGCCGCCATGTTGCAGGATCCCGATCTGGACGGAGAAATGCGCGCGATGGCGACTGCCGAATTCGCCGCCGCCCGGATGGAGACCGAGGAGATGGCGAAGGCGATCCGTGTCGCGCTCCTGCCGAAGGACGCCGCCGACGAGGGCGACGCCATCCTCGAAGTGCGCGCGGGGACCGGAGGCGACGAGGCGGCCCTTTTCGCCGGCGATCTCTTCCGCATGTATGTCAAATATGCCGAGTCGAAGCGCTGGAGGGTCGAGGTGCTGTCGATGAGCGAAGGGACGGCCGGGGGATACAAGGAAATCGTGGCCGAGATTTCCGGCCGCGGCGTGTTCGCCCGGCTCAAGTTCGAGAGCGGCGCGCACCGGGTTCAGCGCGTGCCGGCGACCGAGACTCAAGGGCGTATCCACACCTCCGCCGCGACAGTCGCGGTCCTGCCCGTCGCACAGGAGGCGGAATTGGTCATCAACGAGGCCGACCTCAAGATCGACACCATGCGTTCGAGCGGCGCCGGCGGCCAGCATGTCAACAAGACCGAGTCGGCCATCCGCATCACACACATCCCAACCGGCGTGGTGGTCGCGATGCAGGAGGAGCGGTCGCAGCACCGCAACCGCGCCAAGGCGATGGCCCTTCTGCGCTCGCGCATCCTAGACGCCCGCAATCAGAAGCTCGACGCCGAGCGGGCGCAGGAGCGGCGCTCGCAGGTCGGCTCGGGCGACCGCTCGCAACGCATCCGCACCTATAATTTCCCACAGGGGAGGGTGACTGACCATCGCATCAATCTGACCGTTTATTCGCTCGACCGGATCATGGAGGGCGATGGGATCGACGAGATCATCGACGCTCTGACCGCCGAGCGTCAGGCGGAGCTCTTGGCCGAGCAGTCCAGCTCGTGACCGAAATCCCGCGCTTGCCTCCGTTCCAGCCTGGGATGCGCGTCGGACTGCTGGGTGGTTCGTTCAATCCGCCGCATCAGGGTCATGCGCTGGTCACTCGCATTGCGCTCGTGCGGCTCCGCCTCGATCGCGTCTGGTGGCTGGTCAGCCCGGGCAATCCGCTCAAGTCGCAAGCCGACCTCGTCGCGCTCAACGCGCGCGTCGAGGCCGCCCACCGCCTGGTCGCCGGCCCTCGCGTCGCCGTCACCGACGTCGAGGCGCATATCGGAGCCCGTTATACCTACGATACGCTGGTCTGGATCACCAGGCGCGCCAAGGGAGTTCGATTTGTCTGGATCATGGGGGCCGACAATCTCCGCCAATTCCATCTTTGGCGCCACTGGCGCAACATCGCCGACCTCGTCCCGATCGCCGTCTTCGACCGTCCGGGATCGACGCTGAAGGCGATGTCGAGCCGGGCCGCGATCGCCCTTGGGCCGTGGCGTGCGCCGGAAGCAGAGGCGGCGCGCTTCGTCGAGCGCAAGCCGCCTGCATTTCTGTTCCTGCATGGGCCGCGCTCCGAGCTTTCCTCGACGGTGTTGCGGCGAAGCGCCTGATCAGTCGGGTGCTAACGCCCCCCGAAGTCGGTCAACCCGCGAGCAGGCGCTTCACGATGGCGCTCGCCTTGGCGAAGTCCATCCGGCCCGGGTGGGCCTCCTTCAGCGCGTTGACCACCTTGCCCATGTCCTTCACGCTCGCCGCGCCGGTCGCGCCGATGGCGGCCTTCGCCGCCGCCGTCACCTCGGCCTCGTCCATCTGCTTCGGCAGGAACTCGTTGATGACGGCGACTTCGGCGTTCTCCTGCGCCGCCAGGTCGGCCCGCCCTGCCTGGGCGTAGATCGCCGCCGACTCCTGCCGGGACTTGACCATCTTGGTGAGCAGCGCGAGCTCGTCGGCGCGGCTCACGATCTTACCCGCCCCGCGCGCCTCGATCTCCCGCTCCTTCAGCGCCGCCATGATGAGGCGAAGCGCGCCGACCCGGACCTTGTCGCCGGCCTTCATCGCCTCTTTCATTCGGGCTGTCACGGTATCGCGCAGCGGGGCCGCATCGGCCATGGGGTTCCTCGCAATGTTGCCGGTCGCGTCGGCTTGACGCGCGAAGTGCGCGGCGCTTAAGCACAGGCCCATGTCGAGCGCAACCAGACCCACCGCCGCAGCCGGCCGGGACGGCCAGGGGTGGCGGCCGCGCGTCGCGACGGGCGTGCTCGTGCTCGCCAACGGCGACGTGATCGAAGGCTTCGGAGTCGGGGCGACGGGGTCGGCGGTCGGCGAAGTCTGCTTCAACACCGCGATGACCGGCTATCAGGAGATCTTGACCGACCCATCCTACGCCGCCCAGATCGTCACCTTCACGTTTCCTCATATAGGGATCGTCGGGGTCAACGACGAGGACCTCGAAGTCGTCAACGCCGCGGCGAGCTCGGCCGCGGTCGGCGCGATCTTCCGCGCCGAGATCGGCGAACCTTCCAATCATCGCGCCCGCGCCCGGCTCGACGCCTGGCTGAGGGCGCGGGGCCTCATCGGCCTCACCGGCGTCGACACCCGGGCCCTGACGACGCTCATCCGCACCCGCGGCATGCCGAACGCCGTCATCGCCCATTCGCCGGACGGCGCCTTCGACCTCGACGCGCTGCGCGCCGAGGCGGCCCGCTGGCCGGGCATCGACGGCATGGATCTCGTCCCGGCCGTCGGGTCGACGCAGCGCTACGACTGGGACGAGACCAGCTGGACGCTCGAGAGCGGTTACGGCAAACGTCTCGAGACGCGCTTCCACGTGGTCGCGGTCGACTACGGGGTGAAGCGCAACATTTTGAGGCTGCTCAACGACTGCGGCTGCTCGGTGACGGTCGTCCCCGCGACCGCGACCGCCGACGAGATCCTTGCGCTGCGGCCCGACGGGGTGTTCCTGTCGAACGGGCCGGGAGATCCGGCCGAGACCGGCAAATACGCCGTGCCGACCATCCAGGGTCTGCTCGAGACGAAAATCCCGCTGTTCGGCATCTGCCTCGGCCATCAGCTCCTCGGGCTTGCGGTCGGCGGCCGCACGGTGAAGATGCCGCAGGGCCATCACGGCGCGAACCATCCGGTCAAGGATTTCACCACCAACAAGGTGGAGATCGTGTCGATGAACCACGGTTTCGCCGTCGACCGTTCGACCCTGCCGGAGAACGTCAAGGAGACGCATGTCTCGCTGTTCGACGGTTCCAACTGCGGCGTGGTCCTGACCGACCGCCCGGCCTTCTCGGTCCAGTACCACCCCGAGGCGTCGCCCGGCCCGCGCGACAGCCACTATCTCTTCCGCCGCTTCGTCGCCCTCATGGAGGCGGCGAAGGAGGGACCGCCAAGGCCGGGGTGAGGGGGTGCATGGGTTGGCAGGGCCTCAATCTTTTCAGCGCGTTGAGCGCGAAAAACTGTCGCATCTGTAAGCTCCGCTTCCTCGCACGAGGCGCACCAGAAGGGTGAATTCCCAAGGGGAGCGTCGGAGGAATTCCGTTCACGAATATCCGCGCCTCTGTTATCTGAACGGCCGCGCGACAGGCCGGACCAGTTCATTGGGCGAGTTCGTGTTTCCGTCGACAGCTCGCCTTAGCGGCAAGCACTAATCGAGCATCGCAGTGTCTCGTCGAATCCTGGTCCTGGGGGCGCTCGCCGCGGTCGTGCTCGCGGCGGCCTGGACGCTGTTCAAGCCCCGGGATCCGGCGCCGGTCGCCTGGCAGGGATATGCGGAAGCCGATTTCGTCAAGGTCGGGCCGACCCAGCCCGGCCTTCTGACGGCGGTCGATGTGGCGCGCGGCGACCGGATCGTCAAAGGCCAGCCGCTGTTCGAGCAGGACGCGGCCGACGATAAAGCCGCGGTCGATCAGGCGCGCCGCCTCCTTCAGCAGGCGCGCGACCAGCTCGCCAACCTTCTTTCGCCTTCGAAACCGAGCGAGATCGAGCAGGCCAAGGCCAACCTCCATGACGCCGAGGCCGCGCGCGACCGGGCGCAGGAGGACCTGCGGCGGAGCTCGTCGCTGCTCAAGTCGGGCTCGGCGACCCAGCAGACCGTCGACCAGGAGGAGACCGCGCTGCGCTCGGCCGAGGCCAAGGTCGCGGCGGCGACCGCCGCGCTCGCGACCGCCCAGGCGCCGATGGGCCGGCCCGCCGAGATCGAGGCGCAGAAGTCGCTCGTCGATTCGCTGGAGGCGGCGCTGAAGCAGGCTCAGTGGCGTCTCGACCAGCGATCGGCGGCCGCACCCGACGCCGGCCTCGTCGCCGACGTGATCGCCTTTCCCGGCGAGACGCTGGCGGCCGGCGCCCCGGTCGTTTCCCTCCTGCCGCCGCAAAACATTTTTGTCCGCTTCTTCATTCCCGAGCCGGAGCTCGCGAAAGTGCATGTCGGCGACAAGGTCGCCTTTGCCTGCGAATCGTGTCCCGCCGGTCTCGACGGAATCGTGTCGTTCATTTCGCCGCAGGCCGAGTACACGCCGCCGTTCATCTATTCCGAGCGGACGAGAAGCAAGTTCGTCTTCCTCGCCGAGGCCCGGCCGCCGCCGGCTCAGGCGACGCTTCTCAATCCGGGCCAGCCGGTGACGGTGAAACCGTCCGTCGAAGCGCCATGAGCGAATACGCCATCG
Source organism: uncultured Alphaproteobacteria bacterium (assembly GCA_963823165.1). GTDB lineage: Bacteria > Pseudomonadota > Alphaproteobacteria > Rhizobiales > Beijerinckiaceae > Roseiarcus. Next base: position 568,267 of record CAWGKV010000001.1, on the reverse strand, counting down.
ACGTCAGCGGATTGCGCAAGAGTTTCGGCGATCTCAAGGTGGTCGAAGGCCTCAGCCTGCAGGTCGCTAAGGGCGAGATCTGCGGCTTTCTCGGCGCGAACGGCAGCGGCAAGACGACGACCATCCGCATGCTGTGCGGCCTGCTCAAGCCCGACGGCGGCTCCGGCCAGTGCCTCGGCTACGACATCATCGCCGAGCCGCACGAAATCCGCCGCCAGGTCGGCTACATGACGCAGCGCTTCAGCCTCTACGAGGACCTGACGGTGTTCGAGAATCTCGACTTCGTCGCAAGAGTCTACGAGATGCCGAACCGCAAGACGGCGGTCCGCGAGATCATGGAGCGCATGGGGCTCGAAAGCCGCCGCGGCCAGCTGGCGGGACAGCTTTCGGGCGGCTGGAAGCAGCGGCTCGCGCTCGCAGCCTGCGTCCTGCACCAGCCAAAACTGCTGCTGCTCGACGAGCCCACCGCCGGCGTCGACGCCAAGGCGCGGCGCGAATTCTGGGACCTCATCCACGACATGGCGGTCGAGGGACTGACGACCCTCGTCTCGACCCACTACATGGACGAGGCCGAGCGCTGCAAGCGCATCGTCTATCTGGCGCAGGGGCGCATCGTCGTGCAGGGCGGGGCGGCTTCGGTCGTCGCCCATTCCGGCCTCGTCACCTTCGAGGGGACCGGCGAGGACGTCGACCGCGCCGCGGTCGCGCTCCGCCATACGCCCGGCGTCGAGGCGGCGGCGGTGTTCGGCCGCGCGCTTAGGGTCGCGAGCCTCGACAAGGAGGCGCTGAAGCGCGCGATCGAGACGAAGGGAGCGGGCCTCGCCTGGGCCGAGGTCGAGCCGCGGCTGGACGACGTCTTCATCCATATGCTGAGCGTTCAGGAGGAGGGCCGATGAGCGCCTTTTCCTTCGCCCGCCTCGTCGCCCTCCTGCGCAAGGAATCGATCCAGATCCTGCGCGACACCATGACGCTGAGGATCATCATCGCGATCCCGATCATGCAGCTCTTTCTGTTCGGATACGCGATCAATTCCGACCCGAAACACCTGCCGGCCGGCCTCCTGTCGGTCGAGGACTCGAAATACACCCGCACCATCGCCGCCGCGCTGAACAACTCCGGCTATTATGACCTCCGGGTCATCCGGTCGGAAGCGGAGGCCGACGAGGGGCTGGCGAGCGGCGACCTGATGTTCGTCGTCGAGTTTCCGCCGGATTTCGACCGCGCGGTCGACCGCGGCGAGACGCCCGGCGTGCTGATCGACGCCGACGCGACCGATCCGGCCGCGATCGGCAACGCGGTTGCGGCGCTCGGCCAGGCGGCGAGCGATCTCAACCGCGACCTGCCGCCGATCCGCCGGATGCAGCCGCAGACGCCGCCGTTCCAGTTCGTCGTCCACGCCCGCTACAATCCCGAGCAGCTGACGGTGCTCAACGTCGTGCCGGGCCTCGTCTGCATCGTGCTGATGTTCTCGACCTTGTTCGTCACCACGATGGCGATCACCAAGGAGCGTGAGCGCGGCACGATGGAGAACCTGCTCGCGATGCCGGTGAGGCCGATCGAGGTGATGATCGCCAAGATCGCCCCCTACGTGGTCATCGGCTACATCCAGGTCATTCTGATCCTGGTGGCGGCGTCGATCTTCTTTTCCCTGCCGATCCGCGGCTCGGTTCTGCTGCTGCTCGGCGCGCTCGGCGTGTTCATCGCCAGCAATCTCGCGCTCGGCGTCACCTTCTCGACCGTGGCGGCGAACCAGATGCAGGCGGTGCAGCTCGCCCAGTTCACGCTGATGCCGTCGTTCATGCTGTCGGGCTTCATGTTCCCGTTCCGCGGCATGCCGGTCTGGGCGCAGGCGCTCGGCCAGATCTTTCCGACGACGCACGCCATGCGGATCGTGCGCGGCATGCTGCTCAAGGGGACCGGCTGGACCGAGATCGCCCCCGAGCTGTGGCCGATGGCGGTCTTCACCGTCGCGGTCATCGCCTTCGCCACCCTCCTCTATCGCGAAACGCTCGACTGAGCCGAAGCAAGGAGGCGCGCGAGAACCGGCGGATTTGATGGCGGGCAGCGACGGGGCGGCGCTTCTCGCCCACTGCGCCGCCGCCGAGCATCTCGCGGCGCGCCCGCGCCGCCAACGGCCAGGTGAGCCGCCGATCGCTGCCGCAACTGATGTGAGGGTCGCCTTCGTGTCTTCAGACGAAGTCCGTCCACCCATTACGGGCCGCCCGTCCGAATGCGCCGGGCGCCGCGTCCGCAGCGCGGGCCCGGCCGGTTCGCTTCCCTATTGGGGAACCTTGTCGAGGAAGCCGATCACGCGGCCGATCTTGCCGCCCTCCATCACAAGAACGTCGCTGCCCTCGACCGGAGGTTCGCCTCCGTCCGGCCCCAACGTCCAGCGAAAGCGCACGAATTCGCCGTGGCCTGAGGGAGCGCCCGCGAGCGCAAAGCGGAAGGCGGGGAATTGCCGCTGCACGCTGGCGATCATGTCGTTGATCGCAGTCAACCCTTCCGCGCGGGCGACCGGGTCGGCGTAAGCCGCCGCCCTCGTCCATCCGTCACTGAGTTTCGCGCGGCGGGCTACGGCGTCGGTTTCGTTCCAGGCCGCGATATAATCTTCGGCGATATGGCCGGGATCCTTCATTGTAAACTCCGTCGGGTTGCCTGTGGACGGTCGCAGGATGGCTGGGCGCGGGGTCCTCCGTCGACTACCAGCGGAGTAACCGAAGCGCGGAAAAAACTTGCGTCGATTACCCTCGAGGTCGTTGCGAACGCTACCAGCCGAGGGCCAGGGATGAGCAATGAGCCAGCCGGTCGCCCTCGTCGGAAAAATGTTTCGCTCCTGGCGGGAGAAAAGGCGCATGAGCCAGCTCGAACTCGCGCTCGAGGCCAGAGTCTCCCAGAAGCATGTCAGCTTCATCGAGAGCGGGCGCGCCGCCCCGTCGCGCGACATGGTCCTGCATTTGGCGAGCGCGCTCGAAGTGCCGCTGCGCGAGCGCAACGCGCTTCTCAACGCCGCCGGTTTCGCCCCCGTCTTCCTCGACCGCCCGCTGGGCGAACCCTTCGCTCAAGCCCGCTCTGGCGACGATCGAGCGCTTGCTCGAGGCCCATCTGCCCTATCCTGCGCTGACCGTGGACCGCCATTGGAACCTCGTACAGGCGAACGCCGCTGTGACGCCGCTCCTCGTCGGCGCGGACCCGAGCCTGCTCGCGCCGCCGGTCAACGTGATGCGTCTTTCGCTTCACCCGCGCGGTCTCGCCCCCTTGATCGCCAATCTGCCGGAATGGCGGGCGCACCTCATCGAACGCCTGCGGCGGCAGGCGACGCTGACGGCCGACCCGGCGATCGAAGTTTTGCTCGCAGAATGCGAAGGCTACGGGGGCAAGACCGTGAAGCGCCCCGGGTCTGCGCCGCCGGACGGCATCGTCGTTCCCTTGCGCCTGAGGTCCCACGCCGGCGTTCTGTCGTTCCTCAGCACCGTCACCGTTTTCGGCACTGCGGTCGATCTCACGCTGGCGGAACTGTCGCTCGAAGCTTTCTATCCCGCCGACGACGCGACGCTCGCGGCTTTCCGGCGCGCCGCGCCTACGTGATCCTCGCGCCGGGCGTCAACGTCCCGTTCGGCGCCCCGACGCGGGCTGACTGACCGACGGGAGAGCCGGACTGACCGAAGCCGCCACCGGAGCTTCGGCGCAAGCGGGAAGCCGATCGCTTGCAGGAATGTCACAGGAATGGCGGAGAGCGGACTTTCTTGCACCCGATTTCTGCTCCACATGGCAATCGCATAACGGATGTTGCTGGGGCGGCCGAGACCGAGGTCGGCTTCGGCATAGCGCCGATGGTTCGATGGGAGGACGCAGGATGAAGGAAGGATTTGCTTGGCCAGCCGGCTGCGTTGCGCATTTGCTGCGCAACGAAGCGGGTAGAAAATTCTATCCAATGGCCGTTCTTGCGTTTTGCCTGGCGCTTGGCCTTTCCGTATCTGGATCTGCTTCCGCTCAAGAATGTCTGAAGAGCCCCCGGCAGCTATTCGAGAAAAAGCTCAGCGCAAAATGGAGGGAGCTGCATCAAAAAGACAACCAGCCGCTGTTCTTGTCCATCAATGCGGGGCCGGGCGATGAGCTGCAATTTATTGGCAAGAAGCCCGACGGGAGCACTTGGATCAGCGGCGCGATGAGCGTCTGTTCATACGCGGAAAACAGATACCAGGTTAAACTCGACCGTATTGACCAGGCCCCTGCCCTTCTCGGCCCGAGTCTGGCGGGAATGTCGGCCTCGATTGCAGGAGGCAGTTCACGCCTGAAATTCGGATCGGGCCAACATTGCGGGAATCCTGACCCCTGCATAGAATTCACCGCGCAATAGTCACTAAACCCCCGCCGCCCTCACCCTGAGGAACCGGCGAAGCGGGCGCCTTGAAGGGCGCTCGTAGCCAGCGGGCATCCCCTTCGCCTGGCTCAGGGCAGGTTTTCGGGGCCCTTTGCCTTCGACAAGGGCGCTTTACGCGAAAGTCTGAGTCGTGACTCTCTAGTGCCCTTGCTGAGATCTTTGCGTTCTTCGTGTTTATTCTTTTCAACACGAAGAACGCGAAGAACACACGAAGGTCACAATGGCTGCGACTTTCGAGCGGGAAGCCCTGAATGGAGGGACCTGATGCGTTGAGCGCGGATGACCGGTTCGAGCCGGGCCGGGCCCTGCCATGACGGCCTGGCGTCCACTAAGCTTGGCATCCTGATGCTCGAGATTTGCGCCATTGTCACGCCAACGAACTCGGAATCGATGTCACCTCCTGCGCAGCGCGGGTTCGCTGGAAAAATCCTCGGGCGAATCAGGCTGAGCTTTTGCCCGGCCATCTCTGTCAGGCCGTGACCCCTCGCTTCGCAGTCGGGCGACGCTGTTTGACGGCGATCAAAGCGCATCGTCTCGACCCCGGATAAACTGACCATGCATCCGAAACGATCGGAGCAGTCGGGCTCGGTGGGCAGAGGTTTGCAAATGAGCGAAAACGCCTTCGACGCCGTCGTCATCGGCTCGGGCCTCGGCGGGCTCACGGCCGCGGCGCTGCTCGCCAAGGCGGGCCGCAAGGTCTGCGTGATCGAGCGCAATCACAGCGTCGGCGGGGCGGCCTCCGCCTTCAAGAAGGGGGCGCTGACCATCGAGCCGGCCCTGCACCAGACGGCCGATCCGCATTATCCAGGCGACCCGAAGCACGCGATCCTGAAGGAGCTCGGCCTCCTCGACGAGATCGAGTGGATTCCCGTCGACCCGTTCTATTCGGTCAAGGGCGGCCCGATCGGCGAGATTTTTGACCTGCCGGTCGGCTTCGACGCCGCCCGCCATGCGCTGAGCAGCCGGTTCCCGAAGAGCAGGGAGGGCTTCGCCAGGCTCCTCAGCGCCATCGAGCGCATCGTCGACGGAGCAGCCGAGCTGAGCGAGGCGCAGGAAGAAAGATCGTTGGGCAAACTGATTCGCGGCCTCGTAGAGTCGCGGGGCCTCGTCCACGACTGGCGGGCATCCGCGGCGGATATTCTCGAGCGCCATCTCGGCGACGACGAGCCCGCCAAGTTCGCGGTCGCCGCCAATCTCGGCTACTACGCCGCCGATCCCAAACGCCTGGCCTGGCCGATTTTCGCCATCGCGCAGGGCGGGTTCCTCAAGGCGGGCGGCCGATACATCAAGGGCGGATCGCGGGTCCTGTCGATGAAGCTCGCGAGGGTCGCGATGGCTGAGGGCGGAGCGGTGCTGCTCGGCCGCGTGGCGGTCGGAATCGACTTCGACGCCGCCGGCCGCCCGGCCTATGTCCGCCATGCCGACGCCAAGAGCAAGGGCGACGAGCAGCGCGTCGGGGCCAAACAGGTCTTCGCCAATTGCGCTCCGCACGTGCTCGCGCACATGCTTCCGGACGCCGAAAGGGCGGAGATCGCCCACGCCTATCTCGGCCGGCCGCTATCGACCTCGCTGTTCACCGTGCATTTCGGGCTCGAGGTCCAGCCGGCGACGATCGGCCTCGACCGTTACAGTCTGATCGCGATCCCCGACTGGATGAGATCGATGGCGCAGTATGGCGAAAGCGCGAGGTTGTTGGCGCACGATCCCGGCGGGAGGCTGCCCGGCTTCGGCCTCGTCAATTACGGCGCGATCGACAGCGGGCTCGGCGACGGGCCCGTGCTGGTCAGCGTCACCGGGCTCGACCGGTTCGACAATTGGGCGGCGCTCTCGCCTGAGGACGAAAAGGACCGCCGTGAGCGCTGGCTCGACGCGTTCCAGGCGGCGCTCGAGCGCGACTATCCCGGCTTCGGGGCCGCGGTCGTCGAGCGCATGTTCCTCAACGCCCGTTCGATGCACAATTTCATGAACACGCCCGCCGGCGCAATCTACGGCTTCGCGCCGCTGCCGTTCGAGCGCGGCATCCTGCGTGGCATGCCGATTTCGGCCAGAACGCCGATTCCCGGCGTCTATCTCGCGTCGTCCTTCGCCGGCGCGTTCGGCTTCAGCGGCGCGATGAAGTCAGGCGCGGTCGCGGCGCAGACGGCGATGAAGGAGCGCGTGCACTGACGCCATGTTTTTAGTCTCCCCCGCACGACGTGCCTTCTGAGACGAATGAAGGCCGCCTCGCCGGAAGGGCTTATTGCTCATGAGGCGTAATTCACTGTTCCGGCAAATTATTCCGCTGTTGCCTTGCAGGAGCGATTTTCCATCAATCCTCGAGCTCATTGCCTGTGACAGGCGGGTCGCTACCTTCCGTCTTGCGCGGCCGCTATGCCGCCCCCAACCGCGTTTGCCGCTCGTGGTCGGTCGATGCTAAAATACCCCATATTTGTTCTTGACATGTTCAATTGCCCACCGGCATAAAGGCCGGGTTGATCGGACCGCAACGGCGTCGGGATGGAAAGCGAGGTTGGCACCCAAGCTGTGAAGTTCGGTGACCCCCTCGCCCGCGGAAGCGGGAGAGGACGGCGCGGCGAAGCCGCGCCAGGTGAGGGGGACGGGCATCGCGACTGTCCTCTCCCGCTTCGCGGGCGAGGGGGTCGACGAACTTCACAGCTTGGGAGTTCCAAAACAATTTGGATTCCGGCGTAACCCATTGAGAACAGCCGATTCCTGGAAGACTTTTGCTTGGATTCGGCTATCCCCGGCTTTGCTCCGGTGCTCCCGAGCTTTGGCGGAACGTTCCGCGGCTTGGGTCTTCGGGGCGCCAGTGGGCGATGCGTGAGGAAAGCCGCCGCGGCCAGCTCCGTCCAATTCGGGGGGACGGAAGCGGGTTCAACGGACAGTTTCTGCATATTTCATCGCAGCGATTTTCGGATTATCGCTTAACCGAAGTGTATTAACGGATTCAGCCGGCTCGATCGCTGAGCTCGGGCCTCGGATCACCCCAGCGCGTCGGCCTCCCGCAATCCTTCCCCTCCGACCCACACGCCCACCACGTCGAGCGCGTCGGTCAGGTGCACGAGGTCGGCGGCGAAGCCCGGCGCGAGGCGGCCGATCCGGCCGTCGAGGCCGAGGAGCCGCGCCGGGGTCAGCGTCGCCATCGTCAATGCCGCTGCGAGCGGCAGGCCGAGGGTCATTGCGACATAGCGGACGGCGTCGGGCATGGTGATCGCGGCCCCGGCGAGCGTGCCGTTCTCGTCGACCAGCTTCGAGCCCACCCGCCTCACCCGGCGCCCCTGCAGTTCGAAGGAGTCGGGGCCGCCGGCGGCGGCCGGCATGGCGTCCGAGACGAGCGCTATTCCGGCCGGTCCCTTTGCAGCGAGGGCCGCGCGATAGGCCGCCGGGTGGGCGTGCTCGCCGTCGGCGATGAGGCCGCAGATGATCCGCGGATCGGAGAGGGCCGCCCCGACCACGCCCGGCGCCCGCGAATTGAGCTGGCTCATGGCGTTGAAGAGGTGCGTAGCCGCCCGCGCCCCGGCGTCGAAAACCGAAGAGGCCTCCTCGGCGGTCGCCTCCGAATGACCGAGGCTGACGACGATCCCGGCATGGGCGAGCCGGGCGATCAGCTCGAGCGGGGCCGAGGCGGGCGCGAGCGTCACCACCATGGCGCCGGCGCGCATGGCGATCAGCGCCTCGGCGTCCGTCTCCCGCATCGGGCGGATGAATTCGGCCGGATGCACGCCCTTGCGGCGCGGATCGATGAACGGTCCCTCGACATGCACGCCGAGCGCGCCGGGCACCCGGACATGCGCCTTGCGCGCCGCCGTCAGCGCCGCGGCGAGCACGTCCGGCGCATCGGTGACGACGGTCGGCAGAAAGCCGGTCACGCCCTCCTTACGGTGGGCGTGGGCGATTCTGGCGATCGCCTCGACCGTCGGCTCGGCGTTGAACAGGACGCCGCCGCCGCCGTTGATCTGCCAGTCGATGAAGCCGGGGGCGAGAACGCCGCCGCCGAGATCGATCTCTTGGCCGCCGCGCGGACGGTCCTCGAGATCGACGAGCGCGCGAATCGAGCCGCTCTCGACGACGAGCGCATGATCGTCGAGAAAGCGCTCGCCGTCGAACAGCCGCGCGCCGTAGAAGACTCTCATTCGACCATGTCTCCCCCGGTTGAGACGGCGCCGCCCGCCATCAGGATCGCGCCGTCCGTCGCATCGTATAACGGGCGCTTCAGCAGCGCGGCGATATCATGATCGAGATAAGGGCGCAGAGCCTCCCCGACGCCGCCGACGAGCGCTACTCTCTGGGCTCCGAGCGCGACGACTCTGCGGACCAGCACGCCGATCGCGCGTGCGGCCGATGCGGCTATGGCGAGCGCGACGGGATCGGACTTTCCGGCGCAGCGAAAAACGCGAGGAGCGAACGAGCCGTAGTCCCCGGGCTTTGCATTGCGGGCCCACCGGGCCATCCGGACCACGTCGCCATCGAATGCGCCCAGAATTTCGTCGGTCAGCTCCGTCCGGGACCCGAGATCGTCGAACGCCAGCGTGGCGGCGCGCAGCGCGGCCAGCCCCATATGGGACCCCGAGCCGCCGTCTCCCAGCGCGAAGCCGCGTCCGCCGACGATGGTTTCCGCCCCGGCGACGCGGGCGATCGCCGCCGAGCCGGTGCCGGCGATGACGAGGCCGCCATCGGCGCCCGCATGCGCGCCGATGCAGGCGGTCGTCGCGTCATTGGCGGCGCGGGTTAGAGCATAGCCCTCGAACGCCGCCGCCACACGGGCGGCGTCCGCCGCGTCGCTGAGTCCGGCCAGCCCGAGCCCGACGGCGACGCAGGGGCGGTCGCCGGCTCCAATGCTGGCCTTGCGCAACGCTTGCCCAACGACGGAGCGCATGACCGAGACGGCGCAATCGAAGTCGACATGGATATTGGCGGCGTCGCCCTCCGAGTCCGCCAGCACCGCGCCGGCGATGTCGCGAACGCGAGCGCGACAGCGCGTCGCGCCGCCATCGACGCCGACGTACCAGCGCGGCGCATCCGTTGCGGGTGACGGCCGCCCCGATGTCGCGGCGGCGACATGAACCGCATCTCGGGTGACTCGCATTGCTCTCTCGGCGCCTCGGCAGGGGCTAATTCCGACATTTTTGATCCCGTGGCGAGTCCCCCATGGTCCAAACGCCCCAAAGTTGACATGTTTCTCTCTGCCGCATGGCTTCCGGTTTCGCATCGCCGATTCGTCGCCGCACATGAGGGCCAAGGAGCCGACCAGACCGCTATGAAACGTCCTGTCGTTCACATTGTCGGCGCGGGCGCAGCGGGGCTGGCCGCAGCGCGATCGCTGGCCGCAGACGGACGGCGCGACGTGATCGTGCACGAGTGCGCGCCTTATCCGGGCGGGCGGCGGCGGACTTTTCACGACGACGCGCTCGGCCTCGACTTCGACACCGGCAATTTCCCCCTGCTCTCTTGCTGGAAGGCGTCGCTTTCGCTGATCGAAGCGATCGGCGCGCGCGGCGAATGGCAGGAAGACGCGGAACCCGGGGTCGCCTTCGCCGATTTTGCGACAGGCCAGCGATGGCGCCTGCGACCCAACATGGGCCGAGCGCCATGGTGGCTGCTCAGTGGAAAGCGGCGAGGCGCCGGCTTGAGGTTTTCGGATTTCTGGACCGCCCGAAGGCTGTTCTCGGCTCCCGCCGGCGCGACCGTCGCCAGCGTCGCGCCGGGAGACCTCGCGTACGCCAAATTGTTGCGACCGCTGACCATGGCTGCGCTCAACGCTCCGCCCGAAACGGCTTCTGCCGAGCTCGCGGGATCCGTACTGCGCACGATTCTCGTTGCCGGCGGCGCAGGAATGAGGGTTCTCATGCCCGTCAGCGGCTTCGGCCGCGCCTTCGTGGAGCCGCTAGCGCGCAATGTTCAGCGCCTCGGCGCGGCGCTCCGCTTTAAACGGCGTCTCGTGGCGCTCGATTTCGGGCCGGAGCGAGTGACGTCGCTCGAGTTCGAACATGACCGGATCGATCTCGGTCCGCGCGACTCATTGATCCTGACGACACCCTGGTCCGCGACCGCTGGTCTCGTACCTGGCGTCGAGCCGCCGACAGGCGCCACCGCGACATTAACCGTACACTTTGCCCATTCCCCGCCGCCGCTCGCGCCAGCGCTGGTGGCAGGGCTCAACGGGCCGTTCGACTGGCTGTTCGCCTATCACGACCGCCTGTCGGTCACGATCAAGGATGCCGCGGCCCGGCTCGATGCGCCTCGCGATCGCGTCGCCGCTGAATGCTGGCGCGGCGTTGCGGCTCTGACGGCGCTATCCGACGATTTGCCGGCATGGCGGATCGTGCCGTCTCGCCGCGCCAGTTCCCTGGCGACGCCGGAGGAAATCGCCCGTCGCCCGCCCTGCCGAACGCGCTGGCCGAATCTCTTCCTGGCCGGAGGCCACATCGGACGGAAGCTGCCCGATTCCCTCGAAAACGCGGTTCGATCCGGCGCGAAGGCGGCGAGGCTCGCGCTCGGCGAGGAACTGAGGTCAGATGGATATCGGGGAAAAGTGTAGGCTCTGAGCCAAAAGTCGTAGACGAGCTTCGGTCGAGGTGGTTGAATTGGTTTGCTGCAGTGCAGCAAATCTGCTATTGTTTACCTAGGAACAGATGCGGAGATCTCCGGTGGAAACCACCTGGAAGACAAAGTGGGGCGTTCGCCGCGTGCGGCGAGAGAACCCAACCATCGAAGAAGCCTTGATCGCGGCCGAGAGCCTTGCCGACGATCCGGCCCAGCGTGCGCAGATTGCAGCGTCCCTTATGGGCGTGCCGGTCGAGGACGTGCAGGCGCTCGCGCAGAAGCAGGCCGCGAAGACGCGGGGAAGGGCGAGCCTGGTGGCCGGCCGCACGCGCGCAGTCGTAGTCGAGTACAAGCGGCCGCGCACAGTCCGGCCGACCATCAGCTTTTCGCGCAAGCGCTGACGCCCCGTCGGTCGACCGGCCAGCCCGCTCACAAGTTGGCGAGCGTTGCTGCCGACGGGCGCTTCGTTCGGTACTGGCTGCGCCTCGCCACGTCGGTGGAAATGACCGCGACCGCAATCAGGGTCACCGTCGTCATATCGACGAAATCGACGTTGAGGAAGCAAAGCGCCACAATCGCGCTGATGCTTGCGGCCATGAACGGAGCAAGCCGTGGGGGCGCGCGATCGAGATAGCGGAAGGCGAACCACACGCCTACCGCCGCCAGAACCGCGCCGACGACCCCGAGTTCATACCAGACCATGAACGCAAGCGCGTTCGGTGTGTGCGCGGGCAGGATCTGCCCCCGAATGCCGCGGCTAACAGTCTCGAACCCGTGGCCAGTGACCAGCCTCAGCTTGTCGTGAGTGAATATGTCCGCCGCCACGGACAGGGACGCGTAAGGCGGCGGCAGAACGGCCAGCTTCGTGTGGAATATCCACGCGGCCACCGTTGGCGCCAAGGCCGGGATCAGCGGAGACAAGAGGATGAGCGCCGCCGCGCCCCATGCGAGTTCGCGCGCCGTGCGGGCCAAATCCGAAATCGAGAACGACATCGCCAGATAGCCGGCGAACAGGGCGACGGTCAGCGGTCTGTAACTGTCGATATAGGCGAACGCGAGCGACAGGATCAGAAGGAGCCTAGCGTAGCCGTTGCGGCCGCGCGCAGTTAGCCCGCCGAGCGCCGGAAAGAGCAGAACGGCGAGAGCGACTGCGCCTGCCTGGAGGCCTCCTTCGTCCGTCGCGCCGGTCAGCATATTGGACAGGCCTTTGGCCGCCATCGCAATCATAAGAAGGACGACGCCGATCGGGAAAAGATAGAGGTCAGTCGCGCGCGCGTTCTCGCGCGGCGCGGCGACCGTAAGCAGAGTCGCCGCGATCAGCAGCGCGAGCTTCAACACTTCCTGCAGGGCCGATACAGGGTAGGGCGTCCATAGAACCGACAGTGTCGCCCAGGCGAGGAGGGCGATCAGCGCGAGAAAGACCGGCGCCTGGAAAAACAGCAGAAGGCGATCGAGAAATCCCGACTTGGCTTCGAGCACCGCCGCCATCAGGATCATCGCGACGCCGATGGGAAAAAAGACGAACAGCGCCAGCGGATGGACGACGACCCCGACCGGCGCGCCTACGGCGAGGACGGCGTAGCCCACGCGCGAGAAAAAGCGCGACGCGTCCGCCGCATCGTCGCGGGCGACATTTCTCGATCCAATTTTCCCAGCCTCTATTGTCATGTTCGCTACGCTGGGGTCGCCTCCGCGACGGCCCGTCCTGGACTTTATACGACGCCGTCAACGCAGAGGGTGTGGCAACGGCGCCACACCTTGGCATGAATAGCACACTCGAATCCAACGTCCTCGATTCGCATTCGCGATCGTTGACGCTCTCCCGTGCGCATGCGAGGGGCCGGCTATGGACCGAAGACAGATGAAGGCGACGAGGTGAGGGACGCTTCCATCGTCGCAGAAGAGCGCTCTCAGGAATGCCGCCATGCGGCTGTCCTCACCGCGCTGGCCCTCGGAGGGTCCTTCGCGTTGCTGGTCATGCAGGCCTCCGCCGCGCAGCGCCTCGAGCTCACCTTCGACGAAGCCTATTACGCCCTCTGGTCGCGTTCGCTCGCCTTAGGCTATCTCGACCATCCGCCGATGGTCGCGCTCCTCGTGCGAGCCTCGACCGGCCTGTTTGGCGATACGGAGCTTGGCGTCCGAGCGCTGTCGCTGCTTTTCGTCGGCGCCCTGCCGGCGCTCGTCGCCCTCATCGCCTGGCGGCTCTTCCGCTCGGCCGAGACTGCGGCCCTCGCAGTGCTGATGTGGATCGCTATGCCGCTGGTGATGGCGGGCGCCCTGTTCGCGACCCCCGACGCGCCGCTCGTCGTGTTCTGGACCCTGGGCCTCGCGGCGCTGGTCGAGCTGTGGCGGAGCGGCAAGGCGCGGTGGCTTCTGGCGATTGGCCTCGCGCTCGGGCTCATGCTGCAATCGAAATTCACCGCCGCTTTTTTCGCCGCCGGCGTCGCCACAGCCTTCCTGACGGCGCCTTCGATGAGGCGCTGGCTCGTCTCGCCCGCCTCCGCCGCCGCGCTCGCGATTGCGGCCGCGATTTTCGCCCCCTTCGTCGGCTGGAACGCCGAACACGGCTGGGCGACATTCATCAAGCAGCTCGGCCGCGCGCCGCCGCACGCCTTCGAGCCGTTCTATGTGGTCGAGTTCGTCGCCGCGCAGATCGGGCTCATGAACCCGCTCGTCTTCGCGCCTTTCGCCGCCGCGGTCGAGGCCGTGCACTGGCGGCGGCCCGTCGCGCCGGGCTCGGCCGATGAGGCGCGGCGCATTCTCGTGAGCACGATCGCGCCGGCCGCGATCTATTTTCTCCTGCATGCGCTGCACGACCGGGTGCAGGGCAACTGGCTCGCGCCGCTCTTTCCCGCCGCGGCCGTACTGGCGGCGGACTGGGTCGCGGGCGTGCGTCGCGGCGGTTCGTCCGGCGTGAAAGGCGCAATCGCCACGGCTTCCCTATGGGCTGCGCCGCTCGGCCTCGCCGCCATGATTCTCGCTTTGGCCCAGGCCGAGACAGGCTTTCTGCCTGTTGGCGCAGCCGACCCGACCGCCCGGCTCGAGGGCTTTCGCGATCTCGCCCGCGACCTCGACGCCCGCGCCAAGGCCGAGGGCGCGCCCTACGTCCTGACGCAGGGCTATGCGCTCACCTCGCTGATGAGGTTCTACGGCGATCCGTCGATCCCAGTTATCCAACCCGAACAGCGGATCCGCTGGATTTTCGAGCCGTCGCCGCCCGAGAGCCTGTTCGTGCGCCCGGGCCTTGCGCTCGCCGAAGCGAACCGGCGCTACGATCTCGTACTTCGGATGCGGTTCCGGAGCGTCGAGCCCCTGGGCGGGCTCGAGCGTCGCCGTGGCGGAAGGGCGATCCAAGGCTACGAGCTCTATCGCGTCGCCGATCCTTACGCCCCCGTACTCGACCCGGCCTGCCCGAGCGGCGAGGTCGATCTTCAGCGCAAGTGCGCGCCGTGAACGCGTCCGCGTTCGATCCCCGGGCCCGTCAGCGGGCGCAGGCGCAAGCCCGCGCGACCTTCCAGCGATCCGGCGATCGCACCGAGCCCTCGCGCCTCTACGAAACAGGCGGCCTGCGGTGGCGCTTTCCCCGTTCGACGAGCCCCTGCGAGGCGGTGATCGTCAACACCGGCGGCGGCGTCGCCGGCGGCGACTCCCTGCGCGTCGAACTCGCGCTGACGGAGGGCGCGGAGGTCGCGGCGACGACGCCGGCGGCGGACAAGATCTACCGCAGCGACGGGCCGGCCGCCCGCCTCGAGACGCGACTGTCTCTCGCCCCGGGCGCGCGGCTCCTCTGGTTGCCGCAGGAGACCATTCTGTTCGAAGGCGCCCGTCTCGAGCGGAAGCTTTCGGTCGACATGGCCCTCGACGCCGAGCTTCTCATGGTCGAGAGCTTCGTTTTCGGCCGCCTCGCGATGGGCGAGACCGCGATCGACGCGCGCCTCGGCGATTCATGGCGCATTCGCCGCGATCGCCGCCTTGTCTTCGCCGACGAGACCAAACTGGACCACGCCGCCGCGTCGCTCGACCGCATCGCGGTCGGCGCGGGCGCGCGGGCTGTCGCTACGATCCTCGCCGCGGCGCCCGATGTCGCGGCGCGCCTGCCCAGTTTGCGTGCGGCGCTCGAAACTGAGGGAGAAGGGATCGAAGCCGGGGCGAGCGCCTTCGACGGACTCGTCGTCGCGCGTCTTGTCTCGCCGTCGCCCGGCAGATTGCGCGAAGCGCTGATCGCGTCCATTCTGGCGCTCGGCGGGGGCGAGCCGCCGCGCCTCTGGCGATAGCGGCGCGGAATTTGCTCTCCGCGTCCTTCGGCAAGCGAGGGCGAGGACCGGAGGCTGGCTTGAGGGGCGGCGCTTCAATGGATCGAGCTTTTGCGGCCGCCGCGCGAACTCCCTGCGGCAGGGAAAACAGCTGCGAATTTCGCTCTTTTTGGCCATCTTCCGCAAAACGGACCGGACAGCGAGGCAAGCCCATGAACCTGACCCCCCGGGAAAAAGACAAGCTGCTCGTCGCCATGGCGGCGATGGTGGCGCGGCGGCGGCTCGAGCGCGGCGTCAAACTGAACCATCCCGAGGCGGTGGCGCTGATCACCGACTTCGTCGTCGAGGGGGCGCGCGACGGCCGGCCGGTGGCGGAGCTGATGGAGGCCGGCGCGCATGTGCTGACCGCCGACCAGGTGATGGACGGCGTCGCCTCGATGATTGCCGAGATCCAGGTCGAGGCGACCTTCCCCGACGGCACCAAGCTCGTCTCCGTCCATCATCCGGTCCGCGGCGCCGACGACAAACACATCCCCGGCGAGGTTCTGGCCGAGCCCGGCGAGATTGTTATGAACGAGGGGCGCGAGACGGTGACATTAGAGGTCGCCAATTCGGGCGACCGGCCGATCCAGGTCGGCTCGCACTATCATTTCTTCGAAACCAACCCGGCGCTGAAATTCGACCGCGCGCGCGCAAAAGGCTTCCGCCTCGACATCCCGGCCGGAACCGCGACCCGCTTCGAGCCCGGCCAGAGCCGCACGGTGCGGCTCGTGGCGCTCTCGGGCAAGCGCGAGGTTTTCGGCTTCCGCCAGGAGGTGATGGGAAAGGTGTGATAGGATGTCGCTGACGACAATCCGGAGATGACGATGCCGGTTTACCGAACGACCGTTGGGCCTGATGGCGCCATCGCGCTGCCGGCGCCCCTGCGCAAGAAGCTGAATATCGTCGAGGGGTGCAAGGTCGAGTTTTATCTATCGCTTGACGGAGATGTGTTTTTTCACGCCATCACCGGGAAGGCAAAGGACTGGAAGGGCATGTATGAAACAGAGGTGCGTTCACCGCCGATCTCCATTCGCGAGATGGATCAGGCTATCGGCGACGCGATCGTAGAGGACGACAACAGGATAATGAGGCAGGCGTCGGCTCGACGGCCGCGACATCGAAGGACCGCGGCCGAGTGATCGGCGTCGACACCAACGTGCTGGTCCGAATTTTCGCAGGGGACGATCCTCGCCAAGCCGCCACTGCTATCCGTCTGATCGATGAGAGCGAACCTGAACAGGTCTTCGTCAATGTCGTTGTACTCGCCGAATTCGCCTGGACCATGCGGCGCGCCTACAAATGGGAAGACGATTGGATAAGACAGGCGCTGAACCGCATTGTTCGTCATCCTGCCCTGCTTATTCAGCACCGCGCGAGCGTGCTGGAGGGAATTACGGATTCCAACACGGCGATCCATATGTTTGCGGATCGGCTAATTGCGGCCCTCAACCTGGACGCAGGCTGCGAAGCGACGTTCACCTTCGACAAGGAAGCCGCTGGATCGCAAGGTTTCCGTGCGCTCGAAACGTGACGAGCAGTCCGATGTTCTCGACACAGGCCGCGCCCCATGCCCAAGTCCAACTCCCCCACCTCCCTCCCCCGCTCCGCCTACGCCGAAATGTTCGGCCCGACCACCGGCGACCGGATCCGCCTCGCCGACACCGAGCTCGTGATCGAGGTCGAGAAGGATTTCACCACTTACGGCGAGGAGGTGAAGTTCGGCGGCGGCAAGGTGATCCGCGACGGCATGGGGCAATCGCAGGCGACGCGGGCGCGCGGCGCGGTCGACACCGTCATCACCAACGCCGTCATCCTCGACCACTGGGGGATCGTGAAGGCCGATGTCGGGATCAGGGACGGGCTCATCGCCGCGATCGGCAAGGCCGGCAACCCGGACATCCAGCCCGGCGTGACCATCGTCGTCGGCCCGGGCACCGAGGTGATCGCCGGCGAAGGCAAGATCCTCACCGCGGGCGGCTTCGACACCCACATCCATTTCATCTGCCCGCAGCAGATCGAGGAAGCGCTGATGTCGGGCGTGACCTCGATGCTCGGCGGCGGCACGGGGCCCGCGACCGGCACCTTCGCCACCACCTGCACGCCCGGCCCCTGGCACATCGCAAGGATGATCGAGGCGGCCGACGCCTTTCCGATGAACCTCGGCTTCGCCGGCAAGGGCAACGCCTCCAAGCCCGCGGCCCTCGTCGAGCAGGTGAAAGCCGGGGCTTGCGCGCTAAAACTGCATGAGGACTGGGGCACGACGCCAGCCGCCATCGACTGTTGCCTGGCGGTGGCCGACGATTACGACGTGCAGGTGATGATCCACACCGACACGCTCAACGAATTGGGCTTCGTCGAGGACACGATCAAGGCGTTCAAGAACCGCACCATCCACGCCTTCCATACCGAGGGCGCGGGCGGCGGCCATGCGCCCGACATCATGAAGGTGGCGGGGCTTTCCAACGTCCTCCCCTCGTCGACCAACCCGACAAGGCCCTATACGAAGAACACGATCGACGAGCATCTCGACATGCTGATGGTCTGCCATCATCTCGACGAGAACATTCCCGAGGACATCGCCTTCGCCGAGAGCCGCATCCGGAAAGAAACGATCGCCGCCGAGGACATTCTGCACGATCTCGGCGCGCTCTCGATGATGTCGAGCGATTCGCAGGCGATGGGCCGGGTCGGCGAAGTGATCATCCGCACCTGGCAGACGGCCGACAAGATGAAGCGCCAGCGCGGGCCACTGCCTGAGGACAACGCGCGCAACGACAATTTCCGCGCCAAGCGCTACGTGGCGAAATACACGATCAATCCCGCCATCGCGCATGGCGTGTCGAAGCACATCGGCTCGGTCGAGAAGGGCAAGCTCGCCGATCTCGTCCTGTGGTCGCCGGCCTTCTTCGGCGTCAAGCCGGACCTCATCATCAAGGGCGGCGCGATCGCCGCCGCCGCCATGGGCGACCCCAACGCCTCGATCCCGACCCCGCAGCCGATCCACTATCGCCCGATGTTCGGCGCCTATGCGGGCGCGCGGACCGGGACCTCGCTGACCTTTGTCTCCGAGGCCGCCGCATCCGGCGGGCTGGCGCGGAAGCTGAAGGTGCAGAAGCGGCTGGTCGCCGTGGAGAACACCCGCGGAAAACTGCGCAAGAAAAACATGGTCCACAACGGCGCGACGCCGAACATCACGATCGACCCGGAGACCTATGCGGTGACGGCGGACGGCGAGCTGCTCGTCTGCGAGCCGGCGGAGACGCTGCCGATGGCGCAGAGGTATTTTTTGTTTTGAGGCCTGGGCGCGCGAGCCGCCGAACGTGACGGAGAAGCTCCCATCCGGCGATCAGGCGATCCTCGATCCGCGCAAGCTATCGGATTACTGCCTGAATCCCGATCATTCCCGCGGCCGACACAAGGCCCGGGTCTTTCGAGACGCATTAGGGATGGGACGCGGCGACACGGCTGAACTGCGGTTGCATTTGCTGCGCGCGGCGGCGCATGGCGGCGCGGCACGGCTTCAGAGCGACTCCTGGGGCGATCGGTGGCAGGTCGACGTCTCGATCTCGCGACAGGGGCGACGCGCTATGGTAAGAACGATTTGGATCATTCCGAGCGGTGAATCAAGGCCGCGCTTCGTGACATGCTGGATCCTGTGATGAGCGATCCGACGCAACAGATGTGGGAGCGCCGCGACTTCCTGAGCGCGGTCGCGCTACTGCGCGATTTGCCCGAGCATGGGCTCGCGCGCGGCCAGGTCGGCACGATTGTCGAACCGCTGGACGAAGCGACGGCGCTCGTCGAGTTTAGCGACGATCACGGACGCGCCTACGCGATTGCGCCCTGCCCACGCGAAGCTTTGCTGGTTCTACGCACCGCGCCGCTCGCCGCGTAGAAGACGGTTATCCTCGTCGTGGCCGCCTTCGACGCATCCGGAAAGAAACGATGGCCGTGCGACGCCGCTTGGAACGTCCGTGAGGCGCCCTGACAAAACGATGCGAAGCCGAAAAGTTCCAGGGAGACGATCTCGCCGGACCTCGTCATCAAGGTGCGCGCGATCGCGGCGGCGCGATGGGCGACCCGGATGCAAGCACCCCGACCCCCGATCCACTATCGCCCGATGTTCGGCGCATATGCGGGCGCGCGGACCGGGACCTCGCTCACCTTCGTCTCCGAGGCCGCTGGGCAGATCAACGATGAAATGGCCGTCTACGTCGCCGAAAGCGAACTAATAGCTTTCGAGCTTGCCGCCGATGGCTTCCAGGGCCTTGCCCCCTTACAGACGCGCGGCGGCCGTTCAAAACGTCCCACTCGATTTTATCAGCGCCCTGGGGCCGGCGGAAGATAGGGGTGCAGGCCGCAACTCCACGCCCTCTTGGGACGTTGACGCCCAGCGGGGTATACGCAAGGCGATAGCAGCGGCGGCCTTGATCTTTCCTCCAAGAACTACGGCTTCGTCGCGCCCGGCGTTGCGCCGGTCGCGTTGCGACCCGTGTTGGCCTCCGCGTTCTCTTGAATGATTGCCGTGACAGCGTCGGGACTGACGGCCATCATCACCGGGTTGCCCTGAGAATCCTTGGCCCGCACCATGAAGGACGTCGGCAGGATATTGATATCGGTATATCCCGCCTTGGTCAGCTCCGCGCGCAGAACCCGGCCGATATGCATCGCGGCGTCGCCGCTCGAGTTGCCGTTATAAATCGCGCTCTGATCGGCGTTCATCGCATTCTGGTCGGGGCTGACGGCATTCTGACCGTTGGCTTCGCTTTGATCGCCCGGAGAACCCGGGGTCGGCGTCCCGTTTGTTTGGGCGAAAGCGGGCGTGGCGAGACCGCCGGCCAGCACCAACGCGCAAGCGAGTTTCGAAACTGATGTCATGGAAGCGCTCCTCGAATGATAGGGTCGCGACGGGACTCCGAACAGTGGCGGAGATCCACGCCGTCGCGTCTGTCTGAAGTCAGCCGCTCCAACAGAATACGTGACACACGCTATTCATCGCCCTGATCGCGGTCAGGATCGGTCCCTCTTTTTGTGGGTCAGCAGGTTCGCCTTTTTTGGGGCGTCCGTTGGCAAGCCGACGTCCCGATCTCACGATGATCGTCGCGCCGTGGTAGGAACGATCTGGATCGTAAGGAAAGGCGAACGGAGCCCGCGATTCCTGGCCTGTTAATTTTTGTGATGACCGAAGCGGCGCCGAAACCAAAGCCCGGGCCTCATCAGCCCGGTCGCTCGGGATGACGGCGGCGGCTCGGTTTTGTCGAAAAGAGCTCTGCAGCTTCGCGCCGACTGCCCACGCGATCGCCTCGGCGATCGCGTGGGCGAGGCAGCGGTAGCCGAGGTCGTTCATATGCAGGTCCGCCGGCGCTGGCACCGGGAGGGGCGGAGCGCAAGCGCAGGACTCGCGTGAGCGATTTGACCGCGGCGGGCCGATGGCGGCCACTGCCCATCGCTTCCATTCCGTTGTCATGCGCGTGCACGCGGGCGTCCAAACCTTGAAGCCCACGCAGCCGTGAGTTTGGATCCCCGGTTGCACGGAGATCACCATCGCGTCCGATTCGGTGGCCGTCTCGTCCCTACTCGTCCCCCAGAAAATGCAATATCGCGAAGTTGAACATCTTCGGGTCCTGCAAAAAGGCGAAGTGGCTCACGTTCGGCAGGATCAGGAGGCCGGCGTGCGGGATAGTCGCCGCAATATATTCGGTGTGCTCGCGCTTGATCGCCTCGTCGTGGTCGCCGTCCACGACGAGGGTCGGGTTGTCGATCGTCTGAAGCTCGGCGTCCGTCCAGTTCGGTTGGTCCGCCCACATCTTGCTGATCTGATTGACGAAGGCCTCATATTCCTTGGGCGTCGACGACAGCTGCTCGTACTCGTGGCCGGCGCGTTCGATGTAGGCGGCGAAGGTCGGGTTCTTTTCGACGCCCTCCTTGACGCCCGAAGGCACGGTGTTGGCGGCGAAGGCGAACACTTTGCCGACGCGGTCCTTGTGGCGCAGCTCGAGGTCGATGCCGAGGATTCCGCCGTCGCTCCAGCCGACGATGTCGGCCTTCGGGATTTTGAGCGCGTCCATCAGCGCCACGACGTCGTCGGCCATGAGATCGTAGCCGTAGGGGCGGGCATCGCGCGTGCTCTTCCCGTGGCCGCGGCTGTCCATCAGCACGACGGTGTGATGCGCCGCCACCGCCGGGACCTGCTCGCCCCAGTAGTTCGTATTGGCGAGGCCGCCGTGCAGGAAGATCACCGGCGAGCCCTGGCCGTAGATCGCATAGTGAATCTTGATCCCATTGGCCGCGACCTCGCCGGTGCGGTCGGTCGGGATCGGCGCGGGGGTTGGCGGCAGGGTCTGCCACCGCTCCGCCGCGGCTGAAGGCAGCGCGATGAGCGCGAGACAGGCGGCAAGGATGACGTTTCGCATTGGTTTCCCCCGGGATCGATCTTGCTTCGCCTCCCAGGATTCCGGTTTTCGCTAACGCAGGCAAGCGAAATCGCGGTCGCACGACGTCACGCTGCGCGCTGGCGCGTCCGAGCCGTCGTCTTGCGTTGCGGCCTGCGCTTCGGCTTCGCATCCGCCTGCCCGAGCGGCGCCTCGATCGTTTTTGCGCGGTTATGGCGCGAGCTGCTCGTCTGCGAGCCGGCCGAGAAGCTGGCGATAGCGCGGAGGCATTTTGGTTTAATAGCCTGCGAAGAAGGCGTCGGCTTGGTCACTGCGCGAGTTCGTGAAGCCCTAAAACCCCTAAGAATTGGAATCCGGGCACGTCCGTCGCCCGGAGGTTTCAGTTTTGGCGATAGTGGTCCAGATACGTCACTTGCAAAAAAGGGCCGGATCTCAGAAATCCGAAATCCTGCTTGGCGAATCATTCTGACCTGCCGATCCAAACTCGGCACATAGGAAGGAACATGAATTGTTTGTCCATTGCCTAGATCGAACTGGGCTTCGGACCGCTCAGCCGCAGGTCTGAACCAATCCGCCCATTCTGACGTTGGCGTTGTGAAGATGCATGTCCCTCCGTCGGACAGCAGACGATGTGCTTCTGCCCAGAATTGAGCGCTATTGTAAGGATCACCTAGTGACGAGACAACTATTTGAAAACTGTTTGAAGGGAGGCCTGTATTCCGAGCGTCTGCAATTACAAGGGTTGCGCCGAGTTTCTGCCATTTACTTGAGTGAGCCAACATTGCAGGAGATATATCTAACAGCACACAATTATCTAAACGAGAGCGGTAGTTGGCGATAACCGCAGCTGCGAGCGAGCGGCCCGCACCAACGTCTAATACTCGGGTTGCCTCACCTGCGATAGCTCGGATTTCCGGCTCAAGAAAATATCTGGTGAGCTCCCCGAAGTTAGCACACGTCGGATGACGGAGCGGATCATAGTACTCATCTGCTACTCTCGTGTAAGGTCCCATTTCTATCTCGCTTCTACCTACCAAGACCAATATCCAAATTCGGGGCCGCCAGGCGCAGAGGGGCCATTGCTTGAGTGATCGCTTTACGAAGAACTAATAATTCTTCAGAACGTTCCAGAGTTATTGCTACATCGAAAGCTACTTTGTTATCGCCGAATTTGTTACAATCAGTTGAATCAACAAACAGAACGCCAATAGGGAAATCATCGTCGAGTGTTCCTCGTAAAATCACAGCAAGGTAGGCAGGTCGAGCTCGGGTTATCGCTCGTGCCTCCTGCTTTGTCATACCCCAGTCCGTGATTAGACTTCGCTCTGGATCACTATGCACCCCTATCGCTTCACCTTCACCTAGCGATTCTTCAAGCCGCATAGAGCGGCCTATTATTCCAAAGCGCTGCGAAAAGCGTCTGCCTGCAGCATTTCGCCGTAATGGATAGTAATCAACAATTTGATATAGGTGTTCGAGGAACACGATATCCTTGACGTGGATGGTTGCGCGGACATCGCCATGATCCATCAGCGCGTTGACGCCGTTCTCTTCTAGAGCCCGAGGTAAGGCTATTGTCGTCACCTTCTCAAGATGTTGATATAGATTAAACAGTTGAGCCATTCGGCTATACTCTTGATCGGCATTTGTAATCAGTTCATCGAACGAATTTCTTAAGTGATTTTTTACCGCATCGACTGCGTCGGCGCTGATCTCCATCTCCACGCCGCCAGCGCTGATCTTTTTTATGATCTTTGGCGAGAGGCCGAGGAGTTTCCCAATTCGAGCATTGAACGCTAGAAGAAAGGCGAGCATGAGTATAGTCGCCGGCCAGAAAGCCGCGGTGATAACTTGGGCCCATCCGTCTTTATAGGCAACCGGAGTGCTCGGCAGCGGACCAAGAACAAACACCGGACCCGTGCCGAGCCTCTGGATGTCTGGCCAGTCGACTGTCGGCGCGGGCCGCCCCGGACGAGAGGGCGCCGAGGAGGAGGAGGAGGAGGAGGGAGGCGCAGGAATTTGCGCGCCAACGATGCCTATGTAGCCTACGATAGAGGCAGCAGTGATAGCCGCAATTCGACTGAGGTTTGCTAACTTCCACATCAGAAGCTTCCTCTCGAGCGTCCCAGAGAGCATCGCTTCCCCGCTGGCTCATTAGTGGACCAAGCAGCACAACAGCGGCGACTTTGCAGCGCACTTCGCGGGGCTAATAAGCACCGGTCTTTCTGCCGCCAGACGGCCTTCCTCACGCGAGTTCGTCGAAGTGGAGCGGAACATTCAAGCTGATCCTAACGGCTCATGCCCAACGACAGGCCAGCCTTCACCTAGTCGGTTATCGCGGGGGAATTCGGCGAGTGCTTACGAAAGACCTGACACGGCACGTTATTCAATTTTTTCAGATCCTAAGGTTTTATAGATCTGCAATTGAACGTCAGCCTCAGCTAACATTTCGATTGCGACCTCAAAGCTTCTTGAGTAGTTCAAATCTCGCTCCGGCGGTGCATAGGTATTTACCGATGTAATACCAGATTGAATAATACCTCTCGCGCAGTCCGCACATGGAAACAAACTCACGTACAACCTACAGCCTGCGATTGATATTCCTGCTCGCGCTGCGTGATAGATCGCGTTGCGCTCCGCGTGCTCAAACCAGTGATATTTTTCTCCGTCCTCTCGCCTATGCCGTTCGCTGACATTACCATTTACGCCCCGAGGCAGGCCATTGAAGCCAGTTGCGCGAATATCGTTGGCAGGGCTCGCGATTACACACCCGACGCCCGGCTCCTATCCTCGCTCCAGGACCCTGGAGTGCACAGAGGTCGAAGAATTGCCGATCCCAGCTATTCATCGAACGCGTGGATAAGGGCATATGGACTTCACGAAAGGCCTCGCGATGATTGTCGGACAGAGCATCCTCGATTTGCAACTCATGGTTGGCGGATCGCGGGCGAACCTGAAACATAGCACCTTTGATTTGACAATTGGGAGCATCATTCCGATAGGGAAGGATGTTGATACCAAGAAGAAGCAAATTTTAGAGGAGCGCGCGTGCTTCTTAGAACCGCGCGAAATGGTTTGGGTTTTGTCAACAGAACACTTCAACATGCCCGCGAATGTCACAGGCCTCGCGACGCTCAAAACGAAATTTACAAAAGACGGAATATTAGCGCTAAACGTCGGTATAATCGATCCGTTCTTCCAAGGCCCAATAAGTACAGCATTGATAAATTTTTCCGACAGACCGCGAAGCCTGCAAATCGGCGATAAGTTCTTTAGGGTGATATTTTTTGATCATGAGGAGGTTAGAGACTTCCACACTGCGGATGAGAGTATTGATCGAGATTCATATCTGAAAGAACTTCGCAGCAAGTCCTACGCGGAATTTGCACCTAGTTTCCTTAACATACCATCTTTTGACGATAAGTATTATACGGATAAGTTCTGGGGTATTATCTGGAACGGGGCCTGGAAGAATTGGGGAAAAATGCTTCCCGCGTTCGTTGCAATTCTTTTGATAATTTGGTTTCTCTTTGCGAAGGGGCTCGGCGATTTTCTTTGGGAGAAGTTCGAATGGATTGCAAATATTAAGAAGCATTTTGATTTGTGACCATAAACACAATCTCGCGGGTAGGCTTCCGAGACGCATATGCAGTTCTCACCCCCTAAAAGCCGTCTGCGCGGAAGCGGCGGAGGGCGTCGCCAAGTGAACACAATCGCCGGATCGCGCAGCCTGGCGCGATCTCCGAATGAGGCAATAAATTCTATCTGAGGCGCGTCCGGTCTCACAAATTCACTCGCGCAACGTCGCCGCGCCGAACGCCCCGCGAGCAAGGGAGGAGGGGAGGATCGTCGGGTGCGCAAACCAGCCTCAGCGGACAATGAAGTTGCGACGCGCATGCAACTCGAAGGAAACAATTTCCGTTGACAGTTTACTCAGCCCCCTGTTTCGAGGGGGAACTGCAGGTCGCCGATCACGGCGAGATAGATGTCGGCGGCCTTTGTGCGCGCCCATCGGCGGTGGGACTTTCATGCGCAGCGGGTCGGCGCCGCCGGTGGCCAACTCAGGACCAGGGTGGCGTGCTTCGGAAACAGGCTCTAATGTAAGCGCCATCGGGAATTCCGCCGCCAACCGCGCCGCCTCCCCTCCGATAGGATTGTCGTTCCAATCATCGAAGCAGCAGGCAGCGAAGCGATGGCGACAGGCATGATGCGGGCGGCCATTCTCAGCCGTCAAGCGTGACGCCCATCTCCCGCCCCTTCCCGGATGACGATAGACCGATCTTGCCGATCTCCATGGATCTGGAAGGGGGCGCGGCGCGGACGCATGACCCGCGGCCGCCCATCGGCTGCTAGACCCTCCGCCGAAACAACGGCTGTCGTTGCCCGTGCGGCTGCGAAGCAGCCGGCGAGACGACGTTGGTTTGGTGGGTGAAATCTTGTCGCGCTTCCTGCTGCCCCGGAGAGGCGAAGCGATCGGGCAGACCGCCGAAATCGTTGCTGTCATCCAAGTCATCCGGATCGGATTCTCCTGGGGCCGGCGCGTCGCCATTCTGGAGCTGAAGTTGCTTCGCCTGCGCAGCGGCGATCAGTCGAAAATAGTGCTCCGCATGTTGAAGATAGTTCTCCGCCGCGACAGGATTGTTGCCTGTATGTGCGTCGCGCGCCAATTGAAGGTATCTTTCCGCCACATGCATCGCGGTGCCGCGAATTCTGACGTCAGGGCCGTGCGAATCGTACGAACGAGTCAATGGATTGGGCTCGCGACGGCGGTTTGCTTGGCGGCCACGATTTCGGTCATTCTGACCAAATGACATTTCTTATCCTTAGTGTTCAATCGCTCCGGCTACTGAGTATTTTGGAGCTTCTGCGGAGTGGCGGCGTTCGAAGGCGCCGCAGCGCCGGGCCGTCAAGTCTCCATGAAGCGCCCAGATGCGGGCGCTGAGCGTACCGCGCCGGATCTGGCGCCACGAAGCGTAAGATTCGGTCGGTCGATTTCGTCCCAGGCTTGCGCAGCAAGCGCTGGCCCGATTGGCATCAAATCAATGCGATTTAAGATCGCAGCACCGACGCGAAACGTCGTCGATGTGAGATCGTCAACCCCAACCTAGCCATAAGGGCTTCCGTTCCGATTCGGTCGGATCGCGAGGTCGGAAAGCACATAACCCTTTATTCCTTTAATGCAAGGGCGACGGTGTCAACGGCGCGGAAAATCTCGGGCAGCCACCCTCCCCAAAGGGCCAGACCGACCGCACCTGCGCCACAGACTGTGCATGCGCTACCGAGCCGGACATATCGTGTGCTACCGACGCGTCCTCTGTTTGTTCTTGCCGGCCTGCGCAATCCATGCTAATGTCAGCTTTGACCGACTGCCGCGCCGGCGGGAGGGAAAGCGAGGCGCTATGGTGAGACCGTCGTCAGAGAGTCCTCGCACAAACTTCGGCTCACCAGAAAATATGAGCTGGCTGCGGGCGCCGAAATATTTTTTGTCATGGGATCGCCTGTAACCCATTGAAAAACCCCGAATTGGACGAAGAAATCCAAGGAAATCAAAGGAAATGAAAGGAAATCCAGGCGCGCTCCAAAGGAATCCAAGGCTTTTTTCCTAGGATTTCCTTGGTTTTCCTTTGCCAAGCTAGAGGTTTTCAGAAAACAGGCTGCTCTAAACCGCGTCGAGACACCGAGGCCGCCCCGCCCCTGGAACCCCGTCTGCGAGGCGGGTCGCTACCTCGACGCCCGCGCCGGTCGAGCAGGCTGCGGCAGAGTGACGCTCCCCTTGCGGGAGAAGGTGGCGTGAGGCGTCGGGGCCAGAGTTCTTCGTCCCGATCGCTTGTGCATGCGGACGACGCCAGTGTCCCGGCAATCCCAGGTCCGAGTTTCTGAGCTGGTCCCGGTCGTTCCTTGCTCGTGGTGGCGCGGCCCTAACTTTGCCATGCAATTCGTCTTCCTCGGCGCCGTATGCTAATCGAGCGTGAACCAATGGGGCGTCAGGACAACTCGATGGCAGCGGGCGTCCGCACTGCGGATCGACCCGCGGCGACGAACGGCGGCGCTTGGCAGCGTTCCGTCTCGTCCGCGGCGGCGTCCGACAGGGAACGCGCCTTTGCGAGCGCACGACATCGCTCGGCGCGGGTGCGGTTCCTACGCAAGGCCTTGCTCGCCACCGCGTTGGGAGCCGTGGCCGCGATGGTTCTCATCGGGGTCTACAACCCCTTCTCGACCAAGCTCGGCTCGCTCAGCTTCTCGGCCCTCGGGATCGACGGAACCAAGATCACCATGGCGCGGCCCAAGCTTGCCGGCTTCCGCAGCGACGGGCAGGCTTACAGCCTCACGGCCGAGCGGGCGCTCCAGGACGTGAGGAGCCCGACTGTCGTCGAGTTGCAGAAGGTGTCGGGCGAAATCGGCGCGACAGGCGGGGAGGCGACGCACCTGAGCGCCGACACCGGCATATATGACACCGTCGCCGAGCGCATGAAGCTGTCGAGCAACGTCCGGATCGGCAGCGCAAGGTTCGACGTGCGGTTGCGGAGCGCCGACATCGACTTTAAGACGGGCGTTTACCAGAGCGACGAGCCCGTCGAAGTCCACGTCGGCGACGGAACGACCATTACCGGCGATCGCGCCACGGCCCGAAACAACGGCCAGGAATTGATCTTCGAGGGGCGCGTCAGGACGATGATTGTTCCGCCGGTTGACGCCGGCGCCAAGGGGACCAGTCCATGACCATCGGGGCGAAATGGTCCTTCCGGATGGCGTTTCTGGCCGGGGTGGCGATCCTCGCCGGCGTGCCCGCCGAGGCCGCCTCCAAGGCCGCCAGTGCGTCGGCCGCGACCGACTCGAGCCCGGTCCAGATCCTCCCCGGCACGAGTTCGAAGGAGCCGGTCTCGATCGACGCCAACAAGCTGGTCTACTACGACAAGGAGAAGAAGGCGATTTATTCGGGGAATGTCGTCGTCGTCCAGGGCGACACAAAGATGACCTGTTCGGTCATGACCGTCTTCCTCGACCGGTCGCCCGCTCCCGGCGCTGCGCCGCCCGACGGAGCGAAGGCCGGCGCCTCGGCCGGCTCGAACAGTTCTTCGCCGGGGTCGGGCCTCAAGCGAATGGAAGCGGCAGGCCCGGTGACCGTGGTTTCCAAAACCCAGGTCGCGACCGGCGACAGCGCGATCTACGATAAGCTCGAAAGCAAGGTCCAGCTCATCGGCCACGTGACGCTCAGCGACGGACAGAACACCACCAGGGGCGACAAGCTGACTTACGACCTCAAGACCAGCCAGGCGACGATCGAGACCGTCAAGTCCGGCCGCGTTCACGGACAATTCTTGCCCAACGCAGGCGCCAATCCGGGCGAAGCGACGAAGCCGAAGTAGGCGCCCGAAGGCCGAATCATGCGACACGAGCGCCCGCCTGTGAGCGAGGATCTGTCCGGCGCCCCGCGCCGCAGCCGGTGGAAATGGTTCGGCGGGGGACGCTCCCGTTCTCCCTCGCTCACCGCCCGCCCATCGGAAGGAAACGTCCGGCACGGAATGCTCGCCGTCCACCACCTCGGCAAAGGCTATCGCGGCCGGATGGTGGTGCAGGACGTGAGCATTTCCGTGCGGCGCGGCGAAGCGGTCGGTCTGCTCGGCCCGAACGGAGCCGGCAAGACCACGGTCTTTTACATGATCACCGGGCTGGTGAAGCCGGACAAGGGGGCGATCGAACTCGACGGCCATGACGTGACGGGTCTGCCGATGTTCCAGCGGGCGCGGCTGGGCGTCGGCTATCTGCCGCAGGAGCCGTCGATTTTCCGAGGCCTCAACGTCGAGGACAACATACGGGCGGTGCTCGAGGTGACCGAGCCAAACCGTGAAGCGCGCGAGGCGACGCTCGACTCGCTGCTCGACGAGTTCGACATCGCGCGCCTGCGCAAGGCGCCTTCGATCGCGCTTTCCGGCGGCGAGCGCCGGCGATGCGAGATCGCGCGGGCGCTCGCCGGCAAACCGTCTTTCATGCTGCTCGACGAGCCGTTCGCCGGCATCGACCCTATCGCGGTCGGCGACATTCAGGATCTCGTGCGCCATCTCAAAGGCCGCGGGATCGGGGTGCTCATCACCGATCACAACGTCAGGGAGACTCTCGGCCTGATCGACCGCGCCTACATCATTCACAGCGGCCATGTGCTTACAGAGGGGCCGCCCGACGCGATCATCGCCCATCCGGATGTAAGGCGTTTCTACCTAGGCGAGGATTTCCGTATGTGACTGACCGAGGGACATCACTCGTCCTCGCCGAATTGATTGGCGACAAGTTCGGCGAGAGCCTCAAGAGCCTGGTGGGCCTCGGCGCCGGAAGCGAAGACCGTGATGGTCGATCCAACCCCGGCCCCAAGCGTCAGAATGCCCATGATGGAATCCCCTCCGACGGTTTCGCCGCAGCGCGAAACCTTGATGTCGGCGTCGAACCGGTCGACGCATTGGACGAATTTGGCTGTGGCGCGGGCGTGCAAACCTTTCCGGTTCACGATCTGCATCTGGCGGAATAAGACGCCTTCCAACGCCGGCAGAGATGGGTCTTCGTCTTCATCGCGGGGTTCGCTCATTTTCCGGCAAGAACTTTGCTGGCGACAGTTATGTACTTGCGCCCCGCTTCGCGCGCCTCGACCACCGCGTGGTCGAGGTCGGCGGTCTCGCGCATCGTCGCGAGCTTGATGAGCATTGGAAGATTGACGCCGCAAATGACCTCGATGCGCCCGCCGTCCATGACCGAAATCGCCAAGTTTGACGGCGTCCCTCCGAACATGTCGGTCAGGATCACGACCCCCATTCCGTCCTGAACGCGAGCCGCCGCATTGAGGATGTCCGAGCGGCGCTGCTCCATGTCGTCCTCGGGGCCGATCGTTATCGTCTCGAGTTGAGACT
The DNA here is from genome assembly GCA_963823165.1 of uncultured Alphaproteobacteria bacterium. GTDB lineage: Bacteria > Pseudomonadota > Alphaproteobacteria > Rhizobiales > Beijerinckiaceae > Roseiarcus. The sequence continues at coordinate 537,756 of CAWGKV010000001.1, read as the reverse complement.
GCGGTCCCACGACATGTTCTAGGGCTGCACGAAAACCAGTGGCGAGCTGGCCGTGGGTCACCAGGACCATTCCAATCATCAAAGATCCATAAGTCGGCCGGCTTCAAACTCCCGGCGTACCGGCAAGCGCGGTATTTTTGTGCACTGCGGCGCAATGTTCAAGCGAAATTCCTTTTCGCTTCGCACTGGATGCCGCGATAGTCGCAAGGCGCTCGTCCACGGCGAGCGCCTGCTCAACCGCGCTCCGGCCCGAGTTCGAGCGCCAGTCGAGGCAGTCGGACCCCCTCGACGGTCACGACATTCGGCTCGTCGGGCAGGCGGGGCCACGCTCGGCCGCGCTCGCTGAGTTCGACGATCAACCCTATGACGGCCGCCGGCTCATCAGCCGCCATGACGAGACCGACCGAGCGGCGCTCGATGAGCCCGGCCAATTTCGGCGAGCCGGACGCGATGAGCCGCCCGTCGACCTCGCGCGCCCAAACCCGGTCGTCGCCCACGAGGGCGCCAAAAACTGCGGTGTCGCGCGCTCGGGTCAGCAGCGCGAGCGCCAACGCGCTCTTTCCAGATCCCGACGGCCCACGAATCAGCACGCCGCTTTCGCCATAGACGACGGCTGTGGCGTGAATTCCCGTTCCTTGACCCTCAGCGAAGCTCATGCGACCGATGCCGGAAGTTCAACCACAAAACGGGCGCCGGCGCCGTGGCGCGCCAACTCGAACGGACCGCCCGCGCCAAACTCGCCGACCCTTTCTGCATTCGCCTCGGCGGGTCGATTGACTGCCCAGATGCGACCGCCATGCGCCTCGACGATCTGGCGCGAAATCGACAGCCCAAGCCCTGAATTCTGCCCAAACCCCTGATTTGGCCGATCCGTATAGAAGCGCTCGAAGATCCGCTCCAGCGCATGTGGGGGGATGCCAGGACCATCGTCGTCGACGGTGATGACCACCTTTTCCTCGGGCGCTTCTCCGTCCGTCGAACTCGCGCTCCTGGCGAGGGCGACCCGAACCACCCCTCCCGGCTCGGAAAACGAGCAGGCATTGTCAATCAGGTTCGTCACGACCTGCGCCAGACGCGAGTCGTGGCCCAACACGCAATAGTGCGGGTCCGCGCGCCGACTCCGCCGCGGCGGAATCGACAGCTCTATCTTGGCCCCGTTGCTGCGTGGGGAATCCTGCGCCATCGAGACGACTGCGCGCAAAAGCTCCGCCACGTCGACCGGGCCGGCTTCGCCGCGCGTCAGCTCCGCGTCCAGACGCGAAGCGTCTGAAATGTCGGAGATCAATCGGTCGAGGCGTCGCACGTCATGTTGCATGATCGCGATCAACCGGTCTCGCGAGTGGCCGGGTTTCACGCGCGGAAGGGTCTCGAGAGCGCTGCGCAACGATGTCAGCGGGTTCTTCAGCTCGTGGGCGACGTCCGCTGCGAAGCTTTCGATGGCGTCGAGGCGACTGTAGAGCGCCTGGGTCATTTCCCGGAGCGCGCGGGAAAGATGCCCGATCTCGTCCGGTCGCGAAGTGAAATCGGGAATCTGCTGCCGCGAACGGATTCCGCGCCTCACCCTCTCGGCGGCGTCGGCGAGCCGGCGCACCGGCTCGGCGATGGTGTTGGCGAGCGACAGCGATAGGACCAGCATGACCGCGGCCAGCACCACGAAGAAACGCAAGATGGCCCAGCGTTCGGACGCAATCACCCGGTCAATGTCGCCGCCCTGCGTCGACAGCTGGAGCGCCCCCCGCGTCGCCATCATGTACTGGATCGGCACCGCCACGGAAACGATCGTCTCGCCTTCATCATTGATACGTGCGGCCGACCGCGTTTGCCCCTTCAGCGCCGCCGCGACCTCCGGCACCGATTTTCCGTCGACCAGCCAAGGGTCCCTCGCCCTCGGCTGCGCCGGCGCGTCGAAAAGATTCCGCACCACCCCAATCAACCGATCGAACAGTCCTCGCCGCTCGGCCGAGTCCGGCAGATCGGAGCGCACGACAGCGCCGTGCGCCGAGAGGGAACGCGAGTCGAGCAACAGCCGGCCGTCGCTGTCATAGATGCGGGCTCGGGTGTGAGTCGGCGTAACCAGCCGGTGGAGCACAGGCCCGACCCGCTCGGGGTTGATGGAGAACTGAATGGCGTCCTCATCGCTCGGCGGCGCGGCAGTCTGGCCCGGGGCGAGTTGAAGCAGCTTGTCGGGGTCGACGGTGATCGTGTCGGTGTCGACCGCAGCCGACGCGGCGATCGCTGCTGAAATAATATTGGCCTGGGTCGTCAGGCTCTGCACCCGCGCCGCGATGATGTCGGCCCGAAACTGGTTCAACAGCAGGAAGCCGATCATCAATACGACGAGGCCGCCGAGATTGAGGACGACGATTCGGCGCGTGAGTGAGGACGAGAAACGCGCGGTGAGGAAACGCCAGGCAAGCCGGGCGCGAGCGCGCATCCACTGCCGCCTGCTGCGCGGCGTAACGGCGACGATGCGCTCGCTGCCTGTATCAGCGCTCATGGCCTCGGCAGAGCCGCCTATCCTTCTTTGAACCGGTAACCGACGCCGTACAGCGTCTCGATCATCTCGAACTCGGGTTCGACAACTTTGAACTTCTTGCGCAGCCGTTTGATGTGGCTGTCGATCGTGCGATCGTCGACATAGACTTGGTCATCATAGGCCGCATCCATCAAGGCGTTGCGGCTCTTGACGACGCCCGGGCGCGTCGCAAGCGCTTGCAGGATGAGGAATTCGGTGACCGTCAGCGTGACCGGAGTATTGTCCCACGTACACGTGTGTCGCTCGGGGTCCATCTTCAACCGCCCGCGTTCGAGAATTTTCGCCTCGGTCTCTTTCTGAGTCGCGGCGTCCTTCGGGTTCGAGCGGCGCAGGATCGCCTTCACTCGCTCGACCAGCAGGCGCTGCGAAAACGGTTTGCGGATGAAGTCGTCGGCCCCCATCTTAAGGCCGAAGAGCTCGTCGATCTCCTCGTCCTTCGAGGTCAGAAAGATCACCGGAAGGTCGGATTTCTGCCTCAGCCGCCGCAGCAGCTCCATTCCGTCCATCCGAGGCATCTTGATGTCAAAAATGGCGAGATCGGGCGGGTTCGCCTTCAGTCCTTCGAGGGCGCTCGCGCCATCAGTGTAAGTCTGCACCCGGTAGCCCTCCGCCTCGAGCGAGAGAGAAACCGAGGTCAGTATGTTTCGATCGTCGTCGACCAGGGCGATTGTGGGCATGAGGCTCCCGTTTTGTTCGATTCGTTGCGCCGCCCGGGCGCCGCGGGGCGCTTGGACCATCTTAACCGTTCGCGGCCGAAATGTGTTCCTGTTTGGGGAATTCGGCCGGTCTTCAGGCCCAAGATGGGACCGCTGGGCGAATTGCGCAAGTTCGCTCTGAAGTTGGACGGCAGGGGTGATGAGCCCGAGATAGGCCAGGAGCGGCCGGCGGACAAGAGCCGCGCCTGCGACCGACTCTCGCCGCCGGAAGTGCCGATCGCCTCGCACTCTTAGCGGCGCCGCTCAACTTTTTCAACAGGTTGCCGCTTAGTTTCATCGAGTGACGTCGACTGTCCCGGCGCGCCCCTCGAAACCGTCAGGCTCACGCGACAAGAATTGCGACGCCGGAGGCTCGCAAGCCCCGGTCGGGTCCCGCGCGGCCGGCCGGCGAGCGCGCCGCCGAGCCCGACGCTCAGCCTTGCCAGCGGGAGGTTTCTGCGCCTACCATTTCCGGGCGCGGAATCGATGCTTTCAAGTCGTCGCGGCGCCATGTTCGGGCCGGCCGGTGGCCTGCTCAGGCATTCCGACGCAATGCCTCGCCCGAGGGCGCGTTCGTGTTGTCGGAGGCTGTCGAATCGTTGACCTTTCCCTCCCGCGTTTCCTTCTCGGTGACCTGAGACCGTCATGTCGAAAGCCCCCGACGATCCTCGATCGGCTCACGTCCAGGCGGTCGCCGACGCAAAACGGCTCATGCGGCTTTCCCGCACCGCAGCGCTGGCGACGCTTGATCCGGCGACGGGCGCGCCGCTGACGACCCTGGTCGGGGTCGCCAGCGACTTCGACGGCGCGCCGCTCTTTCTCATGTCGACGCTCGCGCGCCATACGAAACACGTCGCCTCCGATCCGCGCGCGTCCTTGTTGCTCACCGAGGAGCCGGAGCGAGGCGACCCTCTGAACCATCCCCGAATCACGCTCAACGGCCGGATAGAACGCGCGCCCGATCTGCGGATCCGCGCCCGCTACCTGCAGCGCAACCCCAAGGCGAAGCTCTACGCCGACTTCGCGGATTTCGCCTTTTTCCGACTGGCGATCGAGAGCGTGCATTTCAACGGCGGATTCGGCCGGGCTGACCCGCTGACGCCCGACGATGTTCTCGCGCCCCGCGAAGGCGAAGCGGAACTCGCCTCGGCCGAAGCGCGGCTCCTCGACTGGGTCAATGCGCTCGGCGACGACGTCGTGGCGCGGCTCGCCGGCTACGCGCGGTCCGGCCGGCAGGCTTGGCGGGCGATCGGGCTCGACGCGGAAGGTCTGGATCTTTCCGCCGGCGCCCGCGTCGCCCGCGTCCAGTTCGCCGCGCCGGCGCGCGATGAAGCGACCTGGCGCGCGGCTCTCACTCAGGCCGCCGGGCCCTGAAGAGACTTCACCGTGCACGAAAGGACTGGGAAACTCCCGCAATGCAGTCTCTGAGCCGCGGTCGAGGGCGGAGCCGATGGAAACGAGCGGGAACGCTGAAGCCTCGATCCCCGGGGTCCGTCACGTCCGCCTGCTCTCGACAGTCGCCCTGAGCCTCTCTAGCCTCGCGCGGAGCATGAAACACGGTCACGCAAGCCGCACAGCCCTCGGCGCGGCGGGGCACAGGGCGGCGCATCAGGAACTCGATGGCGGGATCGTCTTCGCCGATCCCCTGGCGCTTCGAATTCTGGGCGACGACGCCGCGGAGCAGCTCAGGCTCGCGAGTCAGCAACCGGAGCGCCGGGGCTTGCGGTTTTTCGTCGCGATGCGCAGTCGCTTCGCTGAGGACTCGGCCCGCCGTGCGATCGAGGAGGGCGTGCGTCAAATCCTGGTTCTCGGCGCTGGACTCGACACCTTCGCCTATCGGCTCGAACCGCGCGAGGGACTGCGCGTCTTCGAACTCGACCATCCGGCGACCCAGCGCGACAAGCGCCGGCGACTGGCGAAGGCCGGCATCGCCGAGCCTGCCCACGTGGCCTATGTCGCGCACGACTTCGAATATGGAAGCATGACGGGCGTGCTGGAGACCGGCAGCTTCGACGCCTGGCAGCGGACCTTCGTGATATGGCTCGGTGTAACGCCCTATCTGACCGAGGAGGCCGTCTACGCCACGCTCGGCGAGCTCGCTCGCTTTCCCGGCGGGTCGGAGGTCGTGTTCGACTACGCCAATCCGCCGCATGCGATCGACGAGGCTCACGGGGAGAATTTTCATCAGGCGTTGGCGGAGCAGGTGGCCGCGAGCGGCGAACCCTTCCGCTGCTATCTCGACACGCTCGAACTGCACGAACGGGCGCGCGGCCTCGGCTACGTCGAGATCGAGGATCTCGATCGCACGGCGCTCGTCGACCGCTACCTGCCGCAGTTTTCCGCGAACCTGCGTCCCGGTCCCGGCGGCCATGTCGCGCGCACGGCGACTCGCTAAATTCCCCCGTCCCAGCTGCCCGGTGGACTGATCGTTGCCTGGGTGGGACTTCCAGCCGCAAGGTCACCGCGTCCCTTCGGGGAGGCGCCAAGGACCCGCCGGCAGACCGGTGGCGGGCATCGGGCAAGAGCCTGGGCAGCGGCCGGCGCGAACAACCAGCTTACGAACTCTTCATGCTCCCTCCATCGGCCTGTCAACGGGCGTCCAGTATCAGCTCTTTATTGCGCCGGTTCGCTGTAGCGCCGGCCGCGTCCCAAAGTCATGGAGAAAGCATTGGCCAATCTGTTCTCGGTCGCTCGCCCCAAATCATTCCGTGCGGCGTTGCTTGGCGCGGCGGCGGTCGCCGCGGTCGGCGGGCTGACCATCGAGGCGCTGCCGCTCGCGACCCATCCCGCTTTCGCCGCCACGACCGTCGCGTCCGCCGGCCCCGCCTCTTTCGCCGACGTGGTCGACCGGGTCAAAGGCGCGGTCGTTTCCGTCAAGGTCAGGCTCGACCAATCGCACGTGTCGTACGACGGCGACACGCAGCCTGCGCCGAACTTCCCGAAGGGCGGCCCGCTCGAAAAATTCTTCCGCCAGTTCGGCGAGCGCGGTTTCGGCGACCGCGGCGGCCAGGAGCGCGCGCGGCCCCGCATGGGCATGGTGCAAGGCTCGGGCTTCTTCATCTCGGCCGACGGCTACCTCGTCACCAACAATCACGTCGTCGAACACGCCCAGGACGTGACGGTCATCACCGCCGACGGCAAATCGGTTCCGGCGCGCATCGTCGGCACGGATCCGAAGACCGACCTTGCGCTGCTCAAGGTCGAGGAAGGCTCGGACTATCCCTATGTTTCCTTCGCCTCCCGGGAGCCGCGGGTCGGCGACTGGGTGATCGCGGTCGGCAATCCGTTCGGCCTCGGCGGCACGGTGACCGCGGGCATTGTTTCCGCGCGCGGGCGCGACATCGGCGACGGCCCCTATGACGACTTCCTGCAGATCGACGCTCCCGTGAACCACGGCAATTCCGGCGGCCCGACCTTCAACGCCAAGGGGGAAGTGGTCGGCGTCAACACCGCCATCTTCTCGCCGTCGGGCGGCAGCGTCGGCATCGGCTTCGCCATCGCCAGCGACGTCGCCAAGAGCGTCGTCCAGTCCTTGAAGGAGGACGGCAAGGTCGCGCGCGGCTGGCTCGGCGTTCAGATCCAGCCGGTGACGCAGGACATCGCCGACAGCCTCGGCCTCAAGGAAGCCAAGGGAGCGCTGGTCGCGAAGACCGAGAAGGATTCGCCCGCGGCGGCGGCAGGCCTCAAGGACGGCGACGTGGTGGCGTCGGTCAACGGCGAACCGGTCGCCGACTCGCATGATCTCGCGCGCAAGATTGCAGCGCTCGGGCCGAGGCAGGAGGCCGAGTTGTCGATCATCCGCAACGGCTCGCCTCAGACGCTCAAGGTCACACTCGGCGCGCTGCCGGACGACAAGCAGGCCAAGGCCGACGCGCCCGACCAGCATTCGAAGGATGCGATGGCGAAGTACGGAATGACGCTCGCGCCGGCGGCCGAGGTCGAGGGCGCCGGCAAGACCGGCGTCGTCGTCGCCGACGTCGATCCCGACGGCGCGGCGGCGCAGAAGGGCATCCAGACCGGCGACGTCATCCTCGAGGTCGCGGGCAAGCCGGTTTCGCGTCCGTCCGACGTGACCGCGGCGATCGACGCCGCCAAGGCGGGCGGCAAGAAGTCCGTTCTGGTGCACCTCAGGACGCAAGACAGCAGCCGCTTTGTGGCGCTTTCGACCGAGACCGTCTCGTAAGGCGGAGGTCTGAATCCGGGGCTCGTCTCTCCTCCCCCAGATCCTGCGGCGGGACTGGCCCCGGCCAGCCCGCCGCGCTTTTCATCCCATTCTGCCTCTCACCGCAATCTTGCTCGAGTCGGCGGCGAATCTCAGGGGACGGCTGTGCGACGCCGAAGGCCGTCAAATCGGCAGATCGGGTGCAGGTGAAGTGACAATGCGCCCGACCGGCCAGCGACCGATGGCGCGAATCAGTTGGACGGGCCCTGCTGTCAGGCTGCCATTTTTTTTTGCGCTCATTCGGCGCGCCCACCGCATCTTGTCGGCATGGAACAAGGATGTTCAAATGGTCGATGTCTTGTCGCGAGCGGACGCTGCATGTGAACACCGTTTTCCGTCAATAGGATACCGGGCGCTGTCTTTCGCTCGTGCATCCGCCGCTGGGCGACATACACATTTGCGTGAACCCAAAGACGAAAGTTCTTGCGTTTTCCGCGCCGCACAATTATATTGGTTCGGTGCGGTGCGCTTTGCGCCGCACATGCCCTCCTTGGGCGTTTCCTCCCTAGACTTGAAGGCCGCCTTAGGGCGGCCTCCTTTTTTGTGCCGCAGTCAGGCAGCAAGCCAGTTCAACTGGAGTAAATTTCCGGGGCCCGGCCGGTTGCCAGCCGCTTTCTCCGTTCGGCCGAACGTACGTGGCCATTGCCCGCCGCTCTCCGTAATTGCCTATTTCCTTTCGGTCTCCGGTCCTCTGACAATATCGACTGGAGAGGGCCGGCTTCGATGAGGCTGCGCCTGCAGCTGACTGGCGCCGTTGAACTTAGAGCGGTATCCGAGCGCACTGAATCGGCGGGCTTCTCGAGGGCCTGAAGGCCTTTGCCGATATCTTGAAATCGTCGCCTGCGAACATGATACAGCTTGATCCGATTCCGCTCTAAACAGGTCGTGTCCGGGCCTGCCGCTCGCTCCCCGCCTTCCGAGCACCGCATCTGCAATCCGTTCTGTCACCGCGGCATGCTGCAGCGGTCCCGTGGCGTTCAGGTCATGGTATCCGATAAAGTCCATGACTGTTGAAACCGTGATCCTCTAATGCGACGGCGCCGCCCTTCTCGGGGGAGCCTTCAGGTCGACCCGCTGCAGGAGGAAGGACGCGGGGACGAGGATCAGGGCGAACAGCGCCAGTGCTCCGAACACGTCGATATAGGCGAGGTAGGTCGCCTGGTTGAGCAGCGTCTGGCCGATCCAGGCCATCGCCTGGCTGTGAGCTTCAGGCTGGTTCGACCCATGCTGCTCGAAATAGGCCATCGCGAGCCTGAGCGTGTGAGAATAGGCGAGGGACGAAGGAGTGATGTTCGCGTCGAGGCGCGACTGATGGAACTGCTCCCGCTGCGCGAGCAGGGTCTGCACCGCCGATATGCCGATGCTGCCGCCGAGGTTGCGCCCGACGTTGATGAGCGCCGACGCCTGCCCCGATTTTCCCCACGGCAGCCCGACATAGGAATAGCTGGTGATCGTCAGGAACAGGAACGGAATCCCAGCCATCTGAAAGACCCGCGCCCAGACGAACCAGTCGAAGTCAGTGTCCGGCGATAGGGCGGTGAAATGGTAGAGCGCGAGCGAAATCGCCAGCAGCGCCCCCGCCATCATATATCGCGGCTGAACGAAGCGGCTGATTTGCCCCGCAGCCAGCATGGCCGTCATCGACGCGAAGCCGCCCGGCATGAGCGAGAGGCCGGCCAAGGTGGCGGTGTAGCCGAAATTCTCCTGCAAAAGCTGGGGCATAAGCTGGGTGGTGCCGAACAAAACCGCCCCGACCGCCATCATGATGAAGAACGACGTCCCGAACTGGCGACGTCCGATAAGGCTGATGTCCACGATCGGATCGTCGCGCGACAGTTCCCAGGGCAAGAACGCGAGAAACGACACCCCCGCCACTATCGCGCAGCTGACGATGAACATCGATTTGAACCAGTCGTCCTCCTGTCCCTTGTCGAGGACGATCTCGAGGAAGCCGAGCGCCAGGGCCACCAGGACGAAGCCGACCCAGTCGATGCGGAGGCCCCCCCGCCACAGCGCCAATCGCTCCCTGACCAAGGCCGCCGGCTCGTCGACGAACGCCGCCACGAGCGCGACCGACAGCGCCCCGACCGGCACGTTGATGAAAAAGATCCAGTGCCAGGAGACATTGTCGGTGATGTAGCCGCCGATTGACGGCCCGAGCGCCGGCGCGACGATGACGGCCACCCCGTAGGCGGCGAACGCCTGGGCGCGCTGCGACGGCGGGAAGGAATCAGCCAGCATCGCCTGTTCGCTCGGCGCCATGCCGCCGCCGCCGATTCCTTGCAGCACGCGCGCAGCGATCAGGAACATGAGGTTCGGCGCGATTCCACACAAAAAGGAAGCGGCGGTGAACAGGCCGACCGACAGCATATAGAACCGCTTGCGGCCGATGACGTCGGACAGCCAGCCGCTGATCGGCAGGATGATGGCGTTGGCGACCAAATAGCTGGTGAGGATCCAGGTGGCCTCGTCGACGCTCGTCCCCAGCGCTCCCGCGATATTCAAGAGCGAGACATTGGCGATCGAGGTGTCCAGCACCGTCATGAACGTCGCCATCGAGAGGATGATGGTTATGAGCCACGGGTTGTGGGCGCCTGCGGCGGAGCGGCTCGAGTCCCAATCCTGCGCCGGAATCGCCGTCATAGACCGAAGCCTGCGAACGGGTTCGCCCGCACCTTGACCGACGGCGTCACCGACATGCCGGGACCGAGCAGGAGGTCCGGCTGCTTGTTGAAAACGAGCTTAACCGGCACGCGCTGCACGACCTTGACATAATTGCCGGTCGCGTTCTCCGCCGGAAGAAGGCTGAAAGCGGCGCCGCTGCCGGCCTGAATGCTCTGGACATGGCCCGGGAAACACTTGCCGTACGCGTCGATGCACAGGGTCGCGTGGTCGCCTACATGCATATCGGCAAGCTGCGTCTCGCGGTAATTGGCCGTGACCCAGACGTCGAGCGGCACGATCTCCATCAGCGTTTGCCCGGGCGTGGCGTAGGTTCCCTTCGCCGCGGTCAATTGGGTCACGTGGCCCTCGAACGGCGCGACGACGACAGTTCGGGACAGGTTGGCCTCGGCCTGGGCGAGCTCCGCTTGCGCCGCCTTGCCCTGCGCTTCGCCCACCTTGCGCTGAGCAGCGTACACGGCGAGCTGCCGCTTCGCCTGCGCGAGCGCCGCCTGCGCCGCATCCACCGCGGCCTGTTTCTGAAGGAGGTCGGCGTTGGCCTGCTGGGCCTGCTGGAGCGTGCCGGCGCCTTTCGCCAACAGGTTTTCGGCCCGCTGATACTGATCCTGCGAATAGGTCAGCGCCGCCTGCGCCTGCTTCACCTGCTCAGACATCTGGTTGACCGTCGCCTGCTGCGCCGTCGTCGAAGCCTCGGCGGAGGAGACCGCCGCCTCGGCCTGGGCGATTTGCGCCTTCGCCTGGGCTACCGCTGCGACGTAATTGCGATCGTCGAGCCGCACGAGGACCTGCCCGGCCTTCACGAGCTCGTTGTCGTTCACGGGAACGTCGGTGATCGCGGCGGCGACTTGCGCGCTGATCGCACTCGGGCGATCGTCGATGAAGGCGTCGTCGGTGTCTGCGTATTGACTCGCGTTCAGCCAATACGCGAAGCCGCCGGCGATCGCAGCCAGAAGGAGAATTGCGATCGCTGCCGTTGCGAGCTTGTGGCGGGCGATCCAAGAACGGCCGTCACGTTTCGCTGCCTCGTCCGGATTGTCGTGCTTTGTTCCGGGCTGACTCCTGTCGGCCGCAGGCCCACGCTCGGCGACGTCGTCCTTAACGGCTGGAGCCCTGAATTTGCCTTCGCCTCGCGCGACAGGTGGTTTTTCGCCTTGTGCTGCCGCCACGTCGACCTCCGAAGTCGACCAACAGCCCCGCCGCGATCTTGTTCCGTCCTATGTTACGCGTATGATTTGTTTGCGATATTCCTGAGAGCCAGCCAGTCAAGAATGCGCCGCTTGCACGGTCCCGCTCAAAGAGCTCCCGCTTGCGGCCGCCAGCCCTCCTCCTCGCGGGAAAACCCCGTGCTGATCCCCGCGCCAGCGCGCCCGCCACGGATCCCGTTCAGGCCCGAGGCCCTGGCAGCGCCGTCAGCGCCAATTCGATCGGCGCTTGCAGCATGCCGGTCTTGGCGGGCTCCGCCGGCCGATTGGAGCTCGCGTACCACCACCAGATTACGGCGAGGACGATGATGATCAGCAGGATGATCGCCCAGGTCGGGAACCCGCCGGGGACGGGGGAGGCAGGCGCCCGGTTGGAAGCAGGGCCCGGCGCGCTTATCGGGGTCGCCGGCCGGGACGTTGCCGTACCCGGCGCAGGTGCGGGGGGCGGGCTGGGAGGTGCGCTGGCGGGAGTCGCCGGCCGGGACGTGGCCGCACTCGCCGTCCGAACGGAGTCGGCGCCGAGACCGCCGAGGCCGGCCAGAAGACCGGTCGCGCCGAGGGCGCGTGAGATCTCCGAAGGAATCGCGGCGGCTATCGCGCCCTTTTGAGCAGCGAACATCGCTGCGATCGATGACCGGTCTGACCAGTTGGAGGGGTCCTGCTGGCCGATTGCGCCGATCGCCGACTGCGTAACGGCGCCGACCGCCGCCTGGGCCGCAGGATGGGTCGCGCCGGAGAATTGGCTCAAAGCGCCGACGATGTTGGACAACCCGGAGCCTCCAAGGAGGCCGCCGAGCAGGCTGGCGCCGTCGTTGAGCACGCGCACATTGCCGGAATTGATCGCGCCGGCGAGATTCGCCCGCAGATCGGGGTCGGAGTTCGACACGGCGTCGACCAATTTCTGAGCGCCGCCGGGAGCCGCCGCCGTCGTGGCGAGGGCTCCGAGCACCACGGGAATCGCGGCGCTTACCAGCTTCTGCGCCGTCGTTTCGTTGACGCCCACCGCCCGCGCGAGGTGGCCGACCAGCTGCGGCGTGAGGAATTGCGAGACTGAACCGACGAGATCGATTGCCATTGGCCTCCCCTCGAACGAAACGCAGGAGGTGGCGCGCCCTCCCGGCGAATTTCGCGAACAATGCGCCCCCAAAGCCGTTCGGTCGCCTCCGACGCGGCGCGCCAACCTAGCCGCTCGCGCCGCAAAATCCTAGTCGAAGCCCGGACGCAAACTATTTTTCTTGCGTTTTCCGGGCGGCCAGAACGATGCTGGCGAAAAGCAACACGTCCTCGCCCCGTTGATTGACGCCGCGAAAGCTGTTGCCGACAAGCCCCCATTTCGGTTTCGAGGTATCCCGCTTCGAAATCGTTTGCATCGAATATGAAATGACATCGCCCTCCCGGACGGAGTGGGGCCAGCGCATTCCTTGGAACCCGGGAGATACGCCGAGTTCCGGCAAAGATTTGCCGCGCGTCGCCATGGCCTCACGCAAGGCCGTGCGCGTCTCCACCAGGCGGCGCATCATCGCGCTCGCCACATGCAGTCCGGAGGCGGTGAGCGGCGCGTCCCGGCGAACGGCGGCCAGAACGCGTGGGTCGAACCGCTGAGCATAAGCGATGATTGCTTCGTGCGTGAACTCGGTCGAGCCGAGTTCCGTCACGGAGCCGATCCTGCATGTCCTCGTAGAACATCTCTAGTCCGAGCGCCCGGCTCGGGGCGACAAGAGCAACCGACTGCGCTGCGTCATCGCGACCACGTTCCCCTGATTGACGACCTCGTAGAGGAACTCGACCTCGCCGGCGTGAGCGCCGCCTTCGCCCGGACGAGCGGCGAGCGTATGCCGCCGCACGCGCAGACGGTCACCGGGACGCACCGGACGCGCCCACCGAACCTCGTCTATGCCCGGGTCCGCCAAGACGATAGCCCGCATTAAGAAAGCGTCGCAATTCATCCGCAAGGGCAGGACGCTGGTGTGCCAGCCCGAGGCGATCAGGCCGCCGGTCGCCGAGTTGGCGGCCTCGTCGTCGACATGGGAGGGTTGAGGATCGAACTCGCGCCCAAAGGCGATGATCTCCGACGCGGAGACTTCGACGCCGCCGTACTCGACGACTTCCCCGGCGGGAAAGTCCTCGAAGGCGAGAGTGTCCGACACGGCGATCAATTGGCGAAGCGGAAATGGAGTACGTCGCCGTCGGCGACGACATAGTCCTTGCCTTCGAGGCGAAACTTGCCCGCTTCGCGCGCTCCCGCCTCGCCGCGGTTGGCCACGTAATCCTCGTAGGCGATGGTCTCGGCGCGGATGAAGCCCTTTTCGAAGTCGGTGTGGATAACGCCCGCCGCCTGCGGCGCCTTCGCTCCCTTCTCCACCGTCCATGCTCGCGCTTCCTTCGGGCCGGCAGTGAAGAAGGTGACCAGATGGAGGAGGTCGTAGCCCGCACGTATGACTCGATTGAGGCCCGGCTCGTGGAGGCCCACGGCCTCGAGATAGTCCTTCTGCTCGGCTTCCGGCAGCACCGCGATTTCACTTTCGATCTTGGCGGAGACGACAACTGCGACTGCGCCCTCCTTGGCGGCCTGCTCCTTCACTTTATCCGAGTAGGCGTTGCCCTTGTCGGCCGAGGCCTCTTCGACGTTGCACACATAAAGCACCGGCTTCGACGACAGAAGACCGAGCGACTGAAACAGATCCCGCTCCTCGCGGCTTACGCCTGCGGCGCGCGCGGGCCGGCCATCGCGCAATTCGCCGAGGCTGCGCTCGGCGAGGGCCAAGGCCTCCTTGGCGGCTTTGTCGCCGCCTTTGGCCCTCTTCTCCATGGCGACGATTCGCCGCTCGAGGCTCTCGAGGTCGGCCAGCATCAGCTCGGTCTCGATCGTCGCGATGTCCGACAGTGGATCGATGCGGCCCTCGACGTGGGTGACGTCGCTGTCTTCGAAGCAGCGGACGACGTGGGCGATGGCGTCGCATTCGCGAATGTTGGCGAGGAACTGGTTGCCGAGTCCCTCGCCCTTCGACGCGCCGCGCACCAGGCCAGCGATGTCGACGAAGGTCAGCCGCGTCGGGATGATTTCCCTCGAGCCCGCAATCTCCGCCAGCGCGGCCAGCCGGGGATCGGGTACAGCCACCTCTCCGACATTGGGCTCTATGGTGCAAAACGGATAGTTGGCCGCCTGGGCGGCGGCCGTCTGCGTCAGGGCGTTGAAGAGCGTGGATTTGCCGACGTTCGGCAAACCAACGATGCCGCATTTGAAACCCATGGGAGCGAAGCCTGTTTTGTCAGGAGACGGTCGGCCCTATGCAAGGGCGGGGGACAAAAGGCAAGCGTCCTGCCGCGGAACGCCGCATTGGCGCGGCACGGTATTTTGCGCCCCCTTTTGGGGCAGGTTTCGCCCGACAACCGCCTCGAAGGGGCGACAACACTGTCCGTCTAACGGCGGCGCTGCGAGCTTAGCAAGCGCGGGTATTGTTGGCGCATGGGTCGGCGATGAAAGATCAGGGCAAGGCGGAAAACTCAGATCGGCTGACAGACAAACGCTCAGCTGAGGAAAAGGCGGGGTCCGAATTGCACGAGACATACGCCATAACGGCTGCTGCCTCGCTTCAGGACGTTCGGAGACTTATTCTCAAGCACGGCGACTCCTTCGGCGTGTTCGACAACTACGGCGACGCCATTTCCGCCCCCGGAAGCGCCGAGGGCCTCTATTACCGCGACACTCGCCATCTTTCGAATTTTGCGGTGACGGTGGGGGGCGCGCGGCCCATGCTGCTGAGCTCGACGCTGCGCGACGACAACGCGACGCTCACGTGCGACTTGACCAATCCGGACCTGTTCGAGGATCCGGAACATCTGAAGACCGAACACGATCTCGTTCATTTGCGAAGGACGCGGTTTCTGTGGCGGGCCGGCTGTTTCGAAAGACTCAGCATTCGCAACTTCGACGACCGGCGACTCCGCATTCGGATTGGAATCGCCTTCGCCGCGGATTTCGCCGATCTGTTCGAAGTTCGCGGGGCGCATCGCAAGCGCCGAGGCGAGGACAGTGAGCCTGAAGTCGACGGCGCGGTCGTGACCCTGAGCTACGTCGGGCTCGACAAGCGGCGGCGGTCGACGATGCTGCGCTTCGATCCGAAGCCGACGACGCTGTCGGTCGACCGGGCGATCTACAGGCTCGATCTCGACCCGCGGGAAACAGCGTCGATCTTCATCGAGATCGCTTGCCGACAGGAAGAGTTGGCGCTGCCGCCGCCGCGCGCTTTCTTCATCGGTCTGCGGGACGCGCGCCGGGAGTTGCGCGCCTCCTCGTCTCGCGCGGCCTCGGTCGAGACGTCGAACGACATCTTCAACGAGGCCGCGCGCCGCAGCGTCGCCGACCTCTACATGCTGATGACGCGGTTGCCCGAAGGGCTCTATCCCTATGCCGGCATTCCGTGGTTCAGCGCCGTGTTCGGGCGCGACGCCATAATCACCGCGCTCGAAATGCTCTGGCTGGATCCGAGCATCGCGCGCGGCGTGCTTAAGCATCTTGCCGCCACCCAGGCCGTCAAGGTCGATGACGAGGCCGACGCGGAGCCGGGCAAAATTCTGCACGAAGCGCGCCACGGGGAGATGGCAGATCTGGGCGAAGTTCCCTTCCGCCGCTACTACGGCAGCGTCGATTCGACCCCGCTCTTCATCATTCTCGCCGGACAATATCTCGACCGGACAGGCGATCTCGAAACCATACGCCAGCTGGCCCCGAATATCGAGGCGGCTCACGAATGGATCGAACGCTACGGTGATCGGGACGGCGACGGTTTCGTCGAATACGAGAGGCGAACTGGACACGGCTTGGCCAATCAGGGGTGGAAGGACAGTCACGACGCTATCTTTCATGCCAACGGCCGGCTGGCGGACGGACCGATCGCCCTGGTCGAGGTCCAGGCTTATGTTTACGCAGCCTGGCGGGCCGTGGAACGAATCGCAACGCAACTTCCCGACTTCGGGCGCGCGGACGTGTTCGGGAAGAAAGCGGAAGCGATGCGCTCCCGCTTCGACGCCCGATTTTTCGACGAGGAATTGGGCACTTACATCCTGGCGCTGGACGGCGAAAAGAATCCGTGTCGCGTCCGGGCCTCCAACGCCGGCCACGCCCTCTTTTCCGGAATCGCTTATCGCGAGCGCGCCGAATCCGTGGTTCGGACCTTGATGGGCAGTTCGTGCTTCTGTGGGTGGGGAATCCGCACCGTCGCCTCGACCGAAGCGCGCTACAACCCCATGAGCTATCACAACGGCTCCGTCTGGCCGCACGACAACGCCCTGATCGCCGCGGGATTCGCCCGCTACGGCTTCCGTCGCGAGGCCGCCAAGGTCTTCGAGAGTCTGTTCAGCGCGTCGACTTATGTCGACCTGCGTCGTCTGCCGGAGCTCTTCTGCGGATTTCCGCGTCAGCAGACCCGCGGACCGACGTTCTATCCGGTAGCCTGCATGCCGCAGGCCTGGGCGGCCGCCGCTCCGCTGTACCTCATCCAATCCTGCGCCGGTCTGGCCTTCGACACCGAAGCGCAGCGGGTCACCTTTCGGGAGCCGGTGCTTCCCCCGTTTTTGGACGAGGTCGTCTTGAGAGGGCTACGGATGAAGGGCGGCAGCGCCGACGTCGCCCTTCGCCGCTCGAACCGGCATGTCATCGTCGACGTACTCGAGCGGCGGGGATCGGTCGGGGTGCTTACGATCAATTGACAGCCGATACTCAATCCTTCGCCGCCGCGGCGCTCGACCGGGCCGGTAGCCTGACCAAGGGGGGCGCGGAGAGCGGCCGCGGTGGACGCGGGACCTCGCCCAACACGCTCACCGTCGGAGCAACCGGCGCAGTCCACCCAGCCTTGCCCAAGCGGCGGGCGCGCTGGGCCGTTGCGCGGCGCACTCCGGACAGATTGCGGTAGATGTTCAAATAGTCACGGGCGACGCGGTCGATCGTGAAGTCGCGCTCGAAACACGCACGCGCCTTCGCACGATCGAAGGTTTCGGCGCGCTTCACGGCGCCGACGGCCTCGTCGACGTCGTTGACCAGCCAGCCCGAAACTCCATCTTCGATGACTTCGGGCGCGGACCCGGCGGGAAAGGCGATGACGGGTGTGCCGCAGGCCATAGCTTCGATCATGACGATGCCGAAAGGCTCAGGCCAGCAAATCGGGAACAGAAGCGCGGTCGCGTCCCCGAGGAATTTGGCCTTTTCGCGCTCATTTATTTCGCCTACGAATTCCACGTTCGAATGGGCTTCGACCAGCGGCTTGACCACCTCCTCCCAGTAGTCCTGATCAACTCGATCGATCTTGGCCGCCATCTTCAGCTTCGCCCCCGCTCGTGTGGCGATTTCAATGGCTCGCTCGGGACCTTTCTCAGGTGAAATGCGGCCCAGGAAGGCGAGGTAGTCGCCTTTCGGCGACGGGCTGAAAGGCAGCAAGTTCACGGGAAGGCCATGATGCACCTTGCCGACCCAGTTCACCGGCGGCATCGGCTTACGCTGATCGCTGGAGATCGAGACGAGCGGAACGTGGGAAAAGGTCGAGTAGACGTGCTTGAGCTCCGGCAGATCCAGCCGGCCGTGCAGGGTCGTGACGGTCCTGTCCGAGAAATCGCGGATCAGCGGATAGTGCAAGACGTCGAGGTGGAAGTGGAGAACGTCAAAGGCGTCGGCCAGCGCGCGCACGCGATCGAGCATCACGACATGGGGAGGAACCGGATCCTTGATGCGCGGGTCCAGGCGCAATGCGGTCTCGCAGAATGGAATGAGCCGGGCCGAGGTGAGGGAGTCGCCGCTCGCGAACAGCGTCACATCGTGACCTTGCCGCACCAGTTCCTCCGTTAAATACGACACTATGCGCTCCGTCCCTCCGTATAGGCGGGGCGGGCAGCTCTCGAGCAGGGGACTGATTTGCGCAATTTTCATTGGGACGTCTCCTGCAAGGCCATTGGACTCCCACCCGAAACCCAGCAAACCCACAACTCGTTCCTCGCTCCCGTTGAACCAGTAGAACGCCGGACCGGGAGCGACGGTTCAAGTTCGAAAAACGCATCGACGCAATGGAGACTAAATCGAGCGCGACCGCTACACCTGTGAGCGGTTTCGAGACTCATCGCCGTACGCTTCGAGCGAGAGGCCTTGGCCCACTAGGGCGCGGCTGAATTCCTGTTGCTCAACATCGCACCCAATCTCTACCATGCAATGAGAAATGTGAAAACGCTCGCGCCATTGCCGAGCGCCGGCGACAACGCGCTCATCGACCGAGTCGACGGTTGCCTGACAATGCATGATCGACGCTCTGGCGTTGGCGACAGCGTCGCGCGTCGATTCGCCTCATCGCGTCAGGCTCAGGAAATCCTCTAATATTCAATAAAATTTCACGTCTGCGGGCGCGGCGGCATGCCTCCGCCAACACAAGGAAGCTGAACGCGACGGCGTCGGTCAACCAAAAGCTCAAGGGCAAATTGACGCACTTTACAAAATCTTCACCAAGGGCGTTGACGGCCAAGGCGTATATGAGTACATTCAAATATACGTATGTATGGGAACGCTAAAGTTAATGCGTCGGTGGCCGAGGCGGAATTCGAGGAAGCCCTTCGCACCGCGGACCGAGGAGGAAGACGAGGATGCCAGCGCTGTTTTCTGACGATTGGATGGTCGATTTCGGCAATGCCTGGAACGACGACAAGGACCTGGGGGACGCCCTAGCCAAGATCGGCTTCAATTCGGTCATCGGCTACGGGTTCGACGGCGAGCAGAAGCCGCGAGGAATGATCAAGGTCGAGAACGGATATGTGACCTCGGCCGGCGCTTACTCGGCCGGCAACTTGAACTGGGACCTGCGCGCGAGCCCGGCCGACTGGGAGAAATGGTGCGCGTCCGGCATTGGCATGATGGGTCTCGGGATGGCCTACACCACCGGAAAGCTCAAATTCGCCGTCGGCGACTATGGCGCAATGATCAAGAATCCCGCGATGGCGGGGCCGTTCATCAAGAGCTTCACCGCGATGGGGACCGTCCCGAGGACGTAAAAACCGGAGGTCGTAACGGTTCTCTCGCGCATGTGGCGGGAGGAACCGAGCAGGCGTTGAGTTGGGGGCGTTGAGATGTTGTCCTCGATCGGAAGATTTCTCTCGCTGCTGATTGCAGCCGTCGTCGGGGGAATCATCGCGATATGGTTTCTCCGCCCGGCCGCGCCCCCGCAGCCGTCGGCCGCGGCGCCGCAGTTCTACGCTTCGCCCGAGGCGCTGGGCGTCGAGGTGACGGAAATGCCCGCGGCCGCGCGGGTCGAACTCGGCGGTTACGTCGAGCCGCGCGACGTCGTTCGGCTGACGGCCCAGGCCCCGGGCCGAATCGTCTATACGGCCGGGCAGGAAGGCGACCGGGTCGCCGCCGGGCAGGTCGTCGCGGCGGTCGACGACGATGCGTTGCAGCCCGAATATCGCGCCGCCTGGGCCAATCTGACCTCCGACACCATCGCGTCGCAGAACGCTCAGACTCAACTCTATCATCGGCTGTACGGGCAGCCGACGACATCGCCAATGGGCGGACCGGCCTACGACGCCTACGAGCGGTCATTCACGCCATTCTATAATATGGCGCAATCGTTCATGGGCAACATGATGCCCGGCGCGAGCGCGACCCCGTATTCGCCCTTTGGCGGCTCGAACATGCCGCTGATGACGCAGCAGCAGTCGCAACGCTCTTACCCGGCGATCAACAACGCCCGCGCCGACTACGAGCGGCAGCTCGCAGGCCTCGTCGGATCGCAATCGCGCATCGACGCACTCGACGCGCGGGCGCGGGACCTTCGGGCAATCACGCCGCGAGCGGGCGTAGTCCTGCGCCGGTTCGTGCGCCTCGGAGACGCCGTACAGCCCGGCCAGCCGATCGCCGATATCGGCGACGTCGACGCGCTCGATGTTCGACTCGAGGTGCCGGTCGCACAAGTGGCGCAGGTCAAGCTCAACGACCCCGTCCCGGTGACCGTCAACGGCGCCAATCTCTGGGCGACGGTCAGGCAGATTTTTCCCTCGGCCGAGGGACCGCAACGCACCGTCACCGTCAAGCTCGCGCTGCCGCCCGGCGCAGCCGTCGCCCCCGGAATGTACGCCAGAGCCTGGATCGCGCAGCTAGGCGGCGGCGGCCCGTCGATGCTGACTCCGGCCGTGCCGACCAATGCGATCGCCTACCGGGGCAGCCTCCCCATCGCCTTCGTCTCGGCAGGACGAGGCGTCGAGATGCGGGTGCTGCGCCTCGGAGATTCGATGGGGGACCGCACGGCCGTTCTTTCGGGCCTGCGTGCCGGAGAGCGCGTTCTCGTCAATCCGCCCCCCGATCTCAAGGCTGCCGAAGCCTCATCGGACGGGCAGTGACGTCATGACAATGGGCAGCCCGTCATGACAGACACGATCCACACAAGCCCGTCACCACCGCCTCTCTCCGATGCGCCGAATCCCGCGCGTTGGGGCATTGCCGGTCGGGTCGCCGCGACGTTCATCGAATCGCCGCTGACCCCGCTCCTGCTGATCGCTTTCTTCCTTGTCGGGGGACTTGGAATGCTGGTCACCCCTCGCGAGGAGGACCCGCAAATCTCCGTGCCGATGGTCGATATCCTGGTCGCCTATCCTGGCGCGTCGGCCAGCGAAGTCGCCAATCTCATCTCCGAGCCGCTCGACCGGCTGATGTCCGAAATATCCGGCGTCAAGCACGTCTATTCGGTGTCGCACGAAGGCCTGTCGATGGTCACCGTTCGCTTCGAGGTCGGCGAACAGATGGAGCCGTCGCTCGTCAAGCTCTACGACAAGCTGCAATCGCACATGGACCTCATTCCCAAGGGCGTGCTGCCGCCTCTGGTGAAGCCCAAGAGCATCGACGACGTGCCCGTCGTCACCGTGACTCTCTCCTCCAACGCGCTCGATCGCGTGCAGTTGCGCAAGCTCGGCCTCGACGTGGAGCAGCGTTTCAAGGCGGTGCCCGACACCGGCCAGAGCTTCGTCGTCGGGGGCAGCCTCGAACAGGCGCGGATCGACGTCGATCCGTCCAAGATCTCCGCCTACGGGCTGACGCTCAGCCAGATCGCAAAAGCGGTCGACGCCGCCAATCAGCGTCTACCCGGCGGCGATGTGGTCGACGGCAATCGCTGGTTCAATGTCTATACCGGCGAGTTTTTGAAGAATGCGGCGGACATCGGCGGCCTCGTCGTCTCGGTGGACCAAAACCGGCCCCTCTTCCTGCGCGACATCGCAACGATCACGCAGGGCGAGTCGGATCCCAAGTCCATCACCGACAATACGGTGCGCGCGGAGAACGGCGGCTTTTCCAGCGCGCCGGCGGTGACTGTCGCGGTCGCCAAGAAACGCGGCACCAACGGCGTCGACGTCGCCGAGTTGATTCTCAGTGAATTGCAGGCGATGCGCGGCGCCCTGATCCCGCAGGACGTGACTATTACCGTTTCGCGTGACTACGGCGCGACCGCGCATGACAAGGTCTCGCACCTCATCCTCAAGCTGTTCATCGTCTCGGCGCTCGTCACGGTGCTCGCGTTCCTGACCATGGGAGTCCGCCCGGCGATCATCGTTCTGATCACCATTCCGGCCGTGCTGCTCATGTCACTGGCGGTCGCCTACGTGTTGAAGTTCACCATCAACCGGGTCTCGATGTTTGCGCTCGTGTTCGCAATCGGCATTCTCGTCGACGACGCGATCGTCGTGGTCGAGAACATCTACCGCCGGTGGCTTGCATCCGGCCGCACCGACGACGACCTGACCGCCGACGCCGTCGACGAGGTCGGCAACCCGACCATCCTGGCCACCTTCACCGTCGTCGCGGCGCTGCTGCCGATGGGCTTCGTCACCGACATGATGGGCCCGTACATGCTGCCGATCCCGGTGCTTTCGTCGGCGGCGATGGTCTTCTCGCTGTTCGCGGCTTTCGTGTTCGTGCCGTGGCTGGCGGCGCGGGTGAAGCCGGACATGAACGGCCTTCGGCGGTCGGCGGAGGCCGAACACCGCCAGGCGGCGACGATCGGCAAGGTCTACGGACACATCATCACGCCGATCATGAATTCGCGGCCGCTCGGCATGCTCACGCTATTCGCGATCATCGCGGCTATGCTCGGGGCGGTGGCGATGTTTCCGCTCGAAATGGTCGCCTTCAAGATGCTGCCCTACGACAACAAGTCGGAGTTGCAGGTCGTCATCGACATGCCCGAGGGCACGGATCTCTTCGCCACCGCCAACCTGGCGCATCAGCTCGGCGATGTGATGAAGACGGTCCCGGAAGTGGTCGCCTATCAGACTTATGTCGGCACGTCCTCGCCGTTCAACTTCAACGGGCTCGTGCGCCACTACTTCATGCGCCAGCAGCCCTGGCAGGGCGACATCGCCGTCGAGCTCAAGGACAAGGACCAGCGCGAGCGCTCGAGCCACGAGGTCGCGACCCGGATCCGCTCCCTGCTGACGCCGATCGCGGCGGCCGCGCACGCCCGACTGACGATTGCCGAGGCGCCTCCAGGGCCGCCGGTGCTCGCGCCGGTCGTGGTCGAGCTCTATGGCCCGACGCCGGAGATCCGCCGTGAGGTGGCTCAGAAGGTCATGCAGGTCCTCAAGGCGACGCCGGACGTCGCCGACGTCAACACCTACATGGAGCAGCCTTTCGACCAGATCGAGTTTCACGTCGATCTCCAGCGGGCAAAAATGTTCGGCGTCTCGGTCGAGGACGTGAATCGCGAACTCGCGATGGCGACCGGGGGCTTTCAGGTTGGGGCGCTGCATGGCCAGCGCAACCTCGAGCAGGCGGTCATCGTCCTGCAGGTTCCGCTCGCGACCCGCGTCAACCTCGGCAACCTGCTCGTGCTACCCGTGCGGACCCAGACCGGTTCAACTGTGCCGCTGAGCGAACTCGGGCAATTCGCGCCTCACCGCGTGGACCCGCCGATCTATCGCAAGGACCTGCGGCCGCTCGAGTATGTCACGGCCGACGTCGTCGGCCGGCTCGGTGCGCCGCTCTACGGCATGCTCGCCGTCGACTCCGCCCTCAAGAACTACGTCACGCCCGACCATAAGGTGATCGGGGGAAGTTATTTCGGCCGCCCCGATCGCACCGACATCAGCGGCTTCAAGTGGGACGGGGAGTGGGAAGTCACCTATGTGACCTTCCGCGACATGGGCATCGCCTTCATGGCGGCGCTGGTCCTCATCTACGTTCTGGTGGTCGCGGAGTTTCGCAGCTTCCTGCTGCCGCTCGTGGTGATGGCGCCGATTCCGCTGACGATGATCGGCATCGTGCCGGGGCACTGGCTGCTCGGCGCCGACTTCACAGCGACCTCGATGATCGGCTTCATCGCCCTCGCCGGCATCATCGTGCGCAACTCGATTCTGCTAGTCGAGTTCGCCCGCGAGAAGGTGTCCCAAGGCATGGCCGTGCCGGACGCGGTCATCCTGGCCGGGCGCGTGCGTCTGCGGCCGATCCTCATCACCGCGCTGGCGCTGGTCATCGGCTCGATGGTGCTGCTATCCGACCCGATCTTCCAGGGCATGGCCGTTTCGCTACTGTTCGGCTCGCTGGTGGCGACCTTCCTGACGCTGGTGGTCATCCCGCTCGGCTGCGTCTCGGCGCAGAAATATTTCACCGGCCGACCGCCGCACGGCGGCTCCCAAGCCCCTAACGGGGGCGGCCCCGGCGCGGGCCCGACCCCGCCTGCGGGCGGCGATGGTGGCGAACCGGCTCCGTTCGCGCCGGAACCGATGGCGGCCCGGCCGCCGCGCCTCGCGCGCAGAAGTGAGGAGAACGCCCAGCCTGTCTCAGCCGCGCCGGACCGCCCTGTTCGTCTGATGCGCAGGAGCGAGTCGGAAGCGGTCGCGGCTGTGACTTCGTCCCCCGAACCCGCGCCGCCAACCCCCGGTCGCCCGCCGCGCCTCGCCCGCAAGAGCGAAGCCGAATCCGCCACCGCGAATGTGGCCCAGAAGACCGTGCCCGCCCGGCCGCCGCGGTTGCTCCGCAAGAGCGAAGTGGAAACCCTCGGTGTCGCGGCTCCGGCAACGCCGGAGCCTCTGCCCGCAGCCGCGAAGCCGAAAACGGCGCCGAGAAGGAATCGAAAGAGCGGCGCGAGGAACGTGGAGGGCGCCGAAATGCTGCCGCGCGACCGCAGCGAGGCAGAGCTCAACGATTTGGGAGGCGATTCGGCATGAGCGCATTCCGCATATTCGGGCTGATTTTCGGAGCCGCCGTCCTCGCTGCGTCGGTCGCGCGCGCCGCGAGCTTCGGCGATCTTAGCGGCGGGGGGCCCGGTTCGCAGTTCGTGGGGCCCGGCCCCTATGCCGCCGTGCCCTATGGCGCTCAACCGGTCTACGGCCCTGGCCCTTACGCGCCGACCCCGGCCTACGGCGCCTGCCCGGGTTGCGGTTTCATGCAGCCGGCTTCGGGCGGCGGACCGGAGGGCGTTCCGCCGCTCCCCCTCTACGCGCCGGGCGCAGCGACGATGCCGCCGATGCCGGCCTCGCCGACGCCCTACCTGCCTTTCGCACCGAACGCCAATCTGCCGCACGGTCAGCTGCAACTGGCGACGTTCGGCCAGGTCAATTCGACGACAGACCCCTTCAATCCCTGGGGTCTCAGCACGCCTTTCATGTTTGTGCCGTGGAGCACCCCGCTGTCGGGGTGGGCCAATTCCCAGACATGGAACTGGTGGCGGGAGCGATCCGGCGCCCTGCCGCGCAACTGGTAGGACCGCAGAATGCGGCCCTACTTCCGGAACGAGGAGTGGACGATGAACAGACTAAGCATGATAGCGCTGGTCGCCGGACTAACCGGCCTGGCGTCGACGGCGATGGCCCAGCAGACCACCCAGAACCAGCCTCCGCCGCCTGCGGGCCCATATCAGGCCGGACCGTGGGGTCCCGGTTATGGCCCGGCGCCCGGTTATGGCCAGCAGCCGCCGCCGCAGGCGCAGACTCAGGCCGAAGCCCCGAGGCCCGAGGCCAAGGGTGAGGCTCAGGCCCCGGCTTATGGCGCGCCCCCGCCGCCGCCCCCGGCCTATGGCTATGGCTATGGGTACGGCGCTCCCTATGGCTACGGCGCTCCGCCGCCGCCTGCGCCCTACGGCTACGGGTACGGCGCTCCTTACGGCGGCTATCCCTACGGTGGCGGCTACGGCCCGTACCGCGGCTATGGCTACGACCCCTACTACGACGGCTACGGCAGCGGCTACGGCTACGGCCGCGGCACGGGTCGCGGGCACGCCTCCGGCAACTTCAGCTTCGGCGGCGACAGCGATCTCAGCGGCAACGGCTGGGGCAACGGCAACGGCAACGGCTGGGATCGCGGCCGCGGCTGGGGCCCGGGGTGGTGGTGACGACCGAACGGCGAGGGCCGTGAAGGGCCCTCGCCTTCGGCTAACGAGATTGTCCGGCGAAGCCAATGGCTTCGCCGGCGCAGCGGGAGGATGGAGCGTGCCATGACAAGTTTCAAGCGTTTGTTGTCCGCCGCGGCGCTGGCGGTCGCGCTCGCGCTGCCCGGCGCGGCGCAGGCGCAATGGTGGGGCGCCAGCCCGTGGAGCGGCGGCCCTTACGGCGGCGGCCCTTGGGGCTATCCGGGAGGGGGGAACAACGGCTGGGGCAACGGCCTCGGCCGCGGCTGGGGCAATTTCAATGTCAGCGGCGATTTCAGCGGCCTCGGCAACGGCTGGGGCAGTCCATGGAACAGCTGGGGCGGCTATCCCGGATCGTATGGCGGCCCATGGGGCGGCTACCCGGGCTCGTTCGGCGGGCCATGGACCGGAAGTCCCGCGTCATACGGAGGTCCATGGGGCGGTTATCCCGGCTCATTCGGAGGTCCATGGGGCGGCTATCCCGGATCGTATGGCGGCCCGTTGGGCGGCTACCCGGGTTCGTTCGGGGGTCCGTGGGGCGGTTATCCCGGTTCAATGGGCAGCCCCTGGGGTGCCTATCCGGGCTCGTTCGGCGGGTTCCCGGGCGGCTCGGGCATTCCCTGGCGATGAGCGAGGGATTGGCGCGACAGAAGATGGATAGCTGGCGGCGTAAGGGCCGACGCAGCTCCCGGGAGGGACGAATATGATCGCGCGGCTGACGACTTGGCTGTTTTACGCGGTGGTGTTCTTTCTGTTGGGAGTTTGGGTCGGCGCCTTCTCGCCCGGACTGCGCGCGCTCCTGCGCGATGGCGTGGCGGAGGCGCAGGCCGGCGGCGAGCAGATCTACCGCTGGGCGAACGGCACGATTGGAAAGACGACGACGCCAGAGGCGGCCCCCGCTGTCACGGCGCCGCCGCAGGGGACGCTGGATTCAGCGCGCTCGGCTTTCGCCCGCGGCGACGTCAACCAGGCGATCTCGCTATACCAAGATCTTCTCGCCCAGAAGCCGGACGACGTCGACGCGCGCGGCGAGCTCGGCAACGTCTTTCTCGGCGCCGGTCGCTTGCAGGAGGCCGCCCAAGCCTATTATGAAACGGCCGTGCGACTTGCGCGATCGGGCGATGGCGCCCGCGCCCAAGCGCTCGCGCCGATCGTTCGACGCAACGATCCGGCGCTTGCCGACAAGCTCGATGCAGAGCTGAAGGCGCTCGATGCGGCGGGCAAGCAAGGCGAGGCGGCGCCTCCACC
Organism: uncultured Alphaproteobacteria bacterium; assembly: GCA_963823165.1. GTDB lineage: Bacteria > Pseudomonadota > Alphaproteobacteria > Rhizobiales > Beijerinckiaceae > Roseiarcus. The sequence goes on along the minus strand of CAWGKV010000001.1, from coordinate 510,808 downwards.
GACCGCAGTCTGAAGAACCAACGGGCCGCGACTCGAACAGCTCGGCCGGGACTCTGGATTCCAGCGCCGGTGAGTTCGTGCGATTTAGGGAGGTGAAGCATGCCGCACTCGCTGAGCACGCACGCGATCCCTGCCGAAGACCTGAAGCACGATTATCCGGCGCGTGTGTTTCCGCCGCAGGAATACCGTCCTCCCGAATATCTCGCCTATCTCGAGCGAGCGGCGGCGGCGGTCAAGACGCTTCGGCTCATCGTCTATGCGGGGATGGCGGCTTTCCTGCTCCTCTCAGCCTACGGGTTCTTTCTCATCTACGAACTAACCGTGGACACGCATCGCATGGTCGAGCAGACGGTGCGCATGACGGAACAGATGCAGTCGATGACCCGCATCATGAGCAACATGCACGGCTCGATCGCCGATATGCGCGACGATATCCGCATGATGCGCGGCTCCCTAGGCGCGATGGACAGGACCATGAGCGCGGTGGCGGCCGACGTGAATCACATTAGTCTCGACGTGAATCATATCGCCAACACAGTCGCGCTGATCCAGCATTCCGCGCGAAACCTCGATGCGAGCGTCAGTCCCGCGGCCAGCATGATGAACTCGTTCATGCCATGGGGCGGCGGCAATGCCGGCGCGCCGCCGTACGCCCGGCCCGCGCCCAGATAGGAGGAGGGGAAGGCGAGACCAAGCCAGTTTTGCCCTCGAATCGAGATGCGGCTCGCGGCTGGTAGGATCCGATTGCGAGGCCGCTCGTCCGGATGACGCCCTATCTCGGCAAAGAGATATTGGGTCTCGCAGCGGCGGACTTGGTTGTCCGCGACCGCGCCGATGGCTCGATGATCAGTGTTCCTGGCGCTTCCGCTCCGCCTCCCGGCGCTGGCGCAGTTTCGCCGTCGCCGCCGCGGCGAGCGCAGCCGCCGTGTCGACCACCGTGGCGCCTTCGCGTCCGAGGCGGGCGGCGCCGCGGCCGGCGGAAGTCTCCTTCGGCCAGCAGGCGTCGAGCGGTATAAAAATCTGGTGCCCTAGCTCGCGGGCGTCGCGCGCCGTCGGTTCGAGGGCGCTCAGCGCGCCGCAAAGGACGAGCGTTGTGGCGCCGGCGTCGTCGAGCAGGCGTTCGAGGCTTGATCCGGCGAAAGCGCCCGCCTCGCCGCTCTCGATCACGATCTCGCCTTCGATCGGCGCCGCCCACGCCCTGGACGAATTACCGGACGCGCTGTCCAGGCGCGCATGGACCACCGGCAGTCCCTCCTTCCGCCACATGGCGACCAGCGACGCGACGTTCGCCTCGACGGCGCAATCCGCGCCGATCGCTTCCTGCGCGCCGACCACAATCAACGTCCCGTCCGCCGGCAGACGCATTTTTCAGGCCCGGCGCGGGGCGAGCGCCCAGTAATCGAGATCGAGCACGACGTTCGGCTCATAGCCTTCGCCCTCGCTGAGAGGGTAGTCGGCGCACGGGCGGTTCTTCGTCGCGATCGTACGGACACGCAGCGCGCCGACATCGCTACGCCCCGGCAGCGCCGCCGTCTCTATGATGTTGCTCCAGGCAAACAAAGTGTCGCCGGCGAACAGCGGCGCGACGTGCCGCCCGGCGTTGATCGCCGCGATATGGAACGCGTTGGCGAGGCCGTTGAAGCTGAGCGACCGCGCCAGCGAAATGACATGCCCGCCATAGATGAGCCGCCTTCCGAACCGGCCCTGCCCCTCGCTGTGTTGGTTGAAGTGCACCTTGGCCGTGTTCTGGTAGAGCCGGGTCGCGATCATGTGCTCCGCCTCTTCGACCGTGACGCCGTCGACGTGATCGATCCGCTCGCCTGATTGATAGTCCTCGAACCGGTGCGGCGAACCGCTGAGGGCGTCGTCAAAGGCGGCGCGGTCGACCGGCGGGCAGGCCGAGCCGAGGTTGGCGGCATCCACTGCTTTGGGCAGTTTCGGAACGACGGCGTCGGGCGCCGGGCTCGCCTGGTCGCGCTTCCGCACCATCACCCAACGCACGTATTCGACGACGGTCTCGCCGTGCTGGTTCGAGCCGCGCGACCGCACGTAGACCAACGCCGCTCTGCCTGTTGGAGTTCTCCTTGAGGCCGATCACCTCGGAAACCGACGACAGCGTATCGCCCGGATAGACTGCCTTCAGGAAGCGGCAGTCGGCGTAGCCGAGATTGGCGACGGCGTTGAGCGAGACGTCCGGCACCGTCTTGCCGAACACGACGTGGAAGGCGAGCAGGTCGTCGATCGGGCTCGTCGGGTAGCCGATTGCGCGGGCGAAGGTCTCGGCGCTTTGCGGCGCGAAGCGCGTTCCGTACAGCGCCGAATAGAGCGAAGCGTCGCCTGTGTTCAGCGTGCGCGGCGTCGCATGCCGGATTGTCTCGCCGAGGCGGAAATCTTCGAAAAACCGGCCGGGGGTTGTCTTTGCACCGGCAATGTGGGTCATAGCGGCTCAGAAGGCATAAGGGTAGACGTAATAAATGATTATCCGCTCGATGAGCATCACGCCGAGCAGCAGGATGATCGGCGAGATATCGATGCCTCCCGGTGCTCGGCAGGAACTTGCGGATTGGCCGCAGGAACGGTTCGGTCAGAGCGAGGAACAGATTCCAAACCGAACGCACGAAATCGTTGCGGATGTTGACGACGCCGAACGCGATGAACCAGGAGAGAATGGCGCCGGCAATGATGACCCAATGTAAAGATTGAGAGCCACCATGACAATGTCGAGGATAGCGCGCATGAAGTCTCCTGAAGCTCCGAGTCTTGTCTCTCATGGCGAGCGGCGGGCGCTGGCCGTTGCCCCCGGAACCGTTGACACCGAAAGGGCGCACACGTAAAGAGCCCGCGCGACGGGGCTGTAGCTCAGATGGGAGAGCGCTGCAATCGCACTGCAGAGGTCAGGGGTTCGAATCCCCTCAGCTCCACCAGGAAGTCAGCAAGCCGTTCTCTGCGGGACTCGGTTTTCTTCGCTCATCGGCCGCTCCGGCGAATAAAAGCTGTCTATGCCTTTGGCGAAAAGGCTTGCGCCTGGTAGAGCGCAGCGGCGGCGATTTGGCGACGAATCGCCGAAACTTGAGCTTGCGGTCATTCTCCTCTAGGAGTTCGATGCTTGTGGCGTCGGAAGGAGCGACAACATGCCTTTTGGCGTTTGGTCAGTCGGGCGACGCGCCGCCTTCGGCTTCGGGGTTTTCCTGGCGCTATGGGTTGGCGGCGCCGCGGCGACCCCTTCAACGCCATTTCTGGTCGCCGACCTCGACAGCGGACAGGTGCTGATCCAAAACGAGGCGACGGAGGTCTGGTATCCCGCTTCGCTCACCAAGCTGATGACCGTCTATGTCGCGCTCGATGCCGTGCGCGCGGGCAAGCTGACGATGGACACCCCGCTCGTCATGTCGGCGCGGGCGGCGCGGATGCAGCCGTCGAAGATGGGCTTTCGCCCTGGTACGGAAGTCACCCTCGATAACGCTCTGAAGATGCTGATGGTGAAATCCCCGAACGACGTTGCGGTCATGGTCGCCGAAGGCGTCTCCGGATCGGTCGAGGCCTTCGCCAACGACATGAACGCGGCGGCGAAGCGCTTGGGCCTGCAAGAATTGCATTTCGTCAATCCGAACGGACTGCATGACCCCGGGCACGTGTCCTCGGCCCGCGACATGGCGATGATCGCCCGTGCGTTATTGCGCGAGTTCCCCGAGCATGCGGATCTTTACGGGATCGGAGCGTTGCAACTCGGCGGGCAGATCATCACCACCCACAACGGCTTGATCGGGCGCTATCCCGGCGCCGACGGAATGAAGACGGGATTCACCTGTCCGGCCGGATTCAACGTCGTGGCGACCGCCAGTCATAACGGAAGGCATCTCGTCGTCGTGGTGCTCGGCTCCCCGTCGGCGAGGCTGCGAAACCAGGAGGCGGCCGACCTGTTCGACAGAGGTTTCGCCGTGAGCGACGGTTCGGGCTCGCTCGAGTCGCTGCCCTCATCCGGCGAGGGCCCCAGGAACATGCGCGTCGACGTCTGTTTGCACCGGAACGCCGCGGCCGTCGCCGCAGCCGAGGAAGAAGGCGCCTTCGAACCCGTCCGGACTTCGCCTCAGGGCCGCGGCTCCGTCGTAGCTGCTGCGGCCGGAACCGCAGCTCCCTACCACACTGAGCTTTCCGTAGCGCGTCCGCATTTCGATCCAATTCCGGTCTTCGTCGGTCCGGTTGCCGGCTGGAAAGGCCCGGTTCTCGGCGCAAGGGCAATTGCCGCGACCGCTGGGCTGCCCCCCGACGCAAAGGCCTATTCGGCCGAGAAGCCGAATTCGATCGACGACCAGGCATCACCCGGCGGCGAGCCGAGCGCGCCGACGGTTCTCAAGGGAGCGGTTCGAACCCCGCCCGCGGTCAAGCATCACCCGAGGTCGTCGAGGCGCGCCGTCGCGAGCAGGGAGCCCCAGAAAACGGCGGCGAAACCTCAGGCCGGCGCCAAGATCGGCAAGGACGAGAAAGCCGGAAACGCCAAGACTGCAAAGGAGCCGAAGCCCGGTTCGGCCGACTGACGGCGACATAAGAGGCTTAGCGGCAAGCAACCCGTAAAAGGTTTTTCATAAATAACCGGCTTGGTCGGCGGTTTCTGCAGGACGTTCATAATTGTTTTGCATAATGCCTTGGTTTAGCCGGTTTCTCGACAACCGCATGCCGTAAGCGGCCGGCATCTTAAGGTTGTGCGGCGTGAGATCGGTTCGCGGTTTGCTCGGTTTTCTTGCCCCCCAGCCCCCGAGCGCCAGGACGGACCGAAGACATCTCGCGTTGCTAGCGGATCGGCGGGCCCCCTCCCAGCCGATCCGCTCTTTTTTTGCCCTTTTCCCGGCCGCTCCTCCCCCGCGACCTTGAACGATAGGTCCGCGCCCCGTCACGCCGTCGTCACGCGATTCATCTAGCGCGCTCTGATTGATGGAAGACGGAGGAAGGTTTGGCGCACTCCACGAAGGCGGTCCGCAAGGCGACCGGCGCATCCCTCAAGGCGGCCGTGCACCGCGCCAAGCCCCTGTCGCGGGCCGGAGTGCTCGAGCGAATGTTCACGCTCGCGTTCTCGAAGCTCGTTTATCCCCAGATCTGGGAAGATCCGGTCGTCGACATGAAGGCGCTCGAGATCGGGCCCGGCGACGAGGTCATCGCCATCGCTTCGGGCGGGTGCAACGTGCTCTCCTATCTGACCGCGGATCCCGCCGGCGTCACCGCGGTCGACCTCAACGGCGCCCATATCGCGCTGGGAAAACTCAAGATCTGCGCGCTGCAAAACCTGCCGGACTATCAGACGTTCTTCCGCTTCTTTGGCCGCGCCGATGCGCGCGCCAACGTCAGCGTCTACGACCAGCGGCTGCGCGCGAAGCTCGACCCGGCCACGCAGGCGTACTGGGACAAGCGTCGCACGTTCGGCCGTCGCCGCATCGGCCTCTTCGCCCACAACTTCTACCGCCACGGGCTGCTCGGGCATTTCCTCGGCGCGGGCCACGCGCTCGCCCGCCTGCACGGGCTCGATCCGGCGGTCATCCTCGAGGCCAAGACGCTCAAGGAGCAGAGGGCGCTGTACGAAGAGCGTCTGGCGCCGATCTTCAACAAACCGCTCGTCCGCTGGATGATGAAGCAGCCCGCTTCGCTCTACGGCCTGGGCATCCCGCCGGCGCAATACAAGGCGCTCGCAGCCGATTCGCCCAGGGGGATCGGCGAGGTGCTGAGCCAGCGGGTCGAGCGGCTCGCCTGCGATTTCGCAGTCTCCGACAACTACTTCGCCTGGCAGGCGTTCGGCCGACGCTATGCGCCTGGTCCGAACCCGTCCCTGCCGCCCTATCTCTTGGAGGAGAATTTCGACGCCGTCCGGAGGCGTGCGGACCGGGTGCGCTATGTGCAGCGTTCGCTGACCGAGACGCTGAGCGCTTCGCCGGCGGCGAGCTTCGACCGCTACGTGCTGCTCGACGCCCAGGACTGGATGACCGACGCCGACCTGACGGCGTTGTGGACCCAGATTACCCGTACCGCCCGGCCGGGCGGGCGGGTCATCTTCCGCACCGCCGCCGACGAGCGCCTGCTGCCGGGGCGGCTGCCCGACGACCTTCTCAGGCGCTGGCGCTATGAAGAGGAGCGCAGCCGCGAACTCGGGCGGCAGGATCGCTCGTCGATCTATGGCGCTTTTCACCTTTACGTCCTGAAGGATGAGTGACGATGGGCGACGCCGCTCTGCTGATGGACAGGATGTACCGGCGGCAGCGCCATATCTACGACCTGAGCCGCAAGTACTACCTGATCGGCCGCGACGAGGCGATCGCCCGGCTGCGCCCGGCGGCTGGCGCCGGGGTGCTGGAAATCGGCTGCGGCACCGGGCGCAACCTCGTCAAGGCGGCGCGCGCCTATCCGGAGGCCCGGTTTTACGGCCTCGACGTGTCGCGCGAAATGCTCGACACTGCCGCGGCTTCGATCGCGCACGCCGGGCTGACGTCCCGCATAACGATCGCCGAGGCGGACGCGACGGCCTTCGATCCCGCGCTCCTTTTCGGGCGGGAGCGGTTCGAGCGGGTGATGATTTCCTACGCCCTGTCGATGATCCCGCCGTGGCGCGCAGCTCTCGCGAGCGCGCTCGACGTCGTCGCGGAGGGGGGGTCGCTGCACGTGATCGATTTCGGCGACTGCGCCGGCTGGCCGAGACCGTTCAAGGCCGCCCTGTGGCGCTGGCTCGCCGCCTTCGACGTGACCCCGCGCGAGAATCTCGCCGAGATTCTTGTCGCCCTCTCTTCCGCTCGCGGGTTCGCCTCCACCGTGGAGGGCTGGCGGGGCGGCTACGCCACGCTGGCGACGGCCCGACGGCAGCGCTTCGTTCCGTGAGGCTTGCGGCCCCGTCGCGGATTCAATTTGTTCAAGCGCTTGCGGCGCCATTTCCCGGCGGCTTGCAACGAGACATGCGCGCGGGGTGTGTCGCTCGTCGCCTCGGCCATCCGGCCACTGGCGGTGGACTGCTTCGCAGCAGCGTTTTCCGCGCCCGGTCCCAAATTATCGGGGATGCAGCGCTGCGGTGACCATGCCGTCCGCCAGTGCGGATTTGAGCTTTTCAAGCGCTTAAGGCGCCATTTCCCAGACAATCGCTCACCCCGCGGGAGGGCCAAGGGTATTGGCCGTTCGGAGCGCCGTGAGCGATGGCGCCGTCCGCGAGCCGGCGGAACGTCCAGGAACACAGCGGGAAGGCCGCCGCTCCTCGGGGGAAGGACACCGCACGCCACGGGGAAGCCAAAGGAACGCCGGGGGAAGCAAAAGGAACGCCAGCGGAAACCAGATTCATTCACGATTCTCGCCTTTTCAAGGACTTACACCAGATGCGAAGAGTTTCTATAATTCCCAAGCCGCGGTCGGTTTCGCGGCTCGCCAAGCTGGTGTTTTATAACCAAGGACAATGTCGAGGAGGCCGAGCGCATTGACGAAGTGAAATAGCGCGCCGCAAGAGGCGAGAGCTTGTGATTGGTTGATTTGATTCATAATTTCCGAGACGCTGGCTCGTCATCAATGCGAAGCCGGATCGCGCAAACCTAAGTATGATTCTAAATTGTTGAATTGCAGCCTACTTTTCGATGGTGCGGGCCGAGCGGCGGCTTCTGCGTTAGGAAGGCCCCTTGTCAACGGTTTCAGTGATCTCTGTCGTCGACGATGATCCCTCTGTTCGTGCGGCGACGAGCAAGTTTCTGAGGTCGCACGGGTATACGGTCCAGGCTTTTTCGTCCGCCGAGCACTTCCTGCAGTCAGGCCGCTTGAATGACACCCGCTGCGTGATCGCGGATCTTCAGATGCCGGGGATGAACGGATTAGAGCTCCTCGCCACGGTGCGCGCCCAGGGTCACGGTGCGCCGTTCATATTCATTACGGCCTTCCCTGACGAAAGCACTCGCGCCCGAGCGTTGAAGGCGGGAGCAATTTGTTTCCTCTCCAAACCCTTCGCCGGACCGACTTTGATCCATTATCTCGGCGTCGCGCTCGAGGGACATCGGGGCGAAGAGGACAGCTGAGCCGAGGCTCAGGAAGCCGGCGGCGTTCCCAACTAAGGAACCGCTGCACTGGCAGATTTTATTTAGTCAGTCCAACGAATGGTTCAATGAGGGCGCGCTTGGACTGAATATTCACCACAGGGGTAGCTACGCTAAGGGCACGTAGAACTACAGATGCCTTTGCGCGTCTCATGCGGTTCGTATCTTCGTGATGAATTGGTCCAGTTGTTCAGTTTTGGTGCCTGAGAATAAGAGGGGAAGGCATGCCGCGATGCCTGTCGATCCGTCGCTGGCGTATACATCCACTTGCAGGATGCTGTCTTCAGCCAGTCCCCGCCTTCATACAAAGGTATCGAGCAACCAAAACCAATCCGACATTTGAAATGACGTCTGTAGGGTGGAGGCGTTGTCTCGAACAGGCTAGGTTGAGTCAGGCGCACCCTGTCTTCAAGGAGGATGTCGTGAACCAGTGGTTGCAATCCACCCAAGGCCCAGGCGAACAATCCTTTCTCCACGTGGCGGAGCTTCTTCATCGAGTCCGTAATGAGTACACGCGCGCAATTTCGTTTGCCTTCAACCTCGCCGCCCGCGCCTCCAACCCTGAAACGAAGTCTGCGCTCGACGAGGTGATCAACCACCTCTACCGTACGGCGGAAACACATCGTGTTCTTCGACCTCCGCGCGAGGAAGGCCCCGTCGATTTTACCGACAGAATAACCCAGCTCTGCCACGCCATGAGTGCGTCCGAAGGCGCGCATTGCAGGATCAATCTGGTTCTTGCGGCTGGGGAGCCTGTCCAGATCGACGCTGTTCGCTGCTGGGGCGCCAGCCTGATTGTCGCCGAGCTGATCAATAATGCTTGTCGACACGCGTTTTCCGCCAAAGCCGGTTGTATCGCGGTCACCGTCTCCGCCACATTCGAAAGGATCCGATGCGAGGTGAGCGACGATGGCTCGCCAGTTTCGAGTTTTTACCCCGGTTTGGGGACGCACCTCATCGACGCCCTCGCGGCGGAGCTGGGAGGCTCCATCGAGAGACGGTTTACTGATCGCGGAACGACTGTCACGCTATCTTTCCCGCAGGACTCCATAAGCTCCCGTATCAGCGCGTTGGCGGACAGGTCAAAGGTGAGCGCAAACGGCGCAAACGGCAGACGATGACCCACCGACGACAACGCTATAAGAAAGAGCTTTGCTTTCACGACCATCGGAGCTTCTTTGGCGCTGGTCTCTACCAATAAAATTTACATCAAATATACGTTTAATCCCGTCCGGGCGGGGCTGAAGGCCGATTTCGCGGCCCGACCCTAAACAGGGTCGCAAGTCTCTGAAATATGGGGGGTGCGGCGCTAAACTGGCGCTAAAGAGCCCCGCGCGGTCAAAACGGGTGGTATTGGAAGAGCCAAGTCTCGGTCAGGGTCTTGTCCGCCGACTTCATGAAGGCGCGCAGCTCGACCGGGTCGGTCCCCTCGACGACGAGGTCGAATTGGGCGCGCCAGTGGCCGGAAACCCCGTCGGGGACCGCTTCGATCAGCTGGTAGGGGCCGAAGGTTCCACGCGAGGTCGTGACGACGAGTTCGGGCTTCACTCCGAAGGGAAGGTCCGCCAGCGGCCCGCCGAGAAACTCCACCATGAACTTCTGCACGCCCTTCGGCCGCGGCTGGCCGGGCTGCCCCCCGCGCCCGAGCCGGGTCGCAACCACGATGCCGAGTTTCGACGGAAAAGGGCAATTGGCGAGCCAATAGAGGCGATAGTTGAGGTGCAGTTCGGCCCCCGCCGGCACCGGCTGGGCGGGCACCCACATCGCCACCACGTTGTCGTGGATCTCGTCGTCGGTCGGGATCTCGCAGAGCTGTATCGACCCCTTGCCCCAGCCGTGGCCGTCCGGGCCGGGCAGCGGCTCGATCCACAGGCTCGGCCGCCGGTCGTAATAGACGCCGTCGAGATAGTGATCGAACACGCGGTCACGCTGCATCAGGCCGAAGCCGCGCGGATTGTCGTCGAGGAAGGAGGACACCATGATGCGCGGCGGATTGTTGAGCGCGCGCCAGAGGCGCTCGCCGTTTCCCGACCACATCTCGAGTCCGTCCGAGTCGTGCACTTCGGGACGCCAGTCGATCGCGGTCTCCTTCTTGGTCTCGGAATACCAGTACATCGAAGTCGCCGGCGCGATGCCGAAGCGGGACACCTGGGCGCGCACGTTGAGCTGCGACTCGATGTCCATGACGACGCCCTTGCCCCTCGTCATCAGGAAGCGATAGGCGCCGACGATGGAGGGGCCCTCCATCAGCGCGTAAAGCGTCAGCGTATGCCCGTCCGGAGCGGCGTCGATGTAGAATTGGGTGAAGTCGGGAAATTCCTCCGGCCGGTCGGCGACGGCCACGTCGAGCGCCACGCCGCGGGCGGACAAGCCGTATTGCCTCAGTTCGCCGATTGCCCGGAAATAAGCCGCGCCGAGAAACGCGACCCAATCGTTCTTCCGCCAGTCGAGCGGCCCGTCTCGCGACTCCTGGACGCGCAGGCCGGCGAAGCCCGCCCCCGGCGGCAGGGCGCGCGCCGGCGAATTCGCCGGCATCTCGAAATAGGCCTGCTCGTAAATGATCTTCTTCGACTGGCCGCCTTCCACCACATGCATGCCGACCGCCTTCTCGAAAAACAATCCGAGGTGGAAGAAGGTGACCGGGAACGGGCCGGGACCGTCGGCGAAAAGGGCGTAGGCGTCCTTGTATTTGATCTTTCCCCATTCCTCGTAATTGATCTTCTGCAGCACCTCGGGATTCGGCCGGGGCGGCGGCTGATACGGCTGATGCGCCCGCTCGCGGGCCTGCTGTTTGAACAGCTCGTAAGAGAACGGGACCGGCGGCTCGAACTGGAGGCCTTCCGGCACAGCGGCGAAAGCCTCGCCAACCGGACTCATCGCCGCCGCGGACGCGGCGACCCCCTTGAGAACCGTGCGTCGATCAACCCTCTCCGACATGACAACCTCTCGATGCGACAAGCCTCCTAACGTGATTCCCCGCTTGGGAGAACCGCGCAGTTGATGGCCAGTTGCTCACAAGCGAATAAAAGTGAGGTAGACGGATCCCCTGCCCACCCTGTGCGCCTTGGCCTCGTAGCGCGTCGCACGCCATTCGGGCCAGGGGGTTCGCCAATCGTGGGCGCGCGCCGCGACCCAGCGAAACTGGGGCGCGGCCAGAAACCGCCGCAGCGTCCAGCCGGCGTAGTCGTCGATGTCGGTCGTGAAGCGTAGCTCTGCGCCCGGCCTCATCACCCGGGCCAGCGCCTCGATCGTCGTCTCCGAAACGACGCGGCGCTTGTGGTGGCGCCGCTTCGGCCACGGGTCGGGATAGAGGATGAAGACCCGAGAGAAGAATGCGTCCGGCGCCGATTCGATTAGAGACTGGGCGTCGCCCCGGCGGAGCCGGACGTTCGAAAGCTTGTCGCGCTCGATTCCCGACAATGCCGCCGCCACCCCATTGAGAAACGGCTCGCACCCGACGAAGCCGACGTCAGGGTTGGCCTTCGCCTGTCCAAGCAGATGTTCGCCTGAGCCGAACCCGATTTCGAGCCAGATTTCGCGGGTTTCAAAGGGAAAGAGACCGGGGCGGCCCAGCGTCTCCAGGGCGACTTCGGCCATCGGCAGGGCGGCTGCGACGAGTCGTTCCTGTCCCGGACGCAGCGCCTTGCCCCGGCTGCGCCCATAAAGTCTACGGCGCCGTGTCGTCGAAGCGCTCTCGCCGCCTCCAATCATGCCTTGAAAGGCTGTCAGCCCGTTTCAGGCGAGGCGCCGCAACGTGTCGGCAAGGTCCGTCCTTTCCCACGAAAAACCGCCGTCTTCCTCGGGCGTCCGGCCGAAATGGCCGTAGGAAGAGGTGCGGGCGAAGATCGGGCGGTTCAGCTTCAGGTGCTCACGAATGCCGCGCGGCGACAGGTTCATGATCTCCATCAGCGCCTTCTCGAGCTTCCCTTCGTCGATCTGGCCCGTGCCATGCAGGTCAGCATAGATCGACAGCGGACGCGCCACGCCAATCGCATAGGATAGCTGAAGGGTGCAGCGGTCGGCGAGATTGGCGGCGACCACGTTCTTGGCCAGATAGCGCGCGGCGTACGCCGCCGAGCGGTCCACCTTCGTCGGGTCCTTGCCGGAAAAGGCCCCGCCGCCGTGTGGCGCCGCGCCGCCGTACGTGTCGACGATGATCTTCCGCCCGGTGAGGCCGCAGTCGCCGTCGGGGCCGCCGATGTAGAACTTGCCGGTCGGGTTGATGTGCCAGACGGTGTTCGGCGTGATCCAGGCTGGCGGCAGCGCCGCGGTCACGTAAGGACGAACGAGGGCGGCAACCTCCTCGGACGTCAGCGACTCGACGAGATGCTGGTGGGACACGACGATCTGGGTCGCTTCGACCGGCTTGCCGTTTTGATAGCGCACCGTCACCTGGCTCTTCGCGTCGGGGCCGAGCGTCTTCTCGATCCCCGAATGCCGGGCCCGCGAAACCTCGCGCAGGATCTTGTGCGCATAGTACAGCGGAGCGGGCATCAGTTCCGGCGTCTCCCGGCATGCGTAGCCGAACATGATGCCCTGGTCGCCCGCGCCCTCGTCCTTGTTGCCGGCGGCGTCGACGCCCTGCGCGATGTCAGACGACTGCGCGTGCAGCAGCACCTCGACCTTGGCGTCACGCCAGTGGAAGCCATCCTGCTCGTAACCGATGTCCCTGATCGACTCCCGTGCGGTCTCCACGATCCGCTCGCTGGATATATTCGGCCCCCGCACTTCGCCGGCGATGATCACGCGGTTTGTCGTGGCGAGCGTCTCGCAGGCCACCCGAATCTGGTAGGGATCGATGCCCTCCTTGGCCCCCTCGCGGAAGAAGAGATCGACGACTTCGTCAGAGATGCGGTCGCAAACTTTGTCCGGATGTCCTTCGGACACCGATTCGCTGGTAAATTGATAGTTCAATCGCGCCATACGACGATCTCCCGCCCCTATCTGCTCCCGTCCCCGCGTATCGCGGCGGTCGCAGCGCGCCGCTTCTGGCAGCAAGCGTTCGTTTGGTCAAGCCGGATGAGATCGATTTGTTCTTTTTACCGAACGACCACAGGCCCCTCTTCCTCCGGTGGCGCCAGCGAGACGACGAGTTCGACGATGCGGCGCCGCACCTTCGGGTCGCGGATCCGCAGAAATGCTCGGTTGAGCTGGAACCCCTCGGATGTCGCGAGAAAGGCGACGTCGAATGGCTGCGCAGCTGATTCGGATCCTCCGCCGGTCGCCGCAGGGGTCGGAGCGCCTTCGTAGAAGAACTCCACCGGCACCTCGAGCACGTGCGCCGCCTGCCGGAGGCGACTCGCGCTGATTCGGTTGGTGCCTTTTTCGTATTTCTGAATCTGTTGAAACGTCACCCCCAGAAGCTGGCCGAGCTTGCCTTGGCTCATTCCAAGCATCACTCGCCTCATTCGCAGCCGGGCTCCGACATAGGTGTCGACGACGTTGGACGGGCTGCTCACGGTGCGCACTCCCACAATCGGCCGTCCGGCTGAACAACCGCGCGCTGGCCATTTGACGATAGGGCAAGGCAGATAACTTATACTCGCGTTGCGCGCAAGCTCTAGAGGATGCAATCACAGGTCTTAGTTACGCTTTTTGCATCCGGACCAAACAGATCGAAAGCAACGCGGCCGCGATGAGAGCGGCTCCGAGCGAGCCGAACCGGGACTGGCAAGTCGGCGGAAGCGGTTTCGGCAGCTCGAAGTCCAGCGCGCCCTCGGCGCCGAGGGGGGAAAACGCGGTCTCGCGCCCCAGACCGTCGACCACGGCGGATATGCCGGAATTGGCGGCCCGCACCAGGGGAAGCCCGAGCTCGATCGCCCGCAGACGCGCCTGGGCGTAGTGCTGATAAGGCCCGGGAGTGAGTCCGAACCAAGCATCGTCCGTCAGATTGAGCATCCAACCCGCACGCAAGGCGCCGGAGAAGGCGTCGCCGACATCAGTGGGGAAAATCGCTTCGTAGCAGATCAGGGGAATCGCCGGGGGCAAGCCGGGCACCTTCAGGAGCCGGGCGCGCCGCCCCGGCGAGAATCCTCCTGGAACCTGGACAAATTGGGTGACGCCGGCCTGCTCGAGCCAGCGCTCGAACGGCACGTATTCTCCGAACGGCACCAGATGCTGCTTGTCATACCGCTCATGCGAAAGGCCGTGGGCGTCGAGCACCTGGATGGAATTGTAATACGACGGCTCGCCAACAGCGTTCGTCTCGACTCGGGCGGCGCCGGTCACGAGGATTGCGCCGTCGCGCAGAAAATCGGCGATCTCGCCGAGAGCGTCTGCGTCACGCGAAAGGATGAAGGGGAAGGCCGATTCCGGCCAGATGAAATGCGTGACCCCTTTCGCGCCGACAGCCGGCCCGCTCGCGCTCCCGCCCGACAATGCAAAGTAATGGCGGAGGATCGCGTCCTTGTTTTCCGCAGCAAACGAGGCGCCCTGGGCGATGTTCGGCTGGATGATCCGGAGCTTCGCGCCGGAAACCGTCGGGGTCGGGGGCGCCAGCAGTCTGAAGAGCCCGAAGCCCGCCAGCAACGCCAGCGCCAAAGCGGCGAGAATCGTCGGAGCGACGACGAGCCTCCCCTCGCGCGCCCACATCGTCGCCGGCGCGGCAAAGATCGAAATTGCCAGGAACGTCAGCCCGTGCAGGCCGACGACCGATGCGACTTGCGCGAGCGTCAGATTGGCGCCGAGCGCCATACCGACGTCGTTCCAGGGGAAGCCCGTCAGCAGTGTCCCGCGCGCCCATTCCGAAAGACCGAGACCGAAAGCGAGCGCAAAGACCCGCGAGGCCCCCGGAGACCAGAGAAGCCAAGCCAGCGAGAACCCGAGAGCCGGAAAGAACGCGAGGGTCGCCGGCAGCGCGACAACGCCGAGCGGGAGCGCCCAGAGGAATTTGTCCGCGTCGACCAGGCATGCCGCCCCGACCCACCAGAGCCCGGCGACGAAATAGCCAAACCCCATCCACCATCCTGCGCCGAATGCGGCGCGTAGCGCTGCGACTGTGCGTCGCCCATCGCCGCGATCGGCGGAGCCGTCAATCAGCCAGACCGCGACGCTCATCGGCGCGATCATCAGCGGGAAAAAGGAGAACGGCGGCATGGCGAGCGCCCCGACCGCTCCCGAGCCGAAGGCGATCGCGCGGCGAGGCCAGCTCCACGAGAGAACGACATTCTCGGCAAGCAGCGCCAAAGGGTTCGAATGCGCAACCCGATTGCCGGCGGCGGCGGTCAAAGACATGGCCTTTCGGAGCAATCCAATCGATTAATCAAACTTGGACCTCAATCTTGTCCGGGTCCGTCCGACGCAGGGGTCGGCCGGCCTGGGGCTACTGGCGGCCCAGGCCGCCGGGGTTCGACGAGGGGGCCGGGATGGCCGGCTTCGTGCCGCGCGCTGCGAGCGGCCAGATCTTCAGGCGCTTGATGCGGCGCGGATCGGCGTCGAGCACTTCAAACTCGTATGCGCCGGGACCCCTTAGGATCTCCCCCCGGCCCGGAACGCGTCCGGCGGACGCAGTCACGAGACCGCCGATCGTGTCGACCCCCTCTGCCTCGGAAAGCGAGGCCAGGTCGAAACCTACCGCTTCGGACACGTCGTCCAGAGGAGCTCGCGCCTCGACGATGAAAACCCCGTCGCCTGCTGCGTGGATCGCCGTCTCGGCCTCGTCGTGTTCGTCCTCGATGTCGCCGACGATCGATTCGACCACGTCCTCGATCGAAACGAGCCCGTCGGTCCCGCCGTATTCGTCTATCACAAGCGCCATATGGGTGCGCGAGGCCTGCATCCGGAGCAGGAGGTCGAGGGCGGGCATCGACGGCGGAGCATAGAGAACCGGCCTGAGGATGCGGGCCTCTGACAGGGGCATATCGAGACCCGAAGGCACGGGCCGATCCAAACCCGACGCCGGCGCCGCGATCAGGCCAAAACGGGGATCGGACGCGAGGAAGACGACGAAATCGCGGATGTGGATCATGCCACGCGGATCGTCGAGCGTGTCCTCATAAACCGGCAGGCGCGAATGCCCTGCGGTGCGGAACAAGTCGAGCACTTCCCGCAACGGTGTGTCGAGAGCGAGCGCGACAACGTCTGCTCGCGGGACCATGACATCCGCGACCCTGACGTCGTGCAGGGCGAGAACGTTCTTGAGGATCGCCCGCTCCTGAGGCGTGAACTCGGCGCTCGCGCTCTCATCAATTGCGTCCTCGATGTCGTCGCGAACCGAAGCCGGCGTGAGCCCCAGTAGCGCGCGCAGGCGTTCGAACAATCCGGCGTGCGGCTCCCGCGAGCCGGCCGCAGCGCGTGCCTCAGGTTCGCGATCGCCGTCGGCTGATTCGCTCATCTCTCAACGGCTCCATCCGCATAGGGATCGGCGACGCCGAGCCTCGCGAGAATCCGCCTCTCGAGTTCCTCCATGCGCTCGGCCTCTCCGTCGGTCTGGTGATCGTAGCCGATCAGATGCAAAAAGCCATGCGTCACGAGATGACGATAGTGATCGGCGAGCGAGGCGCCTGATTCCTCCGCTTCGCGCTCTAGCGTCTCATAGGCGAGCACTATGTCCCCGAGCATCTTCGAAGGGTTCGCGCGCGCCGCCGTCCCAGCCGAAAATGAGAGCACGTTGGTCGGCTTGTCTATCCAGCGCCACCGGGCGTTCAGCTCCCGCACCTCTGCGTCGTCTGTCAGGCGCAGGCTCACCTCCGAGCCGGCCCGCGAGTCGAACCCGGTTTCGGCGACGCAGGCCGCTATGGCGTCTCGCGCGAGGGCGCGCGCCCGCGGCAGCCCGCGCCAGAGGGCGGACGGCGCGCTGATCTCGATCGAAAACTTCATCTGACGGAGACGGAATGTCCCTCCGTTGCCGCGTGCTCGTAGGCCTCGACGATCTCGCGGACCAGGTCGTGGCGCACGACGTCGACGTGGGTGAAGCGGACGTGGCCCACTCGCGGGATCGCCGACAGAAGCCGGATCGCATCGCCCAGACCCGACTTTTGCCCCGGAGCGAGATCGGTTTGCGTCGGGTCCCCGTTGACCATCATCCGCGAGCCTTCGCCGAGACGGGTGAGGAACATCTTCATCTGCATCGCGGTGGCGTTCTGCGCCTCGTCCAGAAGCACCGCGGCCTTCGACAGCGTGCGGCCGCGCATGAACGCCAGCGGGGCGATCTCGATCATGCCCGTTTGGATGCCGCGCTCGACCATCCGGCCGTCCATAAAGTCGTAAAGCGCGTCGTAGATCGGTCGCAGATAGGGGTCGACTTTATCGCGCATGTCGCCGGGCAGAAAACCGAGCCGCTCGCCAGCCTCGACCGCAGGACGCGACAGCACGAGCCGCTCGACCAGCCCCTGTTCGAGCAACGAAACAGCGTGGCCGACCGCCAGCCAGGTCTTGCCGGTGCCGGCAGGACCTTCGGCGAAAACGAGTTCGTATTTGCGCAGCGCGGCAAGATAGCTGTCCTGGGCGGCGCTTCGAGCGCGGACAACGCCCCGCTTGCGGGTCTTGATGACGCCGAAACTGTCCTTTGTCCCCTCTTCGCCGGGAAACAGCAGGCCCTGGTAAGCGCTCTCCGCGATTGCTCCCTCGACGTCCCCTTCGCCCGCGGGCTGCCCCATTTTGACCCGCTCGTAGAGCATTTCGAAGACGCGGCGCGCCTGTTCGCTCGCCTCCCTGGGACCCTTGATGACGACCTGGTTGCCGTTGGCGTAGGCCGAAACGCCGAGCGAGCGCTCGATCCGGGCGATGTTCTGATCGTAATGGCCGAACACGACCGAAGCGGCGGCGTTATCGGGAAAGGCGATGGAGACCTCGGCGGGTTTGGATTGCCTGAGCGTCGAATTCAGGGCGGCGGGAGCGGCGGCAATGCGCGACGGCGACGAATCCTGCGGCTTCAAATCTGCTCTCTCCCTAGACTCCGGTCCCCGGTCCGAATCTTCCTGCACGCCAATAGAATCCTGTTTTTACGACGTTGGAGAGACAATGCGGCCGCGCAACGAATTCGATCCGACGCCGATAATCTCGACTTCCGCCATGACGCCGACGAGCGACAGCGGACCCTCGGCGCACACGGCCTGCATGTAGGCCGATCGGCCCACCACCTGACCCTCATGCCGGCCGGGCTTCTCGAACAAAACCTCGAGCCGGCGCCCGACACAGGCGCAGTTGAAAGCCTGCCGCTGCTGTTCGAGGAGCGCCTGCAGCCTCGCGAGCCGGACCGTCTTGACTGCTTCGTCGACCTGGCCGTCCATTTCGGATGCAGGCGTTCCCGGCCTGGCGGAATACTTGAAGGTGAATGACGACGCGTAGCCGACGGCGCGCACGAGCGCCAACGTCCGCTCGAACTCGGCTTCGGTCTCGCCAGGATAGCCGACGATGAAGTCCGAAGAGAAAGCGATGTCCGGTCTCGTCGCCCGGGTTCGCTCTACGACGTCGAGATATTCGGCGACGCAATGGCGTCTGTTCATCGACGCAAGAATTCGGTCCGAGCCGGACTGTATGGGCAGATGGAGAAAGGGCGCCAGGGTGTCGACGTCACGGTGCGCGGCGATCAGGTCTTCGCTCATGTCCTTCGGGTGGGAGGTCGCATAGCGCAAGCGGCGCACTCCCGGAACCGCTGCGGCGGCGGCGATCAGCCCGGCTAGACCAGTCCGGCGGCCGCACCGGTCGAGACCGTGATAAGCGTTGACATTCTGTCCAATCAGCATCACCTCACGCACACCCGCGTCCGTCAGGCGCTCGATCTCGTCGAGCACCGCGCCAACGGGACGGGAGGCCTCGGCGCCGCGGGTATAGGGAACGACGCAAAACGAACAGAACTTGTCGCATCCTTCCTGAACGGTCACGAAAGCGGCGACGCCTCGTCTGGCGGTCGCTTCGGGCCGGCTCGCCGGCAGGCGTGAGAACTTGCCCTCGGCGGGAAAGTCGGTATCGATCACACCCGAACGAACCTCGGCCGTTCGCAAGAGTTCCGGCAGGCGATGGTAGCTCTGCGTGCCAACGACCACGTCGACCGCCGGTTGGCGGCGCAGGATCTCGCCGCCCTCCGCCTGCGCAAGGCAGCCCGCCACCACCAGTGTCATTCGACGGCCGGCCTTCCACCGCTCGTCCTTGAGCTCGCGCAGCTTGCCGAGTTCGGAGTAGATCTTCTCGGACGCCCTTTCGCGAATATGGCACGTGTTCAAAACGACGATATCGGCGTCCTCGACCCGCTCCGCCTCTTCGTACCCTTCGAGCGCAGCCAAATCGGCCATCCGCTGAGAATCGTAGACGTTCATCTGGCAGCCGAAGGACTTGATGAACGCGCGGCGGTCCTTGGCCTGCCGCGCCGCGGAAGCGGGGCAGCCGTCTTCAAACGTGCTCGTTTCGGGCAATTAGGATCTCCAAGCGCCAGACACCTATTTAGGCGCTTTCCTCGGCCGGGAGAATAGCCGCCTTGCCGGCGCGGGCTTTCGACGCAAGCTCGCGCACGGCCCTCTCGGTCAGGCGGGCGGCGGATTTTCGATCGATGCTGGGCAGGACCCGTATCGGATCGCCGCAATAGACGTCGCAAGTCACGCCGCCGCCGCTAGCGTACTGCAGAAAATGCGGAAGAAAGCTCATGTCGCCGTACCAGGCGATGCGGGGCCGCTGCGAACGCGCGGTCGGCAGCCCGGCGACGGCCGAATAATGCAGGTAGACCGGCTGGATGACTGCGGGTCCTTCGTTGTCCGAGCAGGCGGCAAGCCGAACGGCCTCGAAATGGGAAGAGCGGAAACGCAAGAGGCGATTTCCGTCTCCGGTCGTCGCCTCTGCGAATAGGACGATGGCGGCCCCGCCGCGGATCGCCTCGGCCATTCGGGCGTTGACGGCCGGAATGCCCGAGCGGCGCCGCCGGTCGACGTAGACGACGCCCTGCATGGCGACCAGCTCTCGGCCGACGAGATGTTCGCCGATCTCCTTTTTGGCGAGGAAGCTCATCGGCCCGAGCGATCCGAGCACGGGGATGTCGAGCCAGGAGACATGATTGGCGACGATCAACTGCTTCGGGGCGGAGCTGAGGGCTCCGTGCCGGTGAACCTTAACTCCAAGCCCCGCGCAGAGCAGACGCTGAAAACAGACCGGAATTCTGTGGCCGAACTGCAAGCCGAACCGCTGGGCCACGCGCCGAGGCGGGCCAAGAGTAAGGACGAACGCCGCGAGAGTGACGACGAGGCAAAAGAGCCGCACCGCGGTCGTCGCCGCGATCGCCGGATGCGCTTCGTTTGCTGTCGCCATGGCGCTCATGGCAGCCTCTTGAGCATGATGGCTGCCATTGCACGCTGCCCGTCCTTGCGCCGGTAATAGCCGGTGCGCTCGCCGACCTTGACGAAGCCGAGACGCTCGTACAGAGCGAGCGCCGAGGCGTTCTCCTGATCGACTTCGAGGAACATCGTCCGCGCGCCGGCGCGCCCCGCTTGTCGCAGGTTCTCGGCCAGCAAAGCCCGGCCGACGCCCTTCCCGCGCGCGGACGGTTCAACGGCGATGGTCAGGATCTCCGCCTCGTCCGCAGCCAACCGGGCAAGAACGAAACCCCGTAAGCGTCCACTCGCCGGATCGAGCGCCGCGGCGGCGAGAGTCGAGGCGTTGGCGATCAGGGCCGCCATCTCTTCGGCCGGCCACGGATGGGCGAAGCTCGCGCTGTGCAGACGCGCGCAATCTTCGGCCTTGTCGATCCTGAGCGGCCGGATGACAGGCGGAGAAGATCTGGCTCGGCTCAAGAACATCGGGCAGTCCGGTCACCCCGGCGCCCGGGCGATAGGCTCGGCCGGGTTGGGGCGCGCGTCCGGCGGCTTTACATACAGGGGACGCGCGGGACTGGCGGCAGGGTCGAGGGCAAGGCCCATGCGCGCGACAGCGACGATGTCGGGCGCGTCGGTTGCGGCTTCGAGGTCATAAGGCAGTCCGGCGCGATGAGCCTCGGCCGCGAGGAGAGCGGCGGCGTCACCAGCCAACAGGGCTGGCCCGTCGCCGATCTGGCGCACGCATTCGCGCAAGGCATCGCAGCGCGGAGGCCCCAGAGGGCGACCCGACGACTCGAACAGTTGGAAGTACGCGGAGCCGTGGCGGGCGTCGATCGCAGGGGCGATGACGCCCTGTCGGGGCCTGCTGAGAAGCTGGGCGGCGAAGGCGGCCAGCGTTGAGACGCCGACGACTGGAATGCCCAGCGCAAGACCCATCCCCTTGGCCAGAGCGACCCCGACCCGGACGCCGGTGAAAGAGCCAGGACCCGTGGTCACGGCGATCCGGTCGAGCGACGAGACCCCCCCTTCGATGCTCCTCACCGTCTCTTCGACCATGGGGGCCAGGGCCTCGGCATGCCCGCGCGCCATCATCCGGCTGACGACCGTAAGAGGTTCGAGCCGTCCGCTCTCCACCACCGCCGCCGACGCCGCGCCGCAGGAAGTATCGATCGCCAGGATGCGCATTGGGGTCGGATCGAGCCTCTAGCGGGTGATGAGCGTTCCGGCGCCGTGGTCGGTCAGAAGCTCGATGAGAACGGCATGCGGAATCTTGCCGTCCAGAATCACAACGCCTTCGACGCCGCGCTCGATCGCGTAAATGCAGGTCTCGACCTTCGGGATCATGCCGCCGGTGATCGTGCCGTCGGCGATTAGGCCACGGATGTCGTCGATCCGTAGCTCCTTGATCAAGTTCTTGTTCTTGTCGAGGACGCCCGGCACGTCAGTCAAGAAAAGAAGACGCTTGGCGCCGAGCGCGCCGGCGATGGCGCCGGCGAAGGTGTCGGCGTTGACGTTGTAGGTCTGGCCGTCCGCGCCCTGCGCGACTGGCGCGAGAACCGGGATCAGCTCGCGCCCGAGAATCTGCTCGAGCACCGTCATGTCGACCTTGTCGGGTTCGCCGACGAAGCCGAGATCGACGACGTCCTCGTCGGCGCCGGCGCCATGGGGACGGTGGACCTTGCGCGCGACCACCATGTTCCCGTCCTTGCCGCAAAGGCCGACCGCGCGCCCGCCTTCGGCGTTGATCGAGCCGACGATCGACTTGTTGATCGAACCGGCGAGAACCATTTCGACAATCTCGATCGTCGGCTTGTCGGTCACCCTCAGGCCGCCGGAAAATTGCGACTCGATGCCGAGCTTCTTCAGCATCGAGCCGATCTGCGGTCCTCCGCCGTGGACGACGACAGGATTGATGCCCGATTGCTCGAGGAGCACCATGTCCTTGGCGAAATCGCGCGCCTTCTGCTCGTCGCCCATCGCATGGCCGCCGTATTTCACCACAACGATCGCGTCGTCGTAGCGCAGCATGTGCGGCAGCGCCTGCATCAGAATTTCAGACTTCTGCTGCGGAGTGGCGTTCAGCGGGTCGTCCATGGGGGCTCCGAAAGGCGTCGGGCGCGCCCGCTTCTACCTGCTCGCGGGGTGAAGCTCAAACGGTTTGGCGGCAAGCCAAAGCGGCTTCGAAAGCAGAGAAATCAGCCCGCTTCCGTCTCAGATCTAGTCAGGAGGCTGCGGCAATGCCGCTTGACGCGGCCGAAAGGAATAAAATTGAACGGCAATTCGTTTGCTTTTTGCACTCGTGGTCTCTGCCGGATCGACACCGCTCAAAGTCGAGCGGATCGTCTGCGACTTGTGCAATTGAACAACCCGACCGGGGGCCGGCCGGAGCCGTCGCAGGCGCGGCCGCCTCCCAGCGCTGATCCGTTCGCTGAGCACGATTGCCCTCGAGCGGCTCGGCCGTTTGACCGTCGACGCTCGCGCGTCAATACTGCTCTTGACGGCCGCCGACGGCGCCGTCTTGGGGCTTTCACTCGGGAGGAAAAACCATGAAAATTTCCGCAATAGCGATTTCCGCGGCTTTGGTTCTCGGCGGCGCAAGCCTCGCTTTCGCCGGCGATCCCGAAAGCTGCAAGACCGTCAGGTTTTCCGACGTCGGATGGACAGACATCACCGCCACGACGTCGATCGCGGGCGAAATTCTCAAGGGCCTCGGCTACACGCCGAAGATCACGGTTCTGTCGGTTCCGGTCACCTATGCCTCGATGAAGAACAAGGACATCGATGTGTTCCTGGGTAATTGGGAGCCGTCGATGGAGAACGACCGAAAGCCCTACGTCGAGGACAAATCGGTGGTCGTCGTCGGCGCCAACCTGCCGGAAGGGGCCAAATACACGCTCGCGGTGCCCCAGTACACGTACGACAAGGGGCTCAAGGACTTCTCCGACATCGCGAAGTTCAAGGACTCGCTGAAAGGCAAGATCTTCGGCATCGAGCCGGGCAACGACGGCAATCGTCTGGTGCTCGACTTGATCAAGGGCGGCAAATTCGGCCTCAAAGACTTCCAGCTGGTCGAGTCGAGCGAACAGGGGATGCTGGCGGAAGTGCAGCGCGCAACCAGCCACAAGGAGGACGTCGTGTTCCTCGGCTGGGCGCCCCACCCGATGAACGTCAACTTCAAGATCCAGTATCTGACCGGCGGCGACGACAGTTTCGGCCCAAACTTCGGCGGAGCAATCGTCTACACCAACGAGCGGGCGGGCTTTGCGGCCGAATGCCCCAACGCCGCGAAACTGATCAAGAACCTGGTGTTCAACGTCGACCTCGAGAACCAGGTGATGAACAAGATCCTGACGGACAGCGAGGAAGGGCCGGCCGCCGCGAAGGAATGGCTGAAAACCAACCCCAAAGAACTGGCGGGCTGGCTCGACGGGGTGACGACCTTCGACGGCAAGCCGGGGCTCGAGTCCGTTAAGAAGAGCCTGGGTCTCTAGACCCTTAAGAGGCGGGATTCGCCCTTCGCCAGACAGGCGAAGGGCGGCCGGAGCGCGGGCGCGCTGCTGACGGGAGGAAGCCGTTGGAGAGCTGGTTTACCGAGCCGAAGTTGCCGTTGGGCCGGCTGGTCAAGGTCGGCATCACTTGGCTGCAGGACAACGCGGCCGGGTTCTTCGACGCCGTGACCGCGGCGATCGACTTTTCGGTCGACGGCTTTACCGCGATCCTTTCCCACGTGCCGTTTCTCGTCGTTGTCTTCGCGGTCGCGGCGCTCGGCTACTGGCTGCACCGGTCGTGGCGTCTGGCGGCCTTCGTCGTCGTCGCCTTCGTCGTCATCGCCAACCTCGGCTACTGGCAGGCGACATTGGAGACGATATCGCTCGTCGGCTTCTCCACCCTGGCCAGCGTCTTGATCGGCGTGCCGCTCGGCATCGCCGCCGCCCACCGGCCATGGCTCTACGCCATGATGCGCCCCCTGCTCGACCTGATGCAGACGCTGCCGACCTTCGTCTACCTGATCCCGACCCTGGTGCTGTTCCACCTCGGCTCGGCGCCCGGCCTCATCTCCACCGTGATCTTCGCCATCGCCGCGCCGATCAGGCTCACCCAGCTCGGAATTTCCTCGGTGCCTCTGCCGCTCAAGGAGGCCGGGGCGGCGTTCGGGGCGACGAAACGGCAGCTCCTGTGGAAGGTCGAACTGCCTTACGCCATGCCGACGATCATGGCCGGGATCACGCAATGCATCATGCTGAGCCTGTCCATGGTCGTCATCGCCGCCTTAGTGGGCGCGGCGGAACTCGGCACCCCTGTCGTGCGCGCGCTCGGGACCGTCAACATTCCCATGGGTATCGAAGCCGGAGTGTCGATCGTGCTCTTGGCGATCGTGCTCGACCGCGTGTTCCGCAATCCGCAGCGGAAGGGGAGCCTCTGACATGTCGGCGGTCGTCTTCGAGCATGTCGACATCGTCTTCGGCGACAGGCGGGGCGAGGCGCTGGCGCTGGTCGACCGGGGGGCGAGCCGCGACGAGATCCTGAAGGCGACGGGCGTCGTTCTCGGCGCCGCGGACGTGAACCTTTCGGTCGAACCGGGCGAAATCTGTGTCCTGATGGGACTCTCCGGCTCCGGCAAGTCGACCATCCTGCGCGCCGTCAACGGACTGAACGCCGTCGCTCGCGGCAAGGTTCTGGTGCGCCATGGCCCCGGCGCCGTCGACGTCGCGCATTGCGGCGCCGACGAACTCCGAAGGTTGCGCACCAGCCGCATCGCCATGGTGTTCCAGCAGTTCGCCCTGCTGCCGTGGCGGACAGTGGCCGAGAACGTCGCCTTCGGGCTCGAGCTGCGACGCATGCCGAAGGCGGAGATCGACCGGATCGTGGCGGAGAAGCTGGCGATGGTCGGCCTCACGCAATGGGCGGGCAAGTTCGGGCACGAGCTGTCGGGCGGCATGCAGCAGCGGGTCGGCCTGGCGCGCGCCTTCGCCACCGACGCCGACATTCTCCTGATGGACGAGCCATTCTCGGCGCTCGATCCGCTCATTCGCGACAAGCTGCAGGACGAACTGCTGGCGCTGCAGAAGGACCTCCGGAAGACGATCATCTTCGTCAGCCACGATCTCGACGAGGCGCTGAAGATCGGCAACCGGATCGCGATTCTCGAAGGCGGGCGCATCGTCCAGTGCGGCGCGGCCGAGGACATTCTGTTGCGGCCGGCCAACGCCTATGTGGCCGAATTCGTCAAGCACATGAATCCGCTGAACGTCCTGCGGGGCGGCGCCCTGATGACGCCGGCGGCCTCGCTGCGGCGCATCGACAACGAGGTGCATCTCGACGAGCGCGGCCGGATCCGCCTCAAGCTCGACGACGCCGACCGGCCGATCGGCGTCACCCTCAACGGCACCGCCGGGACGCTCGCCAAGGCGGACGGAGCGACCGGCGAAACCTCGGCCCCGCCCGGCTTTGACGTCGTCGTCGCGCCGATCGATCTGAAAATGCGCTCGGCGATCGCGCTGCGCAGCGTCTCGGGAAACCCGATCGTCCTCGTCGATCAGCTCGGCCGCATGGCGGGCCTCTGCGGCGACGACGAAATCTATCGCGCGCTTCTGCAGCAGCGTCGCAGCAGCGCCGAGCCTGGCTGAGTTGGCCACCGACTGCGCCGACCTACTGGGCGCGAAAGCTCCAGCCGCTTCCTGATGACTGGGACATTTCGTCGTAAGAGCCGCTCAGCCGAGGCTGCGCACCATCCCTGTTATTCCCTGTTTCGGCGCATGATCGGCGGAATCGGGCGATGAACTATCCATAAAACATCTGTTGAACCCGCTTCCGTCCCCGAACTGGCCGCGGCGGCTTTCCTCACGCCTCGAGCCACTGGCGGTCCCTGAAGATCCAAGCCGCGGGACCTTCCGTCAAAGCCCGGGAGCGCCGGAGCAAAGCCCGGGATAGCAGAATCCAAGCAAAAGTCTTCCAGGAATCGGCTCTTTTCAAGGGGTTATGCCGGAATCCAAATTCTTTTGTAACTCCCAAGCTGTCGCGTATCCCCCTCGCCCGCGAAGCGGGAGAGGACAGGCGCGAAGCGCCAGGTGACCTGGCGCGGCTTCGCCGCGCCGTCCTCTCCCGCTTCGCGGGCGAGGGGGTCGCCGAACTTCACAGCTTGGGAGTTCCATTCTTTTTTCCCGTCCGCTTCGCGCTGACGCCTCCGCCTGGTCCGCGGCCTGCCCGCCGATGCGCTCCGCGGCAGCCAACTCGCTTCCCTGCCTGCCGACTGAAGACAACGTCGTCAAATCCGTTGGGCTTCTGGTTCGACGCCGAGCGAGGCGAAGTCAATCCTCCTCAGCGCAAGCGGGCTCAGGCGGAAAACCGCTGCCGCCACGTCCTGCCCTAGGGCGGTCGAGATTGCTGTGAGATTCGAAGGCGCCTCCATGCCAACTCGCTTTCCATCCGCCGCCGTTGCGGTCCGATCAACTTCTCTTATGCCATGGGGTTACGAAACATGTCAAGAACAAATAGGGGGTATTTTACCACCGCTAATTGGTCCACCTGCGGCAAACTGTTGCAAGACAGGGGCAGAGGCCGCGCAAGACGGAAAGGTAGCGAGCGCCTGTCACATGTAATGATCATGTGAGCTAATGATCATGTGAGCATCCGGGCAACGCTTTTTCGCCTTGTCCACTGGACGGTGCATATCAGCGAATTAGTCTAAAAGCCTTGGCGGCAGCGCGCACAAATCTGACGCCCGTCATGGCGCCGCCCCTCATATCAACTCACACTGCCGTCGTTTCACGAGCGAGGGTCGAGCGCTGATGGCCGCAGAACCGCCTCACGACAAGACGCCGCCGCAGCGCCCCACGGCGGTCGCGCGCTTTCAGCGCCTGTTTCGTCTCGCGGCGGAAGTCGAAGTCGGCAAGCATGACCTCGAGCGCTACGAGGAATTCCTCGATGAGCGGATTTACGCTCTTCTGCTGCGCGGCGAAGCCAACGCGAAGGCGAGCGGCGATCTGATCATCGAACCCTGGGACCTGCCGGTCACCGCGGGCCTGCAGGAATGCATTCAGGCTTTCAAGAAAATGGACGAGACGCTCGAACTGCAGCCGATCCTCGATCGGCTCGAGAAGCGGCCGCCGCTCGAATTCGCCTATCGCGACGAAACCGAAGCGATGCTGCCGGCCATCGGCGGCGGCTTGACCGTCGCGCTGGCGCGCGCGTTCAAGATCATCGATTCGGAGCAGAAGCATCCTCAGCCCGAGCAATGGCATCGCGGCATTCAGATCTTCAAACTGTTGCTTTAGCCCAGCGGCGCTTGCGCCCGCTGCGAAATAAGCGGGCTTTACTGACGTTCGTCATGGCGACGGCGGAGCGTTCCGTCGCAGGGTATTTTCCAGGCGGCGGTGCGTTCTGACGGCTCTTTCGAGATGGCGCGCTTCCTGATCCAACTCGGCCTTGCGATCGTGCTGATCGGCCTTCTGTGGCCGTATTTGAGCCGCCTCGGCCTCGGCCGGCTGCCCGGAGACATCATCATCCGGCGGGGAGACGTGACGTTCTACTTCCCGATCGTCACCTGTTTGCTGGTGAGCGTCGCATTCAGCCTCGTACTCTGGGTCCTTAATCGCTAGCGCGCGAAAATCGGAAGGGAGACTGAAATCATGGAAGGCTTTACGCCGTTGCACGACCGAGTTCTGCTGAGACGCGTCGAAGCCGAGGAGAAAACCCCAGGCGGGATCATCATTCCCGACACGGTCAAGGAAAAGCCGGTGGAAGCCGAGGTCATGGCCGTTGGTCCGGGCGCTCGCGACCAGGCGGGCAAGCTCGTTCCGCTCGATGTCAAGGTCGGCGATCGAGTGTTGTTCGCGAAGTGGGCCGGAACGGACGTCATCATCGACGGCGAAGATCGGCTGATCGTCAAGGAATCCGAGATTCTCGGCGTGATCAAGACCAAAGCGCGCGCCGCCGACAGGGCCGCTTAGGCGGCGCGCGAAATCAGCGCATCGGACTGGACCCCGCCACAGCCGATCCTGGCTGACAGGGCTGGAGGCTCGCTGGGCCTCGACGCAGGTGGAGACTGCCAAGGCGCCGCCGAAACGCCTGCAAGAAAGCCAATTTGATTTGGGAAACCGGGATCCGAGAGCATTGTGCTTCTCGAGAGGGCGGATGTGGGGTCGGCGTGACAGCATTGGGGTAGAGCGGGAAATCGTCATTCGAAAAAGCGCGCGTTCGCGGCCGGGCCCCCGCGTGTCATGATACGGCACATCGGGAACCATGACGCGCGCGACCCCGGCCGTGTAGCGCATAGCGCGCGGCGAGCGCGGTAGAGTGCATTCTCCATAATTCCGAGATGGCCTTCATGGATGAGCAGCCGGTGAGAAGCGTCGAGACCGACGCCCTGCGGATCGCCTACGTCGAACACGGTCCAACCCATGGCTGGCCGGTCATCCTGTCGCACGGTTTCCCCTACGACGTGCATGCTTTCGATGAAGCCGCTTCGATCCTGGCGCAGGCAGGAGCGAGGGTCATCGCCCCCTATGCCCGCGGGTTCGGCGCGACCCGCTTCGCTTCCGCCGCTGTCATGCGGAGCGGGCAGCAGGCCGCGCGCGGCCGCGACATCGTCCAGCTCGCCGACGCTCTCGGTCTCAAACGCCCGATCCTCGGCGGTTTCGATTGGGGAGGCAACGCGTCCTGCGTGGCGGCGGCGCTGTGGCCGGAACGGATCGGCGGCCTCGTATCATACGCGGGCTACGACGTGATCGATGTCAGCGGGCAACGCCATCCCGTGGCGCCGTCGCTCGAGCGCGTCTTCTGGTATCAGCATCTCTTCCAGACCGAACGCGGACGCGAATGCCTGACGGAGCACCGCCGCGAACTGTGCCGCATGCTGTGGAGCGAATGGTCGCCCGGCTGGCGGTTCGATGAAGCGACATTCGCCCGGTCCGCGGTCGCGTTCGAAAATCCCGACTTCGTGGATGTCGTGATCCATTGCTACCGCTGGCTCTTTGGCCTCGAGGCGGGAGACCCTGCGTTGCAACCGCTCGAAGACCAACTGGCGCAGAAACCCACGGTGCAGGCGCCGACGGTGACGCTCGACGGCGCGACCGACCCGCTCAAGCCCGGCGGGACCGCAGAGCACGCCCATATGTTCGTCGGGCTGCATGAGCACCGCGTCGTCGATGCGGGACACAATCTGCCGCAGCAGGCGCCCCAGCATTTCGCCGATGCGGTCATCAAGGTGCGCGATTGGCTGTCCTGAACCAGCCGATCGAATTGGAGAGGAGCGGAGCAGTCGAGCGATGTTACCGAAGTCGAACGAAGCGCGCTCGCCATGTCTGCGCGAGCCCGGGGAGGTGGCGGGGTCGGGCGTTAGGCTAATCTGGCTCGTCCTCGGGCGGCGAAGCGATCTCGGCCATGCCAGGCCCATCCTGAGTTGGGGACCGACGGACCCACCGGGGGCGAAAGTCCGGCCGCCTGACGACCGGGACGCGCCCGGCAGTGAAATCTGCGATTTCAACGAGGTAGACTGTTCAATTAACGATTGCCTTCGTGGCTCGCATGCGCCACATAGCCGGGTTCAAGCCGAGCCTCCGCCGATGCCCGTCATCATCAACAGCCTCGAGATCCACCCGTTTCTGCCGTCTCTCGGCAGTCCGCTGGCGATCGACGAGATCCGCGCCAAGCATCAGGATATCCGTCCGCTCGAAATCGCGATCATCAACCTCATGGCGGACAAGATCTCGACCGAGCGGCAATTGGCTATCTGGTTCGGCAACACGATGCTTCAGGTCCACTTGAGCTTCGTCGCGACGGACAGTTACCTCGAGGGCGTGGCGGCCGGGCGCAAGACCCGCAATACGCCGGCCGAGCACATCCGGAAATTCTACAGCGCCTTCAGCGACGTGAAGCACAGGAAATTCGACGGCCTCGTCGTCACCGGCGTCAACGCGCTGAAGCCGCGCGTCGAACAGGAGGACTTTTGGCCTGAGGTCGTGGACGTCCTCAAATGGTCGACGACTCATGCGTTCTCGTCGCTTTTCCTCTGCTGGGGCGCCAAGGCGGCGCTCAAGTTTTTCCACGACGTCGACAGTCACAAGGGGGAGCAGAAGCTGTTTGGCCTGTTCGAGCATCGCCTGGTCTCCGACAGCACGGGACTCCTGTTCGGCTTCCCCGACCGGTTTCCGGTTCCCATCTCGCGGTGGAAGAGCCCGAAGCGCGAGGACATTTCGCGCGTGCCGGCGCTCGAGGTCGTAGCCGACTCGGACGAGGCGGGGCCCAACATGCTGGTCGAGTCGGAGCCGCTGAACGGCGGCGGGGCGCTGTTCCCGCGACGCGCGTACGTACTGAACCATCCCGAATATGAAACCGAGACGCTCGGGGCGGAATTTCGCCGCGACAGAGCCGCGGACCCGTCCTACCCACTACCGCGGCACTATTTTCCCGACGACGACCCGTCGCGCCCGGCGCCCAATCTCTGGCGCCACACCGCCTATATCTACACCAACTGGATCAAGGCGGTGTACGAAGCGACCCCTTACAACATTGAAGACATCCCGATTCCGGGCAAGTGAAGCGCGCGGTTCCTTCTCCCCCGCTCGCGACCCCGTTCGCGAGGAGAAGGCGGCCCGAATGGCCGGATGAGGGGGCGACACGGACCTGCGCGGCAGCCTGACCGCCTATGATCGTCGGCGCAGCTCCTCACCCCGGCTTTTACCCCGCAATCCCCGGGTCAGGCCCGGGGAGGGCGAGGGGGAACGAGAAGGGTGAGGCAAAAGCGCGATTCACCGCCGCCGGTCGCGGGGATGGCCTTCCCCGTAGAGCCGGCCGAAGCGCGTCGCCAGGAAAGACCCGAGCGGCACGCTTTCCTGCTTTATGAAACCTTCCTGCGGCAAAGCGCCGGACTGGACCATTTCGATCACCGCGGCGGCGGATCCGGCCGTCGTCCAGGCGATGGCGGTGCGCAATTTGCCGCGGATTTCGAGCGGGTAGTAGGCCCGGACGAATTCCCTGCGGTTGAGCCGCCCGTCGGCCCAGCCCTCGGCCGCCACATGGACATAGACCACGTCGTCATCGACCGGCGGCTTGGCGTGGGTGAGGATCCGCCCGGCCGCGTCGCGGTCCTCGCGCATCAGCAATTCATGGAAGAAGAAATTCATCAGGGAGGCGTGGCCGGGATAGCGCAAGCTCTTATAGTCGAGGTTGTCGACCCGATCGACGTAGGTTTCGCACATCGTCCCGAGGCCCCCCGAGGTCGTGAAGGCCTCGAGCCTGACGCCATCGATATAGACGGTCTCCAGCCATTCCATCGCCGAAACGGTCTTCCGCACGCCCTCCTCGATGACCTCGCAATCGTTGAGATATTCGTTGACGACGCCCTCGGGAGACCAGTTGAACGCGTATCCGAGCAGGCCGGTCGGGTGCTGCGGCAACGCGCCGACCCGCATCCGGATCGAGCGGACGCGTTCAAACCGTTCCGCCAGGTGTGCGGCGGCGATCGCCACGAAACCGGGCGCCAAACCGCATTGCGGGGCCATGACGCCCTTCGCGTCGGCCGCGAGCGCGCGGATGTGCCGGGTCGTCGCCACGTCCTCCGTCAGGTCGAAGTAGTGGGCGCCGAGCGCATGGGCCGCGGAGGCGACGGCCTTGTTGAAAGCGTAGGGTAGGCAGGACAGCACCGCCTCCTGCCCGTCGAGCGCCTTCAGCGACGCCTCGGCGTCGGCGAAATCCGCCGCGCGAACGGGGAAAGGCGCATCGGCGTTCGGGCGCGCGTCGAAACCCGTCACCTCGAATCCGGCCTCGGTCAGCAGCTCCGCTGCAAGATGGCCGATTTTGCCCAGGCCCAGGACCGCGATTGTCGTGAACGCCATCTTGCTCACCCCGGCAATGTCTGAGTTTGAAAATCTAGGATCAGCGGTTTGAGGAAACCTGAAACTGCCTGTTACACCAAGACTGGTAATTGGACTGATAGGCGCAATCGCCGCCGCTAGACAGCGTCGTCGAGGAGGGATTGACGCTCCCGCCTGCGGCCTTTCGTCTTGATTTGACGCTTCCGTTCGATTTGTCGCTGGATTCGAGCCGCGGCGAGTTGCGAGGTTTGACCGGCGCTCGGCGGTCTGATTGGCTATGGGGACCGATCGCGGGCGCGTGAGATGGCCGTCCGGGAACCGCGATGACTGTCGAGCTAAGGCCAGTAAAGCCGCGCACCATGGATTTCGCAACGTTAGCCAAGCTCTCCAGCCTTCCTCCCCTATCCGGCGACAACGCGCGCCGTCGCAGCTGCAAAATTTGCGGCTCGCCTTCGCGTATTTTTGATGTTGTCGATTTCAACAAGCATTGTGGCCCCGATCCCTACCAATATGGCGTCGCGCAAGTTCACGTAACCTACTACCGATGCGAGCGTTGCAGTTTGATATTTACGGAACTTATCGATGACTGGAGTGACGGCGAATTGTCTAGATTTATTTATAATGACGATTACATAAAGGTCGATCCTGAGTATGTCGACGAGCGCCCGCGAAGAACCGCGGCGCACATGTCCAAGGTTCTTCGTGGTTGCGAAAGTTTGCGAATTCTCGACTACGGGTCCGGCGCCGGCGTGTTTGCGAGCGAAATGACCGCCTTCGGCTACAGCGACATCACCTGCTATGACCCGATTTCCCATCCGGAAAAGCCCACCGGCCGGTTCGAGTTGATCACCTGTTTTGAGGTCATCGAGCATTCGCCCAGACCGTTGGAAACCATGCGCGATATGGTCAGCATGCTTTCCGATGACGGCGCCATATTGATCGGCCAGACGACTCAGCCGGCGAATATCGATCAGTTACGGGGAGCATGGTGGTACATCGCGCCGCGCAACGGTCATGTCTCGACATATTCGAAATTGACGTTTTCGGAGCTGGCGCGCCGCGTAAACTTATCGTTCCGGCCGAGCGAAGGATTATACTCCTTTGCCCGGCGCGCGCCGAACCCGATTATTGAGAGGGTGCTGGCGCGGGTGGCGCCGGCTTACGAAAGAAGAGTTCTGTTGGCCCCCGCCGACAATGTCGGCGATCCTGCGCAATGGCACGAGCCGGAGAGGGCCGAAGGCGCGCGCTTTCGCTGGACGGCGTCGGCCAAGATCGACTTTGGCCGGCATGAACTGCTCGCCGGTGTCAATCGGGTTGAGATCCCGTTCGTCATGGAAGGACGACCGGAATTCGCGTCGGCGTGCATCGTCGCCGTCGACGGCGTAGCCGTCCCGACGCAGATCGAGAACGGGAGCGTCGTCGGGGAGATTACCCTTGCCGACTGGGGCGCGCACGTTCTGAGCCTGCGGACGCCGGAGCCGATGACGCCCTACGATCTTCGCGAGGCTCCGGACCGGAGACCCCTCGGGTTGGCGGTTCGGCAAGGGTGATGGGCCGAAGACCTACGGCCTCAACCAGCTGTGATATGACCCGCGCGAGCTCAAGGGGCATGGCCTCATCGAGCACGACGGCTCACGCTACGCCTGCCGCCTCACGCAAAAAGGCATTCAGGTGGCCCTGCTCTTCCTGTTCTTCCGCAAGCGCCTCTGCGGGCCGCTCGCCAACAGCCGCTTCCATCACCAGCCAGAGCCGCAGCACCGTCCCAATAGCCGCCTCGAAGCCGCCTATCACCGTGCCGGCGCCGCCATCCAACGCGTCGTCGACCTTGTGGCAGCCGCTTGCATCTTTAAGCGCAGCGTCTGCACGATTCTCCGGCTCGTTTTGTCAAGCTTCGTTCCGGCAAGAATCTATCTATGCGAGCGTTTCGTATCTATGATGATGATTCTTTCCCGTTGCGAAGGCGGCGCCTCATCGTTTACCAAATGTCCGGTCGGAAGCCACGAACTGGCGAAGCCGGAGATGGTGGATGGCTTCATAGAAGGCTCCACAGCAAGGAGACGTCGTGGCTAACATCGCCGATGACGGTCAGGAAATCGGGGCCTTGCGGATATTTCCCGGAAGGTCTTTTCGCAATATTGGGGGTTTCATTGGCTATTGAAGGAAAGAGCCCTGCAGATCTTGTTCAACTCGCGCAGGCTGGAGCGCGCATTGAGGTGGACGGCCGCCGCTACGCGGTGCCGGACCTGGTCGCGATAGCGCGCGCGCTTAGGCCGGAGGGCATGTTAACTGTCGTCAACTCCGAAGGGAAAGCGACGAATGATCTTGTATCGATCGTTTCGGCGGCGCCAGGCAAAGTATTCGTAGCGTAGCCGCTTGTCTCGGACTGAGGTCCCCGCGGCTGGCGCTTTCTCCGGTGAACTGATCCTTTGAGAGGCTGGCGCCCGTTTTCGATGGACGTTATCGCCCGTCTCTCGTGCAGGCGAAGATCGCGCCTGAGCTTTGTGCAGAGCTGTAAGGAAGAGGCCGTCGTGGGGAAGAATAGAGGCCGACGTTTTCCAATGTTCGGTTCACACGCGCAGCCGACCGCACCCTCGGCGCCAGCGCCGTCGACGGCGATCGTTCACTCGGAGGCTCGCGCCTTCGACGGTTCAGCCGGAGGCGCCTGCCTCACCCGAATACCGATCCGAAGTTCCAGCCGTGGCGATCGAAGACGTCGGTCGCGCCCTTCTGGACGAAGCGGAAAAGGCGACCGCCAACAACGATTATCTGCGAGCCGCCGAATGTTATGCTCGCGCAGCGGAGCTGTTCCCACAAAGCCCGGAATACCGGATGATGGCGGGACACCGTCTGAAAGATGCTCGCGACTACCGCGGCGCGTTCGACGCCTATTCCTCCGTGCTGGCGAGTGACCCTACGGGCGACGTGTACGTCCAATTGGGCCACTTGTTCAAAATCACCGGTAACATCAACGAAGCGGAATGGGCCTATCGCGAAAGCGCCCGAATGGGAGAGGCGACGGCGCAAGGCGAGATCGCCAATCTGGGGTCGGCGTCGGCGGGGCAATTGGCCTTTTTTGGCGCGTCTGCGAAGCCGGACGACCTCCCGCCGCAGGCGTTCTGGGATGTCCACCTTTGCCGCCGAGGCGAGGGTCTTGACCATGGCGCCATCACGAACGCTGGAAAATCCTTGGCGCTCAACGGACTCTCGGACGTCGCCAGGGCTTTTTTCGAGGTCGCATACCTCACCGACGATGTGGGCGCATTTCGTCAGGAGCACTTTGCGTTGGTGCAGCGCGCCGGCGTCTGGCCAGCCGAGCACCTCTCCGAGTTGGTCAAGGCAAATTTAACCCGAACCGACCGGCGCGCGATGTCGCCTCGCGCGCGCCTGCAACGGATGATTCCGCAAATTTTGGGCCGCAAGGAGTTGGATGAAAGGGACGCATCGGAATGGCCGCCGATTCCAACGAAGCCGCGTTCTGAGTGGCCGCCTTCGATCCTAACCGGCCATGATTCGCAATCGATCCTGGACCGGCTGACCGAAGCCGTCGACCAAGTGTACCGCGCCGTCGCTGTGAGAACGCCGATCTCTGGAGCCGCCGTCATCGGCAGCGTTCAAGCCCTTCAGCAGGCCGCGATTCCGTCCGACCATGTGATCACGTTTCCAAATGCCGCAGACTTCCAGAATCTACGGCTTGTCGCGGCGGGCGTCTTGAACGATCTCGTTCGGCGTTGGCTCAGACATCACGCCAAACGATTCATTGGCGCCTATGTGACACCCGAGCAGATCGCCGCGGACCTATCGTTCGGCGGCCTCCCTCTGGCCGATCTCGTCGCCGATCTGCAATCGGCCGCCGCCGTCTTCGATGAGATCAACCGGCAGCTTCCGCCTTCGACGGCGGGCCGATCGAGCCCTGCGCTCGACGGTCTTTTCACTCAACTCGCAGCCACCGGCGCGCCGGCGCTGACGGTCTCGCAAATCGACGACCTTCTTCAGGAGGCGATCGAAAGAAGACTGCCGCAATCCATCATGGTGCTGGCTTGGAGCCTGGTCGCGGCGGATGCGCCGGCCTGGATGATGGTGCGCTGCGCTCAGAGGCTGAAGTCCGCAGGCTATTTGGCGATTGCCTATAAGTTGATGAAGCGCGGCGACGAGGAGACGGACGCACCGAGAGACTATCTTGTCGAGAAGGCGCTTCTGGCCAAGATCATGGGCGACTTCACGACTGCAGCGCGCCTGTTCGAGAATGTCGCGGCGGGTGATCCCGTCGACGTCTTCGCCAGACAGGAACTCGTGGCGATCTTGCCTGAGGTCGAGCCGATCGCGAGCATCATCGATCGTTTCCGATCGGATTCGCTTTTTCTGACATTGGCTCGCGAACATCTTTATTACCGGAAGGCGCTCGGCGAGGAAATCGTCGATTTCAATGAAGTGTTTTCCGACGAGGGCGTCACTATTTTCGATCTCGCGCCGGAGATCGCTTCCGAATTCGCCCCGCGGGGCGGTCGAACAATCGGTGAGGAGATTGAACTTCTGGACATCGGCCGCCAGCGGCGGCGCGGCATGGCGGGCGAGGTAATTCTTCTGCATGCTTGCGACTTCGTGCGGGCGCGGATTCATTCGGCTACCGAAATCGTCTCAATGCGCGCCCGTATCGATGGCAAGACTGTTGGAGTTGCGGCGCCCGTAATGGTCGCGTCGGACGACCCGCTCGAACCGATAAAAACCTGGATCGTCAACTGCTGGATGGACCTCTCCGATATCACGCTCGGTTCGCATCTGCTTCAGCTCTATGTCGAGGAGCGCGAAGGCGGCTACCGCTCCAGAGAACAGACGGTTTGGGTCGATCCAGCGCCCGCCACTCCCAACGAGGAGGAATCTGCGTCTCTGTTCGACGTGCCTGCAAACGCCGCGGGGCTTTCCATCGAAGAACGGATCAACAGTCTGCCCAGCGTCGTGCTGCAGGCCGAGCGGAATATTTTCCAAGGCGACTTCAAGAACGTGCTCGTGGTGCGCGCGGACCAGCTCGGCGACGTTGCGCTGTCCCTTTCCGCCATGTTCGCCCTCAGGGACCTCTTTCCGAGGGCGGATCTGACATGCCTTGCTGCGCGGTCCAATCGTGAGCTCCTGCTGTCGACAGGTCTCTTCTCGGAGGTCCTCACGGTGGAGATGGTTCATGACGCGCTGGCGCGCCGGCGCTTCGCCACGATAGCCGAACAGCTGCGACTAAGGAAAACGCTCGAGCCGAAATCCTTCGATCTCGCCATCGATTTGTCAACCGGCGCCGACACGCGCCCGCTGCTTCGATTGGCCGCGGCCCGCTACACCGCCGGGTTCTCCCCGCGCGACTTCCCGTGGCTGACGTTCGGCATCAACTTGCAGACGCGGGACGTCGGCAACTGGCGCGAGGGCTCGCCGCATTCGGCAAGTCCGATGGCTCTCGTCGTGGCGCTCGCGGCGGTGATGCGCCACGCTCCCTTTCGATTGCCCAGTCCGAATGCCGATCCGAGCCTGCTAGCAGGCTTGGGGCTGGACCCCAACCGGCCTTTCGCCACGCTGCATAGCGGCGCGCGGACGGTGACCAGGAAATGGCCGCTGGCCAATTACCTCAAGCTCGCCGCTCTGATCATTTCTGAATGGGACCTGCAGGTCGCGTTGCTCGTGGACTCGCCGGACGAACTTCAGGTGGTCGAGCCGGCGGTCCTCGCCAGCCCTGATCTGCATCTGATCGCTCGACCTTTGTCGTTTCCGCAATTCGACGCTGTGCTGTCTTGCTGCGCGGTCTTCGTCGGCAACGACACCGGACCCAAGCATCTCGCATCCGTGCGAGGCGCCCCGGTGGTCAGCATCCACATGGGCGCGGTCAACTGGCGCGAGTGGGGTCAGGAAGCAGGCTTCATCGTCACCCGGCGCACGCCATGCTACGGATGCGGCATCGAGCAGATCGAGGAGTGCGGCAAGGGACTCCCCTGCCTCGTCAACATTTCAGTCGACGAAGTCTTCGGGGCTGTCAGGCGAGCACTGGCGATGAAAGAACGAGATAGGCAAATATCGGCGTCAATTCCCGGCGTCCCGCCGGCGGAATACGACAGTCCCTTCGATTCCCCGAAAGCGATGAAAGTTTAGCTTGGCGGGCTCAGTGAGCAACGTGGAATTGAACCGCCTGCTCGCCTCGACTGGCCGATATGCTTCCATCACGAATCGCCGAGTGTGATCTTGAATATTTGTGCTTCTGCGTCCTTCATTTTCTCGACCAACTCATCGATTTCTTTTTGAATAGTTCGGCACTCCTTAAACTTCGCGACAATATTCTGCTGCCGCTCCATGGGCAGGACAGGCACCGGCATCGCTTTCAGGTCCCTCATCGCGACGTTGGCGATCGTGGTGCCTCCGGACATTCCCCGCAGCAGGGACTGCGCGACCGGAGAGCGGAGGTAGCTGAAAAGTACCTCGGAGCCGCGAACCGCGCCTCCCTCGCGCAATCGGATGATGACAAAGGATTGGCTCGCCAGAATGGGCACGGGCTCGCTCTCGGCGACGACTTCGGCGGTGATCAACGCGACTTTTCCAATCCCCCCTTTTATTGAAAGCAGGATGTCGCCCGGTTTGAGAAGGGCGGTCGCGATCCTTGCCGCGGCGGATTCCTCCACTTCGCTCAGCTTTGCCGGGAGCGTCAGGCGGCCATTGTCGATGTCGGCGAGAAACGCCTCGCGAACCTTCAATCCCTTTCCTTTTGCGCTTCCACGCGGAAGCGTCTGTGGCCTGTGTATGTCGGCAAGATCAGAGAGCTTCACGGTCTCTTGGCTGTTCAACAGCTCACGATGGATCTGGACCGCCGGGTCCCAGACATAACGGTCAACCAAGAGATTGAAGCCGCCTTCAGCTACTTCCCGGATGGACGCATCGACGCAAAGAGGATGCCAAAATTTGTGAGCATTCGACGACTTTTCGGAGAGCAATTTGCTGAGGCTGACCGGACCAAGCGTTGCGGCGTCGCTGCTGTTGATAAACCGCAATGTTCCTCTGCGGCGCTTCGGCCCATGATTTCCAGAAAATACAAGCGCGGATGCTCCTATTGCGGTCCCGGCGAAGAGCCCGCTCGGCAGCGCCACGATCGCCTCCAGTCCCTGCCGTTCGATGAGGCCGCGCTTGAGCGCGGCGTCCATGCGCGACCTTCGAAGCAGCACGCCATTACCGACGACGACGACGTTCCTCTCCCGCCCGAGATTGGCGCCCCAGAGGGCGGCAAACGATTCCGCGCTCAGGTCTCCGCCGTTCATCGCTTCCAAGTGTAGAGTTGACGGAGGACCAAATCTCTGATGCAGGCCAATCGGGGGAATGATCAAGGCATGATCGAACTCGCTTTGCTCGTCGAGGGCGCCCGCGACAGAACCGATCGTGCCAATCCGAACCCTCAGCTTCCGACCGCACGCTTTGGCAAGGATCGTCAAAATGCGAGCACAGTCGTGATTCTCGACATCTAGCTCAACGAAGCTCCGTTTCGACAGCATCCAAGCCGGACGCAAACAATAGCGAAACGCACAGCGAATGCGTGTTTCGTTCTTGGCGTCGAGAACCGCGAGCAAGATGTTGCTATGTTTTTTTGTTGTCAGGGAATCGGGTTCGGCATACTCGATGATGGTCTCTGCGATTTCATCGACGGGTACGTTTGCATCAAGTGCGTTCAATATCGCCCGCCTCAGACTGTCAACGTCGCCCGGCCGGCGCCCTGTCCAGGCGTCGCCAATCTCATCCGCGATTTCTGGACACAATATCTTTTCCACCCTTACGGAGGCTCTCAACACAAACTCCGCCGACGTATCTCTGAGCTCGGGCAGTCCCTTCAATTCGCCTGCGGGTAGCTGGGACCAAAGCAACATCAGGGACAAAGTGGCGGCGGCTTGCGGCGGCTCGAAACCGGTGCTGCGGAGCGAAGCGGACAGATCAATTACACTAGCCGACTTGTCCATTACAGCTACTCTGCCTCTATAGACCATCATGCACCGCCAGAATGGCGTCTTTGGCTATGGCGCGATCCTGTATGTGGCCGCCGCCCCGAACGTGGACAGATTTGAGGACCAAAGGCAGACGCTTGGTCTAAGCGTCTATTAGGTCGAAAATTAATCGCGAATTAATCGCGAGTGACTGGCGGAGGGGGCGGGATTCGAACCCGCGATACGGTTTCCCGTATACACACTTTCCAGGCGTGCGCCTTCGACCGCTCGGCCACCCCTCCGATCGCAACCAATCATCCACGGCGCGAATGCGCCGCATAGCGCGGCGGCGGCGCAGGCGCAAGCGCAGCGCGCAATCCGAGCGCAAGCCGTGGACAGCCCCGCCACGCTTCCGCTAGACACTCGCTCGGGGGGTCGGGGCAAACGGCGGCGGAGATGCGGTTTCTCGCGCGGTTCATCGGTCTCATCACTCTCGCCGGCGCCTTCGCCGCGGCCGTCATCGACGGGGCACGCTGGGTCGTCGACGGGACGTTCGCGCCGACCTCGACGGGCGCGGCGCTCTACTGGCTTTCCCCGAAGGCCCTCGCGGAGGCGCAAAACTTCATCGAGGGCCGTATCGGCGCCTGGGCGTGGAACGACGTGCTGGTGCGGGCCTTGCTGGCGCCGACCTTCGTTGCGCTCGCCATCTTGAGCGCCGTTTTCTTCTTTCTGTCCCGGCCGCCGCCGCCGGAAATCGGGCATTCGAGCCGCGACCGGTAACGCGCCTGGATTTGAGCTTATGGGGGTGGCAGGCAGACGATCATGATGTCAGGACTGCTGTCGAAGCTGCGCTAGCCGTCGCTGGGCAAAGCGCTTCCGGGCCGCCTAGGGCTGTCGGCCGATCACAGCCGGATCGCCGAGGCGAGCCCCGTCTATTTCGCCGAAGGCTACCACCCGCCGTATGTGCCAAGAAACCCGGCGGCTGTTGTGGGCTCGGCGGCGCCGGCGTGTCGCGCCCGATCCGGCAGCCAAGATCTGAGACGCCGCCGCTTGCGCATCGCGCGGGGATGAGCAATCGTCGCTCATGGCGCGGTTCCTCATCGTCGACGATCATCCGCTGTTCCGCGAGGCGCTGGCGAGCGCGCTTCGGCTCGTCGACGCGGAAGCCGACATCTACGAGGCGACCTCGATCGAGGGGGCGCTCGATGTGCTCGACGCGCACGAGGATTTCGATCTGGCGCTGCTCGATCTCTCCTTGCCGGGGACGACCGGCTTCTCCGGCCTCATCCGCCTGCGCACCTGTCGCCCGAAGCTGCCGATTCTCGTCGTCTCGGGCCATGAGGAGCCAGGGGTAGTGCGGGAGGCGCTGTCGCTCGGCATCGCCGGCTATGTGCCGAAGTCGACCTCAAAGAAGAAGCTCGCCGAGGCGATTGGCAATGCCCTGGCGGGGGACGTCTATGAGCCCGAGCTGCCGCGTTCGGCCCCGTTCGAATCCCGGCCGAGCGACGAGCAGCGGATCCTTCAGCGCCTCAAGGACCTGACGCCCCAGCAGCTCGCGGTGCTCGAGCTCGTGCGCGAGGGCAAGCCGAACAAGGTGGTCGCGCACGAACTCGGCCTCGCCGAGACCACGGTCAAGGCGCATGTGTCGGAAGTGCTGCGCAAGCTCGGCGTCGTTTCGCGCACCCAGGCCGTCATCGAGGTCGCCAAGATCGACTTCGCGGCGCTGAAGAAGGGGCCGCGCTAGGGGAAGCCAACCTACGCGACTTTCTCGAAACAAGGAGCGAAATGGCGCAACTCCGCCGCCTTGGCTGCCCGACCTGAGTGCGAAGGACGAGCGGCTCGGCTCCGTGGCGCAAACCATGGTGGATTTGCCTTCACACGTGCGTCGCCTTCATCGTGTTACAGCCTGCAAACGGAATCTAGGTCCTGGATTTTCCTGAACGGGACGTTCTGATCTCATCATCAAGTAGCGCTTGTTGATGCCTTCAGAGTGGGCGCCCTAGTGTTTGTGTCTTACAACCCGGGGATAGTAATGGCGATCGAGGAGAAGAGTCCCGCGGATCTGGTTCACTGGCGATGGCGGGAGCGCGTATCACGGTCGACGGCCGGCGCTACGCTGCGCGGGATTTGGCCTCGATCGCCAGCGCGTTGAGGTCCGGGGATTTTCTGACCTTCGTCAATTGCGAGGGCAAGGCGACGTCCGAGCTCATGTCGGTGCTGTCCGCCGCACCGGGAAGGGTGACGATCGCCTAGGAGGAACCTGTGACGGGCAGGCGTTGGGTCTCCGGCGCGCTTCGCAGACTTGGCGAAGTTCGTGCGGTCTCGACGGCTTGGATCAGGCCGGCGTGCACGGTGGATGCGGGCGCGTCAGAGAGCCTCACTGTCCCTCTCACTCAAGAACGCCGTTCCCCGCCGTCTTCTATGCGCCATGGCGAACATGGCGACGCCGACCACAATCAGGAACCAGCTCGGGACTTCGATCATTCGGTGAACACTTTCCTCGATCCAAGAGCACCTGCGTCCCCCCAAGCCCGCGAGCACCCTCCGTTGTTTTGATTCGATGTCTTGGCGTGAGTTTACGTCGGTAACCACCTGCCGCAAGGCTCAAATCTGTGGAGACCAGAAGGTGAATGTCGTCAAACATGGTTGCGATCCTCAACGACCTTCCAAAGTTCGTGAAGCGCTCCGAGATGGGATGCGGACGGAACGCGCCTGCCCGCCCTTCTGTCGGATTGATGATGAATCTCGCGTCACAGGCGCAGCATTTGTCGCCATAAGCGCCATGAGCCGACTGCCTGCCTCAGCCGCTCTGCGGCGACCTCCTGACCAGCATGCTATTGTCCACCGTCCAGACTTCGCTGAACAATTTTCGCGCGCAGGCGTCGTCTATCTCGAGGCCGACGTCACCGATCCGTCCAGCGTCGCCGCCGCGTTCACGTCGATCGATGCGAAGACGGATGGGAGAGACATCCTCGTCAACAACGCTGGCGTTCATCGGGTCGGGCTTGTCGGGAAGCTTTCCTTCGCCGACTTCTCGGCCGTCGTCTCGACGCACCTCGACGGGGTCTTCCTTTGCGTGTCCGAAGCCGTGGCAGGCTGGCGGCGATTGCGGATCGTGGCGCGTCGCATGCGGCGTGACGTCTTCCTACGGCCTCGCCTACAACGCCATCTCCGGCCCGAGCGGCACGATGCCAGTCGGATTGATCCGCAAGTGGCTCGCGTAATAGTGATGCTTGATGTGGAAGAAATCGACCGTCTCGGCGACTCCCGTCCAATGATAGAGCTCGCGCAGATAACGCTGCAGGCTCCGGTAGTCCCGGATCTCCCGCAGATTGCACTTGAAGTGGCCGAAATAGACCGGGTCGAAGCGGATGAGGGTGGTGAAGAGCCGCCAGTCGGCCTCGGTCAGCCGGTCCCCGCAGAGGAAGCGCTGGCGCGAAAGCCGCGCCTCGAGCCAGTCGAGCGTCTCGAACAGGGCGCGGAACGC
Source organism: uncultured Alphaproteobacteria bacterium (assembly GCA_963823165.1). Lineage (GTDB taxonomy): Bacteria > Pseudomonadota > Alphaproteobacteria > Rhizobiales > Beijerinckiaceae > Roseiarcus. Next base: position 467,296 of record CAWGKV010000001.1, on the reverse strand, counting down.
CTCCTCGTAGGCCTCCTGGGTCGTCGCGAAGCCGGCGCGGTAGACGCCGTTGTTGACCGTCGCATAGACGCGGGCGTTCAGCGCGTCGATTTCGCTCCTGAGGTCGGCCGGATAATAGTCCCCCTCCGCCGCGCCGACGCCGTCGAAAGCGCTGTTGAACATGCGGATGATTTCGGACGATTCGTTGTTGACGATCGTGTTCGAATGCTTGTCCCAGAGCACCGGCACGGTGACGCGGCCGCTGAAGTCGGGCCGCGCTTTGAGGTAGAACTCGCTGAGTCGTTTCGCGCCGAACAAAGGGTCCGGAATGACGCCCGGCCCCTCGTCGAAGGTCCAGCCGCGCTCGCCGAGCAGCCAGTGGACGACCGAGAGCGAGATCATGCCCTCGAGCCCCTTCAGCTTGCGGAAGATGAGAGTCCGGTGCGCCCAGGGGCAGGCGAGGGAAACAATGAGATGATAGCGGCCGGGCTCGGCCGTGAAGCCGCCGGCCCCGGTCGGCCCCGGCGAGCCGTCCGGCGTCAGCCAACCGCGGAACGGCGCGTCGGGGCGGACGAACCTACCGGTCTGGTCGTGGGGAAATTCTTCCTCCGCCCGCCATTTTCCCTGCAACAGATCGCCCATGCGGCCGCCTCGTCGGTTGCTCGGGCTATAGCATGAGGCCGAGCCGGGCCGAAGGCGCAAAAGCGCGCTCCACGAATTGCGACTGCATCGCGGCGCCCATGCCCGTTTGCGCGCCACAATTGGGGATCAATCGGGCTGCAGCGCGAGGATCGGCTGCCTTGCGTCCCTTCCGCCAAGATCGCCGGCGAAACGGGGAGCGCGGACGCCGAAAATCACTGTCCCTGCGCGACGCAGTTCTTGACGAAGGCCTTCATGGCGGCGCCCTTAGCGACCCCTTGCGCCCTCCCTTGTTGGCGGCAACGCAGGCGAGCGGCGAGTCTCGGATTCTGAGCGCTGACGCACGCGACGACCGCGGATTGCAGGTCAGGGCCTTTCAACCCTTTGGCTCGCGCCTCGTTTCTGCACCCGGCGACAACCTCCTTGCCCGACGGACCCGGGTTCGCCGCTCCTGCAGGCGGCCCTCCCGCGCCCGGCGGCGGCCCTTCCGCTGGCGGAGCTTCCGCAGGCGGCGGGCCCACGGGCGGGGCGCCTTGATCAGCGCCCGGCGGCGCGGCGGGCGGCGGACTGACGGCTTGAGCCATCGCCTGCGCGCACATGAGACCAGTAATCAGGAGTCCAGACAGAACGACCGACCTGAGCATCAAAACCTCGTTTTTTTGCCTCGCGCGACGACCAGCGCAACTACAGCAAGGGGCATGAATGCACGATGAAAGAGGCGATCGATCGCCGACCGAGCCGGCCCGTCATGACTCGAAGGGCAAGGCGGAGCGGGACTAAACGCGACCCGTCACCGGAATCAGCGCCCCGGTGATGGCCTTCGCCTCGTCGGAGGCGAGGAAGAGAATCACGGCGGCGAGGTCCGGCGGCGAAACCCAGCGGCTGAAATCGGCGTTCGGCATGTCGGCGCGGTTTTGCGGCGTGTCGATGATCGAGGGCAGCACCGCGTTCACCGTCACGCCCTTGAGCTTCAGTTCGTCGGCCAGGCTTTCCGTCAGCCGGTGGACGGCGGCCTTGCTCGCGGCGTAGGGGCCAAAGCCTTCCGCCGCATGGACGGCCGGTTGGGCGCCGACATTGACGATCCGTCCCGCGCCGCTTGCGAGAAGGTAGGGGAGAGCGGCGCGCGAGGCGTTCAGCGCCGTCTTCAGATTGATGGCGAACATTCTGTCCCAGCTCTCCGCGCTGGCCGCGTCGGCGATCTTCTCCCAGCGAAAGCCGCCGGCGATGTTGAGAAGGGCGTCGATCCGCGCGAATCGCGCCGATACTTGCGCCATCGCCCGTTGCGCAGCGTCCGGCTTGGAGAGGTCCAAACCCCCGGCGACCAGCGCATTCGGCCCGAGCCGCTCGGCGAGGCCGGCTGGCGCGGTCGGCGCGTAGTCGAGCGCGGCGACGGACGCGCCGCGCTCGATGGCCGCCGCGGCGACCATGCTCCCCAGCGCGCCGAAGCCGCCGGTCACGGCGATCGTCTTGCCCTCAATGCTCATGCGGCCAGCTCCATCGGCGCCTTCACGGCCCGCAACTGTTGCAGCGCGCTCGCCCGCGCCTTCGCGGCCTCCGCGGCGCTCGCCTCCTTCACCCGCCCGTAGCCCTTGATCGTCTCGGGCAAGCTCGCGATGCGCACGGCGAGCGCATGATTTGCCGGCGCGAGGCGCTGGACCAGATCGTCGATGTCCGCCTCGAATTCCGCGACGAGCCTGCGCTCGAGCTTCCGCTCGCCGCTCGAACGGAACGGATCGAGGAGCGTGCCGCGCAGGAATCTCAGCCGCGCCATCAGGCGGAAGGCGGTCATGGCCCAGGGCCCCGCCTCGCCTTTGCCCATCACGCCGGTTCGCGGGTCGGGGCGGGCGAAGGGCCAGGCGCCGATGTGGAAATGGAGCTTGAACGGCCCCTCGAACTCCTCGGCGAGCGCCTTGGCGAACTCCGGGGCGGCGAACAGCCGCGCCACCTCCCACTCGTCCTTGACGGCGAGGAGCCGGTGGTAGGAGCGCGCCGCGGCCGCCGTCAGCGCCTCGCCGAGACCGGCTTTCCTTTCGGCCGCCCGCACCTTCTCCACCAGCGCCCGATAGCGTTTCGCATCGGATTCCCCGCGCGACGCCTTGAGATGGTCGGCGCGCTTCGCGATCAGCGCGTCGAGCGACGGCGCGGCCTCGCGCACGGGCTCCTCGGCGCCGACGAGCTTCTCGACCGCGGCGAGGTCGTGCGCCGCGCGCCGGCCCCACTCGAACGCCTGCTTGTTGGCCTCGATCGCGACGCCGTTGAGCTCGATCGCCCGCTCGATCGCCTGCCGCCCGACCGGCACGAGCCCCTTCTGCCAGGCGGCACCCAGCATGAACATGTTCGCGGCGATCGCGTCGCCGAGCAGCTCCTTGGCGAGGCGCTGTCCGTCGACGACGAAGGCTCTGTCGCCGAGCGCGGACTTGAGCCGCTCGATCAGTCCGTCCTTGTCGACGCTCCAGTTCGGATTGCGCGCGAACTCGGACGTCGGGATGAGATCGGCGTCGATCACCGCCCGCGTGTCCGCATTGAGCTTCGTCAGGCATTCGTCGCCCGCGGCGACGATGAGGTCGCAGCCGATCAGCGCGTCCGCCTCTCCCGCGGCGATGCGCGTGGCGTGCAGAGCCTCGGCCTTGCGCGCCAGGCGCACATGCGCGGTGACGGCGCCGTATTTCTGGCTGAGGCCCGTCAGGTCGAGATTGGTGCTGTGGAGCCCATCGAGATAGGCTGCGACCGCCAGCGTCTGGCTGACCGTGACGACGCCCGAGCCGCCGATGCCCGCGACCAGCACGCTCCAGCGCTCGCCCATCTCGGGCAGGGCCGGCTCGGGAACCGGCGGCAGAGCGTGCGGCGCGGCGGCGTCGGGCTTCCGCGGCCGCCCGCCGTGCACGGTCACGAAGCTCGGGCAAAAGCCTTCGACGCAGGAGAAATCCTTGTTGCAGCTCGACTGGTTGATGCGCCGCTTGCGGCCCCATTCGGTTTCGAGCGGCTCGATCGCCATGCAGTTGGAGACGCGTCCGCAATCCCCGCAGCCTTCGCACACTTCCGGATGGATGAAGGTTCGGATCGCCGGGTCGGCCCATTTGCCCCGCTTGCGCAGGCGCCGCCGCTCCGTCGCGCAGGGCTGGTCGTAAAGGATGACCGAAACGCCCTTGAACTCGCGGAACTCGCGCTGAACCTCGTCCATCGCGTCGCGATGGCGGAGAACGACGCCGGGCGGCAGCGCAACGCCGGCATAGCGGTCGGGATCGTCGACGACGAGAGCGAGCTTCCTGACGCCCTCGGCGGCCAGTTCCGCCAGAATCTGGACCGGGGTCATCCCGCCCTCGATCGGCTGGCCTCCGGTCATGGAGACGAAGCCGTTGTAGAGGATCTTGTAGGTGATCGGCACGTTGGCGGCGACCGCCTGGCGCACGGCCAGCACGCCGGAATGGGCGTAGGTGCCGTCGCCCAGATTGGCGAAAACGTGCGGCTGGCTGGTGAAGGGCTGCTGGCCGAGCCACATCGCGCCCTCGCCGCCCATGTGCGACACGGTCGTCGTCTGCATCGGATTGACCAGCATCGCCATGGTGTGGCAGCCGATGCCGGCGAGCGCGCGGCTGCCTTCGGGAACGCGGGTCGAGCGGTTGTGCGGGCAGCCGGCGCAGAAGCCGGGGCTCCTGACCGGCGCGGGGCGGTTGGCGAGCGCTTTCGTCGGGATCTCGGGCGCGCTCAAGGCGCAGGACGAATCGCGCTCGCCGAGCGCTCTGGCGAGCACCTGCGCGACCAATTCCGGCGTCGTCTCGCCGAAGTTCGGGATGGCGGGCGCGCCATGGGCGGGATCGAAGGCCGACCCGTCGAAATACTTGCCGACGATACGCGGCGCGTTGGCCGCCCCGTAGAGGATCGAACGGATCTGGTCCTCGAGCAGCGGACGCTTCTCCTCGATCACGACGATGAGGTCCAGTCCGCGGGCGAAATCGCGCACGGCGACTGGATCGAGCGGCCAAACCATGCCGATCTTGAACAAGCGCAAGCCGAGCGCGGCGCCGTTGTCGGCGAGCCCGAGATTGCCGAGCGCCTGCAGAAGATCCTGCCACGCCTTGCCTGCGGCGACGACGCCGACGCGCGCGTTCAGACTGTCGGTGACCCGGTTGAGATCATTCGCGCGAGCGTAGGCGAGCGCCGCGGGAAGCTTGTGGTTGTAGAGCCGCTCCTCCTGCATCAGCGGCATGTCGATCGAACGGGCGCCGACGCCGCCTGCCGGCTTGCTCGGCCGCTCGGGAATGACGATCGAGGGCGAGTCCGGGCCGACATAGACGGTACCGCCGCCCTCGGCGACGTCGGTGACGATTTTCATCCCGACCCAGCAGCCGGAAAAGCGCGACATCGCGATGCCGTGCAGGCCGAAGTCGATCAGCTCCTGGGTGTTCGACGGATAGAGCACAGGCATTCCGACCGCCACGAACGACATGTCGGAAAAATTGACCGCCGTCGACGATTTCGCGCCATGGTCGTCGCCCGCGAGCGCGATCGCTCCGCCCTTGGGCGCCGTTCCGGTGAAGTTGGCGTGCCGCAGCGCATCGCCCGAGCGATCGACGCCGGGCCCCTTGCCGTACCAGACGCCAAATACGCCGTCGACCGTCGCGCCGGGAAAGTTCGCCACATGCTGCGCGCCCCAGATGGCGGTGGCGGCGAGATCCTCGTTCAAGCCCGGGCGGAAGACGATGTTGTGCCGGGCGAGAATTGCTCCCGCCCGCCATAATTCGATGTCGTATCGGCCGAGCGGCGAACCGCGATAACCGGATATATAGCCGCCGGTGTTCAGGCCGGCCGCCGCGTCCCGCAAGCGCTGCTGGATCGGCAGGCGCACGAGCGCCTGCATGCCGGTCATATAGAACCAACCCTCGGGAACGGACCAGCGATCCTCGAGCGAGACCTCCGAGCGGGTGAGCGCAACTGTCATGCAAAGGCGTCCTTCCACGCGTCGCGGTTTGTTTATGCGCGGTTCCCGCGCCCGCCGCCGCAGCTTGCGACATAGGCGGGAAACGCTTGGTCGAATTCAGGAAAATAGCGGCGAATGACGTTGATGTCGAACGCGCCGAGAATCGACTCCGTCGACTCGCGGTCGAGAAGGAACGCCATCGCCGCCTCGACTGCGCGGGCCGGGTCGGCCCCGAGCTTCGCGAACCGCGCCGCGTCGTCGGGCGAAACCGTGACCCTGTGCCGGCTTTCGCCGCGCGGCTCCCGCAGGACGACGTCGAAGGTCAATTCACGGCCGGCATCGGAGGAGACGACGATCGAGGTCTTGCTGCTCATGGCTGGCGTCCGGGCTTGCGGAGGCTCTTTCTCTCTCAGGGGAACCCGGGGCGCAAGCGTCAGCGGGCGAGCGTTTGGCCAGCCCGAACCCGGCAAAACCCCGGACCGGGCGAAGCCAGGTGCACATCGGGCGGCGGCGTAAACGATATCTTTGCCGTATCGGCAAAGTCCCCGTCAAATGGATCTCCGACATCGGGCGCCACGCCGAAGAGCCGCTGTCCTTTGCATGCAAAAGGGACCGAAGTCCCGCTCTTGTCGCCGCCGCCGTTTTCGGACATGGTTCGCCGCCGCCGGCTGACATGTCAGAAGGGCCGGCCCCAGGGAGGATTCTTGATGCGCATCACCCGCCGAATTGCGACTGCCGGCCTGCTGGCGCTGGCCTTGGCCGCGCCGGCCTTGGCCGCGCCAGCCTACGCCGACGACAAGCCGTTGATCCTGGTTTCCGTGCCGGGGATGAATTTCCCGTTTTTCGTCCACATGATGAAGGCGTTCAAGGCCGCGGCCGACAAGGACGGCCTGAGCACCATCGAAAGCGACGGCCAGGATTCCTCGCCCAAGCAGACCGCCGACATCGAGGCGGCCCTCGCCAAGGGGGTGAAGGGCATCGTGCTGAGCCCCCACACGGTCGACGCCATGGCGCCCGCCCTGCAGGAGGCGATCGACGCCAACGTCCCGGTCGTCACCGTCGACCGCCGCGTCCCCTCGGTGACCGGCATCCTCGGTCATGTCGGCGCCGACAACGTCAAGGGCGGCGAGGCGCAGGGCAATCTGATCGTAAAGATGTTCCCGGACGGGGCGACGATCATCAACCTGCAGGGCACGCCCGGCGCGAGCCCGGCGATCGATCGCAACAAGGGGCTGCACAACGTCCTCGACAAGGCGGGCGGCAAATACAAGATCGTATTCGAGCAGACCGCGAACTTCGACCGCGCCAAGGGCCTTTCGGTAACCGAATCCGCGCTCGCCGGCATGGCGACGCCGCCCCAGGTCATCAACGCCGCCAACGACGACATGGCGCTCGGCGCGCTCGAAGCGGTCAAGGCCCGCAACCTGAAGGGCGTCGCGATCATCGGCTTCGACGCGCTGCCTGAGGCGCTCGGGAAGGTGCGCGACGGCGAGATGACCGCGACGATCGAACAGTTCCCCGGCAAGCAGAGCGCGACCGCAATCCAGATCATGGCGGACTACCTCAAGTCCGGCAAGAAGCCGGAGCAGCAGATCACCCTGCTGACGCCGGTCGCCATCACCAAGGACAACATCAAGGACGGCGAGCGCCTCGGCGAGCTCAAGTAGCTCGAAGAGCGGCGCGCAGCGGCTTTCCGCGGCGCGCCGCAATTCACCATGAGCGTCCTCCCGAGCGCGCGCACGCCGCCCCCGGACAGCGCAGCCGGGCGCGCTGCCCTGAAGATGACGGGGATCAGCAAACGCTTCCCCGGCGTGCTGGCGCTGGAGAACGTGCATCTCGAAGTCGGCCCAGCCGAGATCCACGCGCTGCTCGGCGAGAACGGCGCGGGCAAGTCGACGCTTCTGAAGATCCTGTCGGGAGCGCATTCCGCCGACTCGGGGACGATCGAACTTTTCGGACGGCCGGTCGCATTCGCCACCCCCCACGACGCGCAGCGCGCCGGCGTCGTCACCATCTATCAGGAATTCACCCTCGCGCCGGACATGACGATCGCCGAGAACGTGTTCATCGGCCGCGAGCCGGGGTCGAAGCTGTTCGTCAGCTGGCGCCGCCTCGCCGCGGACGCTTCCCAGATCATGGACAGGATCGGCCTCCGGCGGGACCCGATGACGCCCGTGCGCGATCTCTCGGTGGCCGAACAGCAGCTCGTCGAGATCGCGCGCGCGCTCTCGATGCAGTCGCGGCTCATCGTCATGGACGAGCCGACCTCGGCGCTCAGCGAAGCGGAAGTCGCCAACCTCGCCCGCATCATCCGGACGCTGAAGGCCGACGGGCTGTCGATCATCTTCGTCACCCACCGGCTCGAAGAGGTCTTCCGCCTCTGCGACCGCTTCACCGTCCTGCGCGACGGCCATTACGTCGGCACGGGCCGCGTCGCCGACACGGACGTCGACGCGATCATCCGCATGATGGTCGGGCGCGACGTCGGAGCGCTCTACGGCGAGCGGCCCATCCCCGAGCACGGGCCGGTCGCGCTCGAGGTCTCGGGACTGACGCGCCGGCGCAGCGCCCGCGATCCGCATGCGATCGAACTCGTCGACGTCTCCCTGCGCGCGCACCATGGCGAGATCCTCGGGTTGGCGGGGCTCGTCGGCGCCGGCCGCACCGAGACCGCGCGGGCGATCTTCGGCGCAGACAAATTCGACCACGGGACCATCCGCGTCGACGGCAATCCGGTCAGCTTTTCCGGACCGCGCGACGCGATGACCCACGGCATCGGCCTCGTGCCGGAGGATCGCAAGAAGCAGGCTTTGTTCCTGCGGCTCGCGATCCGCACCAACATGACGATCGCCGCTCAGGACCAGATCAGCCTCGGTTGGTTCATCGACGAGCGGCGCGAGGACAAGCTGATCGACGAGTTCCGCCGCCTGCTCAGCATCCGCATGGCGAGCCCCGACCAACTGGCAGGCAACCTTTCCGGCGGCAACCAGCAGAAGGTGGTGCTCGCGCGCTGGCTGGCGCTGAGGCCGAAAATCCTCATCGTCGACGAGCCCACGCGCGGCATCGACGTCGGCTCGAAGGTCGAGGTGCACAATCTGCTCATCGAGATGGCGAAGTCCGGCATCGCCGTCATCGTCATCTCGTCCGAACTGCCGGAAATCCTCGCCGTGTGCGACCGCATCGTCACCATGCGGGAGGGCCGCGTGACCGGCGAGATCTCGCGCGCGGACGCGACGCAGGAACTCCTGATGGCGATGATGACCGCTCACGAAGGCGCAGGCGCGTCCTCAGGATGAGCGCGGTGGACGATTCGACCAATCAGCTGGGGAGTTACCGACCATGACCGAAGCTCGGGTTGCCGACGCAGGCGCGCGGAAGGGCTTGGACGTCTTCGGCTTCGTCGCCCGGTTCGCCCCGACGCTGTTCCTTATCGCGCTGATGGCGCTGTTCGCCGTCATCGAGCCGCGCTTCCTCTCTTCGATCAATCTCTTCAATGTGATGCGGCAAGTGTCGATCACCGGCCTGCTCGCGGTCGGGATGACCTTCGTCATCCTGACCGCCGGCATCGACCTCTCGATTGGCTCGCTGGTCGCATTCGCCGGGCTGGTCGCCGCGGCGGTCGCCAAGGGCGGCATGGAGAACCGGTTCACGGTCGGAGAGGCCGGGGTTGGCTATGGCTGGGGGCTCGCTGCGCTCGCGGCGGTCGCGGTCGGCCTCGCCTGCGGCTATCTGCAGGGCCTGGCGATCACGAGGCTCAAGGTGCCGCCCTTCGTCGTCACGCTCGGCGGCATGTCGGCGTTTCGCGGCGCGGCGCTCATGTTCGCCGCCGGCGGCCCGATTTCCGGCTTCCAGCCCTCGTTCACCTGGTGGGGCCAGGGCAAGATCGGCCCGGCGCCGATCCCGGTCATCATTTTCCTGTCCTTCGCCGTCCTCGCCCACGTCACGCTCCGCTACACCCGCTACGGACGGCAGGTCTATGCGGTCGGAGGCAATCCGGAAGCGGCGCGCCTTTCCGGCCTTGACGTCAACCGCATCGTCGCCAGCGTCTACGTCATCATGGGCTTCTTCGCCGGCCTCGGCTCGTTCGTGCTCGCCGCGCGCCTCAACTCGGCCGAAGCCGTCGCCGGAACCGGCTACGAACTGACGGTCATCGCTTCGGTGGTCATCGGCGGCACGAGCCTGTTCGGCGGATCGGGGACAATTTTTGGCACCGTGGTCGGCACGATCCTCATCGGCGTGCTGCTGAACGGCCTCGTGCTGATGAACGTTTCCTCCTACATCCAGCAGATCGTCATCGGCGTCATCATCGTGCTGGCGGTGGCCTTCGACACTTTCGCCAAGTCGCGCAGGCGGAAGATCTGATCCAATCTCCTGGAGCCGTACGCCCGGAGGGGCGGCGTCTCGCCGCCCGACGCGGCGCGCGAGACGCGCGCCCTCCACCATCGGCCGCGTCTACGAAGCCCGGCGCCGCTTCGCCTCGCGCCGGAACAGCTCCTCCAGCGCCTGGCCCGACACCGGCTTCGTGAGGTGCAGGTCGAAGCCCGCCTCCTGGCTGAGCTTGCGGTCCGTGTCCTGTCCCAGCCCCGTGAGCGCGATCAGCGTCGGCGCGTCCTGGCCCAGGCGGGCGCGCAGGCGCCGCGCCGTTTCATGCCCGTCGACTCCCGGCATCCGGATGTCGACGAAGGCTATGTCGGGGCGGAACTTCGCCGCGGCCTCGACGCCCGACAGCCCGTCGTAGGCGGCGCGGACCTCGGCCCCGAAGCTTTCCATCAGCATGACCAGGCTGTCGGCCACGTCCGGATTGTCGTCGATCACCAGCGCCCGCAGCGGGGCCACGGACTGTGGCTCGGACGCCTCCGCCGCCGCTGTCGCGGGCGTGGACCCATCGAGCGGCAGGCGCATGACGAATGCGCTGCCCTTGCCGAGCCCGGCGCTCAGAGCCTCGATCCGGCCGCCGTGCAGATCGACCAGTTTCTGCGCCAGCGCGAGCCCGACGCCGAGGCCGCCGTCGCGGTTCTGTCTGCCGCTGTCGGCCTGAGAGAAGAGGTTGAACAGGCGCGGCAGCATGTCGGGAGCGATGCCGACGCCGTTGTCGCGGATCGTGACAACCGCCTCGCCTTCCTGCCGCGACGTCTCGATCTCGATGAGACCTCCGGGCGGGGTGAATTTCGCCGCGTTCTTGACGAGGTTCGTGACGACCTGGGTCAGCCGGATCGGGTCCCCGGACACGTAGAGCGGTGCGGAGGCGAGGCGGGTATCGACCCGATGCCTTTTCGATTCGATGTGCGTCCGGCTCATTCCGAGAGCGTCGGCGACGATCGAGGCGACCTCGGCCCGTTGCCTTCTCAGCTCGATCTTGCCGCTGTTGATGCGCGCGATGTCCAAAAGGTCATCGACCAGGCGGACGAGATGTCCGACCTGCCGCACCATCATGTCGATCGGCGCGCGGTCGGATTTCAGGACGTCCATGCCGGAGCTGCCGCTCAGCAACTGCGCGACATACTGGATCGGCGCCAGCGGATTGCGCAACTCGTGACCGAGGATGGCGAGAAATTCGTCCTTCCGGCGATCCGCTTCGATCAGCGCGTCCGCGGCGCGCTTCAGCTCGGTGACGTCGAAGTTGACGCCGGCGGCGCGGACCGGACGCCCGAGCTCGTCGAAGGACACGCGCCCCCGCGCCGCCATCCAGTGAACCTCGCCGTTCGGCCAGCGGATGCGAACTTCGAGATGGAGCTCGCCCGTCTGCATGGCTTTCGCGAAAGCGGCGTCGAACGCCGAGCGGTCCTCTTCGAGAACATGGCGGCGACCGATCTCGATGCTCCACGCTTCCTGGCGCGTCTGGTAACCGAAGATCTGATCGTGCCGCAGGTTGCGGGACCCGGCGAAGTCGCGCGTCAGATCGAGATCCCAGATTCCCATTTGCCCGGCGTCGAGAGCCAGTTCGAGGCTTTCCCGGGCGCGGCGCAGGTCTTCCGCCGCCTCCTTGCGTTCGCTCACGTCGGTCGCGACGCAGAGGACGCCGACGACCTCGCCGCCGGAGAACCTCGGTTCGACGCAGAGGTCGAACCAGCGAGCCTTGCCCTTGCTGAAGATGCGGACCTCCCGGCGCGCCGGATTCCCGGTCTCGAACACCGTCCGCTTGACCGCGGCGATCGCTTCCGCATCCTCCGCGCGCTCGAAAAGATCGGCGTCGGTCCTGCCGACGACCTGCTCCGGGTCGAGGCCGAACGCGGGATTCTGAACCCAGATGTGGCGCAGGTCGCGATCCTGTTCCCACACGGTGACGGGCGACACGCGCAGGGTCGCCGTCAGTCGCTCGTGGGCGACCCGCAGGCGCTCTTCGGTCATGGCTCGTTCGACCGCTTCCCAGGTCCGCTCGACGGTCGCCTCGATCAGTGCGAGTTCGTCGATCGTCCATCGGTGCGCCGTCAGAAGATGCGCGACGAGGGCGGCCGCCGCCCGGCCCGACTTGAAAAGCGGCGCGATGACATAGGAGCCGATTTGCAGCGCGGCGGTCGCGTCGCGTTCGGCCGGCGTCAGTCTCGCGTCACTTGCGACGTCGTCGACGACGAGCGTCCGCCCGGCGCGGAACTCGGCCATGACGAGGGCGCCGTAGCTGTCCAGGTGATATTTCCCGGCGAAACTGGGGACGCCGTCGGCATAATCTTCCCCCGCGACGCCCCAGGCGCCGTCCTCGCTCACCTCGCCGTAAAACACCCGCGCCGCCTTGAGCCGCACGCCGAGAAGCCGCGCCGCCCGCCTCTGAATTGCGAGCGGGTCGGCCAGGGGACGGAGCGAGTCGCTGAGCTTCAAGAGGAACGCGTGACGCTCCTCGCTCGCGGCGACAGACGTCTCGGTCGCCCTGCGGTCATCGATGTCGACGATCGTTCCCACATAACCGAGAAAAGCGCCGCTTTTGTCGAACCGCGGCGCGCCGACGGCCAGAGCCCAGCCATAGACGCCGTCGGGCCGCCGCACCCTGAACTCGGTTCGGAAAGACTGGCGCTGATCGAGGACCGAGCGCAGCGTCTCGACAGTTTTCTCCCGATCGTCCGGGTGCAGAACGTCGAGCCAGCCATAGCCGAGCGCCTCGGCCGGCGCCTGGCCGGTGAAGCCGCGCCAGCGTTCGTCGAGATGGGTGCAACGGCCGCTGGCGTCGGTCGTCGAGCTGATGACCCAAAACGGATCTGCTTCGCTCTGCATCCGCAACCCGTTGCCCTGATGCGGCTGCCCCGCGAGCTCTTTCTAGGGCTCCCCGCGGGGAATGTCACTGGCTCGGCGCTTCGCCTTTCTCGCACGAAGGAAGGATGACGCCGGTCAAAAGAAATGGACAGGTAAAGTTCACGGGGGAAACATTAAACTTTTCGGATTGCGCGCCGATTGACTTTGCGTCAAGGCTTTGTTGGCGCCCGTCTACGTAGATTCCCGTATTGCGGAGCCCCTATTCTTCCTGTTCGGTGGAGACCGTCAGGGGCAAGCCAGCCTGAAAACTCGAAGTTTCCACCGAGCCGCGTTGTGCGCGGCCATCGGGCAGAGCGATTATGCGGAGCCGAATAGTGAGATTGCGAGAGGTCATCTACACCTGTTCCAACGAGAAGGTCGCGGAGGCCGCGCTGATCTCGCTCGGCGGCGCGTTCGCCAAAACCGTGGCCGTCGCGGCTGCGCAGCGCGGTGTTTCGCAGGGATGCTTCGTCGCGGACCTGGCGCGCGACTTCGAGCGGCACGCTGGAACCTGCGTCTGGGCGCAGGCCGAACAGGCGATGCGCGGCGCCGACCAGCCGGTCCTCGTCGGCCTCTTCTTGATTCTCGCCCAGGGGCTTCTCAGAGAGAACCTGCGAGCCGCGTCAGCAAACGCTGCGAGCTTTCCCCGGCTCGTCGCCGATCCGCCGGAGCCGCGAAGGCGGGCGGTCGCCTGAAGGCGAGGCCCCATCGAAGCGCCTGAGGATGTGCGCGGAGCTTGAGACAGGCTCTGACCGCCGAATCAGGCGCTTTTCTCGCTGGACCAGCAAAAACTCGGCAAAGAGGAAGTCCATAACCCCAGAAATTGAGGGTGGCGTTAAGCTAGGCCCGCACCTCCGGCGAAACCGGCCTATCAAGGACTATCTCGCAGAGCCGTCGCCGGTATCACGCCTGTCGACACCGCGACGCCAACGGCATGGGTTAAGTTTATGCAGTGCAGCTTGTGGCGCGCGGTGTCCAGATGAGTTTTCACGCTGCCTGCGCCCAAGCCGAGGATTCCAGCGATTTCCTGATGGGTTTTTCCCCTCGCCGCCCAGATAAGGCATTGCTCCTCCCGCCGGGACAAGTGAACGTCGGGCGGCGGAAGTTTTGAATTTGTGCCTGCGGCGGAGTCAATAAGGGCTGACAAATGCTGGAGAATTGTCATGTTGTTTCGCTTAAACGACTCCCATTTTGGCTTGGGAATGTCGTTTGTGAACGAAACCAGCGAGTATGCATTCTTTCGATTTCGCACGGGGATCGAAAGACCGTTTCGGCCTACGTTATGGCGAGCGGCGTCTGCAAAGAACTCTTGACTTGCTGGATATTCGTCGAGAAGACTTTCCCAGTCAAAAGGTAGTATAGCCGTGTGCCCATGACGAACAACTGGATCGATCCCCAGATATTGCTTTAAAAAATATCGAGCCTGCCACTCTCTTGGATATGTAACGATGGCGGTAAGTAAACTTGGGTCCGAACTCTTATCGGCGGCAAACCGTAGGTGAGCGATATGCAACAGGCCAACCTCCGACGCGATTGCCTTGAGAATGTCGGCCAAATCATCGGAGTTGTAACCAAGTATTTTGTCCGTCAGCTTGATGGCCGCGGAACCAATGCTTATGCTGTCCATAACATCACCTTAAGCCGCTGCCGAAGCTAAGGCAACTCGGCCCTGCACCGGCGCGGCCATCGCAAGCAAAAGATTGGACTTGCGAGCACCAATTCTCCCACGCCCGCTGCTCCCCTTGGTGAGCGTGTTTTGTTCATCTTTTGATCTCCCCATATCTGGCTATTGGCAGGCCCGCCCGATTTCATTTACCAGTCGTACTGGAAAAGCAACGGTTGAGGTTGCACAAGCAGGATCGGTGTCTGGTTCGCAAATGCTCGACTTGATCGAAATTGAATTGACGAGGGTTCGCCGGATGGCGGAACACGCCGACGACGGGTTCCTCCTCTACCTACTCGATATGGCAATTTTAGAGGCGAACCGCAGGGCTCGTTCCAAGGGCGAGAGCAGCGTCAGCACCGCGGACAAAGCTCAGTTCTTGGAGAGCAACAATAGCGAGCCGACCCGCAGCGTGGTCGGAGAACTGAAAGTCGTCCGCTAATAACGCGCTGACCTTCCCCTGGCCGAGGTCGCCCCCGCCGAGCGGCTCGCCGGTCGGAGGGTGCTTTGCACGATGTTGACGGCGGTCTCTACCACCCGCGGAGAGGACGTCGGTGGCCTTCTGAAAGGGTCTGAAGCCCCAAGGCTATGCCAGTCCCGCATTCAGTTGGGCCAGGAACTGACCCAAGTCGTCCGTGACATAGTCGGCGAACGGGGCTGTTTCCGTTCCAACTCGGTCATGGAATTCACGATGATCGACTTGGCCCGGCTTGGCCGTCACCAGGACGGTCGTCATCCCTTTCGCCTTGGGGACGGCGAGGTTCTTCGCCACATCCTCGAACATCGCCGCCCGTCGCGGGTCGATGTCGTACCGATCACAGAACGCTCGATAGGCCGACTCCGCGGGCTTCGGCGTGAGGCTCGCGGCGACGATGTCGAACGCGTCCTCGAAAAGGCCGTCCAGTCCGAGCTGGCGGGCGGTCAGAATCGCGTGATCCCGCGAACCGTTGGTGAAGATCAGCTTCCGACCGCGAAGCCGCGCCACTTCGCGCGCCAGCACGGGATCCGGTTTGAGCCCCGACCGGTCGATGTCGTGGACGAACTCGAGAAACCGCTCGGCGGCGTCGATATTCTCTTCGATCAGGCCCCGCAACGTGGTGCCATGCTTCAAATAGTAGTGCTGGTGCAAGGCTCGCGCAGACTGGGCGTCGAGGCCGAACAGATCAACCAGGAACAGCGTGATCCGCTCATTGATCTTGGGCCAGAGCCCGCTGTCGGGAGGATAGAGCGTGTTGTCGAGATCGAAGACCCACGCCGTGACGTGTCCGAAACTCTGGCGCAGGCGATCGGCCGCCCCCGAGCCCGTGCCCGAAATCGCACTGGCGCCAGCAGCCGGGAACTCGTCGAACTTGCCCAATGATCCTCCTTCGGTTGAGCTCCCATTCAGCCTACCGCATGAATTCTGGCCTGCAAGCCGCTTGCGTTGGAGCAGAACCTTCACCTTCAGAAAAAATGCCTTCGAATTTATGACGACGGACGCGCGGGCTGGGTTCCTGCCGCATGCGCGACCGCCTTGCGCATGACATTGGACATTCCGGCCTGCCCGACCTCGTCGGATGCAATCCAGAAGAGGCCAGTTGGAGCGGCGCCGTCAAAGGGAGCGGCGAAAACAATCAATGTCAGAGCGAAGTGGGTAAAGGCCTGCTCGACTGCGCCGGGCAGCCTTTGCCAGCGCGCTGGGACGGGGACCTCTGACCGCCACCTATCTCCGGGGCCTTCGCCCGTCCAGGCGGTCCCCGGCAGTTCGACCGTCGAGGCGAGCAGTCCGTGCGGCGGACGGCGGCGCGCGAGGAAAGCGCCGTCGGGACGATGAGCGAAAAAGGCGGCTCCGGCGCGCCCGGGCTTGCGCCTGCCAGCCGCCGGGCGGGGGAAAGCCTCGGGAGCGCCAGAGCGTCGGCCGGCGCAATCGTCGCTGAGCGGACAGACGGCGCAAGAGGGATTGCGCGGGCGGCAGATTGTGGCGCCGATGTCCATAAGCGCCTGGGCGAAGTCGCCGGCGCGGCGGCACGGCGCAAGCTCTAGCGCGGCGGCGCGCACTTCCGCTTTCGCCCGCGCGACGGGTTGGTCCACAGCCAGAAGCCGCGCCAGAATCCGCGCGATATTGCCGTCGACCGGGGCCGCCTGGCGGCCGAAGGCGATCGCGGCTATCGCCGCCGCCGTATAGTCGCCGACACCCGGCAAAGCGCGAAGCTCGGCCTCCTGGTCGGGAAACAGTCCGCCGCGCCGGGTGATCTCCTTCGCGCAGGCGTGCAGGTTTCGCGCGCGGGAATAGTATCCGAGCCCCGCGAAGGCGGCGATCACCGCCTCTGTCGAGGCCCCCGCCAGATCCTGGACGGTCGGCCACTTTTCAACAAAAGTGTGAAAATACGGCGCAGCGGCCTGGGCCGTCGTCTGCTGCAGCAGCACCTCGGAGAGCCACACGCGATAGGGATCGGGCCTCTTTCCTGGGCCCGCGCGCCACGGAAGTTCGCGGCGGTTGCGATCCCACCATCGCAGGGTGCGCTCGACGATCGCGTTTCGCTTTGCCTCGGGCCCGGCCGGGCTTACATTGACGTTCATCCGACGAACCCAACCCCAACGGCCCGACCATGACGATTAAGCCTCGCGGCGCCAAGGCGCTAGCGGAATTCATGCCGGAGATCATCAAGGAGACGCTCGCCTCCCGGGGGCTTGGCGAGGCGAGCCTTATCGCCGACTGGCCGGCGATCGTCGGCGAGAGCATCGCCCGATACGTCCGCCCGGTCCAGCTCCAATGGCCGCCGCGGCCGGCAAGGCGCGATCCCGAGGCGCCCGTCGCGGCCGCGACCCTGGTGCTCAAAGTGGACGGCGCCTTCGCGCTGGAGGCGCAGCACAATGCGGCGGTCATCGCAGCGAGGGTGAACGCGCATCTCGGCTGGCGCTGCGTCGGGAAAGTCGCTTTCCGGCAGGGTCCGCTTCCGCCAGCGAAGGAGAAGCGGGCAGCGCTCGCAGCCCCCAGCGCCGCAGCCGAGGCAGAAGCCAGAAGCGCGTCGGCCACGATCGAGAACGAGGATCTGCGCGAGGCCTTGACGCGGCTCGGCGCCCGGGCGATCGACCGGCGCCGTGCGCAGCCTTGCAGCCCGGGGCCGGCGAAGGGAGGTTCATGACTTGAGCTCCGCACATCCGCTCGCAGGGCGCGCGATCGCGCGCATGAACGGCGCGGGCAACAAGATCCTCGTGCTCGACCTGCGCGGTTCCCACCTCCTCCCCGGACCGGCGGAGGCGCGGGCGATCCATCGCGCGCCCCATCTCGATTACGATCAGATGATGGTGCTAAGCGATCCCCGCGCTCCGGGAACGGCCGCCTATGTCCGGATCTACAACAATGACGGAACGCTCGCCGGCGCCTGCGGCAATGGCGCGCGCTGCGTCGCCTATCGGCTCTGCCGCCAGCTCGGAGTCGACGTTGTTCAGGTGGAGACGGAAGCGGGCCTGATCGCCTGCGAGCGGCTTGGCCCGCGGTCCTATCGGGTCGACATGGGCGCGCCGCGGCTCGGCTGGCGTGACATCCCGCTTTCGCGCCCGGCCTCGGATACGCGGCGGGTGATGCTGGACTGGCCCGAGGGCGACGCTCTCGCGGCGCTCGGCCCCGCCGCGGTCGCCAGCATGGGCAACCCCCACGCGGCGTTCTTCGTCCGCGATCTGGCTGAGGTCGACGCCGCGGCCTGGGGCGCGAGGATCGAAGCTCACCCGATGTTTCCCAAGAAGGCCAACGTCACCTTCGCCGAGATCAACGGGCGCGACGACGTAACGGCTCGGGTGTGGGAGCGCGGCGTCGGGCTGACGCTCGCCTGCGGCTCGGCGGCCTGCGCGACGCTGGTGTCCGCCTCGCGTCTCGGGCTGATGGACCGAACGGCGACGGTCCGCCTGCCGGGCGGCGAGCTCCTCATCGAGTGGCGGGCCGCGGACGACCACGTGCTGATGACCGGGCCGATCGAGGACGAGGGCGAGTTCGTCCTCGACGACGCGCTGTTCGAAGCCACGTTGTGAGTGGGCAGGAGGCGGCGGCCGTCGCCCTGGAAAAGAAGGGCCGCGTCGACGCGGTCGACTGCGCGCGCGGCCTCGCCCTGGTCGGGATGGCGGCCTATCATCTTATCTGGGACCTGGCCGACTTCCGCCTGGTCTCGCCGATGCTGCCCTTTTCCCCGCCGATGCGGCTTCTGTCGCACAGCGTGGCGAGCGCATTCCTGGCGCTGGTCGGCGTGTCGCTGGCGCTCGCCCATCGCCACCGGCTGAATCTCGCGGCGTTCTGGAGGCGGCTCGCGATCGTCGCCGGCGCGGCGGCCCTGGTGACGGCGGGGACCGCGGTGTTCGCGCCGGGCCAGACGATCTGGTTCGGGATTCTGCACTGCATCGCTGCAGCGAGCCTGGTCGCCCTGCCGTTCGTCGAGGCGCCCGCCTGGGCGAGCCTTGCCGCCGGCGCCGTGGCGATCGCATTGCCGTTCCTCGTCCATTCGACGCTGTTCGACCCGCCGGCGCTCCTCTGGCTCGGCCTCGGCAAGGCTTTGCCGGACACCCTCGATTGGTTCCCTCTGTTGCCGTGGGGAGGCGTCGTCCTCGTCGGCCTCGGGGCGGCCCGCCTGCCGGGCGCGGTCGCGGCGCTGACCTCGCCACGGCGCTGGCGCGCCAACTGGGCGGCGGCGCGAACGCTCTGCCTTGCCGGACGGCACAGTCTGCCGGTCTATCTCCTCCACCAATTCATCCTGTTCCCGCTCGTCTGGGCGGTCGCCGCCTCGGGCCTCGTCGCGACCGCCCCCCCGCCGCAGCCGGACTATGGCGCCTTTCTCGCGGCCTGCGAGCGGGCCTGCGTGACCCGCGGCTGGTCGGCCGAGGTTTGCGAGGGGAACTGCCGATGCGTCGCCGACGCAGCCGAGCGCTCCGGCGAAGCCGGTCGGCTCGGCGAGCTCGACCCGCAGCGCAGGGTCGAACTCAAGCGCATGGCCGACGCCTGCATGGGGCGGTCCGAATAGACTTTCATACGGAAAACCAGACCGCCCAGACCGTTTCAAGGTTAGATCAGAGCAGTATCCTACCAACAAGAACAATAGAGCCGCTTCCGATCGCGGACGACCCATTCTTCTAGACCAAAGCGGACCACTGAACTTCTTTCCTTATGTTGCTTACGCATACCTCGCGCGGCGCTCGGCGTTGGCGATCTTCGCGTATCCGCGCAGCTGGGCGGGCGAGGGGATGTCAGGGCGACCCAGTCCCAATTGGACGAGAAAGTCGCGAATCGACGTCTGGGCGTCCGCCGCCCGCCCCACCAGCAGGTGCCCGCCGTCTTCATAGACTATCCGCATCGCGCCCGGAATCCTCGCCGCGGCGAACCGCGCGGCCGGCGCGGTGTTGAAGAGATCATCCTCCGCCGAGACGATCAGCGTCGGCGCCTTGATTTGCTCGAGCGGCAGTTCATGCAGATGGGGGGCGGCGTCGACGCGCAGCCCGGCGACGCGCAGCGACAGCGGCTGGACGTTGGTGATCAGGCTCATGACGCGCTCGCGCTCGCTGCGCGCCGCGCCGGCGAACAGTTTCGGCGGGACGCCGACGAAGCGAATGAGCGCCGAGGGCTTGAGCTTCTCGATCGCCCACCAGGCGAAGTCGGCGCCGGCGTTGAGCAGAGACAAGATGAGCCTGCCGCCCGGGGCCGGATCGAACGAGACCTGGCTCGAAGGGCAGTAGGTCGCCGGAACGACGAGAACCAGGGCGCCGACAAGGTCTGGCCGACGCACGGCGAGTTCGAGGGCCGATCGCGCGCCGGCCGAGACGCCCAAAACGATCGCGCTAGAAACATTTTTCGCGCGCAAGAGCGCCGCATGCGCGTCCGCCTGGGCCGACACGGAGGGGTCCTGCAGGACCGGGGTCCGCAGATAGCCGAAGCGCGATGGCGCAAGGACATGAAAGCCTTCGCCGACGAGCTCAGCCGCCATGGCGAGGCCCTGGTCGAACCCGCCGCCGGCGCCGTGGATGGAGAGCAATGGGGCGCCGGAGCCTGCCTCCGCATACTCGATCGGCCCGCAATCCGTGCCGACGATCCGGCTGCCACGCAGGGCGTTCCGGGCGCGGCCGATCTCCTTCCAATAGGGCCAACAGATCAAGGCGCCTGCGCCGATCAGGACGGCTGTTACAGCCAAGAACGCTGCCCACCCCACGGCGGGTCCCTCCCTGTGTAACAACCATCCTCCCACAGGGGGCGCAAAGCCGTAATGATCTATCTCAATTTCGCCATGAAGCCCTGAGCAAGGTTACCCGAGCCTCTGCGGTAATACTGCACGGAACTTCGGCGCCAGACCAGGGTTTGTGTCTGCGTCCGCCCCGGGGAAGCGCCAATGTTCATCGGGTTCATCCTTGGAATCCTTTTTTCGATCATCGTCGCGGTGGTCGGCGGCTATGTGACGATCGTCAGCGGATGGATACCCGCCAACGCGGATGCAACGCCCGGCGGACTGGAAAAGTGGGCCGCGGGCAGTTCGCTCCGCGCCACGCTGGCGGCGGACGCCCCGAAGGAGGCGAACCCGGTCCCCGCAACCGATGAGAACCTGATTGAGGGAATCCGTCTTTACGGCACGCATTGCGCCATTTGCCACGGCTCCGCCAGGGGAAATTCAGCGGAGTCGGCGATCGCGAAGGGCGAGTATCCCGAGCCTCCCCAGCTGGCCACCGACGGAGTTGAAGACGACCCGGAGGGCTGGACGTTCTGGAAGATCCAGCATGGGATCCGCTGGACCGGAATGCCGTCGTGGAAATACGAGTTCGACGAAAGGCAAATGTGGACCCTCGCCCTGTTCCTGAAGCACATGGACAAGCTTCCGCCGGCGGCGGAGGCCGCATGGAAGGCGATTCCGGATCCGACGCCCGCCGCAGGCCAGAAGCCTGCCGCGGGCGCGACGACCAACCCGGCGGGGCCAAGCGGCTGACAGGACGATCGCCGCGGCTCGGCTGGACTGCCTCAAAAATCGTTGTCCGGAACCTCTTCCTCCTTCGTCTCGGTGCGCATGATGAGCGGCGCCTGAGCGACGGCGAAGAGCAGCGTGAGGGGCATGAAGCCGAAAGTCTTGAACTTGACCCACATGTCCGTCGTCTGGGTGCGCCAGACGATCTCATTGAGAACGGCGAGCGCGATGAAGAAGAAGGCCCAGCGCCAGGTCAGGATCCGCCAGCCTTCCTCGGTGACATGCAGCGCGCCGTCGAACAAAATCTTCAGGATCGGCCGGTTGAGCGCGAGGCCCGCGAACAGCGCCGCCGCGAACAGGAGATAGAGCGCGGTCGGCTTGATCTTGATCAGCGTCTCGTCGTGGAAGAAGAGCGTCAGCGAGCCGAAGATCAGGACGATGACCGCGGTGACCAGCGGCATGATCGGAAAGCGCCTCAGCATCGCGTAGGAGACGCCGAGCGTCACGACGACGCCCGCCATGAGCACGCCCGTCGCGGCGAAGATGCCGAGCTTCGAATAGACCGCGAAGAACAGCGCGAGCGGCCCGAGCTCGAGCAAAAGCTTGACGATCGGGTTCAGCGCCTTCCGCTTCGGGGCGGCGGACGATCCTGTTACGTTCATTCCCGTCATTGCAGCGTCTCCGCGCGCTCGAGGCCGGCGATCGCCTCGGCGTAATCGCGCGCCGCGAACGGCTCGAGATCGTCGAGGGTCTCGCCGACACCGATGAAATGCACCGGCAGGGCGAACTTGTCGGCGATGGCGACGAGAATGCCGCCGCGGGCGGTGCCGTCGAGCTTCGTCATCACGAGGCCGGTGACCCCGGCGGTCCGGCGGAAAATCTCAACTTGGTTGAGCGCGTTCTGGCCGACGGTGGCGTCGAGCACGAGCAGCACGGCGTGCGGCGCTTCCGGATCGACCTTCTTCATCACGCGGATGATCTTTTCGAGCTCGCTCATGAGCTCCGCCCGGTTCTGCAGCCGGCCGGCGGTGTCCATCAGCACGACGTCGGCGTCGAGCTCGCGCGCGCGGTTCAAGGCGTCGAAGGCGAGGCCCGCCGCGTCGGCGCCCTGGTCGCGCTCCACGAGGTCGGACGCCGTTCGGCGCGCCCAGACCCGCAGCTGCTCGATGGCGGCGGCGCGGAACGTGTCGCCGGCGGCGAGCACGATCGTCTTGCCCTCGCTTCTGAACTTGGCCGCGAGCTTGCCGATTGTCGTCGTCTTGCCGGAGCCGTTGACGCCGACGACCAGGATGACGAACGGACGCTTGCTTTCGTCGAGCACGAGCGGACGCGCAACGGGAGTGAGCGTCCGCTCGACTTCCGCCGCGAGCACGGTTTTGACCGCCTCGGGGGTGATGCCTTTCTCGTAGCGCCCGCGCCCGATCGCCTCGCGGATTCTGGTGGCCGCGCCGATGCCGAGATCGGCCTTGATCAGGACGTCCTCGAGGTCGTCGAGCGAGTCCGCGTCGAGCTTGCGCTTGGTGAAAATGTCGGAGACGCCGCCGCCGATGCTGGTGGAGGAAAGGGACAGCCCGGTTTTGAGCCGCTGAAACCAGGTCCGCTTCGGTTCGGGCGGCGGGGCAAGAGCCGGCTCCAGGATTTCGACGGGCGCCGGCTCGAGCGCAGCCGGCGCCTCGGCCTCGGCCGGCTCGGCCCCGCCGCCGCCGAACCAGCGTCGCATCCGGTTCGGCTCGACCGGGGGCGCCGGAAGTTCCGGCTCGATGGCCGCGGCGAGCGTTTGCTCGGGCTCGGGCGCCGCCGGCGCCTCGGCCTCGACCGGCGCGGCCGCTCCGCCTCCGAACCAGCGCCGTATGAGGCCCGGTTTCGGTTTTTTCTCAGCGTCTTCGTTCAAATCATGATCCTTTCGCGGCCGCCCTATGCGGGCGGGGCCGCTCTGGCCTACCTATGTCGCCATGACGCCCGAAGAAACAAGAGCGCGGCTGCTTTACCGCGACGGAATGATCCTGGTCCTCGACAAGCCGGCGGGCGTCGCCGTTCATCGGGGGCCCAAGGGCGGGGCGAGTCTCGAGGACGATTTCGACGCCCTTCGTTTCGGGCTTCCGCGCAATCCGGCGCTCGCGCATCGGCTCGACCGCGACACCGCCGGTTGCCTCGTGCTCGGACGACATCACAAGGCTTTGGAGAAATTGGGGCTCTTGTTCAAGCAAGGCCGGATCGCAAAAACCTATTGGGCGATCGTCGCCGGCTCGCTGGAGGGCGAGACCGGCGCGATCGACCTGCCCCTCGGCCGGCTCGACGAAGCCCGGGGTTGGTGGATGAAGGTCGATCCGGAGGGCCAGCCGGCGAGAACGCTCTGGCTCGTCAAGGGAAGGGGTTTTTGGCGGGGCGCGCCGATCGCCTGGCTCGAACTCGAGCCGCAGACCGGCCGCACCCATCAATTGCGGGTCCACTGCTCCTCGCAGGGCTGGCCGATCCTCGGCGACGCAATCTACGGCGCGCGCGCCGACGTCCCGCTGCAGTTGCTGGCGCGCAAGGTCGTGGTGCCGCTGACGAAAGGAAAGCCGCCGATCGAGGTCGAGGCGCCGGCCCCGCCGCACATGCTGGAGACGCTCGCAGCCTGCGGCTTGCCCGGCGAGGCCTCGTAGACGCGGCCGTCCGCGTCCGCGTCCGCCGCGCTCGGCGAGAGCGACGATAAGCCGGCTCATGATTGTGCGGCGCAACAAATTGTGAAAGGCTCGAGTGTCCGTCACGAAACCGCCACGGGGCCCATGTCGATCCGAGCCGCGATCCATCATCTGACGCATTACAAATATGACCGGCCGGTGTCGCTCGGCCCCCAGATCATACGACTGAGGCCCGCCCCGCACAGCCGGACCCGGGTGATTTCGCATTCCCTGAAGGTGGCGCCCGCCAGTCATTTCGTGAACTTCCAGCAGGACCCGTACGGCAACTGGCTCGCGCGCTACGTTTTCCCGGAGCTGGTCAACGAGCTGCGGATCGAGGCCGACGTCGTCGCCGACATGACGATCTACAATCCGTTCGATTTCTTCGTCGAGGAAAGCGCGGAGATCTGGCCGTTCGAATACGGCGAGGACCTGCGGCCGGACCTCGTCATCTACCGGACACCCGAACCCGCCGGCCCGAGGCTGCGGTCGTGGCTCGAGGCGATCGACCGCTCGCCGAAGCGCACCGTCGATTTCGTGGTCGACCTCAATCGCCGCCTTTCCCAGGAGATCAAATACCTCATTCGCATGGAGGCGGGGGTGCAGGGCGCGGAGGAGACGCTCGAGCGCCGCTCGGGCTCGTGCCGCGATTCGAGCTGGCTCCTGGTTCAGATCCTGCGTCATCTCGGCCTGGCCGCCCGCTTCGTCTCGGGCTATCTGATCCAGCTCAAGCCCGATCTGGTCGCGCTCGACGGGCCGCCGGGCACGGACCACGATTTCACCGATCTTCACGCCTGGGCGGAAGTCTATCTTCCCGGCGCCGGCTGGATCGGCCTCGACCCGACTTCCGGCCTGCTCGCCGGCGAGAGCCATATTCCACTCGCCGCCACTCCGCACTATCGCAACGCCGCGCCGATCTCGGGGATCGCGAGCTTCGCCAATGTCGAATTCTCGTTCGAGATGCGGGTCGACCGCGTCTCGGAGCATCCGCGCATCACCAAGCCCTTTTCGGAAGAGGCGTGGACGACCCTAGACGCGCTGGGGGAGGAGGTCGACCGGGCGCTCGTCGCCGACGACGTTCGCCTCACCATGGGCGGCGAGCCGACCTTCGTTTCGATCGACGATTTCGAATCGGGCGAATGGAACACCGACGCCGTCGGCCCGAGCAAGCGGGCGCTCGCCGACCGGCTTATCCGGCGCCTGCGCGACCGCTTCGCGCCGGGCGGGTTTCTGTATTTTGGGCAGGGGAAATGGTATCCGGGCGAATCCCTGCCGCGCTGGACCTTTTCGCTCTATTGGCGGCGCGACGGCAAGCCGATCTGGACCAACCCGACGCTGATTGCGACGGAAAGCGAAGATAAGGGCGTCGGCAAGGAGAAGGCCGAGGCGTTGCTCGGCGCGATCGCCGGCGCGCTCGGCCTCGATAAGACCTATATCGCGCCGGCCTACGAGGATCCGGCGCAGTGGATCGTCAAGGAAGGCAATCTGCCCGAGAACGTGACGCCGGAGAACTCGAAGCTCGAGGACCCGGAGGAGCGGGCGCGCATCGCGCGGGTCTTCTCACGCGGACTGACCGAACCGTCCGGCTATGTGCTGCCGGTTCAGCGCTGGCAGGCGCAGGCCGCGGGCGCGCGCTGGCGCAGCGAGAAATGGAAGACCCGCCGCGGCGGCCTTTATCTAGCGCCCGGCGACAGCCCGGTCGGCTATCGCCTGCCGCTCGGCTCGCTTCCCCATGTTCCCCCGGGGTCTTTCCCGTATGTCATGGAGGCCGATCCGACCGTCCCGCGCGGGCCTTTGCCGGAGCGCGAGGCGCTGAGGGAGCATGCGCAGCAGGTCGCTTCCTTCTCCGCGGACGAGCCGGCGCGGCCGGGCCAGGAACGGATCGAGCAGACGCTCGGCGACATCGACGGCGTGGTCCGCACCGCGCTGACGGTCGAAGCGCGCGACGGGCGGCTCTGCGTCTTCATGCCGCCGGTGGAAAAGCTCGAGGACTATCTCGAGCTCGTCGCCGCGGCGGAAGCCGCGGCCGAGAAGATCGGTCTGCCGGTCCAGATCGAGGGGTATGCCCCGCCGGTCGATCCGCGCCTCAACGTGATCCGCGTCGCGCCGGACCCTGGCGTGATCGAAGTGAATATTCATCCTGCCTCGAGCTGGCGCGAATGCGTGGCGACGACCGAGGCGATCTACGAGGAGGCGAGGCGGGCGCGGCTCGGCGCCGACAAGTTCATGATCGACGGCAAGCATTCGGGAACCGGCGGCGGCAATCATGTCGTGGTCGGCGGGGCGACCCCGCTCGACAGTCCCTTCCTCCGCCGTCCCGACCTGTTGAAGAGCCTGGTCATCTATTGGTTGAGGCGCCCGAGCCTCAGCTATTTCTTTTCCGGCCTGTTCATCGGGCCGACCAGCCAGGCGCCGCGGATCGACGAGGCGCGGCACGACAGCCTGTATGAGCTCGAGATCGCGCTGGCGCAGATCCCGAAGCCCGGCCGGGGCCAAGCGCCGCCGCCCTGGCTCGTCGACCGCCTGATGCGCAACATCCTCACCGACGTGACCGGCAACACGCATCGGGCGGAGATCTGCATCGACAAGCTCTATTCGCCCGACGGCCCGACCGGGCGGCTCGGTCTCATCGAGTTCCGCGGCTTCGAGATGCCGCCGGACGCCCGTATGAGCCTCGCTCAGCAGCTCCTGATTCGGGCGATCCTCGCCCGCCTGTGGCGCGAGCCGCTCGACGGGCCGCTGCCGCGCTGGGGCTCGTCGCTGCACGACCGGTTCATGCTGCCCTGGTACGTCTGGGAGGATTTTTGCGACGTGCTCGCGGATCTCGAGGCGCACGGATTCGCCTTCCGCTCCGACTGGTACGAGGCGCAGGCGGAGTTCCGCTTTCCGTTCTGCGGCGAGGTCGAATACGAAGGGGCCCGGCTCGAGCTGCGTCAGGCGCTCGAGCCCTGGCACGTGCTCGGCGAGACCGGCGCCATCGGCGGCACCGCCCGCATTGCCGACAGCTCGACCGAGCGACTCCAGGTCAAGCTGACGACGGCGGATCCGGAGCGCTATGTCGTCGCCTGCAACCGGCGCCGGGCGCCGCTGCACGCGACGGCCACCGAGGGCGTCGCGGTCGGCGCCGTGCGCTACAAGGCCTGGAAGCCGGCGATGGCGATGCATCCGACCGTGCCCGTGCATGCGCCGCTGGTGTTCGACATTTTCGACACATGGTCGGGCCGGGCGCTCGGCGGCTGCGTCTACCATGTCGCCCATCCCGGCGGGCGCAACTACGACTCCTTTCCCGTCAACAGCAACGAGGCGGAGGCGCGCCGTCTCGCCCGCTTCGAGGCGCGCGGCCACACCCCCGGCGGCTACGAGCCGCCGCCGGAGACGCCCCATCCGGAATTCCCGCTGACCCTGGACTTGAGGCGGCCGGCTGGGGTTTAGGATCGAGTTCGCTGGTATCCAGGGAGCTCGGATGCGCGCTGGCATATTTATTGTGGATACGATAATATGCGCCTCACTTGGGATGAAGCGAAGCGGGCTGCCACGCTGACCCACAGGGGGCTCGATTTCGCCGACGCCGCCAAGGTGCTCGCTGGCGACCACTTCACGGCGCCCGACGAGCGGCGCGATTACGGCGAGCCAAGATACATCACGGCGGGATGGTTGGACGGTCGCTTCGTCGTGTTTTATGACGCTGCGCGACGACAGCCGGCGGATCATTTCGATGAGGTACGGACATGCAGACGAAGAAGCCGAGTACCGAGAGCGATTGGGTTGATCCCGAGGATGCTCCTCGCCTGACCAGAGAGTGGTTCGAGCGGGCAGACTTTTACCACGGCGACAAGATCGTTCGCCGGGGGAGGCCGAAGTCCGCCAACCCGAAGGAGGCCGTCAACCTGCGGCTTGACGTGGACGTATTGGAGTTTTTCCGCAACACTGGCCCCGGCTGGCAGACCCGGATCAACGAAGCGCTACGCAAGGCGGCGGGGCTGTAGCGGGAGCTTAAAGCACAAGCGGCGCGCGGGATCGTCGCCATCATCCACACGGGATAGCCCGGGCCCGAAATCTTTCCGGCCTCAGCGCCTCGTCGAGCGCCTGCAATTCCGCCTCGCTGAGCCGGAGCGATTCCGCGGCGACGTTCTCTTCCAGATAGAGCCGCCGTTTCGTGCCGGAATTACTTGACGCACCCGTCTTTCCAGACATATCAACTTCGCTGAATTGTATTTTATCCGGCAGGCCGACGCTAAACGGGGTCTCAACCCTCTGAGAAACAAAGGCCGCGCCGCTAAACCGGCGCTAAAGCGCTCGTAAGGGGTTTAAGCTCCGCCGGTCGCGCCGGACATCAGCAGCAGGCCGAACGCGAGCACTGCCAGCGCCGCGGCGAATTCGAGGCACCGCGCCACCAGCGCGACCCGCGAATCCTCGCCCGCCGCAAAGCGCATCGCCGCCGATTTGGCGAACACCGCCATCCAGGCGAGTCCGCCGGTCGTAACCGCCGTGCCGAGCGCCATGGCGAAGGTCGCGGCGACCCCGGCTGCGAACAGCCCCTGGGTCAGCGCGAACACCAAGATGAGAATCGCTCCCGAGCACGGCCGCACGCCGGCCGCAATCACCGTCCAGGCCGCGCTGCGCCAGGAAAACGGCCCCTGGAGCGTCGAGGCGTCGAGGAGGACGCAACAATCGTCGGTCAGTCCGGCCGCTCCCGGCGGCGAAGCGCGGAACGCCGCGGCGGACAGGCTCCTCGCCGGCGTGCGCCAGCCGACGCCGTCGTAAGCGGGAGCCGAGGCGACGGCGCGCGCCTGCTCGAAGCGGCGCCTGAGCGCGAGGATGAGGGCGCCGCCCTTGCGCCAGGAAAGCCAGAGGCCGATCGCCGCGACCCCCGCCGCGCTCGCGAGTTGCAGGGAGTCGGCGGCCCGGTTCATCTCGGACGCGGTGGCGTTGAGGATCAACCCGGCCGCGCCGACCAGCGCGACGGCGACCAGCGCCTGCAGGAGCGCCGCCATCAGCGACATGACCGCCCCGCGCCGGAGCGAGCGTTCGTTGGCGAGCATGTATGAGGCGATCAGCGCCTTGCCGTGCCCCGGGCCGGCGGCATGGAAAACGCCGTAAGCGAGGCCGAGCCCGATGAGCCCCCAGGCGGCGCCCGGGTCGCCACGCAGCAAATGGACCTTCGCCGCCATGAGGTGGGTAAGCTCGGACTGCTCGGCCAGGAGCCAGCCGGTGATCCCGCCTTCGGCCCCGCCGCCCCCTTCGCCGCCGCCCACCGCGAACGGCCGCGCCAGCCCGGTCCCTGCGCCGGCGATGAGGGCGGCGAAAGCGAGGCAAAGGGATCTGGCGAACGGCTTCGTCATGGGCACGCGATTATGGCGCTGCCCGCCATTTTGAAGCCGAAATTGGTCCCGGGCGAGAGATTGGTGAAGAACGACTCGGTCAGCTTCGTCTTGTCGGCGGGGTCGAGCGACTTCGCCTTGGTGATCGAGACCGAGCAGCCGCTCGGCGGCGACACGAAAGTCACCGCGTCCTTGTCGTCAAATTCGAAATCGATGAAATATTCCGGATCCGCAACCCGCAAGGTCATGAATCTGACGACACGAGTCGGGTTCTTGAGCGGCAGGGTCACGTGGAACGCGACGAGATGGTCGGGCCGCTCCTGCATCCAGTAATCGGTGACCGAGCCGAAGTCGACCGTCTTGCCGGCGATCTTCAACGTCGTGAAGTAGCCGATATCCGCGAGACCGCCTGCGTTTTCCCGAGCGAGCGGCCCGAATTCGGCGCGCGTCACGAGTTCCCCCGGTTTGGCGAGCCCCTGGGTCGCGAACGACGAGTACATCTCGTCGAAGACCCAGTCGTGCACCACGGCCGAAACCTTACCGTCTGGCGTGAACGCGATCTGGCTCCTGACCGTCACCCAGACGTGGGGATGCGCGCTTGCCGGCGCTGCCGCAAGCAACAGCGCAAACGCGGCCGTCATGGCCCATGTCCCCGCACAACAACCCAACGATCCGATTCTCCCGCCGCGACCTGATTCTGCCCCCGCGCCTCTTGGGGGCAAAGTGCGGCGGCTCGATGGCAGGCGGGGGAGCTGCCTGCCGCCCTTGGTTCAGCGATTCTTAAAACAATCGTAGCAGTTTGCCGCGATGGCGCGTCGCGTTCTGCCATCCTTCCTGGCGGTGGTCCCAGCTCTTGCCCTGGCGGGCTGCGGCTTTTTCGGCCGTCCGGAACGGCCGGTCTGGCGCGCCCAGGCGGAGAACGCCTGCTTCGCCCGAAAACTCGTCTCCCTTTCAAACCTCATCGTCGCCGCCCCGGAGATCGACGGTCCGGGCATCTGCGGCATGACCCGTCCCCTGAAGGTCTCGGCCCTCGTCGACGGGGCGGTCGCGGTCGACAAGGTGCTCACCATCGATTGTCCGATGATTCCTGCGCTCGAGGCCTGGCTCAAAGACATCGTCCAGCCGGACGCTGAGGCTCGCTTCGGGCAGAAAGTCGCGACGCTCAACGTGTTCGGCGCCTACAGCTGCCGCTCGATCGACAACATGGCCGGCGAGCGGCTCTCCGAACACGCCTTCGGCAACGCCGTCGACGTCGCAGGATTCACGCTCGCCGACGGGCGCGCGCTCGAATTCGTGCGCGACTGGAAAAAAACCGGCACGCAGGAAGCGGCCTTCCTGCATGAGGCCCACGCGGGGGCCTGCCGATATTTCACCACCGTGCTAGGCCCGGGCGCGGACGTCTTCCACTACAACCATATCCACCTCGATCTGGCCAACCACGGGGCGACTGACACCGGCCCGCGCCGCATTTGCAAACCGAAGCCTGAACCTGGCCTGCTGCCGCCGCCGGCTGCGCCTGACGGACTGCCCCCGGCGCCGGAGATCGAGGAGCCTCTCGATGTCGCCCGCGTCGGCGGCGGCCACGAAAGCCGCGCGGTCGCCCTCGCTCCGATGTCGTTGACCGGACCGAGCGAAGGGCCCGACGGCGCGCTGCCGCCGCCCGTCGCCGATGACAACCCGGCTCCCCCGGTTCTGCCGCCGGGCGCCGGCCCCAGCGTCGATCCGCAGCCGACGTCGTCGATCAACGATCGCGACGATTGAGGCTTACCCGTCGCCGTTCGCGCCGCTCTCCGTCTTTGCAGGCTTGATGACCTCTCGCCGCGAATTGCTTGCCGCGAGCATTCGCCTGATCGCTTCCGCGTTGGCGCGCGCCGCCTCGGACGGGAGGTCCGTCACGCTCACCTGTTCGGCCTCGGCGAATTTTCCCTCGAGAGCAAGCACGAGCGCGAGGTCGCCCCGCATCCGGGCGTCGGCTTTCGGGCTCGCCACCGCTTGGCGCAACGTGCGCTCGGCTTCCGGCAATTGCCTGGATAGGGCGAGGGAAAGGCCCATGTTGGTCAGAACCCCTGGCTCTCCCGGCGCGATTCTTAAGGCGTCGCGATAGAACTGCATCGCGGTCGCGTGATCTCCCAACTGGTCGGCGACTGCACCCTGGACCGACATGATGTCCCATCTCGGGTTGTCGGGCGCGTAGGCGCGTGTCAACACGTCCTTGGCCTGTAAGAGCTCGCCGGCGTCGGCGAGCGCCTTGCCATATTCGCCGAGTACGTCTTCGTCTTTCGGAGCTTTTATTGCTGCGGTCTGCATGACCGCCTCGGCTTCCTTGTAGCGAGTCAGCGCACGCAGGGCGCGCGCGTAAGCGATCGAGGCCGATTTCTCCCCGGGATTCGCCTCGTAACGGCGCTGGCAGGTCTGGGCGTAGGCGCGAAGCACCCCGTCGCTCGCTGCAGCTGGCGCAGCGGGGATCGAGCCCGTCACGTCGCCAAAAGTCTGGCAACCGCATAACGCCGCCGCCGCGGTCGCCAGAGCCGCGGCCGAGAGCATGCGCAAGCTCGCAATCCGCAGGATGCCTTTCGGGTTCATCTGAGCAAACCTCGCCTCGATCCTGGAGAGTCGGACGGCGAAGTCTTGCATGTCCGACCTTGCCTCAGGCTAAAGCAAAGTCGGCCTAGGCGACGGACCGAGCGATTGCGATTTCCGCTTCGACGATGCTCTCCGGTCGTCCGACATGGAGCCACAGGCCGTCGAGCCGCAAGCCAAAGAGACGGCCTTTGGC
Source organism: uncultured Alphaproteobacteria bacterium (assembly GCA_963823165.1). Taxonomy (GTDB): domain Bacteria; phylum Pseudomonadota; class Alphaproteobacteria; order Rhizobiales; family Beijerinckiaceae; genus Roseiarcus. The sequence goes on along the minus strand of CAWGKV010000001.1, from coordinate 435,208 downwards.
CGCCGCCGAATGAAAGAACGGCGCGAGACGGAAGACGTCCGCCCGTTCTTTTTCAAAAAGCTGAGGCTTGATGATGCCGATGCCGGTGTAGACAAAGGGCGCCACCTGACCGCCCTCGCGAGGCGACAGTCGACCCTCGTGAGTCATGGTGAAATCTCCGGGCCAATCGACGCCGACTGCGCCCGCGCTCGCTGCGACCAAGAGCAGAATGTCCATGCTGCCTGGATCAAACGTGCGCGCCAGGCGAGCGATGTTCGAGCGGGGACCTTCGATCCAAAAAGAGTCCGTATTGCATAGGAGAAAAGGATCGGGCCCGATCGCCGCCAGCGCACGCTTGATGCCGCCCCCCTGGTCGAGGAGCATCGCGCGCTCGTCGGAAATGACAATCTTCGGCGATTTGCGCTGCGCCAGATGCGCCTCGATCTGATCGGCGTGCCGGTGGACGTTGACGATCGCCCGTTCTACCCCGTTCGACTCGAGTCGGTCGAGGCAATGATCGATCAATGCTCTGCCTGCGACCTTCACCAGCGGCTTGGGGATGGTATCGGTGATCGGACGCATGCGCTTCCCGAGACCGGCGGCGAACACCATGGCGGTTTTCGGAATCGTCTCGTCCATCGTCGATCATTCCCGCGCGCAAGTCAGAAATCAGGAGCGTCGCGCGGTTGCACCAACGCCCGCGGCAGGTAATTCTGATACCAGAGGGTCAGCGGCCTGAGCAACGGATGCGAGAGGTTCTTCGCGAGATAGCCTTCGATTCGCCGTAGGTGGCGCAAGTATTGGGGCTTGCCGTCTCGCTTGTCGAGACGGGCGAAAAGACCGAGGATCTTCGTCGTGCGCTGGGCGCCCATCGCCGCGTAGGCGGCGGCGAAGCTCTGGACGTCGAACCCGCTGTCGACGGCCGAGCGGCGCCGCACGTAGAGCCCCACCAGACGCATCTCGAGGTCAGCGGGAATGTCGACTCGGGCATCCTGCAGAAGCGAAGCAAGATCGTAGGCTGGGGGACCGATGACGGCGTCCTGAAAGTCAATGAGGCCGATTTGGGCGATGCCTTCGCGTTGGGGCAGCCAGTGCAGGTTCGGCGAATGGTAGTCGCGCATCGTCCAGGTCGTGGGACCGGCGAGCATCGGCTGGAGCAGTTCGCGCCAGATAGCGAGAAACTGCATCCGGGCGCCCGAAGGCACGGCGACCCTCGCGACCGCCGGGGCATACCAGTCGATCACGAGTTCGACCTCGACGAGCATCGCCTCAACGTCGTAAGTCGGCATCCGGTAGAGGTCGTCGCCCGCCGGAAGACTGTCGGGCAAATCGCGGCCATGCAAGTCCACGAGGAGCGCGACCGCTTCGGCGTAGCGGACGCCATTCGGGACTCCACCCTCGACCACGGTCGTCTTGCCGAGATCTTCTACGAGCGCCAGCCCCTCTTCGACGCTGCTGGCGATCAATTCGGGGGCCGAATAGCCCAAACCGCGCAGGCCCTCAGTCATTGCGATGTAGGCCCGGATGTCCGGCGAAAGCTTGGCGATCGCCGCATACGACTTACCGTAGCGCAGGATTGGCCCGTCGGGACGCGGCGCAGAAATCATCAGGATGGCGGTCCTCCCGTCGTCCTTCGTCAGCCGTTCGTACGCTCGGGTCGAGGCATCGCCCTGCAGGAAGTCGCGTCGGGCGTCGCTCCAGCCGGCGCGGGTTAGAAGCGCTCCGATGCCGAGCGCCCGAGCGAGTCGTTTTTCCATCGCCCCGAAACCGCGCAGTTCCAGCGAGCGCGAATCCGGTCCGTACAAGGGGTCAAATCGAATCTCGATGTCGATCCGATCCGTCGGCAGCGCGGAGGGGACTCGGTCAGGCCATTCGACGACGACGATGGCGTCGCGGATAGCCTCTTCCCAGCCGATGTTTTCAAGTTCAACCAGGCCCCGCAGCCGATAGAAATCGGCGTGAACAACCGGGCCAATCGGCGCATCGTAAACCTGCATCAAAGTGAACGTCGGACTCGGGATCTCCAGGTCAGGCGCCTCGACGAGGGCGCGAATCAAACCCCGGGCGAACACCGTCTTGCCCGCGCCGAGCTCACCTGAAACGGCGATGAAGTCGCCGGGCTTAAGCCACGCGGCCTGCGCGGCGGCGAAGCTCAGCATGGCCGATTCGTCGGGCGCCTTCTGCAGCCAGACCTTCGGCGCTCTTTGGTCGCTGTTGGACATCGCCGACTATCGGGACGATTGCGGCTTCGACTGCGCCGCGCGTCCCAGCAATTCTTCTGCGCCGGCCGCGGCCGCAGCAGGATCGATCGGGAAGATGCATGTGACGGTCGTGCCTTCGTTCGGCGCCGTGTCGATCAGCACCCGCCCTTTGTGCAGCTCGACCATTGCCTTAACGATCGAAAGGCCGAGGCCCGGTCCGCGGTGGCGCGACCCGTTGGTCAAAGTCTCAAACCGATTAAACACCCGGTCGATCATTTCCGCAGGGATGCCGCGTCCGCGATCGGCGACCTTGAACACGATCTCAGCCCCGCGGCGCATTGCCGCGAGCGTCACCGTCTGCCCCGGCTCGGAATAGTTGATCGCGTTGGAAAGGAGATTGAAGAGAACCTGTCGGACCCGCCGGCCATCGGCCGTGAACGTCCCGACGCCGTCGGTCATCACCATACGCATTTCGATCGCCGCCTCGTTCAGGCGGTCCTGCACGCCCGCCGCCGCCGCCTTCATCGCTTCGGCGACCTCGACCGCCTCGAGACGCAGTTCCAGCGCGCCGGCGTCGATAGTGGCCAGATCGAGAATGTCGTCAATGATGGCGAGCAAGGCATGCGATGAATTGGTGATGAAGCCGGCATATTCAACCTGTTTGGCGTTGAGTGGGCCGACGCCGCCGGCAGCGAGCAACTGGGTGAAGCCGATAATATTGGTCAGCGGCGTGCGTAGCTCATAGGATACGTGGTTGACGAAATCATTGCGCAGCTTTTCCGCCGCCATGAGCGCCTGGTTGCGCTCTGTCAGCGCTCGCTCGATATCGGCGCTCGCCGTCACGTCGAGGGAGGTCATAAGCGTAGCCCCGTCTGGAAGCGGCAAAGCTGTACAGTCGAGGGTGAGGCCGTCCTTGCGGGCGATCCTGGCCGAACGGCTTTCGCGATGCTCGTTGAGGCCTACAACCATGTCCCGCAGTCCGTCCCACTCGGCGGGATCGAGGCAAAGCCGCCGGCAGCCGTCCGCGATCTCCTCGATATGCGGGTGCCCGCGCAGCTTGAGCGGGTCGACGCGCCACATCTCTGCGAAGACGGGATTGAACAGCTTCAATCGGCCGTTGGCGCCGAACACCACCACGCCTTCCCTCAAGGCGTCGAGCGTCTCGCCTTGCACATGAGTCAGGGCGTTGACCTTCGAGGCCAGCGCGAAACTCAGCGTTGCGTCGTCGTAAAGATAGGTGACGCCGCCTTGCGGATTGGGGCTGGTGACGACGCGCAAAGCGCGTCCGTCAGGAAGATGCCACACGGTCTCGCTCGGCTCCGCCGCTTGATATGCGCTCATCAGTTGCGCCTTCCATTCGCGGAAGTTCGCCTGCTCCGGCAATTGGCGCATGGCGCGCAGACGATCGAGGAGCTCGCCGTCGGTCGGCCCCTGGTCGAGGAATTGAGGCTCGAGCGACCACATCTGCCGAAAGGCCGCATTGTAGAAGGTGAGACGCTTCGACTTGTCGAAGACGGCGACCGCCGTCGACAATCGATCGATCATGCGCGAATAGTTGTCCTCATTGCGTTCCATCTGGGCTTGCAACGCCGCAATTTCGGTCACGTCTTTTGCGATGCCGGTCGAACCGGAGGCCGTGCCGACCTCAACGACCTCGAAAGTCCGTCGCTCGGCGTTGACGACGGCGCTCGCGCGGCGCTTCCAGACTCCCTTATCGCGGATCGCATCTGCGGCGTCCCGCCTCAGCGACGCGTCGAACAGCTCGATCCTGTTGTCGACGGCCGCCTGTTCGGTCGGCGCCTCGACTGCCCTGGCGAAGGGTGCGTTGCACCAGACGATGCGTCCTTCGGCATCGCGCGCCCAGGCCAGTATTGCGGCCGAGTCGAGCGCCGATCGAAGCGCAAGCGAGGCCTCCTCGACGCGCGCCGCCTTTTCGCCCATCGCCGCGAGCTCCAAGCGGTCCTTCGACGCGTCCCGAACCCGGATGACGGCATTTCCCGACATCGGCCGGCCGCTGATTTCGACGTGGCGCCCGCCCTTACTGACGGCTGATAGTGAGAACGCTTCACCATGATCGAGGAGCCGTTCCGACGCTTCGCGCACGCGAGCGGCGGCGGGATCCGCGATCCAGGAGGCGTAATCAAGGATGCGCGGCGCATCCGCCTCGTCTGTGACGAAGGCGAGGTCGCCTTCGATGATCGGCTCGGCGTCGGGCCGGTCCCAGGAAATGAGGATGCTCCGGTCGTCCTGCATGGCGAGCGCCGCCCGGTTCAGTTTTGCCTGGGCGCCGGCGACTTCCGCCTCGAGCCGCTTTGCTCGGCTCGACCACCTCCGCCTTGCGGCGAGATGCACAACAACCACAAGCGCCGCGAGGAGCACCGCCAACACAACTGCGAATGTATGAACGTTGGACTCCATCGCTACCGTGTCCGGCGGGGACGAAGACGATGACTGGAGCCCCCGCAGCGCCTCTGCGGCGGGGGTGTTCCCAGGGGACAGAAGGACGACCAGTAGCGCGGGCGGCGAAGCGACCCTGCCGCTGCGCTCGATCGCGGCGCGCCCTCCTGCGCTGAACCTCGGCAAAGACCGGCCTCCTCGAAAGCGCGGCGGCGACGCCTCTCCGTTTCTCGCCGACCGTCCCTTCGGAGGAAGGGGCGAATCAGCTCCTTACTGGCTTACGAGAAGATGCGTCGAAAGTCGTTAACCATAATGTGCCGCAGTGTGTCGCGCGGGCGCGCAGGCCAGTGCATGACGTCGGCGCCGGCTATCGGCGTCAATGCAGGCCAGGGCTCAGCCGGCTGGACAAGGCCATCGGCGCTGCGACCGCGGTTCGGTTTCGCGGGCAGGCAGGCGAAAGCCTTCCCGACTTTTGTAAGGCCCTTCGCCTCGGCGCCTCCACCTGGTGGATTTGAGACGTGACAGGGCTTGACAACGGCCGCTGGTGATGTAAATGTTCATTACATTCACAATCGGAGCGCAATCATGCCTCTCTTTCTGACGATCCTGGCGTTCATCTGGTGGTGGCCGCTTGGACTCTTGCTCCTCGGCTTCCTGATCGCGCGAGGAAGGTTCGGCTGTTGGGGTCGTGCAATGTACGCAGGGGATGGACCGATGATGAACTGGGAACACGGCAGGGACCGCTGGGAGCGCAAGATGGGCCGGATGCAGGAAAAAATGGAGCGCATGCGCGGCAGGATGGATCGGGTCAGAAGCCGCAGCGACTGGTTCGGTCCGGCCTCGAGCGGCAACCGCGCCTTCGACGACTATCGGTCGGAGACGCTAAAGCGCCTCGAAGACGAGCAGCGCGAGTTCAAGGAATTTTTGGAGCGGCTGCGCTTCGCCAAGGACCGCGGCGAGTTCGACCAGTTCATGGCCGAGCGGCGCCAGCGCCCCTCCGAGCCGCATACGCAAGCCGAGCCGCCGGCCGGCGAACCGCGCAGCTGAGGCGCGCCGAGGCTCGGCGCCCGCGCCCCGCGCCCGTCGCGAAGAGCGCGGGGCCGCGGCGCGTCTTCACGGGCGCGTCTCATGGGAAGGGCTTTCTGCTCGTCAGCGGGGCCTCGATGAGCCGCTACTTCTGGCATTCCGGGCAATAGAACGTCGACCGGCCCGACTGCGCCAGCCGGCTGACGGTTCCCCGGCAGCCCGGCCGCGGGCAGGCGGCGCCCTCCCGGTCATAGACCGCGAACCCGTGCTGGAAGTAGCCGAGCTCGCCGTCGGCCTGCCGATGGTCGCGCAAGGTCGATCCCCCGGCCTCGATCGCCTCCTCGAGCACGGCGCGGATCGCCTTGATGAGCGCATGGGCCGCCCGGGTCGGATTTTTGGCCGCGTTCGCCAGGTCAGCCGCGGGCCGCAGCGGCGACAGCCGGGCGCGAAACAGGGCCTCGCAAACGTAGATATTGCCGAGGCCGGCGATTTTCCTCTGGTCGAGCAAAGCGCTTTTCAGCGGCGCGCGCCGGCCTGCAAACAGGTTCGCCAGGCGTTTGGCGTCGAATTCCGCCGTGAGCGGCTCTTCGCCGAGCGCGGTCAGGCGGGGATGGGTCTCCAGAGCCTCGCTCGCGACGATATCCATGAAGCCGAAGCGCCGCGGATCGTTGAAGGTGACGACTTTGCCATTGTCGAGATGCAGCACGACATGGTCGTGCTTCGGGTCCTTGGAGCGTTGATGATGGAACGCGCCCGGCGTCGTCGTCTCGGCGGCCTCGACGCGGAACGAGCCCGACATGCCCAGATGGGCGATCAGCGTCTCGCCGTCGTCGAGCCGGAACAGGAGATATTTCGCCCGGCGCCCCACCGCGTCGATCCGCCGGCCCGTCAGGCGCTGGCCGAAGCGGGGCGGAAACGGAAACCGGATGTCCTTCCGCCGCACCTCGGCCTTTTCGATCCGCGCTCCGACCATCGCCGGCTCGAGCCCGCGCCGGACAGTCTCGACCTCCGGCAGCTCAGGCATTTGGATTGCCCCGCCGGTGGTCCCTGATGACGGCGATAAACGCGGCCCCGTATTTCTGCAGCTTGACCGCTCCGACGCCGTGCACGCCGCCGAGGCCGTCGAGCGTCTCCGGGCGTGCTTTCACCATTTCGAGCAGCGTCCGGTCGGGGAAGATGACGTAGGCCGGCTGTTTTTGCGCGGCCGCGATCGCGCCGCGAAGGCCCTTCAACGCCGCGAGCAAGGCAGCGTCCGCCTCCTGAGGCGGCAGGGCCGATCGTCTCGCCCGCGTCCTGGCGCCGACCACGTCCTCGCGCAGGGCGAAGGGCGCCTCGCCCCGCAGCACGCGCCACCCCTCCTCCGTGACGATCAGGCGGTCGCGGTCATCCCCGTCACGCACGATCAGTTTCGCCGACTGCAGCTGGCGCAGGACGCCTCGCCAGTCGGCCGGGCTCCGATCCTTGCCCACGCCGAAGGTTTTCAGCTGGTCGTGGCCGTGCCGCTCGACCGCCTCGCTGGGCTTGCCTGCCAAAATGTTGGCGAGGTGGCCGAAGAAAAACCGCCCGGACGTGCGCAGGACCGCCGACAGCGCCTTCTGCGCCTCGATCCGCCCGTCGATCAGCCGGACCGCGCCCTTGCAGACGTCGCAATGGCCGCAGGCGCCGGATTCTTCGCCGAACATGCCCAGCAGCGTCTGGCGGCGGCAGCGCGCCGTCTCGCACAGGGCCACGAGGTCGTCGAGCTTCTCCATCTCGACCCGCTTGCGCTCGTCCGGAGCGCCGCTCTCCAGAATCTGCCGACGGCGCAATTCGACGTCGCCGGCGCTGTACAGGGTGAAGGCGTCCGCCGGCAGCCCGTCCCGCCCAGCCCGGCCGATTTCCTGGTAATAGGCCTCGATCGACGAGGGCATGTCGGCGTGAAAGACGAAGCGCACGTCCGGCTTGTCGATGCCCATGCCGAAGGCGATGGTCGCGCAGACGATGCAGCCGTCCTCGCGCAGGAACGCGTCGTGATTGGCGGCGCGCACCGAATGATCGAGCCCGGCGTGATAGGGCAGCGCCCGCCGGCCGCGGCGGCTCAGCTCCTTGGCGAGCTCTTCGGCGCGGCGGCGTGAGGCGCAATAAATGATGCCGCTTTCCCCGCGATGGGCGTCGAGCCGCTCGACGAGCTGGCGCGTCGCATTGGTTTTCGGCCGCATGGCGAGAAAGAGATTGGGCCGGTCGAATGAGCGAACGAACACCTGCGGCGGGCGAACGAAGAGTTTCGAAGCGATTTCCGCCCGGGTCGGCGCGTCGGCGGTGGCCGTCACCGCGACCGTCTGCAGGCCGCCGAGCGCGTCGATGGCGCTGCGCAGCCGCAGATATTCGGGCCGGAAGTCATGCCCCCACTGCGACACGCAATGGGCCTCGTCGACCGCGACGCAATCGATCGAGGCGTTCCGCAGGTAAGCGCTTACGTCGTCGCGCAGTAGCCTCTCGGGCGCGATGTACAGCAGGCGGAGCTTCCGCTCGCGGACCGCCTGAGAAATCCGGCGGCGCTCCTCTGCTTCAGTGGACGAATTAAGGCTTCCCGCCTCGACGCCGAGCTCCCGGAGTTGGGCGACCTGGTCGCGCATCAGCGCGATCAGGGGCGAGACGACCAGTGTCAGGCCTTCGCGGATAATCGGCGGAAGCTGAAAGCAAAGCGATTTTCCGCTGCCGGTCGGCATCACGGCGAGCACGTCCTTTCCGTTGAGCACGGCCGCCAGGACCTCCTCTTGACCGGGACGGAAGGCGGAGAAGCCGTAGACGCTCGCGAGCGCTTCGCGTGCCTTGGGCATGAGCGCCGGCTGCTGGTTCATGCAGGCGCCTCGGGGTCGAAGACGGGGGTCCACTGCACGGCCTCGACCCGCTCCGCGCCGGTCGCCAGCATCACGAGGCGGTCGAACCCCAGCGCCGCCCCGCATGCGTCGGGCATCAGGCTCAGCGCCTCGAGGAAATCCTCGTCGATCGGGCTGGACGTTCCGTAGATGCGCGCCTGCTCGGCCATGTCGGCTTCGAACCGCCGTCGCTGCTCGCGCGCGTCGGCGAGTTCATGGAAGGCGTTTGCGAGCTCCACGCCGCAGCAATAGACCTCGAACCGCTCGGCCACGCGCCTGTCTTCCGGGTTCACCTGCGCAAGCGCAGCTTCGCTCGCCGGATAGTCGCCAAGAATTGTCGCCCGTCCCGCTCCTAGCCTCGGCTCAACCTGTTCGCTGAGGAGACGGCTGAAAATGTCCGACCATGTGTCGTCGACCGCGACACGGACGCCGGCCTTTCGCGCCTGACAGGCGAGAACCGCAGCGTCGGGCTCCCTTCCGGCTGGCAGGCTTTCGTAGAGATCGATTCCCGCATGGCGTCGGAACGCCTCGCGCACCGTCACTCGCTCAGGCGGCTCGAACGGGTTCGCCTCCCGCCCGCGGAACGCGAAGGCTTTGGCGCCGGCCACATGGGCGGCGAGCGCGAGGAGCGCGGCGCAATCTTCCATCAGCCGCGCGAGCGGCGCTCCGGCCCGGTACCATTCAAGCATCGTGAATTCCGGCGCATGCACCGCGGTGCGCTCGCGGTTGCGAAACACGTGAGTCAGGGAAAAGATTTTCGTCTCGCCGGCGGCCAGTAGCTTTTTCATCGCGAATTCGGGCGAGGTATGCAGCCAGGCATCGCTCGTCGAGCCGTCCGGCCGGACCAGCGTCGTACGGAACCCGTGCAGATGAGTCTCGTTGCCCGGCGAAGCCTGGAGGGCGGCGGTGTCGACTTCCACGAAGCCGTTCGCGTCGAACCATCGGCGCACGAAGCCCGCAATGCGCATCCGCGTCAGCAGTCGCCAGCGGTGGCCGGCGTGGCGATCTCGGCCCCAGAATGGCGGGGAGGCGGGCAAACTCACGGGACAACAAGGCTCCTGACACGATTGAGAACGCGTCAGCACGATTGTAGACGCGGCCGCTTGCCGCGTCAGCCGCGCTCCATAGGGCGTCCGGAAGGACGCCGTCTTTCGAAGGTTATGGCGCGCGGCTGCCGGACTCCGGCCGTCCCCGCTGGCCTTCGTCGCCAGAATCTTTATATAGCGCTTTTCGATCGCGCATCCGCCGCTTGAAAATAAGCGGTCCCTCGCGCAAAAGGCGCGCACGCGAGATTTCGAGGAAAAAGACGTGAGAGTTATCGCAAGCGCGATTCGCAAGGGCAACATCATCGAGCGAGAGGACGGTCAGCTTTGCGTCGTTCTTTCCGCCGAGAGCTTCCATCCAGGCAAGGGCACGCCGACGACCCAGATCGACATGCGCCGCCTGTCCGACGGCGTCAAGGTGACGGACCGTTTCAAGACGACCGAGCAGGTGGAGCGCGCCTTCGTCGAGGACAAGAATTACGATTTCCTCTACGCGGACGGCGACGGATACCATTTCATGAATGCCGACACGTTCGACCAGCTTACGGCCCCGGCCGAGGTCATAGGCGATCAGGCGCAGTGGCTGCAGGAAGGCATGAAGGTCATCCTGTCGATCTTCAACGAGACGCCAGTCGCGATCCAGCTGCCGCCCCGGGTCACCCTGGAGGTGCTCGAGACGGAGCCGGCGATGAAGGGGCAGACCGCATCGTCGTCCTACAAGCCGGCCAAGCTCTCGAACGGCGCGCGCGTCATGGTGCCGCCCCACATCAGCACGGGCACGCGAATCGTCCTGCAGACCGAGGACGGCAGCTACGTCGAGCGCGCGAAGGACTGAGCGCCCCTGTAGACGCGGTCGCTGACCGCGTCCGCCGCTCAACGCGCGCAGCTACAAGCGCGCGGCGCAGGCGGGCATGGGCTCGGGGCAGGCGACGAAGTGCGAGAGCACCGTGCGACATGGCGCCGCCGCGCACCAGCGCGGGCGCGCGGATCGTCCTTCAGACCGAGGGCGGCAGCGGATCGTCCTGCAGACCGAGGGCGGCAGCTACGTCGAGCGCGCGCGTCTGTGGACGCGGTCGCTGACCGCATCGGCCGCGCTCAACGAGCGCGGCTACAACCGCGGCAAGGACTGAGCGCCCGCCGCCTTTGCCCGTCGTGACGCCTATCCCGTGAACTTCGACATGATGGGCGCGCCCTCCGGGATGACCGGAGAGAATTCGCGCGCATCCGCGAAAGCGGCGGCGAAAGCTGAGCGCGTCCTCAGCGTCTTCAGATAGCGCCGGAACGTTTCGCCCTGGCAAAGCCCGTAACCTCTCGCCCAGGACACATTGTAGCCGACGATGCAGTCCGCGGCGGTGAACGTATCTCCGCAGATATACGGCGTCGCATCGAGCCGGGTGGCGAGTTGCGGCTCGACCTCCTCGAGGAATTTCTTTCGATAGCGCATGACCATCCGGGGGTCGCGTTCCGACTGCGGCAGCATGTGCTCGTGCATGCGCACCTGCAGGAGCATCATGTCCATCGAGGTCGCTCCGAACTGGATCATCTGAAGATAATCCGCGCGCTCCCGCGAGGCCCCGGGAGGGGGCGCGAGGCCCTTCTCCGGATAGGCGTCGGCGAGGAACGCGACCATCGCGGCGCTCTCGATCATCACCTGGCTTTGGCCGTCGTCCCAGCGGATCTCGAGCACGGGAACGCAATGGTTGGGATTGAGCGAGGTGAACTCGGCGCTGTACTGCGCGGCCTCATAGAGGAGGATCTTTTCGACCTCGAATGCGTCGCCGACCACCTCATGCAGCGCCCACTTGACCCGGACGCTCCTTGTGGCGGGGGCATGGTAGAGTTTGAAGCCTGCGATCTTCATCGGTTGACCTGCCGCGCCCCGCAGTTTCCCAATTTCCCGCAACGCCGGGCAAAGTAAGCGCCGACTTGCGCCCGCTCAAGCTCTGAGCAGCGCCGCGCAGGCGCCCTCCAGCTCGTCGAAGTGCGAGATCACCCTGTCCGGGCCGAGTTCGGTCACGGGCACGTCGGTGTAACCGAAGTCCACGCAGATCACGGGCAGGCCGGCGGCGCGGGCGGTCTTGATGTCGGTGACCGAGTTGCCGACCACGATCGCACGGTCGCCGACCCCGCCGGCCGCTGCGATCGTGCCGATGAGAGGCTTCGGATCGGGCTTGCCGACACCGAACGTGTCCTGGCCGCAGATGAAGGCGAATTGGTCGGCGACGCCGAGCGTCTCCATCAGGAGTTTCGCCGAGCCCTCCATCTTGTTGGTGCAGATGGCCTGGCGCCAGCCGGCGCGCGCAAAGGCGCCGAGCGCCGCCTCTACGCCGGGGTAGAGCTGCGTCTCATCCGCGATGTGGGCGTTGTAGTGGGCCAGAAAATCGCCAAACAGAGCCTCGAGCTTGAGCGGCTCAAGCTCCCGTCCCGACGCCGCGAAGCCTCGGGCAAGCAGCGCGCGCCCGCCCGCGCCCAGCATCGAACGGGCGTTTTCGACCGGCAGCGGAGGCAGGCCTTCGTGGATCAGGACGGCGTTCAACGCCCCCATCAGGTCGCCGGCCGTGTCGGCGAGCGTGCCGTCGAGATCATAGACGATGGTCGGAGGGGTCATCGGCGCCTCAACCCCAGAAGTCCGGCGCGGCGGCGCTGAGAAGGCCGCCGATCCGCACTGGCGCGATGGCTTTCGTCAATCCCTGGGAGTTGATATCGGCCGCCACGCCGCAGAGCGTCGCCGGCCCCAGCGCCGGTTCGAAGCGGCCGGAGGGAATGCGGCGGGTGAAGCGTCTCAAAGGCTCATCCTTCTCCATGCCGATGACCGAATCATAGTCGCCGGTCATGCCGACGTCGGTGACGAATCCGGTGCCGCCGGAGAGAATGCGATGGTCGGCGCTCGGCACATGCGTGTGGGTGCCGACGACGAGGCTCGCCCGTCCGTCGGCGAAGTGGCCGAGCGCCCATTTCTCGCTGCTCGCCTCGGCGTGCACGTCGATGACGACGGCGCGGCGCCCATTGCCCGACAGATGTGTCGCGAGCTCCCGGTCGAGCGCGGCGAACGGATCGTCGAGCGCGTCCATGAAGATGCGGCCGAGCAGGTTGACGATCAGGACGCGCGCGCCTTCCGAATTCTCGATGATGGCGGAGCCGCGTCCCGGCGTGCCGGAGGGGTAATTGGCGGGCCGGATCAGCCTCGGCTGCCGCTCGATGAAGACGAGCGCTTCGCGCTGGTCGAACGCGTGATTGCCGAGCGTCACCGCGTCGACGCCCGCCTCAAGAAACTCTTCGAAAATCGCCTCGGTGAGACCGAACCCGCCGGCCGCGTTCTCGCCGTTGACAATGACAAAGTCGAGGCTCCAGCGGGCGCGCAGACGTGGAACCTGCTCGATGACAGCCGCCCGACCGGAGCGCCCGACGACGTCGCCGATGAAAAGGAGGCGCATTCAGCGCTCGCTGACGAAAATGGTCTCGTGCTCCGTCACGACGACATCCAGAACCTGGTCATGCGCCTCATAAGGCGCCGCCACGACTTCGCAAACCCCGTAAGCGACCCCGACCGCATGAATTCTCTTGATCGATCTCAGCCGGGCCAGGCTGCGATCGTAGTAGCCCGCGCCGTACCCGATGCGATGGCCTCGCCGATCGAAGCACGCGAGCGGCACGAACAGGAGATCGGGCTCGACGGCAGGCGCCGAGTTCGAGCGGCTCCGGTATTTTCATTCGGCCCGGAAGCGTCGGCTCGCCAGGTCGCCAGAGGCGAAAGGTCAAAGGAGCCCCCCGGCCGACCACTACCGGCAACGAAGTCGCATAGCCCTTCGACGCCAGGGCGCCCAGCAGGGCGAGCACGTCGGGTTCCTCGCGAATTGGGTGGAAGGCGGAAACCACGCAAGGCCGCCAGAGCCGCGCCAGATGCAGGCCTTCCTGCATCAGCCGCTCGGCGAGGCGCGCTCTCGCCTCCGGGGCGAGTCCCTTCCGCCGCGCGAGCGCCTGTCGGCGGAGAAGCGCTTTCGGATCGGCGTCATTCGAACTCAAGGCTTTGCGCCAATCCATAGCCTATCGGGCGCGGAGCCGAGACGGCCGTTGGACGGTGATCCCGGGCGCCTACGTAAGTAGGTGGGCGCCGTGTGCCAAAGCCCACGGGCAAGGGCAGGGACAGCTCCCATAGGGATCGTACGGCCCCGAGGAATGTTGTCCTGACGGGCCACCCAGCTCCGCATGGGGCAATGTAGGGCGCGCGCAGGCGATTGGCTAGGGCGGGGGCGATTTCAGGCCATCGCCTATTTCGGTAGTTGACCATAGGGCCGCCGGGAAGGCTATGGCATTGATGGGGCCATCCCGCGACGCGGCCGGTTCGGAACCGGGCGGAAAGACCCGCACCAGCCTCCCGCCTCCAAAAATAACGGTTGACATGAATGGCAGTTTGTTCTTTATATGTTCTAACGTAGGTGAGTTGCGGGTTCCGGCGAAACCGTCCGCCCGCGCCGCTCGCGTCCGATTAACCGAAAGCGCTCCTGGCAAAGCTCGTCTGTCACTTGAACCATGGCGTTTTGGTCGCCGCGTTGCGGGGTAGCACGGGTGGCAAAGCCAGCTTTACGCCGCACCCGAAGGGAGGAAAAGCCCACCGCTCGTGGCGGGATGGCCGAGCCGACAAGCGACACGCGGCGCGCGCGTCTCGGCGGCGCTATATCCTCCCTGTGAAGCGTTAGCGGAACGGGGGAGGGGGCGGTCGCACATTGCCCGGTCGGTCCGCAACGCGTCCGCGATGAGCCGTCTCACGTCGTTGAGCGCCGAGACGCTTGAGCGATCTCCTGGATACACGCCCCAGCATTGCGAATTCGCTCCAACGGCCGCGCAAGGGGGTGCGAGGGGTCTACTTCGTTGGCGTGATAGGCGCCGACCAGGAGGAGGCGCCTTCGGCGAAATTCTGCTTTAGCAGGCAATCCAACTCGTCACGGTTGCATGACGTCCCGAAGCCTGCTTTGCTTGAAACAAGTCGAGGTTCGTGACCCCCTATCGCAACTCAACGTAAGCTGCCGCACAATTGCGCCACCCTGTTTTGGTAGAGACGCGCGATCCTTTCGTTTCTTGAAGCCAACCCTTCGTATGATCGTTGTTATCGGAAAGCTCATGGAAGTTATCGAAGCGATGATGGAACTTGGCGGTGCGCGGATAGATGGATCGGGATCGCTGAGGGTGAAATCGGCCGAGGTTGAACGAACAGCCCGAGCGAGTGCGGCGGCGACTCAGCCGAGCCGTTGCCGCGAGGTCTTGCGCGGAGTTCACTGTCGTTCGGGCGAGCGATCCCGACCAGATAGGGGTCGCGCCAACAATTTGCAGCTTTATGGTTCAAGAGACAAGGCGGAGGCCTGTCGGCTCCCGGAACGGAGGGGTCGCGCCGTGGCGAGTTGGCCCGGCCTTCGCCTAAGAGGGAGTTCTCGTGATGCAGCCAAGGCCATCCAAACAGATTGATGCGCTCCCTGAGGCGCCCATCGTCCTCATCGTCGATGACGATCCCTCAGTTCGCGAGGCGCTGGGCCGCTTATTTCGCTCGGTCGACCTTGAGCCAAGATTGTTCGCGTCGGTAGCGGAATTGATGCGGCAAAAGTTTCCGGATGCGCCGTGCTGCCTTGTACTCGACATCAGACTGCCAGGAGTGAGCGGCCTCGACTTCCAGACCCAGCTGGCCGAAGCAAACATCCACGTCCCGATCATCATGATCACCGGCCATGGAGACATTCCCATGTCCGTCAGGGCTATGAAAGGAGGCGCGGTCGATTTCCTCACCAAGCCCTTCCGCGATCAGGACATGATCGATGCCGTTGCGCATGCGATCGAACGGGACCGCAAACGACGTGATAGCAACAAGTCGCTTGCCGAACTACGCGGATTGTTCGAGTCGCTCACGCCGCGCGAGCGGGAGATCATGGCGCTCGTAACGGCAGGGCTCATGAACAAACAGGTGGCGGGAGAACTCGGGCTGAGCGAGATCACGGTCAAGATCCATCGAGGTCACATTATGAAGAAGATGGGCGTGCGATCCTTGGCAGACCTCGTCAGGGCGGCTGAAGCCCTGGAGCTGCGTCGGTCGGCGAGAGTCACGCCGCAAGCGTCTGCATGAATTGTTCCTGCTGACCGACGCCTGGCTTTGGGCCCGCGCGCGGCTGCCTCGACTGCCAGCGGCGAGGCCCGTTGCTTGCTGTATGTTGGCTACAATGTCCACGTGAGCGATTACGAGTTTCGCGAGGATCACGATCGGCGTCCAGTCGGCCTCGGCTGTAGAGATGGCGTTCGACCCCAGTTCCACTTGGTTCGCAGTTCAAACGATTGAAACCGCGCGAGCGAAACGCGGATGGAATTGTCGTGACGCGAGCGCTGTGAACCTCACCTTCAGCAATCGGCGCGGCGACGTCGTGGGTGCATACGCAACGCTGCAAAACCCAATTGCAAACCTTGGTTTGACGCCTTCAAACCTAAGGTCGTTCGCAACAGACCAACGTGCCTTCTGCGAGAACCTAAGGGGAGTAGCGGGGTCGCCGCGGCGGGCTTTAAACTCACAAACACCGTCACGACCGATCTTCGAGGTGGCGAAGGAAGGACGATGACGGAGACGGCTCGCACTTCCGGTCCGATGGACTGGAGCGCGCTTGGGCGGACTGCGGTCGAGAACCGACGTCGGCGCACGCCTCAGAGGGAATGGCATGAATTCAGAGATCAAGCCTGACAACGCCGGGTTGGAATATCTCACCGCGCCCTTGAAACTTTCCCGCATCGCGCTCGGCACATGGGCGATCGGCGGATGGATGTGGGGCGGAACGGATGAAACGGCGGCGATCGGCGTCATTCACGAGGCTGTCGATCGCGGCGTCACGCTGATTGATACGGCGCCCGCTTATGGCTTCGGTCGGTCCGAGGAAATCGTTGGCAAGGCGCTGGCCGAGGGCGGCCGTCGCAAGCGGGTGATGGTGGCGACCAAGGTCGGCCTCGACTGGAAGGACGGCCAGCCGTTCCGCGACGGGAGCAAGGCGCGTATGCGTAAAGAGGTCGAGGACTCGCTGAGACGTCTGCGCACCGATGTCATCGACATCTATCAAGTGCATTGGCCCGATCCGAACGTGCCGATCGAGGAAACCGCTGCGGCGATGGCGGACTTGCAGCGCGCCGGCAAGATCAGGGTCGTCGGCGTCAGCAATTTCAGCCCTGCGCAGATCGAAGCCTTTCGCAAGGTTGCGCCCGTGCAGACAGTTCAGTCGCCGTACAACCTATTCGAGCGCGCAATCGAAGGTGACGTCCTCCCCTATTGCCGGGATAGGAACATTGTCACGCTCGCCTACGGTTCATTGTGCCGGGGTCTGCTCTCCGGCCGTATGACGCCGCAGACCCAGTTCGCCGGGGACGACCTGCGAAAGATAGACCCCAAATTCCAGGTCCCGCGTTTTGGGCAATATCTGCGGGCGGTTGAGAGGCTCGACCAGTTCGCCCAAGCCAATTACGGGAGGCGCGTCATCCATCTTGCCTTGCGCTGGGTTCTCGATCGCCAGGACTCGATGATCGCGCTTTGGGGCGCGCGGCGACCGGACCAACTCGACCCGATCGCGGGCCTCGCCGGGTGGCATATCGACTCCTCCGCCATGGCCGAAATCGATCGGATCCTTTCGGAGACGATCGTCGACGCTGTGGGCCCGGAATTCATGGCCCCGCCTGTTCAGCTGGCGGCTTAGACGGACCGAACACCGTTGATGGAGGGCGACATGCTCGACCACGCAATGCTGCAGACGAATGACCTTGGTTGGGAGCAGTGGCATGCCGAATAAATTCCTGCCTCATGCGCCGGCGCTTTCCGCCGACAGCGTCCGAGAGGATGCGAGAGCGAAGGCCGTTCGCGCCTCCTATGAGTTCTGGAACACGGGCGATGAGAGCCTCCTCGAACGGGCCTTCGCGGAGACCTTTGCCGAGCACGCCGCGCGGCCGCCGTGCGCGCCGGTCTCGAATGTTTTGCGGTCAAGCAGGCGCCTCGGGGCGCTGGAAAAGGAGTTGAAATGACCACCCTCAGGATGATCTCGGAGAAGATCAGCGCCTGGCTCCGGGATCGAGAGGCGGTGCGTGAATTGTCTCGCTTCTCCGATCATGAGCTGTGCGATATCGGCATCCGCCGCTCCGATATCGAAGACATCGTCCGGCGTCCGGGTCCGCGCAGAGCAGACACGTGAATGCGACGGCGTTCCCTTGCGCCGAGAACACGCTAGCAGTTTCAACCGGCGGGCGACTGTTTTCGATAGGTCACGGGCTTCGTCAGGTTCACGCTTCGATTCCGCACACGTTCTGGATCCAGGAGAGACAGCAGCCCGAGCGCATGGCCCAAGCGGCTCTCCGTTAACACCGCTCTGCCTTAGCGCCAGCGGCTGGAAGACGCAGGAGGATACGATGGTGAAACTGTTGCTCATCGTCATCATCTTTATCGCGCCGATGGCGGCCGTTGCGGCCGATGGCCAAAGCGACAGCGGGTACGTAGCCCCCGAACTCGGCAGTCCCACGCCAGGGCATCTTCTCGATAGGGATTATCTCACGTCGAGCGGCGCAACTGTCGCGCGCCCTGGCGTACCGCAGTCTTCGGCTGAAACGCCGTTCGATCGTTACATAGAGCAGCAGAACAACCGCATCGACAACAGCATCTGCAAAGGTTGCTAGGAGTTATCTCCGAATGTCAGACCAACCTCAGTCGCCTTCTTCTCGCACGCCAGGCGTTCAGGTTCGTGAGCCGCAGGCAGGCCCCCTGTTCGAGCCTTATGAGAGCCCTGCCGGTGGCTGGGGCGCGCTACACGCCGTTGCGCAAGCGCTCCGTGAGCAGAGCGTTGTGCTGAAAGGCTCGGAAGCGTTGTTGAGGATGAACCAGCCGGACGGCTTCGACTGCCCGGGATGTGCTTGGCCGGACCCGAGGCATACCAGTTCCTTCGAGTTTTGCGAGAATGGCGCGAAAGCCGTCTCCTTCGAACTCACCAAGCGAAAGGTGACACGGGAGTTCTTCGCGGCCCACACGGTCAGCGACTTGGAGCGGCAAAGCGATTACTGGCTGGAGGAGCAGGGCCGCCTGACGGAGCCGATGCGCTACAACGGCGCGACCGATCGCTACGAGCCGATCGGCTGGGCCGACGCCTTCGCCATGATCGGCGCCCAGCTCCGGGCGCTGGAGAGCCCCGACAGGGCGGACTTCTACACGTCGGGCCGCACTTCGAACGAAGCCGCGTTTCTCTACCAGATCTTCGTCAGGCGCTTCGGCACGAACAACTTTCCCGACTGTTCCAACATGTGCCACGAGGCGACCAGCGTTGGACTGCCGGAAAGCATCGGCATCGGCAAGGCGACGGTCGTGCTGGAAGATTTCGACAAGACAGACGCGATCTTTGTGATCGGCCAGAATCCGGGCACCAACAGCCCGCGGATGATGACCCCGCTGCGTGCGGCGTCGAGGCGCGGCGTTCCGATCGTCGCCATGAACCCCTTGCGCGAGCGCGCGCTCGAGCGCTTCGCAGCGCCGCAAGATCCAATCGAGATGGCGACCTTCAGCTCGACCCGGATCGCCAGCGAATATTGCCAGGTCGGGGTCGGCGGCGATGTCGCGGCGCTGAAAGGCGTGATGAAGCTCATTCTCGATGCGCACGACGCGGCCGTTCGCTCAGGGGGAGAGCCGGTCCTGGATCTTCCCTTCATCGAGCAGCACACGTTCGGATTCGAAGCGCTGAGCGAAGATCTCCGCCGCACCTCGTGGGACGACATCTTACGCGTCTCGGGCTTGCCGCGGGCCCAGATCGAACGCGTGGCGCGCATCTATTTGCAGGCGAAGTCCGTCATCGTCTGCTACGGCATGGGCATAACCCAGCACCGCTGCGGCACGGAGAACGTCCAGCAGATCGCCAATCTCCTCATGCTGCGCGGCAACATTGGCCGGCCCGGCGCCGGCGTCTGTTCCGTCCGCGGCCACTCCAACGTGCAGGGCGACCGGACTGTCGGGATCACCGAAACGCCGAGTGCGGAACTGCTCAGCCAGATCGAAAAGGTCTTCGGCTTCAAGCCGCCTCAGCAGCATGGGCGGGCGGTGGTGGATACGGTTCAAGCGATCCTCGATGGCCGGTCCGAGGTGTTCATTGGTCTCGGCGGGAACTTCGTCGCCGCGGTCCCCGACACGCCGATCGTGCAAGAGGCGATGCGGCGGTTGAAGCTGACCGTGGGGATCAACACCAAACTCAACCGCGGCCACATCGTCCACGGCCGCGAAGCGCTGATCCTGCCCTGCCTCGCCAGAAGCGACGTCGATATGCAGGCGACAGGCCGTCAAAGCGTGACGGTGGAAGACAGCATGTCGATGGTGCATGCGTCCGGCGGTCTCGTTGCGCCGCCGAGCCCCGATCTCAAATCCGAAGTGTCGATTGTCTGCGGCATGGCTCGGGCCACCCTGCCGGGAAGCGGGATCGAGTGGGACGCCCTCGAGGGCAATTACGACCTGATCCGCGACAAGATCGAGGCGGTGTACCCCAAGCTGTTCGCTGACTTCAACGCCCGCATACGCGTCCCCGGCGGCTTCCACCTCTACAATGGCGCGCAAAACCGGGAATGGAACACGGCGACCGGACGCGCGAACTTCCTCGTTTGCGCCGGCGTCGCGGAAGACCCGGAGGTTCAAGATCCCGCGGCCCTGCAACTTGCGACGATCCGCAGTCACGACCAATACAATACGACGATCTACGGCCTCGATGATCGTTACCGCGGCGTCTTTGGCGGCAGAATGGTCGTCTTCATGAACAAGGACGACATGGCGGACCGCGGGATCGAGCCTGATGCGCTCGTCGAACTCGAATCGGTGACGGGGGGCGGCGATGTGCGCCGCAAGGCGAGCGGATTCAAGGCGCGGCCGTACAACATTCCACGAGGTTCGATCGCCTCCTATTATCCCGAGACGAACGGCCTTTTGCCGCTGAGTCACCACGACAAGAAAAGCAAAACGCCGTCCGCAAAGTCGATCCCGGTCGTGGTGAGGCCGATGGCCAGCCAGGGCGCTGCGTGATCGCGCCGGCGGAAGATTGATCGACTTCGACCTCGACGTCCAATACTCACGACGAATTTTTTGGTGGCGCCGCCGGGAGCAACCGACAAACAATTCCATTGGAGCAAAAGCAATGCTGTCGAGACGCAATATCCTCGCAACAGCCGCCGCGGGCGCCTTGTCGGCTGCTTCGGCCCGCGCCGCCACCTTCGGCAACCCCGACGAGCCCCCCGAGGGCGCGATCAACGTCACCAACCCGAAGGCGCTAACTGACCCGGGGCCTCAGGATCCGGGTCTTGCAGGCAACGAGCCCGCTTTCCTCAACCCGCCGGCGACCGACGTCAACGGCATGCCGCAGTTTTGGGCTTCATTCAATCTTGCTCCCAAGCGGATCCAAAACGGCGGTTGGGCGCGGCAGATTACCCAGGACGACTTCAAAATTTCGTCGACGATCGCAGGCGTCAACATGCGGCTCGGCCCGGGTGGCGTTCGAGAGCTTCATTGGCACCAGCAAGCCGAGTGGGCGGTCATGACTTACGGCAACTGCCGCGTGACCGTTCTCGACCTGAATGGACGTCCAGAAGTCGCCGATCTGAAGGAAGGCGATCTGTGGTATTTTCCAGCTGGCCTCCCTCATTCATTACAGGGCTTAGATCCCGACGGCGCTGAGTTTGTGCTCGCCTTCGATAATGGCGAGTCCTCGGAATTCAATACATTGCTGGTGACCGACTGGCTCGCTCACACTCCGCCAAGCGTGCTCGCCAAGAATTTTGGGCTGCCCGTCGACGCGTTCAAGAATATACCGACGCATAACAAGTGGATCTACCAAAGCAATATCCCGGCGCCGCCGCTGGCGACGGTCGAAGCGCAGATTGCGGCGGCCGCAGGCAAGCCGCCAAATTCCTTCGTGTTCAGGCGGGCCGACTTCAAGCCGCTGGCCGAGACGAAGAGCGGGTCGGTACGGCTCGCGGACAGCACCAACTTCCTTGTTTCGAAAACGATAGCCGCAACGGTGGTCACGATCAAACCGGGCGGCCTGCGAGACATGCATTGGCATCCCAATGCCGACGAATGGAGTTACTGGATCAAGGGCGAGGGACGTGTGACCGTTTTCAACACCGGGCCGGCGGCAATGACCGCAAACTTCCATCCCGGCGATATCGGTTACGTTAAAAAGGCGCTTGGTCACTATATCGAGAATATCGGGGATACCGATCTTGTCTACATGGAAGTCTTCAGAGCGGACCGGTTTGAGGAGGTATCGCTGTCCGACTGGCTGGCGCACAGCCCGATAGACATGGTTGCCGAGACGCTGAACATCGATTCCTCTCTCATCGCGCAGTTTCCAAAGAATCGGCCAGACATCGTTCCGGTCTAAACCTGCTGTTTCCGCCATCCGCGCGCCGCGAAGACGCGCTTTAATGCCCGAGTGCAGCAACAGTCTACGCGAGCGGCGCCTCAACCCGAAAGAGGCAGCAGATGAACGTTCGTGACGGCGCGAGGGAAAAGACTCGTGTCCGACACAAGGCAGTAGCGGCGTTCGCCGTCGTTGCCGAGACCCATCTGATGGGTCATCTCGCCGTCCGCGCTGAACACCGATCTGATTTCGCTATCGGGCGACGGCAAAGCTCTGGGACGTATTGAAGGAGCGCTTCGATGGACGCCACCGCTCTTCTTTTGTCGCGGCTTCAGTTCGCCTTCACCATCTCGTTTCACATCATCTTCCCATCGTTCACGATCGGCCTCGCCGCGTGGCTGACGCTTCTTGAGGCTTTGCACCTTGCGACGGGTCGTCCGGCGTATCGGGTGGTGTTCGAATTCTGGCTGAAAATCTTCGGCGTGGCGTTCGGGCTCGGTGTGGTGTCGGGGATCGTGATGGCGTTCCAGTTCGGCACGAACTGGGACGTGCTGGCGCGAATGTCCGGGCCAATCCAAGGGGTGCTGCTTTCCTACGAAACCTTTACAGCCTTTTTCCTCGAGGCCAGTTTTTTTGGGATTCTTCTCTTTGGGCGCCCTCGTGTTGCGCCGTGGTTCTACCTTTTTTCGACCGCGATGGTGGCGCTGGGCACCACGCTCTCGGCGTTCTGGATCATGGCCAACAACAGCTGGATGCAGGCGCCCGTCGGTTATGCGATCGAAAACGGCGAATTCGTCCCCACAGACTGGTCCCAGATCGTCTTCAGTCCGGTTTTATGGGTGCGTTTCCCCCATATGCTGCTCGCTTCTTACATCACCGGCGCCTTCTGCGTCGCGGCGACGGGGGCCTGGTACCTTCTGGGCAGGAGATTCCACGCCGAAGCGCGCATCATGCTGCGCATGGGTCTCGGTCTCGCTGCGGTGCTCGTGCCCGTCCAGCTCTTTTTCGGGCACTTGAATGGGGAATATGTGGTTCATCACCAGCCGTCGAAGATGGCCGCGATCGAGGCGCGATGGCATGATCAGAAGCCTGCCTCGGAGGTGCTGCTCGCCTGGCCGGACGAGCAGAACCAGCGAAACCTCTTTGCGATCACGCTTCCTCCGCCTTGGGGCAGCCTGATCGACTCCGACAGCCTGACCGCTGGTGAGGTCGGAATGGACAGTATCCCGCGGCAGGATCGGCCGCCGATGATCATTCCCTTCTTCACTTTTCGAATCATGGTCGGCTGCGGTCTCCTCATGCTGTTGGTCGCCTGGGTCGGATCGTATCTGAGCGTCAAAGGACGCATCGAACAGAACCGCCTGCTGCTGTGGGCGACATTTCTGAGCTTCCCTCTGCCGTTCATCGCCATATTGACCGGCTGGTTCACAGCCGAGGTCGGGCGTCAGCCCTGGACGGTCTATGGCGTGCTGCGGACAGCAGACTCGATGACGCCCTTCCTGACGGCGCGCGCGGCGACGGCCTCGCTCATTGTCTTTTGCTCAGTCTACACCTTCATTTTTTCCTTCGGCGTTGTCTACATTTACCGGCTCTTGCGCGCCGGACCGGCGGGCAGCCTGGTTCGGGCGCATCCCGAGGCGGTGCCCAATCGTCCGATGTCGGTGGTCGATGAGCCCGCCCCGCTTCATGTTCGGGAAGGAGAATAGCCGTGGCGATGTTCTGGGTCGGCGTCCTGGCCATCAGCATATTGTTCTACGTCCTGCTCGACGGGTTCGATCTTGGCGTCGGCATCCTGTTTGGCTTCACGACCAGCGAATTGCGTCGGCTCGAGATGCAGGCCGCAGTCGCGCCTTTGTGGGACGGTAACGAAACCTGGCTGGTGGTAGCCGGCGTCGTGCTTTGGGGCGCCTTTCCCCCGGTCTATGCGACACTGTTCTCTGCCTTCTATCTGGCGCTTCTCGTCATGCTCGCCGGTTTGATCCTGCGCGGCGTGGCCTTCGAATTCCGCAACAAGACGGAACGCCTGCGGTGGATCTGGGACGCAAGCTTTGCCGGAGGCTCCCTTGTCGCGGCTTTCATTCAGGGCCTGATGGTCGGCGCCCTTGTCGAAGGTCTGCCCATTTCGAACGGGCAGTATGCCGGCGGCGATTTCGGCTGGCTCAGTCCGTTCTCGGTGCTTTGCGGCGTCGGCCTCTGTCTCGGTTACACCCTGCTCGGCGCCTGCTGGCTGGTGCGCAAATGCGCAGACGAGGTCCGCGACACGGCCTACCGCCTGATCCCCTCTCTGTCGATCGGCCTGCTGGTGTTCCTGATCGTGGTCTTCGCCTATGCCCTGGTCGAAAATCTTCGAATCATGAACCGATGGCTCGAACGGCCTTATCTCTTCGTCTTTCCCGCCATTGGCATTGTTGCGGCAATGGTGCTTGCTGTTAGCGTTCGCCAGCGTCGCGATGGGCCGCCGTACTATATGGTCGTACTTATTTTTGCCGCGGCGTTCGGCACGCTCGCAATCTCCTTTTGGCCGTACATGATTCCGTTCTCGATCACCATCGAGGACGCCGCGGCGCCGCATTCGAGTTTGGCCTTCATGTTCTGGGGCGAGGGTCTGTTCGTCTTCCCGCTCATGCTCGTCTACACGGCGGTCAGCTACAGCGTGTTTAGAGGCAAGGTCGGGCCGACAGCTGGGCACTACTAGTTGAGCGTTTCCGAAGTTCGAATCCTATCTGTCGCCTCATTGATCTGTCCTCCCGGCGTGGACGCGCGGCTTCATCAGACCCTGCGCAAAGCGATCCCCCGCGTAAGCATGCCGATGGGGTTCTGACCCTCGAAGCTGAAAGAGTGCGGTCGGTGCTCGCGATCCATGTCCGAGTCTGGCTGACAATCCGCCGTCCGTGCTAGACCAGAGTTGTCACCGCGAAGGCGAAGCGATGCGGCGCTACAGGGCGGTGGGTCGCAGTCGCTTCGCTGGACCCTGGCGGCGACAGTTGGGAGTAAACCATGCGTCGGCTGCTGCGCTCGATCGCTTTCCTTGTCATGCTCGCGGCGGCCGGCGCCGCGATCGCCGCGGACGCAAAACCCTTCGCGCGCGAGGACATGGCGAGCGACGCCGTGCGCCTGGCCGAGACGCTGCGGATCGAAGCGTCAAAGATCGGGCCGCAGGTCGCGGGCAGGACGCCGGAGGATCTGCGCAGAGCCGTCGCAGCCGCCGTGGCGGCAGGGAAGTTCGACACCGCGCAGAAGCTCGCAGCCGCCGCCGTCGCGACTGCGCCAAAAGACCCGGCGAGCTGGCTTGCCTACGCCGGCGTCGCGGTCAAGGCCGATGACGCCAAGGCGGATGGCCGCTACGAGCTCGTCACCCAGGGCGCGACAGCGGCCTACGCAGCCTACCAGCATGCCGCTGCGCCCGACGCGCAGGCCTTGGCGCTCGCCATGCTCGGCGATCTGCTCGCACGGCATGAAGCCTGGCGTGGCGCGCTCGACGCTTTGAAGGCCTCGCTCGATCGCCGCGACGACATCGACGTGCGCAAGACCTACGAGGCCATGCGCGAGGAGCACGGCTTCCGCATCCTCGACTACAAGGTCGACAATGAATTGAGCGCGCCGCGCGTCTGCTTCAATTTCTCCGATGAGCTCGCGCGCAAGAGCGACTTCGCCCCCTATGTCGCCGTGTCGGGCGCTTCGAACACGGCGATCTCGGCGGAGGACCAGCAGATCTGCGTCGAGGGCCTCAAGCACGGCGAACGCTACGCGGTCGTACTGCGCCAGGGCCTGCCTTCGGCGGTCGGCGAATCCCTGCTGAAGTCGGCCGACTATGAGGTCTACGTGCGCGACCGGTCGGCGCAGGCGCATTTCGCCGGCAAAGCCTATGTGCTGCCGCGGCAGGGGCAGGAGGGCGCGCCCCTCGTCACCGTCAACACGGCGAAGGTCGCGGTCGACGTCTACCGCATCGGCGACCGCAACCTCATCGCGACCGTCAGCCGTGACGATTTCCTCAAACCCATCGACTCGTCGCGCGCCGAAGACATCGAGAACACGGACGGCGTCAAGGTCTGGAGCGGCTCGATGGATGTAGCCAGCGAGCTCAACAAGGACGTGGTGACGGAATTTCCCGTCCTCAAGGCGGTCGGGCCGCTGAAGCCCGGGGTCTATCTAGTCACCGCGCGCCCGTGGAAAGAGAAGGCCGCCGATTCGGAGCAGGCGGAACCCGAGCAGCTCGCGACACAGTGGATGGTCGTCTCCGACCTCGGCCTGACCGCGATGTCCGGCGACGACGGCATGCACGCGCTCGTCCAATCGCTCGATTCCGCCGGACCGCTCGCCGGCGTCGAGCTCAAGCTCGTTGCGCGCAACAACGAAGTGCTCGCGACGAAGACGACCGGCCCGAACGGAAGAGTTGATTTCGACCCGGGCCTGTCGCGCGGAAAGGGCGGCTCGGCGCCGGGGCTTCTGGTTGCGACCCTCCGCGACGATTACAATTTCCTCAACCTCGCGCAAAACGCCTTCGACCTCACCGACCGCGGCGTCGGCGGCCGCGACGCGCCCGCCGGACTCGACGCGTTCCTCTACACCGAGCGCGGCGTCTACCGCTCGGGCGAAACGGTGTTCGCGACCGCGCTCTTGCGCGACGCCAAAGGCGTAGCCAAGCCAGGCCTGCCTCTGACGCTCGTGGTCAAGCGGCCGGACGGCGTCGAGTACAAGCGCGCGACCCTGGCCGATGAGGGCGTAGGCGGACGCGCCTTCTCCATTCCGCTCCTCGCCGGCTCCGCCCCCGGAAAATGGACGATCGAGGCCTATGCCGACCCGAAGGGCGACCCGATCGGCGAGATCCAGTTCCTGCTCGAAGACTATATTCCCGAGCGGCTTGATTTCACGCTTCATCCCGCCAAACCCTTCATCGATCCGGGCGAGCCGGTCGAGCTCACGCTCGACGCGCGCTTTCTCTACGGCGCGCCCGCGAGCGGGCTCGACGTCACCGGCGCGATCCGCCTTCAGGCGGTCGAGGACGCCGCCCTCGCCGGCTTTCCCGGCTATGTCGCGGGCCTCGCCGACGACGAGTTCACTGCCGTCCAGAACCAGTTCACCGATAAGGCGCAGACCGACTCGCAGGGTCATGTGGACCTGTCGGTCGACCTGCCGGAGGCGCCCGCAACCCGGCCGCTCGAGGCGAAGCTGATCGTCGACGTCGCGGAGCCCGGTGGTCGCACGGTCGAGCGCACCGCGACGCTTCCGGTGCGAGCGAAGGGCGTGATGGTCGGGGTCAAGAAGGACTTCGACGATTCACTGAGCGCCGGCGACGTCGCGGCCTTCGAGGCGATCGCCGTCGGCCCTGATGGCGCGCGCGTCGCCCGCAAGGGAGCCGAATGGTCGCTCTATCGGGTGACCAACGACTACCAGTGGTTCAACACCGAGGGCCGCTGGAGCTTCGAGCCGGTCAAGTCGTCGAGGCGGGTCGCCAGCGGAACGATCGATATCGGCGCCGGCGCGCCGGTAAAATTCTCCGCGCCGGTCGGCTGGGGCGCGCACCGGCTCGAGGTCAAAACGCTCGACGGCGAGCAGACGAGTTTCACGTTCGCCGTCGGCTGGTCGGGCACGGCAAGCGCCGACACGCCAGACAACGTCGTGGTGACGCTGAACAAGACGAACTACGCCCCCGGCGACGAGGCGAAGCTCAGGATCAATTCGCCTTCAGCCGGCAAGGCGACGATTGCGCTCGTCGGCGACGTAGTCGAGCGCTTCATCGACGTCGACCTCGTCGCCGGCGACAACGTCGTGCCGTTCACCGTCGGCGCCGACTGGGGCCCGGGCGCCTACGCGGTGGCGCTGACCCACCGGCCGCTCGATGCGCCGGCGCGGCGCATGCCCGGCCGGGCGATCGGCCTCGCCTGGTTCGGGATCGCCGGAGATTCGCGCAAGCTTACCGTCGCGCTCGACGCGCCGTCGCTGGTGAAGCCCCGCGAGCCGATGACGCTGCCGATCAAGGTCTCGGGCCTCGCGCCGGGCGAGGAGGCGCGGGTGACGGTGTCGGCGGTCGACATCGGCATCCTCAACCTGACCGGCTTCAAGACCCCGGACCCCGGCGCCTATTTCTTCGGCCAGCGCAAGCTTCCGGTCGAGATCCGCGACCTGTGGGGCATGCTGATCGACGGCATGCAGGGCGAGGTTGGCGCCATCCACACCGGCGGCGACACGGGCGGCAATCTCGAAGGCAATCTGCCGACCCAGCCGCCGCTCGCGCTCTTCTCCGGCGTGGTGAAGCTCGACGACGGCGGCAAGGCGACGGTGACCTTCGACCTGCCCGCTTTCAACGGCTCGGTGCGGCTCGCCGCGGTCGCCTGGTCGAAGGACAAGGTCGGCTCGGCCGAGAAGGACGTCGTCGTGCGCGATCCGATCGTCGTCGCGGCCACCCTGCCGCGCTTCCTCGACGTAGGCGACAGATCGCAGATGCATGTCGACATCGACAATGTCGAGGGCGACGCGGGCGATTACACGCTCGACCTCGACATCCACGGGCCACTGACGGCGGACGCCGACGCGCTCCGCCGAACGGTGCGGCTCGACGCGCATCAGCGCCTCTCGATCGCAATGCCGATCACCGCCGCGGGCGTCGGGACCGCTGGGTTCGACCTGAGGCTCTCGGGCCCGAACACGGACGAGATCCAGCATTTCAAACTCGGCATCCTGTCCGGTGCGCCCGACGTCTACCGTCGGACGGTGACGACGCTGCCCGGCGGCGGGACGCAGACGATCTCGGGCGATCTCCTCGCCGACTTCATTCCGGGGACCGGTTCGATCGCCATTTCCGTTTCCCCTTTCGGCGCGCTCGACGCGCCGGCGCTGCTCGAGGCGCTCGACCGCTATCCGTACGGCTGCTCGGAGCAGACGGTTAGCCGCGCCATGCCGCTTCTCTACGCCAACCGGCTCGCCTCGCTCGAGAACCTCGGCGTCGATCCCGACCTCGACGGCAGGATTCGCCAGGCGATCGAGCGCGAGCTCAGCCGCCAGGGGGCGAACGGCGCCTTCGGCCTGTGGACGGCGGACAGCGGCGACGACGACCCTTGGCTCGACGCCTTTGTCACCGACTTCCTCACCCGCGCCCGCGAGCGCAATTTCGCCGTGCCGCAAGAGGCGTTCGACCAGGCGCTCGACCGGCTGCGCAACACCGTCGTCAACGCGCCCGAGCCGAACAAGGACAACGCCCAGGCGCTCGCCTACGCGCTCTATGTCCTCGCCCGCAACGGGCGGCCGGTGATCGGCGATCTGCGTTATCTCTCAGACGCCAAGCTCGACGCCTTCTCGACCCCGCTCGCCAAGGCTCAGCTCGGGGCCGGCCTTGCGATGCTCGGCGACCGGGCCCGCGCCGGCAAGACCTTCGCCGCGTCGCTGACCGCGCTCGACGCCGAGCGCGACCAGGGGGTGTCGCGTCCCGACTACGGCTCGCGCCTGCGCGACGCTGCCGCCGTGCTCGCGCTGCTCGCCGAAGCCAATCTTCCAGCCGACCAGGCGCCGCGGGACGCTATTCCGCGGGCGGGCGCGGCGGTCGAGGCGGCGCGGGCCGAGCGGACCACCACCAGCACGCAGGAGAAGAACTGGATGGTTCTCGCCGCCGAGGGGCTGGCGGAGCACGGCGGCGTCGGGCAGTTCAGCCTCGACGGGCAGGCGGTCAAGGGCGCGCTCAACCACCGCTTCGGCGGCGCGGCTCTCGCCAAGCCGATCATGATCGCGAATGCAGGACAGAATGCCGCTCAGCTCGTGACGACGACTTCTGGCTCGCCAGTCGAAGAGGATCCAGCCGCCGCGAACGGTTACGCGATCGAGCGGACCTTCTACAAGCTCGACGGGACGAAGACCGACCTGAAGAGCCTCGCCCAGAACCAGCGCGTCGTCGTGGCGCTGAAAGTGACCGAGTTGCAGGCGCGTAGCGCAAAACTGCTGATCGTCGACCGGCTGCCGGCCGGGCTCGAGATCGACAATCCCGCGCTCGTCGACGGCGGTTCGTTGGAAGCCTTCTCATGGCTGACCAGCGACGAGACTCCCACGCATACGGAATACCGCGACGACCGTTTCGTCGCGGCCTTCGACCGCGCCGAGGGCCAATCCGCGTTCATCAACATCGCCTATGTCGTGCGTGCGGTCGCGCCCGGCCATTACGTCTGGCCGCCTGCGACCGCCGAGGACATGTACGACCCCGAGCGCTACGGCCGCACCGCTTTCGGCGAGCTGGAGGTGACTGCGAAGTGATTGTGATGTCATCCCCGCGCAAGCGGTTACCGCATTCAGCAATCTCAAATCGCGGTGCGGTTCCCTTCCCCGGCTCTGCGCAGCGCCGGACGGGGCATAGCGCGCTGCTTCGATCCAAGTCGGATTGCACGACCGTCGCGAACCCACCTCGGAACAGACCTGCTTTCCGCACCCCATCCGGCCCTTCGGGCCACCTTCAACGTTTCGCGGAGAAGGGGAAACAGGCGGCGCCGGAACCTTGATGATAGCCCTGCGTCTCACCCGCCCCATCCTCCTCGCCCTCGCAGCGCTTATCCTCGTCGCCGTCGCGGCGACGTTGGGGTGGCAAAACTACGGGGCGAGCCTCGGGCCGCTCGATCTTTCCGCCTCGCGCGAGGGATCGACCGTCGTGGTCGACCGCGACGGCCGGCTCTTGCGGCCCTTCACCCTGGCGGACGGGCGATGGCGGCTGCCGGCGACCACGCACGACGTCGACCCGCGCTATCTCGCGATGCTCGTCGCCTACGAGGACGGACGCTTCTTCGAGCATCGCGGGGTCGACCCGCGCGCGCTTCTGCGCGCGGCCCTGCAATGGATGCGGCGCGGCCATGTCGTGTCGGGGGGCTCGACGCTCTCGATGCAGGTCGCGCGCCTGATCGAGCCGCGCCCCGAACGGACTCTTGCGGCGAAGCTCCGCCAGATTTCTCGCGCGCTCGAGATCGAGCGGGCGGTCGGCAAGCAGGGCGCCCTCGACCGTTATCTCATGCTCGCGCCCTTCGGCGGCAATCTCGAGGGGGTGCGGGCGGCCTCGCTCGCCTGGTTCGGCAAGGAGCCTTTAAAGCTAACCGTCGCCGAGGCGGCGCTGCTGGTGGCGCTGCCGCAATTTCCCGAAGGCCGCCGTCCCGACCGCTTCCCAGCGGCGGCGCGGGCGGCGCGCGACCTTGTGCTCGATCGCGTCGCCGAGCGCGGGATCATCAGCGCCGACGACGCCGCGGCGGCGAAGCGCGAGCCGGTCCCCGACAAGCGAAAACCGTTCCCGGAACTAGCCGCGCACGCCGCCGAGGAGGCGGTCGCCGCCGACCCGCAGGCGAAGCGCATAAGACTGTCGATCGACGCGCGGTTGCAGGCGAAGCTCGAAGCGCTGGCCAAGGAGGGCGTCGCGCGGCTCGGGCCGAAGCTGTCGGCGGCGATCGTCGTCATCGACAATCCGACCGGCCAGATCCGCGCCAGAATTGGCGCGGCCGACGTCAACGACGCTGGCCGCGACGGCGCGATCGACATGTCGCGTGCGCCGCGCTCGCCGGGCTCGGCGCTGAAACCCTTCATCTACGCGCTCGCCTTCGAAGAGGGCCTCGCCCATCCAGAGACGGTGCTGTTCGACCGGCCGGCGCGCTACGGCGCCTATGCGCCCGAGAATTTCGACCTCGGCTATCAGGGCACGGTGACGGCGCGCAAGGCGCTCCAGATGTCGCTGAACCTGCCCGCCATCGAGCTCTTGGCGGATGTCGGGCCGGCGACCTTCCTGGCGCGCCTGCACGGCGCGGGCGCCGAGGTGGCGTTGCCGAAGGAAACGCCGATCGGGCTCGCCATCGGCCTCGGCGGGCTCGGCGTCTCGCTGACCGACCTCGCTCGCCTCTACGCGGGAATTGCCCGGGGCGGCGAGACCCCGGCGCTGATCGAGCGGCTCGACGGCAAGCCGCCGATGATCGGGGAGCGCCGCGTCACCGATCCTGTCGCCGCCTGGTATGTCGCCGACATTTTGCGCGGCGCGCCCCCGCCCGCCAACGCCTTGAGCGGCCGCATCGCTTTCAAGACCGGCACGTCCTACGGTTTTCGCGACGCGCTCGCGGTCGGCTTCGACCGAGGGACGACCATCGCCGTGTGGGTCGGCCGGCCGGACAACGCACCGACGCCCGGCCTGATCGGCCGCCAGGCGGCGGCGCCGATCCTGTTCGACGCCTTCGAGCGGCTGGGCCGCGACGTGGAAATCATCCGGCCGCCGAAGGGCGTGCTCACCGCCTCCCTCACCGCCGACCTGCCGCCGCCACTCCGCCATCTCCGAAAGGACGCGCCGAAGACCATGGCGGCGACTGAGACCGCGCCGCTGAAGATCGCCTTTCCGCCGGATGGCGCGCGCATCGACCTCGGGCTCGCCGAGGGCGCGCGCGATGCAAAACTCGCGCTGAAGGCGCTGGGCGGCGTCCCGCCCTTTGCGTGGTTCGTCAACGGCCAGCCGGCCGGCGAAGCCGACCTCCGCCGGGAGGGCGGCTGGAAGCCGGACGGCGCGGGATTCGCGCGGGTGTCGGTGGTGGACGGGAAGGGGGCGTCGGACGCGGTGGTGGTGAGGCTGGAGTGAGGGGCAGCGCACTTGCGACAAATTGAACTCGGCCACAGGCTATGGTGTTAGAGCATATGATTTCACTGCCCGAAGTCGCATTCACTTTGAAGGATTGTGGACGCCTGTCTATTAGAAGGATTATGGCGCGCGGATACAAGTTCGGCCGCGCGCTGAGCAGCGCCACAACGAATGCTCGGACTGGTTAATCATAAGGTGGTGATGGTCCCCGGGATCTTGACTCGCAGTCGCCCCTGCTCGCCTTAGGCGGCCATAGTTTCGACAAAGGATCGCGCCAGCAAGCCGCGGCCACGCGGAGCCAGAGTTGCACCTGAACAGGTCGGAACAGCAGAGTGAGTTTACAATGACGCGCTGGCTATGGGGCTTGGTCGCCACATTCATCGTTGTCGGTATCGGGGTGGCCGTGTGGCAAACCGGTTACTGGACCAAAATCGCTCCTCGGCCGGCAACGCCAAATCAGCCGCCCGCATCCGTCGCGCAGGCTCCTCCGCCCGCTCCTGCGCCGATCGCGCAGGCGCCCACACCAGGCCCTGCGGCGTCAAACCCAGCGCCGTCTCCGCCCGCCCCGGCTCCAGCGGCGCCCGCCCCGGCTCCGGCGGCGCCCCGCCCCGGCTCCGGCAGCGTCAAACACTCCGCCCGCGCCGGCGCAGACGGCCTCGAGCGCGCCGCCTGCGTCGGCCGCGCAGAGCGCTCCTCCTACGCCCGCCTCGACGGCCGCCCCCGCCAGTCCGCCGCCTGCGCCCCCTCCCGCAGCGCAAACGGGGCTTTCCGACACCGCCGGCGGCGCGGCGCCGCCCGTGGAAAGCGCCCCGCCTCAGCCCGCCCCAGCTGCTGCGCCGCAGACTTCGCCGCTTGCCTCCGCTTCCGCGCCCGCCGGCGCGACGGCGGAGCAAACCAACGGGTCGCCCTCAGGCGCCAACGCCAAGGCCATGACCGAGCTCGCGTCGCTCAAGCCGGGATTCAGCGCGAAGGACCTCGTCGCCGCGCTCAACGACTCGGTCATCGACTTCGGCTCGGCGAGCGCGGAAGTGCCGGCCTCCAAGGCGGACTTGTTGCAGCGCGCGGCCGACGAGATTAAGCGGCTTCCGCCGGGCCACGTGCTGCAGGTCGCCGGCTACACGGATTCGAGCGGCAACCCCGCCAGAAACGTTTCGCTCTCCCGCCAACGCGCAGAGGCGGTCCGCGCCGCCCTCGTCAAGGACGGCGTCAATCCGGACATGCTCATCGCCAAAGGCTATGGCAGCGCCGATCCGATTGCGAGCAACGACACGACTGAGGGCCGGGCTCGCAACCGTCGCATCGAGTTTCACGTCGTGAAAACGCCTTAGCGCTTGGGGGCGAAGGGCGGGAGAATCCGGAGCTTCGCAGTGTTTCGACCTGTCAGGTGGGCGCTTTCAGGGTCCGACCCGGCGCGTGGGGAGCCCGATATCGAGTTTCGGCGTCCGTGCCGGCTCAGACGGTGAATTGCGCCATCGTGCCCGGAATCCTCAGTGCTGCAGAATGTGTCAATGCGCCATATAGTGGATCGTCCGCTCCCGCCGAATGCGGGAAGCTGTCGAGTGCCAAGTCGCGTGAGGCTTCGGACGGATTACTCCCGCTTTGTCCGCTTCTGCTTCTGGAAGCGCGCGTGGCTTTGCATGAGCAGCGAGTTTGCGTCGAGCTCAAGGGGGACGAGGGGCTCGGAGAGGAGCGCTTCCGTGCGGCTTTTTGCGAGGCCGAGCGAACGCGCGAGCGCCGACAACATCGCGCGAAGGTAAGCCTCGTCGGCGTGGCCGGCTGAAATCCGCGCCAACGCGATCAGGCCCGCGCCGACCACCATGTCCAGCGCCGCGCGCACGGGCGCGTCGACGAATTCGCCCGCCTCGATCCCCTGCGCAATGTGGACGGGGATGTATTTGTAGACCAGGTTGTCGGGACCGAGCGCCTGCGGTCCGGC
The DNA here is from genome assembly GCA_963823165.1 of uncultured Alphaproteobacteria bacterium. Lineage (GTDB taxonomy): Bacteria > Pseudomonadota > Alphaproteobacteria > Rhizobiales > Beijerinckiaceae > Roseiarcus. The sequence continues at coordinate 400,812 of CAWGKV010000001.1, read as the reverse complement.
GCGCGTGATGAATTTCGCGAACAGCGGGAAGCGGCGTGCGGCGCCCATATAAAGCCGTAGCCCAGTGAAGAGCCGCGCGGCGGGAGACGGCGTCGCTTTCACCCGAGACTCGATGACGTCCACCACTTCGTTGCCGAGCTCGTCGATCGCCGCGGCGAGCAACTCGCCGTTGGTGCGGAAGTAATTGTAGAACGTGCCGCGCGACACGCCCGCGGCCGCAATCACGTCCTCGATCACCGAGGCGTCGACCCCCTTTTCGGCGAACACGAAAAGCGCGCTCTCGACCAGCTTGCGGCGCATGCGCGCGCGCCGCTCGGCGGCGACCCGCGGTCGATGATCGGCATAGGCGGGGGCGTCCAGCATTGTCGAGTCCTTGTTTGTCATGCCCGCGGAAGCGGCCGCCAAGGGCCGGCGGGGTCGCTCAGCGGCTCCCCGGCGACTCTGAATTCCCGCTTCCGCGACGACGCTCGAGGAATCAGGCGATAGCACACCCGTAAAATATTTTAAACTGACACTTGCGTCATGATGACAGAGATGTCATTTATGTTCGCGTGAGACGGAGATGGCCGTCACGCGCAAGGAAGGAACGCCTGATGAATGCGATTGTTGAACCCCGGCAGGGCCGAACCGTTCGCGCGGCCGGTCGCGACATCTTTGTCGCCGAGGTCGGCGAGGGTCCGCCTCTCCTCATGCTGCACGGCGGCGGCCCCGGAGCGAGCGGTCTGCCGAATTTCGTCCGCAACATTCCCGCGCTCGCGGAGCGCTTTCGCCTAATCGTGCCCGACATGCCCGGCTTCGGCCGCTCGACCAAGGGCGTCGACCGCAAGGACCCGTTCGGCGATCTCGCCAAGGCGATGCTGGGGCTCCTCGACGCGCTCGGCGTCGAACGGGCGCATGCGCTCGGCAACTCGCTCGGCGGCGCCTGCGCCCTGCGAATGGCGCTCGAGGCGCCGGCGCGCGCCAAGCGCATTGTTCTGCTCGGCCCTGGCGGGATCGACACGAGCCGCAGGCCGCCGACCGAGGGCCTCCTCCATCTGCTCGACTATTACGCCGGCGAGGGCCCGACCCGACAGAAGTGCGAGGCGTTCCTGCGCAAGGATCTCGTGTTCGACGGCGCGGCGCTGCCCGACGCGCTGATCGACGCGCGCTACGCCGCGAGCCTCGACCCGGAAGTCGTCGCCAATCCGCCGCTCGCGCGGCCGAAGGACCTGTCCGCCGCACAGGCGCTCGACCTCACGCTCGATGCTCGCCTCGCCGCGCTGAACAATCCGACCCTGGTGCTGTGGGGCGTCGAGGACCGGGTCAATCCGGCGAGCGGCGGCCGCTCGCTGCAGGAGCGGATGCCGAACTGCGACCTCTATCTGTTCAGCCGCACCGGCCACTGGGTGCAGTGGGAGCGCGCCGCCGAATTCAACGCGGCGACCATCGCCCATCTTTCGCAATCGACGTTGGCATGAGCCCGGTCGGCCAAGCCTCAGAGGGGATGTTATGAACGCAATCAATATGAACGCAACCGATGGGCAGCGGGCGACGTCGTCCGTCTACGGCGCCGTCCGGCTCGGATACGTGCTGGTCGAATCGCCCCGCCTGGAGGAATGGAAGCATTTCGCCGCCGACGGGATCGGCATGGCGCTCGCCGAGGAATCGGGGACCGACCTCGCCTTCCGGACCGACGAACATGCCCGCCGCCTGATCGTGCGCAAGAACGCCGGCGAAGACATCGCCCTCGGCTGGCAGGTCGACGGCGCGGTCGCGCTCGATGCGTTTCTCGCCCGGCTCGCCGCCCGCAAGGTCGCGGTCGAGGAGATGGGCGGCGAAGAGGCGGCGCTTCGCGGCGTCGAGCGGATCTGGCGCTTCGTCGGCCCGAAGAGGCAGGCGCTCGAGCTGTTCGTCGAGCCGAAGCTCGCCGCTGACGCCGCCAAGGTCCGCGGCGAGGGCTTCGTGACGGGGCCGCGCGGTATCGGCCATGTCGCGATCACGACCCGCAAGCCCGAGGCGATGATCGCCTTCTGGCGGGAGATCTTCGACGCAAAGGTCTCCGACTTCATCGAGGACCGCATCAACGGCGTCGATCTCAAGTTCACCTTCCTCAGGGTGAATTCGCGCCATCATTCGATCGCCGTCGCCGCGACCAAGGGCCTCGCGATGGACCCGTTCACCACCAAGATCCAGCACCTGGAAATGCAGGCGGCGACGCTGAACGACATCGGCGAGGCCTACCGCCGCTGCCGCGCGCTCGGCGTCAAGATCGCGATGGCGGTCGGCCAGCACACCAACGACCGCGACGTCTCGTTCTACGCCGTGACCCCGTCCGGCTTCTACTTCGAACTCGGCTGGAGCTCCGAGGGCGACAGCGAGGCCGAGGCCTGGCCGCAGGTGACGCATCAGGGCATCAGCGTCTGGGGCCACAAGCCGCTCGATCAGACGCTCGGCGACAAGCTCGCGCAGATGCGCAACGGCGTGACGTCGCTGTTGCGCAAAGAATATTCGCCTTTCTGAACAACGACATCCTGCATAAGGAAACGCGTCATGGAAAACTCTCAAGACATTTTCGACGTCGCCATCGTCGGGCTCGGACCAACCGGGCTGACGCTCGCCCATCTGCTCGGCCGCCGAGGCCTGAGCGTGCTCGCGCTTGAGCGCGAGCCCGAATTCTACGGCAACGCCCGCGCCGTCTACACCGACGACGAATGCATGCGCGTTTTCCAGGCCGCGGGCGTCGCAGAGGATCTGGAAGCCGACATGCTGCTCGACACGCCGGTGCAATGGGTTCTCGAGGACGGATCGGTGCTGGCCCAGCTCAGGCGCACCGACCGCCCCTATGGCTGGGCGGTCAGCAATTTCTTCTATCAGCCCTATCTCGAAACCAAGATGGAGCGCCTGCTCGCCCGCTATCCCAACGTGACGATCCTCAGGGGGCGCGAACTTGTGAACTTCGCCCAAGACGGCGAGGGTGTCGTTATCGAGCATGCGGAAAGCGCCGGCTCGCAATACGGCCAGACGCAACCCGCCTCGCCGAGGCTAACCGAAAGCGTTCGCGTCCGCGCGAAATGGCTGGTCGCCTGCGACGGCGGCCGGAGCGGCGTGCGCACTAGCCTCGGCATCAAGATGGCCGGGAAGAGCTTCCCCGAGCCTTGGCTCGTGGTCGACATCAAGGCGAAGGCGGGCCAGGACTGCTTCCGTCACATGCCCTATTTCAACTTCCATTGCGACCCCAAGGCGCCGACCGTCTCCTGCCCGCAGCCGAACGGCCATCACCGGTTCGAGTTCCTGCTGATGCCGGGCCAAACCAAGGACCAGATGGAGGACGCGGCGACCGTCCGTGCGCTCCTCGCGCGCCACATCGACGTCGACAAGGTCGAGGTGCTGCGGCGGCTCGTCTATACGTTCAACGCGCTCGTCGCCGAGCGGTGGCGCGACGGGCGCGTGCTGCTGGCGGGCGACGCCGCGCATATGACGCCGCAATTCATGGGCCAGGGCATGAGCTCGGGGGTGCGCGACGCGCATAATCTCGCCTGGAAGCTCGACGCCGTGCTGCGCGGCGGCACCGACCCGAAGCTGATCGACACTTACGAGAGCGAGCGCAAGCCGCACGCCAAGGAGATGATCGACATCTCGGTCAGCATGAAAAACTTCGTTTCGCTTGCCAATCCGTTCCATGCGAAGCTGCGCGACGTGGTCGTCAAGACGCTGCTTAGAACGCCGAAGGTCGGCGACTATCTGCGCGAGGGCCGGTTCAAGCCGCCGCCGACCTACCTGCAAGGCGCCTATTTCGGCCTGCCGCGCCGCCGCCGCAATGGGCCGGAGGGGCGTCCCATTCCGCAGCCGCAGGTCCGCACCTACGGCGGGCGCCGCGCCCTGCTCGACGACATTCTCGGCGAGGACATCGCCCTCGTCGGCAACGCCTGCGATCCGCGCGCCGGCCTCGACGCCAAGACCATCGCCGGGTTGGAGGCGCTCGGCGTGCGTTTCGTTGCGCTCTATCCTTATGGAGGCCGCCCGCAGGGCGGCGTTGTCCCGAAGGACGGCTCGGTGAGCGCGCTCGTCGAAGTCGAGGACCTCACCGGGGAAGGCGTCGCCTGGTTCCGCAGCGTCGGAGCGAAGAAAGGCTCAGTCGCCATCATCCGGCCCGACAAGTTCGTCTACGCGCTGAAGCCGGCCGCGGAAGCCGCGGTCGCCGCGGCGCAGGTTCTTGCGGCGTTTGGCGCTCGCCGGGTCGGTGCGGCCCGAGTGGAGCGAATCGAGGCTCCGGCGTTTGCTTGAGCGAAACCATCTCGGCCGCAAGCGCGGCCTGCGCGCGCTCGGGTTCGACACGGGAAGTGACGAACCCCCGCGTCAAGTCCTAAAGGGGCAAGCCAACATGACGGAACAACCGGCGCAAGCCGTCGCCGACGCGATCCTCGGCGCCACCAAGGCGCGGACCCCCATTCGGCCGGTGCGCGAGATGCTGCCGGCGGGCGCGATCGAGGCGGCCTATGCGGCGCAGGAGATCAACACCCGCCGCTGGCTCTCAGAGGGCCGCAGACTAGTCGGCCGCAAGATCGGCCTCACCTCGCTCGCGGTGCAGCGCCAGCTCGGCGTCGACCAGCCCGACTACGGCATGCTGTTCGACGACATGGCGGTGCCGGACGGCTGGGACGTCCCCGGCGACAAGCTGATCCAGCCCAAGGTCGAGGCCGAGATCGCCTTCGTCATCGGGCGCGACCTCGACCACGAGCACCTGACGATCGCCGACGTGCTGCGCGCGGTCGAGTTCGCGCTGCCGGCGATCGAGATCGTCGATTCGCGCATCGCCGAGTGGAAGATCGGCATCCTCGACACGATCGCCGACAACGCCTCGTCCGGCCTCTACGTACTTGGCGCGAGCCCAAAGAAACTCGACGGCCTGGAGCTCAGGCTCTGCGGCATGGTCATGGAGATGGGCGGCGAGGAAGTCTCGGTTGGCGCCGGGGCGGCCTGCCTCGGCGACCCGCTGTCGGCGACGTTGTGGCTCGCCAAGACCATGGCGAAGGTCGGACGGCCTCTCAAAGCGGGCGACACGGTGATGTCGGGCGCGCTCGGGCCGATGGTCACGGTCAAGAGGGGCGAGGTGTACGAGGCTCGCATTTCGGGCCTCGGTTCCGTCCGCGCTGCGTTTGCGAAGGATGAGGCTTAAAAATGACCAAAATTCCCTGCGCGATCATCGGCTCGGGCAACATCGGCACGGACCTGATGATCAAGATGATGCGCACCTCGAAGAACCTGGAAATGGGCGCGATGGTCGGCATCGACCCGCAGTCGGATGGCCTCGCCCGCGCTCGGCGCCTCGGCGTGCCGATCACCCACGAAGGGATCGACGGCCTACGCAGGCTGCCGAACTACCGGGACATCAAGGTCGTGTTCGACGCGACCTCGGCCAAGGCGCACCTGCACAACAACGCGCTTCTGCAGAAGGACGGCAAGAAGGTGATCGACCTGACGCCGGCGGCCATCGGACCTTTCACCATCCCGGTGATCAACGGCGACGCCAACATCGACGAGCCGAACGTCAACATGGTCACCTGCGGCGGCCAGGCGACGATCCCGATGGTCTACGCCGTCAGGCGCGCGACGAAGCGGGTGATCTGGGGCGAGATCGTCGCCTCGATCGCCTCGAAGTCGGCCGGTCCGGGCACGCGCGCCAACATCGACGAGTTCACCGAGACGACCTCGAATGCGATCGTCAAGCTTGGCGGCGCGGAGCGGGGCAAGGCGCTCATCATCCTCAATCCGGCCGAGCCGCCGCTTATCATGCGCGACACGGTCTTCACCCTGTCGCAGGGCGGTGCGCAGGAGGCGATCGAGAGGTCGGTCGAGGACATGGCCGAGGCGGTGCGGAGGTACGTGCCGGGGTATCGCCTGAAGCAGAAGGTGCAATTCGAGCACATTGGCGACAACGCTCCCGTGCGCATCCCCGGCATCGGTCCGTGCTCCGGCCTCAAGACCACGATCTTCCTCGAGGTCGAGGGCGCGGCGCACTACCTGCCGGCCTACGCCGGCAACCTCGACATCATGACCTCCGCGGCCTTGACCACGGCGGACCGCTGGGCGGGCAGGCAATTGCAGAAGGAGGCCGCGTGATGGCCCGCAGGAACAAATCGAAGCTCTACGTCCAGGACGTCACGCTGCGCGACGGCATGCATTCGATCCGTCACCAGTACCATCTGGAGACAGTGCGCGACATCGCCCGCGCGCTCGACCGGGCGCATGTCGACGCGGTCGAGATCTGCCACGGCGACGGCATCACCGGCTCGACCTTCAACTACGGCTTCGGCGCGCACGACGATGGCGAATGGATCGCGGCCGTCGCGGAGGAATGCGGGAACGCCGTCGTCACCGTGCTGCTCCTGCCCGGCATCGGCACGGTGCACGACCTCAAGCACGCCTATGAGGCCGGCGCGCGCAGCGTGCGCATCGCCACCCACTGCACCGAGGCCGACGTCTCGAAGCAGCATATCGAGGCGGCCCGCTCGCTCGGCATGGACACGGTCGGCTTTCTGATGATGGCGCATATGGCGCCGGTCGAGAAGCTGGTCGAGCAGGCGAAGCTGATGGAGAGTTATGGCGCCGAATGCGTCTATGTGACGGATTCGGCTGGCGCGCTTCTGCCGGCGCAATACGCCGAGCGGGTGAAGGCGTTCCGCCAGGCGCTAAAACCGGAAACCGAAGTCGGCGTCCACACCCATCACAATCTCACCCTGGGCGTCGCCAATGCGGTCGCCGGCATCGAGGCGGGCGCGGTCCGGGTCGACGCTTCGCTCGCGGGCATGGGCGCGGGGGCCGGCAACGCGCCGATCGAGGCCCTGATCGCCGTGCTAGACCGCATGGGCATCGAGACCGGTTGCGACCTGCACATTCTGATGGACGTCGCCGACGACATCGTCCGGCCGTTGCAGGACCGTCCCGTGAGGGTCGACCGCGAGAGTCTGTCGCTCGGCTACGCCGGCGTCTACTCGAGCTTCCTGCGCCACGCCGAAAACGCCTCCAAACTTTATGGCGTCGACACGCGAGACATCCTGACGGAGCTCGGGAAGCGGCGCATGGTGGGGGGCCAGGAGGACATGATCGTCGATGTCGCGCTCGACATCCTGCGACACCGCGAGGCGGAGGTTTCTGCGCAATGACCGACTGACAGTCCGGCCGCCGAAAGGCGTGCTGAGCGCCTCGGCCAGGGCCGACCTGCCGCCGCCGCTTCGCCATCGAGCGAGACGTTGAGCGCGTTTGTCGACTCTGTCTGTCTACGAGGGGCTCGCGAGGTCCTTCGAGAGACGGCGATGCAGCGCAGCGCTCGGGGCGCCATGGGTCCCGCTTTCTATTCAGAAGAAATAGCATGTTGCTTAAGTAGTTATTTGGTGTCGACGTGTCGGTCGAAAAAAAGCTATCGGCAGCCCGAATTTCGTGGCTGCTCTAAACGGGGTAGTAAGCTGCTGAAGTTGTTGAGGCGTGACGCTAAGTTGGCGCTAAAATGGCGTAGCCTCGAAATCTGCGCAGGCGCGCCAGGCTTGGGCCCTTCTAAAAATCCGCCGGCAGCTCCGCCGCCTCATCCTCGACCAGCGACCTGACGACCACGGTCGGCCGGTGGCGGCCTTACACGAAAGGCCCGAGCCACGAGCCGACTGGAACTTTGGTGCGCAGCGGGCCGCCGCCGTGAGCCCACTCAGGACGAGGTTGCCTGAGGCGCGCCTTGCTTCCCAGGCCACGCGCTCAGCAACGCCCTGAGCGCCGAGACGAAGGCGAGCGGCTGGTCGATCATCACGTGGTGCTCGGCCTCCGGAATCTCGACATGCGGCGAGCCGGGTGGGCAAAAGCTCATGAGGTAGTCGGCGTCGGCCGGCTTGAAGAGCTGCGACTTCGCGCCGCGGACGAGCGCGAGCGGGCAGTGCGCGGCGGAGACGATCGGGACGGGGTCGATCCGGGTGAACTTCTCCCAGAAATGCGGATCGAAGGAGAGGGCCCAGCCAGGCCTGCCGTCGTGATCGAGCGCCTCGCGCGCCGAGCGCCGGGCGATGAAGTCGAGAATGAAGAGGTTATCGCAGGACTGAGGCGGCATCAGCCGAAACCGCGCCACCAGCGCCGCCAGCGAGGGCTGGACGCGGCGCCCCCGGCTCGGGCGCGGCGGCGAAGGCGGCCGCTGGTTCTGCGGGGCGAAGAAGGGCGGGTCGACCATCACCGCGCCCTCGAGCTCGGGGCCGAAATCGCGCGACAGACCCATCGCGGCGCGCCCGCCGAACGAATGCCCGACCACGATCGGCTTCCCCGCCTCGAACGCGCCGCCGGCCCGTCCCGCCTCGCGCGCCTCGCGCACGAACTGCTCGAAGACATAGGCTTCGCGCCAGTCCGAGCGCCCCATGCCGGTGAAGGTCGGTGCGACGACGCGATAGTCCTTGGCGAAGAATGGCGCGATGAAGCTCCACCAGTCGGCGTGCGCCGCCCCGCCGTGCAAGAACATCAGGCCCGGCCGGCCCCGTTTCCCCCAGGCGAGAACCTCGGCCTTCGCGCCCTCGACTTCGACGAAGGTCCGCTCCGGCGCCTCGGCGATCGCCTGAACGAACCAGGCGGGGGCCGGAGGCTTCACGCCGAGGAACGCCGCAAGCGGCGCCATGAGATGCGGATCGTTCAAGCCGAGGCCTCCGCGCGACGTTGGCTTCCTCGATCGCGTCCTTCGAGACGCGGCGCTCCGCATCGCTCCTCAGGACGAGGGAAGCGCATGCGATTTCTTGCAGCAGAAACCCTCATCCTGAGGAGCCGCCGAAGGCGGCGTCTCGAAGGGCGAGGGTTTCGGTCCACGCCATTCTGACGAAGCGGCTCACGCCACTTCGAACAGGCCCGCCGCCCCCATGCCGCCGCCGACGCACATCGTCACCACGACATAGCGGACGCCGCGCCGCTTGCCTTCGATCAGCGCGTGTCCGGCGAGGCGCGAGCCGCTCATCCCGTAAGGGTGCCCGACCGCGATCGCGCCGCCGTCGACGTTGAGCTTGTCGTTGTCGATGCCGAGCCTGTCGCGGCAGTAGAGGACCTGAACGGCGAAGGCTTCGTTGAGCTCCCAGAGGCCGATGTCCTCCATTTTGAGGCCGTGCGCCTTCAAGAGCTTGGGCACGGCGAAGACCGGTCCAATGCCCATCTCGTCCGGATCGCAGCCGGCGACGGCGATGCCGCGATAAATCCCGAGCGGCGTGAGGTTGCGCTGGCTCGCGAGCTTCGCCTCAATCAGCACGCAGGCGCTGGCGCCGTCGGATAATTGCGAGGCGTTGCCGGCGGTGATGTATTGGCCGGGCTCCGCCAGGCGGATCCCCTCGGTGAACACCGGCTTCAGCGCCGCCAGTCCCGCGAGCGTCGTGTCGGCGCGAACGCCCTCGTCGTGCTTCAGGGTGACGGACTTTTCCGAAACGGCGCCGGTCGCCTTGTCGGCGACCTTCATCACGCTCGGCAGCGGCACGATCTCCGCCTCGAACCGCCCGGCCGCCTGCGCCGCGGCGGTCCGCGTTTGCGATTGCAGACCGTATTCGTCCTGCTGCTCGCGCGAGATCTTATAGCGCGCCGCAACGATCTCGGCGGTCTCGAGCATCGACATGTAGAGGTCGTCGCGGTGGTCGGCGAGCCACGGGTCCATGGCGCGATAGCGGTTCATCTTGTCGTTCTGGACGAGCGAGATCGACTCGAGCCCGCCGCCGACAGTTATGCTCATGCCGTCGCTGATGATTTCCTTGGCGGCGGTCGCGATCGCCATGAGTCCCGAGGCGCATTGCCGGTCGACGGACATGCCGGCGACGCTGGTCGGCAAGCCGGCCCGCAGCGCGGACTGGCGGGCGACGTTGCCGCCTTGCGACCCCTGCTGGAGCGCCGCGCCCATCACGACGTCGTCGACCTCGCCGCCCTCGACGCGGGCGCGCTTCAGCGCCTGGGCGATGGCGTGTCCGCCCAGCGTCTGGGCGTGGGTGTCGTTGAACGCGCCGCGATAGGCCTTGCCGATCGGCGTGCGGGCGGTTGAGACGATGACGGCTTCACGCATTGGAGTTCTCCGAGTTCTTGATTATGGATTTGCTGAGCATCACTTGCCCTCATCCGGCTCTTCGCGCCACCTTCTCCCGCAAGCGGGAGAAGGAATCGCCCCTCTCCCGCTTGCGGGAGAGGGCCGGGGTGAGGGCCTTGCGTCACGCTGGCGAAAACGAGCCGCCCTCGGCGGCGAGCTTCTCCAAGAGTGGCGCGGGCTTGAAGTCCGCGCCGAACCTCGCCTCGAACTCTTTCAGCTTGTCGAGCACCGCCTCTAGCCCGATCGTGTCGGCGTAAAACATCGGGCCGCCGCGATAGACGGGCCAGCCGTAGCCGCTGACCCAGACGATGTCGATGTCCGAAGCGCGCTGCGCCTTGCCCTCTTCGAGGATCTTCGCCCCTTCGTTGATCATCGGATAGGTGCAGCGCTCGAGAATTTCGGATTCTGAGATGGCGCGCTGCTCGACGCCCCTGGAGGCGGCGAAGTCGCGGATGATCTTTTCGACATGGGCGGACGGTTTCGCGTTGCGCGCCTCGTCGTAGTCGTAGAAGCCGGCCCCGGTCTTCTGGCCCCGCCGACCCTCCTCGCACAGGATCTCGCGGATGGTCGAGCGCTTCGAGGTCTCGGCCGACCAGCCGATGTCGAGCCCGGCCAGGTCGCTCATCGCGAAGGGACCCATCGGCATGCCGAAATCCGTCAGCGCCCGGTCGACGTCCCAGGGCGTCGCGCCTTCGAGGATGAGCTTCATCGCCTCCCGCTGGCGCTGAGCCAGCATGCGGTTGCCGACGAAACCGTAGCAGACCCCGACGACCACCCCGACCTTGCCGATCTTCGGCGCGAGCCCGGCGATGGTCGCCAGCACGGATTTCGACGTCTTCGCGCCGCGGACGATCTCGAGCAGCCGCATGACATTGGCGGGCGAGAAGAAGTGCATGCCCAGCACGTCCTCGGGGCGCTTCGTCTTCGCCGCGATCGCGTCGATATCGAGATAGGAGGTGTTGGAGGCGAGAATGGCGCCGGGCTTGGCGATGGCGTCGAGCCGTTCGAACACGCTCTTCTTGATGTCCATGTTCTCGTAGACCGCCTCGATCACGAGATCGGCGCCGGCGAGCGCGCCGAAGTCGAGAGTTGGCGTCAGCCGGCCCATGCGCTTCTCGACCTCGTCCATGGTCAGGCGGCCCTTCTTGGCCGTGTTCTCGTAATTGCGCCGCATGATCGAGACGCCGCGGTCGAGCGGTTCCCTCGCGGTCTCGACGATGGTGACCGGAAGGCCGGCGGACAGGAAATTCATCGCGATCCCGCCGCCCATGGTGCCCGCCCCGATCACGCCGACGCTCTTGATCTCCCGCGCCGGCGTATTGGCCGGGACGTCGGCGATCTTGGCGGCCGCCCGCTCGGCGAAGAACACATGCCGCTGCGCCTTGGACTGGGTGGTCGCGAGCAGCCTCATGAACATCTCGCGCTCCTTGGCCATGCCCTCGTCGAACGGCAGGTCGACGGCGTTCTTCACCGACTCAATGGCTTTCAGCCATGCCTCGAACCCGCGGAACTTTCGCGCGTTCGCTTTGCGGATCGTCTCGAAGATCTCGGGATGGCCGCGCGCCGGCTCGAGCTTGTCCGAGCGGTCGCGCACCTTCTTCAACGGGGCCTTCTCGGCGATCAGGCGTCGGGCGAAACCGATCGCCGATTCCTGCAGCTTGCCTTCCTCGGCGAGCTCGTCGACGACGCCCCATTCCTTCGCCTCACGGGCGCCGAAGGGCGTCCCGGAGAGGATGACGTCGAGCGCCTTCTCGACGCCGATCAGCCGCGGCAGGCGTTGCGTGCCGCCTGCGCCGGGAATGAGGCCGAGCTTGATCTCCGGCAGGCCGCATTTCGCCGAGGGGACAGCGATGCGGTAATGCGCGGTCAGCGCCACCTCGAACCCGCCCCCGAGCGCCGTCCCGTGCAGCGCGGCGACGACCGGCTTCGAGGCGTTCTCGATCGTGTCGAGCACGTCCGGGAGATGGGGCGCGGCGGGCGGCTTGCCGAACTCGGAAATGTCGGCGCCGGCGATGAAGGTCCGCCCGGCGCAGATGATGACGATCGCCTTGACCGCAGGGTCGGCCTCGGCCGCCTCCACGCCCCGCTTCAGGCCGTCGCGCACGAGCTGCGACAGCGCGTTGACCGGCGGCGAATTGATGGTGACCGTCGCCACGTCCCCGTCGATGGCGAGTTCGGCGACCGGATTGATGGACGGCACCTTATTTTCTCCCTCAAAAGTTCGCGAGCGATGCTTATGCCATTCCCCGAACCCCGCAAAGAGCGGAGGCGCCGTCAAAAAAATCAGCGACAGGTCTGTAACGGAGGAGGCTCCGCATCCGAACGGCGAACAATGGCGCGCCGGCTGCCGGCGTGCAATGTTTTCGCAACTAGTGGAGACGGTACCGTGATCGCATCTTTCACGCCGCGCCCCGGCCTTTCGAGGCTCGCGCTTGTCGGCCTGGCCGCCCTGGGCGGCGTCTGGATTAGCGCCTCGACCGCCGAGGCGGCCTATAAGATCCCTCAAGCCGCGCTCGACGAGCCGGCGCCCGTGATCAACGACCTGTCGAAGATCGAGGCCCCTAAGCGGCTGCTTCCCGAGCTCTACAAGGCCGATGCGGCGGCGATCACGGCCTCGAGCCACGCCTCAGGCTGCTTGATGTGCAGAGAATGAGGATGAGACACATGCGATGGGCGGGGGTGGGCTTTTGCATCCATGGAGACGGTTCATGATCGGGTCTTTCACGCCGCGCCTCGGCCTCTCGATCCTCGCGATCGTCGGCCTCACCGCGCTGGCCGGCGTCTCCGTCAACGCCTCGACCGCCGAGGAGGCGCACAAGGTCCCTCCGCCCGCGCTCGACGAGACGGCGCCCGCCGCCGGCTCCGAGGTCGCCGTGGTCGCCGGCGGATGCTTTTGGGGCGTCCAGGGAGTGTTCCAGCACGTCGACGGCGTCGTGAGCGCGGTCTCGGGCTACGACGGCGGCGCCGCGTCGACCGCGCATTACGACATGACCAGCCAGGGCGACACCGGCCACGCGGAATTGGTGCGGATCACCTATGACCCGAAGAAGATCAGCTACGGGAAGATCCTGCAGATCTTCTTTTCCGTCGCCCACGACCCGACCGAGCTCAACCGTCAGGGGCCGGACGAGGGCACGCAATACCGCTCGGCGATCTTCCCGTCGGACGCCGAACAGGCGCGGGTGGCGAAGGCCTATGTCGCCGAGCTCGATCAGGCGCATGCCTTCCGCTCTCCGATCGTGACGACCATCGAGCCCGGCAAGACCTTCTATCCGGCCGAGGCTTATCATCAGGATTTCCTGGCGAAGAACCCGACCTATCCATACATCGTGTTCAACGACCTGCCGAAGATCCAGGCCCTGAAGCGGCTGTTTCCGGACCTTTACCGGCCCGACCCGGTGCTGGTCGGGGCGAAGTCGTAAGCGCGCTGTCGGGACGCCGGCCCTTGTAGACGCGGCCGCTGGCCGCGTCAGCCGCGCTCATCGCGCGCCGCTACAATCGCCGGCCGGCCGCGCCCTTCACCGAAAACTTTCGCGCGAAAAGGCGGCGGCTGCCTCGAGCGTAGCCTCGGGCTGCTCGAGATGCGGCGAATGACGGCATCCGTCGAGGATCAGGGTGTCGACGCGCCGCGGCGAGCGCGTCTCGATGGCGCGGACCTGGGCGAGCGTCCCGTACTGATCGTCCGCGCCCTGGATGACGAGCGCCGGCGCGCGCCACCGGTCGACGAACGCCTCGATGTTCCAGGCCTTGAACCCCGGATCGAGCCACGCCCCGTTCCAGCCGAGGAAGGCGCTGTCCACGTGCGCGTGATATTTCGCGAGCCTGGCGCGCAGGTCGCCCGTTTCGTAGGCGCGCTTGGCCTCGGCGATCGAGGCGAGGCCGGACTCCTCGGTGAAGAGGTGCGGCGCGATCAGCACGAGCCCACGGACGCGCTCGTCCTGATGCTCGCCGGCGTAGATCGCCGCGATCGACGCCCCGTCGCTGTGGCCGACGAGCACGCCTAGCCGGAAACCGATCGCGCCGAGCACCGCGGGAAGGCTGAGGCGGGCCTCGCGCGTCATGTAGTCGAGCGGGCGGGGCCGATCGACCGGATCGGAGCGGCCGTAGCCGGCGCGCGAATAGGCGAACACGCCGAAGCCGGTCGCCTCGGCTAGCCTCTCCGGAAAGTCGCGCCACAGGGCGACGCAGCCGAGCCCCTCGTGCAGCATCACGACGGTCGGAGCGGCGTCCGGCGCGGGGCCGTAGGCGGCCGCCTCGAGCCGCTTGCCGTCGACGACGATCGCGCCACGCGGCGCCTCGGTCCAGGAGAAAGCTTTCATGGCGCGGCCGTCGGGGAGACGGACGGGAAACTCCACCAACCCTCATCCTGAGGCGCTCTTGCGAAGCAAGAGCCTCGAAGGATGCTCCAGAGGGCGATTGCAGCGCTGATGCCTCTTGAAGCGTCCTTCGAGGCCGCTTCGCGGCGCCTCAGGACGAGGGCGGTGAATATCCGGACGGAAATCAAGCCTCCACTTCGATCTTCAGCGCCCGGATCGCGTTCTCCTTCAGGATCAGATCGTGCACCTCGGGCTTGAAACCCGCCTCGCGAAAATCCTTGAGCCAGCGGTCCGGGGCGATGAGCGGCCAGTCGGAGCCGAACAGCATCTTGGTTTTCAGCTGGCTGTTGGCGTACTGGACAAGCTGCGGCGGGAAATATTTCGGGCTCCAGCCGGAAAGGTCGATAAAGACGTTCGGCTTGTGCAGGCAGACCGAGAGCGCCTCGTCCTGCCATGGCCAGGACGGATGGGCGATGATGATCGTCATGTCGGGGAAGTCGACCGCGACGTCGTCGAGGTGGATCGGGTTCGAATATTTGAGCCGCATGCCGCCGCCGCCGGGCATCCCCGTGCCGATGCCGGAATGGCCGGAGTGGAACACCGCCGGCAGCTTGTGCTCGGCGATGACCTCGTAGAGGTCGTAGGCCATGCGGTCGTTGGGGAAGAAGCCCTGCACGGTCGGATGGAACTTGAAGCCCTTGATCACCCCGGCCGCGATGAGGTCGCGCGCCTCCCGCACGCCCATCTTGCCCTTGTGCGGGTCGATCGAGGCGAAGGCGATCATCATGTCGGAATTGGCCGCCGCCGCCTCCGCCACCTCCTCGTTCGGGATGCGCCGGTTGCCGATCTCATGCTCGCTGTCGACGGTGAACATGACGAGGCCGATTTTCCGCTGGCGATAGTAGGCGATCGTCTCGGCGATGGTCGGGCGCTTGCCGGCCTTGAAATATGTGTTCGCCGCCTCCTCGTAGGGCTGCCAGAAGGCGTCGGCGGGCTGGCGGCAGGAGACTTCGGCGTGGGTGTGCACGTCAATGGCGACGAGGTCGGCAACCTTCATGGGATCGGTCCTGTGGTCGGGAGCGCGCGCGGAAACAGGAAACGTAACAGCGAAATAAATACCCCATATGCTTCGGCCAAGCGATAACGCGAAAATCGGCGCGATGAACTGTCCAGAAAGTGTCCGTTAAACCTGCTTCCGCCCCCGAAGTCGCCCCGGATTGGACGGAACTGGCCGCGGCGGCTTTCCTCACGCCTCGAGCCCACTGGCGGTCCCTGAAGATCCAAGCCGCGGGACGTTCCGTCAAAGCCCGGGAGCACCGGAGCAAAGCCGGGGATAACAGAATCCAAGCAAAAGTCTTCCAGGAATTGGCTGTTCTCAAGGGGTTACGCCGGAATCCAAATTCTTTTTTTTCCGTCCGCTTCGCGCTGACGCCTCCGCTTGGTCCGCGGCCTGCCCGGCAGCAGCCAACCGCTTCCAGGCCGACCGAAGGCAACGCCGTCGAACCCGTTCGGCGGCTGGTTCGACGGCCCAAGCGAGGCGAAGTCCATCCTCCTCAGCGCAAGCGGGCTCAGGCGGAAAGCCGCCGCCGCCACGGCCCGCCCCAGGGCGGTCGAGCTGCAGATTGCTGTGACATTCGAAAGGCGGCTCGATGCCAACCTCGCTTTCCATCCCGACGCCGTTGCGGTCCGATCAACCCCGTTATGCCACGAGGCTACGAACAAATAATGAACAAACAGCGGCATTTTACGGCCGCTCGTCCACGAGCGGCAAACGCGGTCGCAAGATGGGGGCAGAGGCTGCGCAAGACGGAAAGGCAGCGGCCGTCTGTCCCATGTAAATGACCATGTGAGCGTCCCGGCGATGCTTTTTCGCCTTGTCAACTGGACGGTGCATAACAGCGAAAGAACAGGGCCCGGAGCGTCGATAACAGCGAAACCCCCGCAGGCGCCGGAAGCTCAGCCCGGAGGTCGTCGAGGGCCTGCGAATTTCGCATGATTGTGCCCCGGCGCCGCCTCGGCCCCTCGATGCGGACAGGGCAATCGGGCGAAGCCAAGAGTCCGAGGGCTGGGTGCACTCCCGCCCCCCTTGCGGGGGCGGGCAGGGGTGGGGGGTCGCGCTGCGCTCTCCGCAAAGGCCCATCAACAGCTTCCGAGGTCTGGCGCGACCCCCCTCCCTAATCCTCCCCCACAACGGGGGAGGAGATCGCCTTCGCCCGATTGCCCCACGCGATGCGGCGTCGTGGCTTGAATTGAAACATGGTAGCGTGAAATGGTCAGCCGCCAGGCAAGGACCGCCGACCGGACCTCAGGGACCGCGCATGCCCCATCTGCAGCCCTTCCGTCTGCACATTCCCGACGAGACGCTGCAGGACCTCAGCGAACGCCTCGCGCGCGTTCGCTGGCCGGACGAGCCGCCGGGGCCCGCTGCCTGGTCGACCGGCGCCAGCGTCGCCTACATGCAGGACCTCGTCGCCTATTGGCGGGACGGTTTTGACTGGCGGGCGCAGGAAGCGGCGATCAACAGTTTTCGGCAGTTCAAGGCGCCGCTCGGCGGGATCGACCTCCACTTCATCCACGAGGAGGGCAGGGGCCCGGACCCGATGCCGCTCCTGCTCTCGCATGGCTGGCCGGGCTCGATCGCCGAGTTTTTGAAAATCCTGCCGATGCTGACCGATCCGGCGCAGTTCGGCGCCGATCCGGCCGACGCCTTCACAATCGTCGCGCCGTCGCTCCCCGGCTATGCGCTGTCTTTCGCCCCGGGCCAAAAACGCTTCGGGGTCGCGGCGATGAGCGACCTCCTGGCCGGCCTGATGACCGACGTTCTAGGCTATCGCCGCTTCGCCGCACAGGGCGGCGACTGGGGCGCCTTCATCGCCTCGCGCCTCGCCTACGCGTTTCCCGAGCGTCTCATCGGCATCCATCTCAATCTCCTGGCCGTCCGGCGCGACCCGAAAATGCTGGAAAACCCGACCGCCGAGGAAAAGGCCTTCCTCGACCAGTTGAACCACTGGCTCAAGGAGGAGACCGGATATTCGTCGATCCAGGGCACGAAGCCCACGACGCTGGCTTTCGGGCTGACGGATTTGCCGGTGGGACTCGCCGCCTGGATCGTGGAAAAGTTCCACACCTGGACAGACCGCGGCGGGAACGTCGAAACGGCGGTGAGCCGCGACGAGATGCTGACCGACATCATGCTCTACTGGGCGACCGGCGCGATCGGCTCGTCCTTCTGGCCCTATTACGACCGCGTCCATTCAGGCTGGCCCATTCCGGCCGGCGCGCGGATCGGCACGCCGACCGGCTACGCCGAGTTTCCCAAGGAGATTTTGCGCCCGCCGCGCTCGGCCGCGGAGCGGGTGTACCCCAACATTCAGCGCTGGACGGTGATGGAGAAGGGCGGCCATTTCGCCGCCCTGGAGCAGCCCGAGGCTTTGGCGCGGGAGATCCGGGCGTTCTTTCGGCCGTTGCGGCGTCAATAGGCGCCCAGTTTCGACCCAATGCGCAACATCCGTCTCCAGTAGGTCGAACGGCGCGAATCGACGTAGAGCAGTCACTCGATATCTCGCCGAATGACGTCCCGGCTGGTGAAGGCTTTCGGCACCACCCCTTTTGCGGACGGTGCTACAGGCGCTGGGCCGGCGCTCGAAAGCCTGCCAAGGAGGAAACCGCGGGGAGGTTGGGGGCTGTTTTCGAGCGCAACTATGGGGATTTGAGGATCGCGGACGGCCAAATTGATCTTCATCAACCTGGAGCCTGTCAAGTGATGTATGGTAGTAGTGAAAAAGGAGGCATGATCGAGGGCGACTATGAATGGTCAATTCATCGTTCACCTGCGGGATATGGGGCTGAAGGCGCATGTTCATGTGAATTTGTGTCCGGCGTCAGTCAAGAAAGTGGCGCTCCCAACGGAAAATGTTGGTCAGCTTGGCTATTTAATTACGAGTCAGTGAACGTATAGGCCCCGTTGGCAGCGTGCTGTTCTCGAAGCCTTCTGGAGGATAATCCTGCTTTCGGATGAAGCCGGGAGCGGCGAATTAGGTCGGGCTACCAAACATGAAACTTACTTCTGATCATGAAGAAGAAGATTTGCCCCAAGACGAGTTCGTCGTTACCGTGCGTCTTCGCGTGAAAGATGACGCAGCGTTGATGGCCGCCACCTACGCGAATATTCGAGCGACAGGCCATGGAGGTCTATTGGCGAACTGCATAGCCGAGGGGAATATCGCCAAGAGGCGCACTAATATTTCTTGCGCGCTCGCTGAAGTACTTCTTGGTCACTTCGACGATCCGAAATTAGGGATCGAAGTGATCACCGCGGAAATCAACCAGTGGCGCCGGTCGCAAAGACGGCACTCTACGGCGGCGCTAGCTGATGCCGCGGTGGTCGGCGCGCCGCAGTCGCTGCCGCTGCGTCCGTCTATGCACCCGCTGCTCCCCTCTATGCCCCCGCTGCTCCCCTCTATGCCCCAGGACCACGTGGCGTCGTTGGATTGGCACTAACGGCGGTGTTCACGAGGCACGAGTGTGTTGACCACGGCGATCATAGACGCCGACTGAACAGGGGCGCCGACAGGAAAGGACTCGAGTACCGCCAGTCGGCGCTCAGGCCCGAAGTTTCGACCTATTCCTCCGTCGATACGACATTCAACGCGTACATTCAACGCGTAGCGGATTGATCCAGAAGCCCGCGGCATTGTCTGCGCAGTCAAGCGCGGCAATGATGAGGGCAACGGATCAGCGGACAACATCAGGGCCAGCGGCTCCTATTCTCCGCACTGAACGGCCGAAGACATGACCGTGCCCACGATTTGCGCAACGCTGAAATAGCCCTTGATCGCCTGCGCGAAGCAGGCAATCTGCGACAAACTGATCGAGCACAAAGAGTAAACGGCGACGACAGGCCGAAGATCGCCGGTCCTGGGACAGACGGTCGCAATACACGGCCCCCTTTCATTGGACGCCGACAATGTGTAGCGTGGCGGCGTTCTGCGGCGGGAGACCCGTTATGGCAGGCACGATTTCGGCGACGATCTTCGATGTCGATGGCGTGCTCGTAAACTCTCCGCACGAGCGCGCATGGCGCGAGGCGCTGGCGGGCTTCGCCGATCCGGCTCAGTTCACCACTACCTTCTATCAGGCATATGTAGCGGGCAAGCCGCGGCTGGAAGGTGCACTGTCGGCGCTCGAGCGGCTCGGGGTAGCGAATGCCGAAGCTGCTGCGGAAAAGTACGCCGAAGCGAAGCAGGCGCTGATCGATCGACTGATCGAGCAGTGCAGCTTCGAGGCGTTTCCGGACGCGGTCCGCCTCGCCGCGGCGTTGCACGCGGCCGGGTTCAAGCTCGCGCTCGCCTCTTCTTCGAAAAACGCCGAGGCGATGCTGCGGCAAATCAAGCTGCCGGACGGCCGGACATTGCTCTCGGTCTTCGAGGCCGACCTAAGCGGACGGGAGGTGCCGCACGGCAAACCGGACCCCACGCTGTTCTTGCTTGCAGCCGAGGCTCTGGGTATCTCACCGGCGCGTTGTATGGTCGTCGAGGACGCGCCCTCTGGGATCAAGGCGGCCCGCGCGGGCGGAATGGCGGCGCTCGGCATCGCCCGGCTGCATGACGGAGCCTTGTTGCGCGACGCCGGCGCCGACCTCGTCCTGACCAGTCTCGACCAGCTCGACATCGCCGCGCTGGTTTCTGGCGCATTGCGCGCGGCCCAACCCGGAGACCGCTTCGCATGAGGGACGTCCTGGAACCGACGCCGGACCCGGAATGGGTTCTCCATCACGAAGGCTACAATGTCCTGACGGAAAACGAGGTCGAATCCCGTTTCGCGTTCGGAAACGGATTCCTCGGCATGCGCGCTGCCCGGTCGGTAGCTCGTGGGGCGACATGGACGAGTTGGCTTAAGTTTATCCGCTGGGCGTCATGGCCCCGCTGTTACGTCGCCGGTCTGTTCGATATCCCGAACACCGAGCCCCCGGTGCCCGCACTGGTGCCCGTCGCCGACTGGTCGCGCATCCAGATCGTGCTGGACGGAATGCCGGTGATGGAGCGCGAGGGCCAGGTCCTCTCCGGAATGCGCACGCTGGACATGCGCCGGGGGCTGGTTGCCGCGGCCGGGACGGACCGCACGCCCTGCGGCGTCACCGTCACTGGCCGCGAAATCCGGCTTTTGTCGCTCGCGGATCGCGCCGTCGGACTGCAGCTTTGGCGCGCCACGATCGATCACAGCGGCGTCGAAGTGCGCGCGGAGGCCAATTTCGAGATGGCCGGACTCGGGATGACTCCCGAGCTCCTGGAGGAGGATTTGGGCGCCTGGCGGACCGAGAGCACGGGGCACGGTGTGGCGATGGCGGGACACGCGGTCCTGCGTCTCGACGGCGAGATCCTCGCTGCCGAACGTCCCTTCCCGCTGCGCTGGGTCTGGCGATGGCGCTCGGTGGCCGGGCAGGTGGCGGAGTTCGGCCGGCTCATCGCGGTGGCGCGGTCCGATACGCGGGATGACGATCCGGCGCCGCGCGCGAAACAGGCCCTGGCGCGGAACCTATCGCTAGGCTGGCGCAAGGTGCTGGAGGCGCACGAGGCCGCGTGGGCGGGGCGCTGGACGGCAGGCGACGTCAGGATCGAGGGCGACGACGAGCTGCAGCGTGCCCTGCGGTTCGCCGTCTATCATTTGACCAGTGCCGCAAATCCCGACGACGAACGGGTCTCGATCGGCGCACGCGGCCTCACCGGCGACGCCTATTTCGGTCACGTATTCTGGGACACCGAGATCTACCTCCTGCCCTTCTACACCGCGACATGGCCGGAAGCGGCGCGGGCGCTGCTGATGTACCGCTACCACACACTGCCTGGCGCGCGCGCGAAAGCGGCGCGTTTCGGCTACAAGGGCGCGCTCTACGCCTGGGAATCGGCCGATACGGGTGAAGAGACGACGCCGGAGAACATCCTCGGCCCCGACGGCGAGCCGATCGAGGTCCTCACCGGCAAGATGGAGCACCACATCAGCGCCGATGTTGCCTACGCGGTGTGGCAATATTGGCGGGCGACCGGCGACGAGGATTTCCTGCTACGCGCGGGCGCCGAGATCGTTCTTGACACGGCTCGTTTCTGGGCTTCCCGTGCGGTGGCTGAGTCGGACGGCAAGTGGCACATCCGCCACGTTATCGGGCCGGACGAGTACCATGAGGACGTGGACGACAACGCCTTTACCAACGTCATGGCGCGCTGGAACATCGCGTGCGGGCTGGAGGCGATGGAACTGCTGCGCGCGCGCTGGCCCGAGCGGGCAGCCGAACTGCAGGAGAAGCTCGCGCTTGGCGGGGGGGAGCTGGCCGATTGGCGCAACGCTGTCTCCCGCATCCCGACTGGCCTCGATCTGACAACTGGCTTGTATGAGCAGTTCGCAGGCTTCCACAAGCTGGAATCGTTTGATCTGGCGGCCTATGCCCATCACACGGTGCCGATCGACGTCGTGATCGGCCGCGAGCGCACTCAGCGCTCGCAGATCGTCAAGCAGGCTGACGTGGTGGCGCTGATCGCTCTGCTGCCAGGGGAGTTCCCTGGCGAGACGGCCGCGATCAACTTCCACCACTACGAGCCACGCTGCGCGCACGGCAGCTCGCTCAGCGCGGCCATGCACGCCGTGGTCGCTGCACGCATTGGTGATCCAGTCACGGCTCTGCGCTATCTGCGCGAAACCGCGGCTCTCGATCTGGACCCCGACCCGAACACGGCCGGCGGCGTGCGGATCGCCGGCTTGGGCGGGATGTGGCAGGCAGTCGTTCTGGGGTTCGGCGGGGTCGACCTCAGTGGCGGGATGCTGGCAATCGAGCCGCGGCTGCCGCCGCAGTGGCGGGCGTTGTCGTTCCACATAAGCTGCAGGGGGCGGTCCATCGCCGTTCGCCTCACCGCCGGACATACCGAAGCGACGCTGGCGGCCGGCGAAGCCATGGAGATCAGGATCGGGGGCGCCGTACGGCGCTTGGAACCAGGCGCAACGGTGCTGATGCCGCCGTAGGCAGATACGCAGTCCTCTCGCGCATATGCGCTGAGGCGCCCGTCACCGGTCTCGAGCGCCGCCGTGATATAGGCGACCTGACGTTCTTCGGTGTCGAGGTAGTCGATGACGTCAAGTCGGGTGGTCCCGGACATCACAATGTCTCCGCCAGCGTCTGAGCCCGCTTCGCTTGTCGCCCCCGGCTGCTGATCACGGCTATCAGGTGATGCGGTATACCCTGTACTCGACGGCGCCAGGACGGACCCGCCCCTCCCCGACAAAGAGGCTCTGATTGAGCCACGCATAGCGGGCGTCGCCAGTCTCTAAGCGAGGCGTGGTCCGAAAATATTGGTCGCCATAGTCGGTGCTGCCACCGTTCGCGACCGCCTCGGCCACCTTCTGGTTCACTTCCAGCAGCCCTGTGTAGTAAGCGTAAATTGAAGCGCCATCATCGGTGATCATCTGGGCGCGTACGTCGAGTTGCCCGAACCCGTCCGATCCAACAAGCAGCCAGTCGCCTCCGCCCGTCAAGACCTTGCCCTTTAGCCGTTCTCCTTCAACCTTTCCGCCGGTGACTTCGAAGAACCGCCGGGTTCCGAACGGTCCGGCGCCGACTTCAACTGGCGGTTTTAGCGAGCCAAATATTGTGAACGCGAACTCAAGGTTCATGGTCAATCCCTCCCTTTGCTCTTGTTGGTGGAGGAAACTTGCCGCGGACGAGAGCAAGAGTTGAGACAAATTGACCCTCGCCCGTCACATCAGCCCCGCCAGCAATCCCGATGCAGACGACCGCACGAGGCGTTTCTCCGCCTCCCACGGGTTGTGTTGCGAGCCCGCCTCACAATTTCTCGGCCTCCCTTTGGAGGTCGATCGAGATCTCCACTCGGCGTTTTCTTGCGGCCGAATTGAAAAGATTCCAGGGGGGCTCCAGGGCCTCAATGAGACCGGCTTCCAGGCCGACCAGCCGGTCCAAAGGCAACCCATTTCGCTCCTTCGTAAACCGTTTTGTCTCCCTTAAAGCGAGGGTGTAAACGTCAATCCTGATGCCCTCGTCCAGTAGACGCTCGATTTCGTTATGAACCGTCCGAGTTCGCCTCGCTGCGCGGATCGCTCTGGGATAAGAGCCTAAACGGATGTGCAGGTTGTCCGCTTTACCGACATATTGAACTTTTCCGTTGACCACGAACAGATATATGCCGGGCTTTGCATCCAAGGGGCTCAGCGCAGGAACGCCATCGTCTCCGGGCACCCAAGGTCCGATTTTTTGAAATCCGGCCGCTCGAAGAGCCCTCAGTGAAAGCTGCATTCGCTGTCCTCCGCTTCCTCCTGGAATTGGCGCGCCAAAATTCCCGCTACTGAAGCGACATATCTAACGTTTCCTCACGGCGCGCCGTTGGCCCTTCACGTCAGCCCGGCGAGCAACCCGGACGCGGCCACCTTCTGGTTCACTTCCAGCAGCCCAGTGTAGTAAGCGTAAATTGAAGCGCCATCATCGGTGATCATCTGGGCGCGTACGTCGAGTCGCCCGAACCCGTCCGATCCAACAAGCAGCCAATCGCCTCCGCCCGTCAAGACTTTGCCCTTTAGCCGTTCTCCTTCAACCTTTCCGCCGGTGACTTCGAAGAACCGCCGGGTTCCGAACGGTCCGGCGCCGACTTCAACTGGCGGTTTGAGCGAGCCAAATATTGTGAACGCGAACTCAAGGTTCATGGTCAATCCCTCCCTTTGCTCTTGTTGGTGGAGGAAACTGCCGCGGACGAGAGCAAGAGTCGAGACAAATTGACCCTCGCCCGTCACATCAGCCCGGCCAGCAATCCCGACGCCGAGGACCGCACCAGCCGCTTCTCCGCCTCCCAGGCGTCCGCGCCTTCCAGCTCGGCGAGCTGCTGCAACGCGCCGCCCGAAAGGACGGCGACCGGAATGCCGTCGCGATAGACGACGCGATTGCCGATCAGCGCCGGCAGGCGGGGGCCGGGGGTGAGGACGCCGACGAGGTTCAACGGATCGGCGCCCGACAGCGACACCCATTGGCCCGAAGCCGGCTTGCGGCGGATGTCGCGTAAGGAGCCGATCGATTCCGGCAAGGCGAATTGTTCGCCCGAAAAGCCGGCCACGAACCGGCCGCCGCGAATCTCGCCGCGGCTTTCCAGGCGCCGGTAGACGCGCAACAGGTCCCGCCAGGGCGGCAGCCACGGCGCCTCGCGCGCCAGAAGCCGCCAGAACACGACGCCATAGCGGCGCAGCATCGCGCGCGCGACATGCTCGACCGCATCGTCGCGCGTCCTTTCGTCGCCGCCCGCCGGCCGCATGCGCCGGACGAGCGCCCAGCGGCCGCCGCTCTCGATGGCGAACGGCAGCACCCGGCCGCGCCGCTTGAAGCCCGCAATCGGCTTCCGCTGGCCGGTCGGCGTCAGCAGGGCGCGCAACCCGGCGAAAGAGTCCGAGGTCACGAGCCCGAGCGCCACGAGTTCGCCGAGCGCCTCCTCGACCTGGGCTCTCAGCATATGGGCGCAGTCGGCGATCTCGTCGAAGAACAAGGCGCCATTGGCGGCGAGGCAGTCGAGCGCCGCCTTCCCGCGGGGACTCGGCGGGGCCGCGGCATAGGCAGGCGCGAGCGACGTCCAGGCCGGGATCGCCTGCCGGTCGATGAGGGCGATCGGCGTCGCCGGGACGGGCGACCTGGACCGCACGCCCTCGCCGGCCGGAGGGGGCGTGAGCCGCGACCAGGCGATCCGCCCCGCGTGGCACTCGGCGTCGAGCCAGGAGGTCTGATAGCCCTTGATCCGGGCCGACAGGATCTCCGTCTCCCACGCCTTCGCGGGCGCTTCGAACCCCTCGAGCATGGCGAGGACCGGCGGAAGCGCGTCTTCGCCCTCCATCCGCGCCTCTTCGTCGACGCGCTGCCAGACGAACAGGAAGCGGAGGAAATCGCGCGCGGCGACCGGCTCGATCTCCGCCCGCAGGCGGCCGATCGTATAGCGATGGATTCTTGCAAGAAGCCGCCGGTCGCACCATTGGTCGTCGTTGACGCCCTGTTCGTAGCGACCGCGCATGATCGCGCCGTCGACTTCGAGCGCTGCAAGGGCCGGGCTCGCCGACTCGGGCTCGAGCCCCAAGGGGGCAGCCAGCGCCGTTTGCGTCACCGGTCCGAGGCCTTCCAGGCGGCCGCGCAGGATTTCGGCCAGCGCCGTTTCGTGCGTCCAGGGCCTCTCCCGCTCGTCCGCGGGGGCGGCGATCTCGGGCTGCAGTCGCGCGTCGGGAAAGAGCGCGCGGAACTGGTTCAGCCTCTCTGCCGGAATCCACAGGGACGGGAGGGGCGGCGTCCCGCCGCCCAAGGGGCGCGCGAGACGCGCACCCTCCAAGCGGGCGACGCGCTTCTCGTTGGCCAGCGCCTCCAGCCAGTCCTTCCACACCGGCGTCGCGGAAACTTCCGCCTCCGTCAGGCAGCCGAGCCAAAGCAGCGCGTCGTGCAGCTCCTCGGCGTTGACCGGGTCCGGCCAGGCTTCGGAACGAACCCTTGCGATCGCCTCCGGATCGAGACGGCCGAGGTCGGAGGCGCTTTGCGGATCCTGCCAGCGCCGCGACATCACCGCCTGCGTCCGCCGCTCCTCGAGCGGCGCGTCGTCGAGATACGCATAGGGGCGGGCGGACAGGGCCTCGAGCGCCAGCGGCGACGGCTGCGTGAGGTCGCAGGAGACGACGCGGACCTCGCCCGATTCGATGCGCGCCAGCAGCCGCTCCAGTCCCTCGATGTCCATCGCCTCGTTCAGGCAGTCGCTGACCGCCTGGTTGACCAGCGGATGGTCGGGGACCTCCCGGTCGCCGGCGACATTTTCCGCGCAGGCGATCTGGTCGGGAAAGACCGCCGCCACCAGGTCTTCCGCCTGCATCCTCAGGAGCTGGGGAGGAACCTTCTTGCCGTTGCGGAAGCGCGGCAGCGCCAGCGACACCCCGGCCGTCCAGCGCCAGCGCGAGGCGAACATCGGCGCGTCGAGCATCGCCTGGATGAGGATCGTCCGGACGCTCAGCGAATTCAGATAGCGCGCCACGTCGCCGAGCTCGAAGCTGTGCGCCGTCGTCAGCGACAATACGATATTGTCCTCGGTCGCCGCCGCCTGCAGCTCGAAATTGAACTTGCGGCAGAACCGCTTGCGCAGAGCGAGGCCCCAGGCGCGATTGAGGCGGCTGCCG
Organism: uncultured Alphaproteobacteria bacterium; assembly: GCA_963823165.1. Classification (GTDB taxonomy): domain Bacteria; phylum Pseudomonadota; class Alphaproteobacteria; order Rhizobiales; family Beijerinckiaceae; genus Roseiarcus. The sequence goes on along the minus strand of CAWGKV010000001.1, from coordinate 374,265 downwards.
AACGGAGCGTGGATGACGAGCTGCATGCCGCCCGCCTCGTCGAAGAAGCGCTCGAGCACGACGAGATCTTGGGTGGGCAAAGAGCCGAGCGCCGCGACGGCGGCGGCGAGATATTCGACGAGCTGTTCTGCGCCGGGCCCGCCGACGCCGACCTCCACGAGCCGCCGCCGGACGGAAGCGCCGGACGGGTCGGCCCGCAGCCGCCTTTCCACGTCCTCACGCAGACGCGAGACGGAGCGGGAAAGCGCGTCGGTGCGACCCGGGGCCTCGCCGAGCCAGAAGGGAATGTTGGGCGGCTGGCCTTTCGCGTCCTCGACCCGCACGGTCCCGCGCTCGACCCGCTGGATGCGATAGGAGGCGTTGCCGAGCTGGAACACGTCGCCCGCCATGCTCTCGACGGCGAAATCCTCGTTGACGGTGCCGATGACGGCGTTCTCGGGCTCGAGCAGCACCTGGTAGTCGGCGGTGTCGGGGATGGTCCCGCCCGACGTCAGCGCCGTCGTCCGCGCGCCGCGCCGGCCGCGCAATATCCCGTTGACCGCGTCGCGATGGATCAGCGCCCCGCGCCGGCCGTTGCGGGTGGCAAAACCTTCGGCCAGCATTTTCACGACGGCGTCGAATTCCTCGCGCGTCAGGCTGCGGAACGGCCGGGCGCGCCGCAGGCGGTCGAACAGCTTCGTTTCCGGCCAGTCCTCCGCCGCCGTCTCGGCGACGATCTGCTGCGCCAGCACGTCGAGCGGCTTCTCGGGGATGGTCAGAAGGTCGAGCTCGCCGCGGCCGATGCTGTCGAGCAGCGCCGCGCACTCGACGAGATCGTCGCGCGACAGCGGAAACAGGCGCCCCTTCGGCGTCCCGTCGACGGCGTGGCCCGAGCGGCCGGCCCGCTGCAGAAACGTCGCGATCGACCGGGGCGAACCGAGCTGACAGACGAGCTCGACCTCGCCGATGTCGATCCCGAGCTCGAGCGAGGCGGTCGCCACCATGGCCCTGAGCTCGCCCCGCTTCAGCCGCTGCTCGGCCGCAAGCCGGCGTTCCTTGGCCATGCTGCCGTGATGCGCGGTGACGGCGTCCTCGCCGAGACGCTCCGTGAGTTCGCGCGCCACGCGCTCGGCCATGCGGCGCGTGTTGACGAACACGAGCGTCGTGCGATGGCTCTCGATCAGCTTTGCGAGGCGGCCGTAGACCTGTGTCCACACCTCGTTCGACATCACCGCTTCGAGCGGGGAGTCGGGGACTTCGATGGCGAGGTCGCGCGGGCGTTGGTGCCCGGCGTCGATGATCGCCACGTCCGCCGCCGGCTTGCCGTCCGGCGCGGCGCCGGCGAGCAATCTGGCGATGGCTTCGATCGGGTTCTGCGTGGCGGAGAGCCCGATGCGCAGCAAGCGGTCGCCGCACAGGGCGGCGAGGCGCTCGAGGGAGAGCGCGAGATGGGCGCCTCGCTTGTTCGGCGCCAGCGCATGGATCTCGTCGACGATCACCGAGCGGGTCGTCGCCAGCATTTTTCGGCCCGACTCCGAACCGAGGAGGACGTAGAGCGATTCCGGCGTCGTCACCACGATGTGCGGCGGCTTGCGATGCATGCGGGCGCGCTCGGCCGGCGCGGTGTCGCCGGTTCTGACCCAGGTGCGGATGTCTACGTCGGCCAGGCCGCGCGCGCTGAGCTCGCTTCGAATGCCGGCGAGCGGCGCCTCCAGATTGCGGTGGATGTCGTTCGACAGCGCCTTCAGCGGCGAGACATAGACGACATGCGTTTCGTCGGTCAGCGTCCCCTCGAGGCCCTGGCGCACGAGGTCGTCGAGCGCGGCCATGAAGGCCGACAGCGTCTTGCCGGAGCCGGTCGGGGCCGCGATCAGGGTATGGCGGCCGGCCTTGATCGCCGGCCAGGCCCCGGCCTGGGCCGCGGTCGGGGCGCGGAAGGTCTTTGCGAACCAGGCGGCGACCGCGGGGTGGAACAGCGCGCGGAAGTCACCATTGGGCCCCGGTCGCGCGCTCTGCCGCCGTGCGCCCTCTCGCGGCGGACTTTCGTTGCTGGCGCGGATGTCGAGCGTCACGGGCGAGAGCGAGGTAGGCGACATCAGGCTGCAGTCCTCGTCCTGATGCGCCGCTGTGTCATCCCCGCGAACGCGGGGATCCAAATTCCGCTCGCGAACAAGCACAAACTGGCGGGCTTTACGCCCCACGAGACGGGATGCCCGCATGCGCGGGCATGACAGCATAGGAGGATACGGTTGCTCAGTCTCAGCAAAACGACGGCCTTATGATAAGCGAGCGTTTGAATATGGGCATTGCCGCACGAATTGATAAGCGATGGCCGTTCTCACAATGTTCCAGATCGGGTAACCTGTCCAGCATGGACGCGGAGCGGATTCGAAAAATCATTCACATCGACATGGACGCGTTCTATGCGTCGGTCGAGCAGAGGGACGATCCGGCGCTGCGCGGCAGGCCGGTCGCGGTCGGCCATCCTGGCCGGCGCGGCGTGGTGGCGGCGGCGAGCTACGAGGCGCGCCGTTTCGGCGTGCGTTCGGCGATGCCGTCCACGACCGCGATGCGCAAATGCCTCGAACTCGTGTTCGTCCCGCCGCGGTTCGACGTCTACCGCTCGGTGTCGCGCCAAATCCATGGCGATCTTCAGGGACTTTACGCCGCTGGTTGAGCCGCTGTCGCTGGACGAGGCCTATCTCGACGTGACCGACAATATGAAAGCCCTCCCGACCGCCTGGGCGACCGCCAAGGCGATCCGGGCGCGCATTTTTGAGGAGACCGGCCTCACCGCCTCGGCGGGCGTGTCCTACAACAAGCTGCTGGCGAAGCTGGCGTCCGACCACCGCAAGCCGAACGGCCAGTTCGCGATTCAACCCGATGAGGGGGAGGCCTTCATCGCCGCCCTGCCAGTGGCGAAGCTGCACGGGGTCGGCCCGGTGACCGCCGCGAAAATGCATGCGTTGGGCGTCGAGACCGGCGCCGACCTGCGGGGAAAAAGCCTCGCCTTCCTGCAGGAGCGTTTCGGCAAGGCGGGAAGTTGGTATTTCGGAATCGCGCGCGGCCGCGACGATCGCCTGGTCGAGCCCAACCGCGAGCGGAAATCGTCGGGGTCGGAAACGACCTTTCTCGAGGATCTGACCGATCCCGGAGGGATCGAGGCCGGCGTCAAGGCGATGGCCGACGACGTCTGGGCGTGGTGCGAAAAGACCGGCGCGCGCGGACGCACCGTGACGGTCAAGATCAAATGGGCCGACTTCGAGCAGTCGACGCGCAGCCGCACGCTGGAAGCGCCGGTCGAAACGAAGGAGAGGTTTTGCGAAGTCGCGATCGATCTCGTCCGGTCGGTCTTCCCGCCACGGAAAGGCGTGCGTCTGGTCGGCGTGACGTTGGCGAACTTCCGGCCGCGAGAGACGGGTTTGGAAGAAGAGCTACCGCTCCAACCGACCTCATCCTGAGTTGGCCCACCGGCGGCGCCGACCAGACTGCGCACGAAAGTCGCAGCCCTTGTGACCCTGGTGTAATCTTCCTGTTCTTTGTGGTGAAAGAATAAACACGAAGAACGCGAAGATCCCACTGAGCGCACAGAGAGCACGACTGGGACTTTCGTGTAAGGCGCCCCGAAGGCGCCTCGAAGGATGAGGTCGGCGCCCTTTGGAACAGGCTATGGGACAAGAGCGCAGCTCGCTTTCGGCTCGTCGTTCTTTCGCGCCTGGCGTCAGATCAGACGGCTCGCATCACCGCTACCGCAGCGACGCGTTGATCGCCTCGAGCGCCTTCGAACCGGGGCAAAGCTCGGCCTCGCCGAGCTCGTTCAGCGGGCGCAAGGTCGTGTTCAAAGTGTCATGCAGCTCCTCGGCCTCGCGGTCGAGGTAGATGAGGCCGGTCGGGATCTCGCCGGTCACCCGGCAGCCTTCGAGCATGGTCAGCGCGGCGGCGCGGTCGCCGATGGCGTGGGTCTTGTCGAGCTTGCGCAGAACGAGCGTCGTGCCGTCGTGCATCGTCACCGAATGGGCTGCGCCCTCGGCGTAGTCGATCTCGATCGACTCCTTGCCGGTGATGAAGTCGAGCGAGCTGACCGCGATGTTGTGCTCGCGCACGTAATCGTAGCTCTTGGTCGAGCCCTCGTGGTTGTTGAAGGTGACGCAGGGCGAAACGACGTCGATGAACGCCGCGCCGCGGTGCTCGAACGCCGCCTTGATGAGCGGCACGAGCTGCGTCTTGTCGCCGGAGAAGCTGCGGGCGACGAAGGTCGCGCCGAGCTGGATCGCCAGGGCGACGAGGTTGATCGGCTCGTCGGCGGCGCTCGTTCCCTTCTTGCTCGTCGAGCCGCGGTCGGCGGTCGCCGAGAACTGGCCCTTGGTCAGGCCGTACACGCCGTTGTTCTCGACGATGTAGACCATGTTGACCCCACGCCGCATGACATGGGCGAACTGGCCGAGGCCGATCGAGGCGGTGTCGCCGTCGCCGGATACGCCCAGATAGATCAGGTCGCGATTGGCGAGATTGGCGCCGGTCAGCACCGACGGCATGCGCCCGTGCACCGAGTTGAAGCCGTGGCTCTGGCCGAGCATGTAGGTCGGCGTCTTGGACGAGCAGCCGATGCCGCTGAGCTTCGCCACCCGGTGCGGCGGCACGGCGAGCTCGAAGCACGCGTGCACGATCGCCGCGGTGATCGAATCGTGGCCGCAGCCGGCGCAGAGCGTCGACATCGAGCCTTCGTAGTCGCGGCGGGTGAAGCCGAGCGCGTTGGTCGGGATGGCGGGATGGCGGAATTTCGGCTTGCCGAGATAGGTCATGATACGGCCTCGAGAGACTGCGGGGCGGCGGGGCGCCGTCAAGCGGCCGGCGATTTCGCCGGCGATGAAGCGCGCGGTGATCGGGGTGCCGCCGTAGTGAAGAATGGACGTCATCCGCGCCGGATCGAGGTCGAGGTCGCTCGTCAGCAGCGTTCGCATCTGGCCGTCGCGGTTCTGCTCGACGACGAACACCCGCTCGTGGGCCTGGACGAAGGCGGCGATCTCGAGGGCGAGCGGAAAGGCGCGGATGCGCAGCGCATCGACGGCGCAGCCGTCCTCGGCGAGCAGCTCGAGCGCTTCGTCCATCGCCGCGGCGGTCGAGCCGAAATAGACCACGCCGATCTGCGTCGGCGTCTCCGCCATCTTCACGACCGGCTTCGGCGCCAGCCGGCGCGCGGTCTCGAACTTGAGCTCGAGCCGCTGCATGTTGTCGACATAGGGGGCGGGATCTTCGGTGTAGCGGGCGTAGCGGTCGCGGCTGGTGCCGCGGGTGAAATAGGCGCCGAGGGTCGGATGCGAGCCGGGCAAAGTGCGGTAGGGGACGCCGTCGCCGTCGACGTCGTTGTAGCGGCCGAATTCGGCGACCCGCTCGAGCTCGAGGCCGGCGAGCACCTTGCCGCGGTCGTACAGGCGCTCGTCGTCCCATTTGAACGGCGCGGTCAGGCGCGAGTTCATGCCGATGTCGAGGTCGAGCATGACGAACACCGGCGTCTGCAGGCGCTCGGCGAGGTCGAACGCCTCGGCGGCGAATTCGAACGTCTCGCCCGGCCCGTCGGGGATCAAGAGGACGTGCTTGGTGTCGCCGTGCGAGGCGAATGCGCAGGACAGGAGATCGGACTGCTGGGTGCGGGTCGGCATGCCTGTCGAAGGCCCGCCGCGCTGCACGTCGAACACGACGACCGGGACTTCGGCGAAATAGGCGAGGCCGAAGAACTCCTGCATCAGCGAGATGCCGGGGCCGGAGGTCGCGGTGAAGGCGCGCGCCCCGTTCCAGCCGGCGCCGACCACCATGCCGATCGCCGCGATCTCGTCCTCGGCCTGGAGGATGGCGTAGTTCTTCTTCCCCGTCGGGTCGACGCGGAAGCGGGCGCAGTGCCGCTCGAACGCCTCGGCGACCGAGGTGGACGGGGTGATCGGATACCAGGCGCAGACCGTCGCTCCGCCATAGACCGCCCCGAGCGCGGCAGCGAAATTGCCTTCGGCGAGAATGCGGTCGCCGACCGCCTCGCTGCGCCGTACGCGAATGCCAAGCGGGCAGGCGAAGCGACCTTTCGCCTCGTCGTAGCCGATGTGCAGTGCGCGCTGGTTGGCTTCGATCAGCTTGTCCTTGCCCTTGAACTTCTGGGCGGCGAGCCTCTCCATGGCGGCGAGTTCGATGTCGAGGAGGGCGGCGAGCGCGCCGACGTAGACAATGTTCCGGTAGAGCTGGCGCTGCCTCGGCTCGTGGTATTCGGCGGCGCAAATTTCGGTCAGCGGCAGGCCGAGCGTCACGATGTCGTCGCGCGTCATCGAAGCCGGCAAGGGCCGCGTCGAATTGTAGAAGAGATAGCCGCCCGGGTCGATGGCGGCGACGTCCTGGGCGAAGGTCTGGGGGTTCATCGCGACCAGCATGTCCGCGCCGCCGCGCGCGCCGAGATGGCCGCGCTCGCTGACGCGAACCTCATACCAGGTCGGCAGGCCCTGGATGTTGGAGGGGAAGATGTTGCGCGGCGCGATCGGCACGCCCATGCGCAGGATCGACTGGGCGAACAGCAGATTGGCGCTCGCCGAGCCGGAGCCGTTGACGTTGGCGAAGCGGATGACGAAATCGTTTACCGCCTCGATTGGCATGTCCGCCCCGCTTGCGCCATTTCGATGGTGAACTTCTGCATGTCCCACGCCCCCGTCGGGCATCGCACGGCGCACAGGCCGCAGTGCAGACAGAGATCCTCGTCCTTGACCATGACGCGCAGGCTCTTGACGGGCTCCGAGACGAAAATCGCCTGCTCGAGATTGATCGCCGGCACGTTGAGCGAGCGGCGCAGCGCCTCTTCGGGCGCGTTCGGCACGAACGAGATGCAGTCGATCGGACAGATGTCGACGCAGGCGTCGCATTCGATGCAGGCGGGGGCCGAGAAGACGGTCTGGACGTCGCAATTGAGGCAGCGGCCCGCTTCGCCCAGCGCCTGCGCGTCGGTGAAGCCGAGCTCGACCTCGGTGCGCAGGTTTCTCAGCGCTGCGGCGCGCGTAACCGTCGGCACGGCGAAGCGCCGGTCGAGCGTCACCGCGCTGTCGTAGGTCCAGTCGTTGATGCCCATCTTCTGGCTGACGAGATTGACCATCGGCGGGGGACGGACGCGCAAATCCTCGCCGCGGCAGAAGGCGTCGATCGAGATCGCCGCCTCGTGACCGTGCGCCACCGCCGTTATGATGTTCTTCGGGCCGAAGGCCGCGTCGCCGCCGAAGAAGACGTGGCGCAGGCTCGACTGGAAGGTTAGCGGATCGACCGCCGGCATTCCGCTGCGGTTGAAGGCGATCCCGAGGTCGGTCTCGATCCAGGGAAACGCGTTCTCCTGGCCGACCGCGATCAGCACGTCGTCGCAAGGGATCAAGACGTCGGGTTCGCCGGTCGGAACGAGCTGCCGCCGGCCGCGGTCGTCCTTCTCGGCCTTCACCTTTTCGAACAGGACTCCGGTCAAGCGGCTCTGTTCGTGCGTGAAGGCCTTGGGCACGAGGTAATTGAGGATTTCGACGCCCTCGTGGACCGCGTCCTCCTTCTCCCATGGCGAGGCTTTCATCTCGGCGTAGCCGGAGCGCACCACGACCTTGACTTCCGATCCGCCGAGGCGGCGCGCGCTGCGGCAGCAGTCCATCGCGGTGTTGCCGCCGCCGAGGACCACGACCCGCTTGCCGATCGAATGGGTGTGGCCGAAGAACACGCTCGCCAGCCATTCGATGCCGATGCGGACGTTGTTCGACGCCTCCCCGCGACCGGGGATGTCGAGGTCGCGTCCGTGCGGCGCGCCGCAGCCGACGAAGATCGCGTCAAATCCTTCGCCGAGCAACGCTTTCAGGCTGTTGACGCGGCGCCCGGCGACGAATTTTCCGCCGGTCGAGAGCGCGAAGCCGACCTCCTCGTCGATCACTTCGTCGGGCAGGCGGAATTTCGGAATCTGGCTGCGCATCATGCCGCCGGCGCGCGAGTCGGAGTCGAACACCACGACTTCGTAGCCGATCGCCGCCAGGTCCCGCGCCACCGTCAGCGATGCGGGCCCGGCGCCGACGCAGGCGATCTTCTTGCCGTTTCGCGTCGCCGGCGCCTGCGGCAGCAGGGCTTCGATGTTCTGCTTGCGGTCGGCGGCGACCCGCTTCAGCCGGCAGATGGCGACCGGCTGCTCCTCGAGCCGCCCTCGCCGGCAGGCGGGCTCGCACGGGCGGTCGCAGGTGCGGCCGAGGATGCCCGGGAAGACGTTCGACTTCCAGTTGATCATATAGGCGCCGTTGTGGTCGCCCTCGGCGATCAGCCGGATGTATTCGGGGACGGGCGTGTGGGCCGGGCAGGCCCATTGGCAGTCGACGACTTTATGGAAATAGTCGGGATTTGCGATGTCGGTCGCTTGCACTGCGCATTGTCCTCCCCAATTCCCCGGGCCGGAGCCCTTCGGGGCGTTCTCATAACACCGTTTGGCGGGCGAATGTTCAAAAACCGGCTTTATAATCGACACAAGGTCGTGATTCGGCTTATTTTTGACGGCGGGCCTTATTCCAGCTCGGCTCAAATGGGTCAAGCGGTCCAACTGACTGATCGGCAGGGCCGTCGATGAGCAAGCAGAACCAGAGCGGCAGGACGCTGACCGGGGCGTGCTACTGCCGCGCGGTTCGCTTCACCGTCGCGGACGCTTTCCGCTACGCCGCTTACTGCCACTGTTCGAACTGCAGGCGAACGACCGGTTCGGCTTTCAAGCCGTTGACATATGCGGCGCCCATTTTAGCGACGACCCGACCTTCAACGCCCAACGCGCGCGCATTTACGAAGGCTGCGCAAGGCCGGGCTGCCGGAGGGGAGAAGACGACGAATTGTATCGGCCGCCCGCAGCTCCAATTTCGGCGCATTTGGGCCGGATATTGTGCTAGATTGCCCGGCTGCCGGAGGGACGCGAATGAGCGAGACCCGGAAGCTCGCGGCGATTCTGGTTGCGGATATCGTCGGCTATAGCCGGCTCGCGGGAGCGGACGAGGATCGCACGCTTGCGCGCCTCCGGGGCGCTTCGCAGCGATCTCATCGATCCCGCCATCGCCGCCCATCACGGCCGCATCGTCAAGCGCACCGGCGACGGCAGCATCATCGAGTTCCGGAGCGTCGTCGACGCGGTGCGCTGCGCGATCGAGGTGCTGACCGGCCTCATCGAGCGCAACGCCGGCGTGCCGCCCGAACGGCGCATCGAGTTTCGCGTCGGCATTCATCTCGGCGACGTGGTCGAGGAGAGCGACGGCGACCTGATGGGCGACGGCGTCAACATCGCCGCGCGTCTGGAGGGCATCGCCAAGCCCGGCGCGATCTGTCTTTCCGAGGACGCCTATCGTCAGGTCAAGGGGCGGCTCGATATGACGGTCAGCGATCTCGGCGCGACCCAACTCAAGAACATCGCCGAGCCGATCCGGGTCTATTCGCTTCGAAGTCGGCGTGCCCGCCCAGCCGAAGCCGGCGCCGGTGGCGGCGGCGGCGATCGCGTCCGTCAGGTCGAGTCCCGCACCCATACCCAAGCCGCACGCTTTGCCTGCGCTGGCCGGCGCTCGCCGCCGCGCTCGTCGTGGCGACTGCTCGCGGCGGGCGTCTACGCCTGGCACGCGGGGTTGCGCGCCGCGCTTGTTTGGAGCCTCCGTCGCCGAGGATAAGCTCGACACCGCGCCGCGCCTCTCCATCGTCGTGCTGCCGTTCGAGAACTCTCAGCGGCGACAAGGAGGAGGACTATTTCGCCGACGGCATCACCGACGACCTGACGACCGATCTTTCGCATCTGGCAGGGCAGCTTCGTCATCGCCCGCGGCACGGCCTTCACCTACAAGGGCAAGCCGGTCGACGCAAAGCAGATCGGCCGCGAACTCGGCGTGCGCTATCGTGCTCGAAGGCAGCGTGCGGCGGGTCGGCGAGACGTTTGCGGTCAACGCGCAGCTCATCTCGACCGAGACCGGCGCGCATGTCTGGGCCGACCGGTTCGACGGCGAACGCAGCAAGCTCGGCCAGTTGCAGGTGGGGTTCGTCTCCCGTCTCGCCAATTCGCTCGGGGTGGAGCTCGTCAAGTCCGAAGCCTTGCGCGCGATGCGCGAGCGGCCGAGCGATCCAGACGCCGTCGATCTCGCGATGCGCGGATGGGCCGACTTGTATGGCGGCTCCGCCTCCTCCAAGGCCAGCGAAGACGCTGCCATCGGACTTTTCGAGCGCGCGCTCGCGCTCGACCCCCATCTTGTCCCGGCGATGGTCGGCCTCGCTCAGTCTTTGGCCGATCGGACGGAATTTCTTCATAGCGACGATCCGAAGAGCGACATCGCGCAGGTCGAGGATTGGCCGAGCGCGCCGGCGGTTGCAGAGCCCAGCAATTCGGCGACGCATATGGCGAAGGCCTATGTGTTGGGTTACGGCAAGCGGCAATGCCCGCAAGGGATCGCCCAGGCTGACGCGCGATCGCGGCCGATCCAAACAACGCTTTGGCCCATGCCTTCGCAGGCTTCTAGAAGTTGTATCTCGGTCGAGCCGAGGATGGCTTCCCCGGGGTCGAAACCGCGTTTCGTCTCAGTCCTCGCGATCCGGGCGTCCCCTATTGGCAGCAGCAGGTTTGCGTCCTCCACAATTTTTTGGCGCAGTGGGAACAGGCGATCGAATGGTGCGAGAAGGCGCGTGCTGGCGCGCCTGCGAATGTGTACACGCTGGTCCATCTCGCCGCCGCCAACGCCTCGGCCGGCCACGACAAGGAGGCCAAGGAGGCCGTGGCCCAACTGCAGAAACTCTATCCGGGCTACACCGTGCAAAAATATGCTGGCACCCATTTTAGCGACGACCCGACCTTCAACGCGCAACGCGCGCGCATTTACGAAGGCCTCCGCAAGGCCGGGCTGCCCGAGGGCGAGAAGACGACGAATTGAATCGGCCGCCCGCAGCTCGAATTTCGGCGGATTGGGCCGGATATTGTGCTAGATTGCGCGGCTGCCGGAGGGACGCGAATGAGCGAGACCCGGAAGCTCGCGGCGATTCTGGTTGCGGATATCGTCGGCTATAGCCGGCTCGCGGGAGCGGACGAGGATCGCACGCTTGCGCGCCTCCGGGGGCTTCGCAGCGATCTCATCGACCCCGCCATCGCCGCCCATCACGGGCGCATCGTCAAGCGCACCGGCGACGGCACGCATCATCGAGTTCCGCAGCGTCGTCGACGCGGTGCGCTGCGCGATCGAGGTGCTGAACGGCATGATCGAGCGCAACGCCGGCGTGCCGCCCGAACGGCGCATCGAGTTTCGCGTCGGCATTCATCTCGGCGACATTGTCGAGGAGAGCGACGGCGACCTGATGGGCGACGGCGTCAACATCGCCGCGCGGCTGGAGGGCATCGCCAAGCCGGGCGCGATCTGTCTTTCCGAGGACGCCTATCGTCAGGTCAAGGGGCGGCTCGAGATCGACGGTCAGCGATCTCGGCGCAACCCAGCTCAAGAACATTGCCGAGCCGGTCCGGGTCTATTCGCTTCGAAGTCGGCCAGCCGGCGCAAGCGAAACCGGCGCCGACGGCGATCGCGGCCGTTAGGGCGGAGAGCGCGGCGCCCTCGCCCAATGCGCGCGTTTCTTGCGCTGGCCGGCGCTTGCCGCCGCGCTCGTCGCTCGCCGTTTTCGCGGCGGCCGCCTACGCCTGGCATTCGGGGTTCGCGCCGCGCCTGCTCAGCGCCTCCGTCGCCGAGGACAAGCTCGCGACCGCGCCGCGGCTTTCGATCGTCGTGCTGCCGTTCGAGAACCTCAGCGGCGATCCCGGAGCAGGACTATTTCGCCGACGGCATCACCGACGACCTGACGACCGACCTCTCGCATCTGCCCGACAGTTTCGTCATCGCCCGCGGCACGGCCTTCACTTACAAGGGCAAGCCGGTCGACGCGAAGCAGATCGGCCGCGAGCTCGGCGTGCGCTATGTGCTCGAAGGCAGCGTGCGCCGGGTCGGCGAGACGATCACCGTCAACGCGCAGCTCATCTCGACCGAGACCGGCGCGCATGTCTGGGCCGACCGGTTCGACGGCGAGCGCGGCAAGCTCGGCCAATTGCAGGTGGAGTTCGTCGCTCGTCTCGGCAATTCGCTCGGCGTCGCGCTCGTCAAGGCCGAGAGCTCTGCGCGCGATGCGCGAGCGGCCGAACAATCCGGACGCGGTCGATCTTTCCATGCGTGGCTGGGCGGAGTGGTATCGAGACGAGGCCTCCAAGACAAACCAAGACGCCGCCGTTGGTCTCTTCGAGCGCGCGCTCGCCATCGACCCCCAGCTTGTCTCGGCGATGGTCGGTCTTGCGCAGTGCTTTGGTCGATCGGGTGGATTTCGTCCACAGCGAAAATCCGACCAGCGATATCGCGCGCGCCGGGATTGGGGTGATCGCGCCGTCAGCCGCGGAGCCTGACAATTCGGCCGCGCATATGGCGAAAGCGTGGGTATTCTTACGCCAAGCGGCAATGGCCGCAGGCGATCGCCGAGGCCGAGGCCGCGATCGCTGACGATCCGAATAACGCCTACGCCCATGCCGCAACGCAGTATTCTAGAAATGTATCTCGATCTGAGCGACGAAAGTTCCGGCGTTCGAAACTGCGTTTCGTCTAAGTCCTCGTGATCCGTCCGTCCCCTAGGGGCAGCTGCGCGGTTTGCGGCATCCACAGTCGTCGGGCGCAATGAGAACAGGCGAACGAATAGGTTCGAGAAGGCGCGCGCGGGCGCGCCTTACAATTGGTACCGCTCTACCACCTCGCCGCCGCCAACGCCTGGGCCGGGCACGATAAGGAGGCCAAAGAGGCCGCGGCGCAGTTGCAGAAAGTCTTTCCCGGCTTCACCGTGCAGAAATATGTGGGCCGCTATTGGACCGACGATCCGACCTTCATCGCCGAACACGCGCGCATCGCCGAAGGCCTGCGCAAGGCCGGGCTGCCTGAGGGGGACGCGAAAGGCAATTGAGCGCCGGACGGCGCCACGCCCCCGCGTCGGGCCCCTTCCTTCTTAGCCCCGTTCGGCATAGATAGCCCGCCATCCCCTTCCATTCGCGCCGCGCCGGCGCTGGAGACTGTTTATGGCCAAACCGCGTACGTTGTATGACAAGATCTGGGACGACCATGTCATCGAGACGCGCGGGCGGCGCGACCCTCATCTACATCGACCGGCACCTCGTCCACGAGGTGACGAGCCCGCAGGCCTTCGAGGGCCTGCGGCTGTCGGGCCGCAGAGTGCGGGCGCCGGAAAAAACGCTCGCCGTCGTCGACCACAACATCCAGACGACCGACCGCAGCAAGGGCATCGCCGATCCCGAGAGCCGGCAGCAGGTCGAGACGCTGGCGGCCAACGCGAAGGAATTCGGCATCGAATATTACGACGAGTTCGATCCCAGGCAGGGCATCGTGCACATCATCGGGCCGGAGCAGGGTTTTACCTTGCCGGGGACGACGATTGTCTGCGGCGACAGCCACACCTCGACCCACGGCGCCTTCGGCGCGCTCGCCCACGGCATCGGCACGTCGGAGGTCGAGCACGTGCTCGCGACCCAGACGCTGATCCAGACCAAGGCGAAGAACATGCGGGTCAGGGTCGACGGCGAGCTGCCCGCGGGCGTCACCGCCAAGGACATCATTCTGGCCGTCATCGGCGAGATCGGCACGGCGGGCGGCACCGGCCACGTCATCGAATATTGCGGCTCGGCGATCGAGGCGCTGACGATGGAAGGCCGCATGACGGTCTGCAACATGTCGATCGAGGGCGGCGCGCGAGCCGGCATGATCGCGCCCGACGAGAAGACTTTCGCTTATCTGAAGGACCGGCCGAAGTCGCCGAAAGGGTCCTCTATGGGATCAGGCGCGCGCCTATTGGGAGACGCTGCGCACCGACGAGGACGCGCATTTCGACGCCGAGGTCAAACTCGACGCCGCGAACCTGCCGCCTATCGTCACCTGGGGCACGAGCCCGCAGGACGTCGCCTCGATCGTCGGCCGCGTGCCGAGCCTCTCGGACGCTCCGAACGAGCAGAAGCGCGCCTCGATCCAGCGCGCGCTCGACTACATGGGGCTGAAAGGCGGGGAGAAGATCACCGACATCGCGATCGACCGTGTCTTCATCGGCTCCTGCACCAACGGCCGCATCGAGGATCTGCGCGCCGCGGCGAAGATCGCCGAGGGGCGCAAGGTCAACGAGCGGGTCAACGCCATGGTCGTGCCCGGCTCCGGGTTGGTCAAGGCGCAGGCCGAGGCGGAAGGGCTCGACAAGATTTTTCTCGCCGCCGGCTTCGAATGGCGGGAGCCCGGCTGCTCGATGTGCCTGGCGATGAATCCGGACAAGCTTCAGCCCGGCGAGCGCTGCGCTTCGACCTCGAACCGCAATTTCGAGGGCCGCCAGGGCTACAAAGGCCGCACGCATCTGGTGTCGCCGGCGATGGCGGCGGCGGCGGCGGTCGCGGGGCGGTTTGTCGATGTGCGGGAGTGGCGGTGAGAGAGCGGCGCGGTGTTCGTGAGCGGCCTAGGAATCCGCGAGAATATTGTTGAGTCACGCTACGATTTGAGAAATACTTGATATGAGTCAACTTCAGGCGGTTAGTCAATTCCTTCCCGTTGGCCTACGAGAAGCAGGTGACGCCCGGCTCGCCGTCCTATGCAATTTTTCTAATTGGGGAGGCAATGTTGTTCGAGGAGTTAAGAAAAGCGTTAATTGGTTGGGTTCAAACACATTGGCACGAAATCAAGAAAGGTTCAAGTATACTCAGAATTGCCGCGGTTTATTCTAACCCCTGCCGAAAGAATACGGTCGCTGGAGCTCGTACGGTGTCGTAACAGATGTTTGGTGCGATTAGGAACTAGTGTGCTGAATCGCCGTTGAAGTCATCGCTTCTGCTGCCGGCGCCTTGATCGGAAGCAGGACTTGGGCAGTATTCTTAGATAGAACTAAGAACCTGTTTCAAAAGTCCACCGTCCTCGTCCTGAGGCGCCCCGAAGGGGCCTCGAAGGACGATCCCGCGGACGTTGGCGGCGCCGTCGGCGTCCTATGGAGCACCCTTCGAGGCCCTTTGCTTGCGCAAAGGGCTCCTCAGGATGAGGTCCATGACTTTTGAGACAAACACTAAGCGGCGGCTCCTCTGCTGCGAAGCGATAGGTTAGCGCGGTTTTCAACGTTGGGTGTCCCATTGAAAGTCGGCGACCTCCTCATCGACGAGAGCGAGATCGTCGAGACCTTCGTGCGCTCCTCGGGCCGCGGCGGGGCAGAACAACAAGGTCGCGAGCGCGGTCGAACTGCGTTTCGACGCGCGCCATTCGCCGAGCCTTCCCGACGACGTCGCCGTCAAGCAGATCAAGCTCGCCGGCGCCCGCGCGGCCCAGGATGGCGTCATCGTCATCTTCGCCCAGAAATTCGCGAGCCAGCCGCGCAACCGCGAGGACGCGCGCCCGCCTCGCCGTCTTGCTGATGAAGCCGCAGGGCAGCCCCTTTCTGCCTTCCCTTCTCCGGAGCACGCGACCCGGGCGGGCTTTCCGCGTAGGGAAGATATGTGCGAAACTGCAAGCGGACCCATTAGAGCTTTCCATGAACAGGAGTGCCGCCGCCGACCCCATCCTGATGCGCTTCCGCGCCGCGCTGGCGGAGCTGTACGGTCACCGCCTGGAGCGCGTCGTGCTGTTCGGTTCGCGGGCGCGCGGCGAAGCGCGGGAGGACTCGGACTACGACGTTGCAGTGTTCGTCAAAGGCCTTGACGACCGGTGGCAAGAGCTCGACCGGATCGTTCCAGTAGTCACGGACATCATCGACGACACGGGGGCGGTCATCCACGCAATGCCATATCGGGCCGGCGGCTACGAAGACCGCACATCGCTCATGAGGGAAATTCGGCGCGAGGGAATTGATTTGTGACGCCGGAAACGAGTGAGCATCTCGACAAAGCGCGAGAGTACCTGGGCAAAGCGCGCGGTCTGCTCGACGTCATGCACTACAACGACGAAGCCGGCCGCGCGGCTTATCTCGCCGGATATCATGCGGCGCAAGCTTTGATTTCGGAGCGTACAGGAAAAATCGCCAAGACGCACGAGGGCGTAAACAGCCAGTTCAACCTGCTGACGAAGGGGGACTCGCGGATCGACACCCAACTTCGCCGCTTCCTGGCGCAGGCCTATAATCTGAAGGCTGTCGCTGATTATGAAACGGGGCCCGGCTCGGTCGTGCCGGTCGAACGCGTGGAGGCCGCCATTGCAGCGGCCGTGCGGTTCGTCGATCGTGTGGCGGCGCTTTTGTCGTGATCTGACGCACAGCTCTCGACGTTAAGGCAAGCGCCTGGCCGCAGTAGGCGGCCGCATCCGAGAAGGATCGCAAGCATGGTGCGATCATGAAAGTCGGCGACCTTCTCATCGACGAGAGCGAGATCGTCGAGACCTTCGTGCGCGCCTCCGGCCCCGGCGGGCAGAACGTCAACAAGGTCGCGAGCGCGGTCGAATTGCGCTTCGATGCGCGAGTCTCGCGGAGCTTGCCGAACGATCCCTCGATCTCGGCCCTTTCTATGAACTCGCAGTCGCATCGAAGCAACGAAACAACAAACAGGATTTAGGTTTCTTGTTGTGGTATTAGGCCATTACGTTACCGAAGGGTCGCACTCGCGCCTAGCTGCACGCACGGAAGGAGCAGCAGGTTCGGCCTCAAACCGCAATTTCGATGACCGCCAGGAGGTAGCATGCATCAGGCCGAGGACACCTCCCTTCTTTACGGACGCGGCCGTATCAGGCTGCGCTTGCCGGACGTCGCCGACGTAACGGTCGTACGCAAGGGGGCCCTCGCCAAACTCCCCGACCCGGCCGCCGCGATACGCGGTGCGCTCGCCGATCCGATCGCTGCTCCGTCTCTGCGCGACCTGGCGAAGGGTCGGGGCAGCGCCTGCATCTTGATTTGCGACATCACACGCCCCGTGCCCAATAGGCTGTTTCTACGGCCGATGATCGAAAGCCTGATCGACGGCGGCGTCCCACGCGAGGCGATCTCGGTGCTTGTCGCCACCGGCCTGCATCGGCCGAATCTCGGCGACGAACTGGCGGAGCTCATAGGCGACCCATGGGTGCTCGAGAATATCCGGGTGGAAAACCACAATGCGCGCGACGAGGCTCAGCATGTCGATCTCGGCCGCACGCGAACCCGGGGCACGCCGGTCAGGCTGAATCAACTCTTTGTCGAAGCCGAGCTCAAAATCGCGACGGGGCTCGTCGAGCCGCATTTCATGGCCGGTTGGTCCGGCGGCAGGAAAGTCGTGGCGCCGGGCGTCGCTCATCATGAAACAATCCGGACCTTCCACTCCGCTCGTTTCATGGAGGATCCGCTCGCGGTTCAGTGCAACCTCGTCGGCAATCCTTTGCACGAGGAGCAGCTCGAGATCGTCCGCATGCTCGGCGACATCTATGGCCTGAACACCGTGCTCGACGAGGAACGAAATCTGGTCTTCGTGAGCTTCGGCGAGATCGTCGCGAGCCACGCTGCGGCAGTCGAATTTGTCAGCGGCGCGACCCACGTGGAATTGCCGCGCAGGTTTTCGACCGTGGTGACCTCGTCCGCCGGCTATCCGCTCGACAAGACGTATTATCAGACAATCAAAGGCATGGTGACCCCGCTTGCCATTCTCGAGCCGGGAGGGACGCTGATCATCGCTTCGGAATGTTCCGAAGGCTTCGGCTCGCGAGAGTTTCGCGAGGCCCAGACGCGCCTCGTCGCGCTGGGACAGGAACGATTTCTGGCGACATTGACCGCCAAGACCCTGGCGGAGGTCGACGAGTGGCAGACGGAGATGCAACTCAAATCGCTTCGGCTCGGCCGCGTCGAACTCTACACTTCCGGCTTAACGGCCGCTGAGCAGGCGATCACTGGCGTCCACATGGTCTCGGAACTCGATTCGGCCGTCGCGGCCAGCATAGAGCGATCAGGGGACCGCGCCGTCGCAGTGATTCCCGAGGGACCCTATGTCATTCCCTACTGCGCAGCCTAACCGCCGATGAAAATGGCGGAGCCGCCGAAGTTCGACCTGCATCTCGACCTGGTGGGCGGGTTGGCGGGCGACATGTTCGTCGCTGCGCTGATCGATCTCGCGCCGGATCTCGAGGCGGGAATTGAAGAGACGCTCCGGCGCACCGGCCGGTTGCTCGATGGCGTCTCGTGCCATGTCCAGAAGCACGACGACGGACTGCTCGTCGGACGCCGGTTTAAAGTCGCTCGCGAAGGCGGGCCTCGAGGTGGGCCGACCGCACATCCCGGCGACGGCCATGTCGACTGGCGAATGATCCGAAGTGAATTGGAGGGTTCCGATCTCGCGCCCGCCGTCAAACGGCATGCGATCGGCATCTTCGGATTGCTGGCGGAAGCGGAGGCGCGCGTGCATGGGTGCGCGGTGGAGCAAGTTTCGTTTCACGAAGTTGGCGCCTGGGATTCGACCGCCGACATTGTCGCTGCCGCTCATCTCGTTGAAGCATTTCCCGCGTCGAATTGGACCGTCGGCGCCGTTCCGCTGGGGTCGGGCCGCGTTCAGACGGCGCATGGCGTCCTCCCGGTTCCTGCGCCAGCCACGGCCCTTCTCCTTGAAGGCTTCGCGACTGTCGACGACGGCGTCGCCGGCGAGCGCGTGACCCCGACCGGCGCGGCCATCCTTCGCTATCTCGTTCGCGACAATGCCCGGATCGAGGCGCCCCGACGTCTCACCGGATCCGGCTTCGGCTTCGGGTCGCGGAAATTGGAGGGCGTAAGCAACTGCGTGCGGATCCTTCGCTTCGAACGGGCAAGCGGCGTCCAACCGAGAACCGATGAGGTGGCGATCATAGAGTTCGAAGTCGACGATCAATCCGCCGAAGACCTCGCCTTGGCCCTCGACCGGCTGCGCGCGGCGAAGGGCGTGTATGACGTGCTCCAGACGCCGGCGTTCGGCAAGAAGGGGAGGTTGCTCACATCGATTCGAGTCCTGGCCGATCCCGCCGTCGTCGACGAGACGGCCTCGCTATGCTTCGAAGAAACGGCGACGATCGGACTTCGGCATCGTTTGGAACGCCGAAAGGTGCTTTCGCGTGAGTCTACTGTCGTGAAAGTCGGCGAGCGCGCGGTCAGGGTGAAGATCGCACGGCGGCCGACTGCGCCAAGCGCGAAAGCCGAGTCCGACGATCTGGCTGACGCGCCTGGCAGGCTGGCGCGTGAGTTGCTCCGCCGGTCGGCGGAAATGCAGAGCGTCAAGGAGAAGCCATGAGCGAGCCTGGCGATCTCTTGGTGGATATCGTCCGCAGTCTGGGCCCTGTTTCGGTCGCGGTCAGCGGCGGGGTCGATAGCATGACTTTGGCGGCGCTCGCCCATCGCGTCGACGCGCCGAACGCGACGATGGTCCATGCCGTCTCGCCGGCGGTGCCTCCGGAGGCGACGACGCGCGTGCGAGAGTGGGCCGAACGCGAGGGGTGGTCTCTGCATGTGCTCGACGCCGGCGAGTTTGACGATCCCGACTATCGTCGCAATCCGGTCAACCGATGCTTCTACTGCAAGCAGAGCCTCTATTCCGCGATCGCCGACCGGCTCGGCGGAACAATCGCCTCCGGGACCAATCGTGACGACCTCGGCGAATATCGTCCTGGCCTCGACGCGGCGCGGCGCTTCGCGGTGCGCCACCCCTATGTCGAGGCGGGAATCGGAAAATCCGGGGTGCGAGCGCTGGCGCGATCGCTGGGCCTCGGCGACCTCGCCGAATTGCCGGCGTCCCCCTGCCTCTCGAGTCGGGTCGAGACCGCGATCCGGATCGAGCCGGCGACGCTCCAGGTCATCCATCAGGTGGAGACCCTGGTGGCGAACGCATTGCGGCCGCAGACCGTGCGCTGTCGCGTCCGCGCGACTGGACTCGTCATCGAGCTTGACCGGGAGGCTTTGGAGCGCGCGTCGGCGGGCGAAGCCGAATTGAGACGCTTGATCAGCGAAGCGTTGGATTCGTCCAGCCGGTCGGCGAGCCTGTCTTTCGCGCCATACCGGGTCGGAAGCGCTTTCGTCGGGGCGCCGTCGCCATGAGCGCAGACGTCAAGCTGGATTTTGCCCGCTACGCGAGAATCGGTCTGGAGGAGGCGGTCTTTTGCGAAGGCAAGACCCCGGATCAGATCGCCGCCATTCTCGGTCAAGCGGCGCTCCGCGACGCTCGTCTCCTGCTGACCCGGTTGTCCGCCGAAAAGCTCGATGCGTTATCCGCCGCGCACGGGGCCGCGATCGATTATTGCCCCCTATCGCGAACCGGCTTCTTTGGCGAGCGGAGGCCGATCGAACAAAGAGGCGACGTGGTCATCGTCGCCGCTGGGACTTCCGACCTGCCGGTCGCGCGCGAAGCGTGGCGGACGCTTCGATACTACGGACACGAAGCGACATCGATCACCGATATCGGCGTCGCTGGACTATGGCGCTTAACCGAGAGAATTGACGAGATACGCGCTTACCCAATCATCATCGTCGTCGCAGGCATGGACGCGGCGATCGCTAGCGTTCTCGGCGGCTTGGCGGGCGGCGCCATAATCTGCGCGCCGACCTCGGTCGGATACGGCGCGGCCGAAAGGGGTCGAACGGCGCTGAACGCCATTCTCACGAGCTGCGCGCCAGGGCTTGTCGCCTGCAATATTGACAACGGCTATGGCGCCGCCTGCGCCGCCCTAAGGCTGCTCGGCGCGGCCAGTCGGCTCGGCGCCGCCCCGAATTGGCGCGCCGAGTCGCGCCGGCCGGACTCCGTCGGCGATTCTGGGACTGGGAGCAGGCCTCCGGAGGTCGTCGAAGAAGGGAGTTTTTAGCTCCAAGTGGTCTTGGCGAGGCAAGCTCGAAGGTTTTTCCGTCCAGCGCCTGGCGACGTGGAGATCACGATCGGGAAGAAGCCCCATTCCTGAGCAGGACGTGCTTCTCGTGGCGCCTTTACGCAAGGGGAATCTGATCATGAAAGTCGGCGACCTGCTCATCGACGAGAGCGAGATCGTCGAGAGCTTCGTCCGCGCCTCCGGCCCCGGCGGGCAGAACGTCAACAAGGTCGCGAGCGCGGTCGAATTGCGCTTCGACGCGCGCGGCAGCAAAAGCCTGCCGAACGACGTCGCCGTCCGGCTGATGAGGCTCGCCGGCTCTCGCCTGACCCAGGACGGGGTCATCGTCATCTTCGCCCAGAAATACGCGAGCCAGCCACGCAACCGCGAGGACGCTCGCGCCCGCCTCGCCGGCTTGCTGACGAAGGCGCAGGAGCGGGAAAAGCCGCGCCGCGCCACCAAACCGACCTTGGCCTCGCGCACCCGCCGCCTGGACGAAAAGAGCCGGCGAGGAGCGATCAAGGCGCTGCGGAGCGGCAAGCGAGACGTTTAGCGGGTGGGCTCTTGGCGATCGACCATCGATGCGCTGCCTGCCCTTTGCATGTCATCTCCGAGTTCTGCGGCCCAAGTCTTTTGCTTCCCGCGCCTCGGCGAATAGCGCCCGCCGAGGCGCACGGCAGATGTCGTAATTTTGTTCTTGACTTGTTCTCAAATCAATGGCATCTTGATGAGCGTGATCGCTGGAGGCCAAGCGGGGTTGGGATGGAGAACTGGCGCCGGAGGGGCCGCGCGACCTGCGGCTGCAGAAGGAGGGTGCGTCTCACGTGGTCCTCGGGCGTCGTGAGGCCGCCCCGCCTGCGGGTCGAATTTTTGCGTTGGAGCTGTGCGTAACCCACTGAAAAGTCACGAATTGGACGAATGAATCCAAGAGAATCCAAGCAAATCCAAGGTTTTGTTTCTTGGTTTTCCTTGGATTTCCTTGGTTTTCTTTGGTTTTTCTTGGTTTCGCTTGGATGTGATTGCTTCGGGAGCCCCGTGAACGGCGCCCAAGCCTCCGCCAGGAGGAGACGACGCGCCGAGTCGCGCGAGCGCGGTTATTCAGCCTAAAATTGTATAATGTCGCATCGCCGCCGCCGAAAGCTCCGCGCCTGCGCTTTCGGCTTTGGTCTTGCGGCCTGTTGCGTTTCCCCTATTCTCGTCGCCGGCCGCCCGCACAGGCGACAGGGAGCGCCTCCATGCGTGCCTCCATGCGTTATGACTGCGAAACCGTCGTCGACGCCGGCAAC
Source organism: uncultured Alphaproteobacteria bacterium (assembly GCA_963823165.1). GTDB lineage: Bacteria > Pseudomonadota > Alphaproteobacteria > Rhizobiales > Beijerinckiaceae > Roseiarcus. The sequence goes on along the minus strand of CAWGKV010000001.1, from coordinate 352,196 downwards.
GAGCTCGGCGAGGGGGTGCTCTGGTCGCCGGCGCATGGCGAGGTCCAATGGACCGACATCTTCGGCCGCCGCTTTTGGGCCTACAGCCCTTCGGACGGCAAAACCCGGTCCGTGCCGCTGCCCGACCGCCTCGCCTGCTTCGCGCCGCTCGGCGGCCCCTCGATCCTCGCCGGCTTCGCCGGCGGGCTCGAAATGTTCGACCTCGAAAGCGGTAGCGCGCCGCCTGATCGCGGCCATCGAGGAGGACCGGCCGACCACCCGGGTCAACGACGGGCGGCTCGATCGCCGCGGCCGGCTCGTCTTCGGCACCATGGACGAAGACCCGGACGCCCGCCCTATCGGCCAGATCTGGAGCTTTGGCGAACGCGGCGCGCGGGTGCTGGCGTCGGGCGTGCGCATCGCAAACTCGATCGCCTTTTCGCCCGATGGACGCCGCATGTATTTCGCCGACACGCCCGAGAAGCGAATCCGTCTGTTCGACTACGACCTCGACAGCGGCGTTCTCTCGGGTGAGCGCGTCTTCGTGACGGTCGAGGGGCCGGGCTTTCCCGACGGATCGACGGTCGACGCCGACGGTTGCCTGTGGAACGCCGAATGGGGCGGCGCCCGGGTGGTTCGGTACGCGCCGGACGGCAAAGTCATCCGGGTTCTGCCTCTGCCGGCGTCGCAGGTCACTTGCTGCGCCTTCGGCGGAGTCGGCCTCGACCGGCTCTACGTGACCACCGCCCGGACCGGCCTCGACCCCTCGACGCTCGCCGCCGAGCCGCACGCGGGCGCGCTCTTCGCCTTCGAGGTCGGCGTCAGCGGGCTCGCCGACGCGCCTTTCGACGCCAAGCTTTGACGTGGAAACGGTACAAGCGGCCGCTCGACGGCCTCGTCTTCTTCGTCACTGCATCGGCCGCGAGCACGTGCATCCCATGGACATCGACAAGGCGCTGACCCTTGCGACCGAGGAGGACGACGAGTTGTTCGAACTCCTGACCCGGGACGAAGCCGCCCGGTCAGCGGTCGCTGAATTGACCAAGCTCAATGCGCGCGCGACATGAGGGGGTTTAGTGATAGGCTGCGTTCGGAGCTCCGATGAACCGGATTGACGGGGCGGACGTTTTGGCGGCTCGGCGGTCGCTCCGGACCAGCCTTCAATGCGCCGCACGCAATCCGGAGCGGCTCGGTTTCGAGAGGATGATCGATCATGGCCAATGACAAGATGACGGCGCAGATGGCGAGCAAGGACGGCTTCATCGCCGCGCTCGACCAGAGCGGAGGTTCGACTCCGGGCGCCTTGCGCCTCTACGGCATCCCGGACAGCGAATACCGCAGCGAAGAAGAGATGTTCCGGCTGATGCACGAAATGCGCGTGCGCATCATGACCGCGCCCGCCTTCACGGGGCAAAAGGTCATCGCCGCCATCCTGTTCGAGCGGACGATGGACGGCGAGGTGAAGGGAAAGCCGGTTCCGTCGTTCCTGTGGGAGGATCGGGGAGTCGTTCCCTTCCTCAAGGTCGACAAGGGGCTTGCCGAGGCGAAGGACGGCGTCAAGCTGATGAAGCCGATGCCCGGTCTCGATGCGCTCCTCGCCCGGGCGACGAAGCTCGGCGTCTTCGGCACCAAGATGCGCTCGGTGATCGACCTGGCGTCGAAGCAGGGCATCGCCGCGATCGCCAAACAGCAGTTCGAGTTCGGCGAGCAGATCGCCGGGCACGGCCTCATGCCGATCCTCGAGCCGGAAGTCTCGATCAAGAGCCCTGACAAAAAGGCCGCCGAGGCGATCCTGCTCGATGAGCTGACGAAAGGGGCTCGACTCGCTGCCGGCCGGCCGGAAGGTGATGTTCAAGCTGACTATTCCCGACATTCCGGACTTCTACATGCCGCTCATCAGGGACAGCCGCGTCCTCCGGGTCGTCGCGCTCTCCGGCGGCTATACCCGGGACGAGGCCTGCGAGCTCCTCGCGCACAACCACGGCATGATCGCCAGCTTCTCCCGTGCTCTCACCGAAGGTCTCAAGGCCTCGATGAGCGACGAAGACTTCAACGAGGCGTTGGCCCAGTCGATCGACGAGATTTATCAGGCGTCGAAAAACAAGGTCGAGGCCTGAGGCGAGCCGGCTGCCGGTCGTCTCCGGCAGCCGATCAGCTCTCCGGTTTGGCCGGATAGACGAGCGCTCGCCGGGTCCGGGACGTGCGGCAGGGTCATCCGGCAGGCTCCACCTCGGCAGGACCGAGAATGTGAAGGACCGTCTCGCCGGCGGCGATCAAACAGTCGGCGATGATCCGGCGATGGCAACGCCACAGAGGGCCTCGGCGCATATGATCGCGCTTTGCGTCGTCTCTCCGAGGTGGCGAAGCTCCAGCAGGCCGAATGCAAACGGCTCGCCGAGGGCGCAGTCCGCATAATTGTGGAAGCTTTCGTTCTCCCACTACGCGTTCGTCTCCGGCGGAACGCCGCCTTCCCGCCGGTCGGGCCACCGAGCGCGGCGATCGGCTGGCAAAGCGATGTCGAAGCCGGCGAGGGCCGGCGCCAGGGCGTCTCGGTCGTATTGCGGGTTTGTGCGGACTGGGAACGGTCCGAACATCGACGACCGGGCGGGCTTCGGCCAACTGCAGCGGTTCGACAAAAAAACTCGATCGCGGGTCGAATGTCCATTGGTATAACACGGCTTTATTTAAGTATGGATCTAACGGAGCTTCCTCTTTTTCGCCCAATAGGCGGAATAGTCATGTTAGCAGGAGTTTCTGGTCCTACGGCCCAGGCGGGCGGGCGGAGTGAGACAATGCGCCGCGTCTATGCTCCTTTTGCGGCTCTGGACAAGACGGTTGCGGCCGATTAGCGAATGCGATGGCCCACAGGCGGCAGGCCGAACGGGACAAGGTCGGACGATGGACTACGAGCGGCGCTTCGAGGACGCGATCAACCGCCTGAAGGCGGAAGAGCGCTATCGCGTGTTCGCCAATCTCGAGCGCGAGGCGAGCCGTTTCCCGATGGCGATGTGGCGCCCCGCGGGCGAAGAGGACTTTCCCCGCGAGGTCACTGTCTGGTGCTCGAACGATTATCTCGGCATGGGCGGCTGCCCGGAGGTGATCGAGGCCTCGATCAGCGCCGCGCGCGCACACGGCGCCGGCGCCGGCGGAACCCGCAACATTTCTGGGACGCATCATCCGATCGTGCAGCTCGAAGCGGAGCTCGCCGATCTGCACGGCAAGGCCGCCTCGCTGGTCTTCACCTCGGGCTGGATCTCCAATCTCGCCGGAATCTCGACCATCGCCAGCCTCCTGCCGGAGTGCCTGATTCTCTCCGATGCGCTCAACCACAATTCGATGATCGAGGGCGTGCGCCGCTCGGGCTGCGCGAAGAAGGTGTGGCGCCACAACGACGTCGCACATCTCGAGGAGCTGCTTGCCGCCGAGCCGATGGAGCGCGCCAAGCTCGTCGTGTTCGAGAGCCTGTATTCGATGGACGGCGACATCGCGCCGATCGCGGAGATCGTGGAGCTCGCCGAAAAATATAACGCGATGACCTATATCGACGAGGTCCATGCGGTCGGCCTCTACGGGCCGCGCGGCGGGGGTTTGAGCGAGCGCGAGGGGCTCGCCGATCGCATCGACGTCATCGAGGGCACGCTCGCCAAGGGCTTCGGCTCACTCGGCGGTTATATCGCAGCGAGCGCGGCGGTGGTCGACGCGGTGCGCAGCTATGCGCCGCAATTCATCTTCACCTCGACCCTGCCGCCGAGCGTGGCAGCGAGCGCTGCGGCCGCCGTCCGGCGCCTCAAGCGATCGAATGTCGAACGCGAGCGCCATCAGGAGATGGCGAGGCTGGTCAAGCATGCGCTGCGGGCGGCCGGCCTGCCGGTGATGGACAACCCGTCGCATATCGTCCCGCTGTTCGTCGGCGACGCGCAGGGGTGCCGTGCGGCGAGCGAGCTTCTGCTCGATCGCCACGCCATCTACATCCAGCCGATCAACTACCCGACCGTCGCCAAGGGAACGGAACGCCTGCGCATAACGCCGACCCCGGCGCACAGCGAGGCGCAAGTCGCCGAACTCGTCGAGGCGCTGGTCGACGTGTGGACGACGCTCGGCCTCCGCTTCGAGGAGGCGAAGGTCATCCCGCTCCGCCCTGCGGCGAAGGACCCGGCGCATTGCGTCTATCCGGAGATGAAGCGCGCGGCGGAATAGCTTCCGGTTGCTCCGGCGCCGGCGTTCGCGCTAGGCGTCCTTCATGCGACATCCCTCACCCCGGCCCTCTCCCGCAAGCGGGAGATGGGGCGAAACCCTTCTGCCGCTCGCGGGAGAAGGTGGCGCCATAGGGCGTCGAAAGACGCCCGTCCTTCGACGGGCTATGGCGCCAGGTGAGGGCTTGGGCCAATGCCTTTGACCTCCCCCTCACCCCGACCCTCTCCCGCAATCCCCGGGTCAATCCCCGGGAGGAGAGGGGGAAAACCCCTCCTCGCCGCGCTCGCCGGCGAGCGCCAGCCGAGGCCGCCGATCTGGCTCATGCGTCAGGCGGGGCGCTATCTTCCCGAATACCGCGAGATCCGCGCCCGCGCGCCGACCTTCCTCGACTTCTGCTATGCGCCGGCCTTGACGGTGGAAGCGACCCTGCAGCCGATCCGTCGCTTCGGCTTCGATGCGGCGATCCTTTTCTCCGATATCCTCGTGGTGCCTGACGCGCTCGGGCAGATTGTTTCGTTCGAGGGCGGCGAAGGCCCGCGCCTCGCGCCGATCGAGGACGCGGGGGACCTGGAAAAACTTCGCGACGCGCCCGATTGGGCGAAACTCGCGCCGGTGTTCGAGGCGGTCGACCGCCTGAAGACCCTCCTGCCGCGCGACGTCGCGCTGATCGGCTTCTGCGGTGCGCCGTGGACGGTCGCGAGCTACATGATCGGCGGGCGCGGCACGCCCGATCAGGCGCCGGCGCGGCTCTTCGCCTATCGGCAGCCGAAGCTTTTCGCCGCCCTGATCGATCGTCTCGTCGACGCCTCGGCCGAATATCTTCTGCGCCAGCTGGCCGCCGGGGCGGAAGCCGTGCAGGTCTTCAACTCATGGGCGGGCGTCCTGCCGCCGGCGGAATTCGAACGCTGGTGCGTCGCGCCGGTCGCTTCGCTTATCGCCAAAGTGCGCGCGCATGCGCCTCATGCGCCGATCATCGCCTTTCCGCGCGGCGCGGCGACGCAGCTCGAAAAATTCGCTGGCATGGCCGGCGTCGCCGCGATCGGCCTCGACACGGCCGCGGATCCGGGGGCCGCGGTCGCCGCCTTGCCCGGTGGGGTCGCCCTGCAGGGCAACCTCGATCCGCTCGCTTTGGTCGCCGGCGGCCGCGGGCTCGACGAGGGAATCGACCGCGTGCTTCGGGGTTTCGAGGGACGGGCCCACATTTTCAATCTCGGCCACGGGATCCTGCCCGAGACGCCGGTCGAGCATGTCGAGCGCCTCGTCACCCGGGTGCGCGCATCATGAGCGCGATCGGGGATCCGACGCGCGCCGACCCGCGCCTCGCCCTGGTCGCGAGCTGGTTCGAAACGCTGCAGGCGCGGATCGTGGCGGCGATGGAGGCGCTCGAGGACGAATTCGCCGGAGCGCCAGAGCCGGGCCCGCCCGGCCGCTTCGCGATCGAGCCATGGGACCGGACCGACGCGAGCGGCGCGCCGGGAGGCGGCGGGCGCATGGCCATGTTGCGCGGCCGGTTGTTCGAAAAAATGGGCGCGCACCGCTCGACCGTCTACGGCGCCTTCCCGGAGGAATTCGCCGGCCAGATCCCCGGCGCGGCGGAGGACCCGCGCTTCTGGGCGGCCGGCGTCTCCGTCATCGCCCATCCCTGGAGCCCGCATGTCCCGACGGCGCACATGAACGTGCGCCTCGTGCGCACGACCAAAACATGGTTCGGCGGCGGCGCCGATCTGACGCCGATGCTCGACGCCCGCCGCCAGCAGAGCGATCCCGACGCGCTCACCTTCCGCGCGGCGATGCGGGCCGCCTGCGATCGCCACGCGCAAGTCGCCGACGCAAAACGCTTCGAGGCCTGGTGCGACGAGTATTTCTTTCTCAGGCATCGCAACGAGTTGCGCGGAATCGGCGGGATATTCTTCGACGGGCTCAACAGCGCCGGCGACGCCGGCAATTCGGCCTTCGACGCCGACTTCACCTTCGTGCGCGACGTCGGTTCGAGCTTCGTCGCGATCTATTCGGAGATCGTGCGGCGAAATGCGGCGCGGGACTGGAGCCAGGCCGAGCGCCAGGAACAATTGGTCCGACGCGGACGTTACGTTGAGTTCAACCTGCTTTATGACCGCGGCACAATTTTCGGCCTGAAGACCGGCGGCAATGTCGCATCCATTCTCTCCTCCATGCCGCCCGAGGCTCGCTGGCCCTGAGCGGCCCCAACGTCGCAAGGACCGACATGATCAACGCTTCCCAATCCGGACGCTTCCGCATCGGCGACGCGTTCGAGGTCAACCGTCTCGGCTTCGGCGCCATGCGCATCGTCGGGCGCGGGATCTGGGGTCCGCCAGAGGACCGCGCCGAGGCGCTACGCACGCTTCGGCGGCTTCCCGACCTCGGCGTCGACCTCATCGACACCGCCGATGCTTATGGCCCCGGCTTCTCCGAGCAGCTGATCCGCGAGGCGCTCCATCCCTACGGGCAGATTCATGTGGCGACCAAAGGCGGCCTCGTGCGGACCGGACCGGACGTATGGATTCCGCTCGGCCGGCCCGAGTATCTGATCCAGGAGGCGCACACCAGCCGATGGCGGCTCGGGGTCGAAAGGATCGACCTCTGGCAGCTGCACCGGATCGATCCGAAGGTGCCGGCGGGCGAGCAGTTCGACGCGATCAAATCGCTGATCAAGGACGGGGTCGTCCGCTGCGCAGGCCTGTCGGAAGTGAACGCGGCGGAGATCGAGGCGGCGTCGAAATATTTTCCCGTCGCCACGGTGCAAAACCGCTACAACCTCGCCGACCGCGCGAGCGAGCCGACCCTCGACCATTGCGCGAAGAACGGAATCGGCTTCATCCCTTGGTTCCCGCTCAACGCAGGCGAACTCGCGCGCGAAGGCTCGGCGCTCGACGAGATCTCCCGCAGGCGGAAGGCGAGTCCGGGCCAGATCGCGCTCGCCTGGTTGCTCAAGCGCAGCCCGGTCATGCTGCCTATTCCCGGCACCGGCAAGGTCACGCATCTCGAGGAGAACGTCGGCGCGGCGGCGATCGAGCTCACCGACGAGGAGTTCGCCACGCTCGACAAGGTCGGGCGCGCCCTGCGGTGAATTGGCTCTCGGCGCCGCCTGCCGCGTTGGAGGAAGCCTGGGATGGCTGCGCCCGTTCCGCGCGTCGCGCGGCCCAGCGATGATCTCGACACGCTCTTGCGCTTTCACCGGATGGACTTGACCTGACCCGCTCGCCCGTTTCGAGGATCACGACGGGTTCGATGGAATTTTCGCTGGGACGGGGAGGCGCCCCCTACCACTTCGAGTTCACAAGGAAACGGGACATCGAGCGTGGCGCGCGCCGTGCGGCGGAGGCCGCGCGGCTTGCGTCGCGTCCGGTTTGCGGGTACATGCCCGCAAATGAAGCCGGTCTGCTATTGCTCATCCCTTCGCGCCGCCGCCCGCAAGACGACAGCCCTCTATGACTCGGCGCTGGCGCCGGTCGGCATCAATGTCGCGCAGTTCGCCCTGTTGCGCCGGATCGAGCGCGCCCAGCTGGTGTCGCTGACCGAGCTCGGCCGTCTGGCGGATCTCGACCGCTCGACCGTCGGACGCAACGCGAGAGTGCTCGAGCGGCTCGGCCTCGTCAGGCTGGCTTCCGCCGAAGATCAGCGCGAGGCGCCCGTCACGCTGACGGCCGCCGGCGCCGGCGCCCTCCGTCGCGCCTCTCCGCTGTGGGAGGAGGCGCAACGCCGGATCGAGACCAAACTCGGGGCAGCGGGCGCCCGCACGCTGAGGACGCTCGCCCAGAGCCTCTGATCCTCTTGTTTTTCTCGAATGCGGGCATGCGCCGCAAAGGAAGAGCCATGACGGCGCCGGTTGTCCATCTCTCGCCCGCCTCTGTCGTCCCCAGACGCCGGCCTTGCTCTCGTTTTCCAACCCGATCGCCGTCTGGCTCGCCGCGCGGGACGTTCACTACGGCTGGGTCGTGGCCGGGGCGACCTTCCTCGTCATGCTCGCGACCGCGGGCGCGATGGGCGCCCCCGGCGTCATCATCCTGCCGCTGGAAAAGGAATTCGGGTGGAGCGCGGCGGATATTTCCGTCGCGCTCGCCCTGCGCCTGGCGCTGTTCGGGCTCATGGCGCCTTTCGCGGCCGCGCTCCTCAATCGCTACGGCCTGCGGCGGGTCGTCGCCGCCGCGATCCTGATGATCGCGGGCGCCATTCTCGCCTCCCTGGCGATGACGCAAGTCTGGCAGCTCGTGGCGCTCTGGGGCGTCATCATCGGCTTCGGCGCCGGAATGGTCGCGCTGGTCCTCGGCGCCACCGTCGCCACCCGCTGGTTCGCGGAACGGCGCGGGCTGGTGGTGGGGATGCTGACGGCGAGCAACGCCACCGGTCAGCTCGTCTTCCTGCGGCTGCTGGCGAAGCTCACGCAGGATTACGGCTGGCGGCGCGCGCTGGCCTTCGTCGTCGTCATGCTCGTCGCCTCGGGGACGATCGCGGTGCTGGTGTTGCGCGACCGCCCTTCGGAGGTCGGCCTCCCGCCCTTTGGCCGGAGCGCGGTCGAGCCGCCGCCGAGGCAGAATCCCGCCTTCTCGGCTCTCATCTTATCTCCGCTGCGCGCGCTTTCCGAAGAGCGGTCGAGCCGGACGTTCTGGGTCCTGTTCGCAACCTTCTTCGTCTGCGGTCTTTCGACTAACGGCCTCATCCAGACCCACTGGATCGCGCTCTGCGGCGATTATGGCGTCGCGCCGGTGAGCGCGGCGGGAGCGCTCGCCGTCATCGGCGTCTTCGACTTCGTCGGCACGCTGGCGTCGGGCTGGCTCTCCGACCGCTACGACAACCGTTGGTTGCTGTTCGTCTACTACGGTTTGCGCGGGCTGTCGCTGATCGGGTTGCCGTTCACCGACTTCTCGATCGTCGGCCTGTCGGCCTTCGCGGTCTTCTATGGCCTCGACTGGGTGGCGACCGTTCCCCCGACCGTGCGACTGACCGCGGAGCGGTTCGGGGCCGAGCGCTCGAACCTGACCTTCGGCTGGATCTTTGCCGCTCACCAGCTCGGGGCGGCGACGGCGGCCTTCGGCGCGGGCGCGTCGCGCACGGAGCTCTCGACCTACATTCCCGCACTCTACGTCGCGGGCGTCGCCTGCGTGATCGCCGCCGCGCTCGTTCTGACGCTGACGCGGCCCCGGCCGCTCTCCCAGTCGAGGAGTTCGACACTGTACACTACCGGTGTCGGAACGTTTCAAAAATCATAGACCTCATCCTTCGAGGCCCTTTGCGACAGCAAAGGGCCTCGAAGGATGTTCCAAAGGGCGTCTGTGGCGCCGCCTCCGTCCCTGGATCGTCTTTCGAGGCCCCTTCGGGGCGGCTCAGGAGAGGACGTTGGGCTTTTGAAACAGGCTTTGAGACATAGTCGCAACATCTGTCTTCGTCATGCAACGACGATTTAAACCTCCACCGGCTGCTTCGACATGCCTTCCGCGCCGAAGATGCGCCGGTACCGTTCGATCTCCTCGGGGGGGCCGAGCGCCTTGTTCGGATTGTCGGACAGCTTCACCGCCGGGCGCCCGTCGACCTCCGCGACCTTGCAGACGAGGGAAATCGCCTTGAGATCTCCGTCCGCGCCGGCCGGCACGCAGCCGACAAAGTCGTTGGTCAGGTTGGTGCCCCAGCCGAACGACAGATTGACCTGCCCGCTGAGGGCTCGGGCGGACTCTTCGATCGAGTCGACGTCCATCGCGTCTGACAGCACGACCAGCTTCTCGTGAGGATCGCGCCCTCGCTTCCTCCACCAGTCGATGAGTTCGAGCGAGCCCTCGATCGGCGGCTTCGAGTCGGGCCTGGCCCCCTTCCAGTCGGCGACCCAGTCGGGCGCGTTGCGGAGAAAAGACGTCGTGCCGAAGCAGTCGGGCAGAACGACCAGCAGGTTCCCGCCGTACATCTGCGCCCAATCCTGGAGAACCTCGTAGGGCGCCGCGCGCAGCTCCGCGTCGTCGCGGGCAATCGCTGCGTAAACCATCGGCAACTCGTGGGCGTTGGTGCCGATCGCCTCAACGCCGGTGTCCATCGCATGTTTGACGTTGGACGTGCCGATGAAGCTTTCGCCGAGACCCTCCTGCAGGGCCTCCACGCACCATTGCTGCCAAAGAAAGCCGTGCCGGCGCCGTGTTCCGAAATCCGAGATCTTCAACGGTCCTTCGCGCTCGAGGCGACGAAGCCTTTCGACCTTGGACCAGAGCTTGGCCTTCGCCCGCGCATAGAGCACGTCGAGATCGAAACGACTCATGTTGCGCATCGCCGCGCGGGCGCGAAGCTCGTTGATGATGGCGAGCGCCGGGATCTCCCACATGGTGGTCCCGGTCCAGAGCCCAGCGAAGCTGAGCTCATATTGCCCGTCGCGCCTCGTCAGCTCGTACTCGGGGAGCCGGAATGCGCTCAGCCATTCCATGAAACCAGGCTCGAAGATGTGCCTCGTGCCGTAGAAGGTGTTGCCGGCGAGCCAGATCAACTCGTTCTTCGCGAAACGCAGCGTCCGCGCGTGGTCGAGCTGGTCAATCAGTTCTCGCTCGTCGACGATCTCGGCCAGGCGGACGGACGTCGTTCGGTTGATCAGCTGAAAGGTCACCTGCCGCTTGGGGTGCATCTTCCAGATCATCTGGAGCATCAGCAACTTGTAAAAGTCCGTGTCGAGCAGCGTCCGGATCGCGGGGTCGATCCGGAAGGTGTGGTTATAGACGCGGGTTGCGATGTCCGTGGCCATTATGGGACCTTACGGAGCCGCTCGAATCGCGGCAAGGGCGAGGAACGCGCCCGATCGAGGGAATTAAAGCGACCATGAACGAGCCGTCGGCCAGCGCCGCGCGGGCTTCAGGACGAAGCCGCGCGTCGGGCTCTTCGTCACCTGCCTCGCGAATACATCTGACCGACGATCGGCTTCTATCGTGATCGCCGGTTGACGTTGCTGCGCATCAGAACTTGCTCACGGCCGTCCCAATAAAGCCGTTGTCGTACGATTTTGGTAACCTTGTCATGGTTAATCAAAGAGCGAGGCGCGCGCAGCTCTAAAGAGCGCGCGGAGGTGCGGGTTGGTATCGATGAAGGTTTACGCACGCTTTTTTATCGGCGGACTTATTTGCGCGCCCCTGGCGGTTACAGCCGCCCTTGGGCAGACGACGACGGCGCCGGCCGAGGATGCTTCGCCGGTTGTCAAACCGACCGGAGCAAGCCCCCTGCCCGCGACGGGAGCTCCGGCGAGCCCCTTCATGCCTGCTCAGACGCCGCCGGCTTCAGTCCCGGTCGCCGCTCCGACGGCAAGCCCGACGCCGGCCGCCACCGCCGCGCCGGTTTCGACGCCGGCCGCGTCCGCCGCACCGCCCGCGGGCCCCATCGCAGCGGCTCCGCCGCCGAAGCCGAAGAAGGCCGCTCCTCCACCGCCTCCGCTCGAAACCGCCCTTTCGACAGACCCCGAGCCAACACTCCAGCCGGACACGTTTTTCGCCACGGCGAAGGCGTCTGAGCGCTATGGGGCGATCGCCGACGCGGGCGGCTGGCCGACCGACGTCGTCGCCCTCCATCCAGGCTCGAAAGGCGCCGAGGTCGCGAAGCTGCGCAGGCGCCTCGCGATCGAAGGGGACCTGGATGCGAAGCATTCCGCCGGGCAGACCTGGGACACGGAGCTGACGGCCGCCGTCAAGCGCTTCCAGGCGCGCATGGGCCTGAAACAGACTGGGATCGTCGCCGGCGCGACGCTGAAGGCGATGAACGTCCCGGCCAGCGTGCGCTTCCGGGAGCTCGCTTCGAGCGCCAACCGGCTGGCGGGGGCCAATTTTCCCTTCGGCGACCGCTATGTCGTGGTCAATCTTCCGTCGACTTCGGTCGAGGCGATCGAGAATGGACGCGTCGTTCATCGCTATGTCGCAATCGTCGGCGATCCCGAGCACCCGTCGCCCGAGATCGTCGCCCAGATCCAAGTGGTGAACCTCAATCCGACCTGGACGGTGCCGGTCTCGATCATCAAGAAGGAAATCATCCCGCGCATGCAGCGCGATCCGGGCTATCTGACCCGGCAAAAAATCCGGATCCTCGACGGCTCGGGGCAGGAGATCAATCCGAAGACGATCAATTGGACCACCGAGCGGGCCGCCAACTACACGCTGCGGCAGGATTCGGGGGCCGGCAACTCGCTCGGGTCGATCCGCATCGGCATGCCCAACAAGCTCGCCGTTTACATGCACGACACGCCCTCCAAACGCTTGTTCGGCGCCGACTATCGCTTCCTGAGCCACGGCTGCGTTCGGGTTCAGGGCGTTTACGACTACGCCGAGTGGCTGTTGCACGGCACGCCCGACGAGACGAACGGCGTCTGGGACAAGGCGGCGATGCAGGCAAAGGTGAAGGAAGGCGCGCCGTTCGACATCAGGCTCCTGAAGCCGGTCCCGGTCATCTGGGTCTATCTCACCGGCTGGTCGAACGGAGACGGTGCGGCGAACTTCCGCGACGATGTCTACGGCCTCGACACGGTGGGCGACGTGCAGGCGAACGCGCAGCCGGCGCCGGACGCGATGAGCGGCAAAGGAACAGCGGTCGGCCGGCGGGATTGACGCGCCGGCCCCACTTCGCGCTAATGAACGTCGGCTCGAGGGAGACGGGTGATTCATGCTGCGCGTGTTGACTGCGAGCGCGATCGTTCTGGCGGCGTCGGCGCCCGCGGCCTTCGCCGGCGACGCGAAGGGCGAGTGGGCGCGCGACGACGGCAAGGCGAAGGTCCGCTTTGCGTCCTGTGGCGGCGAGGCGATCTGCGGCGCGATCTCCTGGCTTCGCGATCCGAAGAACGATCCGGGAAAAGTCGGGCAGCAGGTGTTCTTCGGCATGAAGCCGCAAGGCGACAACGTCTGGACGGGGACGGCCTTCAATCCGGAAGACGGCAAGACCTACAGCGGCAAGATGACCCTTTCGGGCGACCATTTGACAACCGCCGGCTGCGTGCTCGGCGGCCTCATCTGCAAGTCGATGGGCTGGACCCGCGCGCGCTGATGCGCGCTGACCGGCGACCGCAGCGTAGAGAAAGGCGAGGCAGGCCCGACAAGGGATTCGAAGGCGGCCGCCGCCGGTCATCGCCCCATCTCCTAATCGTGATTGGCCCTGTCGGCCCGCTCCCCTATGAAGCGGCCTCATGACAGCGCTGACAACCCATCGCCCGCTCGTCCTCGCCTCGGTGATCGCGGCGAATTTCATGATCGCCATCGAGGCGACGATCGTCTCGACCGCCATGCCGCAGATCGTCGCCCAGCTCGGCGGGCTCGAGCTCTACAGCTGGGTGTTCGCGGCGTTCCTCCTGACCCAGACCGCGACCACCGTCGTGTTCGGCAAGCTCTCCGACCTCAGGGGCCGCAAGGCGGTGATCCTGTCGGGGATCGGGATCTTTTTCGTTGGCTCGCTCCTCTGCGGCTTCGCCTGGTCGATGCCGTCGCTGATCGTCTTCCGCCTCGTCCAGGGCGTCGGCGCCGGCGCCGTCCAGCCGGTCGGGATGACCATCGTCGGCGACCTCTATTCCGTCCACGAGCGGGGTAAGATCCAGGGCTGGCTCGCGAGCGTATGGGCGCTCTCCGCCGTCGCCGGCCCGCTCGTCGGCGGCCTGATCATCCAGTTCTGGTCGTGGTCCTGGATCTTCTGGATGAACCTGCCGATCGGCCTCCTCGCCTCGGCCGGCTTTTGGTTCACCCTGCACGAGAAGAAGGCGCAAGCGCGCGGCCGGATCGACCACTTGAGCGCCGGCGTCTTCACCCTCGCCATCGCCGCGGTGATGGCGGACCTGACGGCGCTCTCGACCGCGAGCAGGATCGAAATCGCAATCATCACCGCCATCGCCGCCGCGGCCGTGGTCGGCTTCGTGGTCCAGGAGCGCCGGTCGCCCGAGCCGATGATCTCGCTCGAGCTCTGGGGCAGGCGGCCGATCGCCGCGGTCAACGCCTCGTCGCTGTTCGCCGGCATGGCGATGATCGGGCTCACGACCTTCCTGCCGATCTTCGTCCAGGGCGTGATGCAGAAGCCGCCGCTCGTCGCCGGCTTCGCGCTTTCGGCAATGGTGCTCGGCTGGCCGATCGGCGCGACGCTTTCGCCGCGGCTTTGGGGCCGCTTCGGTCTTCGCACCATCCTGCGCTGTGGCGCGGCGTTGATCCCGCTCGGCGCGCTCGTCTTCGTCTTCCTAAAGCCCGAAACTCCGCCGTTCGTCGCAGGCATCGGGTCGGCGATCGTCGGCTTCGGCATGGGGCTTTCGAGCAGCGCCTCGATCGTGCTGATCCAGGAGATCGTCCAGTGGTCGGAGCGGGGCAGCGTCACCGCCTCCTACCTCTTCGCCCGCACCCTCGGCAGCACCTTCGGCGCGACCGTGTTCGGCGCCGTGCTCAACATGGGTCTCATGCGCTCGGGCCTCGGCGCGGTGACCTCCGACGAGCTTCGGCGGCTTCTCGAAGGCGGCGCGGCGGCGGACGCCGCGCTGAGGCGCGCGCTCGAAGGCTCGCTCCACGTCACCTTCGCCTCGATGTTCGTCGTCGCCGCGCTGGTCGCGCTGACCGCGGCTCTGGTGCCGAAGGTCGTCTTCGCGGCCCGGCGCGCCCCGGCCGAATGAGGGGCGGGCGAAGGCGCTGATATACTTCGGTTAAGCGATAATCCGAAAATCGGCGCGATGGACTGTCCAGAAACTGTCCGTTGAACCCGCTTCCGTCCCCGAAGTCGCCCCGGATTGGACGGAACTGGCCGCGGCCGCGTTCCTCACGCCTCGAGCCCACTGGCGGCCCCCGAAGACGCAAGCCGCGGGACGTTCCGCCAAAGCTCGGGAGCACCGGAGCAAAGCTGAGGATAGCCGCAGCCAAGCAAAAGTCTTCCCGGAATTCTAGCTTTTCAATAACTTAGGCCGGAATCCAAATTATTTTTCCTGTCCGCTTCGCGCTGACGCCTCCGCTTGGTCCGCGGACTGCCCGCCGGCAGCCAACCCGCTCCATGCCTGCCGAGCGAAGACAACGCCGTCAAACCCGTTGGGCTTCTGGTTCGACGTCGAGCAAGGCGAAGTCAATCCTCCTCAGCGCAAGCGGAGAGCCGCTGCCGCCACGTCCCGCCTCGGGGCGGTCGAACTGCAGGTTGCTGCGAGATTCAAAGGCGCCTCCATGCCGACCTCGCTTTCCATTCCCGCCGTTGCGGTCCGGTCAACCCCTGATGCCACGGGGTTATGAACAAATCAAGAACAAAAAGAGGGCGTTTTAGCACCTAACGTCCACGAGCAGCAAACGCGGTCGCAAGACGGTAAAAAGCCCGTAGCCGATCAGGCGGGATCAACCGGAACGTGCAAATGTGAGCGAATCGCCCATACCCATAGGCCTTTCCGTGCTAGCCTTACCGGGCTTCCGTCTCGAGTCGCGCAGCCGCAGGCGCAGGCGCCTTCCTCGGCCTCCGCCGCTCCTCGATCCTTTGCATCACCACGTAGAATGAGGGGACGAACACCACGACGAGGCAGGTCGAGGCGATCATGCCGTAGAAGACTGCGATGCCGATCGATATGCGCGCCGAGGCCCCGGCCCCGGTGGCGAGGACGAGCGGCAGCACGCCGAGGATGAAGGCGAAAGAGGTCATCAGGATCGGCCGGAACCTGAGCCGCGCCCCCTCGACCGCCGCTTTCGCGATCTCCATGCCTTCGTCCCGCCTCTGGCGCGCGTATTCGACGATCAGGATCGCGTTTTTGGCGCCGAGCGCGATCAGGAGGATGAGGCCGATCTGGGTGTAGAGATTGGTGGCGGCGACGCCGCTCTGGGCCGCGGCGACGTTGGTTGCGCCGAGGTAGGTCAGGGCGATGACCGGCCCGAACAGGGCCAGCGGGACCCCGAGGATCACCGCGAGCGGCAGGATCCAGCTCTCGTATTGGCCCGCCAGGACGAAATAGACGAGCAGCAGCGCGAAGCCGAAGACGTAATAAATCTGGTTGCCGACTTCCTTTTCCTGGAACGACATCGCGGTCCATTGGTAGCCTGCCCCAGTCGGCAAAGTGTGCTGGACCATCTGGTCCATGAGGTCGAGCGCCTGGCCCGAGCTGAAGCCGGGCGCCGGACTGCCGACAACGGTCGACGACGGATAGAGGTTGTAGAGGCTGATCAGCGAAGGGCCCTGGACCTCGGTGATTTCGACCACCGTGCCGATCGGCGTCATGGTCCCGTCGCCGGCCTTGACCTTGAGGTTCTTGATGTCGTCGGCGGTGGCGCGGTAGCGCGGCAGCGCCTGCGTATAAATCTGGAAGACGTGTCCGAATTTGTCGAATTGAGACACGTAGCCTGATCCGACATAGCCGGATAGCGCAGAGAACACCTGGCCGACGGTGACGCCGATTCGCTCGGCCTTGGTCCGGTCGACCTTGACGAAGAACTGTGGCGCGCCCGCCCGGAAGGTTGTGGCGACCCTCTGCAGGGCGGATTGCGCGTTGGCGTTGGCCACAACGGCGTTGGTCAGGCTCTGCAGCAGGCCGTAGTCGAAATTGCCGTTCTTGAGCTCGACCTGCATGGTGAAGCCGCCGACGTTGCCGATGCCTTGAATCGGCGGCGGGGGAAGGGCGAACGCGAAGGCCTCCGGTACGCCTTGCAGGGCGCCGTTCAGCCGTAGGGCGATCGAGCGGACGTCCTGTCCCGGCTGTTTGAGGCGCACGTCCCAATCCTTGAGGACGACGAAGGCGACGCCGGCGTTGGCGAGGCTCGCCCTGTTGTCGAGGATGGAGATGCCGCTGACGGTGACCACATGCTCGACGCCTGGGATCTTGCCGGCGATTCCCTGGATCTTCTGTAAGGCGTCGTCGGTGCGTTCCTTCGAGGCGCCGTCGGGGAGCTGCACGGGGACAATCAGGTATCCCTGGTCCTCGGTCGGCAGGAAGGCGGTCGGAACGCGCGACAGTCCGTAGACCGCGAGCACGACGAGCGCGAGCGCGAGCACCACCATCAGACCGGACCGGCGGGTCATCGCCCCGATGAGTTGCGCATAGCCCTGCTCAATCGCGCCGTAGGCGGCGTCGAAGCCGCGCGTGAAGACATTGCGCTTTTCGGGCGGCTTCCGCGGCCTGAGCCACAGCGCGGACTGCGTCGGCTTCAGGGTCAAGGCGTTGACGGCGCTGATGAAGGCGGTGGCGGCGATGACGAGCGCGAATTGCCGGTAGAGCTGTCCGGTGAAGCCAGACAGAAAGGCGGCGGGAATGAACACCGACATGAGCACCAGCGTGATGCCGAGCACCGGGCCCGTCAGGTCGTCCATCGCCCGGGCCGCCGCCTTGCGGCCGGGCAGCCCCTGCTCGACATAGCGCGCGACTCCCTCGACGATCACGATCGCGTCGTCGACCACGATTCCGATCGCCAGCACGAGGGCGAACAGGGTCGGCAGATTGACGGAAAAGCCCAGCGCCGCCATGGCGGCGAAAGCGCCGATCAGCGTCACCGGCACCGTCGTCGCGGGCACAAGCATCGCGCGCCAGTCCTGCAGGAAGACGAGAATGACGATCAGCACCAGGACGGCCGCCTCGATCAGCGTCCGATAAACTTCAGAGATCGCGGCCCGCACGAATTTCGTCGTGTCGTAGGGGACGAGATAGGCGAGGCCCGGCGGGAAGCTCTTGGCGAGCTCGTCCATTTTCGCCTTCACCTCGTTGGAGACCGCGATGGCGTTGGCGTCCGGCAGGAGGGAGACGGCGATGCCCGCGGCGGGCTGGCCATCGAGCCTGAACAATTCGCTGTAGGTCTGGGCGCCGAGCTCGACATGGCCGACGTCGCGCACGCGGGTGATGCGTCCGCCGGCGCCCGGGTCGACCTTGACCACGATGTTTTCGAACTCGGCAGGGTCGTCCAGACGGCCTGTGAGGTTCAGCGTATATTGAAAATCCTGGCCTTTCGGGGCGGGAGGGGCCCCAACCTGACCCGCGGTCACCTCCTGGCTCTGCTGCTGGATGACGTTGATGACGTCCTGGGGCGTCAGGCCGCGCGATTGGAGCAGGTCCGGGTCGAGCCAGATGCGCATCGCGTACTGCCCGGCGCCGAGGACAGACACATCGCCCACGCCATTCAGGCGGCGAAGCTCGTCCTGCACGTTGATGACCGCGTAGTTCGACAGAAACAGGCTGTCGAAGCGGCTGTTGGGTGAAACCAACCCGACGAATTCAAGGATCGAGGTCGATTGTTTCTTGGTCGTCACCCCCTGGATCTGCACCTCCTGCGGCAGCGAGGAGATGGCCGCGGAAACACGGTTCTGGACGAGAATCTGCGCTTTGTCGGGATCCGTGCCGATGGCGAATGTGACGGCCAAATTGTAGGTGCCGTCATCCGCGCTCGTCGATTGCATGTAGATCATGTCCTCGACGCCGTTGACGTTCTGCTCGATCGGCAGGGCGACGGAGTCGACCACGGTCCGGGCGCTCGCGCCCGGGTAGCGCGTGGTGACCTGCACCGTCGGCGGCACGACGTTGGGATATTGCGAGCTCGGCAATTGCAGGAGCGCGACGAGGCCGATCAGCACGACCACGAGCGCGATCACGTTGGCGAGAACAGGCCTCTCGATGAAGAACCGCGAGATCGCGCCTGCTCGCCCCGTGATCTCCTGCTTCGGTCCAACCGGATCAATTCTGCGCTCCGTCATTGGGCGGCGGGATCCTTGCTGGCGCCGGCCGTCTCGGACGCTTCGGCCGCGAGCTGGATTCGCTGCGGGTCGACCTTGGCGCCGGGAAAGGCGCGCTGGATTCCTTCGGTCACGACCCAGTCGGAAGGATCGAGCCCCAATTCGATGATCCGGAGCTGGCCCTGCCGTTCGCCGGTTTTGACGACCTTGCGCTGGACGACATTGTCCGGGCCGACGACCAGAACGTAGCTTCCCTCCTGGCTTGTCCCGATTGCCGTGTTTTTGGTCAGCACCGCCTTGTCCTGGTGCGCGACCGGCGTGCGCACGCGCACGAACAGGCCCGGCAGAAGTGTGTGGTCCTTGTTGTCGAACACCGCCCGCACGGTCAGCGTGCCGGTCGACTGGTCGACTTGCGGCGAAGCGTAGTCCATGTGGCCCTTGTGGGGATAGCCCTCTTCGCCCTGCAGCCCGATGTCGACCGGAATGCTCGACAAGTCCGTCGTCCTGAAGGGAAGGCCAGCCTTGGCGTTGCTTTCCTTGATCGCCAGAACCTGCGGCTCGCTCATATTGAAATAGACGTAGAGCGGGTCGGTCTGGACGATCGTCGCGAGCTTGGTCGGCCCGCTGACGCCGACCAGGGCGCCGACGTCGACGAGATGGTTGGTGACCGTTCCGTCGAAAGGCGCGACCACTTTCGTGTAGCCGAGGTTGATCTGGGCGAGCTCGATCTGCGCCTTCGCATTGGCGACAGAGCCGCTCGCCTGGTCGACGTTGGACTTCCACTGCTGAACCGTGGCCTGGCTGGCGAAATCCTGCCTGCCGAGCGTCGACTGCCGCTGATATTCGGCCTGATTATAGGAATGGGTGGCCTCGGCGGTGACGAGCGCGGCGTTCGCCTGATCGAGCTGAGCCTTATAGACGTCCTGCTCGATGCCGAAGAGTTGCTGTCCCTTCGAGACCGCGGCGCCGTCCTTGTAGTCAATCGATTCCAGATAGCCCTGGACCCGGGCGACGAGATCCACCGAGTTGAACGCCTGCGTATTGCCGGTCAGCTCGAAATAGAGGGTCACGGGCTTTTGCAAAGGCTGCGCGACGACGACTTTCGCCGGCGGCGGGGGAACATAGGCGTTCTTGGAGCCGCTGCAGCCCGCCAGCGCGAGCGCGCCAATCACTCCCAGGAGGGCCCCACCGAAGCGTCGGCCTTTGCCGGTCGAGAAGAAAGGCAGCTGAATGAGCACCCTGGCGCCGTTCCCCGAGAGCGTTGCGATCCAATTCGTAACCCGCCCCGACAGCCCTTGCAAATCGGAGACGCCAATCATCACGATTGGTCAACTCGTCCCCGGTGTTGATGTGGTGTTGATGCGGGCGGGCTTGGTGTCTGGTCAAGCGGCTGACAGCTTGATCGCCCCGGTTCGCTTGAACCGGGGCGATTTCTTTTGGCGCGCCACAGGCGTTGGTTGCCTCCCAAGCCGCGGTCGGTTTCGCGGCATTCCCTCCACCACGCTGCGCGTGGTCGCCCTCCCCCGTTCCGCTAACGCTTCACAGGGGAGGATATGGCCGGCGCCGCGCGAACCCCTTCCCCAGCTTGCGGTCACGGCATTTCACACATCAAATCGCCGCGCGAATCCTTCCCCAGCTTGCTGGGGAAAGTGGCGCGGAGCGCCGGATGGGGTGTGGGCCGCCGCTTCGGCACAAGTCGGATTGCGTGACCGTCGCCGCAAACCGGCATCGATCCATACCTGCTCGCCATACCCCATCCGGCCCCTCGGGCCACCCCCGGGTCTGCGCCCGGGCGCAGGCTCTTCCCCGCTTCGCGGAGAAGGGGGGACCGGCGACTGCCCGCAGGCTCTGTGTGAATGCCGTAGCGCTTGCGGTGGAGGGGGCCGCGCCCCAGCCTGCTTGGCAGTTCTTTTTGACTTCGCCCCCGGCCGACACGCAGAGCCGCAACGGACTTAACGGCGGTTACGTGAGCGAAACATAGTTTGATCCGGCCGGCGTTGCGCCGGCCGGATCCTGTCGTTAAGTTCGCGTCAGCAATCTCGGGGCTGGGAGGGGTCATGAACGGGTTGCGCGCCTCGATCGCCGCAGGGCTGCTGTTTGCGGCGGCGGGAGCCTCCCGGGCGGCGGAGCTCAGGATCCTCGACGTCAAGGCCTATGTCTTTCTCGAACATGCTGGGAAACTGTCGGACGACATCGTCGGCGCTCCGGCGCTCATCGACGCGCCGAGGGGCGGCGCGCCGGGCGGCGACACCGCCACGGGCCTCATGCTCGACTTCACCTTCCAGGGGGATAAGAATTTTTCGCCGAAATACGCGACCGCGACCGTCGACCTGACCCAGACCAACCATGCGGGTCAGCAGATCGTCTTTCATAAAGCCTTCACCGGCTTTGTCTTCGGCGCCGATGGGATCGAGCACAAGGCGGTCTTCCTCGAGAACGCGACCTGCTCGCCGCTCGCCGTCGACGTGCATGCGGGCAGAACCCACAAGCAGGTGAAGCTCGACTTCTCGTGCACTGAAGTGCGCGCGTCGAACTGAGACCTGTAGCCGCGCGCGTTGAGCGCGGCAGGACGCGGCCAGCGGCCGCGTCTACAGGGGTTGAGCGCGGCAAACTGAGACGCGCTGTAGCCGCGCGCGTTGAGCGCGGCAGGACGCGGCCAGCGGCCGCGTCTACACGTCGCTCAAACCCTGTGCTCGCTGAGCACGAGCCGGGCGGTGAGGTTGATCGCCAGAACGAAGACCGTCACCAGCAGCGCCGCGGCATAGGCGAGCGCATTGGCCGCCGCGAATGGCTCGTTGATGAAGGTCCAGATGACATAGGTCAGGTAGCCGATCGGCGAGTGGGTGAGGCGCCCGTCCCAAAGATAGCTCGACCAGCCGGCGGTGTAGATGAGGGGCGCCGTCTCTCCGACCGAGATGGCGAGCGCGAGGAGCGCGCCGGTAAGGATCCCCGGCGCCGCCGCGGGAATGCACATGCGGAGGATGACCTGGCGGTCGTTCGCGCCGATCGCGTAGGCCGCCTCGCGCAGGTCGTTCGACACCTGACGCAGCGCCAGCTCCGTCGTCCGGCAGATGTAGGGAATCGACATCATCGCCAGCACGATCGAGGCGGCGGCGACGGAGAAATCCCATCCGAGCCACTCCACCATCGTCACATAGCCGAAGTAGCCCATCACGATCGACGGCACGCCGACGAGCACGTCGGAGAGAAAACGGATGATGCTCGCCCAGCGCGTCGCGCGGTATTCGGAAACGTAGATTCCGGCCATGACGCCGATCGGCACGGCGAGCAGCATGGCGCCGAAGGAGAGGACCGCAGTGCCTTCGATAGCGTTGAGGAGGCCGCCGCCTGTGCCCTGGGTCACGGTGAAGAACAGCGACGGTCGAAGCGCGCTAAGACCCTTCACCAGCACCGTGCCGAGAATGGACAGCATCAGGCCGGTCAAAAGCAGGAGCGCGACGCCGGTCGCCCCCCAGCCCGCGGCGCTGAAGATGCGCCGGGACCATCTTATGGCGTGTCGGCGGTTGGCGATGACTGGCAAGACGCCGGCGTCGGAGGAGGCGGACGCCATTTCTCTAAATTCCTCTTTTCTCCTTGCGGCTGGTCTCACGCGCGCGCCGGCGGCGGACCTGCGAAGCGGATCAGCAGCACGCGCGCCAGCGCGTTGATGATGATCGAGATGATTGACAAGACGAGCGCGATTTCCGCCAGCGACCGGACCGCCATGCCGGATGGGTCCTGCAGGGCGCTGTCGAGCTGGGAAACGATGAACGCCGCCATCGTCGAGACCGGCGCATAGACGTTGTTCGGCAGCATGTTGAGCGCGTTGCCGCTCACCATCAGGACCGCCATGGTTTCGCCGAGCGCCCGCCCGAGCGCCAGGAATGTCGCGCCGATCAACACCTTGCGCGTCCCCGGGAGCAGAACGCTGACCGCCGTCTCGAACCGCGTAGCGCCGAGCGCCAGCGCCGACTCGCGCATCGCAGCGGACTGGGCGGCGATCGCGTCGCGCATCGTCGCGACGATGAGCGGAACAACCATCAGGGAAAGCACGATCCCCGCGGTCAGAAGCCCGTAGCCGCTGCCCGTCGGCTGCGCGAAAGCCGGAATGAAACCGAGAACGGCCGCGATCGCAGGAAACACATAGTGGCCCAGAAACGGGATCATCAGGACATAGCCCCAGAGCCCGAACACCACGCTCGGGATGGCCGCCAACAGTTCCACCATGATCGAAATGGCGAGGCGCAGCCTGCCCCTCACCGCCTCGGCGAGGAAAATCGCGGATCCGACGCCGGCCGGGATGGCGAGGATGAGCGCAATCGCCGTCGTCAGCAAAGTGCCGACGATGAGAAAGAAAATGCCGTAGGTCGCGCCCGGCTGAATCATCGTTCCGTGCCGCATGACCGGATTGGCGTAGAGATTGCCCAAGTTCCACATGTCGCGCACGACGAAGCCCGGGCCGTTGAACACGACGGCAGGCCAGCTGTAGACCGCAAGGAACAGAACGACGGCGAACAGGCTCAGCGGCAGCAGTCCCGCCACGATCGCGAGCACGTGGCGAAATTTCATTGCGAGCCTCTTCGAGAACGGCCGCGGCTCGCGCGAGAGCCAGCCGCGGCCCGGGGGTCGGCGGCTTCTATCAACCTGTTCCCTGGGCGTGGATCTTATCGATCTGTTGCTTGCTGAGTTTCGCGATCGCCGGCGGAAGCGGCGCGAAGCTGACCGCCTCGAGATATTTCGGCGAGCCGCCCTCGGACGGGTTGATCGCCCACTCCAGGAAGTTCTTGAGCGCCGTCGCTTCCTCCGGCGAGGGCTGATCGGCCTTCACGATCGCGTATTCGTAGTTGATGATCGGATAGGAGTTCTTGCCGGGGGCGAAAATGAGGCTCGTACGCTCGTCGGGCGGCGTGTTCGGCGCAGACGCCTCGACGGCGGCGCTGACGGAAGCCGGGTCGGGCAAAACGAAATTGCCGTCCTTGTTCTGCAGCGCGGCCATGCCGAGATGATCGTTATCCACGGCGTTCTTGTAGCTGATGCCGACATAGGCGATCGAGTAAGGCACGCCCTTGAGCGCGTTGACCATGCCGGGGTTGCCCTTGGCGCCCATGCCGCCCTGCACCGCCGGCCAGCTCACGGTCGTGCCATACGCCACCTTGTTCGCCCAGGACGGCGTCGAGTTGGAGAGATATTGGGTGAAGATGAAGGTGTCGCCGCTGCCATCGGTCCGGTGCACCGGCACGATCGCCTCATGCGGCAGTTTGACGCCTGGATTGTCCTTGGCGATGGCCTGGTCGTCCCAGTAGCGGATCGAGCCGTCGTAGATCCCGGCGAGAACCGGCCCGCTCAACTTGAGGTGGTCACTGTTCAGGCCGGGGATGTTGTAGTTGACCATCTGCGAGGAGATGGCGAGCGGAATGTTGAGCATGTCCGGATGGGCCTTTTCCATCGGGTTGCTCATATAGGCGTCGGACGCGCCGATCTGCGCCACGCCCGAAAGCGCTTCCGAGATGCCGGTGCCGCTGCCCGTCCCTTGCGTCGTGATCTGGACGTTGGGATTGGTTTTATCGTAGGCCGGAACCCACAGATTGAACAACGGGTAGAGCAGGGTCGATCCGGTCTCGAGCAAACGAACCTGCGGGGCGGCCATGGCGCCGCCAAAGGCGAGCGAGGCCAGGAACGCGGATACCGCGATGGGCGTCGCCAAGCGTCGAACTGAGGAAGAATTCACCTGAGACTCCTTCGGACGAGAGCTGCGTAGCCGAAAAGGTCGCAGATCGTCCGGACTCCGCGACCCCGCACCAAATGATTCTGGATGTTATTGTCTTGGTTGCTCGTTCGCGCGGGTTGGGCGGCGACGGATGCTTCAGCCGCTGGAACCCACGCGCCAGCGGATCGGAATGTGGCAAAGGATTGCGCGAAATTCGCGGCCCTTTCCGTCACTTCCAAAGATGAATTTGGCTGCCTATCGCCACGATTTCTTAATGCCGGCCACAATTGTGCGCTTTCGGCGGCGGTTCCATGCAAGCACTGTTATCTTTGTCGATCGACCGCCGCCGCAATTGGCTGAATGAAGGCTATCCTTTTGCGCGCCAAGTCTGTCTCCGCAGCGGTTACTTGAGATTAACCTGGCGTCAACATGACACTTTTATGAACCTTCTTGCGCTTCTTTTCGCCGGATGGCGCGGCGACAATCGCGCCGACCCGCCCCGGATTGGATGGAACTGGCCGCGGCGGCTTTCCTCGCGCCTCGAGCACTGGCGGTCCCTGGAGACGATCCAAGCCGCGGGACGTTCCGCCAAAGCTCGGGAGCGCCGGAGCAAAGCCGGGGATAGCCGAATCCAAGCAAAAGTCTTCCAGGAATCGGCTGTTCTCAAGGGGTTACGCCGGAATCCAAATTGTTTTCTCCTCCGCTTCGCGCTGACGCCTCCGCTGGTCCGCGGCCTGCCGCCGGTGCGGTCCGCCGGCAGCCAACCCGCCTCCGTGCCTGCCGACCGAAGAAGGCCGTCGACCCCGTTCGGCGGCGGGTTCGACGCCGAGCAAGGCGAAGTCAATCCTCCTCAGCGCAAGCGGGCTCAGCGGAAAGCCGCCGCCGCCCGTCCCGCCCCCAGGGGCGGTTGAGCTGCAGGTTGCGGATCCCTTATGCCACGAGTTACGAAACAAATCAAGAACAAATACGCCTTCACCTTGTCAACTGGAGGTGCATGCCAGCGGATTGGGCCAGCTGCTAAACCGTTTGGCTATAAGCCTCTGGGGCCCTGGCCTTAGTCCTTCAGGCCGAGCACGTCGGCCATCGAATAGAGGCCGGGCTTGCGGCCGTGACCCCAGCGCGCCGCCTTCAGCGCCCCATAGGCGAAGACGGCGCGGTCCTCCGCCTGATGCGCAAGAACGATTTGCTCGCCCTCGCCGGCGAAGATGACGGTATGGTCGCCGACCACTGCGCCGCCGCGCAATGAGGCGAAGCCGATGTCGCCTTTGCGGCGAGGGCCGGTGATGCCGTCGCGGGCCCGGGCGGAGTGGTTTTTCAAGGCGACCCCTCGCCCGGCGGCCGCGGCCTCGCCGAGCATCAAGGCGGTGCCGGAAGGCGCGTCGACCTTCATCCGGTGATGCATTTCGACGATTTCGATGTCGAATTCGTCGCTGAGGGCGGCGGCCGCCCGCCGCGTCAGGGCCGCCAGCAGGTTGACGCCGAGGCTCATGTTGCCCGAGCGCACGATCGCCGCGTGGCGGGCGGCGGCATTGATCCTGTCGAGATCCTCGTCGTTGAGCCCCGTGGTGCCAATCACGTGGACGATCCGCGCCTGCGCGGCGAGCGCCGCGAGCTCGACGGTCGCCGCCGGCGACGAAAAGTCGATAATCGCGTCGGCGTTCAGCATCAGCGGCAAGGGATCGGCGACGATGGAGAGCCCGCTCGCCGGGCAGCCGGCGAGCGGGCCGGGATCCTGACCTACCCACGGCGAATCCTCGCGCTCCAGCGCGCCGCAAAGCGTCATACCCGTCGTCTCGTGGATCGCGCGGACGACCATGCGGCCCATGCGGCCGGCCGCGCCGGTCACGACGATGCGCAAGTCCGCCATGCTTTCTCTCCCTGTTCAGCCGGGTTGAGGGCCGTCGTAGCCCTCGGCGATCACGAGGTCGACCTGAGCGGCGGCGTTGCGAAGCTCGATCGCATGCTTGTATTCGTCGGACTCGAGACAGGCCACTGCCGCGGCGTAATCCGGGAATTCGAGCACCACCTGGCGCGTTTTCGCCGCGCCCTTGGCGACGATATGGGTTCCGCCGCGCACCAGAAAGCGGGCGCCGTATTTGGCGAAGGCGACGCCGTTGGCGGCGATGTATTTCTTGTACCCCTCAGGGTCCGTGACCTCGACGTGGGCGATCCAGTAGCCTTTGGCCATGTCAAGCGCCCTCGACCAGCACCATCTCGATTTCGGCCGCTCCTTCGCGAAGCGCCCGCGCCGCCTGGTATTCGGCTGAATGAAAATAGGCGAAGGCTGCGTCGTAACTGTCGAACTCGAGCACGACGTTGCGCGCCCGGGCCTTGCCCTCGAGCGCCTCAAAGCGTCCGCCGCGCGCGAGCGGCTTCCCGCCATGCGCCGCGATAGCTTTCGTCGCCTCGGCCGCGTAGCGGGCGTAGGCTTCGGGATTGGTGACGTCGACGCGCGAAATCACATAACCTTTGGGCATTGGGGGCGCTTCCTCCATTGGCGGAGCTCCGAGGATAGCGCCGTTCGGCACGGGATCAAGAAGCGGCGGCGGCGATCTCGTCGACAATAGAAACTGCGGCTGCGCGCGGATCGGGCGCCTTCGCGATCGGACGGCCGACGACGACATAGTCCGCGCCGGAGGAGATGGCGCCCGCGGGCGTCGCGACCCGTTTCTGGTCCCCGAGCTCGGCGCCGGCAGGGCGGATGCCCGGCGTCACGAGGATCATCTCGGCGCCAGCGGCACGGCGAACGGCGGCCGCCTCGGCCCCGCTCGCTACGAGACCATCGACGCCGAGCGTCCGAGCCTGTTCCGCGCGCCGCCGCACCGTCGCGGCGACGCCGAAACGGTAGCCCGCTTCGAGCAAGTCCTCGTCGTCGTAGGAGGTCAGCACGGTGACGGCGAGGAGCTTGAGCCCGGACCCTTTTGCGCCTGCGACCGCCGCGCCCATGGTCTGCGGATAACCGTGGACGGTGAGCAAAGCGGAGCCTAGCCTGACGGCCTGTGCCGTGGCGCGCTCGACGGTAGCGGGGATGTCGTGCAGCTTGAGGTCGAGGAAGACCTTGAGGCCGGAGTTGGCCAGCCGGCGGACGAGCCGCAGCCCGCCGTCGGCGAAGGCCAGTTCAATGCCAATCTTGTAAAACACCGCCGCATCGCCCAGGCGCTGGACGAGTTGCTCGGCCTCGCCCACTTCCGGGACATCGAGAGCGACGATCAGCCGCTCGCGCGGCGTCAAAACGGTCATTGATCGTCCTTACGATGGAAGCGCGAGCGCGCCCGGCTTCCGAGCTGGCTGATCGCGTCAGCGACCCGCCTCGCTAGTCGATCGCGCTCAAGGGCTTCGGCCGCCCGAGCCCGCTGGTCCGTAAAGTCCCGCCCTAAGCGCTGGGCTCTACTATCCGGATTGGCAGGTAGAGAATGGCCCCGGCTGACATGACCGTCGAACCGATAGACCCAGACGCGGGCGGGCGGCAGATTGCGCCAGATGGGCTCGCCGCCCTTGGCCGCGTAGCGGCCGGCGCAGGCTTTTCGTGGGATGGGGGAGAGGAGGCCGTAAGTGAACTGGACGAACACGCCATCGGGCCCCATCAGATCGAAAGCGTCGGCGATCAGTTTTTCCCGAAGTCGCGGCGGCTGGTTGAGGAGTGGAAGACTAGAAACGACGGCTGCAATGGGCTTGTCGGCGAGAGAGGCCAGCGCTCGTTTCAGATCGTATGCGTCGCCCTCGATCACCCTGGCCGGCTCGAACCTGCTCTCCAGCATTTGGCAGAAGCGCGGATCGTATTCGATGAGCACCAGCCGACTTCGATCGACGCCGCGCTCCAGCAGCGCGCGGGTGACAGGCCCGGTGCCCGGTCCAAGTTCGACGACGAGGCCGTGGCTGAGCTCGCCTGCGGCCCGAGCCATGGCGCGGGCGAGCGCCCGCCCGGATGGCGCGACTGCCCCTGTGAGCCGCGGAGCCGCCATGAGAGAGCGGAAGAAATGCGAGCCGTCCCCAAATACGAGCGGCCGCCTCTCCTTACGCCTCTGAACCGGCATTTGCGCTCCGCAAATCAAGGGTCGCCGGCAGAGGGCTGGATTTCGCCGGCGGGCACGCGAGGGACCGTTCAGCGGCCCTCGAAGAATTCTTTCATCTTCGAGAAGAAGCCTGCGCTTTCCGGGTGGGTCTTGTTCGAGGATTCGGAGGCGAACTCCATCAAGAGTTCTCGCTGCCGGCGTGTCAGGCTCTGCGGCGTCTCGACATTCAGCTGGACGAACAGGTCGCCTGCGTCGCGCGAGCGCAGAATTGGCATGCCCTTGCCGCGCAGCCTCAGCTGTCGCCCGGACTGAGCCCCCTCGGGGATGCTGACCTTGGACTCGGAGCCGTCGAGCGTCCGCACTGTGAACTCGCCTCCAAGCGCCGCCTGAACCATCGAGATCGGCACGCGGCAATAGAGATCCGCTCCGTCGCGCTGGAAGACCGGATGCGGCTTGACCGAGAGAAAAATATAGAGGTCGCCGGGCGGACCGCCGCGCATGCCGGCTTCTCCCTCGCCGCTCAAACGAATGCGGGTGCCGTCCTCGACGCCGGCGGGGACGTTGACGGAGAGCGTGCGCTCTCGCGTCACGCGCCCCGATCCGGCGCATTTGTCGCACGGATTGTCGATCGTCTGGCCGCGGCCATGGCAGGTCGGACAGGTGCGTTCGATGGCGAAGAAGCCCTGCTGCGCGCGGACGCGCCCATGGCCGCCGCAGGTCTTGCAGGTGGTCGGCCTCGAGCCCGCGCGCGCGCCGGAGCCCGAACACGCCTCGCAGGCGACCGAGGTCGGCAGCTTGACGGCGGCGGTCTTGCCGCGGAACGCCTCTTCGAGCGAAATTTCGAGATTGTAACGCAGATCAGCGCCGCGTTCGCGTCCCCCGCTCGGACGGCCGCGGCGCCCCCCCATCATGTCGCCGAACAAGTCCTCGAAGATGTCCGACATCGAGGTCGCGAAGCCGTCGTTCATGCCGCCGTGTTCGAAAGCAGCATGGCCGTAACGATCATACGCGGCGCGTTTCTGCGCGTCCGACAGATGCTGGTAGGCCTCGTTGACCTCCTTGAAACGCGCCTCGGCCTGTTTGTCGCCGGGATGCCGGTCGGGATGGCACTGCATCGCGGCTTTGCGGAAGGCCGCCTTCAGTTCGGCCTCGGTCGCCGTCTTGGAAACGCCCAGCGTCTCGTAGAAATCCCTCTTGGCCATTGTCAGCGCGCCCGCCGGCGAATGTTCATCAGTTCGAACCTGCTCGTTTCCTCACCGCGGTCGCCTTCAAGGCTAACGTCAAAACCGCGGCGCGTCCCTCCGCAAAAACCGGCGCTTTTGCGGCGCCGGCTCATCGTCAACTTCAACGTGCTGCCATTGGGCCGATCCCGTTCCCAAGACCAAGCCGGTCGCCGGACCGGCGACCGGCCCGCATTTCCTCAAGACTTCTTCTTGTCGTCGTCGACTTCGCGGAACTCAGCGTCAATGACGTCGTCTTTCGCCTGGCCGTCACCAGCGGACGCGCCTTCGCCTGAGGCCCCTGCCTGCTGGGACTTGTACATCGCCTCGCCGAGCTTCATCTGGGCCTGCACGAGGTCGTTCGTGCGGGCCTTGATCGTCTCGAGATCCTCGCCCTGCAGCGCCGTGCGCAGAGAGGCGATGGCCGCCTCGATGGCGCTGCGGTCGGACTGGGCGACCTTGTCGCCGTATTCCTTCAGGGCCTTCTCGGCGTCGTGGGCGAGCGACTCGCCGTGGTTCTTGGCGTCGACCATCTCGCGCCGCTTCTTGTCCTCGGCGGCGTGAGCCTCGGCGTCCTTCACCATCCTGTTGATGTCGGCCTCGCTCAATCCGCCCGACGCCTGGATGCGGATCTGCTGCTCTTTGTTGGTCGCCTTGTCCTTGGCGGTGACGTTGACGATGCCGTTGGCGTCGATGTCGAACGTCACCTCGATCTGGGGCACGCCGCGCGGCGCGGGCGGAATGCCGACGAGGTCGAATTGGCCGAGCGCCTTGTTGTCGGCGGCCATTTCGCGCTCGCCCTGAAAGACGCGGATCGTCACCGCGGTCTGGTTGTCCTCGGCGGTCGAGAAGACCTGGCTCTTCTTGGTCGGGATCGTGGTGTTGCGCTCGATCAAGCGCGTGAACACGCCGCCCAGCGTCTCGATGCCGAGGGAGAGCGGGGTCACGTCGAGCAGCAGCACGTCCTTGACGTCACCCTGCAGGACGCCTGCCTGGATCGCGGCGCCGATGGCCACCACCTCGTCCGGGTTGACGCCCTTATGCGGCTCTTTGCCGAAGAACTGTTTGACGACTTCCTGAACCTTCGGCATGCGGGTCATGCCGCCGACGAGAACCACCTCGTCGACCTGGCCTGCAGAGAGGCCGGCGTCCTTCAGCGCCTTCCGGCAGGGTTCGACGGTGCGCTGGATGAGGTCGTCGACCAGCGCCTCGAACTTGGCGCGCGTCAGCTTGAGCGCCAGATGCTTGGGACCGGTCGCGTCGGCAGTGATGTATGGCAGATTGATCTCGGTCTGGGTCGCCGACGAGAGCTCGATCTTGGCCTTTTCGGCGGCCTCCTTCAGGCGCTGCAGGGCGAGCTTGTCCTTGGTCAGGTCGATCCCCTGCTCCTTCTTGAACTCGCCCGACAGATACTCGACCAACCGCATGTCAAAGTCTTCGCCGCCGAGGAAGGTGTCACCGTTGGTCGACTTCACCTCGAACACGCCGTCACCGATCTCGAGGATCGAGATGTCGAAGGTGCCGCCCCCGAGGTCATAGACGGCGATCGTCCCCGACTTCTTCTTGTCGAGCCCGTAGGCGAGCGCCGCCGCGGTCGGCTCGTTGATGATCCGCAGCACTTCGAGGCCGGCGATCCTGCCGGCATCCTTGGTCGCCTGGCGCTGGGCGTCGTTGAAATAGGCGGGCACGGTGATGACGGCTTGCGTGACCGGGCCGCCGAGGTGCGCCTCAGCGGTCTCCTTCATCTTCTGCAGGATGAAAGCGGAAATCTGCGAAGGGGAATATTGCTTGCCGTCGACCGCAACCCAGGCGTCGCCATTGGGCGCGCGAATGATCTTGTACGGAACGAGGCTCATGTCCTTTTTGGTCATCGGATCGTCGAACGACCGTCCGATGAGGCGCTTGATCGCGAAAATGGTCCGCTCGGGATTGGTCACTGCCTGCCGCTTGGCCGGCTGACCGACAAGACGCTCGCCGTCGTCGGTGAACGCGACGATCGAGGGGGTCGTCCGAGCGCCTTCCGAATTTTCGATGACCTTGGGGGTCGCTCCCTCCATGACGGCGACACACGAGTTGGTCGTGCCGAGGTCGATGCCGATAACTTTCGCCATATGCTCTCTGCTCCTTTCGCGGGATCGCCCGGCCCCGGGGCGGCCAGACCAAGAGAACGACCTCTATCAGCCCGAAGCGGCCGGCGACGTCTGTTCTGATCCCCTTGGTTCAAACTGATTCGCGGCGGGCTCTGCGCACAATCGAGCGCCGAACCCGCCAGTCGCGGCGTATATAGGTTCCGCCCTTTGGGGGCGCAAGGCGCGGAATCGGCGGATTTTTAACGGTCTGGGCAGCAGAACGCGAATCGAATAAGGGCTTCCCTTTGTTCACCGGGTTCGTAGACTCTCGCGATGAATTGGCGCCTTCCCCTCGTTGTCTGCGGGTTCATTCTCGCCGTCGCTCCGGTCCGCGCGCAGGTCGCGCTGCCGGGCGCTGCGCCTCCCCCGTCGGCCGGCGCGCCGGGGGCCGCGCCGAAGTCAAGGAAAAGCAGCGGCGCCGCAAGAACGGCCAAGGCGGCCAAGAGCAACCCATTGTCCGCGCCCGACGTCGCGACGATCGATGGACGCACGCTGATGCTGAACGGCAAGGAGGGACTGCTACAAATCTCCGGCTCCGGCAAGACGCTCGAGGTCGGCAAGCTCAGCCTGCCAGGCGAGAGCGTCTCCGACCCCTCGCAGCGCTGCATCGTCGACATCGTCGGCGAGAAGCCGATCGAGGCTACGAGCGAGGGACGTCCCGACGGGCTCGACCGCTACGACGTCGACGTGCCCGCGTGTCCTTTCACTTTCGACGTTCTGGACGGCGCGATCCTCGTCCCGTCCCAGATCTCCGCCTGCGTCTTCAAGGCGGCCGACTGCCAGACGAGCCCCGGCGGCCTGTGGGGGCCTGACGGCGCGGAACTGGAGAAAGACGCCGCCGCGATCGCCAAGCGACGCAACGAGGCCGAGAAAGCGATGGCTGAGGCCGCGCACGGCATCGAGGCGCGAGCCAATGACAATCCGGACTTGGCGGCCCTGCTGCGCGACCAGAACGCCTTTCCCGGCCAGCGGGAAGAGGCCTGCCACGACTATGTCAAGGAGAACGCCTACGGCTATTGCGCGATGAGCCTGACCGAAGCGAGGGCGGCGCTCCTCGAAGCCCGGCTCGCTGCCCTCTCCCCTCCCGCCGCCAAGGCGAGCGACAGCGCGAAAGCGGAGAAGAGGGCGGAGGCAAGAAAGAAGAAACCGAAGCCGCCGGCCCCGGCCCCGACCCCGACGGGCGCCGCCGTCCAATAGCCCTCGCTCCCGCCATGCCCAATCCGAGGGCGTACGAATACGTTGGAGTTCCACGCGATTCCCTGCGGTCCGGGCGGCGGTGGCGCTGCTTTATTTCGCAAGGGCGTTCGGCTAGCCTCAGGTGGGCAGGTCGCCCGGTTCGGCCGGGCGCAGCGGCGAATCGTTCGTCTGACGCAGGGAAAGAGCCATGTGGGAGGAATTCAAGGAATTCGCACTGAAGGGCAACGCCCTCAGCCTCGCCATCGGGGTGATTATCGGCGCGGCGTTCGGCAAGATCGTCGACGCGCTGGTCAACGACATCGTTATGCCGGTCATCGGGATCGCCGGGAAGGCCGACTTTTCCAACTACTTCATTCCCCTCTCGAGCGCCGTCACCGCAAACAATCTCGCCGACGCCCGCAAGCAGGGCGGGGTGCTCGCCTATGGCGATTTCATCAGCGTCGTGATCAACTTCGCGATCGTCGCCGTCGCCCTGTTCGTCGTCATCAAGGCGATCAACACGCTGAACCGGAAGCCGGCCGCCGCCCCGGCCGCCCCGCCTCCGCCGAGCCCGGAGGTGGTCCTCTTGACCCAAATCCGCGACCAGCTGGCGAAGGGCTGACCAAGCGGCGATCATACGCGCGCTGTTCGGCGCAGCGGGACGTCAGCTGCCGCGAACGGCCTCGCGCCGATGGCACGATGACCGGCTTGGGTTACGGCTCACGCGAGATCGCGTTTCATCTGCTCGTATTGCGCCTTGGAGAGTTCGCCGGCGGCGTACCTTCGATCCAGAATCTCGCGGGCGGTTGGCCCCGATGATCCGCCCTCCGTCGTTGGAGTTCGCCGCATAATAAACATGACGACCCCCACAACGATGGCGATCAGCAACAAAGGCCCCAGACCGAAGAACGGCATGCCCCATCCTCCGCCCCATCCCATTCCACCGCCCCATCCCATCATGACGCTCTCCTTTATCGCTGTCGTCGCCCGGGTTCTTGCGATGGTCTAAAGTCGCGTGGTCCGCAGCCGCAACGCATTGCTGACGACGCTCAGCGAACTCAAGGACATCGCGGCCGCGGCGATGACCGGCGACAACAGAAGACCGAACGCCGGATAGAGGACGCCGGCGGCGACCGGCACGCCGATCCCGTTGTAGATGAAGGCGAAAAAGAGGTTCTGGCGAATGTTGCGCATCGTCGCGGCGGACAGCCGCCGCGCGCGGACGAGACCCTGAAGATCGCCGCGCAACAGCGTCACGCCGGCGCTTTCGATCGCCACGTCGGTCCCAGTCCCCATCGCCACGCCGACGTCGGCCGCCGCCAGCGCCGGAGCGTCGTTGACGCCGTCGCCCGCCATGGCGACGACGCGCCCTTCGCGCTTCAATCGCGCGACTACGTCCGCCTTGCGATCGGGCAGGATCTCAGCTTCGACGTCCTTGATCCCGAGCTTCGCCGCGACCGCCTCGGCGGTCGTGCGGTTGTCGCCGGTCAGCATCACCACGCGCACTCCCGCCAAGACGAGGTCGCGCACGGCGCCGGGCGTCGTCGCCTTGATCGGATCGGCGATCCCGAGGATTCCGGCCGGTTTGCCGTCGACGGCGACGAACACCACGGTCGCGCCTTCGCGGCGCGGGGCGTCCGCCTCAGCGGCGAGCGCGCTCGCATCGATGCCGATCTCGCCGAGAAAGCGGGCGCTGCCGATGGCGATCGCGCGTCCTTCGACTTTGCCGAAGACGCCCTTGCCTGGCGGCGCGTCGAATTCCGACGGGTCGACGAGCGCGAGCCCCTTCTCCCCGGCGGCCGCTACGATGGCCGCGGCGAGCGGATGCTCGCTGGAGCGCTCGAGGCTCGCGGCGAGCCGCAGCAGGGCGTCCGGGTCGAAGCCCGGCGCGGGACGAACGGCGGTGACGCGTGGCTTGCCCTCGGTCAGCGTGCCGGTCTTGTCGACGACGAGCGTGTCGACCTTCTCGAACTGCTCCAGCGCCGCGGCGCTCTTGATCAGCACGCCCGATTGCGCGCCGCGCCCGATTCCGACCATGATCGACATCGGGGTTGCGAGACCGAGCGCGCACGGGCAGGCGATGATCAGAACCGACACGGCTGCGACAAGGCCGAAGGTGAAACGCGGCTCCGGTCCGAACGTCGCCCAGGCGATGAAGGCGAGCGCGGCGACCGCGATGACGAGCGGCACAAACCACCCCGACACCCGGTCGGCGAGGCGTTGGATCGGCGCCGCGCTGCGTTGCGCCTGCGCGACCATTTGGACGATCTGCGCCAGCACGGTGTCACGCCCGACGCGGTCGGCGCGCATGACGAAACTTCCGCTCTGATTGACCGTGCCGCCGATGACGCGATCGCCGACGGTCTTGGCGACCGGCATCGACTCGCCGGTGACCATGGACTCGTCGATGGCGCTGCGTCCCTCGACGATCTCGCCGTCGATCGGAACCTTGTCGCCCGGCCGCACGCGCAGGCGGTCGCCGACCGCGACCCCTTCGAGCGGGATGTCTTCGTCGGTCCCGTCGACACGAACGCGGCGGGCGGTCTTCGGCGCAAGGTCGAGCAGGGCGCGAATAGCGCTTCCGGTCTTTTCGCGCGCGCGCAGCTCCAGCACCTGGCCGAGCAGCACCAGCACTGTAATGACCGCCGCCGCCTCGAAATACACGGCGACTGCGCCGCTTGCGCCACGGAAGGCGGGCGGGAAGACGCCGGGCGCCAATGTCGCGATGACGCTGTAGACCCAGGCGACGCCCGTCCCCATTGCGATCAGCGTGAACATGTTGAGGTTGCCCGTTTTCAGCGACGCCCAAGCTCGCTCGAAGAACGGCCAGCCGGCCCATAGAACGACCGGCGTCGCGAGCGCGAACTGAACCCAGTTGGACGTTTGCGCGCCGACGAGCGCGCGGACTCCGGGCAAATGACCGGTCATTTCAAGGGCTGCGACCGGCGCGGCAAGCGTCAGCCCGATCCAGAGACGCCGCGTCATGTCGGCGAGCTCGGGGTTCGGCCCGACCTCCGCGCTCGCGACTTCCGGTTCCAGCGCCATGCCGCAGATCGGGCAGGCGCCAGGCCCGACCTGCCGAATCTGCGGGTGCATCGGACAAGTGTAAATCGCTCCGGCCGGCGCGGGTTGCGTCGGCGCTGCAGGCTTCGCGCCGATGTAGCGCTGTGGATCGGCGACGAATTTCTCGCGGCACCTGGCGGAACAGAAATGATAGGTCTGACCAGCGTGCTCCGACTGGTGCTTCGCGGTCGCAGGGTCGACCGTCATTCCGCAGACGAGGTCTTTGACCTCGAGGTTGCCGCGCGTGGCCTGGTCGCGGTCCCCGCAACAGGCGGCATGAGAATGGACATGATGGCGATGGTCCGCCCGTGTTTCATCGGCGGTCGCCGCTGCGACAAAACGCTGCGGATCGGCGACGAATTTCTCGCGGCATCCGCCGCAGCAGAAGTAGTATGTCGCGCCCGAGAACTCCGCTTTGTGCTTCGCGGTCACCGGGTCGACCGACATCCCGCACACCGGGTCCTTCGCGCGAACCTTTTCGGCTTCGATCATGCTCATTGAGATTGCGCCTTGGAAATTGCCCCTTGCGGTTCTCGCGGCAAAGGCCTAAACCTTCCCATTGTGGGAAGGTCAAGGTCGAGATTGTCGCAGGAAGGGGCAGTGGGCGATCCATGAACATCGGCGCGGCGGCGGCGGCGAGCGGCGTCGCCGCAAAGAGGATCCGCCATTACGAGGCGATCGGCCTGCTGCCGCCCGCGCAGCGGCGCATGAACGATTATCGCGACTACGGCGAGCGCGAGGTGCATGAGCTCAAGTTCATCAAGCGGGCGCGGCGCCTCGGCTTTTCGATGGCGGAAATCGGCGCGCTGCTCGCGCTGTGGCGCGACCGCGGCCGCCCCAGCCGCGAGGTGAGACGGATCGCGGAGGCGCATGTCGGGGAGCTCGAGGCGCGGATCGCAGACATGCAGGCGATGGCGAAGACGCTGCGCGAGCTCGTGCGCAAGTGCCATGGCGACGACCGGCCGGACTGCCCGATCCTCGACGATTTGGCGGAAGACGGCGAAGGCGATAGGACGGGTGAGCAGTAGGCTGGCTGCCGCTCGCTTCGTTCGCGTTCCAGGAGTGTTCGCTGCCCGTGCGAGCCTCAGCGTTCGAGGCGCGTTGCGGCTTCGTTTGCGAGGCGATCAGCTTTATGCGAGGAACGAAGGAAAGCGCCTGCGACGTCTCATCTTAAGGCGCCGTTAACTTTGGCGTTCAGATCAGGCTCGAAGCAAGAAGTCCGCCGCAAAAAATCCTCAAGGCGACCTTAAGCCTGCAACTTGGCTTTGACGAAACATCATCAGACGCGGTCAATGAAAACAGACGCAGAGTTGAAGGAAGAGAATTCTTCCGCGTCCGGAGAAATCGGCGGACAAAGCGACGTTTGTGAAGCCTCGGTCGCCGGACCGCTGGGATCGGAGGAGGCGGCTGGGGCGGAAGCCGGGGCCACGGCATCGGAGGCGCGTTCCGGCGCTGACGACGCGCAGATTGAAGGCCAGGCGAAGGCGGTAATGGCGCAGCCGGTCGAGCATTCTGTCGGCGCGGAGAAGACCTCCCCGGCCGAGGATGCGGGCGGAGACAATCAAATCGGCCATATCGGCGACTCGCCGGTCGGGATGGCTTCATCCGGCGCGACCGCGCTTACCCCTCTGGGGCACGCATTGGCGGCCCTCGACCGCAGGGACTATGCGACGGCCAGGCGGCTTTTTGAGGCGCTCGGCCGAAAAGACGTCGCCCTGGCTATCGACAACGCTTTGGCGGCCCTCGACCGCAATGATTATGCGACGGCTCAGGGGCTTTTCGAGGCGCTGACGCCCCTCAAGCTCGCGCCGTCGGCCAGGGGGCCGATGGCGTCCGACTCGCGGGAAAAAGCCCAAGGTAGGCCAGCAATACCCTCGCTACCCTTGCTCGCAGTCGTTCCCTCTGCGGATACGGCCAATCGCCGGCCTGCGACTCCGGCACAAAAGGGAAAAGGGCGCGGTTTAAAGCGTATTTTCTTCAGAACAGCGGTGTTGTTCTTTGCGGTTTTAGCTGCGTCCGCCACCTATATTTCGCCAGCAAACTGGATGTTCGGCGCCATGAAAAGCCAGGCGGTCGCGGGCCTCGGCTCGGCCGTCGATCTCGTCAAGGCGCCTCTGGACGCGATCACCGGCCAAAGCAGGCGCGAGCAGGAGCGCTCCGCGATGCGCGACCTCGGCGCGGCGGTTACGCAACTGACGATCCGGCTCGACCAGATCGAGCATGACCACGCCGCGCGCTTGGATAAGCTCGACGCGCGCATCGACCAGAATTCCTCCTCCGCGTTTGCCGATATGGCGGGGAGGATCGCTCAGCTGGAGCAGAAGGGCGCTGCGCCGCCTCCGACGCCTGCCTTGGAACTTGCCGATGTCGTGGCGAGGCTCGACAAGTTGGAGAAGAATGGCGCCGTGGCGGCTGCGCCTGCCTCCGAATTCGCTGACATCGTGACGAGGCTCGACAGGTTGGAGAAAAGAGCCGCCGTCGTCCCGACCGCAAGTTCGGCCACGCCCCTGCCGCCCGCCAAGCCGAAACAATCGACGCTTACGGCGAAAGCGGAACGTCCCGCCTCGAATGAAATCCTCAAGCCGGACAACCCTGGGCCTTTGCTCCCGGATTACAGCGTCGAGGGCGTAAGGGACGGTTTTGCGGTGGTTGGCGGTCGCTATGGCCCCCAAGAGGTGGCGGTCGGAGGCTTCATCCCTGGGGCGGGGCGGGTATTACGAATTGAGAGACGGGGCGGGAAGTGGTTCGTCGTGACAAGCCGCGGGGTCATCGCCAGTAGCCCGGGCGGTCCGGGGCCTTACCAGGACGGTGATTACTAACGCTTTTTGGTCTCTTGCGACGGCGACGCATTGCCCGCGGCAGCGGCGGCGGCGAACCTCGGCAATTCAGCCTGTCGCGGCCTCTCGAGGCCCTACGCGACCCTTCTGGGCCCGTCTATGCGGCTGGATCGCGCCCGCGGGGACCTTGCCTCTCATGGCCGGCTGCCGCATGACGAGGCCCATGACCGTCGTCTCGACCCCTGAACGCAATTGGCTCGACGAGATCCGCCCGGATATGCGCGACGTCGCGCCAAGCGGGATTGTCGAGGTGTTCAACTACGGCCGCGGCCGGCAGGGGCTGATTCCGCTGTGGGTCGGGGAGGGCGACCTTGCCACGCCGGCCTTCATCAGCGAAGCGGCGAAAGCCTCGCTCGACCGCGGCGAAACGTTCTATACTGCGCAGGCCGGCATCCCGGACCTGCGCGAGGCGATCGCCGCCTATATGACTCGCGTCTACGGCGCCTCCCCGGGCGGCCTCGCGTTCTCGCCTGAAAGCTTCTTCGTCACCATCGGCGGCATGCACGCGATCGAGATCGCGACCCGGCTCATCGCCGGCCCGGGCGACGAGACGCTGGTCCCCTCGCCCGCCTGGCCGAATTTCGTCGGCGCCGTCGAGACGTCGGGGGCGCGCGCCAAGCCGGTGCTGCTCGACCGGAAGGGCCGCTGGAGCCTCGACCCGGAAAGGCTGGCGGCGGCGGTGACGCCCGCCACGCGGGCGATCTTCTTCAATTCGCCCGCCAATCCGACCGGCTTCGTCGCCACCCGCGAGGAGATCGCCGCGACGCTCGACATCGCGCGGCGCAACGATCTCTGGATCGTCGCCGACGAGATCTATGGCCGGATGACCTACGACGGGCGCCGCGCGCCCTCGTTCCACGACGTCATGGCGGCAGACGACAAGATCCTGTTCGTCCAGACGCTGTCGAAGAACTGGGCGATGACCGGCTTCCGCATCGGCTGGCTCGAGGCGCCGCCGGCGCTCACGGCCGCGATCGAGAACCTCGTCCAGTTCACGAGCTCGGGCGTGCCGGTGTTCACTCAGCGCGCGGCGGTCGCGGCCCTGACCGAGGGCGAGGCGTTCCTCGCCGGCCAGATCGAACGCTGCCGCCGGTCGCGCGACATCCTCTGCGAGGGCCTGTCGGCGACGGGCCGGGTGCGCTTCTTCGAGCCCGAGGCGGCGTTCTATCTCTTCTGCGCGGTCGACGGCTTCCCCGACTCGCGCGCTCTGGCGTTGCGCCTGATCGACGAGGCTGGGGTCGGGGCAGCGCCGGGCGCCGCCTTCGGCCCGGGCGGCGAAGGCCATTTGCGCCTCTGCTTCGCGCGCGATCCGGCGCAGATCGAGGAGGCGGCGCGGCGGATCGCGCGCTGGCTGAGGGGGTGAGGCAGTCTTTGCCGA
Organism: uncultured Alphaproteobacteria bacterium; assembly: GCA_963823165.1. Taxonomy (GTDB): domain Bacteria; phylum Pseudomonadota; class Alphaproteobacteria; order Rhizobiales; family Beijerinckiaceae; genus Roseiarcus. Next base: position 311,896 of record CAWGKV010000001.1, on the reverse strand, counting down.
GCGGCTCGTGGGCAGAGTCGCGGCCATGCGGGAACGCCGCAAATGGGCGGATACCGGGCCATTACGATCGTCGCCGGAGGACCGCAATCCGCGCTATAGCCGGCATTCCGTTGCGAGAGCGCGTCACCGCCGAAGGGGAAGTTTCTCTTTCCCGCGTTCGGCCTTGACACACGATGTCCTTCGCACTGCCTCTATTGCGACTGCAGCGAAAGGTTGGCCGCGGTCCCTCCGTCGAGGCAATTGAAAAGTGTGGCAGTCCTCGCCCGGCGTAGTTGCGTAATTCGGGCCGGATGCGGCCCGCCCCGCATGAAGCCGGCTGTCGGGAACTCGACATAAGGCCGAGTTTCTAGGAATGACGGAATATCAAATCGACGCTCGGCCGGTGGCGCTCGTCGTCGAAGACGAGGCGCTTGTACGAACGTTTGCGTGTGAGATCCTCGAAGAGCGAGGATTTAACGTCCTTCAGGCAGCAACCGCCGAGGGGGCTCTAAAAGTGATGGAGGCCGAGCCCCATGTGCGCCTGCTGTTTACTGACATTCAGATGCCGGGCGCGTTCGATGGAATGGATCTAGCTCGGCAAGTTCACGCTCGATGGCCAAAGGTTTTTCTGGTAATTACTTCGGGGCAAGACGGGCCGAGCCGCGCGGAAATTCCCGATGACGGCCAATTCGTGGCCAAGCCCTACGCGGCTGAAGAACTCATCAGCCAGGTGAATGACCTCATGCGTAAATCCTGAAGCTCGATTTTTCCCACAGCGCCTTATCGGCCCGGCATGTGTCGGCTCCCCGACAGCCCCGACAGACAAAACCTCGCTTCCATAGGCAATAAGTGCGATACGGCAGCGTCTCGGTTGTGAGATGGAGCAATATCGCGTTTACGTTCTGGATGCGGATGGTCACGTCCGTGACCCGCCAGACGTAATCGAGTGTCCGGACGACGGGACGGCGATCGAGCAGGCACGCGAACGTCTAGGGCGCGTCATCGATCTGAATGCACCAGTCGTGTCATCTCCCTCGCCCCAACGCAGCCGAGCAGCCCAATCGGATGACCCAAGACGACCTGAAATAAGTTCAAGCTAGAGCAGAATCCGATCAAACTGCATCATGTTCGCAGGCGACGATCTTAAGATGTCGGCAAGGCTTCCAGCGCCCTGGAGCAGCCCGCCATTAGCGTTCGGATACCGCTCTTGATTGGTCTCGCCTTAATTGATCCCCATGTTATGTAGCTGTTGTGTTGCGGTGTCCCAGGACAATCCTTAGCACCGCCCTTATACCAAAGCAGTTAGGACTATCGATCTCCGCAGGGCGTTGTCGCAACGCCCATTCTTCACTGCGGTCCTCGTTTTCGAGTTCGAGCGACGATTCGATAATGTCGACTCATTTGGCTGGCCTGGACAGCGGCAACCGGCTATTGCCTCTCTAGGCCAGTAAATTTGGTCGGTTCTCTCCCCCCATCTAAATGTCATAGCCCGTTAAAGCAGGGGATGGTCTTGCAGGAAGCCGGCGATCCTACTGAACGCGTTTATTTTCCCAATAGTGGAATGATCTCGCTCCTTGCTGTGATGGAAGCCGGCAATGGGGTCGAGACGGCGACGATCGGCGCGAGGGCGCAGTCGGCGTCATGGCCGGGCTAGTAGGGCGCAGAAGCGCCACCAGCCGTGCCGTGGTTCAGCTGAAGGCGTTTTCGCCCAAATCCCGCGCCAGGAAAGGCTCGGCCAGCCCCGCCATGGGCGACCTGACGTCGCGCGACAACGTGGAATCAGTCTTGTGCTATCCGTCGCCGCTTTTGCATGTGCTGCTCCGGCATAGCCGCTCGCGAGGATTACTACAGATCGACATGATAGCGACATCCTACCCTAACGCATGAATTCTCATCGAATTTTCCCCTTCCCTGACCGAATTTCCTTGAAGGCACTCTAGCTCAATTCAGGAGCCCAGCATCCAACTTCTTCAACTATTCAATCCGGAGCGCCGGCCCGATCTGCAGGCGCACGAACGGGCTTCGCCATGCCGTAGAAGACCGTGACGCCTTGGCCGCCACACGGCATCGAGAGCGCCTCCGGAGCGCTCGGGAAAGTCAACTGCCGATGACCTGCCAGTTGTTCGACATTCCCCAAGACATTTGTCATAGCCGCAGAACACGCTGTCGGGGAATGACCGCAATTTGAGCATTCCCACCCGTTCACAGGGTCGATCTTCAAGGGCAGCAAAGGGTCGACTGCGGGCCTCCAATCCCGACTCAAGCGGGCGCCAAGTGTTCGAACCACTGTCGTCCGGTTGGGAGGCGGCAGCGTGATGCGAAGGCGGCAGCGTGATGCGTTCGACTTGAAACTGACGGAGCCATCCGCGCGGATTGGACTGACGGATCGGGGCGCGCATCACTCCCCGTCCATCTTGTCAGCAAAGCGCCAAAGGAGCATTTTGATTTCCGCGAACCAGGTCATCCGCGGAACGTCGGCCAACATAGGCATTTAATGACGCCCCGATAACGTTGCCGGCTGCATTTGCAGGTGAGCCCGCGGATTCGTCGCCCGTGGGTCACTGGTCCGAATTTGGGCTGTCCCGATGGTCCTTACCGGAACATACGATCCGTATCTCGTGGCGCTGTCCATTCTGGTCGCCGCCCTTGCATCTTACACCGCCCTCGATCTCGGCGGCCGCGTGGCGGCGGCCCGAGGACTCGCTCGCAGCGTGTGGCTGGCGGCGGCCGCCATCACAATGGGAGGCGGCATATGGTCGATGCACTTCGTCGCCATGCTCGCCTTCATCCTGCCGATACCGATGTCCTACGACATCGGATTGACCACCCTTTCGCTCGTGGTGGCGATTGTCGCAACCGGCTGCGGCTTTTACGTCATTAGCCGCCGAAGCGGATCGCCGCTTCGCCTCGTTCTCAGTGGCGCTTTCATGGGGTTTGGTATTGTCGCCATGCATTATACCGGCATGGCGGCGATGCGGGAGCGCGTCGATCTCAGCTACGACCTGCTATCTGTTGCGCTCTCGCTGGTCATAGCGATCGGCGCGTCGACGGCGGCGCTATGGCTGGCGTTCCGAACCACGGATCTTGGGCAAAAGCTCGTTGCAGCGGTCGTCATGGGCCTGGCCATTTCCGGTATGCACTACACGGCGATGGGAGGGACCATTTGTTCAGCTCACGGCCCGGTTCCCGACGCCCTCGGATACGCAAGCCTCGATCAAACCAATCTGGCCCTGGCGGTAGCCGGCACTGCGTTTGTCATTCTGGCCTCCGCATTGATTGCCTCGCTGTCCGAGCAGAAGCTTGCCGAACAAGCGCTGCGTCAGGCGCAGGCGGATCTTGCCCGCGTCAACAGAGTGAACACCATGGCGGAGCTGACCGCCACCCTGGCGCACGAAGTGAATCAACCGATCAGCGCCGCCGTCACCAACGCCGACGCCTGCTTGCGCTGGCTCGCTCGCGACACTCCTAATCTCGAAGAGGCGCGCGCAGCTGCGATGGAAATCGTCAAAGAGGGAATGCGTGCGGCGGAAATCATCGCGCGGATCCGCCTGCTCTTCAAGAAGGGTACTCCGCAACGGGAGTCGCTGGACGTAAACGAAGTTATTCGAGAGATTAGCGGCCTCCTGCGGAGCGAGGTAGCACGATACTCCATATCAATTCGGACGGAGCTGGCGGCAGATCTTCCCCAGGTCATGGGAGATCGCGTGCAATTGCAGCAGGTCTTGATGAACCTCATTAATAACAGCATTGATGCGATGAAGGATGTGGATGGAACGCGCGAGCTTGCCATCAAGGCGCGGCGAGCGGAAAACGAGCAACTTATGGTCTCCGTCAGCGACACCGGCGAAGGGCTGCCCCCGCAGCAGGCGGATCAGATCTTCGACGCGTTTTTCAGCACCAAGGTTCACGGGACCGGTCTGGGATTGTCCGTCAGCCGCTCCATCGTCGCGTCCCATAACGGCCGCTTGTGGGCCGCCGACAACTCTCCACGGGGCGCAAGTTTTCACTTCACTTTACCCACCAAAATCGAAGACCATGGATGACGCCCTAGGGCGCTCCCACGATGTTCGTCGTCGGCTTACAGTCCGAGTCCCCTCGGGATGGCTGCACGATGGTTGCCCTGGGACGGTGGGGTAACTGCTCCCAAGCCGTCACGTATCCCCTCGCCCGCGAAGCGGGAGAGGACAGGCGCGAAGCGCCAGGTGAGGGTTGAGAACGCCGAACGGCGGGCGTTGATGGCGGCCGCAAGGTTCGTCGGTTGCCCGTCCCCCTCACCTGGCGCGGCTTCGCCGCGCCGTCCTCTCCCGCTTCGCGGGCGAGGGGGTCGCCGAACTTCACAGCTTGAAAGTTCCACGGTGGGTTTTAATGGCGATTATCTAGTTGACGAATGCGGGCTAATTGCGTGACAGGCCGGTGAACCGCGGGAAGGAATAGCCGCTTCCGATCCAAGCTAGGCTTGGGCTTTTTAAGGCCTATTTAAGCCAACGAGGTCGGTCGCGCCGCTCGCGAGAGCGAGCGATCCCCGGTGAGCCGATCGGCCAAGTTCTGGTCAAATTCAAGTAACGTCCTCAAGCGGCACTCCTACCGGCTCAGTCAGGCCGTCCCTGATTCGATCCAGCGATTTACGTCGTTGGCAATGCGCCTTCGCGGCGCCCGCCAATCGAGGGGACGCGCCTCGATCGCCTCCGCCGTAAGTCCAATGCTGCTGCGGCGAACGGCCATCTGGCGCCGCAGCACGCTTGGCTATAAATGCTGTCCGGTTGGCCAGGAGTCCGTCATGCTTGCTCGTCCGCGCCGCAGCGTCCTCTACATGCCCGGCTCCAACGCCAAGGCGCTGGCCAAGGCTGCGACCCTGCCGGCGGACGCGCTGATTCTGGATCTCGAAGACTCGGTCGCGCCGGACGCCAAGGAGGCGGCGCGGGCTCAGATCGTCGAGGCGCTGAAGGGTGACTTTGGCGGCCGGGAAGTCGTCATCCGTGTCAACGGACCGCATACGCCCTGGGGGCCGACCGACCTCATCGCCGCCGCCGCCGCAGGCCCTGACGCCATTCTCCTGCCCAAAGTTGATGGTCCCGGCGCCATCATGCTCGCCGCGCGGCTCATGCGGGAGAACGGCGCGCCGGAGAGGACCCGGCTCTGGGCGATGATGGAGACGCCGAACGCGATTCTCAACGCCGGCCAGATCGCCGCCGTCGCCGCCGATTCAGCGTCGCGGCTCACCGTGCTGGTCATGGGCCTCAACGACCTCGCCAAGGAGACTCGGGCGCGCCTGACCCCGGGCCGGCCGACGATGACCGCTTGGCTCGCCAACTGCGCCGTCGCGGCGCGGGCGCATGGTATCGACCTCATCGACGGCGTCTTTAACGACATCAATGACCTCGACGGATTCCGCGAGGAATGCCTGCAGGGCCGCGACATGGGCCTCGACGGGAAGACGCTGATCCATCCGAGCCAGATCGACATCTGCAACGAGGTTTTCGCCCCGACAGCGGCCGAGGTCGCGAACGCCCGCGCCGTCATCGACGCCTTCGCGCTGCCGGAAAACCAGGGCAAGGGCGTCATCCAGCTCAACGGCAAGATGGTCGAGCTCCTGCACGCCGACATGGCCCGCCGAACCCTCCTGATCGCCGACGGCATCGCTGCCTTTCGCAAGGCTGCGTCTCGGCCGGCGGAGACGCAAGTTTGAGCGGAGCAACGCCGATGGGCGCGCAGCATCATTCCCTCTTCCAGCTTGGCCCGGATGCGACGCCCTATCGCAGGCTCACGACCGATGGCGTTCGGATCGAGAAGGCGCTGGGGCGGGAGATCCTGGCGGTCGAGCCGGAGGCGCTCAGCCTCATCGCCGAGCAGGCGATGATCGACATCAATCACCTGCTGCGCCCGGGCCACCTCGCCCAGCTCGCCAAGATTCTCGACGATCCGGAGGCGACCGCCAACGACAAGTTCGTCGCCTACGACCTCATGAAGAACGCCAACATCGCCGCCGGCGGCGTGTTGCCGATGTGCCAGGACACCGGCACCGCCATCGTGGTCGCCAAGAAGGGGCGTTACGTGTGGACGGACGGATCGGATGAGGCGGCGATCGCTCACGGAATTCGCGAGGCCTACCGGAAGAAAAACCTGCGTTACAGCCAGGTCGCGCCGCTTTCGACGTTCGAGGAGCAGAACACCGGCGACAATTTGCCTGCGCAGATCGAGATCGCCGCCGAGGGCGACGACGCATACAAATTCCTGTTCATCGCCAAGGGCGGCGGCTCGGCTAACAAGACCTTCCTCTATCAAGCGACGCCGTCGATCCTCACCCACGAGCGGATGATCGCCTTCCTGCAAGAGAAGATCCTCACGCTCGGCACCGCTGCCTGCCCGCCCTATCATCTTGCCGTGGTCATAGGCGGCCTGAGCGCCGAGCTGACGCTGAAGACCGTCAAGCTCGCCTCCGCCCGCTATCTGGACTCCCTTCCAACGAGCGGCGCGCCGGACGGGCGGGCCTTTCGGGACCTCAACCTCGAGGCCGAGATCCACAAGCTGACGCAGGACCTCGGGGTCGGGGCGCAGTTCGGCGGCAAGTACTTCTGCCACGACGTGCGCGTGATCCGGCTTCCGCGCCACGGAGCCTCGCTGCCGATCGGCCTCGGCGTCTCGTGCTCGGCCGACCGCCAGGCGCTCGGCAAGGTCACCCGGGAGGGCGTATTCCTCGAGGAGCTCGAGCGCGACCCCGCCCGTTTCCTGCCAGCCATCGACGAGGCGGCGCTCGCCGGCGAGGTGATCGAGATCGACCTCGGCCGGCCGATGAAGGAGATCTTGGCGGAGCTCACGAAGCATCCGATCCGCACGCGGCTCGGGCTGACGGGGCCGATGATCGTCGCCCGCGACGCCGCGCACGCGAAAATCCGCGAGCGGCTCGACAGGGGCGAGCCGATGCCGCCCTATTTCGTCAACCACCCTGTCTATTACGCCGGGCCCGCGAAGACGCCCGAGGGCATGCCGTCGGGCTCGTTCGGGCCGACCACGGCGGGGCGGATGGATTCTTTCGTCGACCAGTTCCAGGCCGCGGGCGGCTCGATGGTGATGCTCGCCAAGGGCAATCGCTCGGCGGAGGTGCGCAAAGCCTGCGCCAAGCACGGCGGCTTCTATCTCGGCTCGATCGGCGGCGCGGCCGCGCGCCTCGCCCAGGACTGCATCCGGAAGGTCGAGGTCTTGGAATATCCGGAGCTCGGCATGGAGGCGGTGTGGCGGATCGAGGTGGAGAAATTCCCCGCCTTCATCGTCATCGACGACAAGGGCAACGACTTCTTCAAGGAGCTCAATCTCGGCTGAGCGAGCTCAATTGCCCGAACTGGAGCGAGATCGGCTTCTCAGTTCGCGATGCCGGCGGGCCTTCATCCCGGTGTTCTCGATCCTGGCGCTGCTCAGGTTCAGGCGGACGCTGGATTGACGGTTGCGGCATTTGAAGCCGGCTTCCATCATCGGTCGACCTGACCGCGATTCGACTGACCCATTGTCCCAGCGCCTCTTCCGCCTCACTGTCCGCCCTCTTGCCGGAAACCGCGCCCGCGGCTGGCTGACAGCCGGACCGTTCCGAATCCCTTGCGCGCTCGGCCCCGCCGGAATCGTCCGCATCAAACGCGAGGGCGACGGCGGCACGCCGGCCGGTCGCTTCCAGCTGCTGTGGGGCTACTACCGTCCCGACCGCCGGCGGCCGCGCGCCGGGGGCGTCCCGCTCGAGGCCATGCGGCGCGACCAGGGCTGGTGCGAGGACCCGCATAGCCCGCGTTACAACCGGCCTGTGCGCCTGCCGGCCGCCGACTGCACCGACTGCATGTGGCGCGACGACCATCTCTATGACCTGACCTTCGTCCTGGACCAGAATTTCCGCCGCCGGGCGAAGGGCAGGGGAAGCGCGATCTTCTTCCATCTCGCCCGGCCCCGCCTGACCCCGACCGCCGGCTGCGTCGCGATTTCGCCATCCGACATGCGCAAGCTTGCGCCGCGCCTCGCGCGCGGGGCCGTGATGGAAATCGGCTAGTCGCCGGCGTCATCGAATCTGTGGTTTTCTATCTCGTCGCGCCTGGCAATTCCACGCGCGGCCGTTGCGCGGGCAAGCTGTTTTAGGCTAGCGTAGGCGCGAGACCCCGACTTTCCCGGCGACGTGCGCTACAGGGGATCGAAGGTCGAGCAAGGGCGTCTAACACCCGATCACGTGGGAAAGGCTGCTGTAACACCGCCGAAATATGCGGTATCGCAGATGGGCGGGTACATAAGGGGCAAGAGCGCGATCCATTTGAGCCGGGTCTATGGAGAGCGCAAAACAATTTGGTTGGGCGGCACTTTTGGGCCCCGGAGTTCGTCGTCAACACGGTGGGGCGGGACGAGCACGATACACGCTTGCACCCGCGACCAAGAGCAGACCGGAAGCTCAAACAGATGAATCTTTGCCGAACGTGATTGAGTGGCGAAGACCACCTCTGGTGGAGCCATTATTTGAATATCTGGCGATCATCGGTGTGGGCCTGATCGGCTCGTCCATAGTGCACGCAGCGCGCCGGAGTAACGCGGCCAGGCGCATCGTGGTTGCGGATTGTTCAGAAAGCACTCTGGCGCGTGCGCGTGACTTATCGATTGGCGACGACTGGACCAGCGACTTGGCGAGCGCGGTCCGGAACGCGGATTGCGTCATCCTCTGCGCCCCGGTGGGCGCGAACGAACACATAGGTCACGCGATCGCATCGTCGCTGAAGCCTGGCGTGATCGTATCCGATGTCGGCTCGGTCAAGGAGTCGGTCATTTCCACGCTGCTTCCCATACTGCCGCTTCACTCCCATTTCGTGCCCGCCCATCCGGTGGCCGGCACCGAGCAGTCTGGTCCGGAGGCCGGATTCGCCTCTCTTTTCATCAACCGCTGGTGTATTTTGACCCCGCCGGAAGGGACGGATCCGAACGCAGTGGGAAAGGTTCGCGCCTTTTGGGAGGCGCTTGGCTCGAACGTCGAAATTATGAGCGCGAGTCACCACGATCTGGTGCTGGCGATCACCAGCCACGTCCCGCACCTGATCGCGTATAATATCGTGGGCACCGCTGCAGATCTCGAGGAGGTGACGCGATCCGAGGTTATCAAATTCTCGGCGGGCGGGTTTCGTGACTTTACGAGAATAGCAGCCTCAGACCCGACTATGTGGCGAGATGTATTCCTCCATAACAAGGACGCTGTCCTAGAAATGCTTGGACGGTTCAACGAAGATTTGACTGCCTTGCAGCGCATGATCCGCCGTGAGGACGGCGATGGTTTGTTTGCCTTATTCACCCGCACCCGGGCTATCCGGCTGGGCATTGTCGCGCAGGGCCAGGAGACGGCTGCGCCTGATTTTGGACGCCACATCAGCCATCTGGACGACGGACTGGGGTAGCCGAGGCTTTGTTACCACATCGTTTCTATGTACAACAGTTGCGGGCTTTCGCCTAGTCGCCAGTGTCGTCGAGTCTGGCGTTTTTGTAAATCTTCGTCGCGCCGATGCGGCGGGCAAGATCTCGGTCAAGAATATGGGAAGCTTTCCTCGGCATGGTCGACTGGCAGGTTCAGTCGGAGGCCGCCCGGGCCGCCGATCCTCGCGACCTGCCTAGCGCCTGCCGCGCCGGCGCCCTATATGTCGCGCTATCGTCACGGCGGCCGGCGAAGGCCCGCCGCGGCGGGCTCCTCCAGCCTTCACGGACCCCGATGACCGTTCACGTCCCCGCCCCGCAGGTCGCCCATTTCACGCTTCAGAACGGCCTCGAGGTCGTGGTCATTCCGGACCATCGGGCCCCGGTCGTCACCCACATGATCTGGTACCGCAACGGCGCGGCCGACGATCCGGTTGGCAAGTCGGGCATCGCGCATTTCCTCGAGCATTTGATGTTCAAGGGCACCAAGGCCCATCCGAAGGGGGAGTTCTCGGAATTCATCTCCGAGATCGGCGGCCAGGAGAACGCCTTCACCGGCAACGACTTCACCGCCTATTTCCAGCAGGTCGCCAAGGAACATTTGCGCGCCTGCATGGATTTCGAGGCCGACCGGATGACCGGGCTCGTCCTGACCGACGAGATCGTGGCACCGGAGCGCGACGTCGTGCTCGAGGAACGGCGCATGCATTGCGACACCGACCCCGGCGCCCAGCTCGGCGAGGCGGTGCAGGCGACGCTCTTCACCCATCATCCTTACGGGGTGCCGATCATCGGCTGGGGCCACGAGATCGAGGGCCTCAGGCGCGAGGACGCGCTCGCCTACTACCAGCATTTTTACACCCCCGAGAACGCCATCCTCGTCGTCGCCGGCGACGCCGAGCCGGAGGCGACGCGAGCCATGGCGGAAGACACTTATGGCAAGGTGAAGCCGCGCGGGGCGCGCCCCGAGCGCGTCCGCCCGCTCGAGCCGCCGACGGTGGCGAGCCGGATCGTCACGGTCAGGGACGACAAGGTCGAGCAGCCGAACTGGCAGCGCCACTATCTCGCGCCGTCCTGCCGCACCGCGAAAGACGGGGAATCGGAGGCGCTCGACGTGCTCGGCCATCTTCTCGGGGGCGGCCAGACCAGCCTCCTCTATCGTTCGCTGGTGATCGAGGAGAAGCTCGGCGTCTCGGCCTGGGCCTATTATCACGGCACTGCGCTCGACGAGACACGCTTCATCGTCAATGTGACGCCCGCGCCGGGCATCAGCCTCGAGAGGCTCGACAGGGCCTTCGACAGGGTGCTGGCAAGGTTCCTCGCCGAGGGGATCGAGCCCGGCGCGCTCGAGCGCGCCAAGACGCGGCTCGTGGCGGACGCGCTCTACGCCCGCGACAGCCAGTCGGATCTCGCCCGCTGGTACGGCTCTTCGCTCGCGATCGGGCAGACCATCCGTGACGTCGAGGAATGGCCGATGAAGATCGAGGCCGTCGACGCCGAGGCGGTGATGGGCGCGGCGCGGCGCTGGCTCGACCGCAGGCCGGCCGTGACCGGCCATCTCCTGCCGCTCGAGGCCGAAGCCGCCTGAGGCCAGTCCCTCGAAGAAAAGAAGCCAGTCCCTCAAAAACGAAGCATCCGGAAACGCCTATGCAGAAACATGTCGCTACCCCCGCTTCGTCCACCGTCAACGTCCGGACGGTGACGACGCCGCGCGGGCTCAATTTCTGGCTCGTCGAATCCAACGCCGTGCCGGTGGTCGCGCTCGAATTCGCCATGCGCGGCGGCGCGGCTCAGGATCCGGCCGACAAGGCCGGCCTCGGCATGCTGCTCGCGAGCCTGCTCGACGAGGGCGCGGGAGACCTCGACTCGCAGGCCTTCCAGCAGGCGCTCGACGAGAAGGCGATCGAACTCCACTTCCGCAACGACCGCGATCAGATGTCCGGGCGGATGCGGACCCTCACCAAGAACCTCGACCGGGCGGCGGAGCTTTTGCGCCTCGCCGTCAACGCCCCGCGCTTCGACGAGGAGCCGTTCGTCCGCGTCCGAGAGCACGCCAATGCGCGCCTCCGCCACGACGCCAACGATCCCGGCACGGTCGCGGCAAGAACCTGGCGGGCGAGCGCCTTTCCAGGCCACCCTTACGGCCTGCCGGCCGAAGGGACGCTCGACACGCTGGCGCGGATCGAGCCGGCCGACCTCGTCGCTGCGGCCAAGCGGACGCTCACCCGCGGCCAGCTGGTCGTCGCCGTGGTCGGGGCGATCGAGGAAAAAGGCGCGGCCGAGCTGGTCGACAAGGCCTTCGCCGACCTGCCGGCCAGCAGCGATCTCAAGCCCGTCCCCGAGGCCCCGTTCGCGGGCCTCGGCGAAGTCGACGTGGTCCCGCTCGACGTGCCGCAGTCGACCATCCGGTTCGGCCGCCCGGCGCTCAAGCGCGACGATCCCGACTTCATCCCGGGCATCGTGGCGGCGCATGTGCTAGGCGGCTCGGGCAATATGACCTCGCGCCTCTTCCGGGAGGTGCGCGAGAAGCGCGGCCTCGCCTATACCGTATTCGGCAATCTCTACGCCCTCGACCGCGGCGGTTTCTTCTACGGCGGCACGACGACCAAGAACGAGCGGGCGAAGGAATCCTTCGACGTCGCCTCGGCCGAGATCCGCGACGTGGCGCTGAACGGCCTCTCGGAGGAGGAGCTCGAGAAGGGCAAGACCTATCTCATCGGCTCCTATCCCTTGCGCTTCGACACTTCGGTCAAGATCGCCTCCCAGCTCGTCCAGATCCAGCTCGAAGGCCGCGCCCCCGACTGGCTCGTCGAGCGCAACCGGCTGATCGCCGCGGTGACGCCGGCGAGCCTCAAGCGCGCCGCGGCGCGGGTGTTCGGCGACGGCGCGCTCCATACGACGGTGGTCGGCAAGCCGGAGGGGTTCTGACAGCTCTTCCTGCATGCGTGCCGGAGAAGGCGGCGGCGGTGGCGCAAAGCCGCGCCCTCTTCCGCAGGCGGGCGAGCGTCCCGACCCGGTTTCAGCCGGTGCGGACGAGAATGCGCACCTGCTTTTCCGGCGGCGTTCGCTCCCAGGGCCTGAAAAAGCCGAACGCAACGCCCGTCTCGCCCGCGCGCTTCACCCGGAACCGGAACGTCTCGCGCGAAAAGAAGCCCACCGATTTCCGGCCCAGCTTCGGCTCGAATTGCACGTCCGGCTCCCCCAGCCCGTGCAGGACGGACGAATCGAACTGCAAGAGGCGCCAACGGCAGCCCGAGCCGGGCTCGGCCCGCAGCGCCACGGCGAGCTCCATTCCCGGCGCCAGCGAGACCGTCGTCCCGTTGTCGGCCTCCGAAGCCCCTATGGTCTGGACAACGCCCAGCTTCCCGCACTCAGAACTCTCGCCCGTCCGCCGCGTCGGCGACGGGCCCGACGGCAAAGATCGCCGCCGCCAGTCGTTTGCTCAACCGCATCCGCTCGTCCCCGGCCTCCGTGAAAACCGGCTCCCTTGCTGCATGTCCAAACCCTTAGTCTCCTGCAGGCGGCTTGCAAGCCTAACCTTGCGCCTGCGATGCACTTCCTTGAAGCAGGCGCCGACTCTCGAGCCAAAAGGGAGATAGGCGAGCACGAAGGAGAGGAGGAGCTTTCCTGCAAATAGCGAGCCGAACAGGCTGAAGCCCGAAGAGGGCGATCCAGTCGCCGAGGTCGCGGTTTGAGCCCGGCGACGGCGGCGGCCCGCGCGGGCCGCGCGACGAAGGCGTTTTCCCGGCGGCTCATCCCGTGCGATAATCGCGCCAGGACCCGCCCGCCATGCCGATTCGCCGTCTCGATCCGCTGCTCGTCGATCGCATCGCCGCGGGCGAAGTGATCGAGCGCCCGGCCGCGGCCGTCAAGGAGCTGATCGAGAACGCGCTCGACGCCGGCTCGAGGGCGGTCGAGATCGCGATCGAGGCCGGCGGGCGCCGGCTCATCCGTGTCGCCGACGACGGGCGCGGCATGGACGAGGCGGATCTCGCCCTCGCGGTCGAACGGCACGCGACCTCGAAGATCCCTGACGGCGATTTGACCGCGATCGCCACCTTCGGCTTCCGCGGCGAGGCCTTGCCGTCGATCGCCTCCGTGTCGCGGCTCGAGATCCGCACCCGGACGATGAGCGCCCCGACGGCCCTGAAGCTCATCGTCGAGTACGGGGCGAAAGGCCCGGTCGAGCCCTGCGCAGGCGCGATCGGCACGCGGGTCGAGGCGCGCGACCTCTTCGCCGCGACGCCGGCGAGGCTCAAGTTCCTGAAATCTGATCGCAGCGAAGCCCAGGCGGCCGCCGACGTGGTGAAACGTCTCGCGCTCAGCCACCCGGAGAGGCGCTTCGCCTTCGCGACCGACATCGGCCAAAGCTTCGATTGGCCGGCCGTGGGAATCGGCGAAGCCGGCAGGACCGAGCGGCTGAGGCAGGCGCTCGGCGACGAGTTCGCCAAAAATTCGCTCGCTCTCGAGGCGGCGCGCGAGGGGGTGCGGCTCACCGGGCGGGTCGGGTTGCCGACCTTCAGCCGGCCCAACGCGCTCGCGCAATACGTCTTCGTCAACGGTCGCGCGGTGCGTGACAAGACTCTCGCCGGCGCCCTTCGGGCGGCCTACGTGGATTTCCTGCCCGCCGACCGCCACGCTGTCGTCGCGCTGTTCGTCGAATGCGAGCCGCGCGAGGTCGACGTCAACGTCCACCCGGCCAAGGCCGAGGTTCGCTTCCGCGATTCAGGCCTGGTGCGCGGGCTGGTCGTCGGCGCCGTCAAGCAGCGCCTGTCGGAGGCGTTGCACCGCGCCGCGACCACCGGCGGGACGGCGACCGTGCTCGCCATGCGGCCGCCGAACGCCTTCCGCCCGACCACGCCGGCCGGCGGCTGGGACTGGCGCGCCTCGCCCGCCGCCCCGGCGCTGGCGCAGAGCGTCGCCCCCGGCTTCGCCGAGCCGGCGCAGGCCCGTTTCGCCTTCCCCCCGGCTGCGCCTGTGCTCGCGGCGGCCGAACCCGAGCCGCGCGACCTCGACGCGCCGCTCGGGGCGGCGCGGGCGCAGGTGCACGGATGCTACATCATCGCCCAGACGGCCGACGGGCTCGTCATCGTCGACCAGCACGCGGCGCACGAGCGCATCGTCTATGAGACGCTGAAGCGCCAGCGCCAGGGGCAGGGCGTCGAGCGGCAGGCCCTGCTGACGCCGCTCGTCGTCGATCTCGATCCGGACGCCGCTGCGCTGATCGACGCACACGCCGAGGATCTCGCCGCGCTCGGGCTCGTCGTCGAGAGCTTCGGCGACGGCGCGGTCCTCGTCCGCGAGGCCCCGGCCGTCCTCGCGAAGGGCGATCTCGCCGGCCTGGTGCGCGACCTCGCCGCCGATCTCGCCGCCGAGGACGGGGCGCAGAGCCTCGCCCGCCGGCTCGATCGGTTTCTCGGGACCTTCGCCTGTCGCCATTCGGTGCGCGCTGGCCGGCCGCTGAAGTCGGAGGAGATGAACGCGCTCTTGCGGGAGATGGAGGCGACGCCCGGGGCCGGCCAGTGCAACCACGGCCGCCCGACCTATGTCGAGCTCAAGCTCGCCGACATCGAGCGGCTGTTCGGACGAAGGTGAGCCATGACCGGGCGGCGCGCATGAGCGATGCGTCGCGGATCGTCACCGTCTGGGACGCGCCCATAAGGCTCTTCCACTGGCTTACCGCGGCGCTCATCGCGGCGGCCTATGCAACCTGGCGATTGAACTGGATGGACTGGCACGCGCGGGTCGGCGACGCGCTGCTCGCTCTGCTGCTGTTTCGCCTCATGTGGGGCGTCTTCGGCAGCGACACGGCGCGGTTCTCCCGCTTCGTCGTTTCCCCGCGGGGGGCCGCGCAGCACCTGAAATTCGCCCTTCTGCGGGAGCCCGACCGCCAGATCGGCCATAATCCCGCCGGCGGTTGGATGGTGCTCCTGTTGCTCGCGCTTCTGCTTGTCGAGACGCTGACCGGCATCTACGTGGCCAACGACGTCGCCGACGTCGGACCGCTCACGGAAATTGTCCCCGCCCCGGTCGCCGACGCGATCGAAGCGTCGCACGCGATCGTCTGGGACGTTCTGCTCGCGGCGATTGTTCTGCACGTGCTGGCGATCTTCGCCTACGCGGCGGCGAAGGGACAGAACCTACTGCTCCCGATGATCACCGGAAGAAAGGTCCTGCCGGAAACCCTGCCCGCGCCTCGGCTCGCAAGCCTGACGCGGGCGGCTCTGCTGCTCGCCGGCGGTGTGGCGGCCGCCGCGATCATCGCCAATCTGCTTTAATTCCAATCAACTTTTCGGCGGGATCACCTGGCCTCGGATCTCGCCCGCCGGATGGGACTGTGTGTGCACGTTAATGTACCACTCGCCATCGGTGAACTGCTTCGCCTGCTCGGGAGTGAGTGTGGCGCTACCCTTTATCGGGCTCGAGGGCGCGGCGCCCTGCACGGTGAGCCATATCACGACAGGTGCATTCTGGCCCGGCTTGGCCGGACCGTGGAAGTGCGCCATCGTGACAGGGCTCGACATTCCGCTGTAGGTGATGTCCCAGGTCACCAGCCGAGTCGCCGGATCGTAGGTAAGATTAGCCGTCCCGGCGCCGCTGGTATCCACCGGCGGCACGGATTGCGCCCCGGTCAGCGAAACCGTGAATGACGAGGTTGCCGCTTGGGCCGCCCCCGTCCAGGCAAGCCCCATCGCCAAGACAAATGGAACGAATGCTCGCCGAGAAATTGTCGCATCCATCACTTCCTCCCATAGGTCGACCACAACGGACGTTACGAACCATACAACATTGAGCGGCGGCATCATCGCACGATTTGCGCGACAACGGATAACCTTTTGCCAGCTCGCTAAGTGTGTGATGATGTGAGTGAACGTGGAAAGGAAACATGTGCAATGCGTCGTGGCTCCTCGGGGGGTCGCTGGATTCGTGGGCTTCCAGAGCCGGCCGCAGGGGCGATCGGCTGCGAAGCCGGAACGGGCGATAGACCAGTGGGCCGAGCATGACGCCGAACGTGTCGATTCGCGCACGGCTGATCTTCCTTTCGATTCTGCTGCTCGCGATCCTCGCCGGCTCTTCCGCGCTTCTGATCCGTGAACTGGCGCGCAACTCGGGAAGCCTCGCCGAAGAAGCGCAGCTCGTCTCCGTCGTCCGAAACGCCAATCTGGCCAGCAAGCACTTCGGCGATCTGAAGTACTGGGTGATCGACTCGGCAGTGTCGCAGCTCGCGCGGTCGCAACAGGCCGCCGCGGCCGCCAAAGAGCGGCTCGATTCCGATCTGAAGGCGATTTCAGCGCTCGATCCCGCGCTCGTCGCCGCCATCGGAGGCGAAGTCGACGAAATGACCGAATTGGCCCGTCAGGCGGGCGTAGCCTATTCGAGCGACGACAGCGCCGCCGGCAACACGCTGCTGGAGCAAGCCAAAAGTCATGTTCCCAATATCGACGAAAAGATCGACAGGATCGTCGACCGGGTCGAGCAGCAGTCCGTCGCCTTGCGCAATGCCTCGACCAGCCAGGCGCGGCTCGCGGTCAAACTCGCGATTGTCGGCGGGATCGGCGCGCTGGCGCTCGCCTTCATCTTCACGGCGCTGACGGTGCGCTCGATCACTGGCCCCCTGAAGCAGTTGGACCGGAGCATGGCTGCGATTACGCACGGCAAGCTCGACGTCCCGTTGCCTACGCCCGGCGGTGACGAGATCGGGGAGATGACGAGAACGCTCGGCATGTTGCGCGACAGCCTGATCGAGCGGGATCGCCTCGAACGCGAACGCAAACGCGCCGAAGCCGAGATTCGCGCCGCCCGCGATACGGCCGAGGCTGCGCTGCACGACCTGAAGGCGGCCCAGGCCAGTCTGATCCAGGCCGAGAAGATGGCGTCGCTCGGCCAGCTGACGGCCGGAATCGCGCACGAGATCAAGAACCCGCTCAACTTCGTCAACAATTTCGCCGGCCTTTCGGTCGAACTGCTCGACGAACTGAAGGAGGAGATGTCGTCTGCGCTGGCTGTGGTCGGGGAGGAGAAGCCTGGCGACGTCGACGAAATCTTCGCCACGCTGACCGGCAACCTTCGGCGGATCGTCGAGCACGGAAAGCGGGCCGACAATATCGTCAAGAGCATGCTGGCGCATTCGCGCGAAGGCAGCGGCGCCCGAGAGAGGGTCGACCTCAACGCCCTCGTCGAGGAATCGCTCAACCTCGCCTATCACGGGGCCCGGGCGCAGGATCAGAACTTCAACATCACCCTGGAGCGCGCCTACGGCAGCGACGTCGCGCCGCTCGAACTCGTGCCGCAGGACGTGACGCGGGTGTTTCTCAACCTTTTCGGCAACGGCTTCTACGCCGCGAACAAACGACGGCAGGAAATCGGCGCCCCGTTCGAACCGGTGCTGAAGGTGGCCACCCGCGAGCTCGGCGACGCGGTCGAGGTTCGGGTGCGCGACAACGGCGCCGGCATTCCGGCCGAGATCAGGGACAAGCTCTTCCAGCCGTTCTTCACCACGAAACCGACCGGCGAAGGCACCGGGCTCGGGCTGTCGATCAGTTACGACATCGTCACGCACGGGCACGGCGGCGCGATCAAGGTCGCGAGCGAGGTCGGCGCGTTCACCGAGTTCACGGTCTACCTGCCGCGGCGGTTCGCCGCCCGCAGGACGCCGGCTCCGGCGGACGCGAGAGGCGAGTCATGACCGTAAGCATCCTGATCGTCGACGACGAAGCCGATGTCGCCGAATTGTTTCGCCAGCGGTTCCGGCGCGAGGCGCGCCAGGGCGCCTATGTCCTGCATTTCGCCACTTCGGCCGCGGAAGCGCTCGAACGCCTGTCGCGCGACATCGAGCCGGAGCTGATCGTGATCCTGTCCGACATCAACATGCCGGGAATGGATGGGCTGGCGCTCCTGCGCGAGGTCAGGGCGCGGCGGCCGGACCTGCCGGTGATGATGGTGACCGCCTATGGCGACGAGGAGCGACGCCGGCGCGCCGCCGAGATCGGGGCCGCCGATTTCCTGACGAAGCCGATTGACTTCGATTTTTTGAAGAAACGGCTGCACCAGTTGCATGCGCCGCCGGCTGGAGCTTGTTGACTGGCTAGGGCGTGTGGACATTGAGTTAACGACTTTTTAGGAAGAATTTTGATTCAAGGCTCGAAATAAGGAGACGAGCCTTGAGTTGACGAATTTTGAGCGATCCGCAATGGGAGCGGGTTGGGCCTCTGCTTCCTGGCAAGCTCGGCGATCCGGGTCGCCGCGGCGAGGATAACCGCGGCTTTCTCGAAGCGGTTCTTTGGATACGACGGCACGATCGTCCGGGTCCACCAACACGGAGCCGGCGCTAAAGGGGGACTCAAAATCAGGCGATTGGGCGATCGCGCGGTGGTCTGACGACCAAAATCGTCGCGCTTGTCGATGCACTCGGCAATCTGGCGCGCTTCACCCTGCTGCCGGGTCAGCGACACGACAGCCTCGGCGTCGAACCGCTGATCTCCGGCGTCGCCATCGGCGCCTTGCTTGCCGATAAAGCCTTCGACAACGATTGGCGGCGCGCCGAGCTCAACCGCCGCGGCGCCATCGCCGTCATTCCGCCAAAAGCGAATCGAAAGGACCCAATCGATTACGACGTGGAGATGTACAAGTGGCGTCATCTGATCGAAAACTTCTTCTGCAAGCTCAAGGAATTCCGCAGAATTGCAACGCGTTACGAGAAGACCGACGCAAACTACAGCGCGATGATCCACCTGGTCGGATCAGCAATCGCTATCCGATGAATGTCCACACGCCCTAGTCTGTCCTTCGAGACGCCCGCTTCTCAGGCCCCTCAGGACGCGGGGCGGTTGAACAAATGCGACCCACCTTGGGAGTCACCAATTCTACCGCGTCTCGGGAAGCGCGTCCCAGCCCCGCCTCAGGAGGGGCGTGCGCGATCTCGAAAGATCGATGACGTTCCGGGTTTGGAGCGACCGCTCGTCCCGGCTCGCCAACGCGCTCTGCGGCATCGGACTTCTCGAAGGGAGTGGGCGGAAATCTATGCCGCGACGGCGATGGCGGGGCTCATCGCGGTTCCGATCAATTTTCGGCTGGTCGGCCCGGAAATCCAGTTCATCGTCGAAAATTGCGAGGCGCAGGCCCTTATCGTGCAGGAGGATCTGCTGGACGAGGTGGAATCGGTATGCGCGGATCTTCCCGTGCGAGCCGAACGCTTCATCAGCTTCGGCGGGAGGCGCCGTCACGCAGGATACCGCGTTTATGAGGACTTGATCGCGAATGCGAGGGACGAAATCCGCGTCCGTGTGAGCAGCGACGACCCCTGGACCCTCATTACACGTCGGGGACCACCGGCAAGCCGAAGGGAGCGATCCTCAGCCACCGGGGCAGCGCCATGCTCTCGCTCGTGACCGAGGTGGAAATGGGCCTCACCCAGCGCGACTCCGCGCTGCTGGTCATGCCGATGTGCCACGCCAACTCGCTCTATTTCTTCGGGGCGTTCACATATTGCGGAGCCGCCTGCACGATTTACAGCCGCAAGAGCTTCGATCCCGAGCATCTCGTGGGCGCTCTGGCGGACGGCGGCGCGACTTTCACCTCCCTGACGCCGACGCACTACATCATGATGCTCGGCCTGCCGGCAGGCGTGCGCAACCGCCACGACGTGGATTCCGTCACCAAGCTGATGATCTCCTCGGCGCCGGCCCGGTGCGACACCAAGCTGGCGATCGTGGACTATTTCAAGAACTCCGGCCTGTTCGAGCTCTACGGCTCGACCGAAGCTGGGTCACGATGCTGCATCCGGACGAGCAGTGCTCCAAGTTCGGCTCGGTCGGACGCGAATGCATCGGCTCGAGGCCGATCCGGCTGCTCGATCCAGACGGCGCCGACGTCCCCGGGGGCGACGCGGGCGAACTCTACTCGTGCAACCCTTACACATTCGACGGCTACTGGAAGCTGCCCGAGAAAACGAGCCAGGCGTTCCGCGGAGATTACTGCACGGTTGGCGATCTCGCCCGTCGTGACGCGGAGGGATACATCTATCCCGTCGACCGCAAGAGCAACATGATCATCACTGGCGGCGAGAACGTTTATCCATCCGAGGTCGAGGCGATGCCGGGAGCCAATCCGAAAGTGAAGGATGTCGCGGTTGTTGGCGTCCCCGACCCGCTGTGGGGCGAGAGGGTCCACGCGGTGATCGTCCCGCACGAGGGCCACTCCCCGACCGAGGATGAGATATTCGATTGGTGCAAGCATCGCATCGCGGGGCACAAGCGGCCGCGATCGATCTCGTTCATTCGTGAGGACGAGATGCCAAGAACCGCCACCGGAAAGCTGCTGCATCGCGAGCTGAGGTCCCGGCTGGCGGGCAAGTGAGCAGCGACGCCGGGGCCGTCGAGGGAGAGAAGCTGATGAGCGCAGCCGACGACAACGTGCGGGACCTCAACGTCGACGAAGACTCCTGCGCAGCCTGGATCGCCCGCTTTCTCGAGGCGCGCGGCGTGGACCGAATATTCGGTTTGCAGGGCGGTCACATCCAACCGATCTGGGATCATGCCGCGCGTCGCGGCATTCGCATCATCGACGTCCGGCACGAAAGCGCTGCCGTGCATATGGCGCATGCGCACGCCGAGCTGACGGATCAACTTGGCGTCGCCATGGTCACGGCCGGCCCGGGGGTCACCAATACGGTGACCGCAATGGCCAACGCCTCCCTTGCCCGCGTCCCCCTGCTCTTGATCGGCGGCTGCAGTCCACGCGCGCAAGCGAACATGGGACCTTTGCAGGACATCCCGCATGTCGAAATCTTGCGGCCGGTCTCACGCGCCTCACGCACGGCGCGCGTGCCCGAGCAGGTGGTGCGCGAACTCGATGAGGCCGTCGCCCGCGCGACAGGCGACGCGGGCGAGCCTGGCCCGGTCTACATTGAAGTCCCCACCGACGTTTTGCGTACGCGAGTGCCGCCCCAGCTGGTGCTCTCGGAATGGATGCGACCCAAGACGCCGCGCGTGCTATACCCGGATCCGGACGCAGTCGATGAGGCGGTCGACCTTTTTTGGTCCGCGAAGCGTCCGCTCGTCCTCACCGGACGCGGCGCGCGGCTCGCGGGACCGGCGCTCGTGCGGCTGCTGGACGCCACGGGCGCGCTCTATCTCGATACGCAGGAGAGCCGCGGCCTCGTGGCCTCCGACCATCCCTCGAGTATCGCCGCGGCAAGAGCCGCCGCGATGGCCGAAGCCGACGTGGTTTTGCTGATAGGCCGCAAGCTTGACTACCAGGTCGGCTACGGGTCGCCGGCGGTGTTCCCGAACGCGCGCTTCATTCGCATCGCCGATACGGCCGGCGAGCTCATCGACAACCGGCGTGGACAGCCTGAAATACTCGCCAGTCCGCACGTCGCTCTCGCCGCCATGCTCGAAACCGCCGGTAACCGCGCGGTCGCTGTCGACGCAGCATGGGCCGAAGGATTGCGTCGCCGCCACCGCGAACGCATGGCGACGGCGGTCGCGGGAAAGCAGCCGTTGCGGGGCTCGGACGGCAAAGTCCATCCGCGAGCCATCTTCGACGCCATCGCTGCCGTCGCCGATCCCGACAGCGTGGCGATCGCCGACGGCGGCGACCTTCTCAGCTTTGCCCGGACGGGTCTTCAGGCGAAGACGTACATGGATTCGGGAGCGTTCGGCTGCCTCGGCGTCGGGGTTCCGTTTGCGATCGCCGCGGCCCTGGCGATGCCGGACCGGCAGGTGATCTCGGTGAACGGCGACGGCGCCTTCGGGATCAATGCGATGGAGATAGACACTGCCGTCCGACACGGCGCCAAGGTCGTCTTCATCGTCTCGAACAACGCGGCGTGGAATATCGAGCGCCTGGATCAGGAACTGAACTATGGCGGCAGAGTCGTGGGCACAACGCTGCGGCATTCGGACTATGCCGCGCTGGCGCGCGCGCCGGGCGCCCACGGCGAACGGGTCGAGCAGGCGGTCGATCTGCCAGACGTTGAGGCGCGCGTTGAACAGCGCCCCGGCGCTGATCGACGTGGTTACGTCGCAGTCCGTCATTTCGTCGGACGCCCGGAAGGGGCTGGGTTTCGTTCCCGATCTCCAGGCGCTGACCGCTGGGACGAGGCGGAAAGAAAGCGGCGCGAGGAGAAATAGACGCCGGGCGACAATTTGACGCATCGCCTGATCGACCGGGTTTCGTGCGGCGCACAATATACATCGCACGGCTGCGAGGTCGGACGGGGCGGGTACGCCGGCCCTCTGGCGGCTCCTATGTTCGCGCATGAGACGAAACGACGCGCGCGGATCGCTGGCGAGGCGAGGCCAGGGCCTCTATGTTCGGGCGTCGCGCGCGGCGGCGTCTTTGCGCGCCTTCCCGTTCTTTGTGGTGAATATTCACCACAAAGAGCGGGAAGAGACACGAATGAGCGCGAAGGCGTCGAAGGCCGCGGCCGACAGCGGCGAGCGGAAAGCGGAAAAAGTGGAGAGCGCCTGATGTGCGGCGTTTGCGGATGCGGCCAGGCCGAAGTGGTTCTTGAAAAGGGCAAACCGGGCGAGGCGCAGTTTCGCGCCCCCGACCGGACGGACGAATATGTTCACGATCACGGCGACGGTCGCGGGCCGCACAGCCATCCGCATCCCCATCATGACGACGGCCATGCGGATCCCGACCCTGCGCACTCCCATGATCACGCGGACGCGCCCGGCCACGATCACGCGCACGCGCCGGGCGTGAGCCCGGAGCGGATGATCAAGATCGAGCAGGACATTCTGTCGAAGAATGATTCCTACGCGCGGGACAACCGGCGCACCTTCGCCGAAAGGCGGCTGTTCGCCCTCAACCTGGTCTCCAGCCCCGGCTCGGGCAAGACGAGCCTGCTGGTCAAGGCGATCGAGGCGCTCAAGGACCGGCTTCCGGTCGCGGTGATCGAAGGCGACCAGCAGACGTCCAACGACGCCGAGCGCATCCGCGGCGCCGGCGCCCCGGCGATCCAGATCAATACGGGGAAGGGCTGCCATCTCGACGCGCATATGGTCGGCCACGCGCTGGAGAGCCTGAACCCTGCGCCGGGCTCGGCGCTGTTCATCGAGAATGTCGGCAATCTGGTGTGCCCGGCCGCCTTCGATCTCGGCGAGGCGCGGCGGGTCGTCGTGCTGTCGGTCACCGAGGGCGAGGACAAGCCGATCAAATACCCGGACATGTTCGCCACCGCCGATCTCATGCTGTTGAACAAGGCCGACCTCCTCCCGCATCTCGATTTCGACGTGGACAAATGCCTCGCAAACGCCTTGCGCATCAACCCGAACCTCCAGACGCTGATCGTTTCGGCCCGGACGGGAGAGGGGGTCGCCGCCTTCGCCGCCTGGATCGAGGCTTCCGCGGCGCGGCACGTCGCCGCCGTTGCGAAAGGATGACAGTGGGAGCGCCGGCGCCTATCCTGCAGAATGGAGAACGTCTGCGTCTCAGGGTGCGCGGCGTGGTGCAGGGCGTCGGCTTTCGCCCCTTCGCCTATGGCCTTGCCTCGCGTTTGGGACTGAGCGGCTTCGTGCGCAACGACGCCGAGGGCGTGCTGATCGAGATCGAAGGCGCGCGCGCCAAAAACTTCCTGGCCGAGCTCCGGCAGGCGCCGCCGCCGCTCGCGCGCATCGACTCGGTCGAGGCCGCCCCGATCGCGCCGGTCGGCGGCGAGGGATTCGTAATCGACGACACGCGGCAGGGCAGGACGACCACCCGCATCGGCGCCGACGCGGCCGTGTGCGGCGCCTGTCTCGAAGAGCTGTTCGACCCGACGAGCCGCTTCTTCGGCTACCCGCTGATCAACTGCACCCATTGCGGCCCCCGCTACACGCTGACGCGCGCGCTCCCCTACGACCGGGCGCAAACTTCGATGGCGTCGTTCCCGATGTGCGCGGACTGCGCGCGCGACTATTCCGATCCGGCGAACCGGCGCTTCCACGCTGAGCCGATCGCCTGTCCCCGCTGCGGACCGAGACTCAACCTCCCGATCGAGGACGCTGCGTCCGTCTTGAAGGCGGGAGGCGTGGTGGCGCTGAAGGGGCTCGGCGGCTTCCATCTCCTCTGCGACGCGCATGACGAGGCGGCGGTGGCGCGCCTCCGCCGGCGCAAGGCGCGCGACGCAAAACCTTTCGCGGTGATGGTCGCCAATCTCGCGAGCGCCGAGCGTCTGGCCGAAATCGGCCCGTCCGAGCGAACGCTGCTCGCGAGCCAGGCGCGTCCGATCGTGCTCGCCCCGAGTTGCGGCAAAATCGCACCGAGCGTCGCCCCGAACCTCCGCGACATCGGCCTGATGCTCGCCTATACGCCGATGCACTGGCTCCTCCTGCACGCGCTCGCGGGCGCGCCGGATTTCCACGCCTGGCGGGACGCGCCGTCCGACCTGGCGCTCGTCACAACCAGCGCCAATCCCGGCGGCGAGCCCTTGGTCGCCTCCGACGACGACGCGCAGCGCCGCCTTTCCGGCATCGCCGACCTGATCGTGACGCACGACCGGGCGATCGTCGTCAGGGCCGACGATTCCGTCGTGCGCGCCCTCGACGGCGCCCCCGCCTATCTCCGCCGCGCCCGCGGCTTCGTTCCGGATCCGATCGACCTCGGCGCCGACGGGCCGAGCCTCATCGCCGCGGGCGGCGACCTCAAGAACACGATCACGGTGACCCGTGGCCGCGAGGCCTTCGTCTCCCAGCACATCGGCGATCTCGACGACCGCGAAACCATCCGTTTCCGCGCCGAGACGATCGAACATCTGACGTCGATCCTCGAGGTCGAGCCGCAATGTGCGGTTCGCGACCTGCATCCCGACTTCGTGTCGACGCGGTCCGCCGAATCCTCGGGCCTGCCGGTGATCGCGGTCCAGCATCACGTCGCCCATGTCGCCGCGGTCGCCGCGGAGAAGCGCTGGAGCGGGAACGTGCTCGGCGTCGCGCTCGACGGACACGGCTACGGCGCCGACGGCGCGCCCTGGGGCGGCGAGCTGATCGTCCTCGACGGCGCGCGGTGGACGCGCGTCGGCGCCCTCGAACCGCTCGCCCTGCCGGGCGGCGACAAGGCGGCGCGCGAACCGTGGCGCATGGGCGTGGCGATGCTGCATCGGCTGGGAAGGCTCGGCGAGGCCTCCCGCCTCTTTCCCGGTCTGCCCGACGCGGCGCGGCTCTCGAAGGCTATCGCCCGCGGCGCGCGGTTCCCCAGGACGACGAGCCTGGGGCGTCTGTTCGACGCCGTCGCCGCGCTGGCCGGCGTTTGCCTTCGCCAGCAATACGAAGGGCAGGCGGCGATGGAGCTCGAGGCGCTGGTCGCGACGCCGAGAATCCTCCCCGGCGGCTGGACGATCGCGGACGGCCGCCTCGATCTCGCCCCGGCCGCGGAGATTATGCTGCGCGAAAGGCTTAGCGGCCGCGAGGCGGCGGAAGCCTTTCATGGAACCTTGATCGCGGGGCTCGCCGAGTGGATCGGCGCCGAGGCCTCGGCGAGAAATCTTAACCGTGTCGCGCTCGGCGGCGGGTGTCTGATGAACCGCGTCCTCGCCGAGGGGATGACGGCCGCGCTCAGGGCCCGCGGGCTCGACCCGGCGCTGCCGCGGGAGGTCCCCGCCAACGACGGCGGCCTCTCGTTCGGACAGGCGGCGTTCGCGCACGCCCTGGCTCGCGCCGGCGGAAACTGGATGGAGGAATGATCCCATGTGCCTTGCGATTCCTGTGGAAGTGCGTGAAGTGCTGCCGGACGACATGGCCAAGGTCAGCCTCGACGGCGTGGTCAAGGTCGTTTCGACGGCGCTCATCGACGATGTGAAGGTCGGGGATTACGTCGTGCTGCATGTCGGCTACGCGCTGGCCAAGATCGACCCGGAAGAGGCGCAAAGGACGATCGAGCTCCTGAACGCCGTGGGAGCCGCCGCGTGAAATACGTCGACGAATATCGCGACGGCGCGCTCGCCCGTTCGCTCGCCGCCGGGATCGCCCGCGAGGCGAGGCCTGACCGGACGTACCGCCTGATGGAGTTTTGCGGGGGACACACGCATGCGATCTCGCGCTACGGCCTCGAGGATCTGCTGCCCGCCAACGTGCAGATGATCCACGGGCCCGGCTGCCCCGTCTGCGTCCTGCCGATGGCGCGGGTCGACATGGCGATCGCCTTAGCGCTCGATCCCCGAGTCACGCTTTGCGCCTACGGCGACCTGATGCGCGTCCCCGGGTCCAAGGGCTCGAGCCTGCTCAAGGCCAAGGCGGAAGGCGCCGACGTCCGCATGGTCTATTCGACGCTCGACGCGATCCGCGTCGCCGAGACCGAACCGGGCCGAGAAGTGGTGTTTTTCGCCATCGGCTTCGAGACGACGACGCCGCCGACCGCGCTCGCGATCCGCGCCGCCGGGAAGAAATGGCTGAAGAATTTTTCCATCCTCTGCAATCACGTGATGACGCCACCGGCGATGCGGGCGATTCTCGACGGGGCGACCGACGGCGACGACGGGCGGGTCCTGATCGAAGGCTTCGTGGGGCCGGCCCATGTCAGCACCGTGATCGGCACGCGCCCCTACGAGCCCTTCGCCCGCGATTACGGGAAGCCCGTTGTGATCGCCGGCTTCGAGCCGCTCGACGTCGCCCAGGCGATCCTCATGCTGGTCAGGCAGATCAACGAGGAGCGGGCCGAGGTCGAGAACCAGTACATTCGGGCCGTCACGCCAGAGGGAAACGTCAAGGCCCAGCGCGAGGTCGCGGCGATTTTCGAGACGCGCGAGTTGTTCGAGTGGCGGGGGCTCGGCTGGCTGCCGTCGAGCGCGCTTCGCCTCCGGCCGGCCTTCGAGGATTACGATGCGGAGCGCCGCTTCGGCCTGATCCAGAAGCCCGCCAGGGACAACCCCGCGTGCGAATGCGGCGCCATCTTGCGCGGCGCCAAAAAGCCGCGCGAATGCAAGCTGTTCGGCGGGCTCTGCACGCCCGACACGCCGATGGGCTCCTGCATGGTGTCGCCGGAGGGCGCCTGCGCCGCGCACTGGACATACGGCCGCTTCCGCGAGAAAGCCCGCGATCAGCCGAAGAAGGAAGTCGCGTGAGCTCCGATAAGCCGGTTCGCCGCAAACTCGACCTCAAGAACGGCCGGATCGATCTTTCTCACGGCGCGGGCGGTCGCGCCATGGGGCAATTGATCGAGGACGTCTTCCACGCCGCCTTCGGCAACGACTGGCTCAGCGCCGGCAACGACCAGTCCGCGTTCGACGTCGCCGCCGGCCGCATGGTGATGACGACGGACGCTTACGTCGTATCGCCGATTTTCTTCCCCGGCGGCGACATCGGGCGCCTCGCGGTCAACGGCACGATCAACGACATCGCCATGGCGGGCGCCCGTCCGCTCTATCTGTCGGCGAGTTTCGTCATCGAGGAGGGGTTTCCGCTCGCCGACCTCGAACGCGTCGCGACGAGCATGGGCGAGGCGGCGCGCGCCGCCGGGACGCCTATCATCACCGGCGACACGAAGGTGGTCGAGCGCGGCAAGGCCGACAAGGTGTTCGTGTCGACGGCGGGCGTCGGCGTCGCGCCGCCGGGACTGAACCTTTCGAGCGACGCAGCGCGCGCGGGCGACGTGGCGATCGTCTCGGGAACCATGGGCGATCACGGCGTCGCGGTGATGTCGAAACGCGAGAACCTGGAGTTCGAGACCGAGATCCTGTCCGACACGGCGGCCTTGCACGGCCTCGTCGCGGACATGGTGAAGGCGGTCGGCCCGGGCCTGCGGGTGATGCGCGATCCGACCCGTGGCGGCCTTGCCGCGACGCTCAACGAACTCGCCCAGCGGTCGGGTGTCGGCTTTTCCATCGAGGAGGAGGCGATTCCGATCCGCCCCGAGGTGGCTGCGGCCTGCGAGTTTCTCGGGCTCGACCCGCTCAATGTCGCCAACGAGGGCAAGCTTGTCGCGATCGTCGCGCCCGAATTCGCCGACGCGCTCGTCGCCGCGATGAAGGCCCATCCGCTCGGAGCGAGATCGGCCATCATCGGCCGCGCGGTCGACGACGCCAACCGCTTCGTCGAGATGCGCACCGCCTTCGGTGGCGGGCGCATCGTCGACTGGCTTTCGGGCGAGCAGCTGCCGCGAATTTGCTGATCTCATGAGCGGCGGCCGCCTGCAGACGGCGCCGCTGGCCGCGTCGGCCGCGCCTGGAGTTGGGCGCAGCTGCAGGCGCGACGCCGGGTCGCGGCGTCAGTTCTTCGGCGCTTCCTTCTGCTCGTCGGCCGCCTTCTCTCCGGCCGGCGCCTCGCCCGCCGGCTTCTCGGCGCTCTGCGCTTCGCCGGCCGGCGCTTCGGCGCCTGCCGCGGGGGTCGCCGGGGTCGCGGCCGTCATGATCCGCGTGTAGTCGCCCTCGAACTTGGCGTCAGCGAGGGCGGCTGCGGACGTCTCCTGCGCCTCCTTCTTAACGAGCTCGGTGGCGAGCTCCCGCTTGGCCAATTCTTTCGCCTGCTCGCCGGCCAACGGCGTCTGGTCCGCCGAAAGCACCTTGAAGAAGCTCGCGTTCGTCCTCGAGCGAATGAAGAAGATGTCATCCGGCTTCCGCGCTTCGAGCGGCTTCAGCATTTCCGCCGGCATTGTCGCGCCGTCCAGCGACGCGGGCCCGCGGCTGTACTTGATCCCGAGGTCTTTCAGCTTCGCCTCGACCTGATCCATCGTCTTGAAGTTTTTCGTCGCCGCGGCGAGCGACTCCATGTCCTTCTGCGGCGGGAACGACGCCTGCTCAATCTGAAAAACCTGGCGGTTTGCAAACCTCTCGGGATGGGCCTGAATGTAGGCGTCGACTTCGGAGTTGGAGATGCCGGTGATCTTCGCGCGCATGTCGCGCTGCACGTAAGCGTTGGCCAGGATCTGTTCGTGCTCGCGAAGGATATCGAGGTGAACGGTCGGCTCGCGGTCGAGCTTGGCCGCGACCGCCTGCTGGTCGAGATACTTTCGCTCGATGATGCGGGTCAAAACGGCCTTGACCACGGCGTCGGTGCGCTTGTCGGCGGGAATGTTGGCTAGGCGGAGCTCGTTGTCGAGCTCTTGCTGCGTCACCTCGTCCGGTCCGACATGCGCGATGACCTGCCCCACGACAGCTTGGGTCTCCTGTTTCCTGCCGCAGCCCGACAGCGCGATCGCGCCGGCCAGGGCCAAGGTCGTCGCCGCTAGCCGTGCGCCGCGTGAAAATCCAGAAATGTGCAGCAAAAATGTTCTCCCGGGTGCTGGTCGGGCCGCGCGCGTCGTCGCGACCGAATGGATTGGCCCCGATATACGGCGGTTTCGATATTTTTGCTAACGAAGCTTGATTAAGCCAAGTGCAAACAGGCAAACAACGCTCCGTTTCGGGCGTCACAATCCAGCATCCGACGCCATCGCCTGGAAAAGCGCCGGCTCTCGGCAACGCCCTGTCCATGGCGATGGGTCGCTTCGCTCCAATCGCTGCAGTGCATAAAGCGACTCTGGATTGACAGGTCGTCGCAGCGACATGGCGACACATTCAACTCTTTGACCCAAAGCGCAACGAAAGCAGCAGGCGAGAACGGCAAGATTGCCCCGCGCGGCATACTGGGGGCGGATCTTAATCGAATCCTTATGCCCGCGGCGATGTTCCCTATCGAAACCTTACATGGCGCCGCGATAGACGACGCCGTTCTTCGCGGAGAGTCTCATGCTGGATATCGTGTTCGTAGCGCTCGGGTTCGCGGTCATCGCGCTGATGGCCGCCTACGCGGCGGGCCTCAGGCGGCTTTGAGGAGGCCAACAATGAGCGAACCGATCTTCGGACTGATCGTAGCCGTCGGGCTCGGCCTCTATCTGCTCTACACCTTGCTTCGTCCCGAGAAATTCTGATTTCGAGGATTGAACGATGACCCTTGTCGGCTGGCTGCAGATTGCGTTGACGCTTGCGCTCGTGCTCGTCTGCGCCATTCCCTTGAGCAAATTCATCGCGGGCGTCTACGCCGGCGAAAGAGGCTTTCTGACGCCGGTGCTCGGGCCGGTCGAGTGCGGATTCTATCGGCTTGCGGGCGTCGACCCGGCGCGGGAGCAGGACTGGTTCGCCTACACGATCGCGGTGGTCGTCTTTTCGGTCGCCGGGTTCCTGTCGCTATACGCCTTGCAGCGGCTGCAGAATTTTCTACCGCTGAACCCGCGCGGCTTCGACGCCGTCGCGCCCGATCTCGCCTTCAACACCTCTTCCAGCTTCATCACCAATACGAACTGGCAGAACTACAGCGGCGAGACGACCATGAGTCATCTCACCCAGATGCTCGGCCTCACCGTGCACAACTTCGTCTCGGCGGCGACGGGCCTTGCGATGGCGTTTGCTCTCGTTCGCGCCTTTGCCCGCTCTTCTGCCCCGACGGTCGGCAATTTCTGGGTCGATCTCACGCGCGTCACGCTTTACATCCTCCTGCCGATCTCGGTCGTCGGCGCGCTCGTCCTCGTCGCTCTCGGCGTGCCGCAGACGCTCGCCGGCGCCGTCGACGCGACGACCCTCGAGGGCGCGAAGCAGACCATTTCGCTCGGGCCGGTCGCAAGCCAGGAGATCATCAAGGAGCTCGGCACCAACGGCGGCGGCTTCTTCAACGCCAACTCCGCCCATCCGTTCGAGAACCCCAACGCCTGGACCAACTTGATCGAGATCTGGGCCCTGCTGCTGATCCCGACGGCCTCGGTGCTCGCCTTCGGCCGAGCGGTCGGCGCCACGCGTCAGGGCTGGGCCATCCTGGCGGCGATGGCGGTCTTCCTCATTGTCGGGATTGGGGTCGCCTACTGGGCCGAGACCGCGGGCAACCCGATCCTGACCGCGCTCGGCGTAGACCCGTCCGCGGGCAACCTCGAAGGCAAAGAGATCCGCAACGGTCAGGCGTTCTCGGTCTTGTTCGCCACCGCGACCTCCGGCACCAGCACCGGCGCCGTCAATACCATGCACGATTCGATGACGCCGCTCGGCGGCCTCGTGCCGATGTTCAACCTGCTCGCCGGCTGCATCTGGCCGGGCGGCGTCGGAGCCGGCCTCTACGGCTTCCTGGTACTGGCGATCATCGCGGTGTTCATTGCGGGGCTGATGGTCGGCCGCACACCCGAATATCTCGGCAAGAAGATTGAGGTGCGCGAGATGAAGTTCGCCATGCTGGCGGTGCTGATCTATCCGCTGAGCGTGCTCGGCCTCGTGGGCGCCTCCGTGCTGCTGCAGACAGCGATCGACAGCCTCGGCAACAACGGCCCGCACGGGCTCTCCGAAATCATCTATCTATTCGCCTCCGCCAGCGCCAACAACGGCTCGGCATTCGCCGGGATCAACGGCGACACGCTCTGGTTCAACACGGCAGGCGGCCTCGTCATGCTTCTTGGTCGCTTCGCCTATGTCGTGCCGGTGCTGGCTATGGCCGGTTCGCTGGCGGCGAAGAAGAAGGTCCCGGCCTCTGCCGGCACTTTCCCGACCGACGGCCCGCTGTTCGTGGGTCTCTTGGTCGGCGTGATCATCATTCTCTACCTCTTGCAGTATTTCCCCGCCCTGTCGCTTGGGCCGGTGGTTGAGCATTTCCTGATGCTCAACGGCAAGACCTTCTGACGGGAGTTCTCGTCCATGGCGAAGAAAGCAAAGCCCCAAGGGCTGTTCGACCGCAAGATCGTCGGCCCTGCGGCGATCGCTGCCGTGCACAAGCTCGATCCGCGGACGCTGGCCAAGAATCCGGTGATCTTCGTGACCGAGGTGGTCTCGGTCCTGGTGACGCTGTTCTTCGTGCGGGATCTCATCGCCCAGGACGGGGTCGCGTCCTTCACCGGACAGATCGCCGCCTGGCTGTGGTTCACGGTCCTGTTCGCCAATTTCGCCGAGGCGGTGGCGGAAGGGCGCGGCAAGGCGCAGGCGGACGCCCTGCGCCGGGCGCGCACCGACACGATCGCCAAGCGCTACGCCGATCCGAAGAGATTGGACGGCCCGGTGCTGAGCGTCAACGCGCTCGACCTTCGCGCGGGCGACGTCGTTCTGGTCGAGGCGGGCGACCTCATCCCGAGCGATGGCGACATCATCGAAGGCGTCGCTTCGGTCAACGAGTTGGCCATCACCGGCGAATCCGCCCCCGTCATCCGCGAGGCGGGCGGCGACCGATCGGCCGTCACCGGCGGCACGACCGTATTGTCCGACTTCATCAAGGTCCGAATCACGGCCTCTCCGGGCTCGACCTTCCTCGACCGCATGATCGCGCTCGTCGAAGGCGCGGAGCGCCAGAAGACGCCGAACGAGCTGGCGCTGTCGATCCTGCTGTCGGGGCTGACCATCATCTTCCTGATCGTCTGCGTCACGCTGTGGCCGATCGCGAAATATTCGGGGACGGTTCTTTCGGCGACGGTGCTGATCGCTCTTCTCGTCTGCCTCATTCCGACGACGATCGGCGGCCTGTTGTCGGCGATCGGCATCGCCGGCATGAACAGGCTGATCCGCTTCAACGTCATCGCGACTTCAGGCCGCGCGGTCGAGGCGGCGGGCGACGTGGACACGCTGCTGCTCGACAAGACGGGCACGATCACTTTCGGCAACCGCATGGCGACAGAGTTCATTCCCGTTCCTGGCGTCAGCATGAAGGAGCTTGCCGCGGCGGCGTTGGCCTCGAGTCTTGCGGACGAAACGCCGGAAGGCCGTTCGATTGTCGCGCTCGCGAAGGAAGAGCACGGGATTTCGGAACCGAAATTCGATCCGGCAAATACGGTCGAAGTGCCATTTTCTGCCCAAACGCGGATCTCCGGCGTCGATCTCGCCGGCCGGTCTATCCGCAAGGGAGCCGTCGACTCGATCTTGCGCTACCTCGAGACGACCCTGGACAAGACTCCATCCGAGTTTCGGCTCGCGGTCGATCGCGTGGGAATATCGGGCGGCACGCCGCTCGCCGTGGCGGACAAGGGAATTCTCCTTGGCGCCATACATCTGAAGGACGTGGTGAAGCCTGGAATCAAGGAGCGCTTTGCCGCCCTGCGCGCCATGGGGATTCGCACCGTCATGGTCACGGGCGACAATCCGATCACCGCCGCCGCGATCGCCTCCGAAGCGGGCGTCGATGACTTCCTCGCCGAGGCGACGCCGGAGGAAAAGCTCGCGTACATCCGAAAGGAGCAGTCAGGCGGGCGCCTGATTGCCATGTGCGGCGACGGGACCAACGACGCGCCGGCGCTCGCCCAGGCCGACGTCGGGGTCGCGATGCAGAGCGGCACGCAGGCCGCGCATGAGGCGGGCAACATGGTCGACCTCGACTCCAATCCGACCAAGCTCATCGAGATCGTCGAGATCGGCAAGCAGCTCCTGATGACGCGCGGCTCGCTGACCACCTTCTCCATCGCCAACGACGTCGCCAAGTACTTCGCCATCCTGCCGGCCATGTTCCTCGCGACCTACCCGGCGCTCGGTGCGCTCAACGTGATGCGGCTCGCCTCGCCGCAGTCGGCGATCCTGTCGGCGGTCATCTTCAACGCGCTCATCATCATCGCGCTGATTCCGCTGGCGTTGAAGGGCGTCGCCTATCGGCCTGTCGGCGCGGCGGCGCTCCTGCGGCGCAACCTGCTCATCTACGGAGTCGGCGGACTCGCAGCGCCGTTCATCGGCATCAAGGTGATCGACCTCGTCGTCGCCGCCTTGCATCTGGCTTGATTTTCGGGAGTTTATCGATGGTTCAGCACATCCGTCCTGCAATCGTGCTGCTGATACTGTTCAGCGCGCTGACCGGCCTCGTCTACCCGCTGGCGATTACGGGAATCGCGCAGCTCGCGATGTCGGGGAACGCCAATGGCAGTCTCATCGAAAGGAACGGCGTCGTCGTCGGCTCGGCTTTGATCGGGCAGAACTTCAAGAGCGACCGCTATTTCCATCCGCGGCCCTCTGCGACGACCGCCACCGACCCCAACGATTCGACCAAGACGATCGACGCGCCGTACAACGCCGCCAATTCATCCGGCTCGAACCTGGGCCCGACCTCGCAGAAGCTGGTCGATCGCGTCAAGGCGGGCGTCGAGGCATGGCGCGCGATGGCCGGCCCAGGCCCCGTTCCGGCGGACGCCGTCACGACCTCGGCATCCGGCCTCGACCCGGACGTTTCGCCCGAAACCGCGCTCGCCCAAGTCGCTTCGGTGGCCAAGGCGCGCGGCCTCGAGGAGGGTCGGGTGCGCCGGTTGGTCGAATACTCGATCGAAGGCCGCGCTCTTGGACTGATCGGCGAGCCGCGGGTCAATATCCTGCGGCTGAACTTGGCGCTGGATCAGCTGAAGTCGTCTTAGCCGCCGGCGAGCGCCCGCCGTCGGCTGGCGCGCGCATCCGGCATACAACTTATTTGCACTGTATTTTCGCTTTCGGCCCGCCTGGCGCGAATCGGGAAGGCCTCGCTGGTCCGCATGTCGAATCCGCTGTTCCGCCGAATTTTTCCGCTGTTCCGGCCGCAGCGGCGATTTCCGTCAAGACGTTGAACTTGCGACAGTTTTGGTGGGAATGGCTGCGGCTGGCGCGGGCGATTCGGTGAAATCCGCTGTTTTTGCCGCTGTTATGCTTCGGTTAAGCGACAACCCGAAAATCGGCGCGATGAGCTGTCCGGAAACTGTCCGTTGAAGCCGCTTCCGTCCCCCGAAGTCGCCCCGGATTGGACGGAACTGGCTGCGGCGGCGTTCCTCACGGCTCGAGCCCACTGGCGGCCCCCGAAGACACAAGCCGCGGGACGTTCCGCCAAAGCTCGGGAGCACCGGAGCAAAGCCGGGGATAGCCGAATCCAAGCAAAAGTCTTCCAGGAATTGGCTCTTCCCAATGGGTTACGCCGGAATCCAAATTCTTTTTTCCCGTCCGCTTCGCGCTGCGCCTCCCCTTGGTCCGCGGCCTTTCGGCCGATGGGCCTCCGCCGGCAGCCAACCCGCTCCATGCCTGCCGACCGAAGACACCGCGGTCGAACCCGTTCGGCGACCGGTTCGACGCCGGGCGAGGCAAAGTCAATCCTCCTCAGCGCAAATGGGCTCAGGCGGAAAACCGCTGCCGCCACGTCCTGCCCCAGGGCGGTCGAGATTGCTGTGAGATTCGAAGGCGCCTCCATGCCAACCTCGCTTTCCATCACGCCGCCATTGCGGTCCCGATCAACCCGATTATGCCATGAGGTTATGAATATATCGAGAACAAATAGAGGGTATTTTAGCACCACCCTTCACGAGCGGCAAACGCGGTCGCAAGACGGGGCAGGGGCCGCGCAAGACGGAAAGGTAGCGACCGCCTGTCACAGGTAATGATCATGTGAGCATCCCGGCAACGCTTTTTCGGCTTGTCAGTTGGACGGTACATACCAGCAAATCCGCCCAGCCGGATCGGGACACGGGCGCGCGGATAGGCCGCATGAAGGCTAGCCCTGGGTTGACATTTTGCGGCT
The DNA here is from genome assembly GCA_963823165.1 of uncultured Alphaproteobacteria bacterium. GTDB lineage: Bacteria > Pseudomonadota > Alphaproteobacteria > Rhizobiales > Beijerinckiaceae > Roseiarcus. The sequence goes on along the minus strand of CAWGKV010000001.1, from coordinate 276,128 downwards.
GAATTTGGCGCTGGATCAGCTAAGGTCGTTGGGGCGAACGATGAATGCCGATGGCCCAATCGAGCCGACCCGATAACGGACGCCCCGACCCGGACGCGCTGCTGGCGGCGGCGCGGCGGGAAACCGTCGGGCGCCTCAAGGTGTTTGTGGGCGCGGCGCCCGGCGTCGGCAAGACCTATGCGATGCTGCAGGGCGCGCGCCGCCTGAAGGACGAGGGCGTCGACGTCGTCGTCGGCCTCGTCGAAACGCACGGCCGCGCCGAAACCGGCGCGCTCCTCGAGGGGCTCGAGGTCCTCCCGCGCCGCATGGTCGAGTACCGCGGCAGGACGATCGGCGAGTTCGACATCGACGCGGCGCTCGAGCGCAAGCCCAAGCTGATCGTCGTCGACGAGCTCGCTCACACCAATGCCGCCGGGAGCCGCCATCCCAAACGCTGGCAGGACGTCCAGGAGCTGCTCGACGCCGGCATCAACGTCTGGACGGCGCTCAACATCCAGCACCTCGAGAGCCTCGCCGACGTCGTCTCGAGCATTTCCGGCGTCGTCGTGCGGGAGACAGTGCCCGACCGCGTGCTTCAGGAGGCGTCCGACGTCGTCCTGGTCGACATCACGCCCGACGAGCTCATTCAGCGCCTGAACGAAGGCAAGGTCTACGTGCCCGAGACGGCGCGGCGCGCGACCCAGAACTTCTTCACCCCCGGGAACCTGACGGCGCTGCGCGAACTGGCGCTCCGCCGCACCGCCGACCGGGTCGACGACCAGATGGTCGATTATTTGCGCCAGAAGGCGATCGAGGGCCCGTGGGCCGCCTCGGAGCGCCTGCTCGCTTGCGTCGGCGCGGACCAAGTGTCGGAGCGTGTCGTGCGACGGGCGGCGCAGCTCGCCACCTCCCTCAACGCCGGCTGGACCGTGGTCACCATCGAGCCGGTCGTCCAGGACGGGGACGCCCGGAAGGCGAACCAGATCGCCAAGACTTTCAGTCTGGCGGAGCGGCTCGGCGCCGACACGATGCGACTGCAGGGCAGCGACTATCCGGCGGAAATCCTGCGGCTCGCCCGCCGCGAGAACGTAACCCAGATCGTGATCGGCCAGTCGGGGTCTGGATTCTGGGGACGCCTGATCGGCCGTTCGCTGCCGGAACAGCTTATCCGCCGGGCCGGCCCGATCGAGATTCATGTCGTCTCCAGCGACGAAACCGGCCCCTCCCTCTGGCGAAGGTTCAGGCCGAAGTTCACTTTGGAGGGGCTGAACGCTGAGATCGTCGCGGCTCTTGCGTCCGTCGGCTGCGCCGTCCTGGTCGGCGAGGCGCTGACCACGGAGCTCAAGCTTCCCAATCTGTCGATGATCTTCCTGACCGCCGTGCTGTTCAGCGGCGTCCGCTTCGGCACGCGGGCCGCGGTCATCGCGTCGTTCGCCTCGTTCATCGCTTATAATTTCTTTTTCATCCAGCCCCTCTACACCTTCACCATCGCCTCGCCGCAGGAGCTGCTCGCGCTCCTGATCTTCCTCGCGGTCGCCGTGCTGACCGGGTCGCTGACCGGGCGGGTGCGAGACCAGCGCGAAAGCGTGATCAAGAACGCCGAGATCATGCGGTCGCTCTACGACTATTCCCGCAAGCTTTCGGGCGCCTCCAGCGCCGACGACGTGCTTTGGGCCGCGGCGGCCCATCTGCATGCGACCTTCGGCGGCCGCATCGCGCTCCTGACGCCGGAGGGCGACGATCTCCAGATACGGGCCGCCTGGCCCCCCGACGCCCAGCTCGACGCCGGCGCGATGACGGCCGCGCGCTGGGCTCAGCAAAAGAACGAGCCGGCCGGGTGGGGCACGGGCACTTTGCCGAGCGTCGGGTATCAGTTCCGGCCGCTCGTCGCTGCGCGCGGGCCGATCGCCGTCTGCGGTTTCGAGCCGCACTCGCCCGAACAGCCGATCAGCGCAGAAGACGAGCGCGCCCTGACCGCGATCCTCGACCAGACCGCGATCGCGCTCGACCGGGCGCTGCTCGCGCGCGAGGCGCTGAAAGCCGCGACCATGCAGGAGAACGAGAAGGTGCGCGACGCGCTGCTCGCCTCCCTCTCGCACGACCTGCGCACGCCCCTGTCGGCCATCGCCGGCGCGGCCACATCGCTTAGATCGCTCGGCGACAAGATGAGCCCGGCGGAACGGCTCGAGCTTCTCGCCTCCATCGAGGAGGAAACCGCGCGGCTGTCGCGCTTCGTCTCGAACCTTCTCGACATGTCGCGCATCGAAGCCGGCAATCTCAGGGTCAAGCGCGATCTCGTCGACGTCGCCGACGTCGTGCAAGGCGCGGCCGAGCGTAGCCGCAAGGCCTTCCCGAAGCAGCCGGTGCGCATCAATCTGGCGCCCGACCTGCCGTTCGTGAGGGCGGACGACAGGCTGCTCGAACAGGTGCTGTTCAACCTGCTCGACAACGCCCACAAATACGCCGGCGACAGCGGAGCGACCATACACGGACGCAAGGAGGGCGACGAGGTCGTGCTCAGCGTCACCGACGAGGGGCCGGGGATCAGGCCGACCGACATCGAGCGCGTGTTCGAGAAGTTCTATCGCGGCGGCCGGTCGGACGGCCGCAAGCCAGGTACGGGACTGGGTCTGTCGATTTGCCGCGGCCTCATCGAAGCAATGGGCGGCACCATCATCGCGCAAAGCCCGGCGGTGAAGAGGAGAGGGACGCGCATCGTCATCCGCCTGCCCGCCGCGGAGCCGACCCAGATCGAGATGAGGCCGGCGCGATGAAGGGCTGCCGGGTCCTCGTGGTCGACGACGAGCCGCAGATTCAGCGGTTCCTGCACGTCGCGTTGAACGCAGCCGGCTACGAGGTTCTGACCGCGGAGACGGGCGCGCAGGCCCTGCGTCAGGCCGCGACCGGGGCGCCCGACCTCATCGTCCTCGATCTCGGGCTGCCGGACCGCGACGGCAAGGAAGTCCTGCGCGAGATCCGCGCGTTCTCGCGGACGCCGGTGATCATTCTCTCCGCGCGGGACCGCGAGTCGGAGAAAATCGAAGCGCTCGACCTCGGCGCCGACGATTACGTCGAGAAGCCGTTCGGGATCGGCGAGCTGACGGCGAGGCTTCGCGCCGCGCTTCGCCACAGGGCGAGCGAGGCCCAGCCGGCTCAGCGGATCGAGATCGAGGGCGTCGTCATGGACTTCGACAAGCGCCTCGTCACGCGCGACGGCGTTCCGATCAAGCTGACGCCGAAGGAATACGATCTCCTGGCGATCCTCTTCCGCAACGCCGGCCGCGTCGTCACCCACCGCCAGATTCTGTCCTCCGTGTGGGGTCCGGCGCATGCCGAGGACATGCAATATCTGCGGGTTTTCATCGGCCAGCTGCGCGCCAAGATCGAGCGCGACCCGACGGCGCCGAGGATCGTCAAGACGGAGCCTGGCGTCGGATATCGGGCTGCTGAGGTTTGAGGCGCCGCGCGCCGCTTTGACGTAAGCGGCTGATCAATTCTTCGGCGCCGCGGGCCGCGCAGTTCGCCGCCATCCGAAACTCCTTCGAAAAGCTCGCTGGCATGCTCGTTGCGAGGTTGTCGGATCGGCCCGGGGCGCCTTCGGGCTGGTTCATGGCCCCGCCCAACGGGGCTCACCCGAGGAGGTCAACCTATGTCTTTGAGAAAATGGATTGTTTCGTGCGCGGCGGGCGCGCTGGCGCTCGGCGCGCTGGCGGTCAGCGCCACCGCCGCCTGGGCTGAGGACACGATCAAGGTCGGCATCCTTCACTCGCTCTCGGGCACGATGGCGATCAGCGAGACGACGCTCAAAGACGTGATGCTGATGCTCATCGACGAGCAGAACAAGAAGGGCGGCCTGCTCGGCAAGAAGCTCGAACCGGTCGTGGTCGACCCCGCCTCCAACTGGCCGCTGTTCGCCGAGAAGGCGAAGGAGCTCATCGAGAAGGACAAGGTTGCGGTCGTGTTCGGCTGCTGGACGTCGGTGTCGCGCAAATCGGTGCTGCCGGTGTTCAAGGAGCTCGACAACATCCTGTTCTATCCGGTGCAATACGAAGGCGAGGAGTTGGAGCGCAACGTCTTCTACACCGGCGCCGCCCCCAACCAGCAGGCGATCCCCGCCGTCGACTACCTGATGAGCGAGGACGGCGGCTCGGTCAAACGTTGGGTGCTCGAAGGAACCGACTACGTCTATCCGCGGACCACCAACAAGATCCTCGAAGCCTACCTCAAGTCCAAGGGCGTCGCGCCTGAAGACATCATGATCAACTACACGCCGTTCGGCTTCTCCGACTGGCAGACGGAAGTGTCGAAGATCAAGGCGTTCGGCTCGGCGGGCAAGAAGACGGCGGTCGTGTCGACCATCAACGGCGACGCCAACGTGCCCTTCTACAAGGAGCTCGGCAACCAGGGCATCAAGGCGACCGACATTCCGGTCGTCGCCTTTTCGGTCGGCGAAGAGGAGCTCGCCGGTCTCGACACCAAGCCGCTCCTCGGCCATCTGGCGGCGTGGAATTATTTCGAGTTCGATCGACACGCCGGAGAACAAGGCGTTCATCGACAAGTGGCACGAATTCATCAAGAAGCCGAACCGCACCACCAACGACCCGATGGAGGCCCACTACATCGGCTTCAACATGTGGGTGAAGGCGGTGGAGAAGGCGGGAACGACCGATCCGGACAAGGTGATCGACGCGATGATCGGGATCGCCGTGCCGAATTTGACCGGCGGCATCGCCACCATGATGCCGAATCACCACATCACCAAGCCGGTGTACATCGGCGAAATCCAGGCCAACGGCCAGCTCAACTCGGTCTGGCAGACCTCGGGCACCGTGGTCGCGCAGGAATGGTCGCCTTACCTCGAAGGTTCGCGTGATCTGATCGCCGACTGGCGCAAGCCGCTCTCCTGCGGCAACTTCAACGTCAAGACCGGCAAGTGCGGCGGCTGACTCGGAGCAGGCTCGTCCCTCCCCCCTTGTGGGGGGAGGGTTCGTGGCGAGGTAAGGCGCGCGAGGGGAGTCGCGCCTTGCCGATCGCGGTTGCCTTGGCACACCTGGCCAGCCGGTTCTTAAATCACTCCGGCGCTTGCGCCCTTCTTGTTCCATCTGTGCGACCCGCGATCCCGACCCGCACGCGCAAGGGAGACGGGAAGCGCGTTGCGCTCGGCGTCCTCGCCCTCTTTGCGTGCGTCCTCTTGGCCGCGGCCGCGCGCGCCGATGCGCTCGACGACACGCTGGCGAAGTTCCTCGCCGACAAGTTTCCCCAGACGGAGAAGGCGATCGCCGAACTCGCCGCGGAGGCGCCGCCGCAGGCCGCTGCTATACTGGACGCGCTCGGCGACAATCGGCTGCTGTTCGACGCGGCCGACCACGTCGTCGCCTACAAGACCGCGACGGGGGCGATCGTCAACGCCAGGACGGGGCAGCCGATCGCCAGCGCCGACGCCTTCAAGAAGGTGCGGGTCAATAATGCGATCCGCAGCGCCATCCAAGGCTCGCTGGGATCGCTGACGCTCGCCAACCCCGACCCTCAGAAGCGCTTCGCCGCTGCCGAGGACGTGTTCAAGACTCGCGACGCCAAGGCGTTGCCCGCGGTTCGAGCGCAACTCGCGAAGGAAAGCGATCCGAGCGTCGCCGACGCCTTGAGGCTTGCCGAGGCGGCGATTGTCGCGTCAACCGAGGGCGGCTCCGTCAAGGATCGCCTCGCCGCCATCGAGACCCTGAAGGCGCGAGGCGACCAGGACGCGCAGAGCCTGCTCGACCAGATGCTGCAGAAGGCGACCGATCCGGAAATCAAGAGCGCCGCCGATTCCGCTCTGTCCTCGATCCATACGCGCTTGGCGATGTGGCGGGTCGCGCAGAACCTTTGGTACGGCCTCTCAACGGCCTCGGTTCTGCTGCTGGCGGCGATCGGCCTTGCGATCACCTTCGGCGTCATGGGCGTCATCAATATGGCCCATGGCGAGATGGTGATGCTCGGCGCCTATGCAACCTATGTCGTGCAGGCGGTTCTGCCCCCATCGCTGCAGAATTGGTCGCTGGCTTTTGCGATTCCGCTCGCGTTTGTTGTCGCAGGGGCGGTCGGCGTCGCCATAGAACGGCTGGTCATCCGCTACCTCTACACACGCCCGCTCGAGACCCTGCTTGCGACCTGGGGTGTCTCGCTCATCCTGCAACAGGCGGTGCGCAGCCTTTTCGGCGCCAACAACAAACTGGTCAGCAACCCGCCCTTCATGTCGGGCGCCTTCCACCTCGGCGGGCTCGAGATCACGACCAATCGGCTGTGGATCATTGTGCTCTCCGCTCTCGTCTTTGTGGGGTTGCAGCTCGTGCTGCGCGCAACGCCGTTTGGCCTGCAAATGCGTGCGGTGACGCAAAACCGCCGCATGGCGGCGGCGATGGGCGTCTCGACCACGCGCATCGACATGCTGGCCTTTGGACTCGGCTCCGGGGTCGCCGGAATTGCAGGGGTCGCGCTGTCGCAAATCGACAACGTCTCGCCCAACCTCGGCCAGGGCTACATCATCGACAGTTTCATGGTCGTCGTGTTCGGCGGCGTCGGCAATCTGTGGGGCACGGCGTTTGGCTCATTGATGATCGGGCTCGCCAATAAACTTCTCGAGCCGCTGATCGGCGCCGTGCAGGGCCAGATCGTACTGCTGATCGTCATCATCCTCTTCATCCAGAGGCGGCCGCGCGGAATGTTCGCCCTCAAGGGCCGGGCGGTGGAAGCATGAGCGCGCGGCTCGATCGGCTCGGCCTCGTCTTCGTCGTCCTCCTGGCGCTGGCGGCGATCATCGTCCCCGCGCTGTCGTTGTGGACGCCGACGAATTCGCCCTTCAACATCCCGCCCTATGTCGTGCAGCTGTTCGGCAAATATCTCTGCTACGCCATTCTCGCCGTCGCGCTCGACCTCGTCTGGGGTTATTGCGGCATCCTGTCGCTCGGCCACGGCGCGTTCTTCGCCCTCGGCGGCTATGCGATGGGCATGTATCTGATGCGCCAGATCGGCGCGCGCGGCGTCTACGCCAACCCGATCCTGCCCGACTTCATGGTGTTTTTAAACTGGAAGGCGCTGCCGGTCGCGTGGTGGGGATTCAACTGGTTTCCCTACGCCATGCTGATGGTCGTGCTCGTCCCGGGCCTGCTTGCGCTGGCCTTCGGCTGGTTCGCCTTCCGCTCGCGGGTGACCGGCGTCTATCTCTCGATCATCACCCAGGCGATGACCTTCGCGTTGTTCAAGGAATTCTTCCGCAACGATTTCGGCTTCGGCGGCAACAACGGCCTGACCGATTTCAAGGACCTCCTCGGCTTCTCGCTCCAGTCCGCCTCGACCAAGGCCGCCCTGTTCTCGGCGAGCGCAATCGCGCTCATTCTCGCCTATTGGGTCGCGCGCAAGATCATCGGCTCGAAATACGGCAAGGCGCTCATGGCGGTGCGCGACGCCGAGAGCCGCATGCGCTTCCTCGGCTACCGGGTCGAGAACTACAAGCTCTTCGCCTTCGTCGTCTCGGCGGTGATGGCGGGCGTCGCCGGCGCGCTGTACGTGCCGCAGGTCGGCATCATCAACCCGAGCGAATTCGCTCCCGCCAATTCGATCGAAGCGGCGATCTGGGTCGCGGTCGGGGGCCGGGCGACGCTGGTCGGCGCAGCGATCGGCGCAATCGCGGTTAATTTCGCCAAGACCTGGTTCACCGGCGCCTTCCCCGAATATTGGCTCTACGGCCTCGGCCTGCTCTTCGTCCTCACGACGCTGTTCCTACCCAAGGGCCTGCTCGGCCTCGCGCTGGCGTCGCGGGAAAAGGAGTCCCGCGTCGAGACGCCCTCCATCGCCGTCGAGGAGGGCGCCGACCCATGATCGCCTCCGACGATCCGGCTCTCACCTCGTCGCTCCTCTATCTCGACGGGATCAGCGTCTCCTTCGACGGCTACAAGGCTTTGCGCGGCCTGTCGCTGGTGCTCGCGCCCGGCGAAATGCGCGCCATCATCGGCCCCAACGGCGCCGGCAAGACGACGATGATGGACGTCGTCACCGGCAAGACGCGCCCGGACGAAGGCGACGCCCTGTTCGACGGCCGGCACGACCTCACTCGGCTCGACGAGGCCGAGATCGCCTCGCTCGGCATCGGCCGCAAGTTCCAGAAGCCGACCGTGTTCGAGAACCACACCGTCGAGGACAATCTCCTGCTCGCGACCAAAGCGCCGCGCGGCGTGCCCGCGACCCTATTCGGCCGCGACGACAAAGTCGTGCGCCAGACCATCGACAGGATCCTCGCCACGACCCGGCTCGGCGCGCAGCGGCGGCGGGTGGCCGGCTCGCTGTCGCACGGGCAGAAGCAATGGCTCGAGATCGGCATGCTGCTGGCGCAGGATCCGAAGCTCCTGCTGGTCGACGAGCCGGTCGCCGGCATGACCGACGCCGAGACTTTCGCCACCGCCGAGCTGTTGCGGGAAATCGCCCGCGATCACTCGGTCGTGGTCGTCGAGCACGACATGGCCTTCGTGCGTGAACTCGGGGTCAAGGTGACGGTGCTGCACGAGGGCTCGGTGCTGGCCGACGGCTCGCTCGACAAGGTCAGCGCAGACCCGCGCGTGATCGAAGTGTATCTGGGACGGTAGGCGGCATGCGGCTTCACGGTGAAGAGTGCGCTGAATCTCCCCTCTCCCCTGGCGGGAGAGCGGTCGGGGGTGAGGGGTCGGCGCGCCAGCGCCGTGTGCAGCGGCAACCCCTCATCCGGCGCTTCGCGCCGCCCCTCGACGGGCTCGGGGCAGGCTCTTCTCCCGCAAGGGGAGAAGGGGTGTCATGCTGAACGTCGACCGGATCGATCTTTTCTACGGCGCGGCGCAGGCCCTGCGCTCGGTGTCGCTGAAGGCGGCGACGGGACGAATTCTGACCGTGCTCGGGAGGAACGGCGTCGGCAAGTCGTCGCTGCTGCGCGCCATCGTCGGCCAGCACATGACGGCCGCGGGCTCGATCCGCTGGAACGACCAGGACATGACGCGGCTGCCGAGCCATCTGCGCGCCAGGGCCGGCTTCGGCTACGTGCCGCAGGGCCGGGAGATCTTTCCGCTGCTCACCGTGCGCGAGAATCTGATGACCGGCTTCGCCGGCCTCGCGCGCGCCGAGCGCATCCTCGACGACGAAATCTTTTCGCTTTTCCCCGTGCTGAGCGACATGCTCGGCAGACGAGGCGGCGATCTCTCCGGCGGCCAGCAGCAGCAGCTCGCGATCGCGCGCGCCCTGGTGACCAAGCCGAAACTCCTCATCCTCGACGAGCCGACCGAGGGCATCCAGCCTTCGATCATCAAGGACATCGGCCGCGCCCTCGTCCATCTGCGCCAGAAGGGCGGCATGGCGATCCTGGTGGTCGAGCAATATTTCGAATGGGCGCGCGACATCGCCGACGATTATGCGGTGATGGACCGCGGCGCGATCGTGCTCTCCGGAACCCGCGCCGAGATGGACGAGAGGGCAGTGCGGGCGCGCATGACCGTGTGAGGGGCGGAGCCGTTCCCACCGCGTTCATAGCCGGTCGTAGGCTTCGGCGCCGCAAGCCCCGCGGCGTTCACACATCCGAAGCCACGTTTCGAGCGGTGCTGAAAAGCGTGTTCCAATTTTCCGAAGGATGAGGCGCTACACGACCAAATTTTTCCCAAGCCAAACCAAATTATTCCCAGAGGAACAGCAAAGAAACCAAGGAAGACGGCTTGGATTCCTTTGGATTTCCTTGGATTTCTTCGTCCGATTCCGGGCTTTTCAAAGGCTTACGAGCGACGCCGAGGGAAAATAATTTTTGCCGACTGGACGAACCGCGATTTCTTCTGTTGAACCGAATACGGTCTCCGCGAAGCCTAAGGCCACAATGCAGCGTGTCTGCGTCCGCGTCATATGCCGGCCTCGCCTGCCATGGGCCGTCAAGGCGCGGCGACAAAACAAGCTTGACACGGAGTTCCTGAAATATGCTGAACAAAAAAAGAACAATTTTGCCGGAACGCTCGAAAAGGCAGGGCTGGTCTGCGTTGGACTGTCGCCAAGAATGAAATGGAGGGTCGTCAGGTCCAGCCGCATCATGGTGAGGGACGATTCCAGCCGATCGAAACCCGCTCTAGCCTTGCTTAGCCGGCCGCCCGCTAGGCCGTCGCCCCACGTTGGCGACGAAGTCGAGCCTCCTGATCGTAGGCCCGCCTGGCGCCGTCTGCCTTGCGACTGCGTTTCCGTTACAGCGGATTTCCCAAGGAGATGATGATGGCCCGCGTTTTCATCACCGGATCATCGACCGGCCTCGGGCTGATGGCGGCTGAACTGTTAATCGAGGAGGGCCATCGAGTCGTTCTTCACGGCCGCAACCAGGCCCGGGCCGACGATGCGGTGAAGAGCGCGCCTGGAGCCGAAGCCGTAGTCGCCGGCGACCTCTCGCGTGTCGCAGAGATGAAGGCGGTCGCCGATCAGGTCAATCGGCTTGGCCGCTTTGACGCGGTGATTCACAATGCTGGCGTCGGCTATCGGGAGCCGAAACGGCTGGATACAGGGGATGGTATTCCGTACGTCTTCGCCGTCAATGTGCTCGCCCCCTACGTCCTGACCGCCCTCATCGAACGACCGGACCGGCTGATCTATCTGAGTTCCGGAATGCACCGTCGCGTCGAGCCCGACCTCGACGACCTTCTTTGGAGCCGCCGGCCCTGGCTGGGGTCGCAAGCCTACGCGGAGAGCAAGCTTTACGACGTGATGCTCGCCTTCGCCATCGCCCGCCTCTGGCCGTCGGCGCGCTCGAACGCCCTCGAACCCGGCTGGGTGGCGACGCGCATGGGCGGTCCCGGCGCGCCCGGCGACTTGAGCAAGGCGCACCTGACACAGGCCTGGCTCGCGGTCAGCGACGAGCCTGCCGCCCGCGTGACAGGGGAATATTTCTACCATCAGGCGCCGTCCGCCCCGAACCCAGTCGCCAGGGACAAGGAGGCCCAGGACAGGCTGATCGACGCCTGCGGCAGATTATCAGCGGTGGAGCTTCCACTTTGAATGTCGACCACATTCACGATGGAGGCCGGTGCGATCGTGCTCCTCGGAGCGCGACCGCGATGCGGGCCCGGCCGACGGTATGCGGCATGCCTTCGGAGATCATGCAATCGGAACTTCGACGATGATGTCCCCGGCTTTGGCCGGCTTTCGTACTTTGCGAAAAACAGCGGCCCTTTTCGCAGGTTCCCGGCAGCGATACCGCAGTGTCCGCGCTCGTTTCATATGCGTGCTACGAAGCCGCGGCCTCGACTTGAGCGCGGCGAAGGCTGCCGCGAGGCCGGCCCGAAAGGACGTCCTAAACCTGCTCCGTGACCGGAACGCTTTGCGAGGCGTTCGCAAGCCAAGCCGCCAGGTCCCGCTCCGCCCGCGCCGACAGCGCCCGTTTTCGCGCCATGCCCCGGTCCGGGCCGCTGAGGCGCTTGCCGGCCTCATCGATCCGCGGCTCGACGATCGGGGGAAAGAGGCCGAAATTGACGTTCATCGGCTGGAACGAGCGGGGGCCGGCGTCGATCGACTCGACGTGGCCGCCGGTAATGTGATTGATGAGCGCGCCGATCGCCGTCGTCGCGGGCGGGGCGAAAAGCTCGCGGCCCAGCCGCTCGGCGGCGGCGAACCGCCCGGCGATCAGGCCGACGGCGGCGCTCTCGACATAGCCCTCGCAGCCGGTGATCTGACCGGCGAAGCGCAGCCGCGGCGCGCGCTCTAGGCGCAGGCGGCGGTCGAGCAGCTTCGGAGAATTGAGATAGGTGTTCCTGTGGATGCCGCCGAGCCTCGCGAACTCGGCTTTCTCCAGGCCCGGGATCATGCGGAAAATCCGGGACTGCTCGCCGTATTTGAGCTTGGTCTGGAAGCCGACGATGTTGAACAGCGTGCCGAGCGCGTTGTCCTGCCTGAGCTGGACGACCGCGTAGGGCTTGACCTTCGGCGCATGCGCGTTGGTCAGGCCGAACGGCTTCATCGGCCCGTGGCGAAGGGTCTCGCGGCCGCGCTCGGCCATCACCTCGATCGGCAGGCAGCCGTCGAAATAGGGCGTGCCCTCGAATTCGCGGAACTCGGTCTTCTCCGCGGCGAGCAGGGCGTCGACGAAAGCGCCGTACTGATCGCGGCTCATCGGGCAGTTGACATAGGCCGCGGCGTCGCCGCCCGGACCCTCCTTGTCATAGCGCGACTGCATCCAGGCGACGTCCATGTCGATCGAATCGCGGTGGACGATCGGCGCGATGGCGTCGAAGAAGGCGAGCGCGCCCTCGCCGGTCAGCGCGCCGATCGCCTCGGCGAGCGCGGCGGAGGTCAGGGGGCCGGTCGCGACGATGACGCTGTCCCAGTCATCCGGCGGCAGGCCGGCGATCTCGCCGCGTTCGAGCCTGACGAGCGGGTGGGAAAGGACAGCCGCCTCGACGGCTGACGCGAATCCGTCGCGGTCGACGGCGAGCGCGCCGCCCGCCGGCACCTGATTGGCGTCGGCGCTCCGCATCACGACGGAGCCCATGGCCCGCATCTCGCGATGCAAAACGCCGACCGCATTTGTCGAGGAATTGTCCGAGCGGAAGGAGTTCGAGCAGACGAGTTCGGCGAGACGGCCGGTTCGATGGGCGGGCGTTCCGAGCAAGGGACGCATTTCGTGCAACACGACGGGAACGCCGGCTTCCGCCGCCTGCCACGCCGCCTCCGAGCCGGCGAGGCCGCCGCCGATGACGTGAATGGGACGCATGGCGCGGCTTCTTCACAAAGAGCGGGCGGGGCGTCAAGCGGGAGGAAAAAGAAAAAAGCGGTCCCGACGCGGCCGGCTTTTTCCAACGCCTCCCGCAAGAGCCGGCTCTCAGTCGCACGCGATAACGCGACTTCCTTCCCACCGACGGCGGACGGTATGCTCGTGAGCTCCCGGTCGGAAAGCTGGCTGAGCTCGTGGACCGCCTTGCGATAGAGCCGCCATTTGCTCGTTCCTGAAGCTCAATGGCAGGCGTGCAGCCGGGATCTCTGGAAAGGCGGTCGTCATCGTCGATGGGGACGAGTTTTGTCGGCGGAGCGTCGCCAAAAGAAAAGCGGCCCCGACGGGGCCGCCTTCTGTAACGCCGCCCGCAGGCCGGCTTCATTCGGAAGCGATTAATCGGCTTCCTTCATCACCGACTCACGGACGATGTGGTCGATGTCGCCCCGGCGGATGCCGATGTCGCTGAGCTCGCGGTCGGAAAGCTGGCTGAGCTCTCGGACTGCCTCGCGGTATCGCCGCCACGCGGCCAGCTTTTGGGAAATGGTCTTAAGGCTCGTCATAATAATCTCCTGTTCCCGGATGCAAATCGATTTGCTGCGATGCAACATAGTTCTTAGTCGCCACCCGGGCTAGAGGCGCCAACAGGAGGCTGGAATGCAACATTTGCATAGCCTGGTTAGCCAAAAGTTCACTTTTTCAGACCGTCAGCACGTCTTGAGGATAAGGACGCACGTCACCATGCGGGTTATCCGACCGCGCTTTTATTCCAGGCTCTTTAGATATGTGAAATTTTCATGACGGGGCTGCTCGCGTCCAGGGCTTTCGCCGCTTTCGTCATTCCGTTCCGCCCGCCTACGAAATACTATGCCCCAATGCGCTTGATTTTGCCCGCCCGAGCGGCGACACAGCCTGTAGCGCCCGCGCATCCGGAGGAGCCCAAATGGATAACGTGATCGCCCGCGTCGCCAAGGAGGCGAACGTGTCTCCCGAGGTGGCGCGCAAGGTCGTCGCCCTGATTGCCGATTTCATCCAGCGCGAGGCCTCCGAGGACGCCGTCAAGGATCTGTTCGAAAAGGCGCCGGAGTTGCAGGCGATCGTCGCGTCGAGCACGCCGACCGGTGGCGAGGGAATGGGGTTTTCGCTCAAGGGGCTGATGGGCATCGCGGCCGGCGCGATGGGCGGCGGGGGACTGATGGCGCTCGGGGGCGAGCTCATGGGCCTCGGGCTCAGCATGGATCAAATCCAGACGGCCGGCAAAGAAGTGTTCGCCTACGCGCGCGAGGTGGCGGGAGATCAGACGGTCGGCGAGATCGCCGCCTCGATCCCGGGGCTGTCGCAGTTCATCTAGGAGTATGCCCTTGGGCGCGGACGCGGGCGTCTTTCCGGCCTGGAGCGAAACCGATTGGCGCAGGGCCGCCGAGGCGGCGCTGAAGGGCAAGAGCCTCGACAGCCTCGCGTCGAGGACGGCGGACGGAATTCGCATCGAGCCGCTGTATGCGGCTGCGGACGGGGCGCAGCCGTCGGGCCCGTCGGGACCGTGGCGGGTGATGGCCCGGCTCGATCATCCCAACCCGGGCGAGGCCAATTCCCAGGCGCTCGACGATCTCGCGGGGGGCGCCGACGGCCTCGCGGTCGTTTTCGCCGGCGCAATCGGGGCCTACGGCTTCGGATTGAAGAAATCCGATCCCGCGACCTTGCACACGGCCTTCGAGGGCGTCCGCTTCGACGCCAGCCAATGTTTCGAACTCGACCTCGGGCCGGACGGGCCCGGCCAGGCCCTCAGCTTCGCCGCCCTGATGGAGCGATCCGGCGCGCAGCCCATCGACTGCGCGGTGTCGTTCGGGCTCGATCCCTTCGCCGCCGCGGCGAGGGGGTCGTTTCCAGCCGATTCGGCGGCGCAAACGAGGCCTTATGTCGATGCGGCGCTTTCCCTTCGCGCCAGGAGCTACGCCGGTCCGTTCCTCGTGGCGGACGCGCGTAGCGTTCATGCGGCGGGCGCGGCGCCGAGCCAGGAGCTCGCCTTCGCGCTCGGCGCCGGCGTCAGCCTCTTGCGGGCGCTCGAAGCCGCAGGCGCGCCGCTCGACGAAGCGCGCCGCATGATCGCCTTCCGCCTTGCGGCCGACGCGGACGAGTTTGTCACCCTGTCGAAGTTCCGCGCCCTTCGCATCGCATGGGCTCGGATCGAGCAGGCCTGCGGCCTCGAGCAGCGGAAGGCGCATGTCCAGGCGGAGAGCGCTTGGCGGATGATGACCGCGCGGGACCCTTACGTGAACGTCATGCGCGGGGCGCTTGCGGCTTTTTCGGCCGGCCTCGGGGGCGCCGACAGCGTCACCGTCCTGCCGCACACGCTCGCCGCCGGCCTTCCGGACAGTCTCGCGCGGCGTCTGGCCCGCAACGGCCAGCTCATTCTGTTGCGCGAATCCAATCTCGGCTTCGTCGCCGATCCGGCCGCGGGGGCCGGCGGGTTCGAGGCGTTGACAAGGGCGCTCGACGACAAGAGTTGGACGATCTTTCAAGGGATCGAGGCGCGCGGCGGCCTGCCTGTCGCGCTCGCCGACGGGGCGTTCCAACGTGAGGTCGGCGAGAGCGCCGCGGTGTTGAAGCGAGACGCGGCGCGGCTCAAGACGCCGATCACCGGCATCAGCGCCCACCCCGATCTCAACGAGACGGCCGCCGAGTTGGCGCCCGGCGCGCCGGAGCGCGAGAAGGTCGCCCTATCCGCGCGCGCGCTCGCGCCGATGCGGCTGGCAGAGCCGTTCGAGGCGTTGCGCGACCGGTCGGACGCCATTCTCAAGGCGACCGGCGCGCGGCCAAAAGCCTATCTCGTCGCGCTCGGCCCAGAGCCGGCGCACCGGCGCCGCGTCGCCTTCATGCGCGAATGGTTCGAGGCTGGCGGCATCGAGGCGGTCTATCACGGCGCCGCCGCGACCGTCGAAGATGCCGTCGCCGGCATCAAGGCGAGCGGCGCAGCGATCGCCTGCCTGTGCGGCGACGACGAGACTTATACGGTTCAGGCGGAAGCCTGCGCCAGGGCGGTCAAGGCGGCGGGGATCAGGGGACTGTGCCTCGCCGGACGCCCGGGGCAGGCGGAGGCCGCGTTGCGCACGGCGGGGGTCGACGATTTCATCCATTCCGGCGGCGACGCGATCACGGCTTTGCAAGGTCTATATCGACGCATCGCCGCCTGAGCGGCGCGGAAGAAAATGATGAGCCGAATTCCCGATTTCTCTCAAACGCCCTTCGCCGCCCCTTCGCCGCCGCCGCGCGCCGCCGCATCGGGCTTGTGGACGACGCCCGAGGGCATCGACGTCAAGCCGCTCTATGGGCCGGGCGATCGCGCCGGGCTCGATCTTTCGCACGACTGGCCCGGACTTCCGCCCTATCTGCGCGGCCCCTATCCGACCATGTACGTCAACCAGCCCTGGACAGTGCGCCAGTACGCCGGCTTTTCGACGGCCGAGGAGTCGAACGCGTTCTATCGAGCCAATCTCGCGGCTGGCCAGAAGGGGCTCTCTGTCGCTTTCGACCTCGCGACCCACCGCGGCTACGACTCCGATCATCCGCGCGTAGCCGGCGACGTCGGCATGGCCGGGGTCGCGATCGACTCGATCTATGACATGCGGACGCTCTTTTCAGGCATCCCGCTCGATTCGATGAGCGTGTCGATGACGATGAACGGCGCGGTGCTGCCCGTTCTGGCGCTGTTCATCGTGGCGGCGGAAGAGCAGGGCGTTCCGATGGGGTCGCTGTCGGGGACCATCCAGAACGACATCCTGAAGGAGTTCATGGTCCGCAACACCTACATCTATCCGCCCGCCGCTTCGATGCGAATCGTCGCCGACATCTTCGCCTTCACCGCGGCGCACATGCCGAAGTTCAACTCGATCTCGATCTCCGGCTACCATATGCAGGAGGCGGGGGCGACGCAGGATCTCGAGCTCGCCTATACGCTCGCCGACGGGGTCGAATATCTGCGCGCCGGGGTCGCCGCCGGAATGAGCGTCGACCAGTTCGCGCCGCGCCTGTCGTTCTTCTGGGCGATCGGCATGAACTTCTTCATGGAGGTCGCGAAGCTCCGCGCGGCGCGCAAGCTGTGGGCGGGGCTCGTCAAGGGGTTTGGGCCGAAGTCGATGAAGTCGCTGCCGCTGCGCGCCCACAGCCAGACGTCGGGCTGGTCGCTGACCGCGCAAGACCCTTTTAACAACATCATCCGCACCCAGATCGAGGCGATGGCGGCGACGCAGGGGCACACGCAGTCGCTGCATACCAACGCGCTCGACGAGGCGCTGGCGCTGCCGACGCCTTTCTCAGCCCGCATCGCGCGCAACACCCAGCTGTTCCTCATCGAGGAGAGCGGCACGACGCGCATCATCGATCCCTGGGGCGGCTCTTATTACGTCGAGCGCCTGACCGCCGAACTGGCGGCCAGGGCGCAGACCCATATCGACGAGATCGAGAGCCTCGGCGGCATGGCCAAGGCGATCGAGCAGGGCCTGCCGAAGCGCCGCATCGAGGAGGCGGCGGCGCGAACGCAGGCTCGCATCGACTCCGGCCGGCAGACGGTCATCGGAGTCAACGCCTTCCCGCCGACCGTCGAGCGCGAGCTCAACGTGCTCAAGGTCGACGCCGCGAGCGTGCGCGCGACGCAGATCGAGAAGCTGAAGCGCCTGCGCGCCGAGCGCGACGAAGGAAAAACCCAGGCGGCGCTCGCGGCGCTGACGGAGGGGGCGCGCGGGAAGGGCAACCTGTTGCAGCTCTCTGTCGAAGCGGCGCGCGCAAAGGCGACCGTCGGGGAAATCTCGCTCGCAATGGAGAAGGCGTTCGGCCGCCATGTCGCAGAGATCCGGGCCATCTCCGGGGTCTATCTCGCCGAGTCGGGACCCGCCGCCGAGGCGAACGAGCGGATCATGGCGATGACCCGCGCCTTCGCCGAGAACGAGGGGCGCCCTCCCCGCATCCTGGTCGCCAAGATGGGACAGGACGGACACGACCGCGGCCAGAAGATCATCGCCTCGGCCTTCGCCGACCTCGGCTTCGACGTGAGGATCGGGCCGCTGTTCGCGACGCCCGAGGAGGTGGCGGCGCTCGCGGCGGAGGGGAAGGTCCATATCGTCGGCGTCTCGTCGCTCGCCGCCGGCCATCTCGCGTTGGCGCCAGCGCTGAAGAGCGCGCTCGGCAAGGCCGGGATGGGGGAGGCGATGATCGTGGTCGGCGGCGTCATTCCGGAACAAGATTTCGCGCCGCTTCGGGAAGCCGGGGTCGACGCGATCTTCCCGCCGGGGACGCCGATCGCCGAAGCCGCGCAAAGCCTGATCGAACGGCTCAACGAGCGGCTGGGCTACAGCCAGCGCGTCCCAGCGTAGCCGGCGCCGAGCCCCGGTCGTCCCGATCGCCCTTCCCGCATTGGCGCGCCCGCCGCTTGCGTCGCGCGCCAGGACGCAACGGCGCCTGCCTCAAATCGATACGATTCCGCCTGACGTCAACGGCGCCCGGTTTGCCGCGGCCAGTACGGGAACTCGCGCGGGCGAGATGACGTGGGACGCGCCATGACCAATGTGGTTGTCGAGATCGTAGACCGGGTGATTGTTCACGCGCAGAGGATGTTGGACGACGGCGCCTACGATTGGCCGGCGTCGCGGGCCGCTCTCGAGAGAATCCTCGCTGACCTCGAAGCGAGATCGCTCGGTCATCCCTACCTCTGGCGTTTGCGCAGGTTTATCGCCCACGGCGACGACTCACGGGAAGTCCGCAGCGGCCACTCGGCATGACGCGCATCGAGCGCGTTTTGCGCCCGCGCGGAGCGGGCCTCAAGGACGAGAAGCTGATACGGACGGACGCGCCCGCTCCGCGCTGAACGTTTCCTGGCGATCAGAAGAGGCCGTGGATTTCGCCATCCACCACGCGGATCCGCTCCGCCGCGGGAACCCGCGGCAGGCCGGGCATGGTGCGAATGTCGCCCATCAGCACGACGACGAAGCCGGCGCCGGCGCGCAAGCGCGCTTCGCGGACTGTCGGCCGGTGTCCGCTCGGCGCGCCGAGGAGGGACGGATCGTCGGAGAAGGAATATTGGGTCTTGGCGATGCAGACCGGCAGGCTCCCCCGCCCCCGGGCCTCCAGGTCGCGAAACTGCGCGCGGACGGAATCGTCGGCTGTGACGTCGTCGGCGCCGTAGATTTCGCGAGCAATCGTGCGCGTCTTCTCCCACAGGCTCATCGCATCCGGATAAAGCAGCCGGAAGTCAGCGGTCCCCTGATCGACGAGCCCGGCGACGGCGTGCGCCAGGTCTTCGCAGCCGGCGCCGCCGCGCGCCCAATGGTCGCAGATCACGGCCTTGACGCCGAATTCGGCCGCGGTCGCCTTCGTCAGGAAATCGAGTTCGGCCTCGGTGTCGCTGGCGAAGCGGTTGACGGCGACTGTGACCGGCACGCCGAACTTGCGCAGGTTGGCGATGTGGCGCGCCAGATTGGCGAAGCCGGCCTTCAGCGCCGGCAGCGATTCCGCGCCGAGCGCGTCTTTGGCGACTCCGCCGTGCATCTTGAGCGCCCGCACGGTCGCGACGATCACCGCTGCGGCGGGCTTCAGCCCGGCGATGCGGCACTTGATGTCGAAAAATTTCTCTGCGCCGAGATCGGCGCCGAATCCGGCCTCGGTGACGATGTAGTCGCCGAGCTTGAGCGCGGCGCGGGTCGCGACCACCGAATTGCAGCCGTGGGCGATGTTGGCGAACGGACCGCCGTGCACCAGCGCCGGCGAACCTTCGAGCGTCTGCACGAGATTGGGCCGGAGCGCGTCCTTGAGCAGCGCGGTCATCGCGCCTTCGGCCTTGAGCTCGGCCGCGGTCACGGGCCGCCAGTCGCGGCGATAGCCGACGATCATGCGTCCGAGCCGCGCCTCGAGATCGGCGAGATCGGCCGCGAGACAGAACGCCGCCATCGTCTCGGACGCGACCGTGATGTCGAACGCCTCCTCGCGCGGAAAGCCGTTGCCCGCGCCTAGGCCAACCACCGTCTCGCGCAGGGCGCGGTCGTTCAGGTCGAGCGCGCGGCGCCAGACGATGCGGCGCTGATCGATCCCGAGCCCGTTGCCCCAGTACATGTGGTTGTCGACCATCGAGGCCAAAAGATTGTTGGCGCTCGTGATGGCGTGGAAGTCGCCGGTGAAATGAAGATTGATCGCGTCCATCGGCGCGACCTGGGCGTAGCCGCCGCCGGCGGCTCCGCCCTTCATGCCGAAGCAGGGGCCCAGCGAAGGCTCGCGCAAGCAGACGACCGTCTTCCTGCCGACGCGGTTCAGCGCGTCGCCGAGGCCGACGGTGGTCGTCGTCTTGCCTTCGCCCGCCGGCGTCGGGCTGATCGCGGTGACAAGGATCAGCTTTCCGTCGGGGCGGTCCGCGAGGCCGGAAAGAAACGCGGGCTCGAGCTTGGCGATGTGACGGCCGAAGGGATAGAGCGCTTCCTCGGGGATCCCGATCTTGGCGGCGATTTCACCTATTGGACGCAGACGAGCCGCGCGCGCGATTTCAATGTCGGAAAGCATCTTTCCTCGTTCGAACTCGGTCCCCGCGGAAGTGATGACCGATCCATGAGGATTTGCAAGCGGGTCAGATTAGGCTCGCGCCGGCGGCGGCCTCGTCATTGCCGCGCTCACGCTGCCCGTCGTCATCGCCCGCATCGAGTCGGAGGAACGCCTCCTCAGTGAGACGTTCGGCGCCGAATACGAAGCCTACCGCGCGGGCGCCAGGCGTCTCGTTGCCTAGCTCTACTGAGCCGGTTGAAAGGTTGCCTCGGCGCGGCCCATCTTCTAAACGTCCGCTCGCTCCGCCCGCGCAACGGGACAGTCCCCATGATCCGCTCCGCCCTGATGACCGTGATGACCAACGCCGTGATCAAGGCTGGGCGCGCGCTGAAACGCGACTTCGGCGAGATCGAGCAGCTGCAGGTGTCGATGAAAGGGCCGGGCGATTTCGTCAGCCTCGCCGACAAGCGCTCGGAGAAGACGCTCTACGAAGAGCTTTCCAAGGCGCGCCCCGGCTACGGCTTCGTGATGGAGGAAGCCGGGCGGGTCGAGGGGACCGACAAGAGCCATACCTGGCACATCGATCCTCTCGACGCCACGACCAACTTCCTGCACGCCATCCCGATCTTCGCCATCTCGGTCGGGCTCGAGCGGGAAGGCCAGATCGTCGCCGGCGTCATCTACAACCCGGCCGACGACGACATGTACGTGACGGAAAAGGGCCAGGGGGCCTTCGGCGGCAATCGCCGTCTGCGGGTCGCCGCCCGCGTTGAATTGTCGCAGGCGCTGTTCGGTTGCGGCATCCCCCATCTCGGCAAGGCGGCGCAGCATCCCCGCTTCAAGGCCGAGCTCGCGGCGGTGATGGCGCGCGTGGTCAACGTGCGACGGCTCGGCTGCGCTTCGCTCGATCTGGCTTACGTCGCGGCCGGTCGGTTCGACGCCTTCTGGGAGCGGGGCCTGAACTCCTGGGATATCGCCGCCGCCTCGTTGCTGGTTCGGGAGGCCGGCGGCTTCGTCACCGGCTGCGACGGCGAAGCCGACTTCCTCGAGACGGGCTCGATCTGCTGCGGCAACGAGGTCATGCACCGCGACCTTTTGGCGCTCCTGAAGAGCGTCGCTTGACGGGCGTTGTTTCTGCTACGGTCGGAATTGTGGACTACAAAATCTGATTCGTTTGGGGCCAGGGTGAGCAGGCGTCGGGTTTCTAGGCCGATCGACGCGCTGGGATGAGCGCGGAGGTTTTGTTTCTGTCCGGCGACGCGGCTTTGCTGGCGCTCGCCGTCTCCGGAGCGTGCGCGGGGCGGCGCCCGGTCGGCCGCCCGGTCGTCTACGGCGGGGCGCTGGCGGTTTCGGCGGCTTTGCTGGCCCTCGCCTTGATCGAGCTCCTAGGAGGAGCGAGAGGCGGGGAGCTCGTCCTGCCGCTCGGCCTCCCGTGGATCGGGGCGCGGTTTCACGTCGACGCGCTGTCGGCCTTCTTTCTCGTCGTCGTCAACCTCGGCGCCGCCGCGGCGAGCCTTTACGGCCTCGGCTACGGCCGCACCGAGCGCGCGCCTGAGCGTGTGTTGCCGTTCTTCCCGGCCTTTCTCGCGGGCATGAATCTGGTGCTCGTCGCCGACGACGCCTATACGTTTCTCCTGTCCTGGGAATTCATGTCGCTCTCCTCCTGGGCGCTGGTGATGGCGCATCACCGCGAGGACGACAACGCCCGCGCCGGCTACGTCTACCTCCTGATGGCGAGTTTCGGCACCGTCGCGCTGCTGCTCGCCTTCGCCTTGCTGGCCGGCCCCGCCGGCGGCTACGCCTTCGACGCCATGCGGGCGGCGAGCCCGTCGGCCGGCGTCGCCGGCCTCGCCTTCATGCTGGCCCTGATCGGCGCGGGCTCGAAAGCGGGCATCGCGCCGCTGCACGTCTGGCTGCCGCTCGCCCATCCCGCGGCGCCGAGCCATGTCTCCGCCCTGATGAGCGGAGTGATGACCAAGGTCGCCGTCTACGGTTTCGTCCGGATCGTTTTCGGGCTGGCGGGACCGGCGGCCTGGTGGTGGAGCGTACCGGTACTGGCGGTCGGCGCCGCGACGGCTTTGCTCGGCGTGGTCTACGCCTTGATGCAACACGATCTCAAGCGCCTGCTGGCCTACCATACGGTCGAGAACATCGGCATCATCTTTATCGGTCTCGGGCTCGCGCTGGGGTTCCAGGTCTTCGGCATGCCGGCGGCCGCCGCGCTCGCCTTGACGGCCGGCCTGCTGCACACGTTCAACCACTCTCTCTTCAAGAGCCTGCTGTTCTTCGGCGCCGGCGCCGTGCTGTCGGCGACGGGAGAGCGCGACATGGACCACCTCGGCGGCCTCATTCACAACATGCCGCGAACGGCCTTCGTATTCCTGGTTGGTTGCGTCGCCATTTCGGCGTTGCCGCCGTTCAACGGCTTCGTCTCCGAATGGCTGACCTTTCAGGCCATATTGTTGAGCCCGGTGCTGCCGTCGTGGGTGCTGAAGATCCTGGCGCCGGCGGTCGGAGCGGTGCTGGCGCTGTCGGCCGCGCTCGCCGCCGCCTGCTTCTGCAAGGCGTTCGGCATAACCTTTCTCGGACGACCTCGAACGGAGGCGGCGAAGCGGGCGCGCGAAGCCGATCGTTTCGCCCTCGCCACGATGGCGATTCTCGCGACGCTCTGCCTTCTCGCCGGCATTTTTCCGGGGCAGGCGATCGACGCGGTCAGCCCGGCGACTGAAGCCGTCATCGGCGGCCATATGCCGACGCAATCCTCGATCGCCTGGCTGTCGATCGCCCCGGTCGCCGAGAGCCGGAGCTCCTATAACGGGCTCCTCGTATTTCTGTTCATAGCCATGTCGGCTGCACTGACGGCGAGCTTCATCCACCGTTTCGCCTCCGCGGCGTTGCGGCGCGCCCCCGCCTGGGATTGCGGCTTCCCCGATCCGTCGCCTGCGACGCAATACTCGGCGGAGAGCTTCGCGCAGCCGATCCGACGGGTGTTCGGCGCCGTCGCGTTCGACGTCCGCGAGCGCATCGACATGCCGGCCCCCGGCGACACGCGGCCGGCGCGCTTCGACCTGACGCTCGGCGACAGGATCTGGGACGCGGGTTACAAACCACTCGTCGGGGCGATCGAGCGTGCCTCGACGAGGCTCGACCGCCTGCAGTTCCTCACCATTCGCCAGTATCTCGGCGTCGTCTTCGGCGCGCTCGTCGCCCTTCTGGTCGTGCTCGCGTCATGGCCCTGATCGTCGATCTCGTCTTCCAGCTGTTGCAGATGACGCTGGTCATCGCAGTCGCGCCGCTGCTGACCGGAGTCGTGCGCGCGACCAAGGCGCGCCTTACGCGCCGGCGGGGGCCGCCGCTCTTTCAGCCCTATCGCGATCTCGTCCGCCTCGCGCGCAAGGAGGCGGTCGTCGCCGACACCGCCTCATGGCTGTTTCGCTTCGTGCCCTATCTCGTGTTCGCCGCGACCTGGGTCGCCGCAGCGCTCGTGCCGACCTTCGCGACGGGGCTTCTGTTCTCCTGGTCGGCCGATCTCATCGCCATCGTCGCGCTCCTGGGCGCGGCGCGGTTTTTCCTAGCGCTCGCCGGGCTCGACGTCGGGACCAGCTTCGGCGGGATCGGGTCGAGCCGCGAGGCGCTGTTCGGCGCCCTCGCCGAGCCGGCGATGATCGTGATCGTCTTCACGCTGGCGCTGGTCGCCGGCTCGACCCAATTGTCGACCGTCGCCGCATACATGGCTTCGAGCTTCGTCGGGCTGCGTGTATCGCTCGGCATGGCCCTGGTTGCGCTGATCATCGTCGCGCTGGCCGAGAACGGGCGCATCCCAGTCGACAATCCGGCGACCCATCTCGAGCTCACCATGGTGCACGAGGCGATGATCCTCGAATATTCCGGTCGCCATCTTGCGGTGATCGAGCTCGCGGCGATGCTGAAGCTAGTGCTCTACGTCTCGCTCGTCATGTGCGTCTTCGTCCCCTGGGGCATCGCGATCGCGGACGCAAGCGTCGCTGACCGCCTGCTCGGCGCTTTGGCCTATCTCCTCAAGCTCATGATCGCGGGCGTCGCGCTCGGGGCGTTCGAGACGAGCATCGCCAAGATGCGCGTCTTCCGGGTGCCCGACTTCGTCGGCGCGGCCTTGATGCTCGGCTTCCTGGGCGCATTGCTGTTGTTCGTCTCGAGGACCTTGAAATGAAGGGCCTCGCCTTCGACGTCTCTCATCTCCTGGCTGGCGGCCTGGTGCTGATCAGCTTCATGCTGCTATACCAGGACCGCCTTTACGCGCTGCTCAACGTCTTCGCCCTGCAGGCCGTGGTGCTGTCGCTCTCCGTGGCCTGGCAGGCTTACGTGCAAGACGCCGACCATCTCTACGTGACCGCCCTGATCGCGTTCGCCTTCAAGGCGATCATCATCCCGGTCGCACTTCATCGCATCATCGCCCAGCTCGGGATTGAGCGGGACGTCGAGAACGTCGTGGGGGTTGGGCCGACCATGCTGGTCGGACTGGCGTTGGTCGCGCTGTCGGAAGTCGTCATGCTGCGGATCGCCAGCGAGGCGGACGCGCTCGCCCGCGAGGACCTCGCCTTCGCCTTGTCGGTCGTGCTGCTCGGCATGTTGATGATGGTGGTGCGCCGCAACGCCGTCTCGATGGTCGTCGGCTTCATGTCGCTCGAGAACGGGCTCATCCTCGCGGCGGCCGGCGCCAAGGGCATGCCGCTCGTCGTCGAGATTTCGGTCGCGTTTTCCGTGCTGGTGGCGCTGGTGGTGATCGGCGTCTTCCTCTTCCGCATCGCCGAACGGTTCGAGACGGTCGACGCGCAGGCGCTCGACAGATTTCGTGGCGACCGGCGATGACCGCAGCGCCGAACGCCGCCCTGGTCATTCTCGCGCTGCCGGCGGCGACCGCGGCGCTGCTCGCCGCCCTGCCGTCCTACCGGCTGTCGGCGGCGCTCAACGTGGCGTCCGCCTTGGTCACGTTTCTCGCCTCGGCCTCGCTGCTCGTCGCGGCGCCGCCGCCGAACGCCTACATCCTGGTCGACGATCTCAACGTCGTCTTCGTCGTGCTCAACACCTTTGTCGGCTTCACCGCGAGCGTGTTCAGCGCGACCTACATCGCGCATGAGATCGAGACGGGCCGGCTGACGGCGACCCATCTGCGCTTCTATCACGCGATGTATCAGTTCCTCCTGTTCTCGATGAACCTCGCGCTCACCGCCAACAACATCGGCTTGATGTGGGTGGCGATCGAGCTCGCCACTCTGACCACGGTGCTGATGGTCGGAATTTACCGCACGCCGGAGGCGATCGAAGCGGCGTGGAAATATTTCATCCTCGGCAGCGTCGGCATCGCGCTCGCGCTGTTCGGCACGATCCTTGTCTACATGGCGGCCCGCCCGGTGGTCGGCGAGGGCGTTCAGGGCATGCTGTGGACGAGCCTGATTCAGAACGTCGCCGCGTTCGATCCGTCGCTGCTCGATCTCGCTTTCGTCTTCCTGCTGCTCGGCTACGGCACGAAGGTGGGCCTCGCGCCGCTGCACGCGTGGCTGCCGGACGCGCACGCCGAAGGCCCGACGCCAATCTCGGCGGTGCTCTCCGGGCTCCTGCTCAATGTCGCGCTCTATGCCGTGCTTCGCTTCAAGCTTCTGCTCGACGCCAACGCGCGCGCGCTCGCGCCGGGGCCGCTGATGGCGACGCTCGGCCTCGTCTCGGTCGTGTTCGCCGCCTTCATGCTCTACCGGCGCCGCGACGTGAAGCGCATGTTCGCCTATTCGTCGATCGAGCACATGGGAGTCATCGTGTTCGCGTTCGGAATCGGCGGGCCGCTCGCCAATTTCGCCGCGCTCCTGCATATGGCCATGCACAGCCTGACGAAGTCCGCGATCTTCTACGCCGTCGGCCAGATCGCCCAGGTCAAAGGCTCGCAGCGGATCGCCGACATCCGCGGCCTCACCGTGACCAATCCACTGCTCGGCTGGAGCCTCGTTTTCGGCGTCTTCGCCATCGTCGGCCTGCCGCCGATGGGGGTCTTCATGAGCGAGTTCCTGATCGTGAGCTCGACTTTCGAGCGGGCCCCGTGGCTCGCGCTGCTGCTGGCCTTCGGCCTTCTCGTGGCGCTCGGAGCTCTCGTCCTGAGGATGCAGGGCATGGCGTTCGGCGCGCCGACCGGCCCGACCGCGAAGGCCAAGTCCTCCGCCCTGCCGATTCTCGCCCATTTCGCCCTGGTGCTGATGGCCGGCGTCTATCTGCCGCCCCCGCTCGTGAGGTGGTTCCAGCACGTCGCGGAATTGTTGCGGTGAGGGCGCCATGAGCGCGCAGCCGCCGATCCATCTCGAGGGCGAAGTCCCCTGGCGCGACAGCGCGCTGCAGCTCGCGGCGGGCGAAGCCGACCTCGTTAGCCTGTGGGGCGACGAAGGCCGCATGCGCATGGCGCTGAGAGAGTCGAACGACAGGCTCGCCATCGTTGACATCGCCTGCCCGGGCAGCGCGTTTCCTTCGGTGGCGGGGTTTCACCCGCCGGCGAGCCGGCTCGAGCGATCGGCCTGCGATCTGTTCGGTTACGAGGCGATCGGCGCCGCCGACGACCGGCGCTGGCTCGATCACGGGCGCTGGCCTCTGCGTCATCCGCTCGGACGCGCGCGGGCGCACGACGGCGCGCCGGACGCCTATCCCTTCCTCAAGGCCGAAGGCTCGGGGCTGCATCAGATCCCCGTCGGGCCGGTGCACGCCGGAATCATCGAGCCGGGCCACTTCCGCTTCCATGCCGGGGGCGAAGCGGTCGTGCGGCTCGAGGAGCGGCTGGGCTACGTGCACAAGGGGGTCGACGCCCTCATGCGCGGGGCCGGCGTCGAACGCGCCGCAGTTCTGGCGGCGCGGGTCAGCGGGGACTCGACGGTCGCCTATGGCGTCGCTTTCGCCCGCGCGGTCGAGGCGGCGCTCGGGACCGAGGCCCCGGCGCGTGCGCAACTTCTTCGCGGAATCATGGCCGAGCTGGAGCGCATAGCCAACCATCTCGGCGACATCGGCGCGATCTGTAACGACGCGGCCTTCGCCCTGATGCACGCCCACACCGGGATCCTGCGCGAACGGACCCTGCGCGCCGCCAAAGCCGCGTTCGGCCATCGGCTGATGATGGACGCGGTCGCTCCCGGCGGCGTCGCGGTCGATCTGGCTCCCGACGGGGCCGAGGCGATTGTCATGCTCTTGCGCGAGATCCGGAAGACCTTTCCGAAGCTCGTCCAGCTTTACGACAACACCGCCTCCCTCCAGGACCGGACGGCCGGCGCCGGCGTCCTGAAGGCCGGCCTAGCTCGCGCGTATGGCGCCGGAGGCGTGGTCGGGCGCGCTTCGGGGCGCGATTTCGACGCGCGCCGCGATCATCCCTATCCGCCTTACGATGCTCTCGGCTTCAAGGTTCCGACCCGGCGGGCGGGCGACGTCAACGCGCGCATCTGGGTCCGGATCGAGGAGGTCGGCGAGAGCCTGGACCTGATCGAGACGATGCTGGCGCGCCTGCCGGGCGGGCAAGTCCGCGCCGCGCTTCCGTCGCCTGGCGCGCCAGTGGAAGGTTTTGCGCTCGTCGAGGCGTTCCGCGGCGACGTGTTCGCGCACGTACGCCTCGCTGCGGACGGGACGGTCGCGCGTTGCCATCTGCGCGACGCCTCGTGGTTCCACTGGCCGCTGCTCGAGGCTGCGATCGAAGGAAATATCGTCGCCGACTTCCCCTTATGCAACAAGTCCTTCAACTGCTCCTACTCAGGATGCGACCTCTGAAATGCGCAACACGCTGCTGCAGGGCCTCCGGCCGCCGGTGACGGAAGACCCGCCGGGCGAAGACGATCCAGAACTCGCCGCGCTCGCCGCCTCGGTCACGGAAGCGGCAGACAGGGCGCTCGGCAGGAGTCTCGCGATCCGGCATGTCGACGCCGGCTCCTGCAACGGCTGCGAGCTCGAGATCCACGCGCTGAACAACGCCTTCTACGACCTCGAGCGGTTCGGCTTCCGCTTCGTCGCCTCGCCCCGGCACGCCGACGTGCTTTTGGTGACCGGCCCGGTGACCCACAACATGCGCGAGGCGCTGAAGCGCACGTTCGACGCGACGCCAGCGCCCAAATGGGTCGTCGCGTCGGGCGCCTGCGCGGCCGACGGCGGCGTCTTCGCCGGCAGCTACGCCGTGGCGGGGGGCGCCTCCAGCGTCGTCCCGGTCGACCTCGTCATCCCCGGCTGCCCGCCGAGCCCTGCGACCCTGCTCAAGGGGCTGCTGGCGCTGATGAAGGGCCCGGCGAGGTAGGTCGCGCTCCTCGATTTCAAAGATTGGCGACCGCGTGAAGGCCTGGCCGGATCCGCTGGTAACAGCGGTAAAAACGTGCGCCAGGGAAGCTGGCGCGATCCAGCCGGTGGAAGTCCGGCGCAGGTAAGGGGTAGCGCCCGCCTGCTAGCGAGTGTTGCGCGTCTGCCGGCGACGGCAGGGGTGAAGCGTACACAGCAATCGTGTGGGGTGTGGGATTGAGCCACGAAATCCTGAATGTCGCAGGGGCCGAGCCGGTGTTTTTCGTCGAAGGCCACGTGTGCGGCGCCGTTATGCGAGGCGCTGTCGCCCTGCCGGGGTCTAAGGCCAGATCACGCACGAAAGGATCGCGTCGGAACCTGGGAGATCTCACGCCCGGCCACAGGCCATTGGCCGTCTGGTCCGCATGCGGAAGGCTGAAGAGCCGAAGCGCATGATGAACGGGGGTGAGAAGTCGGGCCCCGCCGTAGTAGCGATGAAGCCAGCGAACAAAGTCGGGCAACCGGCGGCGGAGTTGGTGGAGCCAAGGGCGGGGGCCGAGGGGAACGCGGGACAGGAACGCACGCTCCGGACGCAGGGACGGGACGGCGCGCCACAGGGCTTGGACCGCGTACGACAAGCCGCAAGGCAAGGTAAGGAGACGCGGTTCACCGCGCTCTTGCACCACGTCGACGTCGACCGGCTCCGGGAAGCGTTCCACGCTTTGAAGCGGGACGCGGCTCCGGGGGTGGACGGCCTGACGTGGCGCGACTACGAGACCGATCTCGACAGCAGGCTCGCCGATCTCTGCGATCGGGTGCACAAAGGGGGACCGTATCATCCGCTTCCCTCCCGCCGGCGGTTCATCCCGAAGGCGGACGGCAAGCAGCGGCCCCTGGCGGTCGCCGCCCTGGAAGACAAGATCGTCCAGAGGGCGGTGGCCGAGGTGCTGAGCGCGATCTACGAGGAGGACTTCCTCGGGTTCTCGTATGGGTTCCGCCGCGGGCGCGGCGCGCATGACGCGATGGACGCGCTGGTGGTCGGGATCGGCAAGAGGAAGGTGAACTGGATACTGGACGCCGACATCCGTTCGTTCTTCGACACGGTGAGCCACGAATGGCTCATGCGTTTCCTGGAGCATCGGATCGGCGACGTCCGCATCCTCCGCCTGATCCAGAAATGGCTGAAGGCGGGCGTCCTGGAGGACGGGGTCCTGACGGTCAGCGAAAGGGGGACGGGGCAGGGGTCGGTGATCTCGCCGCTGCTCGCCAACGTCTACCTCTACTACGTCATCGATCTGTTCGCCGAGCAATGGCGCAAGCGCGAAGCCAAGGGAGATATGATCATCGTGCGCTACGCCGACGATCTGGTCTTCGGCTTCGAGCATGAGGCCGACGCGCGGCGCTTCCTCGACGCGATGCGGGCGAGGCTCGAGGCGTTTGCGCTCGCGCTCCACCCGGACAAGACCCGGATCATCGAGTTCGGCCGCCATGCGGCGGCCGATCGCTCGACCCGCGGCCTCGGAAAACCGGAGACCTTCAACTTCCTGGGCTTCACCTTCATCTGCGGCAAATCGCGGCGGGGCAAGTTCCTGATTCACAGGAAATCCCGCCGCGACCGCGTGCGGGCGAAGCTCAAAGAGGTGAAGGACAAGCTGCGCGTGCGCATGCACCGGCCGCTGCCGGAAACCGGCAAGTGGCTGGGGCAGGTGGTGCGAGGCTTCATGAACTACCACGCCGTCCCGACCAACATTCGGGCGGTCGATGGCTTCCGGGACTCCGTGCTCTGGCTCTGGCGACGCGCCCTCAGAAGGCGCAGTCAGAAGGACCGCACGGGCTGGAATGAGCTGAAGCAACTCGCCGCCCAACACATCCCCGAAGCCCGTATCCTCCATCCCTGGCCGGAGCAGCGGTTCGCCGTCAGACACCCGAGGTGGGAGCCGTATGCGGGAAAGCCGCACGTACGGTTCTGTGCGGGGGGCGCGCAGTAATGCGCGTCCCTACCGCGACAGCGGATTTCGCCAAATCGGCCGCGCGGGCCGCAGCTTCTCGCGCAATAACGCCCTCACTTCAAGGCCTTGACTAAAAGCGCGGCTGCAGGCGGAACAGCGGAAAAATTCGACGGAACAGCGGATTTCGACGCGGGGAGCAGCGAATCTTCCAGAGACGCGCCCGGCGGCCGCTGCAATTTCGTCCCAGAAAAACCGGTCGTGCGGTCGGTCTGGGCCAGCCGCTTTCTGCAGATGATGCTCGCCCGCCGCTGACGCGACGCGAAGTCGACGGATCGATGGCGAAGCGATAGAGGCAACAAGCGTAGGGTGTGAAGGAGAGATCGGATGAATAAGCTAGGCGTACACGCCTTCGTATGGGCGAAGGGTTGGAGCAACGACGAGTGCGCACGCGCGATCGGCAATTCGGCCGAAGTGGGCTTCGATCTGATCGAGCTCGCCGCGCTCGACCCGAAGTCGATCGACGTGGATTTCACCCGTCGTCAGCTCGAGAAGGCCCGGATCGGCTGCACCGCCTCACTCGGGCTCGAGGCCAATGAGGACATCTCCAGCAACGACCGCGAGAACGAGAAGCGCGGGCAAGCCAAACTGGAGCGGGCGATCGCGATGGGGCGGGACGTCGGCGCCACCCACGTCTGCGGCATTCTCGAATCCGCCTTCCAGAAGTACACGAAGCCGACCACGCCCGAAGGCGTGAAGCGCTCGGCCGAAGTGCTGCAGCGCGTGGCGGAAGTCGCTGCGAGGAGCGACATCACGCTCGGGCTAGAGGTCGTGAACCGCTACGAGTCCAATGTGCTCAATACAGCTTCTCAGGCCGTCGACATGTGCAAGCGGATCGCTGCTCCGAACGTAAAGGTGCACCTCGACGTCTACCACATGAACATCGAGGAATCCGACATCCAGCAGGCGATCCTGGAAACAGGCGATTACCTCGGCTATTTCCACACCGGCGATTCGCATCGCGGCTACATGGGTTCGGGTTCCATCGACCTCGCCGGCGTGTTCCGCGCGCTGGTGAAGTCGGGCTACAAGGGGCCAATCACCTTCGAATCGTTTTCATCACGGGTCGTCGGTCAGCCGCTCGAAGGCATTCTCGGCATCTGGCGCAACTTGTGGGAGGACAGCCGCGATCTCGCAGAACATGCGCTCATGTACACGCGCGCCCAGCTCAAGGCGGCGCGCGAGGCTCAGAAGCAGGCGGAACGCAGCCGCCTGCCATGGCCTGACTGAACGCCGAGAGGGTCGACAGCGTCGCTTCCGGACACGGGCCCGGCGCTTCGCCCGAAAGCGCTTGGCCTACTCCGTCTGTGGCGAAGCCGACGGCCGATCCCGTAGGCGATGCGTTCGCTCCACAGGACACGATTTCCATTCATGGGCGCATCAACGACAAAGACAACCCTGACCGTTACGAGCGGTCGAAAAGCCAGCCGGCGGACGTCTTCCTGCGCTCGTGATGCGCCGGTCCCGCTGGCGGCTTCTTGCGCGGGCTCAATGGTCGAGGTCATCTTCGACCGGACCGCTCGTGGCGATTTCCGCCTCCAATCATCGGCACTCAAGGCGCAAGCGTCAAATTCAAACGTAAACGAGGCAAATTCCCGGGCGCCTCTTTCACCGTCATGGCCGGGCTTGTCCCGGCCACCCACGCGGTTGTGCGGCAGAAACTGCATCTCGTTGTACGCTTTAGTTGCAACGGACTGCAAATTATGGGTTTTTTCTCCGGCGTTTGCGAACGTGCTACGGATGGAAGCGCCGAATCGCATGGATGGCCGGGTCAAGCCCGGCCATGACGGAAAGACGAAAGGCTGATCTGCGACCAACTCTGCCAACTGCTAATGCTATAAGGGCCTAGAAATTTTCGCCTCTGCAATATTAAAGCAGCGTCGCTCTTTCTGGCGCCTGCTAAACTGGCGGCAGCCGAAATTAATGAGGCCGCAGTGTCCTACGCCCGCTATCCCTCCCTGCTCGACAAGGTCGTCTTCATCACCGGCGGCGGATCGGGGATCGGCGCGGCGATGGTGGAGGCCTTCGTCGGGCAGAAGGCGAACGTCGCCTTCGTCGACATCCAGACCGAGCCGTCGAAGGCGCTCGTCGCCAGGCTCGGCGCCTCCGGCCCCGCGCCCCTGTTCGAGCACTGCGACATCACCGACATCGCCTCGCTCGAGGCGGCGATGGAGGAGGTCCGTCAGCGGCTCGGCCCGATCGGCGTCCTGATCAACAACGCGGCGAACGACGAACGGGAGGACGCCGACGAGGTCAGCGAGGAGGACTGGGACCGGGCGATCGCGCTCAATCTCAAGCATCAGTTTTTTGCCGCCCAGATCGCCCGCCGCTCGATGCGCGAAATCGGCGGCGGAGCGATCGTCAATTTCTCCTCGACCGCCTGGATGATCGGCTTCGCCCGCATGTCGGTCTATTCCGCCGCCAAGGCCGCAATCGTCGGGCTGACGAAGAGCCTGGCGCGCGAGTTCGGGCCGGACAACATCCGCGTCAACGCCATCGCGCCGGGCGCGGTGATCACCGAGCGCCAGCGGCGCCTATGGATGAGCGAAGAGGACATCGAAAACTTCCGCCAGCTCCAATGCATCAACCGCAGCCTAATGGCGGAGGACGTGGCGCGGCTGGCTCTCTTCCTCGCGGCCGACGACAGCGAAATGATCACCAAGCAGTGTTTTCTCGTCGACGCCGGGTTGCGCTGACCGACCCCGGCTGCGGGCCCCGGGTATTGCGCGACATATCCGATGCTTCGCTGCCAGCTCGCCAGGTTGTCGCGCAAATTGCGTCCATCAACCAGGATCCGGCCCGAGCTGGGGACCAACAGTCCCAGGACAAGGTCTGCAAGCGAGGTCTTGCCGGCGCCGGTCGGACCGATGAAGGCAACCAAATGCCCCTTGGGATTTTCGAGTGATATATCGCGGATCGCCTGCTGTCGGATCGAATCTCGGCTGCTGCGCAGCGGCTGGATTGCTTCGTCGCTTCGCTCCTCGCAATGACGATCCAATATGATCGGAAAGCGCTCTATACGCAGCGGGAGTCACGGCCATCGCGGTGGCGCTGGTCGCGGGAGATTCTCACTTCCTCAGCGACGTGGTCGCAGGCGGATTCCTGGGAACCACCGTTGCAGCGTTGATTGGCGGCCAATCCGAGCACGATCGCGCTGATGCTGCGGCGCCCGCCAAGAGTCCGACGCCCCAGAGCGGGTGCTCGTAGACCATGCTCGGCTGCATCATGAAATGCACGGCGACCCCGTATTTCGGTGTCCTCTACCGCATGTGCTGCTTTCCTAAAGGCGACCGGCTGGCGCCGCGGCGCATAGCCTAGAGGTTCTTTAGGAATCTCAGATAGAAGGCGGCAAACACCAAGACAATGCCAATGTTCACCATCAACCGTTCCCACAATCTATTCCTGAAGAACAGTAAATCTATACTAACGATAACGGCAATCAACAGCGCAACGTAAAGCACGATGGACGTGTTCCTCGTCATTTCAATCTCCTGTTCAGAAAAACGCTGGAGAACAGTTGCGTGATCCCAGAAGGTCTACTTAAAATAGTCTATCTTACGTTATGTCGCAACCGCGACCCCTTCAACCCGCACGCAGCTTACGGCGTGCAAATTCTCAAGAATTATCCATTGGAGCGTTCCTCAAGCGAACGAATGATTTTAGCGGGGACGCCCGCCACGAAGCTGTTCGGCGGAACGTCCTTGGTGACGATTGCTCCGGCTCCGACGACTGAATTTTCGCCCACTGTAACGCCACCAAGTATGGTGGCTCCTGTCGCGATCCAAACATTCTTTTCAATTACGATCGGCTTTGCCTCGAGGTAGGCCCGTCGCTGGGAAGGTCCCAGCGGGTGACCTGTGGTAATGATGTTCACGTTCGGCGCGATCATGACCTGGTCGGCGATGTCAACGCCGCCCATATCATAGATCGTGCAGCATTGATTTATGGATACCCTGCGACCGACCCGAATATCCAAGCCATAGGCTGAATAGAAGGGCGGTATGAGCACGAACGTGTCGTCCACCTCTCGACCGGTCAGTTCGCTGAATATTTCTCTCACTTTCGGAGCATCGTCGAAGGAGAGCTTGTTCAGCTCCGCGGCCAATCGCATGGCCCGCCTGATGGCCTTGAACGCCACGTCCCATTCGGGACCGTGGGTTTGCACCCGCTTGGCGACGAATATTCTCTCGGCATCCATATAGCGCTCCTCCGAAGCCTGATTCGCGATCTTAGCAATTCGAACGGAAGGCCTCATGAGCACGACCGTCCCGCAGAAGGCCGGTGTCCGAAACCCTTCGCCGTTCCCGGCGTTCGGTGAATGGCTGTCCGCCCTTCGGCGATACAGCGGCCAGGGTACTCGTGTGAGATTTAATCCAGCCGGCCGTCGCGCGTCGCGACAGGCGGTAGGAAAGAGCGGCGGCCGGGACTAGGCTCGCCGATAGTCCTGCCGTCGTTCGCCCCGAAAGACCGCTGCCCCATGTCCGCCAACCCCTTCGCCGCCTTCCGCTCCGAGGTCCTCGTCCAGTCTCCGCTGCGCCAAGCGATCACCGCGGCCTACCGGCGGCCCGAGCCGGAATGCCTGCCGCCGCTCCTCACCCTCGCGGCGCTGCCGCCCGATCAGGCCGAGAAGGTCGAGGCTTTGGCGAGCAGCCTGGCGACGAAGTTGCGCGCGAAAACGCGGTCGAGCGGCGTCGAGGGGCTGATCTACGAATATTCGCTCTCCAGCCAGGAAGGCGTGGCGCTGATGTGCCTCGCCGAGGCGCTGTTGCGCATTCCCGACGCCGCCACCCGGGACGCGCTGATCCGCGACAAGCTGTCGCCCGGCGACTGGCGGGCCCATGTCGGAGCGAGCCCGTCGCTGTTCGTCAACGCCGCGACCTGGGGCCTCGTTTTGACCGGGCGGCTCGTGGCGACGACCAGCGAGCAGACGCTGAGCGCCGCGCTGACCCGGCTCATCGCGCGCAGCGGCGAGCCGATCATCCGCAAGGGCGTCGACGTCGCCATGCGCCTCATGGGCGAGCAGTTCGTCACCGGCCGCACCATCGACGAGGCGATCAACGCCGCCCATGAACGCGAGGCGCGCGGCTTCACGTTCTCCTACGACATGCTGGGTGAGGCGGCGACGACCGCCGAGGACGCGGCGCGCTATCTCGCTGAATACGAGCGCGCCGTGCACGCCATCGGCCGCGCCTCGCACAGGCGCGGCATCTACGAGGGCCCCGGCATCTCGATAAAACTCTCGGCCCTGCATCCGCGCTACCAGCGCATCAAGCGCGCGCGCGTGATGAGCGAGCTCCTATCGCGCATCAGACATCTCGCCGCGCTGGCCAAATCCTACGACATCGGCCTCAACATCGACGCCGAGGAATCGGAGAGGCTCGACCTGTCGCTCGACCTTCTGGAAGCGCTCTGCCTCGACCCCGATCTCGCCGGCTGGAACGGCCTCGGCTTCGTCATCCAGGCCTACGGCAAGCGCTGCGCCTTCGTCGTCGATTTTCTCGTCGACCTCGCGCGGCGCTCGGGCCGCCGGCTGATGGTGCGCCTCGTCAAAGGCGCCTACTGGGATTCGGAGATCAAGCGCGCCCAGGTCGACGGGCTGGAAGGCTTCCCCGTCTTCACCCGCAAGGTCCACACCGACGTCAGCTATCTCGCCTGCGCGCGCAAGCTGCTTGCCGCCCCGGACGCGGTCTTTCCGCAATTCGCCACCCACAACGCCCAGACGCTCGCCTCCGTCATGACGATGGCCGGGCCGAATTTTTATCGCGGCCAATATGAGTTCCAGTGCCTGCACGGCATGGGCGAGCCGCTGTATGAGGAAGTCGTCGGCCGGGAAAAACTCGACCGGCCGTGCCGCGTCTACGCCCCTGTCGGCTCGCACGAGACGCTGCTCGCCTATCTCGTGCGGCGCCTCTTGGAGAACGGGGCGAACACCTCCTTCGTCAACCGCATCGCCGACGCGAGCGTCTCGGTGGAAGAGCTCGTCGCCGATCCGGTCGCGGTGGCGCGAAAGATCCAGCCGGTCGGCGCGCCGCACCCAGGGATCGCGCTCCCCCGGCATCTTTACGGCGCAGAGCGCCTCAACTCGCGCGGGCTCGATTTCTCCAACGAACAGCGGCTCGCGAAACTCGGCGCAGGGCTCGAGGCGGGCGCCCGCGTGGCGCGCCGGGCCGCGCCGCCCGGGGCGGCTCCCGGCGAAGAGTTCGAACCGGTCACCAATCCGGCCGATCGCGGCGACGTCGTCGGCGTCACGCGCTACGCCCGCCCCGACGAGATTTTTGCCGCGATCGCCTCCGCCGCTGCGGCCGCGCCCGCCTGGGCCGCCGTTCCGCCGAACGAGCGGGCGGCGATCCTGCGCCGCGCCGCCGACCGGCTCGAAGAGCTCAACGACGAACTCGTCGGCCTCGTCGTGCGCGAGGCGGGCAAGGCTTACCCCAACGCGGTCGGCGAAGTGCGCGAGGCCGCCGATTTCCTCCGCTTTTACGCCGCCGAGGCGGTCCGCATTCTCGGCCCCGGCGCGCCGGCGCCGCTCGGAGTCGTCGCCTGCATCAGCCCGTGGAACTTCCCGCTGGCGATCTTCACCGGCCAGGTCGCCGCGGCGCTCGCCGCCGGCAATGCGGTGGTCGCCAAAGCCGCCGAGGAGACGCCGCTGATCGCCGCCGAGGCGGTCAGAATTTTGCACGCGGCGGGCGTTCCGCCAGAGGCGCTCGCGCTCCTGCCGGGCGCCGGTGAGGTCGGAGGGAGAATCGTCGCCGACCCGCGGGTGCAAGGCGTGGTGTTCACCGGTTCGACGCCGGTCGCCCGGCTGATCGAGAGAGAGCTCGCCGGCCGGCTGACCGCCGCCGGCGCGCCGATCCCGCTCATCGCCGAGACCGGCGGCCTGAACGCGATGGTGGTCGATTCGTCGGCCCTGCCCGAGCAGGTGGTCGCCGACGTCTTGTCCTCCGCCTTCGATTCGGCGGGCCAGCGCTGCTCCGCGCTCAGAATCCTCTGCCTGCAGGACGATGTGGCCGACCGCATGCTCGCGATGCTGAAGGGAGCGATGGCCGAGCTCGAGGTCGGCGACACGCGAAAGCTCTCGGTCGACGTCGGCCCGGTCATCACGGCCGAGGCGCGCGACGGCATCAACGCCCATATCGAGGCGATGTGGGGGCGCGGTTTCGCGGTGACGCGGGCGGAACTGCCGGAAGAAGCGGCGGCGCGCGGGACCTTCGTCGCGCCGGCGCTGATCGAGGTGAACACGGTCGCCGACGTCGGTCGCGAAGTGTTCGGTCCTGTCCTGCACGTCCTGCGCTACCGGCGCGAGGGTCTGGACAAGCTGATCGATTCGATCAACGCCGTGGGCTACGGCCTCACCTTCGGCCTGCACACGCGGATCGACGAGACGATCGGGCGGGTCGTGGAGCGGATCGAAGCGGGCAACATTTACGTCAACCGCAACATCATCGGCGCGACCGTCGGCGTGCAGCCGTTCGGCGGCGCGCGCCTGTCGGGCACCGGCCCGAAAGCCGGTGGTCCGCTCTACCTAGCGCGCCTGGTCGCGGAGACGCCGCATGCGGCGCTCGCGGGGCTCGAGGGGTCTCCGTCCGCCCTCCGCGCGCTGCGCGTCTATATCGACTGGCTGCGCGCCTCGGGTCATGCCGAGGAAGCCGAACGCTGCGTCGGCCTCGCCTCGCGCTCGCCGCTCGGGGCGCGCGTCGAGCTCGCGGGCCCGGTCGGCGAGCGCAACGTCTATGCCCTCCGCCGCCGCGGCAGGATCGCGGCGCTGGCGACGAGCCGCAGCGCGGCGCTCATCGAGATCGGCGCCATCCTCGCGAGCGGCAACGATGCGGTGGTGAGCCCGGGCGAGGAAAGGGCGTTGAAAGGGCTGCCGGCCGAACTTTCCCACCGCATCACGATGTCGCTCTTCCCCCTCGAGGCGCCGGCGCTCGCCGGCGTTCTGTTCGAAGGCGGCGCCGAGGGGCTCGCCGACGCCGTGCGCCGCCTCGCCGTTCGCCCCGGCCCGATCGTCCGCCTCCAGGCGCTGACCCCCGAGCGCCTCGCCGCCGGCGAGGATTTTGACCTCGCCCAGCTCACGGAGGAGGTGTCCATTGCGACCAACACCGCCGCGGCGGGAGGGAATGCGAGTTTGATGGCGGTGGGGTAGGGCCTTGGCCGCAGCCGGCGATTGGCTGCCTGACCGGGCTTCACGCGAGAGAGGCCGCAACGGGCGGGCTTTCCCTCAAAGGCGAAAGGCGCGAGACTGGAGGAGCGCCGCCGTTTGGCGCGGTCGAATCACTGTGGGGCGCCTCGGATGCGGGTTGCAACGCTTGCCGCGCTGGCCGGGCTTATCGGCTTGGCCGGACCCGCTTTCGCCCTCGACGAGGTGAAGTTCGGCACGAACTGGCTCGCCGACCCGGAGGCCGGAGGCTTCTATCAGGCGGTCGCCGACGGCACTTACGCCAAATACGGCCTCGACGTGACGATCGTGCCCGGCGGCCCGCAGGCGAACGGCGCATTGCTGCTCCTGTTCGGCAAGATCGAATTCTTCATGGGCGGCGACATGATCGGCAATTTCCTCTCTGTCGAGGGCAAGCTGCCGCTGATCGCCGTCGCCGCCGACTTCCAGAAGAGCCCGCAGATCCTCATGTCCCATCCGGGCGTCGGGCTCGACCGATGGCAAGATCTGCCGAACGCCAAGCCAGTGTACGTCGGCGCGGGCGCCATCAACACGTTCTACGCCTGGCTGGAGACCGCCTACGGATTCAAGGACGACAACATCCGGCCCTACAATTTCAATTCCGCGCCCTTCATCGCCAATAAGAAATCGATCCAGCAGGGTTACCTCACCGCCGAGCCGCACGAGATCGAGAAGCAGGGCCATTTCAGGCCGAACGTGTTCCTGCTGTCCGACTTCGGCTATGACACCTATTCGACCCTGATCGTCACCCGCACCGGAATCGTCGACAAGAACCCCGATCTCGTGCAGCGCTTCGTCGACGCCTCGGCGATCGGCTGGTATCATTATCTCTACGGCGACAATTCCAAGGCCAACGCGCTGATCAAGACGGATAACCCGGACATCAACGACGACCAGATCGCCTTTTCGATCGCGAAAATGAAAGAGAAAGGCGTGGTCGATTCCGGCGACACGCGGAAGCTCGGCATCGGCGCGATGACCGATGCGCGCTGGAAGGATTTCTTCGACAAGATGGCCGCGGCCGGGGTCGTCGACGGCCGCGACGATTACAAGAAGGCCTATACCCTGCAGTTCGTTGACAAGGGGGTCGGGCTCGATCTCGCGCCGAAGTGAGACAGCGTCGCCCGGGCCTGCTGGCGAACTTGGAATGACGCCTTCGCCGCAATGCGCCGAGATCGTTCGTCGGCGCGATGACCGACGCGCCAAAAAGTCGGGCCGGGGCAAACCGCCAGCCCCGGCCCGAACTCTCAGATGGGCAGAAAGACCCGCGTGTTTACGTCTTAGAGGTTACGCCCTATCTGACGCCCCACCATCACAGATTCCGGCCTCGGCGGATTGATCAAAGTCAACCGGGCGTCTTTTGGTTGCATCACCCCAGCCCGGCATCGGCCGAGTTTGGTTTCTCTCCAGGGAAGTCGCATGATATCGTCCCGTCAAATCACATTGGTCGGCTGCCATGCGGAGGGCGAGATCGGAGACGTGATCGTCGGCGGCGTTCTGCCGCCGCAAGGCGCCTCGGTCTTCGAGATGATGCGCGCCTTCGAACGCGACTGCGACCATATCCGGCGCTTCCTCATTTGCGAGCCCCGGGGCAGCGTCGCCCGGCATGTGAACCTCATCGTTCCGCCGAAGCGGCCGGACTGCGTGGCCGGGGCCATCATCATGGAGCCGACCGAATATCCGCCGATGTCCGGCTCCAACGCGATGTGCGTCGCGACCGTGCTGCTCGAGACCGGGATGGCGCCGATGCGGGAGCCGGAAACCCGCCTTCGGCTCGACATGCCCGGCGGCCCGGTCGACGTGACCGCGCGATGCGAGGGCGGGAGGGTGCGCTCCGTCACGATCCGCAACGTGCCTTCTTTCGCCGAAAGGCTCGGCGCGCCGCTCGAGGTCGAAGGCGTGGGGACGGTCGCGGTAGACGTCGCCTACGGCGGCATGTTCTACGCGCTCGTCGACGCGACGGCGCTGGGCTTCGAGATACGGCCCGACGAGGCGCGCGACCTCGCGGCGCTCGGGGAGAAGGTGCGCCGCGCCGCCCGGGCGCAATTCGACGTAGTCCATCCCGAGAACCCGGAGATTCGCGGCGTCTCCATCGTCCAGTTCAACGCGCCCTTCGAAGGCGCGGGGACGGTCGCCAAAAACACCTGCATCGTCTCTCCCGGCCGCTCCGACCGCAGCCCCACGGGGACGGGCCTCTCGGCCCGTCTCGCGGCGCTTCACGCGCGCGGGCTTTTGAAAGTCGGCGAGGCGTTCTCCCACCTCTCCATCATCGGCTCGCGTTTCGACGGGCGGATAGCGGCCGAGACCGTCTGCGGCGGGCGACCGGCCATCATTCCAGAAATCGCTGGACGCGCCTGGCTCACCGGCATGATGACCTATTTCCTCGATCCGGAGGATCCGTTTCCAGAAGGCTACACGGTCGCCGACACATGGGGCGTCTCGACGCACGTCCGCCAGGGTTGACCAAGGTCGAAAGCGTCCGACCGGTTAAGGTCGATCGCCGCCCTGACTATCGCCGTGCTGTTGACCACGGGCTACCCGCAGCATGACAGAAGCAGTCGCTGCATGGCAGACAGAGCTTGGTATCTTTTCTGACACAAAGCGGCGCGAAGCGATCGATGATCACCCTCTGGCACTGCGTCGACGCCCGCTCCTTCCGTGCGCTGTGGGCGCTCGAGGAGGTCGGCGTTCCGTACCGTCTCGAGATGCTGCCCTTTCCGCCGCGCTATCTCGCGCGCGAATATCTGCAAATCAATCCGCTCGGCACGATTCCGCTCATGATCGACGGCGACGTGCGGATGACCGAATTGGCGGCCATCTGCCAATATCTCGCCGAGTGCTATTCCGGGCCGCCGCTCAGCGTTCGGCCGCACGAGCCGGGCTACGCGTCTTATCTCAACGCCCTCCATTTCGGCGAGGCGACGCTGACCTTTCCCCAGACGATCGTCCTGCGCTACAGCCAGCTCGAGCCGCCGGAGCGCCGGCTGCCGCAGGCCGTCGCAGACTATTCGCGCTGGACCCTCGGGCGCCTGAAGGGGCTCGAAAGCCTGATGGCCGGGCGCGAATATGCCGCGGCCGACCGCTTCACCGTCGCCGACATTTCGATCGGCTACGCGCTGATGGTGCTGAAATATATCGGCCTCTTCGACCAGGCGCCGGCGGCGCTGCAGGCCTACTATGCGCTCTTGCGCGAGCGGCCGGCCTTCCAGCGGGCGAAGGCGGCGCAGAAGGCCGCAGCCGACGCGAAGGGCGTTCCGCCACCTGTCGCCGAGTGAGCCGCAGGGCTCAACTTGAAGTCGCTTTGTGGTCCTTGGCGCCCTTGGTCGTGAAATAAGCTCACCGCAAACTGATAAGCCAACAAGAATAAAAAGGAGAACCTCATGACCCCGGACATCGGATTGGCCAACTGGTTCCGCCAGCGCGCGCTGCGCTCGCCGGAGCGCGTCGCGCTGCGCTTCGAAGGGCGCGACTGGACCTATGCGGACATGCAGCAGGCGATCGAGGATTGTGCCGGCAGGCTCGCGGCGCTCGGCATCGCGAGGCGCGATCGCGTCGCCTTTCTCGGCTTCAACCAGCCGATGTTCTTCTTCGTCATGTTTGCCGCCGCGCGGCTCGGGGCGATTTTCGTGCCCCTCAATTTCCGTCTCACCGGCCCCGAGCTCGCCTTCATGATCGAAGACTGCGCCGCGAGCGCCCTCATCGTCGATTCCGACCATCGCGCCGTCATCGAGCCGCAACTGGAAGGCCTTCGCTCGCTCAAGGCCTTTCTGTTCGCCGAGGACGAGGCGGACTGGGCCGAGGGCGCGGCGCCGCCGACGGACGCCGTTCGGGTCGGCGAAGACGACGTCGCGCTCATCATGTACACCTCCGGCACCACCGGAAGGCCGAAGGGCGCGATGCTCACTCATGGCAACATCTGGTGGAACAACGCCAACGGCATGCACGCGATCGATTGCCTGGCCGACGACGTGACGCTGACGGCGGCGCCGGTCTTCCATATCGGCGGGCTCAACGTCACGACGCTGGCCGTCTTCCAGAAGGGCGCGCTGGTCGTGCTTCACCGGACGTTCGACCCAGGCCGCGCGCTAGCCGACATCGCGGCCAACAAGGTGACGACGATGTTCGGCGTGCCGGCGATGTTCTTGTTCATGGCGCATCATCCCGCTTTCGCGGAGACGAACCTGTCGTCGCTCAGAGTGCTGATCGTCGGCGGCGCGCCCTCTCCCTTGCCGCTGCTCAAGACCTGGCTCGCCCGCGGCGTCTCGATGCAGCAGGGCTACGGGCTCACGGAGACGGCGCCGATGGTGAGCTTCCTCGCGCCGGAATATGCGCTGAGCAAGGTCGGCTCGTCCGGCAAGACGGCGATGTTCGTCGAGCTCAAGATCGTCGATTCGAGCGGGGCGACGATCGATGCTCCCCGCGTCCAGGGCGAAATCCTGGTGCGCGGGTCGAACGTGACGCCGGGCTACTGGAATCTGCGCGAGGCGACGGCGCAGGCGATCGACGGGGACGGCTGGTTCCGCACCGGCGACGCCGGCTTTCTCGACGAGGACGGGTTTCTCACCATCAGCGACCGCATCAAGGACATGATCATCACCGGAGGCGAGAACGTCTACCCGGCCGAGGTCGAGAGCGCCCTCATGCGCCATCCGGCGATCGCCGAGGTGGCGGTGATCGGCGAGCCGGACTCGGAATGGGGAGAGAGCATCGTGGCCGTCGCCGCGCTGAAAGCCGGCCAGTCGCTGACGATCGAGGAGCTGCGCGCCTTCGCGGAAGACAGCGTCGCGCATTACAAGCAGCCGAAGCGGCTCGAGATCGTGACCGCGCTGCCGCGCAACGCGACGGGGAAGATTCTGAAGTACCAGCTCAGGCAGACGTTCGCGAAAGCGCTGGGCGCAGGGCAGCAGCAGGGGTAAAGGGTTCGGTTCAAAACGCTACGGCATTACATATCTCAAATCGCCGCGTGAACTCCTTCCCCAGCGTGCTGGGGAAGGTGGCGCGGAGCGCCGGATGGGGTGTGGGCCGCTGCTTTGAAGCCGGCAGTCTTTGCACGACCACAAGAGCGAGCCTTCGACGACGCATTCCTTCTTTCCACACCCCATCCGTCGGGCTTCGCCCGACACCTTCCCCACTTCGTGGAGAAGGGGTGCCGCAACCGTCTGATATTCGAATGAACACAACTTCCGCTTGCGCGTTCGAGGCTACGCAGATGTGTGCATGGTAGCCAGTTTGCTGGGGGAATGTGGCGACATAGGGCGTTGCGAGGATGCCCGTCTTTCGACGGGCCTATGGCGCCGGATGGGGTGTGGCCCGCTGCTTCGGCCCAAGTCGGGTTGCACGTCCGCAAAACGCGCCACATCATTGAGCGCTCTCAGGCTGCGGCCAAGACCGCTCTTTTGACGGACAGCGGCAAGTCGATCGAACGAAACAGCGTCTTGGGATACAGATAAACGTCTCCCGATTCATCGATGATCCGCAAGAGCCCGTGCTTCTCGGCGTCCTTATCCCGGAGAGCCACGT
The DNA here is from genome assembly GCA_963823165.1 of uncultured Alphaproteobacteria bacterium. Taxonomy (GTDB): domain Bacteria; phylum Pseudomonadota; class Alphaproteobacteria; order Rhizobiales; family Beijerinckiaceae; genus Roseiarcus. The sequence goes on along the minus strand of CAWGKV010000001.1, from coordinate 231,946 downwards.
AGATTTTTCGTTTCTCCAGCGACGCCGGGTAGCCGTCGTTGTCGATGCAGACAATAAGATCTCTTGCTCTCGGTCTCGCCATAGCTTCCATTCTCACATCACCTGCGGCAGCATTCTTCGGCTCACCTTGCCGTTAGCGGTGCGGGCGATCTCGCTGACGAACACGACTTTGCGCGGCCGCTTGTAGGCGGCGAGATGGTTTGCGCAATCGGCGAGAAGCGCCGCTTCGTCCGGCGCGCTCTCGGGCTTCGGCGCGACGAAAGCCACGATCGCCGAAACGCCCTCCGCCACTTTGCGCTCGGCGACCGCGACATCGGCGACGTCGGGATGGGACGCCAGGACCTTCTCGACCTCCAACGGCGACACGCGGTAGCCGAAGGCGTTCATGATGTCGTCGTTGCGGCCCCGGTGCCAGACAAAACCGTCGGCGTCGAATTCGGCGAGGTCGCCGCCGATGAACCACTCGCCGCGGAAGGCCGCGGCCTCCTCCGCCGGGCGGTTCCAGTAGCCGAGCATCAGGCCGGGGTCGCTGCGGTGGACCGCGAGCAGTCCGATCCGGCCCGGCGGCAGCGGATCCGTCCCGCCGTCGACCGGAAGGACGGCGACGCGGCGGCCGGTCTGGGGCCGGCCCGGCGAGCCGGGCCTGATCGGCTCGCCGGGGCGGCTCGAAACATAGGTCGAGATCTCGCTCATGCCCAAGGCCTCGTAGAGCCAGGTGCCGGTCGCTTCGCGCCAAAGGGCCAGCAGATCGGGCGACAGCGCTTCGCCGGCGCAGACGCCGTGGCGCAGTCGGGAGAGGCCGTGCGCCGACGGATCGCCGTACTTGAGGATTTGCCGGTATAGGCTCGGCACGGCGGCGAAGATCGTGGCGCGGGTCTTCTCGATGAGGCTCGGCCAGACGGCGGGATTGCGCTCCCCGGCGTAGAGCGCGCCGGTCGCGCCGACCGCGAACGGGTCGAGCACGCCGACGCCGAGGGTGTAGGTCCAGTTGATGTTGCCGGCGTGGAGGACGATGTCGTGCTCGGCGAGCCCGAGCCAGTCGGCCGCCATCGGCCGGCGGCCGATCACCACCCGATGCGCGTGCAGCACGCCCTTGGGCTCGGCGGTCGAGCCCGAGGTGAAGACGAGATAGGCCGGATCGTCCGGCGCAGTCGGCGCGTAATCGGCGGGCGGCGCTTCGGCGGCGAGCCGCCGCGTTTCCTGCCGATCGAAAACCCGAAGATGGGCGAATAGCGCCCGCTCCTCAGGCTCGGCCTCGCCCAGAAAGATCGCCGTCGCCCCCGAATTGGCGGCCAGCGCCAGAGCTTCCTCGGCGGTCAACATCAGGGAGGCGGGCTGGGCGACGCAGCCGATCGCCGCGGCGGCGAAGAAGGCGAGCACGAAATCGATGTCGTTGGCGGCGCGTATCAGGATCCGGTCGCCCTTCCGGAGGCCGCTGGCGACGAGCCCGCCGGCGAGTCGGCGCACCATGCCGTCGAGCTCCGCGTAGGTCCAGGAGCGGAAAGCGTCCGGTCCGTCGGCGATGATGAGCGCCGTCTTGCCGCCGCGCTCGGCCGCCTGCCTGCCGAGGCAATGCCAGGCCAGGTTGAAGCTCTCGGGGGATGTCGGCATGTCGGGCCTCGTCGGGAGCGGAAATCGTGACGTCCCGTCGGGTCGGACTCAAGCCTTTTCACTTGCGCCGGGAAACCGCCGAACAGGCGGCGCGTCAGGCCCGATATATCCCTGTTCCGCCGAGTAGGGAATTTTGCTGGAAAAGCCTGGAATCGCGAGGCTTTTAGGCGATCGCAGGGAACCTGCTCGCTCTCCTCAAGACGCCGCCGGGCGCCGCAAAGCCTCGTCGTCGCCGGCGAACAGCGCCCGAGAGATCGCCCGCTCGCGGGCGGCGACGATCGAGACGAAATCGCCCGCCCCCCCTCGCATCGACCCGAAGGCCGCGTAGCCGCGCTCGAGGAAGGCCTGCAATTCGCCGAGGCCCGCGAGCTGGGCCGGCCTTCGCATTACCCTCAGCGTCGTGCCGATGAAGCGGACGTGGGTCAGTTTGTCGAGGGCCTGGCCGAGGAGGTCGATCAGGTCGATCTGCCGCTCCCGGTCCTCGGCGCGACCGACCGCGCGATAGGCCTCGCCATAGAGCGCGTCGGTGATTTCCGAGGCTTTTTCGCCGAGCCATTCGACCATCGCCCCGTCGAGGCTCTCCGACAAAGCGTTGAGCTGCATGGCGTGCGCCACCGTCGCCAGGCCCGAATCCGGCAATACGTTCGTCATCACCGGCACGATGCGGCGCACCTCCTCGATGTGCCGGCTCATGTCCCCCGGCCCGTAGAGATCGGTCAGGAAGAACTTCGCGGCGTCGCGGAAGCGGCGGCTCTCCAGGAGGTCCCGATGGGTGCGGGCGAGCCGCGTCGCCTGCCAAGCGCGCAACAGGCCGCGCCGCTCGCCGAAGCCCGCGTCCTCGAGGGTGCGGGCCCTCAGCTCGGCCGACCGGTCGAGCTCGGTCAGCAGCAGTTGGCGAAAGGTCTCCTGCGTCATCGTGCGGCATTCATACCGCCGCCGCTTAGGTTTATCTGCCTAAAGGCGAAACGGGTCTCGCCCGTTTCACGAGGAGTAAACCCGGGAGCGAAACATGACCCGCAGCGAGCGCATGTCGTCGGTCGATACGACGTGGCTGCGCATGGACCGGCCGGCCAATCTGATGATGATCGTCGGCGTCTGGATCCTGGAAGGGCCGGTCGCGCTCGACAAGGTCGAGAAACAGATCGCCGACGGGCTCTTGAGCTACCGGCGCTATCGCCAGAAGGTCGAGTACGCGCCGGCCGGCGTCTACTGGCGCGACGACCCGAATTTCGATCTCGCTCACCACATCAAGCGGATGAAGCTGCCGGGACGCGGCGGCAAGCAGGCGCTCGAGCGCTTCGTCAGCGAACTCGCCTCGGAGCCCCTCGATTCCAACCATCCGCTCTGGACGGTGCATATCGTCGAAAAATACGAGGGCGGCGCGGCTGTGGTGTTCCGCATGCATCACGCGATCGCCGACGGCGTGGCGCTGATGGGCGTCACGATGGCGCTGGTCGACGGCCCGGCGCAAAGGGACCGCCGCCCGCAACTGGCGGACGAGGACGACGGCTGGCTGCAGAACCTGATGGCGCCGGTCGTCGCCGCGATCAACGCCGGAACGAAGGCCTCGACCTCGACCGCTCGGCGCTGCGCTCGGCCTCGCGCGCCATCCGTTGCGCGCCGCGAACCTCTTGCGCGACGGCGTCGGGCGTCGCCGGCGAGCTCGGCTGGCTGCTCTTCATGCCGAGCGACAGCGCCGACCCGCTTCAAGGGCAAGCCGACCGGCTCGAAGCGCGTCGCCTGGTGCGAGCCCTTGAAGCTGCCGGAGGTCAAGGCGGTGAGCCGGGCGCTGGGCTGTTCGATCAACGACTTGCTGCTCTCCTGCGTCGCCGGCGCGATGCGAAGCTACCTCGCCGAAAAGGGCGACAAGACGGAGGGCGTCGAAGTGCGCGCCCTGGTGCCGATCGACCTGCGCCAGCCGGGCGACGCCGAACTCGGCAACCGCTTCGGCATCATCGGCGTCCTGCTGCCGGTCGGCATCGAGCATCCGCTCGAGCGGCTGATGACGGTGCGCCAGCGCATGCTGGAGCTGAAGACGTCCTACGAGCCCGCCACCACGCTCGGCCTGTTCGCCGCGCTCGGCTACCTGCCGAAAGTCGTGCAGGACCAGCTGTTCAACCTGCTGCTCAGCCGCGCGACCGCGGTGATGACCAACGTGCCGGGCCCGGCCGAGCCCCTGATGGTCGCCGGCAGCACGCTGAAGCAGTCGCTGTTCTGGGTGCCGCAGACCGGCGACGTCGGCATGGGCGTGTCGATCTTCTCCTACGCCGGCCATGTCCAGTTCGGCCTCATCACCGACGCCGCGCTGACCCCCGACCCGGAAGCGGTGGTCAGCCGCTTCCCGGAGGAGTTCGAGAAGTACCTTTATTACGTGCTGCTCGATTCCTCTGCCAAGGAGGAGAAGGCCGGCGAACCCCCTCCGCCTCCCACTCCTCCCGCCGGCAGGAGGAAGGCGCGGGCGAAGCGGGAGCCCGTCGGCGCCTGACGGAAGGCGGGCCTTCTCCCGCCTGCGGTCCGCCTGCGGGGAGGAGGCGCGTAGCCCCCTCACCCCGGCCCTCTCGGGGCGACGGGGGAAGCTCGGCCCACCGCCGCAGCGAGCCGCGCTTCGAGCGCCGCCGGCTCTTTGAGCTCGCACTCGTGGACGACCAGCGCCCGCCAGCCCATCGCGGCGTAGGTGGCGAGCGTGGTCTCGTCGCGCGCCCGGTTGCGGGCGATTTTGGCGCGCCAATAGTCGGCGTTGGCTTTCGGCATGCGCGCGCCGCGCGGGCAGTCGTGCCCATGCCAGAAGCAGCCGTGCACGAAGATCGCGAGCCTGCGGCCGGCATAGGCGATGTCCGGCTTTCCCGGCAGGTCGGCCCGGCAGAGGCGGTAGCCGGGCGCGATGGTCCGCAGCATGGCCCGCACCGCCCGCTCCGGTCCCGTGTCGCGCGATTTCACCGCGCGCATGACGGCGGAGCGGTCGTAGGCTTGCCGGCTCGCGCCTGCGTCCGGCAGAGGCTTCCGGCAGGTTCGGCGCTTCATCGGCGCTCGCATAGCACGAATCTGGCTCGAGCGGCGCCAGAAGCCTTTGCGAGGACGTTGAAAGCAGCTCTTGCGGAGCGCCACATCAGGCCGCACGCAACTCCGCGGGGCCGGCGATTTCGCCCCACTTCAGGCACGGCAGATCGGGAGCCGCGTCCAGCCGCTTCTGGATTCGCACGAGGCGTCCTTCGAGGCCTGCGCCAAGGCTGAAGCCGCGGCCGCGCGCGAGCGCGATCATCCCCTCGTTGGTGCGCAACACATCGCCGAACAGCCATTCGATGCCGTCGGCCGTCGAGGTGAGGAGCAGGGTCCGCGTTTCGCGGCCAGGGCCCGCGCCAGTTCCGACGCCGGCAGTTCGTTGACGGCGCCCAGGAACCGATTGTAGCGCGACCGCGGTGAAAGCGCTCGGACATAGGTTTGCAAGGCGGGATGACGTTGCGCGATGCGGTCGCCGGTTTCGAGCACCCATGTGAGCGGGCGAATCTGCGGGTTGCCTGAAGCTGGAAAACGGGGCAAGTGAGAAAGCGGGACAATTGAATCGCGATGCCTGATCCAGACTGTGATAGCGAGCTCCGGCCGACCGCAGGGGTCGAGCTCGACAGGAAACCCGAGCGTCCGGACGAGGACGAGGGTCGATCCGACGCGGAACGGGCGCTCTACCGTTTGGACAGGTTTCTCGCGTCGTGGACGCCGTCGAGTCCTCGTCCGACCCTCCCGGCGCGGCTCTTGACGGTCGCGGACGCGGCTCGACCTGTCACTGTCGCTGAGCAGGCCGCTCCGGCAGAGGCAATGACGCAAGCCCGCTCCCGCCGGCCGGTCCTGAAGGGCGCGTTGCGCGCGTCGGCCGTCGCGGCGGCCGCTGTCGCCGCGTACACGGTCGACAGCCCGCCGGGCTTCCTGAAGCGTCCTGCTTCCATAACTGCGTCCCAGCCTCCGGAGGCGTTTCGCCAAGGCGATGAAACTATGGGCGGGTCGGGCCGCGCCGCCCTGCCGGGCCCGATGGAACGCTCCGGGCCGACGCCTGCGAAGCCGGACTCCGGCTCCCCGCCGCCTGCGAATTCCCATTCTGCCACCCCGGCGACCGGTCCGAGCGAGTCGGCGTCGAAACCCGCCGGCGCGGCCGCTCCCGGGGCGGAAATCCCGCCTGGCGGCAAGGCGCGCCCGGCGCCGCCGCAGCAACCGGCTCCAAAGCCCTTTCCGGACCGGACGAACCCGCCGCCCTTTGAGGGCACGTTGATTGCGGCGCCGCCTCCTTCCGTTGCGACGAAGGAAGCCCCGCCGGCCGAGGGAGCGGTGAAGGCGGCCGTTGACCAGGAACCGAAAGCCGCCGACGAACCGGCTCGGGGGGCGAAGGGCCCGGGGCCTGCGCCGCCGGCGCAGCAATCGGGCCATCCTTCAGGGGCGGGCGAAGCGCCCAGCCTCAACGCATCTGCCTTCGAAGACGCTCCGCTGCCGCCGGTCCGGCCCGCTTCGCTCGGAAAACCCGCAAGGCGCGAAAAGGAGGCCAGGACCCACAGAAGCGTGGACGTCCCGCAGGCCATGGCCGACCGCCCGGCGCCGCAGGAGGAGAAGACCGCGCCGCCGACTGCGGGGCGGCCGGACAATCCGCTGCTCCGCCTCCTGGGCGACACTTTTAAGTGACGGTTGCCACCGGCTCGGATTCGCGCGCCACGGTGCGCCCTTCGGCCTCCTGAAGGGTCTCCGCCACCCGGTCCGGGGCCGCGTGATGGGGCGAGTGCCCCACGCCCGCGAGCGTCGTCAGCCGCGCCCCCGGGATGTCGCGCGCCAATCCGTTGGAGTGAATATGGGCGTAGACGACCCCGTCCGAGTCGCCGGTGATGACTTCCGTCGGCGCGCGGATCTGTCCGTACCGGGGCGACAGCACGGCGACCGCCGCCTCGGCGCAAGCGACGTCCTCGCAATTGGCGCCGAAGTGACACGGCCTCAGCACGAGGCGCAGCCCAGTCGCTTTGATGAAATCCGCCGGCGCCGGGTTGGGCGCGAAGACGCTTGCCACGGCGGAGGCCATCCAGGCCATGCCGATCGGCAGGCTGAGGAGCCGGCGAAACGGCGGGCCGAACAGCCGGTGAGCGCCGATGCTGTAGTACCAGGCGACGCCCCCTGGCCAGGGGTGGCTGACCGGGGCAATCAGGACCAGGGCTCGGACGAAGCCCGGATGGTCGAGCGCCATCGCAAGCCCGGTGATCGCGCCGAGCGAATGGGCGGCGACGACCGCTCTCGCCACCCCGAGCTTCTCCGCCGCCCGCCGCAGCACATCGGCCTGAAGCACCGGTGACGCCGCGGCTCGGCCGCCGATCCGGTCGCTCCAGCCGTGGCCCGGCCGGTCGACGCTGAGCACGCGAAAGCCCCGGCGGGCGAGCCTCTCTGCGAGAGCAACGAACATGTCGGATGCGTTGCCGGAGGCGCCGTGGATGAGAAGAACCGCGCCGCGCTCTTCGCCCTCGGCGGCCCGGTCGAGGACGTGGATGGCTCCTCCGCCTACCTCGACGCGGCGGCCGGCCGGAGGATGACGCGCCTCGATCCGGAAGGTCTGGACTGCGGTGAAGAACGCCAGCGCCGCAACCAGGACGAGAAGAGCAATCAACGCCGCGACCAAAGCGCACGCCTTTCGGCGGCGGCGGGAAGCCTCACAGGTTCTGTCCCGCGATTTCCGCCTTCAGTTTGTCGGCCGCTTCCTCGGCGCTTTTCCAATGCGGCGCGATCGCGAGCACGCGCTCGTAGACTTTGAGCGCCTCGTCGTCCTTGTCGCGCGACTGGAGAATGTTCGCCATGCCGAGAAGGGCGCCCAGGTGGCGCGGTTCCCGCTTGAGCGTCTCGGCGATGTCGGCCATCGAGCCGTCGAAATCGCCGTCGAGGTAACGCAGCGTCGCGCGGGCGTTCCACGCTTCCGCCCAGTCGGGCAGGAGGAAAATCGTCGAGTCGAGGATCGCGCCGGCAGCTTTGTACTCCTTCGCCTCGACCGCCTTGTGCGCGCGCTGAAGCAGGAGGTCGCCCGTGTCCGAGCCCGACTGCGCGTAGGCGGTTACGAGAAGGCCGACGAGGCCCTCGGTTTCGTCCTCGTCTTTGGAGGCGGCCAGCCGGGCATAGATCTCCGCGCGCATTTCGGATGGGGAGGGCGGCTGAGCGTTTTCCTCCTGGGGCTTCGCCTGCTTCTCGGACGTCGCGGCGTCGCCGGGGCGCGCAACGCCTGCCGCAGGATGGGCCGCGACCGTCAACGCAAGGATGAGCGAGGCCGAACGAAGCCTTATGTCGACAAACCTCATGCCGACAGATTAGCGCGTTGGCTGGCGGAAGTCGACCGAGAGACGATCAGCCTTGGCGCGCCTTGAAGCGCTTCTGCGTCTTGTTAATAATGTAGACCCGTCCCTTGCGGCGCACCAGACGGTTATCGCGATGACGGTTGCGGAGGGACTTCAGCGAGTTACGGACTTTCACGGCGTCACCAAGGGTTCTTCCCGCGGGGGAACGGCCCACGGCGGAGGAATTCGGAGGCGCTCCTATGCCTGAAAGACGGGAGCGGATCAAGAGCAGGCGGCGAGCGGTTGCTGCGGGTCCTCCTCTGTTCAGGCCGCAAGGGCCGTACACTGGCGAACGCTCAGCGCCCGAATTGGCTCTTGACCGGCAAGAGACAGATCCGCCGCCTCGCGTCGAAATTCCGCGCCGCAGGTCAGTTGGCGGACGCCGTCTCTCTGACAGCCTGTCCTAGCCGGCCTTCAGGAACGCCGTGCAGGAAAGCCGCCGCCTCATCCATGGCGCTGCGGCCTTCCGGCGTCACGCGGTTCAAAAACGGCCATACGTGCGGCATGTCCGGCCCGACGCGCAGTTCGACGTGGACGCCCGCTTTCCACCCGCGCTCCGCAGCCCGCAGCGTGTCGTCGAGCAGGACTTCGGTGTCGCCGACGAAGAAAACGAGCGGCGGAAGGCCGGCGAAATCGCCGTACAGGGGTGAAGCCAGCGGGTTTCGAGGATCGGCGCCATCAAGATAGATGGCGGCGACTTTCCCCAGTCCGCTCGCGACGAGAAGTGGATCGCGCCACTCGTTGGTTCGCGTCGACTTGCCGGTGACGGCGAGATCCGTCCAAGGCGAGAACAGGCAGGCCGCGTCCGGGCCCCGCTCGTGGAGATCGCGCAGGCGCATGAGAAGCGCGAGCGTCAGCCCCCCGCCCGCCGAGTCTCCGGCGGCGTAGACAGGTCCGGCGACGCTCGCCCGCAGCCCGCGCCAGGCCGCCCTGGCATCATCGACTGCGGCCGGAAAAGGGTGCTCGGGTGCGAGCCGGTAGTCCGCCGCGAACACGCGAAAACCGCGCCTAGCGAAGGCGCCCGTCAAGTAGCGGTGGGTCGCGGACGACATGCCGATATAGCCGCCTCCATGCAGATAGAAGAGCGTCGCGCCCGCCGGGGGAGCCGATTTCGCCTCGACCCACTCCCCGGGAATCCCGCCGAGCGCGGCGCGCGTGAACCGGACGCCGAAGGGCCCGGGCAGCGGCCTCCCCTGAAAGACCTGACGCGCCTCGAGCAATGTGACACAGCCCGCCAGCCGGCTCTTGACCCGACGCCGCATAATCGAATTGATCAGACGCGCGCGTATGCTTGCCATGTCGATTCTCTCCTGCAGAGAGCGAGTCACAACACGGGGCCGGGGCTGGTTCCCCGACAGAAACACACGGTTCTTCGGGGGCCGCGGCGAGCCGCCTCGTCCCGCCGGCGTCCGGCTTGACGACGCGTAACGTTCAACCGAGTTGATTTGTTGCGTTCAGGGCAGCTTCAGCTTACCCATCAATTCCCGATGTCCCTCGGGGATCGGGAACGGCCGGTTGGTCTGCCGGTCGACATAGACGTGCGTATACTGTCCGGCGGCGGCCGCCTCAGGCGCGCCGGCCCTGAAGGCGCCCAGATGATAGCGCACCGAGGAGCGGCCGAGATGCTCGACCGCCACGCCGACTTCCGCCGGCTCCGGATAGGTCAGGCTGGAGTAGAAGCGGCAGTTGCTCTCCACCACCAAGCCGATGACCGGGCTGGTCGCCGGATCGAGCAGCCCCGCCTCGATCAGGATCGTATTCACCGCGGAATTGAACAGCGAATAATAGACGACGTTGTTGAGATGACCGTAGGCGTCGTTGTCGCTCCAACGCGTCGCGATCGACACGAAGCGGGCGAAGGCAGCCCTTGCCGGGGGCCCCTGACGATCAGCGTGGGCGACCATCGCCTCCCCTAGCCGTCGTACCGCCGCGCCATCACGACCGGGGTCTGAAGGGCCATCGTCGCCGGATAGAAGGGAACCTGGACCTTGGCCGAAATCGCGAGTGCGAGCGAACTGCCGAAGGCGAGCGCCGCGCCGCGCGCAAGACCCGAGCTGCCCCGAACCGGCCGGAGAACGGCTACAAGCGGCGGGTCGAGAGCGTCGGCCATAGAGTCACCAAAGGGTGCAGGCGGTTCGGCTTCGCCTCTTATCGGCGCGGCGCTATGATGTCCAGGCGACGGAGGTCGTGCGCTGGTCGTGCGCCTCGGGGGCTGTGAAGGAGCACAAGCGAATGGCTGACGAGAGCGAACCGAGCCTTCTCGGCGATCCGCGGCAGGCGCCGCCGCGCGAGCTCACGAGGCTTTCTCCGCGCGTCCGCCGTATCATCGCGCCCAACGCCTCGGCCTTCACCTTCAACGGCACCTGCACCTACATCGTCGGCGAGGGCGCCGTAGCCGTCGTCGATCCGGGCCCCGCCGACCAGGCCCATCTCGCGGCGATTCTTTCGGCGGTGGAGGGCGAGCGGGTGGAGACCATTCTCGTCACCCACACCCATCGCGACCACAGCTCCCTCGCCAACCCGTTGCGGCAGGCGACCGGGGCCCGCGTCATCGGGCCGCCGCCTTTTCAGCCGACAGACGACGAGACCGTCCTCGACTCCCCGCACGATCTGGCCTACGCGCCCGACGTCGTCCTCGGCGACGGCGAGCGGCTCGCCGCGCGCTCGTTCACGATCGAGGCCGTCGCCACCCCCGGCCATTGCGGCGAGCATCTCTGCCTCGCGCTGCTCGACGAGCGGACGCTCTTTTCCGGCGACCATGTCATGGCCTGGTCGACCTCGGTCGTCGCCCCGCCGGACGGCTCGATGGGCGCCTACATGGCTTCCCTCGATAAAGTTCGAGCCCGAGACGAGACGATTTATTGGCCTGGCCACGGCGGCCCGGTGCTCGAGCCGCAGCGCTACGTGCGGGCGCTCGCCCACCACCGGCGCCAGCGGGAGGCGGCCATTCTGGCCGCGCTCGAAGCCGGAGCCGAGACGGTCGAGGAACTGGTGGCAAGAGTCTATGTCGGTCTCGACCCTTCGCTCGTCCGAGCCGCAGGCCTATCGACCCTCGCCCATCTCGAAGACCTGCGCGAGCGCGGTCTTGTCGCCGCCGCCGGCGGCGGCTCTCGCTTCCGCCGCGCCTGACTTCTCGGAAGCAAACGGGATCAAGCCAATGCGACGCGGGCCTGCGGTGTCGGCGGCGCAGCGAGGCCAGAGCCGCTCCGCGAGGGCCACCGCGTTGCGGCGGCGCGCCCGTGCCGGGATCGTTCGAGAACGTTTTCGCCGACGCCATCGCTCGCCGAGACGCTGTTGTCGTTGGCGGCCTCGCCGTAGCGGGAGACCAGAAACGCCTCGATCTCCGCCGCAACCGAGGACCAGAACTGGAACCGCTTGCGACTTCGGGCGCGACGTGCGTTGGTTATTTCGCTCTTGGTCCTCCGAAGGGCCCGTCCCGCCCCGTGCCTGCCGATCAACAACTCCGCGGCCTTGCACGCTTCCATACGCAACGAAATCTCGGACATCCGCCTCACCTTGCTCTCATATTGTCCGACGCCGCTGACCGCCCTTTTTCCCCAACCCTTGTGGGAACAGTTGTCAACTCGTCTGTTGACAGCCATCAACATCTCGCCGGCGTTGCGCAATACGGGATTCTACGTAGTGGCCGCGCCGAGACGGTCGGCCGCCTTGCGGCCCCCACAACCGAGCTGGGCAAGTCCCTGTTTTCTCTCCAAATCGCCTGCCCGCGATAGATGCCGTGTTCCTTCCGATTGCTTCCCGCCGCCACTATTGGCGATTGCGGCCAAAGGACGCGGACCTCCCTGCCGCCAAGAGCTTCGCCTTCACAGGCCTTCACAGGCCTTCACAGGCCTTCGTCATGGATCGGCGCCACGGGACCTGCGCCAGACGAGGATGGCCGCCGCGAGGTCCTCGATCGCCGCGCCGACGGACTTGAAGAGGGTGATCTCCTCGGCCGCCCGCCGTCCCTGCGCGCCTCGGCAGAGCGCCGGAAGATCGGCCGCGACCTCGGCCCGCGCGATGACGCCGCTCGCCAAGCCGATCGCCACGTCGCCGCCTTCCGTGCAGGCGGCTTCGGTGTCGACGAAGATACGAGCGCGTCTTAAAGCCTCGTCGTCAACTTCACGCATGGACATCGAGAAGGCCCCGACGAGATCGAGATGCTGTCCCGCCTTCAGCCATCGGCCCTCGACGAGCGGTGCGCTCGAGAGGGTCGCGCATGAGATCACGTCGGCGTCGGCGACGGCGCGTTCGAGATCTTCGCTCGCCTCCGCCGGCGCTCCCGCCGCGGCAAGCGCGCCGGCGAGGCGGCGCGCACCCTCCGGGTTGCGGTTCCACACGGCAACCGACGTCAGGGGCAGCACGCTCGCATGGGCGCGGACAAGATAGGGCGCGAGCGCGCCCGCGCCGACGACGAGGAGACGACAGGCATCGGAGCGCGCGAGACAGCGCGCTGCGAGCGCCGAAGCCGCTGCGGTGCGCCAGAGGGTCAGCCGCGTTCCGTCGATCGCGGCGAGCGTCTCGCCGGTGCGGCCCGACTGCAGCACGTAGAGGCCGCTGACCGTCGGCAGCCCTCGCGCCCGGTTGCCAGGAAAGACGTTGACGATCTTGGCGCCGAGAAAAAGGCCTGCGCGGGAGGCGCTTTCGGTCCATGCCGGCATGAGGAGATGCGTCGCCGCCGGCTCTCCCGCACGCTCGATTGCGTGATGATGGCGTTGCGGCGCGACGAAACCGCCGCGCATCGCCTCTGCGAGCTCGTCGATCAGAGAGGGAAAATTGAGCGCCGCCTCAACGTCATCGGCCGAGAAAGTTCGCATACGCGACCTTCATGAGCGGGGCAGCGCGGGGGGCTGTCGGGCCCTCAACGACTCGACCTCCGCACGCCATTTGGCGGCCTCGACCCGGTGCCGGCGCGCCGCCCGTCGGTGGCGGCCCTGGGAAAACCAGGTCGCAGCGGAGCCGGCGACGACGCCCAGCATTGCGGTGACGATCACCACCGCAAACAACGGCGCGCTGGTCGCCAAAGCCGCGTTTTGCACGGAGCTGAACGGGTCGAACGACACGGTCACGATCTGCCGGTTCGCGAAGGCGAACAGCAGAAGGACGATCGTCACCGCGACCACGACGGCGATCCGGATGAAGCGAATCATGCTCGGCCTCTTCGCCTCGTCGCGTTACGCCTTGACCTCTTCCGCCGGCTGACGATTGAGGCGCTCGCGCATTTCCTTGCCGGTCTTGAAGAACGGCGCCAGCTTCTCCGTCACCGGCACCTTGTCGCCCGTGCGGGGGTTGCGGCCGGTGCGAGCCTGCCGCTGCTTGGTCGAGAAGGCGCCGAAGCCACGCAGCTCGACGCGCTCGCCGCGCGCCAGCGCGTCGGCGATCTCGCCGAGAATCGCGTCGATGATGTTCTCAATGTCCCTCTGATAGAGGTGCGGGTTTCGGGCGGCCATGCGCTGCACAAGTTCAGACTTGATCACTGAGCATCCCCAACTCGACATGGCCCGGAGGTATGTCCCGGTCCTACATGCCCTGAAACATCTTTTCACTTCAATACGAAACCATTATTGCACGGAATTGCGCAGCGGGGCCGGGACATCGCGAAAAAGGATGATTCAGGCCGAACGCTGGGCCTCATACTGTCCCGTCTTGCGGAACCGCACAAGATAGGCTGGTATGATGGCGTCGGCCGCCTGCGGCGCGATCCCGAGCCCGCGAAAAACCCGCCCCTGCGCCTCGGCCTCCGCCGAGACGACATTGTCCGCCACGAGCAGGTCCACCTGATCGCGGGTCGTCGTGAGGAGCCTCGGAAAGCGGCCAAGCGTCGCCTTGCTGGCGAACGAGCTCGTCGAAGCGATCAGCCGCGAGGGAAGAAGCGGCAGGCCCAGGAGCAGGCGCCGACGATCGACTGTGCGCAGGGCGAGCTCGGCGGCCTCGCGCAGAGTCATCACTTGCGGGCCGCCGAGTTCGTAGATCGTCCCGGGCTTCGCATCGCCCGCCAGCGCCGCGGCGGTCGCGCGCGCGACGTCCCCGGCGTAGACCGGCTGCAGCCGGGTCTTCCCGCCGCCGAACAGCGGAATGACCGGCAAGAAGCGCGCCAGCGCGCCGAAGCGGTTGAAGAAGTCGTCCTCCGGCCCGAACACGACCGAGGGGCGCAGGATCGTCGCATCGGGAAAAGCCTCGAGCGTCGCCGTCTCGCCGAGTCCCTTGCTGGCGATGTAGGCCGAGGCGGACTTCGCGTCGGCCCCGATGCCGGAAATGTGGGCAAAGGTCTCGACGCCGGCGGTCGCGGCGGCGCGGGCCAACGCCGCCGCCCCGTCGACGTGCACGGCCGTGTAGGTCTGCGCGCCGCTTTCGGCGCGCACGCCCGCGGCGTTGACGACCATATCGGCGCCTTCGACCGCAGCCGCGACCGAGGCCGGATAGCGCAGATTCGCCTGCACCGGCTCGATCTGACCAACAACCCCCATAGTCCGCAGGAAAGCGGCCAGATCGGGACGACGCTCCGCTGCGCGCACTCGCCATCCCCGCCGCGCCAGGGCGCGCACGATGTGCCGACCGAGGAAGCCGGAGCCGCCGAACACGGTCGCCAAGCGGCTTTCTTCGAGAGTGGCGTCAGCCATCGAATGGGGCTCCGGAGCAGGCGGAAGTGTCGCGCCAACCTTTATGCGATGCGCGCGCCCCCGTGTACAGCCGCGAAAAAGGCCAAAATGCCGGTGGCGGCGGTTCAGCCGTTCGTGTTGGTGCGCTTGCGGTCGGCGATCACCTGGTCGGCGTTCTTGCCCACCAGTTCAGCCAGATGGTCGAACTTGGTCTCGAAAGCGCCGACGCCCGACGTCGCCGAACGCAATTCGATTATGAGGTCGCCGATTTCCGCTTCGGGAATGAGCGCCCGCAGCGCTTCCCAGCCCTTCCACCCCGCGCGAGCCTCAAATCCGAGGATCTGCCCGCGCCGGGCGCTGACCAGAGCGCTTGCGCGGGCGAGCGCGTCGGACGGCACGTAGATCGTCACCGACAGGATCGGTTCGAGCAGGATCGGGCGCGCCTTCTGCAGCGCCTCGTCGAGCGCGATCCTGCCCGCGGCGCGGAACGCCATGTCGGACGAATCGACCGTATGATAGGAGCCGTCGATCAGCGTCACTGAGACGTCGACCACGGGAAACCCAAGAGGCCCGCGCGTCAGGGCGTCCTTCGCGCCGGCCTCGACCGAGGAGAAATACTGCCTCGGCACCGAGCCGCCATGCACGCGCTCGGCGAAAGCGAAGCCCTCCCCGCGACCGCGCGGGGCGACCTCGACCACGACGTCGCCGAACTGGCCGTGCCCGCCCGACTGCTTCTTGTGCCGCCCGCGCACGGTGACCGCGTCGCGGATCGTCTCCCGGTAGGCGACAGTCGGCTTGTTTGTATGGATCGACACGCCGAACCGGTCGGCGAGGCGCTCGGTGGTGACGCGAAGGTGCATTTCGCCCTGCCCGTAGAGTTTCATCTCGGACATTTCGGCGTCCTGGACGAAGGAGAGCGCGCGGTCCTCCTCGCACAGTTTTGCCAGCGCGGCCGCAAGGCGCACCTCGTCCTTCCGGTCCTTCACATGAATGGCGAACGCCTGGGTCGGTGGAGGCGGTGGCGGAAGTTCGGCTGCGGCGGGGGCCGCCTTTCCGTCCGCGAAGCGGTCGCCAGTCGAGAGGCCTTCGAGGCGGGCGAAGGCGATCGTGTCGCCCTCCTCGGCGCGGGTCACCTTCGACTGGGTCACGCCCATGAGCCGCGCCAGCCCGCCGATGCGCTCTTCGACGCCGCGCGAGTTGATGACGGTCGCGCCATCGGAAAAAGCGCCCCTCAGCACCCGCGACAGCGACAATTTGCCGCCGTGGGCGGTGTGAATGGTGCGGATGACCTGCGCCAGCGCAGGCCCCATGTCGTTGATCCCAAGCCGCTTGCGGGTGTGGGCGATAGCCGGCGCTTCGTGCCGGACCGCCTTCAACAACCGCGTCACGCCGTGGCCCTCGGTCGCCGAACCCATCAGCACCGGGACCACATGGCCCTCGCGCAACTCGCGAGCCAGATCGTCGAACACGAGGTCCTTGGGCGGTTCGATGTCGCTGATGAGCTGCTCCATCAGGGCGTCGTCGTAGTCGGCGAGCTTCTCGAGCATCGAATAGCGGGCCTGCTTCTCCTCGGGAACGACTCCGGCCGGCATCTCGACCACGGTCGAAGGCGCCGACTCGCGGTAGATGAAGGCGCGCTCGAGCGCGAGGTCGACGAAGCCGGTCGCGACGCCGTTCTCCCACACCGGAATCTGGCGCAGGAGCAAGGGCGCGCGGGACGCCGGCTGAAGCATCTCCAGCGTTTCGCGGAGCCCGCCGCTCGCCTGGTCGATCTTGTTGAGAAAGAGGATGCGCGGGAGACCGAGCTCCTCGAGCTCGCGCAGGATAACCTGCAGCGCGGGAACCTTCCGGGGGTCTGCCTCGCACACCACGACGGCGGCCTCGCAAACCGGCAGTGCGTAACGCATGTCGTGGATGAATTCGATCGACCCCGGGCAGTCGAAGAAGGTCAGCCGGTCGCCCATGTAGTCGATGCTTGCGACATTGGGCTCGACGCTCATCGCGTGGCCGCGCGCCTCGGGGCTGGAATCGCCGACGGTCGTCCCTTCTCGCACCGCGCCCTGGCGCGACAGGCCGCCGCCGCGCACCAGAATCCCCTCAAGCAAGCTGGTCTTCCCGCTCTGAAAAGGCCCGACGATGGCGATTAGGCGAGGACCGGGGACGCGGTGCTCGTGATTGGCTGCGGACAATGTTGGGCTCCTCAAGCAATGCCGGCGCTTCCCTGCGGGGCGCGGTCGAATCCCGATTCGCGGGGCCCGTCGGCCCCGACGGCGAACGCGACGCGCATCTGTCGCGCGTCTGTCGTGTTCCTGACATGGTCGCAAGAACAGGGGCGTCGCGCAAGCCGGTCGAGACGCCGGAATGGGTCGAGACCGGGCAGGAACCGGGCAGGAAGCCGGCCAAGTCGCATTCGCCGCGCGCTTCTTGTAAGAGACGGCGCTCAAACCGAAATGCGGAGGCGGAGGGTTCATGGTTCAGGGTCAGCCGGTCGACGCGAAGCGGGTGGCGGCCGCGCTCGGCGCCCGCTCGATCGTGCTCGTCGGCATGATGGGGGCCGGCAAGACATCGGTCGGCAAGCGGCTGGCTTCGAAGCTCGGCCTGCCGTTCGTCGACGCCGACGCGGAGATCGAGGCCGGCGCGCAATTGACGGTCCCGGAAATCTTCGAGCGGTTCGGCGAAGCCTATTTCCGCGACGGGGAGCGCAAGGTCATCGCGCGCCTTCTGAACGGCGGGCCTCAGGTTCTCGCTACCGGCGGCGGCGCCTTCATGAACAAGACGACGAGGGAGAACATAGCCGCGCGCGCCGTTTCGATCTGGTTGAAGCCCGACGTCGAGGTGCTGGCGGCGCGCGTGCGCAAGAAATCGAACCGTCCGCTTCTGCAGACCGCCGATCCCGAGCAGACCTTGCGACGGCTCCTGGAGGAGCGCTCGCCGACCTATGCGCTCGCCGACCTCACCATCGAGTCGCGCGATGGACCGCACGAGTCGGTTGTCGAGATGACGCTGCGCCGTCTGGCCGAACTGCTGTGCGGTTCGTCGGAGGCTGCGGCGCCTCACCGGCGCAGAGTTGAGGTGCCGCTAGGCGCTCGCGCCTACTCGATCCTGATCGGACCCGGCGTGATCGGCGAGGCCGGCGCCGAGATCGCGCGAATCGCGCCGGGGGCCAAATGCGCGGTCGTGACCGACGCGCACGTCGCGCCCCTTTACCTCGACCGGCTGACGAAGAGCCTCGCGGGGGCGGGTCTCGGCTCAGTTTCCATCGTATGCCCGCCGGGCGAGGCGACCAAGTCCTACGACCAATTTGCCCGAGTCTGCGATGGGCTGATCGAGGCGCGGATCGAACGGCGGGATATCGTCGTCGCGCTCGGCGGCGGGGTCATCGGCGATCTGACCGGCTTCTGCGCCGCCTCGCTTCGGCGAGGGGTGCGATTCGTCCAGGTTCCGACCACACTCCTGTCCCAGGTCGATTCGAGCGTCGGCGGCAAGACGGGCATCAACTCGCCGCATGGCAAGAACCTCATCGGCGCCTTCCACCAGCCCTCACTGGTTCTTGCCGATTCCGGCAGCCTGGACACGCTGAGCGAGCGGGAGTTCCGGGCAGGCTACGCCGAGGTGGTCAAGTACGGCCTCATCGATGACCGGGATTTCTTCGAGTTTGTCGAAGCGCGCTGGCGCGATATTTTTTCCGGCGGACCGGCGCGGACCGAGGCGATCGCGAGGAGCTGCGCGGCCAAGGCGCGCGTCGTCGCCGCCGACGAGACCGAGCAGGGACAACGGGCGCTGCTCAATCTCGGTCACACCTTCGGGCACGCCCTGGAGAGCCTGACGCACTACGAATTCGCCCGTCTGGTTCACGGCGAGGCGGTGGCGGTCGGAATGGCGTGCGCGTTTCGCTTTTCCCATTGGCTGGGGCTATGCTCCGGTCAGGACGTCGCGCGGCTCGAGGCGCATCTGAAGGGCGTCGGCCTGCCGACCCGGATCCAGGACGTTTCTGACCTCAGGGTCGGCGCGGAGGACATTCTAGCGGTCATGCGCCAGGACAAAAAGGTCGAGCGAGGACGGCTGACCTTCATTCTCGCCAGAGGGATCGGAGAGAGTTTCATCGCTCGAGACCTGCAGGAGACGAGCGTGCTCGAGTTCCTGAAACGGGAGCTGAAGCCGGCGCGCCTGGGAGCGCATGAGCCGCTCTAAAAATTCGGCCATGCTAAGATAGGGCCATGCCGATCAGTCTCGACATCGTCGTCATCGCGGTCAGCATCGTAGCTGCGGCTTTCTTCGCCGGCGCCGAGACCGCGCTCACGGCCGCTTCTCGCGCGCGCATGCATGCGCTCGAGATGGCGGGGGACAAGCGGGCGAAGCTGGTCAATCGCCTCATCGGCATGCGCGGCCGGCTCATCAGCGCCATGCTGCTCGGCGGCCAGCTGGTGACCATCGGTTCGTCGGCGATCGCCACGAGCCTCCTGCTCGACCTGTACGGCGATCACGGGGTCTGGGCGGCGACCTTCATCATGACCGCCCTTATCGTCATTTTCGGCGAGGTGACGCCCAAGACCATCGCCATCGCCTATCCTGACCGCGTGTCGCTAATGATCGCGCCGGTCGTCCTGTTCTTCGTCATCGTCTTTGGGCCGATTGTGAGCGCGGTCGAGACGCTCGTGCGCGGCTTCCTGCGTGTGTGCGGCGTGTCGCTGATCGAGAAGGATCCTGGAGTCACCGGCCACGAAGAACTTATGGGCGCCGTCGACATCCTGCATCGCGAAGGCGGGGTCGAGCGGGAAGAGCGCGACATGTTCGGCGGCCTGCTCGAGCTCGCCGAGATCCCGGTGTCGGACGTCATGGTGCACCGCACCAAGATGCGGCTCATCGACGCCGATCTGCCGCCGAAAGAGCTCGTTCGCGAAGTGATCGACTCTCCCTACACCCGCATGCCGCTGTGGCGGGGCGAGCCCGACAACATCGTGGGCGTCCTTCACACCAAGGACCTTCTGCGCGCCTACGTCGCGGCGGGCGGCGACGCCTCGAGACTCAATATCAACGAGCTCATGATCGAACCTTGGTTCATCCCCGAATCGACGACGCTGCGCGACCAGCTGCAGGCGTTCCTTCGCCGCGGAACCCATTCAGCGTTGGTCGTCGACGAATACGGCGTGGTGCAAGGACTCGTGACGCTCGAGGACATCATCGAGGAGATCGTCGGCGACATTCGCGACGAGCACGACGAGGCTGTGCTCGGCGTGCGCAAACAACGGGACGGCTCCGTCGTCGTCGAAGGCTCGGTGACGATCCGGGACCTCAATCGCGCGATGGGCTGGAGTCTGCCCGACGAGGAGGCGGCGACCGTCGCCGGTCTCGTCATCCATGAGGCGCGCGCGATCCCCGAGCCGCGGCAGACCTTCTCCTTCCACGGTTTCCGCTTCGAGGTGCTGCGCAGGCAGCGCAATCGCATAGCCGCGCTGAGGGTCACGCCGCTCGCGCCGCCCGAGACCGGAGGCGGCGCCTTCGGTCGAGAAGGCGAGAGGGCGACCCATGACTGAACGCGCCAGGGGCCGGTCGAAGGCCAGGGCGTCCGACCATTTTTGCGGCGCCCGCGCCAGATCGTTGCCGCGCAGCAAGACTTGCCTATATAACCGCCAGTGCGGCGGACGGCGGCCCAGCGAGAGGATTTGATGTCCTGGAACAATCAAGGCGGCGGACCGTGGCGCTCGCCCGGACGCGGGCCATGGGGGCAAGGGCCCTCTGGTCCTCCGACGGGGGATCTGGAAGAAATCATCCGTCGCGTGCAGGACGCTTTGGGCAAGCTCGCTCCGGGCGGCTCCGGAGGCGGAGGAGGGTCGGCCGGCGGCGGCTTTAGCGGTCGCACAATTCTGTTTCTCGTCCTGGCGGCTGTCCTGGTCTGGTTCGTGTGGGGTACTTTCTACACGGTGCAACCCAACGAGGTCGGCATCAATCTCGTGCTCGGCCGGTACACGGGCAAGACGGCCGCCGGCCTTAACACCAACTGGCCCTGGCCGATCGGCTCGGTGATCAAGGTCCCGGTCTCGGATCAGCAGATCACCGAGGTCGGCTACCGCAGCCTCGGTGGAAACGCCGACATTCCCGAGGAAAGCCAGATGCTGACCGGCGACAAGAATATTGTCGACGTCCACTTCCGGGTGAACTGGCAGATCGATCCAGCGAAGCCCGAGGACTACGTGTTCAACATCCTGAGTCCGCGCGAGACGGTGAAGGCGGTGGCCGAAAGCATCATGCGCGAGGTCGTCGGGCTCAAAACCATCGACGGCATCCTGACGACCGACCGCGCCTCCGTCGAGACGGACGCGCAGAAGCGCATTCAGGACGTGCTCAACAATTACCGCGCCGGCGTCCTCGTCAAGCAGGTCCAGTTGCAGTCGGTCGACGCGCCGAGCCAGGTGATCTCGGCATATCGCGACGTCACGGCCGCGCAGCAGGACCAGCAGCGCGCCGTCAACGAAGCCGAAACCTACGCCAACAAGGTCGTGCCGGAAGCCGAAGGCGGCGCGGCGCGCATCGTCGCCGAGGCCAACGCCTATCGCGAGCAGACCATCCTGGACGCCAAGGGGCAGACCGCGCGCTACAATCAGATCTACGAGCAGTACAAGAAGGCGCCGGCGGTCACTCGCGAGCGCATGTATCTCGAGACCATGGAGAAAGTCCTCGGGCCAATGGACAAGACGGTCGTCGACACCAACGCGGCCGCAGCGCCCGTGCCCTACATCGCGCTCGACCCTCTGCAATCCAAGTCGGGGGGCGCGAAATGAGACGGCCACTCAGCGGCCTCGCGATCGCCATTGCGGCAGTTGTCGTAATCATTCTGGCGTCGATGTCGACGTTCGTCGTCGACCCCACCGAGCAGGCGCTCGTTCTGCGCTTTGGCCAGCCGGTCCGGGACCTGATCGGCGCTCCGGGGCTCTACTTCAAGTGGCCCTTCGTCGACGCGGTCGTTTACATCGACAAGCGGATTCTCGCGCTCGACGACGAGCGCCAGGAAGTGCTTGTCTCGGACAACCAGCGGCTCGAGGTCGATGCGTTCGTGCGCTACCGCATCCAGGATCCGCTCCTCTTTTACCAATCCGTCTTCAACACGCGCGGAGCCGACGCCCAGCTCGGCGGCATGCTGAACTCGGCGCTCCGCCGTACGCTGTCGGAGGCGTCGATAACCGATATCGTTCGCGACAAGCGCGATGCGCTGATGGCCGACATCCGCGACCAGATGAAAGTCGGCGCCAAGCGCTTCGGCCTCGCGGTCGTCGACGTGCGGATCAAGCGCGCCGACCTGCCGGCGGAGAACTCGGAGGCGGTGTTTCGGCGCATGCAGACCGAGCGCCAGCAGCGCGCGGCTTCCTACCGGGCGCAAGGTTCGCAACAGAGCCAGCAGATCAAGGCCGAAGCCGACCGCAAGGTGACGGTGATCACGGCCCAGGCCCAGCAGCAGTCGGAGCAGATCCGCGGCCAAGGCGACGGCGAGCGCAACCGCATCTTCGCCGAAGCCTACGGCGCGGACCCGGAGTTCTTCGCCTTCTATCGCTCGATGCAGGCCTATCAGAACACTTTCGCCGGGGGCGCGACGCGCGCGCTCGTCAGTCCCAAGTCCGATTTCTTCCGCTATTTCTCGACGCCCACGCCTCCGCCGGAAGCGGCGGCCGGGTCGACCCCGTCGGCGAAGGCGGACTGAGATGCGCGACTTCATCGTCGCCCTCGGGCTTGCATTCGCCATCGAAGGTCTGCTGATGGCTGGATTCGCCGAACCGATGCGCAGAAGGATGGCCGCCTTCGCGCGCGAGGACCCGAGCAAACTGCGCGGGATCGGCCTGGGCGCGGCGCTGATCGGCGTCGCGATCGTGTGGGCTTCCCGTTCGCTGCTTTAAGCCGCTTAGATTTTGGGCGGTCTCGCCGCCGAACTGTCGACAACGAATTCGAGGAGGATGTCATGTTTGAAGACGCGCGAATCGCGGCGCAGCGCCGCCGCCGCGTTCCGATCGCCGCCGCGATCGTTTCGTCGCTGATCGTCGCCGCCCCGCTCGCATTCGCGCCGGCCGCGCCCGCGTTCGCCCAGGCGCGCCCGACCAATCTCGCCGATCTCGTCGATTCGGTCGCCGATGCGGTGGTCAACATTTCCGCGACGCAGACCATCGAAGCAAAGGACGACGCGACTCCCAATCTGCCCAAGGGCACGCCGTTCGACGAGATGTTCGAGGAGTTCTTCAAGAACCACGGCATCCCCCATCCGCATCCTCGTCAGGCGCAGTCGCTGGGCTCCGGTTTCGTCATCGACCCGAGCGGCATCGTCATCACCAACAATCACGTGGTCGGCGACGCCAACGACATCGTCGTTATCTTCACCGACGGCCGCAAATTGAAGGCCAAGGTCGTCGGTAAGGATCCCAAAGTGGACGTCGCCGTCCTCAAAGTGGAGAGCGACAAGCCGCTCAAGACCGTGAAATTCGGCGACAGCGACAAGATGCGCGTCGGCGACGGCGTGATGGCGGTCGGCAACCCGTTCGGGCTCGGCGAAACGGTGACGGCCGGCATCATCTCCGCGCGCAACCGCAACATCGACAGCGGCCCCTACGACGATTTCCTGCAGACCGACGCCTCGATCAACAAGGGAAATTCGGGAGGCCCGCTGTTCAACCTGCAGGGCGAAGTGATCGGCATCAACACGGCCATCCTGTCGCCGTCCGGCGGTTCGATCGGCATCGGCTTTGCAACGCCGTCGGCCACGGTCATCCCGGTGATTTCTCAGCTCGAGCAGTTCCACGAGACCCGGCGGGGCTGGCTCGGCGTCCGAATCCAGCCGGTCGACGACACCATCGCCGACAGTCTCGGCTTGGGGACGGCCCGCGGCGCGCTGATCGCCGGCGTCGACGACAAAGGTCCGGCGAAGCCCGCCGGGCTTAAGGCAGGAGACGTGATCGTAAAGTTCGGCGGCAAGGACATCAAGGAATCGCGCGACCTGCCTCGCCTCGTCGCGTCCATGCCCGTCGGCAAATCGGTCGACGTGGTCGTCATTCGAGACGGCAAGGAAGTGACCAAGACCGTGATCCTGGGCCGCCTCGAGGACGGTGAAAAGGAAAGCGAGGTCGCGAGCAACGAGGACCAGCCGCAGCAGCAGAACGCGGTCGAAAAGGCGCTCGGCATGGAGTTCTCCGGCCTCACCGACGAGGCCCGCAAGAGCTTCAAGATCAAGGACAGCATCAAGGGCGTCATTGTCACCTCGGTCGATCCCGGGTCGCCCGCCGCCGAGCGAGGGCTGAGGCCCGGCGACGTCATCGAGGAGATCAACCATCAGGCGGTGGAGACGCCGGGCGAAGTCGCCAGGGCGATCGACGCGGCGAAGAAGGAGGGCGGCAAGAAGCCGGCGCTGCTGCTCGTTTCGAACGGAGAAGGCGTCGCGCGCTTCGTCGCGCTGCCGGTGAACTGAGCGGGGCGCTTCGCGTGACGGATGAGATGGCGGGCCCCTCGGAAATGGTCGATAGCGCGCTGGCGGCGGCGCGCGCGGCCCTCAGACGCGCGCCCCTGTTCGACGGGCACAACGACCTGCCCTGGACCATTCGGGTCGACCAGACCGCGCGGGGCGACGTGATCGCCTACGAACTGAACCGGGTCCACGAAAACGCCGACACCGACATCCCGCGCCTGCGCGAGGGGATGGTCGGGGCGCAGTTCTGGGCGGCGTTCCAGCCTACCGGGGCCGCCCACCCCGCGCGCACGGCGCTCGAGCAGATCGATCTCATCCGGCGCATCGAGGAAGCGCATCCGGACGTTTTCTTTCCGGCGCGGCAGGCGGCCGACTACGCGAAGGCGAAAGCGCTCGGCAGGATCGCATCGTTCATTGCGGTCGAAGGCGGCGTCGGACTCGAGAATTCGTTGAGTCCGTTGCGCATCTGGCATGCGGCGGGCGTGCGCCTGATGACGCTCTGCCACAACGAGACGCTCGACTGGGTGGACTCGGCGACCGACGCGCCGCGCAACGGCGGCCTCAGCGCGTTCGGCCGCGCGGTGATCGGGGAACTCAACCGGCTCGGGATCGTGATCGACCTTGCCCACGTTTCGCACGAGGGGATGCGTCGCGTGCTCGAGGTCACCGAGGCGCCGGTCGCGCTCTCTCACAGCAACGCCTATTCGCTCTGCGATCATCCGCGCAACGCGCCGGACGACGTGCTGAGGAGCCTCAAGGCGAACGGCGGCCTCGTCATGGCGACGTTCGTGCCGGGATTCGTGTCGCAGGCCCTGCGCGACTGGCTGCGTCGCTCGCGCGACGCTTTCGGCAAAGCGCCGTTGGCCGCGGACCCCAAGGCGCAATTCGCCGAGCTCGAGTCGAAGCACGGAGCCGCCCCGAAGGCGACGCTCGAGCAAGTCGCCGATCATGTCGAGCGTCTCGTTGCGACGGCGGGCGTCAATCATGTCGGCATCGGGTCGGACTATTTCGGCGGCGCCTCGCCCGTCGGGCTTGAAAACGTAAGCCGCTTCCCGCATCTGTTCGCAGAACTGGTGCGGCGCGGTTTTTCCGAGCGTGATCTCGGAAAGATGGCGTCGGAAAACATGTTGCGCGTGCTGCGCCGGGTCGAGAAGGTTGGCAAGGCGTTGCGCGGAAGCAGGCCGCCGGGGGTCGGGCGGCGCGAGGATTTCGACTAGACTTGAAACCGGGGAAGAAGGTCGGTCGTTGCCGGTGTTTTGGCGAAACTTACGTCGGCGCGCGGTTGAGCCTGAGGCCGGGTTATAGTAGATATTTGAACATTCGAAGATGATCGAGATGGATGTGATGGCTCTTGCGAAGTCGGTTGAACACCGTGACACGGTGGATGTCGACAGAATGGCGGAGAGCGCCCGCGAAGCCACGGAGTTTCTCAAGGCGCTCGCGCACGAGTCGCGCCTCCTGATCCTCTGCGATCTCCTGGATGGCGAGAAGTCGGTGGGGGAGCTCGAGTCCTTCCTGGATCTTCGCCAGTCGACCGTGTCGCAGCAGTTGGCGCGGCTGCGTCTCGAGGGGCTCGTGGCGGCGCGGCGGGACGGTAAGACGATCTATTACAGCATCGCCAACGAGAAGGTGCGCGCTGTCATCGGCGTCCTCTACAGCACCTTCTGCAACGTCAAACCCGCCCGCGCCGCGAAAAAGGGAGCGGGCGACCTGTCCGGAACGCCTTCGTCGAAGCCGCTCGACCCAACGTTGCTGACGCGAGAGCGCAGCCCGACGGAATAGTTTCCGGCATCGTCGGCTCCTCCCCCCTTCTCAGACCGGCTACGAAGACTGCGCCGAATGGAACGCAGCGGCTTCGGGCGCGTTGACGGGCGAAATCTTGCGCCACGAATGGAGGACGCGATGACGAATTATGATCCCCGTCGGCCAACCCGGCCAGTGAACAGCGGATGGGGTGGCGGATGGGGAGCCGGCTGGATTATCGCCGTTATCATCATCCTGATCATCATCGGTTTCGGGTGGGGCGGCTGGTACGGCGGCTGGTACGGCAACGGCGGGCGGGTGGCGACCGCGCCGGCCAATACTGCGGCTCCGGCGAACACCACGGCGAATGCGCCGGCCAACACCGCGGCTCCGGCGAATTCCACGGCGAACACAGCCACCCACGCTGGCGCTACCAGTAAGCCATGAGCCTGTCGGTCGCGTAACGACCGTTCATGCCCGGCGCAGGCCGCTCGCGCCTGCGCCGGCCAGCGACAACCCGGCCGCGGTCCAGAGCGCGACCGAGGTCGCGTGCTCGGGCCAACGACCGAAGGCGACCGCCATCAAGGCGGCGCCGAACGACTGCCCGATCAAGCGGCCAGACGATTGCAGCCCGGAGGCGCCGCCGCTACGTTCGGGCGGCGCGCTGCCGATGATGAGCCGGTTGTTCGGCGACTGGAAGAACCCAAAGCCGAGACCGCAGACCGCCAGCCGCCAGACGAGCGAAGCCGGGGTGGCGTCGGCAGCCTGAACGGCGACCAGGGCGAGTCCGCTCGCCATTACGAGCAGCCCGGCGCTCCCGAGCAGGCCGGGGACGAATCGATCGGCCAGGCGTCCGGCGACCGGCGCGATGAGAGCCGTTGCGAGCGGCCAGGGCGTCATGAGCAGCCCGGTCGCGCTCTCCGAGAGTCGCAGGCTATCCTCGAAATAGAACGGCAGCGCCACCAGGGAGAGGCTCTGGGCGGCGAATGACATGATCGATGTCGCGAGCGACAGCGCGAACACCGGCCGGCTCAGGAGGTCGACCGGCAGCAGGGGCGTCGCGAGCCGCAACTGCCTGCGGACGAACGCGGCGCCGATGGCCGCCGCCGCGGCGAGCTCCGCGAACGCCGATGCCTGCTCGCGTGCGTCGCCGACGCTGTTGATACCGGTTATCAGCAGGCCGAAGGTGAGCGCGTTTAGGAGGACGCTGAACGGATCGAGCTTCCGCGGCGAGACTGGCGTCGCCGGCAGGTTGCGCGCGGCCATTACGAGCGCGACCGCGCCGATCGGAACGTTGATGAGGAAAAGCCAACGCCAGGAAGCGACGGAGAGGATCGCGGCCGCCACGGTCGGACTCCCCGCCGAGCACACCGCCACCACCAGCGCGATGTTGCCGACCCCTCGACCGAGGCGCGACGACGGATAGATGAAGCGGACGAGGGCGATGTTGACGCTCATGATCCCCGCCGCGCCGATTCCCTGGACGGCGCGCGCCACCGTCAGCACCGGAAAGGTGGGCGCGAAGGCGCAGGCCAGCGACGCCAGGGTGAAGAGCGCGAGGCCGGGCCGATAGACCCGGCGATAGCCGAGGCTGTCGCCGAGCGCCGCCAGCGGCAGGAGCGAGACCGTCACCGCGAGCTGAAAGGCGTTGACGATCCAGACGGAGGCGGCGTTCGGGATCGCGAGTTCGTGCGCGATCGTCGGCAGCGCGACGTTGACGATGGCCCCGTCGAGCACGGCCATCGCCGTCGCCATCGCCAGCGTGGCGAACGCCAGCATCCGCTGCGGATTGGGCAGGCCGTCGTGGACCGGCGCGGCTCGCGAGGCGGCCGGCTGGTCGGCGGAACGGGCGGTCTTCGGCTCCAGCCGGGTCATGAGCGTCTCCGCCGTCCTGAACGTCTCACCGCCGCAGTCGCAGCCGACGAAAATCCTTCACGATCTCGTGAGCCGCGTTGTGTCCAGGCAATCCGCTGACGCCGCCGCCCGGATGAGTCGAGGCGCCGCACATATAGAGGCCGGGCACCGGAGAGCGGTAGTCGGCGTGGCCGAGCGTTGGCCGAGCTGAATAAAGCTGGTCCAGCGACAGGCATCCGTGGAAAATATCGCCGCCGACGAGGCCGAAATCCCGCTCGAGGTCGAGCGGCGACAGGATCTTGCGTGCGATCACGGACGCCTTGAAGCCCGGCGCATGGGCTTCGACCGTCTCGATCATCAGATCGGCGACCGCGTCGCGCGCCTCATCCCAGGAGAGGCCGTCGGGCAGCTGGGGCGCGACATACTGGCAGAAGAGCGAAGCGACGTGCCGCCCCGGCGGGGCGAGCGAATCGTCGAGGACGGAGGGAATGAGCATTTCGATGATCGGGTCCTTTGACCAGCCCGACCGGCGCGCGTCCATGAAGGCGCGCTCCATGTAGGCGAGACTCGGCGCGATCACGATTCCCGCGCCGTGGTGTTCTGCCGCGTCGCGCCCCGGCAGGCAGGAGAAGCTCGGCAGTTCGCCCAGTGCGAGGTTCATGCGGAAGACGCCGGAGGCGCTCCGCCACGCTTTTATGCGGCCGCGAAAGTCCTCTGGCAGCGCAGCGGGATCGAGGAGTTTTTCGAAGGTCAGCTTCGGATGGAGATTGGAAACGACCGCGCGCGCCTCGATCTTTTCTCCCCTGTCGGTGACGACGCCGGCTGCCCGGCCGTTCGCCACCAGAATTTCCGCCACGGCCGAGTTCGTGCGGATGTCGACCCCCCGCAAGGCGCAGGCTTTCGCCATCGCCTGCGTGATCGAGCCCATCCCGCCCATCGCGTGGCCCCAGACGCCCTTTCTGCCGTTGGTCTCGCCGAAGCAATGGTGGAGCAGCACGTAGCCGGTGCCCGCGGCATAGGGGCTGGCGTAGGTCCCGACGATACCGTCGAAGCCGAGGATCGCCTTGATGGGGTCGCTCTCGAACCACGCGTCGAGGAAATCCCCGGCCGAACGGGCGAAGATTCCGACGAGATCCCGTTGGCCGTCCATGCCGAGCGGACGCAGACGGTTGGCCGCCCGCCCCGCGTCGAACAGTGCGCGCAAGGCGCGCGCGAGGCCGCGTCCGGTCGCCAGATTGGGAGGCGTCTCGAGGGCGATCGCGCGCAAAACGTCGGCCATGCGTCCGAGCCGCGTCTCGTAGGCGTCCAGGCGTTCGGCGTCGGCGGCCGAGAATTTCGCCACCTCGGCTTTGGTGCGCCCAGGCGAGGCCTTCAGATAGCGCCCGTCGGGCAACGGCAAAAAGTTGGAGAGCGGCCGCTCCACGATCCTCAGGCCGTGCCGCGCGAGATCGAGATCCCGAATGATTGTCGGGTGCAGCAGCGACACGGCGTAGGCTGCGACCGAATTGCGGAAGCCGGGATGAAATTCCTCCGTCGCCGCCGCGCCGCCGACGGACGTGCGCCGCTCGATTACCGTCACCTTCAGCCCGGCCGCGGCGAGATAAGCGGCCGCGACCAGGCCGTTGTGGCCGCCGCCGGCGATGACGACGTCGCAGATCCGTTTGCCGGGCGGATCGGACATCGAAAAAAGCTCCCAGGGCGAACGGCGGCTTGGTCGAATCGTTGTTGTCCCTTTGCGCCGCCTGGGGGAGACGAGGCGATAGCGACCGGCCCGTCGCCGTTATACGCTCCGCTTGTCGACGACGAGTTTCAAACGCTTGCTGCGGTTTTCCGCAACTGGCGACCGGGGCAATTTCCGCACAAAAAAGGAGCCTCATGGACGGCTTGTCCAGGCTAGTCCTGGCCATCATTCCAGGCTGCTATGCCTCGTCGCCCGGCCAAACGGTCGGCCGCTCCATGATCTCGGCGAATTCGAACGGGCGAGCCTCAGGAAATGTCCGCGTCGGCAGTCCTGTTTCGCTCGCGGCTTCGTCCCGGGCGTCCTCATAGGCGTCAAGCAATGCCTCGTCGAGACGCGGTTCCAGCCCTGGGTTCTTGCGCAGTTGACGGCCGACGCGACGCCGCTGTTCGCGGATCGTAATCGTCCACGACCGGCTGCGCTTGTCTGGCTGATGGTCCCACTTGAGTAAATGCAGCATCAGCGCCCGCAGGGCGCTCTCGAGCCGATGATATTGCTCCTCGCCCACGTCATCGATCTCCTCGGCGATTGCAGCGGGATCGATTTCGGAGAGCTTGCCGGCGCGTAAGAGTCCGGCCTGGCGTACAGCCCAGGAATAAAGATCGGCTTCTTTGGCGCGCGGCATTCCCATCTCTTTCCGAGCGGCATTCCGGCCCATCGACTTCTTCCCGAACAGACCTCAACTCAAAGCGACATTGAGTGCGCTCTCCGGCAGCTCCTGGCCGAAGCAGCGCTGGTAGAATTCGGCCACCAGGGAGCGTTCGAGCTCGTCGCACTTGTTGAGGAAGGTGAGGCGGAAGGCGAAGCCGATGTCCTTGAAGATCTCCGCGTTTTCGGCCCAGGTGATGACCGTGCGCGGGCTCATCACGGTCGACAGGTCGCCGTTGATGAAGGCGTTGCGGGTGAGGTCCGCCACGCGCACCATCTTATTGACGATGTCGCGCCCGTCCTTGCGGACGCGATGGGCGGGAGACTTCGCCAGCACGATGTCGACTTCCTTGTCGTGCGGCAGATAATTGAGCGTCGCCACGATCGACCAGCGGTCCATCTGGCCCTGATTGATCTGCTGCGTGCCGTGGTAGAGGCCGGAGGTATCACCGAGCCCGACCGTGTTGGCCGTCGCGAACAGCCGGAACGCGGGATGCGGCCGGATGACGCGCCGCTGATCCAGGAGCGTCAGGCGGCCCGACACCTCGAGCACGCGCTGGATCACGAACATCACGTCCGGACGCCCCGCGTCGTACTCGTCGAAGCACAGCGCGATGTTGTTCTGCAGCGCCCAGGGCAGCATGCCGTCGCGGAACTCCGTCACCTGCTTGCCGTCCTGGAGCACGATCGCGTCCTTGCCCACGAGGTCGATGCGCGACACGTGGCTGTCGAGGTTGATGCGCACGCAGGGCCAGTTCAGTCGCGCAGCCACCTGCTCGATGTGAGTTGACTTGCCGGTGCCGTGGTAGCCTGTGATCATGACGCGACGGTTGAAGGCGAATCCGGCGATGATCGCGAGCGTCGTCTCTCGGTCGAAAATGTAGTCCGGGTCGAGATCCGGCACGTGCTCTTCGGCGACCGTATAGGCGGGGGCCTCCATGTCCGAATCGACGCCGAACGTCTTGCGCACGGAAATGCGCGTATCCGGGAGACCGGGCGCTGGTTCGGCCGACGTCGGCGTTTCTCTTGAATTCATCAGTCCTCCACGCTCTCGTCCCTGGGGACGAAGAGCGCCTCTCTCATACTCGAAACCCGTCGGGGGCAAAACCAGACGGTTAACCCGCAACGGACCCGAAGGGTTGCTTTCAGACCAGCTTGTTGGCGCGCAAGTAGTTATAGGCCTGAATGATCTCGCGCAATTTGTCCTCCGACGATCGGTCTCCGCCGTTCGCATCCGGATGGTGGCGCTTGACCAGATCCTTGTACCGAGCCTTGATCTTCGCCGGGGTCGCCTGGCCGTCGAGATCGAGCGTCATCAGCGCCTTGAGCGCGAGCGCGTTGTAGCGCGGCGGCGCCTCGGGCTGCTCCTTCCCGCGCACGCCGCGGCGGCGCGACGAGCGCGCCTCGGCGAATACCGATTCGTCAACGTGGCTTGCCGCCGCCCGCGCGCCAATTTTCCAAGTGGGGCGGTGGCCGATTGCGTCGGCCTGGCGGAACTTGGCCATCGACTCGTCGTCCATGCCGCGGAAATAGTCATAGGACGCGTTGTATTCGCGCACGTGGTCCTTGCAGAAGAACAAGTATTCGCCTTCCCGCTCCCGTCCCTTGGGCGCCCGGAACGCGCCTTCCGCCTGACAGCCGGGATGGCTGCAAGGCGTCTTGACCGCCGCCTTGTCGGGCGTGCGCTCAGCCGGTTTCACCCGGATGCGATCAAACAGGCGAGAATTCAGATCCATGCTCTGACCTTTATGGGCGCCGCCGCCGCCAGACAAGACCCCGCTCCGGCGACGAACCTCGAGCGGTCCGTGAAAAACGCATTCAACCGAGAATCCCTGATACGCTATCTAGTGTCGATATACGCTAAACGGGAGTGCTGTTCGTGAGCATGCGGGAAAGAATTGTCACGCGTTTGACGGAAGCTCTGGATCCGTCCTTCCTCGACGTCATCGACGAATTGGACCGGCACGCAGGGCACGCGGGCGCGCGCCCTGGCGGAGGGACGCATTATCGGGTGCGGATCGTTTCGACAAAATTCGCCGGACTCGGCCGGGTCGAGCGGCATCGCCTCGTATACGGCCTGCTGCCGGCAGAATTCGCCGATAGTTTGCACGCGCTCGCCCTCGACGCGAAAGCGCCTGGAGAGACATGACCTCGATCGGCGACGCCGCCGAAACGTTTGGTCCCTACCATTTCACGCTTTCTCCGGCGGAGCGAGAGGCCGCAGCGGCGCGCTTCGGCTTGCGCTCGGCGCTCCGCGGCCGCCTGATTGCGAATCAACTCGCTCCGCTCACCGCCTTTGTGCTCGTACTGCTGTTTGCCTCGATCCTGGCGCTGACCGAGCTCATCAGCCGACGCTTCGGCGAGGAGATCATCCTCCTCGCCGCCGTGGCTTACATGATCCAGCGGCTTGTCACCCTCCGGCTGCTCGCCGTGACGCGCAACCGCGCCCGCGCGGCGATGCTCGCCGGCCTCGAGACCGACGGGGCGTCGACAGCGTGGATCGATCGGGGCGGCGTGACGCTCAATGGCGGCAGAGGATCGAGGCGGCTCGACTACGTCGACTGCGAGGAAGCCGAGGACGCCTTCGGCCTCATTCATCTGTGGCCCCGCTCCGGCGCGCCGATCGTATTGCCCGCCCGCGAGCTGGGCGTCGGCGAAGCAGAGCGGCTCGTGGCTTATATGAAGAAACGGGTGGCGGAAAACGCATCTGCCCGCCACCCGCCGATCGAATGAAGCGCCTCCGTGGCCGATGTTTACTGCGCGGCCGCGGGGGCGCCGTCCGCCGCGGCCGGGGCGAGAGCCGGCGAGGTTTCGCCCGGCTTCGCAGGCGGCAGCGGCGTCTTCAGCGCCTCATGCACGGACTTCTCGCCCTGCGCCACAAGGGCGTCGCGACGGGGCGGCAACGGAACGTCGGTCGGAATCGGCTGGTCGGGGACATAAGCGATAACCGCAGGTTGCGAGGCCTGATCCTCGCCACCTAGGCGCAGCCATTTTCTCACGTTCTGCGTGCTCGCGCCCCAGACGCCTGGCTGTTCGGCCGAAGCCGTCGAGGCGAGCGCGACAGCCTGAGGCTTGGGCTCTTCCGGCGAAGACGACGCTGCCGCGGGCGCTTGGGCGACTGCCGCCGCCGCGCGCTGCTTGGCGGCGTCGGCGGCCGCGATCTTCACCACCGCCGGCGCAGGCTTCGCCGCGTCGTTCAGCACGATCTCCTGCGGCCCGACCGCCAGCGCCTCCGGGTCGCTCGTGTCCTTATATCCGGCGAACACCGGATTCTGACCGCCATCGGCATACACCGTCCTGATCGCCTTGACGCCGGAAGCGGCGAGTTCCGTCGCCTTGACGTGGTCCTTGGCCTCCTTTTCGGCGACCAACGCCTCGACTTCGTCATCGCGGTGAAGAGCGGGACAAGGGGCGGTTGCCGAAATCTCGCCTTTCGCGGTCGCGCCGAACACGTAATGCTTGCCGCACACGAGGACCTGCGGCTCGGTCTTGGCGACCTCGAAATGATCGGAGCCGTTCTTCAGCTCTTTCCAGAATTCGATGTTGGGATCGAGCCGGTATTTGGCCATGTTCTCGGGCGTCATGTGGAACGGATAGGACTGCAGCTGGATCTCGCGCTGGCCGCCGCGGAACGCATCGCGGGCGATGGCGTAGATGTCAGCGACTTGCTCGTCGGTCATCGAGAAGCAGCCGGCGGACGAACAGACTCCGTGCACCATGACGGACCCGCCGGTGCGGCCGTAGGCGCGGTCATAGGCGTTCGGATAGCCGACGTTGAAGGCCAGATAGTAGTGCGAGTTCGGGTTCATCTGGCCCGGCGCGATCGTGTAGAAACCCTCGGGCACCTGCATGTCGCCCTCGACCTTCTTCGGGCCGAGTTGGCCGGACCAGCGGCAAATCGGATAGGTTTTCAGGAGCGCATAGCGCCCATCCGATTTCATTTTCCAGATTTCGAGCTCGGCCTCCTTCTTGTAGGCGCGAAACAGCACCGGCGCGGACGGCGTCGTGTCGATCTTGTCCATCTGCGCCAGCGTGGCGGTCGAAATCGGATGCTCGGAGCGGCCTGGGCCTGTGTCGAGATAGGAATCGTCGCAACCAGCGAGCAGCGCCGCCGTCCCGACCATGAGGCCCAGCGCGGTCAGGCGCCGGAGTGTCCAATTCATTCCAATTCCCCGCATTTGCCGCAAAGTCTAGAGCCGCCGGCAGAAAGAGTCCACGCGGCGCAATGATGCGCTCAGGTCCCCTGCCGATACGTTAACTTCGCCCCCCTTGAGCCAACATCTGATTCCGGCTGCCTTCGACTATTGAGTTGAAATTGCGGCGCTTGTTCGGCGAGCATCGCCACAGGAAGGCGTCAGCGGCAACCGAGCGGAGCCGAAGAAGGTTTAGGCGAGCAGCGTCGGGCCCCGCGGTTGTTCCGTCGGCAGCGCGAATCGCGGCAAAGGGTTGCGCCTTGGCGGTCGCGGCCGAGATGGTGTGACACTCGCAGACGAAAGAGCGAGCCAACAGGTCAAACTTCGGCTTGGACACGGCGCGACAGTCCCCGACCCTACTGATCATCACCGGCGATGTTGGATGACGCCGGGCCCGCGGGGTTCTCGACGCCTCCGCCGCCGCGAAGGCGAGAGCACTCGGTCCAACGCCTACGATGCGCCGCTTACGGGTGATTACGGGGCTGCAAGAATCTTCAGTTTGACGAGCCGCCTTTCGACTTCGCGCGCCACCTCGTCCTCGGTCCGGCCCGCGGCCCTGATGCGGCCGACATAGGGAAAGTTGATCGTGCCGTCGAGCTCCACCCGGGTTGTCGTATTGAGATCCGGCTGGTCGAGGACCCTGATGCTGACGACGTCTGACGTCGTGAGAACCCGGCCGCCGGCCAGCGCGGGAGCGGCAGCGACGACAGACAATACGCCGGCAAACAGCGCCCGCAGCAGCGCGCTTCGCTTCACGGCTCCTTGCATACCCACAACCTCATGTTGCTTTGCGTTCATGCGGTCCGCCGCCAGGGGCCCGAAGTGTCGCGCTCGAGCCTGGTCGCTCGCAATCCGAACGGCTCGGGCGTGACGCCGCGGATCCAAAGCTCCATCCGCTCGGCCTCGACCTCGAGGAAGGCCGCGTTGGCCTTGTCCGTCGCGCTCGGAAAGAACGGGTCGTAGGCGCTTTTCCAGCGCCGGCGAATCTCGGACTCGCCTTCGCGGAGCATGGCCCTGCCCGTCAAGGCGACGAAGGCGTCGTCCGCGTCGTGCTGAAAAATGAGCGTGGCGACGCCGTCGCGCCGGATGTCGGAGGCCTTGCGGGAACGGCCATCGGTGACGAACCGGATCATCCAGTCGTCGTCGCCGGGTTCGGGGGGAAGGCGGCCCATTGGCCGAAGGCTGGGGTCTTTGGCCTCGGAGGCCGTCGCCAGCCAGCAATAGCGCGCATTCGCGATGGTTCTCGCGGCGCCCGCGAGCAGCCGATCGATCTCGGAGGCGTCGTGCTCATCGACCGATGGCGCCATAGGGAGTCTCCGTTCCAAGGCCGCCGCCGGATCTCGCGCCCGGACTTCGCCTGCAGCTCATGAAACTGGCGCCGAACTTCGCCCTGTTCAAGAGACGACCGCGACGGACATGCCGATCGAAAGTCCGAGATCGCGGTCGGCGCGCCCTCGATTGACGGCGATTTCGGCGAGTCCGTTCGAATTCTCGTACCAGAACGCCTCGCCCGGT
This sequence comes from uncultured Alphaproteobacteria bacterium, assembly GCA_963823165.1. Taxonomy (GTDB): domain Bacteria; phylum Pseudomonadota; class Alphaproteobacteria; order Rhizobiales; family Beijerinckiaceae; genus Roseiarcus. The sequence continues at coordinate 196,265 of CAWGKV010000001.1, read as the reverse complement.
GGCCGATCGCCGAAGGTGCGCGCACGCTCCAACACCCGCTCCCCTGCCGAGAGGCGCGCATGGGCCGGCAGCATGGCCGCCCTCAGTCCGGTCATGGCGTTGCCGTAATGATCGACATAAACGATTTCGGGCAGGTCGTCCGGCCAGTCTGCGCGGCGATGACGGGCGTCGCCGTCACAGCGCCGGCCGGGGGGTCGCTCGCCTCGCTCGAGCAGGGCGGCAAGCGGGGCGAAGACGTCGCGTCCATGAAAAGTGGCCGACAGTCGCCCGGGTCTCCAGTCGATCTCGTATAACCGGGGGTTGACGGCGCGACGATGGACAAGTTCGAACAGGCCATTGCCGGGCCCGACATATTGCCGGCCATCGGCTTCGAGAACGAGAACCGGCCGATCTCCGCCGACGCCCGGATCGACGACGCAAAGGAAAACGGTTTGCTCGGGAAACCACGCGGAATAGGCCGCCAGCAGATAGGCCGAGGCCCTTGGATTGCCGGCCGGCGCGTCGGCGAACAGGTCGACGATGGGCCTGCCCGGCGCCAGCTGGTACAACACCGTCTTCATCTGGCCCGTATACGGTCCGTGCAGCCCGAAGTCCGTAAACAGCGCAATCATGTTTTCCGCACCCGCCTTGGGTTGGCCCGCGCGCCCCGCAAGGACCCGCGCGTCGGCGACAAAGACACATGGCCGCGCATCCCGAAGCGAGTAATATCGGCGGCATCATGACCAAGGCTTCTGAACACAGGCAGGATCTGCTCCAAGGGCAGATCGCGATCCTCACCAGGATCGCGCGCGACGAGCCGTTCGTCGACACGATCGAGGCGGTCATCGCGCTGGTCGAGCGGCTCGAGCCCGGCTCCATAGCCGGCGTCACCATTGTCGACCGGGCCGAACGCAATCTCGAAAGGGCAATCTTCGGTTCGGTCGACCGGGCGTTTTCCGACGCCATCGCGGGCGTCCCGCTCGGCCCCCCGCATGTCGGAACCTGCGCTCAGGCCCTTTACCGGGGAGAGGTGGTGACCAGCGAGAATCTCGCGACGGACACGAGATTCGCCAAGGAATGGATAACACTCTGTCTCGACCACGACATCCGGTCCTGCCGGTCCCAGCCGATCCGCACGGCGAACGGCGCCCCGCTCGGCAGTTTCATGCTTTGTTACCGCGAACCGCGCCAGGTGAGCCGGTTCGACGACCATCTGATGGTCGTCTGCGCGAGCCTGGCGGAACTGGCGTTGGAGCGGCGACGGGCTCGCCAGAAGCAGGAGTTGGTGATCGGCGAACTCCAGCACAGGATGAGGAACCTGTTCGCCGCGATCGGCGCCCTCGCCCATTCGACCTACCAGAACAGCGCGGATTTCCAGAGTTTTCGGTCCTCGATAGACGGCCGCCTGCGGGCGATGGCCAGCGCGCAAAGATGGATGTTCGAGGAACAGGGCCTCGACATGCGCGCCCTCGCCACGGAAATACTGGGGCCCTATCTCGGCGACCGGCCGATCGCGATAAACGGGCCGTCCGTGGCGCTGCCGCCGGACTGGACGACGAGCTTGAGCATGGCGATGCACGAGCTGGCCACCAACGCGGCGAAATACGGCGCCCTATCGGCCCCCGATGGAAAGCTCCTCGTCGAATGGGATGTCGTGCGGCAGGCCGACGGCGAGGCGCGATTTTGCTTCCACTGGGTCGAAAGCGACGGGCCCACTGTGACGGCTCCGCAACGCCGCGGCTTCGGGGTGCGGGCGATCGAGCGCATGCTGGCGCAAGCGATCGAAGGCACGGCCCAGCTTGATTTCGCCCCCGAAGGCCTGCGGTGCACGATCGAAGCGCCGCTCGGCCGCCGCGCGGCGATGCAAAGGGTGGCGTGACGGCAGGTTCGCGAGCGCGAGCCAAGACTTCTCGTCGAGTTGCTCCCCGAGCAGGCAATGTGCGCGGGCGTGCAGCGTGGGCCGCTCCGATCACGACAGGCTTGCCTTCGCCTCAGGATAATCGGATCGGCGGCCTGCGGAAACATCATGCTCCCGGCCTGTCTTGGTCGCGGCGGAGAATTGGAAGCCCCTTCAGCCGTTGGGCACTGCTTTGGCTGCTCTCCTGATGCGTTCGACCAGAGGCTCGATCCGATCGGGGACGAGGTTTTCGTGGCTCGAGCCGTATTTGGTCACCGCCATGGAGGACGCCGCGACGGCGAGGCAGGCCGCGTCGAATGCAGGCCGATTTTCCAGGAGGCCGATCGCGAGCGCGGCGGTGAAGGCGTCCCCGGCTCCGGTCGTGTCGACGACATCGACGTCGGGCGCGGAGATCAGCGTCAGCTTGCTCCCGTCAGCGACCATGGCGCCGCCGTTGGCGAGCTTGATGCAGACCAGGCCAGCTCCCTGCGCCGCAAGCGCTTTCGCGGCGCCTGCGGCGCTCGATTCGTCCACGACCTCGACGCCAGTCAGCGCCTTTGCCTCCTCCTCGTTGGGCGCGATGGCCGCGCACAGCCTTATCGACGATCCATCCATACGATTGCCGGGCGAGGGATCGGCGACGATCCGGACTCCGCGGCGGACCGCGGCCCGGAGCGCCCGTGCAACGATCTCGGCCGGCGCAGCCTCGTAGTCGACCGTCAGGACGGAACCGGCGTCCGCCGAGGCGACCGCTCTTTCGAGGTCGTCGGCCGCTGCGCCGTCCCATTGGGCATTGGCGTTCGACGCCAGAAAGATCCGCTTCTTCGCCGATGGCGGAACGACGATGATCGACACCGCGGTGGCCGTGCGCGGCGCGGCGCTCACCCCGGCGAGGTCGACCCCGTCCGACTCCAGCGATCCCAGTGCTTGCCGCGCGAGATCGTCGTCGCCGACGCGGCCGAAAAGCTTTGCAGGATGGCCGAAGCGCCGCGCCAAATAGGCGCGGTTGGCCGCCTTGCCGCCGCTCAGCCGCACGAAATCAGAAGCGAGCTGGGTTTCGATATCGCCGATTTCGGCGGGGACCCTCATTTGAAAGTCGGCATTGATGCTGCCGAGCGACAGAATGGCCGGCCGAGTCACCAGACTATTCCCGTCCTTGCTGCAACCGCGCATGCAACGGCTGCCGCTGGTCCAAGTCATACGTGCGGCCCGCTACATCGAGTTTCAGTGCGTCTCCCGCCTTCAGAGTAGCCATGAAGGAGTCCCCCTCGATCCGGATATCCAGTCGCCGCCCGCGCCACTGAACCGGAAAGGCCAGGCTCTTCCAGGCGCCCGGCAGGTGCGGGTCGAAAGCCAAAACGTCGTCCAACGGCGTCAGGCCGCCGAACCCGAACACGGCCGCCTGCCAAAGCCCGCCCAAGGTAGCGAGGTGCACGCCCCCTTCGTCATGGCCGGCGTCATCACCGAGGTCGATCGCCGCGGCCTTGCGGAAATAGTCCAGCGCCTTTTCCGTGTCGCCCAATCGCGCAGCGACCAGCGCGTGCGGGGCAGCGCTGAGTGAGCTGCCGTGGGTGCACCTGGGCTCGTAGAAATGGAAGTTGGCAAGCCCGCTTCGTCTGTCAAACAACTCCGGCAGCATGGCCTGGAGCTGGACCAACGTCGGCTTGCTTGAGCACCTGGGAGCGGTGCGTTCGCTCCTCGCCGAGCACGACGTCCATCGGCTCGTCTCGACCGGCGTATCGATCGAGGTCGACGCGCTCCAGCTCGAAGAAGCCGGCGAACTGCTCGTAGAGTCCGGTTTCCTCGTTCAGGCCGGTCGCCAGCGTATCGGCCACCTCTTTCCAGGCTGCAAGCTCCCGCTCGCCGAGCGAAAGACGCGTCGAAAGCGCCGTCGACTGCTGCGGCCACCGCGCCTGGAAGAGCGCCGCCGCATTCAGCGCTCGTAGAAGATTCCAACGGGCCATCACGTTGGTGAAGGCGTTGTCGTCGACATTCGGGTGATATTCGTCGGGACCTTCGGCATCACGGATGTGGCTCCGGCCGTCCGGCCCGCGCTCGGCTCGGCTGGCCCAGAAGCGGGCCGTCTCGAACAAGATCTCGCCGCCCATCTCGACCAGGAAGGCGTCGTCTTGGGTCGCCCGCCAATAGCGCCACACCGCCCAGGCGACATCGGCGCTGATGTGAGCTTCGTTCCGGCCAGTGAAGATTTCGACCGGCTCGCCCTTGGCGTTGGCGGCGTGATCCGGCGCGGTTTCGGCGCCGGATCTCGTGGATTCCCATGCGTAGAACGCCCCGCGCCAGCCGAGACGGCTCGCCTTGCCGCGCGCGCTGCCCAAGGTGCGATAGCGGTACGCCAGCAGCGAGCGCGCCGCCTGTGGCCATGTGAGAATATAGAAGGGCAGAAGAAAGACCTCGGTGTCCCAAAGAACGTGGCCGAAATATTCGTCGCCCGTCAGGCCGCGGGCGCCGATCGACACATGAGGGTCATCGGGGTTGGCGGCGCTGACGAGGTGATAGGCCGCAAAGCGCAGCGCCCTCTGCGCCGCATCGTCGCCCGCAAGCTCGACCTCGCTGCAAAGCCATCGCTCGGCCCACTCCCGCTCATGCAGCGACAGGATTTCTGCCCAGCCTATGCGCCGTGCGGCGCCCAGTCCCTCCTCCGCGGAGGATGACGGATCTCTGTCTGGACCATCGGCGCGGGCATAGCTTGAGATCAGGTGAAACAACGCCCGCTGGCCTGCTGAGGCGCGCCAACGCCACCTCTGCCCGGAGGCGTCGAGCGCTAGCGCCGAATCACCCCCAGCGATTTCGACGGCCGCTTCGGTTGCACGAGCCAGCCCAAATCGGGAGTTCCGCGCGCGCCATACGCTGAGCCCGTTTGTCCGCCGTTCGATTTCGAGCCGCGACGCCGCGGCGATCCACCGGCCCTCCAACGTGATCTCGACGTCGGCCGCGAACTCGAACCCGACGAGAAGGAGCTCGACACGCCGGTCGACGATGGAAACGAGACGCAGAGAATGGAATCGATGGATCGCCTCGTTCCTTCGAGGACGCCAGTTCATGACCAGCAGGCCTCGCCTCATGACCAGCGTCCGCCGAAGTCCCGCCGCATCGGCTGGAGTCCCGAGGAGCGGCGCCCCGTCGATCCACACCGAAGCGCCATCTGATCCGGGACTCTGGCAAGCGACGGCGCGCAGTCTGCCGCTTTATCGCGATCGAAAAGGCCGGCGACCAAAGTTAGGGGCTTCACGCCCTGCAATCCGGGGCCGCAGACCGGCGGCGAGCCTGAAACCCCGAGGAAACCGTTGGCGATCGACAGGCGCGCCTCCGCCCGTCGTTCACGCGGCGCGTCGTAGCCGATCTGGTTCAATGTCCAGCCCTCGTCCCCGTCCGGTTCGAAGAGCGCTTCAAATGGGGGGCTCACGACATCACCCTCGCCGTCGTCAGCACTGGAACTGGCGGTGGTCCGGGCGAGTTCCGCCGGCAGAGCGGACCGATTGCTGGCGCGCTCCGCCGGTCGACGGCCGCTCGGCGGGGCGCTTCTCTGCCCCGCGAGGGTTTCGACGGCTCCGGCCACACGGGAAGGTTCGTCGGAGACGAAGCCGCCTCACCGCGCGTATCGCTGTCGAATGGGCAGAGCGCGTGGCGGAGCGTTTACCATCTAATTACAATTGGAAGCTGGGGTCGCCTCCCCGGCTGCAAAAAACACCGACACTCTATTGACAAGGTGGCATGGGTTCTTTATTTGTTCTGCGCGTTCCGAAGGCGTGTATCACCAGTGGAGGAAGATTCCGCCCAGAGAGTTGTCGATTGATCTGGTAGCTGACGAGCAGTCTGGCTGGGCGACTGGCCGGGCTGAAGCCTCGTGACAAAGGCCGCCTTTGGGCGGTTGAGCGATCCAGCGGGCCGTAACGTGAGTAAAGCCTGAGCAGGCCTCGAAAGTGAAGATATGGATGCCGACCCGCCGGAACAACGGGGAAGGCCGGGTGGACGGGGAAGCAATCGACAGACGCACCCGTTCGATCCATCGGGGTAATGGGAACGGCACGTTGGAAGGGTGATGCGGGTAATCGGGGGAGACCCGCGCGGTCGGAGGTCGCGGCTTCGACGCTGTGTGTTGGCAGCGGACCGTGCGGGAGTCGGACAGGGCCGTACGACCTGTGAGGCCGGGTAATTCCGGCGGAGGAAAGGGCCCTGACTTCTGATGCGCTTTCGAAGACGGCGAGGAGGGGGTGATTGGCGATGAGTCTTGAAACGCCCGACAAGATCAGGAGCCTTCAGAGAAAGCTCTATTGCAAGGCGAAGGCGGAGCCCGCCTTCCGCTTCTACATCCTCTACGACAAGATCTGCCGCGAGGACATTCTGGCCCACGCCTTTGCGCTGGCCTGCGCCAATGCGGGCGCGCCGGGGGTGGACGGGGTGACCTTCGAGCAGATTGACGCGTCGGGCGTGGAGGCGTGGCTGGCGGGCTTGCGCGAGGAACTCGTGTCGAAGACGTATCGGGCCGATCCGGTGCGGCGGGCGACGATCCCGAAGCCGGGGGGCGGCGAACGCCCCCTCGGCATCCCGACGATCCGGGATCGGGTGGTTCAGACCGCCGTCAAGATCGTGCTGGAGCCGATCTTCGAGGCGGACTTCGAGGACAACGCCTATGGCTATCGCCCGCGTCGCAGCGCGGTCGATGCGGTCAAGGAAACGCACCGGCTGATCCGCCGGGGCTACACCGACGTCGTAGACGCTGATCTGTCGAAATACTTCGACACGATCCCGCATGCGGACCTCCTCAAATCGGTGGCCCGCCGCGTCGTCGACCGGCATGTGCTGCATCTGATCAAGATGTGGTTGCAGGCCCCGGTCGAGGAACGGGACGGCGACGGGACGCGGCGGATGAGCGGCGGCAAGACCAGCAAGCGCGGCACGCCTCAGGGCGGGGTCGCGAGCCCCTTGCTCGCCAACATCTACATGAACCGCTTCCTGAAGCATTGGCGTCTCACCGGACGCGGCGAAGCGTTCCGGGCTCACGTCGTCGCGTACGCCGACGACTTCGTCATCCTCAGCCGCGGCTGCGCGCAGGAGGCCTTGACGTGGACGAAGGCGGCGATGACGAAGCTCGGGCTGACGCTCAACGAGGCGAAAACCTCGGTGAGGGACGCCCGGAACGAGCGCTTCGATTTCCTCGGCTACACATTCGGCCCGCACCGCGACTGGAAAGACGGCCATTGGTATCCGGGCGCAAGCCCGTCCAAGAAGAGCGTTCTGCGGATCAAGGCCAAGATCGGCGATCTCCTGAGACCCGGCGAGAAAGGGCCATGGCCCGAGGTGCGCGCTCGACTGAACCGGCTTCTGACCGGTTGGTCGGCGTATTTCGGCTATGGCTCGCGCTTGCTGGCGTATCGGGCCGTCGATCATCACGTCCATGACCGCGTCCGGCACTTCCTCGCTCGACGGCACAAGGAGCCAGGGCGCGGCGTCCGACGGTTCCCTTACACGAAAGTGTTCGGGGACCTCGGCGTGCAGCGTCTCTACCGCGTGCAAATTGGACCGCCGCCGTGTGCCTTACGATGAAATCAGTCGGAAAGCCGGATGCCTTAATCGGGCACGTCCGGTTTGATGAGCGGGGAAGGGAAACGGGGCGACGCCGCAAGGCCCAAGCAACCGCGCCCTTCCTCGACTCTACAAATATCGCCACTGCTCGAAGGAGAAGGCCGAGTGTCTGGTTGCATCGAAGCCGTTTGGCTGGCTCCTCGATTGCCGCCGACTGCTCGGCGGGCAATCGCTCAAGAAAAAACGTTTCCGCCGGGATTGCCCGTAACCCATTGAAAAGACTGGAATTGGACGAAGGAATCCAAGAAAAACCAAGAGAATCCAAGAGAATCCAGAGAATCCAAGGCTAATTTCCTTGGATTTTTGCTGGTTTTCCTTGGTTCCGCTTGGGCGCATACAACGAAGGCCAAGCGGTCTTTGCTCGGCTGGAGCTCACGCCGCGAGCGGCGCGACAATCGCGTTCAAGAGCTTGGCTGCATCGTGCGGGTTCAGCCGCACCTGCAGGCCGCGCTGGCCGCCATTGATGAAGACGAAGTCTTGCGCCATCGCTTGCTCCTCGATCGCCGTCGGGAGCTTGCGCGTCTGCCCGAACGGGCTGATCCCGCCGACCCTGTAGCCCGAGGCCCGCTCGGCGTCGGCCGGCTTCATCATCTGCGCCGACTTGCCGCCGAAGACGGCGGCGAGCTTCTTCATCGAAACCTCGCGGTCGGAGGGCGCGATCACGCAGACCGGCTTGCCGTCGACCAGCGCCATCAGGGTCTTCAGGACGCGCGCGGGCGGCTCGCCCAGGGCCTCGGCGGCCTGGAGGCCGATCCGGTCGGCATCGGGGTCGTAGTCGTAGCTCGAGACGGCGAAGGCGACGCCCGCCTCCTCGAGCATTTTGGTCGCGCGCGTCGCCCTGGACACGGCAATCTCCTCGGGTTTTGCATGAGCCGGCCCGCGCCGGCGGTCGGGGCCTCTCTACTCGCCGGCTGCTTCGAGGTCACGCCGTGGACGACGCGGTTCAAGCTCGCGAAACAATCCGCCGCCGGACGCTTCACTGCCGTTCTTGCCGCACTTCCTGGCGCACGGACCTGTACTGGCGGACGACCCTGTCGGTCAGCTCCTGAACCGAGGTTTCGGAGGTGCGCTTGTCGAATGTGATCACCCCCCCTTCGATCAGGTTGATGCGATCGCAAACGTCGAAGACCTGCGCGTAATTGTGGGCGACGATGATCATCGCAATGTCCCCGCCCTCCTTCAGCCGCTGGATCAGGTCGAGGATCAGCGCCGACTCCTTTGCGCCCATCGCGGCTGTGGGTTCGTCGAGCAGGAGCAGTTTCGCCTTTTGGTAGACCGAGCGGGCGATGGCGATGGCCTGGCGCTGCCCTCCCGACAGCTTGGCGACGTCGACGTCGACCGAGGGGATCCTGACCTGCATGCGCTCGAGCATCTCGATCGCCCGCCGGCGCATCTGGCGCTCGTCGAGAATTCCCAACGGTCCGCCGCGGACCAGCTCGCGCTCGAGGAACATGTTGCGATAGACGTTGAGCTGGTTGACCAACGCCAGGTCCTGATAGACCGCCTCGATGCCAAGCGAGCGCGCATGGGCGACCGAGCGGAACAGGACGGGCTTGCCCTCGAAATAGAGTTGCCCCGAACTGGGTTGATGGTAGCCGGTGAAGATCTTCATCAAGGTCGACTTGCCGGCGCCGTTGTCCCCGAGCAACGCCAGGACCTCGCCGCGATGGAGCTGCAGGTTGATGTCCCTGAGCGCCGTAATGCGTCCGAAGGATTTCTCGACGTGCTCGGCGCGAAGCACCTCGGCTCCGATGGAAGCCGCCATTAGCCTCCTCCCCGTTCGCGCCATATCGTCACCCGGACATTGACCGCCATCGTGACGAGGATGGCCACGCCGAGAATGATGCTGAAGGTGTAGGCGCTGACCCCGTTGAGGGTGAAGCCGTCGTTGAGGATTCCCAGCACCGCCGCGCCGATGAAGGCGCCGATCAGGGTCCCGGAGCCGCCGGTCAGCAGAGTGCCGCCGATCACGGCCGCGGCGATGGCGTCGAACGTCATCTGAGACCCTCCCGCGAGCGGATCGATCGACCCGATACGGAACGCGTCGATGACGCCGGCAAAGCCTGCGAGGACGGAGCAGAGTATGAAATTGCGCATCTTGATGTCGATCACCCTGATGCCCACTTCCGCAGCCGCGACGGGGTTCCCGCCCGTGGCGATGGTGTGCAGCCCGAAGCGGGTCCGGTTCAACGCGTACTGCAGGAATATTGCGATCCCCAGCGACCAGCCCAGCCTTGCCCAGACATTGCCCCCGAAAGCCGCGGTGAAGGCGGCGCCCGCGGCGGGCTGGACCGGAAAGCCCCCGGAGATGGTCAAGGTGAGGCCCCCGACCAGGAACATCGTGCCGAGCGTCGTGACGAAGGCCGGCACGCTGAGGAACGTGGTGACCGCTCCGTTCACGACCCCGACGAGGCCCGCCGCAATCAACGCCAGGACAATGGCGGCGCCTTCCGGCAGCCCGTACTGGGCCGTGAAGTACATGACGAAAGGCGTCAGCGCATAGACCATCCCCACGGAAAGATCGAGCTCTCCGCAGACCAGCACCATGACCTCGCCGGCGGCGATGATCGCAGTGGTCGCGGTATAGTCGATCAGGGTGTCGATGTTGGAGGGCGAGAGAAAGGCGGAATTGGTCGACTGGAAATATGCGACGAGCAGGGCCCCGGCGAGAAGGATGCTCGCCTCGGGCCACCGGAGCACGAGCGCGCCCGCCCGACGCAGCAAGTTCAAGCGGCCTTCAGCCGAGCGATGCGGGGCGGCCCGACCGCCAGGGGAACTGACTTCGTCCCGCATCGCCTCAGTCCGTCTTCAGGCGCCGACGATCGGGCCCGACCGGGGAACGATCTTTTCCTCCGACGAGCTGCCCTCGTAGCGGCTCTTGGTCGACAGGTACGGCTCGACGTCCTGCTTGGTGATGAACTTCAGTCCGGTGTTGATGTTGGAGGGGCCGACAAGTCCGCCCGAGTACTTGAACATCGCCATTTCCATCAGCGTGTAGAAGCCTTGCAGGTAGGGCTGCTGGTCGATGGTGAAGTCGAGACTGCCTTTGTGGATGGCGTCGAGGGTCTGGGGAAGCAGATCGAACCCGCCGCCGTGCACGCCTTTGCCGGCAAGCCCGTACTTTCCCATCGTATCGCCCACCGCCATCGTGCTGCCCGCGTCGACGGCGAACATGCCCTTGACGTCCTTGTGGCCGATGTACCAGGCGTCGACTCGCGAGACCTCCTCGTTGACCGTCGGGCCGGTGGCGATCTCCTGGAGGGTGATCTTCTTGCCCGACGCCTGGATGGCCGCCTTGGCGCCGTTGAGACGCGGTTGAATGTTGAGCTGTCCCGGGGTCGCGATGAAGCCGGCGACGAGGCCCTCCCCTACCAGGTCGACGATGCGGCGCCCGAGTTCCTCGCCGGCTTTGTAGAGGTCCTGACCGATGTAGGCGAGCCGGTCGTTGTTTGCGTCCGCATTATAGGCAAACACCGGAATTCCAGCCTCCAGCGCCCTTTTGACCGGCTCGTTGAAGGCATGCTCGTCGACCAGCGAGATCGCGATGCCATCCACATGCGCAGTGATCGCCGTGTTCATGGCGTTCACCATCTGGGCGGCGATCGACGTCTCCGACCCGGTCCACTGATAGCTGCAGCCGAAAGCGGCGCAGGCGTCCGCGATGCCGTATTGCGTCGCCACGAAGAACGGATTCGTGGTCACGTGGTTCACGAACACGAATCTCCATGAGGGATGAGACGGCAGCCCCTGGTCGCTGGCCGCTAAGGCGGACGCGCCCGGGCCGAAGGCGGAGAGCGCGAGCGCGGCGGCGCCCGAGCTCAAGCCGCCGCTGAAAAGCCCGCGGCGCGACAGGACGGCCGAAAGCCTATCCTGCTCGTTGACTTCGCTTTTCTCACTCATTCTGGGCACTCCCTTTGGAAAGCGCCGCTTCGCGCGGCCCCGACACTGGAAGGAACTTGTAGATCGTCGTCTGCGTGTACTTCTGACCCGGCTTCAGTTCGGTCGACGGAAAGTTCGGCTGGTTGGGAGAATCGGGAAAATGCTGCGCCTCCAGCGTGAAGCCGCCCCAATGCGGGTAGGTTTTTCCGTCCTTGCCATGCACGTCGTTCAGGAAATTTCCGGTGTAGAACTGAACGCCGGGCTCGTCGGTGTAAAACTCGAGCGTCCGTCCGTTTTGCGGGTCGGTCACGCTCGCCGCCAGCGCGTCGAGATCGCCGGCATTGTTGAGGACGTAATTGAAGTCGTAGCCGCCCTGCTTGGGCTCGGCATATTTGAGCTGCTGATTATCGTCGTGGATGTGGGCGCCGATCGGGGTCGGCGTGGTGAAGCCGAGAGGGCCGCCCGCCATGTCCTCTTCCTTGCCGGTCGGAATGAGGTTGGAGTTGATGGGGGTGATCTTGTTGGCGTTGATCATCGCCACCTGGTCGAGCACGTTGCCAGCGCCGGCCCCGGCGAGGTTGAAATAGGTGTGGTTGGTGAGGTTGATGACGGTCGGCTGGTCGCAGACCGCCGAATAGTGGATGCGAAGGTCGTTGTCGTCGTCCAGCGTGTAGCGGACGGTGACGGCGAGATCGCCCGGGAAGCCCATCTGGCCGTTCGGGGAGAATAAGGTCAGTTCGATGCCGACGGCGCCGGGCGTCTCGATCTTCGAGGCTGCCCACACCTTGGTGTTGAAACCTTCCGGACCACCGTGCAGGGCGTTCGGAGGGTTATTGATCGGTATGCTGTAGGTCTTTCCGTCAAGCGTGAACTTGCCGTCGGCGATGCGATTGGCATACCGGCCGATCAGCGCTCCGAAATAGGTGTTGGCGGAGGCCTGATCATGGAGGTAGCCTTGCAGGTCCCCGTAACCCAGAGCCACGTCCTCGACGTGGCCGTTCTTGTCCGGCATCATGATCGACTGGACCGCGCCGCCGTAGGTGATGATGTTCACCTGAATGCCGTTGGCGTTCTTCATGCTATACATCTCGACCGCTTGGCCGTCCGGCAGTTTGCCGAACGGCGACTCGGATATGGAAAGGGAAGCTGGGGGAACAGAAGCGGCATGAGCGCCGCCTGCAACGGCAGTCGCAAGAGCGGTCAGACCGACCGCGCCGATGAAGCTTTTCATGGTGGGTCCTCCGAAGTGGGGCGTTCCGTCGCCGGGCATGAGACGTCCAGCGGCAATCGTCGGGAAAGCTTGAGTGACAAGATTGCGGATTGGGGCGATCAAAAAACTCGTTAGCGCCACACGCGGCGCGAAACGTCGCGCCCCCTCAAAGAGTTCCTTCTGTTTTTGTGAATAAGTCTTTATAAATCAATTTGCCGCAGTCGCTTTTCACGCAAGAAATCACGGCAGAAACGACCCCTCGAGAGTGCGCGCCGCCAAGGCCGCGGGACGAATTGCGCCAAGCGGCTTTTCGTCTGCATGCTCCGTATGGCGCAACTTTTCGGGGACGTGTTAAATTTGGGCGGTGAGCGCGATCCCGAAGCACAAGATGACGGTCGACGAGTACCTCACCTGGGCCGAAGGGCGGCCGGGGCGGTACGAGCTCTACGCCGGCGCGGTTTACGCCATGGCCCCGGAGCGCGCCGGGCATGCGGAAACGAAATACGCGATCCAGACGGCGCTGCTGGCGGGGATTCGCCGCGCGGGGGTTCCCTGCCATATGCTGCCAGACGGGATGACGGTTCGGGTCGATGAAGACACGGCCCATGAGCCGGACGCGCTCGTCTATTGCGGCGAGAAGCTGCCCAACTCGGCCGTCGAGGCGCCGAACCCCATCATCGTGGTCGAAGTCCTCTCGCCCTCGACGCGACACATCGACGCCTCCGCCAAATTGGCAGGCTACTTCCGCATCCCGAGCGTAAGCCATTATCTCATCGTCGATCCTGATAAGCGTCTCATGATCCATCATGCGCGTGGAGAGCGGGACATCATCGCGACGCGCATCGTCAGCGAAGGCGGGGTCCAGCTCGACCCGCCGGGAATCGAGCTGTCGATCGGGGACCTGTTCCAAGTCTAAGCGGCTTGGGCCGCGCGTCACCTCGGTCATTCCGTCACGAATCCGAGGTTCGCCGTCGCGCATGGATTAAAATTCGCGATGCCGAACGCCTTCGACTTTCCGACCCAGCCCATCGTTCGAACGCTCATGAGCCCGCGCATCTGGATCGGGCTCGTCATCGCGCTTGCCGCGGCTCTGATCCAGATCGCCCTATTGCTTTGAGATTTTCCCCAGCCCAAAGCCGCGGTCATGGTCCAGGCGACGGGGTGGTTTCTCGACAGCTCCGCTTTTGATAGGTTTTCGCCGCCGCCTCTTCTTCGAACCAGCGGCGCCGATTACAATGATGCCCGGAGCCAACCATGCGAGGACGAAGTTGAGAGCCCTGGTCTTCGCCGCCACAATCGCGGCCGTCACCGGCGCCGCCTCCGCGAGCGCCGAAGATTGCGGCAGGAGCGCCGAGGGATTCAGTGAATGGCTGAAGTCGTTCCGGCAAGTCGCGATCCAGGACGGCGTCTCGCCTGAGGTGGTCGACGCCGCGCTCTCCAACGTCGCTTATGACGCGGCGGTGAAGGCTCACGATGGCGGGGCCGCCGCGTTCGGACACAACTTCGCCGGCTTCGCCGCTAGTCACGTTACCCAGGGCGGCATCGCCCGGGGCAAGGCGATGCTCAGGACCTACGCCGGCCCGCTCGCAAAAATCGAACAGCGCTTCGGCGTGCCGGGACCGGTGCTGGTGGCGATCTGGGGTCTCGAAACGAGTTTCGGCGGCGACAACGGCTCGTACCCGACATTCAGAGCGCTCGCCACGCTGGCCTGGGATTGCCGCAGACCGGACCGATTTCGCGCCGAGTTGATCGACGCGCTGATGATGGTCCAGCGTGGCGTCGTGCAACAAAGTCCCGGGCAATTGAGGGGCGCTTGGGCGGGCGAGATCGGCCAGACGCAGTTGATGCCCTCGGCCGTCCTCATGTTCGCAACCACCCCCGACGGCGACGGGCCGGCGGACCTGATCCACAATTCCGCCGACGCTCTCGCTTCGACCGCCAAGTTCCTGCAGGCGCACGGCTGGCAGCGCGGCGCCGGCTGGGACGAAGGCGAGCCGAACTTCGCCGCGATCCTGGAATGGAATTCCGCCCAGATCTACGCCAGGACGGTGGCGCTGTTCGCCGACAAGCTCGCAGGTCGATAGCCTGGAGCGACGGGAAGGCACGGGGCGACGAGAGTTCTTCCAACCGTCATGGCGAAGCCCGATTTGGAGAGGAGGCAGACATGCTCATTCCAGCACAGACGCGCCTGACGGCGACATGCTGCGCCGTCGCGACTGTCCTCATTCTCACGGCCATCGCCTGCGAAGCCTCCGCCCAGACGAGCACGCCGCCCGTCGGCAGCGCCCAAGCGACACCCGACAACGCCGTGCTTCTGACCGTCTTTTTGAAGCACGATCAGTCCCGCCCGCTCGGCGAGCTGGACGCCCAATTGGCCAAACAAGGATTCTACAAGGCCTTTCCTCCGCCAGGCATCGAGGTCGTCAGCTGGAATGTCGTGATGGGCATCGGCCAGGTCGTGACGCTTCGACTGCCGGCATCGCGCCTGAGAGAGGTCAATCGCGTGCTCGAGGACACCGCGTGGGGCGTCTATCGCACCGAGTTCTATCCGACCTACGACTTCAAACCCATTGGCATGGCGGAGCATGAGAAAGCGCAATAGCGCCGGCGGCCCTGGCCCGGCCTTGAAGCGCTAGAACGGTTTCAGGACGACGAGAAGGACGATCAGCACCATCAAAACGGTCGGGACCTCGTTGAGGATGCGAAAGAAGCGCGGCGTCCGAGGATTCTCGTCTTTGGCGAAGATTTTGACGTATCGCGCGAAATAACCGTGGAGAGCGGCCAGGCAAAGCGTCAGCGCGATCTTTATGTGCAGCCATGTCGACTGCCAGTATCCGGTCTGATAGGCCAGGATGGCGCCGGTTATGAACACGGCGAGCATGGACGGATTGACGATCGCCTTGAGAAGGCGTCTTTCCATGATCTTGAAGGTCTCGGACGTCGCCGAGGGAACCGGCGTATCGGCATGATAGACGAACAACCTCGGCAGATAGAGCATCCCCGCCATCCAAGCGATGACGGCGATGATGTGAAGGGCTTTCAACCAAAGATAAGAGTCCATACCCGTTCCGCTCCCGGCGAAGTCGACGATAGCCCCGTCACGCGCCTCCGCGGCATAGGGGTTTCGTCGGATGCCGGATGGATCGGCGCCGGTCAAGGCTCACAATGGTTTTGAAGTGGATCGACATCCGCGGCGACGCGAGATTGTTCTTCGGGCCGTGTCTGCGTTCGAATTTCGGGTCCTGGGCCGAGCGAACGAGAGCAGTCCGACCCCCACGCCGAGTCTCGCGAAGGGCTAAGGCGACCGCGGCAATGGTCTGCTCTTGCCGTTGCCTTCGATCCGTCGCTGCTGCTGGCGCGTGCGCAGGGTTCGCCAAAGCTCCTCGAGATAGGGGGCGACTTCGAGCGCCAAATCGGCCGCGAGATCCACCGTTCGATAATGGCGAGGCAGGGAGCGCCGTCTGACCCGCCACCAGCGCTCGCGGCGCTGAGGCCGCAAGCCGAGCAACTCTTGCAGCTCAGGCCAGTGCAGCGCGCCGATCAGCGCGACCGCGATCAGCGGCATGGTCTGGAGAAAGCCGTGGACATGCTGCTCGACTGGGCTCACCTCGCGCAGCTTCGCCGCGTAGCTCACGTCCCACAGCGCCGTCGCCTCGTGCAAGAGAAAGGCGACGATCATCAACGCCAGAACCGGTGGGGTGATCTCGAGGTAGAGCGCGGCGAGCAGCGGCGCGCTCGCCTCCGTCAGCATGAGCAGGTGGATGAGCGATTCCTTGGTCCCGGTCGAATGCTCGATCTTCGCGATCCGATGGCAGAGCCAGTCGGCCGTTCCCGACGCAATCCAGACCGGCACGACGCCATAGACAAGCAGGCGCTCCATCACCGCCCGCATGTCGACCCTCCCGTCGTCAGACGGGGAGGCGATGCGCTCCTCCGGCTCGGCTTGGCTGGCCGACCTCGCGATGAGCACGGCCGCGGCGCCGAAGCCGATCGCCAGTATGGCCAGAGGCCCGGCAATGCTACTGATCTTCCTCGCTTCGGCCACGGAAACCTCGCACTGTGCCTGAAAAACCCAAGCGAGGTCGGTTCGTTCCAAGCCTGTCCGGCGCCCCGTCGCGGCGGAACTTCCGCGGATGGACCGTTGTTGTGCGGACGTGCCCTGCATTTCGTTCAGGACGGAAGAGCCCGCGCTTCCCTGCGCCGCACGATGCGGCGAACGCGCGTCCCGATGAGACGGGCCGCCGTCTGGACGCTTCGCATTGGCGGCGGGGCCATCGTGCTTGCCATCCTCGTCGTGGCCGGCGTCTATGTTTGGCTGCGCTTTTCTACCCCGCAAGAGAACGGCTCGATCGAGCTTTCCGGCCTCGGCGGCCCGGTCAAGGTGATGCGGGACGCCGACGGCGTCCCGCATATTTCCGCCGACAGTGTCGACGACGCCTTTTTCGCCTTGGGCTTCGTCCAGGCGCAGGACCGGCTTTTCGAGATGGACCTGCTGCGCCGTTACGGCGAGGGCCGGATCTCGGAGATCGGCGGGGAGCGCACGGTGCAGCTCGACCGCTTCATGCGCACGATCGGTCTCGACCGGGCGGCGAAGCAGCAAATGACCGAGCTATCGCCCGCGACGCTGCGGGTCCTCGCGGCCTTCGCCGCCGGGGTCAATGCCTATATTCACAACCATTCGGCCGGCGAGCAGCCGTATTATCTCTTCGTGCCCGCGCCCAGGCGGTGGCGGGTCGTCGACACGCTGGTGATCGGCCAGGTCTTCTCCTTCTACCTCGCCCAGAACTATCGTCGGGAGATCGAGCATGCGCGGCTCGCCAAACGGGTGAGCCCCGAGCAGCTCCAGGACCTTTATCCGGAATATCCGGAAAGCGGACTGATAACCCTCGCCTCGCTCGGCCCGCTGTACGATCGGCTTCCGCTCCAGGAGCTGGCGCGTCTGCTGCCGCCGTTCTCGGCGCACGCGAACGCGTCGAACAACTGGGTCCTCGACGGGGCCCATTCTGAAACCGGCAAGCCGATCCTCGAGAACGATCCGCACCTCACCTATACGACGCCATCTGTGTGGTACCTCGCACAGTTAGCGACGAAGACCCTAAACCTCACGGGCGGCTTCATCCCCGGCGTTCCGTTCATGGTCGTCGGCCACAACAACCGCAGCGGCTGGGGTTTCACCGAGACCGGCGGCGATGTCGAGGACCTTTTTGTCGAGAGGCTCAACCCGGCCAATCCTGACGAATACATGACCCCACAGGGCTGGGCGCCCTTCCGCGTCCTCCACGAGACGATCCATGTGAAGGGCGGCGCGGACGTGGCGATCGACATCCGCATCACCCGGCATGGCCCGGTGATATCCGATGTCTCGATGGGAACCAAGTCGATGCTCTCGTCTCTCTCGACGGGCGCCAAGTCGATAACGCCTCCCGGCTTCGTCCTGGCGCTGCAGGCGACCTTCCTCGAGCCTGGCGACAAGACGCCGCAGGCGCTTTGGGAGATGGATCACGCGGAAAACTGGGAGGCTTTCAGGGACGCGCTGCGCGACTTCGGCGCGCCGCAGATGAACATGGTCTATGCCGACGTCGGCGGCGCTATCGGCTTCATGGCGCCTGGCCGCATCCCGGTTCGCAAGAACGGCGACGGATGGCTGCCTGCGCCCGGCTGGACGGGCGCGTACGACTGGAAGGGCATGATCCCGTTCGATGAGCTGCCGCAGGGCGTGAATCCGCCAAACGGGCGATTCGTCAGCGCCAACAACAAGATCGTTCCCGACGGCTATCCGTATTTCATCACCCGCGACTGGGCGCGGCCCTACCGCGCCGATCGCATCGCCGAGCTCATCGACCGCAAGCCGGTCCAGTCGCTCGACTCTACCTCCGCCATCGCCGCCGACACGGTGTCGCTGATGGCGCGGCAGATCCTGCCGCTCATGTTGCAGGCAAAGCCCGCCGATGCGGCTTCAGCCAAGGCCAAAGCGATCCTCGACCGCTGGGACGGCGACATGAAGCGGGATTCGCCCGCCCCGGTCATTCTCGTCGCCTGGATGCGGGAGTTCGAGCGCGAGCTGCTCGAGCGACCGCTCGGCGACGCCTTCACGGACTACTGGAAGCTGCGTCCTCTCTTCGTCAAAGAGGTCCTCACCCGGCGTCCGCAATGGTGTCGCGCTGCGGCGGCCGGCGAATCCGCGGATTGCGCCGACATGCTATCGCATTCGCTTCAGACGGCGGTCGCCGATCTCGGCAAAGCCTATGGCGACCCCACGAGCTGGCTCTGGGGCGCCGACCCCGAGAGCTGGCGCTGGGGCCGGATCCACCCGGCATGGTTCGACAACATCGCGCTCCGGCACATCCCGCTCATCGGCTGGCTTTTCAATCAGTCAATCCCCGCCCCCGGCGGCAGCTTCACCGTCAACGCCGGCGACATGGACATCAGCGACAGCCATCCTTATCGCGACCTCACTGGGCCGGGGTTGCGCATGATCCTCGATTTCTCCGACCTGTCGAAGTCGCGCTTCCTCATGGCGCCCGGCGTTTCCGAGGACCCCTTCTCGCCGCATTACGGCGACCTGTTGCAAGGGTGGAACGATTTCCACTGGCTCGTCCCCGACCGGGCCAAACGCGTGGCGACCCTCACCTTGCAGCCAGCGGCGCGAAGCTGAGGCGCCGAACGCGAAATCGAGACCGCTGCGGCGGACCGGTCGGCCCGCGCCGTTTCGGGCGCGTTCAACGAGCAGGAGAACAGGGAAGCCAAAATTGTCGTCCGCCCTGGCGATGAAGCCGCGGACCGACAAGACTTCGCTCCTCGAGCGCGTCGGGCCTTGGGCGATGCTGGTGCGGTCGGCGGTAAACCCCAAGGATTAATCCACGCGCGCCAGAACCTGCTCCAAAGCCGCAAAGAACCGCTGCCACCCGCCCTTGGCGCCCTGGTACGCCTGCTGCTGGTCCGGCCGGAACCCCGACTGTTCCATTCGCAGCCTTGTCCCGGCGTTCGTAGGCGTGAGAGTCCAGGTTACGATGCTCTCGAGACCATAGGCCGCCCACGTGTAAGACAGGCTTCTGTTCGGCTCGACTGTCAGGACCCGACAGTCGACAGCGCCCCAGTCTGCGCGAAGACTGAATCGATGGTCCACAACCGGCTTGAAATCGTTCTCCATCAGCCATTCCTGGATCAGGTGTGGCTGAGTGAGTGCGCGCCAGATCTTTTCCGGCGGATAAGCGACCTCCCGTTCGACAACGACGGAGAGTGTCTCGGCCGCAGAACCGGTCATTGGTCCATCCTTTTCAAAAGGTCGTCGAGGCGGTCGAATTTGTTCTGCCAGAAGCCGGCCATCTGGCTCGTCCAGTCGATCAGCGGGGCAAGCGCGCGGACCTGGGCGCTGTAGTGCGTCTGGCGACCTTCGTGGCGGTCGCGCGCGAGCCCCGCTTGCTTCAGGACTCGGAGATGTTTTGACACAGCCGGTTGGGAAATGCCGGCCTGGGTCGTCAGCGCCCCCACTGTCTGCTCTCCCTCGCGGCACAAGCGTTCGAAGAGAGCGCGCCGAGTTGGATCGGCGAGCGTTCTGAAGAGGACATCGTGAGATTCTGCCGTCGCCACCGATAACCTGCCAGTTATTGATACTTATAACCACACGGATATATGTCGGTCAACGGGACAGTCGTTGAGGAGCCGTTGATCGTTGGGCGCTACCTCGTTCAATTGACCGAGCGCCTGCCCTGCTCTCTGCTTTCTTTCCCCTCTCACGCGTCGCCCGGCCGCCTCAGTCGCTCGTCAAATGTAAGGGCCGGATAGAGGCGATCCTGGCGCGTCCAGCGTCGGGACGCGCGACGTCGAGAAGGAGGTTGCGGCTCTCGGAACGATGACCAATGGGACGCTCAGCCCGCTGATCAGCCAGGGCGCATCGCCGATCAAGGGCGAGTCTGCTCGGACGCGCGCTTTCCGATGGTGATCGCGATGTCGCCGAGTCCGTCGATCCCTCCGGTCACGACGTCGCCGGGAACGATCGCGCCCACTCCGGCGGGAGTGCCCGTCATGATCAGGTCGCCGGCCTGCAGCGCCATCGATTGCGACAGCAGAGCGATCACGTCGGGGACCGGCCAGATCATCTCGGTGAGATCGGCGTCCTGCTTCACGACGCCATTGACCGCGAGCCAGATCCGCCCGGCGCTCGGATGCCCGACCGACGAGGCGCGCTGCAGGGGCGCGCACGGCGCGGAGAGATCGAAGGCCTTTCCCCAGTCCCAGGGGCGGCCCATGTCACGCGCAGCGATCTGCAAATCGCGCCGGGTCAAATCGACGCCGACACCGTATCCCCATACATGGTCGAGCGCTCTTTCCCGAGGAATGTCCGCTCCGCCCGGACCAATGGCGACGACGAGCTCGATCTCGTAATGGAGATTGTTGGTCTGGGGCGGGTACGGAATGACCGCGCCGCTGTCGACCACCGCATCGGCCGGTTTGGTGAAGAAGAACGGCGCCTCGCGATCGGGGTCGCGGCCCATTTCTCGCGCGTGAGCGGCATAGTTGCGGCCGACGCAAAAGATCCGGCGGACCGGGAAGCGATGGGCTTCGCCGGCGATCCCCACGGAAGGCACCGGCGGAGGGGCGAAGACGAATTCAGGCATCAAGACGATCTCCTCATGCGCTGCTCAGAGGCAACGGGGCGGTTTCGACGAGACCCCAGGCGACCGCCCAAGGCCCTCAAGCCCATTCGCCCTTGCGCATGACCGGGGTGCGGCCGCCGTCGGCGTCGAGGCCGTCGATGTCGATCTTATCCGAGCCGATCATCCAGTCGATGTGAATCATGCTCTTGTTGCCGCCCCGCGCCGCGATGTCCTCCGGGGTCAGCGTCTCGCCATCGATAAAGCATTTGGAATAACACTGACCGATCGCGATGTGGCAGGCGGCGTTTTCGTCGAACAGCGTGTTGAAGAACATGAGGCCGCTCTGCGAGATCGGCGAGGAGTGCGGCACGAGCGCGACCTCGCCGAGCCGGCGCGCGCCGTCGTCGGTGTCGAGCACCTTTTTCAGGACCTCCTCGCCTCGCGCCGCCTTCGCCTCGACGATCCGCCCCGCCTCGAACCGAACCGCAATGCCGTCGATCAGCGAGCCCTGATAGGAGAGAGGTTTCGTGCTGACGACATGGCCTTCGACCCGGCGCGCGTGCGGCGTCGTGAACACTTCCTCGGTCGGAATATTCGGATTGCAGGTCACGCCGTTCTTCGCCGTCGCGGCGCCGCCCTCCCAGGCGTGGCCGTCGGCGAGGCCGATGGTCAGGTTCGTGGCCGGCCCGGAATAATGCAGGCTGTGAAACCGCTTCGCGTTCAACCATTCCGTCCGCCGCCGCAGGACTGCGTTGTGCGCGCTCCAGGCGGCGATCGGATCATCGTTGTCGACCCGAGAGGCGGAAAAAATCGTCTCCGCCAGCCTGCCGACGGCGACGTCGTCCTCCTCGCCGGGAAAGACCCGCTTCGCCCAGGAGAGGGTTGGATAGGCGACGATGTTCCAGTTGATGTCGAAGCCGGCGATTTTTTCCAAAGCAGGCTGATAGGCGATGGAGTTGGCCTTGTTGGCGCGCGCGACCTTGGCAGAATCTTCGCCCGCGAGCAGCATCGGGTCCTCCCCGACGATGGCGAGCCGCGCCGTATTGCCGGCGAAGGCTTTGGCGACGCCCTCGTAGAGCCAGCCGGGCGCGCGGTCGAAGCTTCCCTCGGGCGCGAAGCGGAAGCGGGCGAGCGTCAGCTCCTCGTCGGAAAGGATCGGCGTCACGAGACCCGCGCCGGCCTTGTAGGCCGCTTCGGCGATCCGGCGGACCAATGGCAGCGCCGCTGCCGGCGCGGTGAGGAAGAGATCCTGGCCCTCCTCGAGCCGCAAACCGACGTTGACCGCCGTCTCGGCGAGCCGGTCGAGTTTGGCCGGGTCGATCGAGGGGAGATTGCGTGGATGCGTGGTCATCGGAACTCCGGGGGAGGTTTCGGCTGCGGCTGAACGTCGCGTGGACTATAGGGTTCCCCGTGCGGGGCGGGAAGACGGCCTTGCGGCTTGACCGATGCCGGACCCGAAGCGAGGCGGGCCCTAGACGGCCTTGCCGACGAGCGCGCCAATCCCCGCCGTCACGGCCATGGCGAAGGCGCCCCAAAAGGCGACCCGGACGGTCGGCTTCACCACCGGCGCGCCGCCGAGCCAGGCGCCGAGCGCGCCGAGCGCCGCAAGGAAGACCAGCGCCGCGATCGACACGGCGGCGACGACGGCCTCCCGGGGCGCGAGGAAGGCGGCGATCGCCGGCAGCGCCGCGCCGAGGGCGAAGGCCGCAGCGGACGCGCCGGCGGCGAGAACCGGATTGGGCTCCCCGCCTTCGGCGAAGCCGAGCTCGTCGCGCTTGTGGGCGCCGAGCGCGTCCCTCGCCATCAACTGCTGCGCGACCTCGCGGGCGAGTTCGGGCGCGAGGCCGCGCTCGACGTAAATCTGTGTCAGCTCGCGCAGCTCTGCCTTTGGCTTCTCCTCGAGCGCTCGCTTTTCCCGCGCGAGGTCCGCCGCTTCCGAGTTCGGCTTGGGAGCTGACCGAAACATATTCGCCCGCCGCCATGGACATTGCGCCGGCGGTGAGGCCTGCGAAAGCGGCGGTGAGGATTTCTCCCCGGCCGGCCGCCGCGGCGGCGACGCCGACGATCAAGCTCGCGGTCGAGATGATCCCGTCATTGGCGCCAAGCACCGCCGCGCGCAGCCAGCCGGCGCGATTGACGAAATGATGCTCCGCTTCCGGCATGTCGGCGTCCGCCAATCGAAATCGGGGGTCGCCTAGCACGGGCATGCGACCAATGGCCAGCCGCCCGACCTTGACCTGGCAAGCGCTGCTGCGGAGGACGCAGGCGAGAATATTGATGCGCGACCCTGCTCGACACGAACATAATAAAAAGGTGCGCCAGCGCCAACGCAAAGGACATCGCCGATGCCCAGCCCGATATCGCCTCGAGCGCTCTTCGTCGACCGGGTCGAGACCCCGCTTGGAACGATGCTCCTCGTCCACGATTCGGAGGGCCGGGTGCGCGCGCTCGACTTTCACGACTTTGAAGCGCGCATGCGGCGCCTCCTCAGATTGCATTATGGAGAGGACGGACATGACTTCGTCATCGGGAGCGGACTGGCGCCTGAGGCTGTCCGGGGCGCGTTGGCGGGCTACTTCGCCGGAGAAATCACCGCGATCGACAAGGTTCCCGTCACGACCGCCGGGACCCCCTTCCAAACGGAAGTCTGGGCGGCTCTGCGCAGGATTCCGGCCGGCACGACGGTGAGCTACGGCGCGTTGGCTCGAGAGCTGGGACGCCCGAAAGCCGTTCGCGCCGTCGGCCTCGCCAATGGCGCAAACCCGATCGCCGTCGTGGTTCCCTGCCACCGGGTGATCGGCGCGGACGCGAGCCTGACGGGCTATGGCGGCGGCATCGAGCGCAAACGCTGGCTGCTCGACCATGAAGGCGCGGCCTTCGCCAGGACAGCGGCGAAACGAATTCAAACGGCCGCCTGATGGGCCGCGCTCCGAGGGTTCGAATTTTTCAAGTGCGTCGAGCTCTCAAACCTGTTCGCGGTCCGACTCGAAAAGGTTGGCTTGGATGAGCTTCGGCGCTCCTGGGGCTATGTTCAGGCGAACGGGTCGGCGATCCGCCCGGCGCTGGATCACCTTGATCCGGCGATAGGGGAGACGATAGTCGCCGCTCCCGCTTGCGGACAACGCGACGTCCGTGGCGGTCCACGCCAGATCGAACGTCACCCGAGTCACGCCGCCCGACGCGCTGATCCCGTCGTCCTCGAAGAGCACGAAGCGGCTGCTTCCCTCCGTCGGCCCCGGGAATATCCGCACGGCCCGCGTCGGCTCGTCGTGCAGGCGCGAGAAGTCGTCGCCGGAATCGGTTATCGGCACGATCGCTCCCTCAGGGACGACGAGAGGCAGTCGGTCGAGCGGCGCCGCCAGCGCCGTCACCGCGCCGGCAGCAAGGGCCTCTTCAGTCCAGAAATCGAACCAGAAGCCTGGTCCCTTCGGCAGATAGACCCGACGGTTGCGCTCGCCCGGGACGACGACAGGCGCCGCGAGGAGGAAGGGTCCGAGCATCAGTTCATCGCCGTCCTCGGCGCAGGCCTCATCCCTCGGGAAGGCGACGAAGGTCGGACGCAACAAAGCCTCGCCGTCGGCCGCCGCGTGCATCAGGCTGTAAAGATAGGGGATCAAGCGGTAGCGCAGACGGATCGCCTTGCGAATCGCCGGCGTCGCCTCGGGATGGAGCCACGGCGAGGTGAAGACTCTATCCGGCTTCCAGGAATTCATGATGAAGCGCGGATGCAGCAACCCTGCCTGGGTCCAACGCACGAGAAGCTCCGCGTCGGGTATGGGCCCGGAAAAGCCGCCGACGTCGTGCCCGATGTTGAACATGCCGGACATCGACATCTGCAGGCCGGTGCGCAAATTCCACTTCAGCGAGCGCCAGCTCGTGTGGTTATCGCCGCTCCATGATTGCGCGTAACGCTGAACGCCGGGACAGCCCGAACGGGTGACGCTGAACTGTCGCTCGTGCGGAGCGTGACGCCGCTGCTCGTCGAGGGAGGCGCGCGTCATCAGGAGCGCCTGGAGAGGCCGCGCGAGATCGAGCGGCATGGGCCCTCCGAAGCCCGCGCAAACGGCGTCCTCGTTCGAGAACCCGAATTCGTTGTTGTCGTTCCAGGCGGCGTCCACCCCAACCTCGAGCACATGTTCCCGCAAGCCTCGCCGCCACCATTCGACGCCGGCCCGGCTGGTGAAGTCGATATGCGCGCCCTCGCCGTCCCAGAACTGCGAAACCGCGGGCTCGCCGTCCTGTCCGACAATGAAGGCGCCGGCCGATCTCGCCTCGTCGTAGCGTGGATGATCGTCGAGAAGGCAGGGTTTGAGATTGGCGACCACGCGCATGCCGGCTGCATGAAACTTCTGAAGCAGCGCTTTCGGGTCGGGATATTTGTCAGAATTCCAAGTGAAGACGTAGCGCCGGCGTCCGATCGAGGTATAACCGGAGCCGAAATGGAACGCGCTAATCGGGATGTTTTCGGCGGCGCACCTGGCGATGAACGCTTCCATCTGCGCTTGAGCGTCGTCGCTGTCGGCGAGCGCCATCGCCGTCTGCGCAAAGCCCAGGCTCCACCGCGGCGGCAGCGCAGGGCGGCCTGTGAGCGCGAGGAATTTCCGGGTGACGTCGGCGATCTCGGGCCCGGGGAAGACATAATAGTCGAGATCGCCGCCCGGCGCCTCGTAGCTCCGATAGGGGCCGTAATAATTGTCGTGCTCGCAGCCGAGATCGAATGTCGCGGCCGCCATGTTGTCGTAGAAGATCCCGCTGGCGAGGCCGGTTTCACCGTCCCTGGCGATCAGGAAGGGCCAATGCTTGTAGAGCGGATCGCCGCGCTCAGGGTCGAACCCGAGGCTGTCCATCATCGCCGTGCGCAGCCGGCGTCCGTGTAAGTCGAGCCTGCCGGTCTTGTCGCCGAGGCCGTAGAAGCGGTCGCCCTCTCCCCTCGCGAAGGCGTGCCGCATCCCCGATCTTCCAAAGGCGGTGGCATGCTTCTCGCGCTCGCGCGCGAAGATCCTGCCGTCGGGCAGCGCCCACGTGAGAGCGAACGGCGCCAGATTGATCGTCAGGCGGACGGCTTCGGTCGTGCAGACAACCTCGCCGCCGGCGGTGGTTCGACTGAGTTCGCAGTTCGGCCAGCTGCTTTCGTCGAGACGATCGCGGCCTTCCCAGGGCGTGTCGGCGGCGCCGTGGGCTGGAACCATCCAGGTGCGCCGGGCGACCGGCCCCCCGTTGCGTAAGTAAAGAACGCGCGCCAGATCGGGCAGCAGGAATGAGATGCGGCATGATGCGCCGTCGTCGCATTCCAGCCGCAACCCGCGTTCGGTTTCCTCGACCAAACTTGCGCGGCGGAGCGGTCTCATGGGCGCTGGCGGCTCGTTTCCGTTCGTAGGGCGCCGCCCTTTCGCCAGTCGGCCATCAGCCTCAGCCATGGCGCCGAATGGAAGGCGCTCATCAGCAAGTACATCGGGACCATTCCAGTCAAGGGCGACGCTTGGCTGGCCGAGCACAGCATGCCCGGCATGCCGAGGTCCTGGATCCCCGTAAGGAGCGCCATGATTGCGAAGGTCGGCGCGGCCGCGAGGGCCAGCATGCGGTCCGCGCTTGGTTTAGGCCAACCACGACGCTGGCCGGCTCCAGGGTGAAGCAAGAGGGATGGGTTGGAAATCAAAGTTCATCTCGGATGATGTGTTTCATCGTTCTGTTGCTTAAACACTGGCCTCACGATTTCCGAAAGGCCGCCTCTCCGGCGTCCGACACCTCGATCCATTTCGGATCGGGCGCCGCGCCGGGGACGTAACTGTCGTGCCAGTTCCACCACTTATATGGCCGGCTCTGGGGATAGCCCGGCGGCGAGTCTTCCCACATCTCCTGACGCCCGAGCGCCGTCATGTCGAGGTAGCTCCAGGTGGTTCCCATCGCCTCGTCGCCGCGGCCGTTGATGAAGTAGGTGCGGAACACGCGCTCGCCGTCGCGGATGAACGCGTTGTGGCCGTGCCACTCGTCCACGCCGAAGTCCGCGTCGAAGCTGTCGGTGATGGTGTACCACGGGATTGTCCAGCCCATCCGCGCCTTCAGGCGGGCGATATCGGCCTGCGGCGCGCGCGAGGCGTACACGAGGGTCGTGTCGCGCGCGTACAGGTGGGCGAGGTGGGCGATCTGGTCGGCCCCGAGGGAACAGCCGATGCAGGCATGCTCCGGCCAGCCGTGCACGCCGGGCTCGAAAAAGGCGCGGTAGACGATCAGCTGATGGCGTCCGTCGAACAGGTCGATGAGGCTCGTCTTGCCCTCCGGCCCGTCGAACACATAGGCCTTTTCCACGGCGAGCCATGGCATCCGCCGTCGCTCGGCGGCCAGCGCGTCACGGGCGCGGGTCAGGGCCTTCTCCTTGACGAGAAGCCGCGCGTGCGCGGCCTCCCACTCTTGCCGCGACACGACCGGCGGCGTGTTCATGGCCTGCTGTCCTTCTTTCCGGCCGTTCTCCGGTGATTTAATCGTGGTCATCATAAGCCTCCGCATTGGAGCGATACGCCAACCCTTCGCTGCCGATCGCTCTCTGTGGTCGTGGGTGAGTTTGCCGCCGGACATTGAACGGCGGGAGTGACAAATGTGACGGGATTCAGATGGACTCGCTGATCATCGCCGCTGCGCGCGCGCTCTCAGCCGGCGATCCTCTCGGCGCATTGAAGCGGGTCGCACTGCGCGGGCGACGCTCCTGCGCTCGCGCTTCGAGGCATCGCGATGGCGCAGCTCGGCGATCTCGTTCGGGCGAAGGCTTTGTTGCGCAACGCTGCGCGCGCCTTCGGTCCCAAAGAAGCCGTGGCCCGCGCGAGGTGCGTCGTCGCCGAGGCGGAGATCGCTTTCGTCTCGCGCGACCTCGGCTGGGCTTCGAAGGCGCTCGACGCAGCGCGGGCGACCCTCGAAGCGCACGGCGATTTCGCGAACGCCTGGCACGCGCGGAACCTCGAGCTTCGGCGCCTGCTCCTGATCGGCCGCCTGGACGAGGCCGAGCGCGCGCTGGTCGAGATCGACCCCAACCAGCTTCCATCCGCCTCCAGGGCCGCCCACGAGCTCGTCGTTGCGGGAATTGCCATGCGGCGGCTGAGGACAAAAGCGGCGCGCGCTGCGCTGGCTCGGGCCGAACGGGCGGCGCGCGAAGCGGACATCCCGGCGCTGACGGCGGAGGTCGAAAGCGCGTCCCACGTGCTGGACGCGCCTGCCGCGCGTCTGATTGCGCGTGGCGAGGAGCGGCTGCTCCGGCTCGATGAGGTCGAAACGCTCCTGGCGTCCGGAGCGCTCGTCGTGGACGCGTGTCGTCATGTCGTGCGGTACGCGGGCGCAGCGGTCTCGCTCGCGACGCGCCCGGTATTGTTCGCGCTCGCTCGCGCGCTCGGCGAGGCGTGGCCCGGAGACGCGCCCAGGAGCGCGCTCCTCGCGCGCGCGTTCCGGGCGAAGCAGGCCGACGAATTCGCATCGCGCACGGTTGCGGGTCGAAATCGCGCGGCTTCAGGGCGGAGCTTTGGACCTTGGCCGACGTCAGCGCGACGAAGGCGGGCTTTGCGCTTGCGCCGCGCCACGCTCGCGAGGTCGTCGTGCTGGCGCCGCCGGTCGAGGAGGCGAACGCGGAGGTGCTCGCCTTCCTGGCCGACGGCGAGGCGTGGTCGAGCTCGGCTCTGGCGATTGCGCTCGGCGCCAGCCCGCGCACCGTGCAGCGGGCGCTCGATTCGCTCGCGGCGGCAGGCAAGGTTCAGCAGTTGGGTCGTGGGCCGGCGCGACGTTGGATGACCCTGCCTGTACCGGGATTCCCGACAACCTTGTTACTCCCAGGTCCACTGCCGGGCGACTAGAAGGAAAGCGTGAAACGACGAATGACGGGATTGAACAATGACACGGTCGGCCGCTGAAATCCTACGCGAGTACGGACCCTTTCCAGGCGCCGACCGCGTGAATGGCGTTACCTATGACGGTCGGCACGTCTGGTTCGCCTCCGGAGACAGGTTGAACGCCCTCGATCCGGCGAGCGGGAAGACCGTGCGGGTCATTGATGTCGCCGCGCATGCCGGAACCGCCTTCGACGGGACGAATCTGTTTCAGATCGCCGAGGAGCGCATTCAGAAGATCGATCCTAAGACAGGCCATGTGCTGGCCACGATCCCAACTCCGTCCGGCGGCGCTTCCGGGCTCGCCTGGGCCGAGGGATCCCTGTGGGTGGGGCAGCACCGGAACCGGAAAATCCATCAAATCAATCCCGAGACAGGCGCCATCCTTCGTTCCATCGAATCCAACCGTTTCGTGACGGGAGTGACCTGGGTCGACGGCGAGCTGTGGCACGGCACGTGGGAGGGCGACGAGAGCGATGTGAGGCGAGTCGATCCTGAAACGGGAGACGTCCTTGAAAGGATCGAGATGCCGCCCGGCGCGGGCGTGTCGGGGCTCGAGTCCGACGGCGGCGATAAGTTTTTCTGTGGAGGCGGAAGCAGCGGCAAGGTGAGAGCCGTCCGCAGACCTCGGCGAAGCTCAGGGACGGCCTGAGAACGTTCGATTGCCGCGCGAACTCGGCGGGGCGAAGAGCCTCCGGCCGCTGACGCGAAAGGCGCGACCGCAGGGCGCACCCATGCTTCCGCCGTTCCAATGTTCGTCGGGCCTGGGCGCTGTCAGCGCTCGTATTGCGCCGCTTCCCTGTCCCGCCCGGCCAGCGCCAGCGCCGCGGCGCGTCCGAGATGGGCGCGCATGTGCGCCGTGGCCGCACCCGGGTCGCGCGCCAGAATCGCTTCGGCAATCGCCCGGTGCTCGCGCACCGAGGCTTCCAGCACGCCCGACGTCAAAACGCCGCCCACCTGCGCCATAATCAGCGGCAGATGGAGCCGCGCCGCCAATTCGCGCAAATGCAGGTTGCCCGCGAGCGCCATCGTCGCGTCATGAAAGGCGGCGTTTTCACACAGATAGTCGGGGAGGCGCCTCTTGCCGTCGGCGAAGATCGGCCTGATCGCCTCGGCGAAGCGGGCTAGCGCCTCGGCGTCGTGTGACTCGGCCGCCAGCCGGGCCGCGAGCCCCTCCATCTCGATCCGGATCTCAAACAGTTCGCGTATCGCCCGCGTCGTCAGCCGCCGCACCAGCGCGCCGCGGTTGGACATATGATCGACCAGCCCATCGGCGGCGAGCCGGCGCAACGCCTCGCGCACACCCGGCTGACCGAAAAACGCGCCATCAGGTCGCGCTCGATAAGCCGCGACAGGGGCGGGACCCGACGCGCGAGGATCTCCCGCAGCCGCTCGACGATGAAGGCGACGGTCGCGCCGTGCGCGGGCGGCGCGGGCGGCTCGCTGGCCCGCGTCCGCTTCTGGGTCGCCGCAGCATTGTCGGGGTGCTCCATCAAGACGGGTCTAGCCCTCGAAAACGCGCCCGGGTTTGCGGGCTGTCAGCTCTTGTCCTACAGTATCTTTATATAGCAATTCAGGCTCTGAGAAGCGAGTCACCGGGCGGGCGGCAGAGGAGGAAGCAGGCATGCTGATCGGCAAGCCTGGGGCAGCCAGGACCGCCGTCGCCGCCGCGTCGGCCGAGCGCGTCAGCGTGCGCGGACGCGACCTCGCCGGCGAGCTCATGGGCCGGACGACGTTCACCGAATTCTTCTTCCTCGCCGCGACCGGCCGCATGCCGACCGAGGAGCAGCGTTTCTTCCTCGATCTCAGCCTGGTCGCGATCGCCGAGCACGGGCTCACGCCCTCGGTCCAGGCGGCGCGCATGACCTACGCCGCCGATCCCGCCGCGCTGCAGGGCGCGGTCGCGGCCGGGGTGCTGGGCTGCGGCACCGTGATCCTCGGGGCGGCCGACCTCTGCCGCAGGCTGATCGACGACGTTCTGGCGCGCGCCGAGCTGATCGGATCGGTCGACGAAGCGGCGCTCTCGGTCGCCCGCGAGCATCGCGAGGCGCGCAAGTCCATCGCCGGCTACGGCCACCCGCTGCACAAGCCGGTCGATCCGCGGGCCGAACGGATGATTGCGCTCGCACGCGAGCGGCGCGTCGCCGGGCGATCGGTCGAGGCCGCGGTCGCGCTGACGAAGGCGGTCGCGGAAGTGTGGGGCAAGCCGCTGCCGATGAACGTGTCGATGGCGATCGCGGCGACCTTGCGCGACGTCGACGTCCCGCCGGCGCTCATCCGCGCCGTTCCGATCCTCGCCCGCACCGCCGGACTCATCGCCCATCTCGTCGAGGAGGCGGAGACGCCGATCGGCTTCTTTCTGGCCGCCAAGGGCGAGGAGGCGATCGACCATGCGCCCGCCGAAGCAAGGAGCGGCGCCTGATGCCGATGGTCGAGCCGGAGATCGAATCCGCGCCTTGGGAGGAGCAGGCGCACGCCGACGCCCCCCTCTATCTAAAACAGATCGAATATCTGTTCGAGCGCTCCAGGTTCTACCGCGGCAAGCTCGAGCGGGCCGGCTTTGCGACGCATGGCGCCGTCGGGGGACTCGAGGCGATTCACGCGCTGCCGCTGACGGAAAAGGACGAGCTGCGCGCCTCGCGCACGCCCGACGAGCCGATCGGAACGCACCGGACCGCCGCGCCCGAAGAGATCGTCCGCATCTATTCGACGAGCGGCACCACTGGGACGCCGAGCTACATTCCCTTGACCGCCGCCGATCTCGAGGTCTGGGTGCGCACTTCGGCGCGCTCCTACGCGGCCTCGGGAATCGCGAAGGGGGAGCGCATCGTCTCGACCTATAATGCGGGGCCGTTCGTCGCCGGCGCGGCGCTCGGCGCGTTCGAGCGGCTCGGGCTCTGCCATATCCCGGTCGGCACGGGAAACACCGAGCGGCTGATGACGGCCGTCGAGCTGCTCAAGCCCGCCGCCGCCGTGATGACGCCGTCCTACGCCCTGCACCTCGTCGAATGGGCGCGCCAGCGCGGGATGGATCTTGCGCATTCGAGCGTGAAGCGGGTGATGGTGGCGGGAGAGCCGGGCGGCGGGGAGTCCGCGATGCGGGCCAAACTCGAAGCCGGCTGGGGCGCGAGCGTCACCGAAGGCATGGGGATCGGCGACATCTCCGTCACCCTGTGGGGCGAATGCGAGGCGAAGGCCGGCATGCATTTTTCCGGCCGCGGCTTCGTCCATTTCGGACTGATCGATCCCGAGACCGGCGTGTCGAAGCCGATCGTCGACGGCGCCGAAGGCGAGCTCGTGCTGACCCATCTCGTCAACCGCTCGGCGCCGCTCCTGCGCTTCCGCACCCGCGATCACGTGCGGATGAGCGTGGGCCCGTGCGCCTGCGGCCGGACATCCCCGCGCGTCCGCTGCATCGGCCGGACGGACGACATGCTGATCGTGCGGGGAGTGAATGTCTTTCCCTCGGCGGTGCGCGAGGTGGTCAACGAATTCGCCCCCGCGGTCTCGGGCGTGATTGTGATTCGACCGCGCGCGAAAGGCGTGCGGCAGGAGCCGCCGCTGCCGGTTCTCGTGGAGACGGCGCCGGGCGGCGACGTCGAGGGGCTCGCCGAGCGCATCCGAGCCCGGCTTCGGGAAAAGCTGGTGGTGACGACGGAGATCGAGCTTGCGCCGCCGGGCAGCTTGCCGCGCAGCGAATACAAATCCAAACTCGTCGACAAGGCCTGAGGAGACGCTTCATGCAAAAGCTTCAGACGCAGGGTCTGCATCATATCACGCTGGTCGGCGCCGACCGCCAGACCTCGATCGATTTTTGGGAGGGCGTGCTCGGCATGCCCTTCGTCTTCGAGCAGCCCAATCTGGACAACGCAGCCGAGAGCCACCTCTATTTCGATCCGGGTGACGGGCGGCTGATCACCGTGTTCAGCAACGAGGAGCGCAAGCCTTTGCGCCGCCGCACGCCGACCGAGTCCGGCTGTGTGCATCACATCGCCTTCAACGTCTCGCGCGCCGTCTTCGTGCAGGCGATCGAGCGGCTCGGCGCGCGCGGCATACCGAACACCGGCGTGCGCGACCGCATGATGTTCGACGCGATCTATTTTCAGGATCCGCTCGGCCTGTTGATCGAGCTTTCGTGCTGGAAGTTCGACGCGCCCGAAGGTTTCACCCGCGCCGACGTCCTGTTCGCGGCCCACAATCTCAGGGTGGCGCGCGGCGACGACGCGATCATGGAAGTTCACATCGCCGACGCGATCGAGAGCCTCGTCAAGTCGTCGACCAAGAGCCTGTCGGAAGACAGGTCGCCCAAGGACCCGTACCGGCAGAACGAGCCGGCGCTGGCGCATTCGGAAAGCAAATAGGAGGAAGCGAATGTCTGCGATCAAACTTCACATCATCAAGCCCAGCGTGAACAACATGACGGCGCGCGTGTTCGTGCGCGCGGCCAAGCTCGACTTCACCGAGGACGACGTCTACGGCAAGACCCGGTCGGAGGAGTTCTCGGCCAGAAATCCAGCGCATCTGACGCCGATGATGGAGGCGCCGGACTTGCCGAAGGGCGTGGTGTGGGAGAGCTGCGCCATCATGCAGTATCTCTGCAACAAGCATCACCTCGACCAATTCTACCCGACGGAGCCTCACAAGAGGGCGATGGTGGACAGCGCGATGTTCTATATCGTCGGCACCCTCTATCCCTATATCGTGCGGGCGACCTATGGGGCGCTGGGCTTCCCGCAATATCCGGGCGAGGTCGGGGCGCACGACGCCGACGCGGCCCTCAAGGGCGCCGCGCAGAAGGCGGCGGCCGCGGCGGTCGGCGAGACGCTGGAAGTGTTCCGCAAATTCTATCTCGACGGCAGGACGTTCATCGGCGGCGACCACGTGTCCATCGCCGACATAAGGCTCGCCTGCAGCCTCGAGTTCCTGCATGCGATCGACTACGACTTCCCGGCCTGGGTGAAGACCTACGCGGCCAACGTCGAGAAGGCGCTCGGCGACGCCTACGCTGAGCCGGCGAAGGACGTGCAGGGCTACATCCAGTATGTGAAGGGGCAGAAGAAGTAGCTTTCACACAGGTGGCGGCGGCTTTAGCGCGTACGGGCTGTCGATCGCGCGATTGGGCCTATAATAGAACCGCACCGCAAAGGTCCCTTTCTTGCTGGATGCAGAGCGCGACGTTCGAACGTTCTCCTGTACGCTGTGTTGAAACTGCCGCGGCGCGTTAGCGCCGCGATCCGAAGGAGGCCGTCCGATGCGCGCGATCGCCCTCGAAGAACATTTCGCCACGCCTGCCTTCATGGACGGGCCCGGACGCAAGCTGAAGGAGCGGGCGGAGCAGACCGGAGGACGCCTGGCGAATCTGGTCGCCGCGCTGGTCGACGTCGGCGACGGCCGCGTCGCGGCGATGGATTCCGCGGGCGTGGACGTGCAGGCGTTGTCGCTCACGGCGCCCGGCGTCGAGCAGCTCGAGGGCGAAGAGGCGAAGGAGGTCGCGCGAGCCACGAATGCAGCGCTCGCGGAAGCCGTCCGCCGTCATCCGACGCGCTTTTTCGGGCTCGCGTCGCTGCCGATCGGCGATCCGTCGGCCGCGGTGGCGGAAATGGAACGCGCGGCCGGCGACCCCGGCTTCAAGGGGCTGGTCATCAACGGCCACCATCGTGGGCGCTATCTCGACGACCGGGTCTTCCGGCCGATCCTGGCGCGCGCCGAAGCGCTGAAGCTGCCGATCTATCTCCACCCGACCCAGCCGCCGCAGCCGGTCATCGACGCCTGGTTCGGCGGCCTGCCGCCGATGGTGAGCGAGATGATGGCGGGCGCCGGCTGGGGCTGGCACATCGAGACGGCGCTGCATGTGCTCCGCATGATCCTCGGCGGCGTCTTCGACGCCCATCCGGACCTGCAGATCGTCGTCGGCCACATGGGCGAGACGCTGCCGTTCATGCTTCAGAGGGTCGACGTCATGCCGCCGGCGATGACCGGGCTCACGAAGCCGGTGAGCGCCTATCTGCGTGAGAACGTCCATTACACGTTCTCGGGCTTCAACTTCCTGCCGACCTTCCTCGACCTCCTGCTCGAGGTCGGCGTCGACCGGATCATGTTCTCGACCGACCACCCCTACCAGCCGATGGCCGAAGGCCGCGCCTTCCTCGACCGCCTGCCCGTGAGCCCGGCCGACCGCGAGCTGATCGCGCACGGCAACGCCGAGCGGCTGTTCAAGCTCTCATAGTGCACCGCCCCATAGGGCGTCCGAAAGGACGCCCGTCTTCGACGGGCTATGGGGCGGTCCCCCTCTCCCGCAGGCGCCCGCAAGCGGGGGAGGATAGCGCGGCGCCGGTGGGCGGCCTGCCGCGAAACCGACCGCGGCTTGAGAGTTACGTCGCAATTGCTCACCCCTCTCCGTTTCTTAAAAGCGCGCGAGAGGGGTTTCGCCGGGGGAGCGCCGTAAGCTCTGGCGCCGTCCGCGAGCCGGCGGAACGTCCTGGAACGCAGCAGGAAGGCCGCCAATTCCCCGGGGAAGGAAACCGCACGCCCCGGGGAAGCCAAAGGAACGCCGGGGGAAGGAAAAGGAACGCCAGGGGAAGCCAAATCCGTTCATGGTTCCCGTTTTTTCAATGACTTACACCAGATGTGGAGAGTTTCCGCGCTTTGCGCTCGGCCCTGTCATGCGACGACGCCCGCTGGGCCAAATGGCGCCGGTCCAAAGACCAACCATGGGCTACCACGACTCGCCTCCGGCCCGGACCCGCCGCGTCGCGCCTCGATCGCTCCAACGCGAGCGGCGGCTTGGACAGAACGGAACAAGCGATGGCCTCCTCGAGCAGGTGCTTGGAACATATAAAGAACGCAATCGCAAATGTCAATACATATCCTCTCGAGCGCCTCTGGAGCGTCATCGCGCGCGGCTACAACGGCGTCGTGGTGGGCCCGTGT
The DNA here is from genome assembly GCA_963823165.1 of uncultured Alphaproteobacteria bacterium. Taxonomy (GTDB): domain Bacteria; phylum Pseudomonadota; class Alphaproteobacteria; order Rhizobiales; family Beijerinckiaceae; genus Roseiarcus. The sequence goes on along the minus strand of CAWGKV010000001.1, from coordinate 160,304 downwards.
AGGCGCGACCGCTGGTCGCGCCGGCCGCGCTCATCGCGCGCGGCTACAACGGCGCGCCGTGGCCCGTGTAGGCGCGACCGCTGGTCGCGCCGGCCGCGCTCATCGCGGGCGGCTACAACGGCGCGCCGTGGGCCGTGTAGGCGCAACCGCTGGTCGCGCCGGCCGCGCTCATCGCGCGCGGCTACAACGGCGCGCCGTGGGCCTGTGTAGGCGCGACCGCTGGTCGCGCCGGCCGCGCTCATCGCGCGCGGCTACAACGGCGCGCCGTGGACCGTGTAGGCGCGACCGCTGGTCGCGCCGGCCGCGCTCATCGCGCGCGGCTACAATGGCGCGTCTTGGGCCCGTGTAGGCGCGACCGCTGGTCGCGCCGGACGCGCTCATCGCGTGCGGCTACAACGGCGTCGTCGTGGGCCCGTGTAGGCGCGACCGCTGGTCGCGCCGGCCGCGCTCATCGCGCGCGGCTACAATGGCGCGTCGTGGGCCCGTGTAGGCGCGACCGCTGGTCGCGCCGGCCGCGCTCGCGCGCGGCTACAACGGGGCGCCGTGGACCGTGTAGGCACGACCGCTGGTCGCGCCGGCCGTGCTCATCGCGCCCGGCTACAATGGCGCCGTCGTGGGCCCGTGTAGGCGCGACCGCTGGTCGCGCAAGCCGCGCTCATCGCGCGCGGCTACAATGGCGCGTCGTGGGCCCGTGTAGGCGCGACCGCTGGTCGCGCCAGCCGCGCTCATCGCGCGCGGCTACAACGGCGCTCGCCAAAGTCGATCTGCAGCTGCCGGCCGGCCGGCCTGGCCAGGCCCGGGCGGAGAACACCAGAAAGCGGCCGTGGGCAGCTACGGGCAGGTTGGGCCGGGAGCGTGCGTTTGCCGGTGAAGTGGGCGCCACCGAGCCGCGGCCATTGATTTGGGCGAACTGCAACTCCCAAGCGAGTTCGGTCTTTTGCCCAAACGGTCGCAAGTTCGTGATCGCATCCATTCGGGGAAAGGCGACATGCCCACGCTTCGCGTCCGGGCGGCGCGTGTGAGATCGTGCGATATTCATGCATAACGCAATCGCTTTGTGCAAGATCGTCATACAACGCCTATGTATTTATGACCCCGTCTGCGGAGCATTTTTGCTCCTTCGCGGGCGATTCCAATCGCCTCAAGACAAGCCGCTTTTAGGTCATCCGCAGCCTACGGAGTCCGAACCTTATGGCAAATTCGAACGACACGACGTCTCCCCCGTTCAAGGAACATCGGATCTCACGTGACCGCGGCAGCATTTATGTGCGCGATTTTGGCGGCGACGGACCCGCCTTCCTCCTGCTCCACGGATTTCCGGACAACTCGCACATATACGACGACCTCATTCCGCATCTCGTCTCGGCGGAGCGCAGGACGGTGGCGATCGACTTCCTCGGATTCGGCTCGTCCGACAAACCGGAGGGCGCGCACTACAGCTTCAGGCAGCAGCTTGGAGATTTGGAGGCGGTCGTCGAAACGATGGCGCTTGAGAAGGTCATCCCGGTCGGCCACGATGCAGGCGGGACGACCGCCGTGAACTTTGCCCTCGAACATCCGGACCGCACGGCCGCGGTCGCCCTGATGAATGTCTTCTACGGGGAAGCCCCCGGACTGCGGGTTCCGGAACTCATCGAACTCTTCTCGCATAAGCCGCTTAAAGCGCTTCAAACTCACTTCCTCGCAAGTCCGCAGCAGTTCGCTTGGCTCCTCGATTTTCAGCGTGAGCAGATGCGGGCGGGTCTCACGAAGACGCAAGAGGTTCGCTACCGGGAGTTTCTCGGGCCCCTGATCGACAATAACTTTCGGCAGCAGCCGAGCGCCGGGCCTGCGTTCGCGCAGATGACCTATCAACTGACGGATGAGATTGTCGCCAATACCGCGCGCCTAGTCGAATTGCGTCGCTCAAACGTTCCCTTCCTGCTCATCTGGGGCAAGAACGACCCTTATCTTCACATTTCCGTCGCCGAACACTTCCGGTCTCAGGTGCGACACGGCGCCCTCCATGCGCTCGAGGCGGGGCATTGGCCACAGATCGACGAAGCCGCCGAGGTTGCTCGCATCATGTGCGCGGCGCCCTAAAAGCCCAGCGCCTGCTGCCGGTCGTCGCCGAAGGCCGCATCCGGCGGATTTCAGATAGGCAGAGATTTATCATCGGGTTGTGGGCGTGGATTGCTTCGTCGCTGCGCTCGCAAAAAAGAAACAGCGTGGATCTTCGACGCTTCTTCCTGTCCTTGGTGGTCGATATTCACCACAAAGCACACGAAGACTGACCGCAAAGGACACGAACAAGCAACGCAGACGTTGGCGCGCCAGAACGGCATTTGTTTCGTTCAATGAAGTCGGCCAGAGGCGGGCGCCCGAACTCGCAAATGACGACGGCGTGCACGAACGGGGCGGTTACGGCGCCATGTCCAAAATCGTCTCCAGCACGTGGCGCAGAATCGCGCGCGTGCGGGCGGCGCGCCCGGAGTCGATCGGCTGCGGCCAGTTGACCGGCGAAGGGACGTCGGGCTCGGGCATGTAGCTGCGGCAGGCGAGTTCGAGCTGGATCGCTTCGATCCCCTCGGCCGGCTTTCCATAATGGCGGGTGATCCAGCCGCCACGAAAGCGGCCGTCGACGACGAAGCTCTGCCCGCTCGCGGCGAGCATGGCGCCGAGCGCCTCCTTGAGGTTCGGGGCTGCAGCTCGCGCCGTCGTTCGTCCCGAGATTGAACAGGGGCAGGTCGCCGTCGAACAGCCGCGGGATGCGCGAGCGGATGGAATGGGCGTCGAACAGCGCGACGTGGGCGAAGCGCGCCTTGAGCCGGGCGATCTCGGCAGCGAGCGCTGCATGAAAGGGATCGAAGAAGGCGCGCCTGCGCTCGGCGATCTCCGTCGCGCTCGGCGCGGGGCCTCGATAAAGCGGCTCTCCGTCGAAGGTGGTCGTCGGGCAAAGCTCCGTCGTTGCCTGCCCCGGATAGAGGGACGCGCCGCTCGGGTCGCGATTGACGTCGATGATCGAGCGCGACAGGCGCGTCCGGACGAGCGTCGCGTCGAGCGACTCGGCGAAATCGTAGAGCTCGTCGAGCCGCCAGTCGGCGTCCTTCAGCGCGAGCCAAGGGCTGACGAAGCGCGGCTCATAGTCCCTGAGCTCGACGCCCGCATGCGGAATGCTGACGATCAGCGGCGCGTCGCCTTGCCTGACCTCGAGCCAGTCCGGGCGTTCGCCGCTCACGACTCCGGCTCCAGAACCGGCAAGAGCCCCTCGCCGACCGCCTCGATGACCGCGCCCTCACGCGCGAGCCGCGAAGCCGCCAGAAGATCGGGATGAAAATAGCGATCGTCGTCGAGATGGGAAACCTCCCTCCGAAGCCGCGTGCGCAAGGCTTCGAGCGGCGCGCTCGAACGCAGCGGCGCATGAAAGTCGCAGCCCTGCGCCGCCGCGAGCCACTCGATGCCGACGATGGAAAAGACGTTCTCGGCCATCGGCAGGAGGCGCCGCGCGGCATGCGCCGCCATCGACACGTGATCCTCCTGGTTGGCGGAGGTCGGGATCGAGTCGACGCTCGCCGGATAAGCGCGCTGCTTGTTTTCCGAGACGAGCGCGGCGGCCGTCACCTGGGCGAGCATGAAGCCCGAGTTGAGGCCCGGGTTCGCCGTCAGGAAGGCCGGTAGGCCGGAGAGCGCCGGATCGACCAGCAGGGCGATCCTCCGCTCGGCCAGGGAACCGATCTCGCACAAAGCGAGCGCGATTATGTCGGCGGCGAAAGCGACCGGCTGGCCATGAAAGTTGCCGCCCGACAGCGCCTCGTCGTCCTCGGCGAAGACGAGCGGATTGTCGGAGACGGCGTTCGCTTCGTCGGCGAGCGTCGCGGCGGCCTGGCGCAGGAGGTCGAGCGCGGCGCCCATCACCTGGGGCTGGCATCGCAGGCAGTAGGGATCCTGGATCCCGAGGATCGCCGAAGCGGTGCGAGGCGCGGATCTCGCTGCCGGCGACAAGCGCGCGCAAGGCTTCGGCCGCCTCGCGCTGGCCGCGGTGGCGGCGGAGCGCATGGATGCGCGGGTCGAACGGCGCGTCCGAGCCGCGCGCCGCGTCGAGCGACAGCGCCCCGGTCGCGAGCGCCGAGCGAAGCAGGGTCTCCGCCTCGAAGAGGCCGACCAGCGCGTGCGCGGTCGAGAACTGCGTGCCGTTGAGCAGCGCGAGCCCCTCCTTCGGCTGGAGCGCCAGCGGCTCGAGCCCGACCGCGGCGAGCGCTTCGGCCGCCGGCATGACCCGATCGTCGAGCTCCGCTTCGCCGACGCCGATCATGGCGGCGGCCATATGGGCGAGCGGCGCGAGGTCGCCCGAGGCGCCGACCGAGCCCTGAGACGGAACGACCGGCGTCACGCCCCGGTCGAGCATCGTGGCGATGCAGTCGATCGTCTGCGGCCTGACGCCGGAGGCGCCCTGCGCGAGGCTCGCCAGCTTCAGCGCCATCATGAGCCGCGTGATCGGGAGCGGCGTCGCCTCGCCGACGCCGGCGGCGTGCGACAGCACGATGTTGCGCTGAAGTTTTGCGAGATCGGCCTCGTCGATCCGCACGGCGCTGAGCTTGCCGAAGCCGGTGTTGATTCCGTAGACGGGCTCGCCGCGCTTGAGGATGCGCTGGACCGCCGCGGCGCTCGCCGTGACCTTGGCGCGGGATGCGGTATCGAGGACGACCTCGCCGCCGCGCCAGATCGCGCGCCAGTGGCCGAGCCGGGCCTCGCCGGGGCGCAACATCACGGCCATCGGCCCCTCCAGACGCGGGCGTGCAGCGGATTGAAGCCCATTCGATAGACGAGCTCAGCCGGCCGCTCGACCTCCCAGATCGCCAGATCGGCCCATTTGCCGGGCTCGAGCGTCCCCGTCTCGGCGCCGAGGCCGAGCGCCGCGGCCGCATGGCCGGTGACGCCCCGGATGCACTCTTCCACTGTGAGTCCGAACAGCGTCGCAGCCATGTTGAGGGCGAGAAGGATCGACGTCAGCGGCGACGTGCCGGGGTTCGAATCGGTCGCAATGGCGATCGGGACCCGATGTCTGCGAAGGAGCGCGACGGGCGGCGCCTGCCGCTCGCGCAAGGTGTAGAAGGCGCCCGGGAGGAGGACCGCGACGACCCCGGCGCGCGCCATGGCTTTTATGCCCGCTTCGTCCGCATATTCGAGGTGATCGGCGGATAGCGCATTGAACTCGGCCGCGAGCGCCGCCCCGCCGCCGTTCGACAGTTGGTCGGCGTGCAGCTTGACCGGCAGTCCGAGGCGCGTGGCGGCGTCGAAGACCCGCGCGACTTCGGACCGGGTGAAGGCGATGCGCTCGCAGAAGGCGTCGACCGCGTCGACCAGGTTTTCCTTGGCGAGCGCCGGGATCGTCTCGCCGACGACGATGTTGAGATAGGCCGCATGCTTCTCGGCGAATTCCGGCGGCAGCGCATGCGCGGCGAGAAGCGTCGCCCGGATCGAGACCGGACGGCGCTCGCCGAGGCGGCGCGCGGCGCGGAGTGACTTGCGCTCGGCCGCCGTGTCGAGGCCGTAGCCGGACTTGACTTCGATGGTCGTCACCCCTTCTGCGATCAGCGCGTCGAGGCGCTTGAGCGAAGACGCGACCAGATCCTCTTCGCTCGCGGCGCGCGTCGCCCGCACCGTCGAGAGAATCCCGCCGCCGGCTCTGGCGATCTCCTCGTAGCTCGCGCCAGCGAGGCGCAACTCGAATTCCTCGGCGCGGTCGCCGCCGTAGACGAGATGGGTGTGGCAGTCGATGAGCCCCGGGGTGATCCAGCGGCCGTCGCAGTCGACGATCCGGGCGTTGGCGCGCGAGGCGCCCGGCAATTCATCCTGCGGACCGGCGAAGGCGATGCGTCCGCCGCGCGAGACGACGGCGCCTTTCTCGACGACGCCGAGGCCGGAGGTTTGCGGCGCAAGCGTGGCGAGGCGGGCGTTGAGCCAGATCGTCTCGATTTCATCCGTATCGGGCTCATCCATGGCGACGCGCTTTCTCGGTGCCTCGTTAATTGCAATACATATCGGACCGAAACGCAAGAAAGCCCAGCGGGATCGGAGAGACGCCTTGCCCGCCGTTCAACCCGTTTATGCCGAAAGCGCGCTCATCCCCGGCGGCTGGACTCTTGGCGTCCGCCTCGCGATCGAGGCGGGAAGGATCGCGGCGATCGAAACCGGCGTCGCCCCGGGCGCGGGCGATGAGTGTCATGCCATCCTCGTTCCCGCCCTCGCGAACCTGCACAGCCACGCCTTTCAGCGGGCGATGGCGGGCCTCGCCGAGACCCGAGGGCTGGGCGCCGACACATTCTGGACCTGGCGGGAGACCATGTACCGCTTCGCGCTCAAGATGAATCCGGACGACGTCGAGGCCGTGGCGGCTCAGCTCTATGTCGAGATGCTGGAAGCGGGCTTCGCCGCCGTCGCCGAATTCCACTATCTCCATCACGCGCCGGACGGCGGCGCCTACGCCGACCCGGCTGAAATGGCCGGACGCATCGTCGCCGCGGCGCGCGAGACCGGCATCGGCTTGACGCTGCTGCCGGTCTTCTACGCCCACGGTGGCTTCGGCGGGGCGGCGCCGAGGCCGGAGCAGCGAAGGTTCATCACCGACGTAGGCTCCTTCGCCCGCCTGTTGGAAGCCTGCGAGCGACTCGCTGAGGGAAGCCGGGGCGAGGCGGTCGGCGTCGCGCCGCACAGCCTGCGGGCGACGACGCCTGCCGAACTTTTCGACGTCGTCGCGCTCGCAGGCGACCGGCCGATCCATATCCACGCCGCCGAGCAGATCGGCGAGGTCGAGGACTGCGTCGCGTCGCTCGGCCAGCGGCCGGTGCGCTGGCTCCTCGACCGCGCCGGCGTCGACCGCCGCTGGTGCCTCGTCCACGCGACGCACATGGACGCGCTGGAGGCGCGTGATCTCGCCGCCTCGGGCGCCGTCGCCGGACTCTGCCCGATCACCGAAGCCAATCTCGGCGACGGCGTCTTCGCGCGCGAATATTTTGACGCCGCGGCACGCTTCGGCGTCGGGACCGACTCGAACGTTTCCATCGGCGCGGCCGACGAGCTGAGGCAGCTCGAATATTCCCAGCGCCTCGCTGCGAGGGCGCGCAACGTCCTTGCGCGGCCCGGCGGCTCGACCGGCCGCGCCCTGTTCGACGCGGCGCTCGCCGGCGGAGCCCAGGCGCTCGGGCGCCGGTCGGGCGTGCTCGCCGTCGGCGCGACCGCGGATTTTCTGACGCTCGACGCCGGTCATCCGACGCTGGCCGGCAAGTCGGGCGACGCCATTCTCGACGCCTGGATCTTCAGCGCCGGAAACGCGCTCGTCGACTGCGTATGGAGCGGCGGACGCAAGGTCGTGCAAGGCGGCCGGCACGGCTCGCGCGAGGGGATCGCGGCGCGCTTCGCCGCGACCATGCGAAGGCTTTGCTCGGGGTGACGACAAGGGGCGATTTATTCCGCCCCGTAGCGGTGCAGGCTCGCGCCGTGCGCCTTGAGCCAGGCCTCCGCCCGGTTCGCGTCGGGAAAGGCGCGGCTGACGAGGCTCCAGAATTTCGGCGAGTGGTTCATGTGGACGAGATGCGCCACCTCGTGCGCGGCGAGGTAGTCGAGCACGAAGGGCGGCGCGAGGATGAGGCGCCAGGAGAAGCTGAGCCGCCCCGCCGAGGAACAAGAGCCCCAGCGGCTCACCGTGTCCCGCACCGCGATCCGCTTCGGCTGAACGCCGATCGCCTTGGCGTGGCGGGCGACCGCCGCCTCGATGTCCTTGAGGGCCTCGCGTTTGAGGAAATCGGTCACCCGGCGCGCCACGTGCGGCCGCTCGCCCGCGACGCAGATTAGGGGTTCGCCCCCGCCCGGCTCGAGCCAGACGACTCCGCGCGCGCCCGGCCGGTGGACGATCCGGTGATCGACGCCGCGCAGCGGCGCCCTCGCCAGCGGTTCAAATGCGACCGGTTGCGGCAGTCGCGCCAGCCGCGCGCCGATCCAGGCGGAATGGCGCTCCGCGAATTCCCGCGCCGCCTTGAGCGATGCGCGGGCCGGCGCCGTGAGAAGCACATCGCGAGTCGCAGTGCGGATTCTCAGGGTGAAGCGGCGCGACCGTGACGAGCGGTTGAGCGCGACGCGATAGACCTCGCCGTTATGGGCGACGTCGAAATGCCCCGGCTCCGGTGCACGATCGAAGAGACGCAGCAGGCTGGACATGGTCTCCGAGGAAATCGTCCCGCGGGCTTTTCTGATTCGCCACTGATCAATGCTAACCCACTCTCGGCCTGAACCGCCAGCGCCTCATCAGACTTCGTCCTTCCTCCGTGTCCTTGGTGGTAAACCTAATCAACACACGGAATACCAAGCAAAAACACGAAGATCTCGCCTCAGCGCAACCGCCAGTCGAGTTGGGGCACGGGTTTCAGGAGCGTCGGCAGGCCAGCCGCGACGAACACGACAGCGTCGCAGGCCCGGGCGACCTCGCGATTGGCAAAACCCTGCCAGTCGCGAAATTCGCGGCCGAGCTTCGTCTCTGGCACGAGTCCCAACCCGACCTCGTTCGAGACGAAAACCGCCGGACCTTCGAGCGCGCCGATCGCCGCCGCGAGGCGCGCGATTTCCGCCTCGACGTCGCGGCCGGCGGTCATCAGGTTCGACAGCCACAAGGTGAGGCAATCGACGAGGATCGCCCGGCGGCCAGGCCGCGCGACAGCGTGGAGCGTCCCGGCGAGCGCGAGCGGCTCCTCGACCGTCGTCCAGCCTCCGCCGCGATTGGCCTGGTGACGCGCGATCCGCGCCGCCATCTCCGCGTCTCCCGCTTCGGCCGTCGCAAGATAAAGCCGTTCAGGCGCCGCGCTTTCCGCGAGCCTCTGAGCGTAGGCGCTCTTTCCCGAGCGCGCGCCGCCGAGCACGAGCACGCTGCGGGCTTCGACGGCTTTCGGCTCCATTTATGCTTGCGGAAGGCGTGCGCCGTCCCCGCGCGCCTGCGGGGAGAGACCGGCCGAAGCCTGGCTGAGCGGGTGTCCGGTCATTCTATCTCTTGGCTCTCTCATGAATCCGATCTCTGCCCGCGGCCCCGCGTACCGGTAACAATATCCGAGGGACCTTCATAGGCCGATTGGTTCGCGGCAGCAGCCTCGAGAAGAACTCCCTGTCGGCGTTCGCCCGCCGGCGCTCTTTCTGACGCGGTTCTATTCCTGCGGAAAAAGGGATCAGCCCAAGAGCCCGCCTGTTCGCGGCGCGAGCGGATTGTCGGCGAGCGCGGCGAGGTCAGGCGCGTCGATTCGCGGGACCCGGGTGAGCGCGGCCAATAAGCTTTCGGCGTCGCGCGCGGCGGCGCCTTCGACGATGATCACGCCCCGGGAGGAGCGATCCGCGTCCGGCCACCGCGGCAGTGCGCGTGGAGCGTGGAAGACGTGCTGGACGCCGTCGACGAGGATCGGCGTGTCCGGCCGATCGGCGAGGGCGAACAGGCCCTTCAAGCGCAAGAGTCTCGGCCCGAGCATCGAGCGGACCAGCGACAGGAATTGCGCAAACGCGCCCGGGTCGATCGGCTCCGCATAGCGGAAAGCGAAGCTTCGGACGCCATGCGGATGCGAAGACGCGCGCGGCGGGACCTCTGTAGACGCGGCCGCTGGCCGCGTCCCGCGCTCAGCGAGCGCGGCTACAACTGCGCTCGCCGAGCCCGGGGCAGACGGTTCGGCCAAAAACTCCGCCGGGCAAAACTCCCCGGCCGCGCCGTCGACGATCGGCGCGACGGGGTTGAGGTCCCGCAACGCCGCATTGAGCTCGGCCAGCAGCGCCGCGCGCTCCCCCTGCGGCAGAAGATCGCTCTTGGCGACGACCATCAGGTCGGCGAGCGCGACCTGGCGCGCGCTTTCGGGCCGCGAGCGCAAGGTCGCGAGCCCGTTCACCGCGTCGACGAGCGTCGTCACCCCGGCGCGCGCGAGCCGCGCCGACAGGTTTTGCTCGGCGATCAGCGCGTGCAGGATGGGCGCAGGCTCGGCGAGGCCCGTCGTCTCGAGCACGATCCGGTCGAAGGCCGGCAGCGCGCCGGAATCCCGGCGGGCCAGGACGTCGCGCAACGTATCGACGAGATCGCCGCGCAAGGCGCAGCAGACGCAGCCGCTGTTGATCAGGATGGCGTCGCCGGTCAGCCTCTCGTAAAGCAGATGGTCGAGCCCGATCTCGCCCCATTCGTTGACGATCACCAACGCGTCGGCGACTTCCGGCGCGCGTAAAAGGCGGTTTATCAGCGTGGTCTTGCCCGCGCCGAGAAAACCGGTGACGATATGGAAGCCGATCGCGTCGCGGGCGGCCGCAATTGTTGCGCCTGAAAACATCTGATCCTTCGTGAGCCGAGAGAGTACTCGATTGACCGTCCGCCTGCACCAAGCCGACCTGCCCGCTGACTGGACTTACGGCGAAGCCGTTGCGATCGACACCGAAACATTGGGCCTCTCGGTCGGGCGCGACCGGCTGTGCGTGGTTCAGCTGTCGCGCGGCGACGGCGACGCCGAAGTCGTGCAGATCGCGCCGGGCCAGAAGAGCGCACCCAATCTCGAGCGGCTGCTGGCCGACCCGAACGTCGTAAAGCTGTTCCATTTCGGCCGCTTCGACATCGCCGTGCTAGCCCACGCCTTCGGCGTGACGGCGGCGCCCGTCTATTGCACCAAGATCGCCTCCAAGCTCGCTCGCACCTACACCGACCGGCACGGGCTGAAGGATCTCACGCGCGAGCTCATCGGCGTCGAGATCAGCAAGCAGCAGCAGACCTCCGACTGGGGCGCCGGGTCGCTTACCGACGCTCAGCTCGCCTACGCAGCCTCGGACGTGCTTCACCTGCACGCCCTGCGCGAGAAGCTCAACGCTATGCTCAAGCGCGAAGGACGGGACAGCCTCGCCCGCGCCGCCTTTGCCTATCTGCCCGAACGCGCCCGTCTCGACCTCGCCGGCTTTGCGGATATGGACGTGTTTTCGCATGGGTATCCGTAAAAGAATTGGCAGACTCGGCAGATGGTCCGGGCGCACTCGGCGAGCGCGCACAATTGGCCCTCAACCGATCGCGGCCTTCTGCAGCCCGACGAGCCGGCCGATGCCGGCGCGCGCCAGCGCCATCATCTGCAAAAGGTCGTTCTCGCTGAATGGCTTGCCTTCGGCCGAGCCCTGCACTTCGACGAGGCCGCCCGAACCGGTCATGACGAAATTCGCGTCGGTGTCCGCCGCAGAATCCTCGGCATAGTCGAGATCGATCACCGGCTCGCCGCCGACGACGCCGCAGCTGACCGCGGCGACGTGGTCCCTGAGCGGGCTATCCTTGAGGATCGACCGCTGCACCATCCAGTCGAGGCAGTCGCGCAGCGCGATCCACGCCCCGGTGATCGAGGCCGTCCGCGTGCCGCCGTCCGCCTGGAGCACGTCGCAATCGATGGTGATCTGGCGCTCGCCGAGCCGCGGCAGATCGACGACGACGCGCAGCGACCGCCCGATCAGGCGCTGGATCTCCTGGGTGCGGCCGGAAACCCGGCCTGTCGACGATTCGCGCTTCGACCGTGTGAGCGTGGCGCGCGGCAGCATCGCGTATTCGGCCGTCACCCAGCCCCGCCCCTGCCCGCGCAGCCACGGCGGCGGCTTGTCCTCGAGCGAGGCGGCGCAAAGCACATGCGTGTCGCCGAAGCGGACGAGGCACGAGCCCTCGGCGTAACGCGCGACCCGGCGCTCGAACGTGACCGTGCGCATTTCGTCGGCGGCGCGTTTAGAGGGACGCATCGATCGGACCTTTCACGACTGTAGACGCGGCCGCTGGCCGCGCGCTCCATAGGACGTTCGAGAACGGACGCCCGTCTTTCGAGGGGCTACGGAACGCGCCTACAATTACCGGCGGAAAGGCGGCGGAGCAACGCGGGCGGCGGCGTTGACCGCTCGCGTCCGCGTCACTAGGGTCCGCGGCCCGCAATTTCCGACAGAACCAACGGTCTTATGCAGCCCGGCGATGCGTCCCTCGATCCCGTAAAATCCTTCCAGGGGCTGATCCTGACCCTGCAAGGCTTCTGGGCCCGGCAGGGCTGCGTCGTGTTGCAGCCGTACGACATGGAGGTCGGGGCCGGCACCTTCCATCCGGCGACCACGCTGCGCTCGCTCGGGCCGAAGCCGTGGAAAGCGGCCTACGTGCAGCCGTCGCGCCGCCCGAAGGACGGGCGCTACGGGGAGAATCCGAATCGTCTGCAGCACTATTACCAGTTTCAGGTGATCCTGAAGCCCTCGCCGGAGAACCTGCAGGAGCTCTATCTCGATTCCTTGCGGACGATCGGAGTCGACATGGCCCTGCACGACGTGCGCTTCGTCGAGGACGACTGGGAGAGCCCGACGCTGGGCGCCTGGGGCCTGGGCTGGGAATGCTGGTGCGACGGGATGGAAGTCTCGCAGTTCACCTATTTCCAGCAGGTCGCGGGCTTCGAATGCGCTCCCGTTTCAGGCGAACTGACCTACGGTCTCGAGCGCCTGGCGATGTACGTGCAGGGAGTCGACAGCATCTACGACATCAACTTCAACGGCCGCGACGGCGCTGAGCGCGTCGCCTACGGCGACGTGTTCAGGCAGGCGGAAGAGGAATATTCACGCTTCAACTTCGAGCACGCCGACACGGCGATCCTGTTCCAGCACTTCAAGGACGCCGAAGCCGAATGCCGGTCGCTCATCGAGCGCGGCGACGCGGGGGAGCGGCACCTCTTGGCGCTGCCCGCCTACGACCAGTGCATCAAGGCGAGCCACGTCTTCAACCTACTCGACGCGCGCGGGGTGATTTCGGTGACCGAGCGCCAGAGCTATATTCTTCGGGTGCGTGAGCTCGCCAAGGCCTGCGGCGCCGCCTGGCTGAAGACCGCTGGAGGCGGCGCGTGACGAATGGCTTTTCCCTCTCCGCTTGCGAGAGGGGCCAGGGGTGAGGTGTCGGCGCGTCAGCGCCTCCTCCTAACGCGCCTTGCGCGGACCCCTCATCCGGCGCTTCGCGCCACCTTCTCCCGCAAGGGGAGAAGGGATTCGCCCCCGCTCCCGCTTGCGGGAGAGGGCCGGATGAGGGCCCGGCGCGCCCAACATGTGTGAACTTTTAGGCTCCCTGACATGCCCGACCTTCTCCTCGAACTGTTCAGCGAAGAAATCCCCGCCCGAATGCAGCGCCAGGCGGCGGAGGACCTCAGGCGTCTCGTCACCGACGCGCTCGTCGAGCGCAACCTTCCTTATGAGGGCGCGCAGGCCCATGTCACGCCGCGCCGACTCGCCCTGCATGTCGTCGGGCTGCCCGGGGCGCAGCCGACCCTGCGCGAGGAGCGCAAGGGCCCGCGCGTCGGCGCGCCGGAGACGGCGATCCAGGGGTTTTTGAAAAGCGCGGGGCTCGCGCGGATCGAGGACGCCAGGATCGACAAGGATCCTAAGAAGGGCGAGTTCTACGTCGCGGTCGTAGAGAAGCCCGGACGCACGACTCCCGAGGCGCTGGCCGAGATCATCCCCACGATCATCCGCTCGTTCCCGTGGCCGAAGTCGATGCGCTGGGGCGCGGCCTCGGCGAAGCCCGACGCCCTGCGCTGGGTGCGCCCGTTGCGCGGAATCGTCTGCACGCTTGCGACCCAGCACGAGACGGCGGAGATCGTGCCCCTCGACGTCGGCGGCCTCTCCTCGGGCGACATCACTTGGGGCCATCGCTTCATGGCGCCCGAGCCCATCAAAGTCCGGCGCTACGAGGATTATGCGGACGCGCTTCAGAAAGCGAAAGTCGTGCTCGACATCGACCGGCGCAAGGCGATCATTCTCGCCGACGCCAAGAGCCTCGCCTTCGCCCAGGGACTCGAGCTCGTCGAGGACGAAGGCCTGCTCGAAGAGGTGGCGGGCCTCGTCGAATGGCCGGTCGCGCTGATGGGAGAATTCGAGACGGACTTCCTCGACATTCCCCCGGAGGTGATCCGCGCCACTATCCGCGCCAACCAGAAGTGCTTCGTCATGCGGGACGCGGACGGCAAGCTCGCCAACCGGTTCATCCTCGTCGCCAACCTGATCGCTTCCGACGGCGGCGCGGCGATCGCGGCCGGCAACGCCCGCGTCGTGCGGGCGCGCCTCGCCGACGCGCGCCACTTCTGGCTGACCGACCTCAATGACCTGCCCGACTACAAGGACAAGGCCGGGAAGCCGCTCGACCAGCGCCTGGCGAAGCTCGACGCGCTCGGCGTCGTCTTCCACGAGAAGCTCGGCACGCAGGCCGAACGCATCGACCGGATCGAGACTCTCGCGCGCGAGATCGCGCCAAAGGTCGGCGCCGACGTCGAGCTCGCGGCGCGCGCAGCTAGACTGGCCAAGGCCGATCTCGTCACCGAGATGGTCGGCGAGTTCCCCGAGCTGCAGGGCCTGATGGGCCGCTATTACGCCGCCGCGCAGGGCGAGGAGGCGAGCGTCGCCGCGGCGATCGAGGAGCATTACAAGCCGCAGGGGCCGAACGACCGCGCGCCCGATTCGCCGGTGTCGATCGCGGTCGCGCTCGCCGACAAGCTCGACACGCTCGGCGGCTTCTTCACCATCGACGAGAAGCCGACCGGCAGCAAGGACCCGTTCGCGCTTCGGCGCGCCGCCCTCGGCGTCATCCGCATCGTGCTCGAGAACGGGCTGAGGCTGCCGCTGACCCCTCCACTCAACGCGGCGGTCTGGGGTGCGCTGCTCGACGTCGAGTTCGCCCGCGAGGACGAGGCGGGCTCGGTCGTCCAGTCGCTGGAGAAGCGCGGCTTCCCGAAGGGGCCGGAGCTCGACGAGATCGTGGGGGCCGTATCGCGGGCGGCCCGGCGGTCGCAGGTTCCCGACGACGCGCGGCTGCGCGCCATCGTGGAAAGCCTGCTCGCGTTTTTCGCCGACCGGCTGAAAATCTACCTGCGCGACAAGGGCGCGCGCTACGACCTGATCGACGCCGTCTTCGCCCTGCCCGGCCAGGACGATCTCCTGATGATCGTCTGGCGGGTCGAGGCGCTCGCCCGGCTGCTCGATGCGGAGGACGGCAAAAACCTGCTGATCGGTTATCGCCGCGCAGCCAACATCCTTCGCGCCGAGGAGAAGAGAGACGGCGCCGGCGCCTTCGCCGGGGCGCACGACCCCGCATCCCTCGTCCTGCCGGCGGAGAAGGATCTCGCCGACGCCCTCGCCGCGGCGGGCGCGGCGGCGCGCGAGCGCGTCGCCCGTGAGGACTTCGAGGGCGCGATGCGGGCGCTGGCGACGCTTCGCGCCCCGGTCGACGCCTTCTTCCTCGACGTCACCGTCAACGCCGACGATCCGGCGCTGCGCCTCAACCGGCTGCGGCTCTTGGGCGAGCTGCGCGACGCGGTGCATGCGGTCGCCGATTTTTCCAAGGTGACGGGCTGACCTTGTTCCGCTCGCGGGCCGACCGAAGGGGCGAAGCCCCTTGGGTCGGAAAACCGCTCCGGGCGGGTTTAGCGCCAACTTAGGGTCGGGGCCCAGGAATTTCAGAGGCTTGGACCCCCGTTTAGGGTCGGCCTGAAAGTCGCTCTCCTGGAGGCGCTCGACCGCAATAATAACAAATATTGATTGTTGTTTTCGCTAGAGCATTTTTCGATCAAACCGAGACGCCGCCGTCATTGCGAGCGCAGCAAAGCAACCAAGCCGCTGCGCAGACGGCTCCGGATTGCTTCGCCCCGGGCTCGGACCCGCGGGTCGCTCTCGCAATGACGGCTCAGGTGATTGAGAACGGCTCTAAGCCGAGGGGGCCCCAGCTGTTTGAGACATCGCTGCCGGCGCGACCTTTGCTCCAAACTGCATCGGGAACGGGCTGCGCCGCCTACGCCGAGCGGGCGCTGCGGGACCAGCCGAAGGCGAGCGCCGCCAATCCAATGATCAGCGCGCCGAGAGCATGCTTGACATGCACGTCCGTCGCGCCCGCCCGAAAGCCCGGTAGGAAGGCCGGGAGCTCGCCGGCGGGCGTGAGCCAGTAAAGCGCGGCCAGCCCGATGAAAACCAGCCCGATGACAATCGCCACGATCTTCATACGAACAACCTTCTCAATTTTATCCGACCCTGGATTGGCCGATCGGCCCCGGGTCGCAGACTGCGCTATTCGGGCGCCGCCGACAAGCGAACCAACCCCGCTTTCTTGGATCCTGTGCCCGCCCCTCCGACAGGCTTTGCCACCTCAATTCACTCTTTTGCATTGCGCGTAAGTGCACAACTGGCGCAGCCCATTCGCGGCGCAGTCCGTTCGCGTTGCGTGATGACGGTCACATCGCTCTTGTCCGATTCATGCAACGTCAAAGCTGGGGTGTCCGCTTTCCGCGGGGAAATGCGCCCACGCCCGCATGACGGAGCGTTCATATGTCCGAGACGCATTCAGAATCCAAGCGGGCAAAATGGCAGACCGGGGAAGCGTCCGAGCGGAGCGGCGCACAGCGCAAGAGGCCGAAGAGGGCGATCGTTTTGGGTGGCGGCGGACCCGTCGCCGGCCTTCACATCGGCGTGCTCGAATATCTCCAGCGGCAAGGAGTCACGTTCGACGTATGGGCGCTGTCCTGCATCGGCGCCTGGGTCGGGATCGTCTACAACACTCGGCCGGGGGATGCGCCAACAGAGACTTACGAGTTCTTCCGAAAGAACGTCTTCCGCGCCGACAACTCGTACAGCCGGTTTCCGATCAATCGGGTGTTCGGCCCGGACTGGCAGAAAAACAACTTGGCGCAGCTGGCATTCTTATTCGATCCCGCGACCTACGCGAACCTGCTGCCGAAATTTTCTGAGCTTGAGCAGTCGTGGTCGCGCACGCAGGCCCAGTTTTCAGACGTATCGAAGTGGAATCAGGGGGATTTCAACGAATGGATTCTGAATGATGTTTTGGCCATCAATCCAGTCGCGCGTTTCTGCGCCTCGTTGATGTACTTGTCTCCGTCAAACGGGCTCTCCAGAATTTATTACGAAGACAGCGGCTTTCTGAAAGATCTCCATATTGAAACTCTGCGGGATAAGGCCGCGTATATTTATCACAACGCTTGGGACCTGACGGCTCAAACGCTTAGACTGTTCTCCAACAAACATGTTGACGGAAGAGACTACTGCGACATCACGCCCGGCAGCCTCTGCGCGTGCTCGGCTCTTCCGTTCGTCGAGAGCACCGTCGAGCTTCCCGACGGACACACCTACTGCGAGGGCGCGCTGGTGGACACGGTGAATTTTCAGAACCTGCTCGAGGACCATTTCGACCTGGACGAGATCTGGATCAGCCGGATCGTCGATTCCTCTCAGGTGCGAAAGCCGATGAACCTTCACGATTCTCTGGCCAACCTTTGCGAGCTCTTCGCAGCGACGGTGGGCGAAGACGACATCAAGCTGTTCAGGTATCATCTTGAGCTCGACGACATCGCGGTGAGGGGCCGACCCGGGCGTCACAAATGGAAGGGGGTCGTCGTTGAAATTCCCGTTAGCGCACAGGTCACCTACCGATGGGATCATGACAATCTAAAGGCGGGGCGCGACCACGGATTGGAGAAAGCAGAAATGATGTACGAAAAGTACTTAGACTACATGAGAGGCAATCCGCCAGACGAGTTGAAATTCATCGCGGTTGAGCCGGGAGACCGCCGTAAAGCGGCGGCGCCGACGCATTCTTCGACTGGGGAACGAGGGTCGGCGTTGTCCAGCGCGCTCCGACGGAGAAAAGCGCCAAAGCTTACGCCGGCCCTTTGAGGTCAAGCCGCTCAGGCCAGCGCTGGCAGTCGGGCCTGCACATGCCGTGCGATCCTACGCCCGCTCTGGCAGGCCCTCGCTGAACGGAGCAAGGAGAGGCGCCAGAAGCTCATCCGCTTCGTCGCGATTGCCCGAGTTCCTCCACAGCTTGGCGAGGTCCCGCGCCGCACGGAGTTCGAACTGGCCCGCCCGCTGAGCCCGCGCCGTCTTCAGGGCCTGCTTCAGCAGCGACTCCGGATCGCTTTGCGCATCCGTCTCGCCGAGACAGATCAGCGCCCGCGCCTTCAGCCGATAGAGTTCGGCCTCGAACAGGCGCTCGCCGTTCTCGTTCGCCGTCGCGAGTCCGCGGCCGATCAAATCGAGCGCCGCCTCGGGCTCCTTTCGGACGAGCAGGGCTTCGCAGAATAGGACGTTGAGCGCAGTGATTCCGAGCTGGTAGCCCGCGCGGCGATATTCGTCGAAAGCCTCCCTCACGTCGTTGAGCGCGGTTGCGAAGGGATCCCCGAGAGCCAGGCTGATGCCGCACAAGGCGCGCGAAAGCCCCAGCCACTGTCGAAATCCATGCTCTTCCGACAGCCGCAGACAGCGCTCGGCGTATTGATGCGCAATCTCGGGCTCGCCATGCAACGCATGAAGCACCGACGCATAGTAGCAAACGTAGGCCTGCGTATGCGGATGCTCGACGGCGTCGGCGCGCTTCAAGGCTTCCGCGATTGTCTCGACCGATCTTTCTGGACACCCGATGATCCAGAGCGCCCACGACATCAAGGCCAAGCCCGCCGCCAAGGCGTCCTGGCCTGCGGCCCTTGCGGCCATTTGGTCGTGCTCGCTGCTGGCGGCGAACAGTTCAACCGCGCGCCGGGTCTCCCGGTAGGCCTCGTCGACCCGACCCAGGAACAGCAGAATCATGGCGTTGCCGCGGGTCGCGTTCAACAGAGCCGGGCGGTCGCCGCGAGCCTCGGCGCGTTGAAGCAGCGTGGCGATCGCCTCGCGCGCCTGCGGCAGCTCGCCCCGCACGACGCTCGCGGTTGCGAACCAGAACATGACCTGAAGATACTCGGGCAGATCCCCGAGAACTCTCGCACAGTTCCCGGGCGCGGATGAATGTAGCCAGGGCCGGACCCGAGGCCGGCCCCTGCGTGGCGATCAGGCACGGCGCGAGGGCAAGCTGAAGATCGAGCTCGGCCCTGTCTCGTTTCGGGCCCGCAGGCAGGCGGCCGACAGCAGCGACGCCTCTTCGGAAGTGAGCGGCGGCTTCGAGATTGGCGGAACGCCCCGAGGCCTTATTGCCGGCGTGCAGCCAATAGCCGACGGCTTTTTCCACCAGCCCCGCTTCCGTGAGATGGTGCGCGATGGTCTCGGGCTCCGACTCGACCATCTCCGGAAACTGTCGTTCGACCGCCGTTGCGATGGACGCATGCAGTTGCGCGCGCCGGCTCTTCAGAAGCCCGGCATAGGCCGCATCCTTCACCAGCGCGTGCTTGAAGGCATAAGCCGAATGTGGCGCTTCGCCGCGGCAGAAAATGAGCCCCGATCGGACGAGCTCGGCCAACGCATCGTCGAGCTGATCGCGCGGCAGCTCGGCGACGGCGTTTACGAGGTCGTAAGAGAACTCGCGGCCGAGCGCAGCGCCGATTTGCGCGGCCTCCTTCGCCGTTGCTTTGAGATGGTCGAGGCGCGCCGTCAGCGACCCATGAAGGGTCGTCGGTATCGCCAGAGCAGGCAATCGATTGTCGAGGACGAAGCGGCCGTCCCGCTCTTGAACGAGGCCGCTTTCAAGCACCATCTTCGTCAGCTCTTCCACAAAAAGCGGCACCCCGTCGGTGCGGGCGAGTATTTGGTCCATCACTTCCTCGGGCAACCTCTTGCCGGCCGTTACGCGCTCGACCAAGGCGGTTCCATGGCGGCGATCGAGGCGCGTCAGCTGAACGGTCGTCACATAGGCGTGGCTCGGCCACGGCGGGGTGAATTCCGGCCTCGCCGTGATGACGAGCAGGATCTGGAGCCGAGGCGTCTGCTGCACGATCAGCGTCAACAGATCGAGCGACGTCGGGTCGGTCCAATGCGCGTCTTCGAAAATCATCACCACCGGCTGTCGCGCCGCCAGGCCTTCGAGGTAGGCGAGCAGCGCAGACAAAGTCAGCTCCTTTCGCCTCTGCGGGCTCATCTCGGGCAGACGGTGGAGGTCGTCCAGCGGCAGGGACAGCAGATGCGCGAGCAGCGCGAACGAGCCGCCCTCGTCGCTTCGCGCGAGCAGCGCTTCGAGCTTGGCGAGCTTCTCCCCAGGGGAATCGTTTCGCTGGAATCCGGCGGCCCGCTCGAGGTGAACGATGAACGGGAACAAGGCGCTATTGGTGTAATGGGGAGAGCAGTAGAAGCGCAGCGCGGCGCGCGGCTTCGGCACCCGCTCCTGGAGCGCGAGCGCAACATGCGATTTGCCGATGCCCGGCTCCCCGGTGAGCAGCACCACGCGGCCCTCGCCGTCCGCGGCTTGCCGCCACCGTCGCATCATCAAGTCGAGTTCTTCTTCGCGGCCAAGCGGCGGCGTCAGCGCGGGACCGTGTTCGGCCTCGAATCGGCTTTCCACTCCGCTCGAGCCCAACACCATCCACGCCCGCACGGGCTTCTCGAGGCCTTCGATTGCGATGGGGCCGAGGTCGCGGTAATGGAAATGACCCGCGGTCAGGCGGCGCGTCGCAGCCGAAATCACCACTGCGCCCGGCTCGGCAAGATGCTGAAGGCGGGCGGCCAGATTCGGCGTATCGCCCACCGCCGCGTTCAGGCAGGAAGCGTGCGGGTTGAGCAGGTCTCCGACCACCACCACGCCGGTGGCGATCCCCACGCGGGCCTTGAGCGTTTGCCGGGCCGGCGTGACGAGGCGGGGAACCGCCGCGACAAGTTCAAGCCCGGCCCGGGTCGCGCGCTCGGCGTCATCCTCATGCGCTTGCGGAAAGCCAAAATGCGCGAGGACGCCGTCGCCGGAAAACTGACTGACCGAACCATCGTAGCCAGAGACGACGCGTGCGCATGTCGCCTGATACTCGCGGATCACTTCGCGGAAGTCTTCCGGGTCAAGATGCGTCGAAAGCGACGTCGAGCCGACCAGGTCGCAAAACAGGACCGTCAGCTGACGTTGCTCCGCACTGTCGCGGCGCGCGATCGCGTTTTCCGGTTGCGCGACCGCGCCATAAGGACCGTGCGAAAGCTCGGCGATGGCTTTCATCATTTTTCGACGATGGCCGAGCGGGACGCCCAGCTCTTTCAAGTCATCGTCGGTCAGGTCGACGAGGACGTCGACATCGACAGCGTTCTCTGAAAAACGCTTCAAATGCTCCGCCAATCCCAGCGACGAGAGCCAACCTGCGATGCTGATCACCGCAACCTCCCTGCGACCGCGGCGCCAGCCTGCAACATCCAGCTGGTTTCACACCGCAGATCCTCGTCTACCCCCGCCCGCGAAGCGGATCGAAACCCTAACGGGATGTGTCACGGCTTACGGTCCAAGATCCTCTCATAATACCGAAAAAAAGGGTGTTTTCTTGGCGAGCGCGCCTCCGTCCCCAATTGTCCAATTTATGCGACACGTTCCTTTTCGACCTGTACAGGACATTCTCGGCTGTGCTGTGACGCCGGTCACAGTCCGGACGCGATAGCACGGGCCCCGCCTGTTTCCTAAGCCGCAGAGGCTTGGAGTCCCAAACGTCCTGCCTCTGGCAGCGCGCAACCCGCTCTCCTTTCGGGCCGGCGCGTTCCGCGAGCGGACAGGCCTTTTGGCCGAGCTGCGCCGCGAGGGTCGCGATCTGTGACGCCGGAGGTCGCCATAGCCGCCAGCTCCTCGGACAGCGCAGGCCACTCGCCTGTCTCTGCGGATCGCTGCCGAAGAGAGATTGAATTCTCGGGCTTTGTATGCTGATGTATGACGCGTGAGCGGACAAACGCGAAGCACGGCCATCCTCAGCGTTCGAGTGACGCCGGACGAGCGCGCGCTCCTCGAAGCGGCGGCCGAACAATCAGGCGCCTCGCTCAGCGAGTTCATGAGGCGCAAATCGGTTGAAGCGGCCGAAATGGACGTTCTCAACCGCAGCGTCGTCGCGATCCCGGCCAAAGACTGGGAAGCTTTCGAGACCTGGATCAATCGGCCCGCCGAGACGAAGGAAAAACTCGCGAAGCTCGCAGGGCGAACGCCATCCTGGGAAAGGTGAAACGGGCGGTCGCGGCTCCGCCGCGCCCATTGCTTCAAACCGACGACCGTGACCGCTTCGACTGCGGGCGCGAGTCGATGAACGGCTGGTTTCGGCGTCACGCCTGGTTCAACCAAGCCAATAATCTGTCGCGAGTCACCGTCATCACGGATCCGGCGAACGGGCGGATCATCGGCTATGTCTCCTTGAGCGCCGCGCAAATCGAGCGGGCCTATTTGCCGAAGCCGCAACAGCGCAATCGCCCCGATCCGGTCCCGGCGCTGCTCCTCGGACAGCTCGCGGTCGACAGGGACTATCAGGGTCAGGGCCACGCCGCGGACCTGATGCAATACGCCCTCAAGGCGGCGCTGCATGTTTCCGAGGCGATCGGGGCCGCGGGAGTCGTCACGCATCCGCTCGACGACGCGACGCGGGAATTCTACCGGCAGTTCGGCTTCGAGGATCTGCCGTTCGATCCGCGACGTGCGATGATCGTACGAATGGCCGATCTCAAGCGGCAGTTCGGGGAGGAAGAATAGGAGAGGCCTCGCAAAATCATGCCGTCGTTGTGCATGGTCCCAGTCGACGATCCCGTCCTCATCCGTTTCCGGACCGCCTTGGCCGAGGCGCTCGGCGGCCGAGTCGAGCGCGTCGTGCTGTTCGGGTCTCGCGTGCGCGGCGACGCGAATCCGGACTCCGACTACGACGTCGCCGTGTTTCTGAAAGATTTTGGGGGCGTCGGCGCGGAAATGTGGCCGATCGCCGAGATCGAGGCGGACATCCTTCTGGACACAGGAGCGGTGATTAACGCGCTCCCGTTGCGGGCGGGCGCCTACGACGATCGGACCGGCCTCATGGCGGAACTGCGCCGCGAGGGACGCGATCTGTGACGCCGGAGGCTGCCGACTATCGACGAAGTCCGCAAAGCGAAAGGAGGATCCGGGGGATGATGCAAAATCGGAAGTGTCACCGTAATGAGGATCGGGCTTGTCACCAAACTGGTGACATGATAATCTCCTGCCATGCAGGTGATCGCCCGTCGAACCCTGAGGGAATTCTGGGCGCGCCAACCGCAAGCTGAGGGTCCGATCCGCTCCTGGTTCGCCGTTGCGGCCAAAGCGCGGTGGGCCAATCCAGCCGAAATAAAGCGGCAGTTCGGCGCAACGGTCGATTTCGTGGGAGACAACCGGGTCATATTCGATCTCGGCGGCAACAAATACAGACTTGTCGTCCATGTCTCATTCACGTTCGGCCGTGTGCTCGTGAAGTTCATCGGCACGCATGCCGAGTACGACCGCACCGATCCGGAGACTGTATCATGGCGAAAAAAATGATCCGTCCGCTCCGATCCGAAGCCGACTACGACGCGGCGCTTAAAGAAATCGAGCGGTGCTTCGAGAACGAACCGAATCCGGGAACGTCAGAAGCCGATCATTTCGATCTCCTCGCATTGGTCATCGAGGACTATGAGCGCAAGCGCTGGCCGATCGAACCGCCCGACGCGATCGATGCGATCCGTTACCGCATGGAAACGGGCGGCTGCACCCAAGCCGATCTCGGCCGACTGCTCGGCTCGCGCCAGCGCGCGTCTGACATCCTAAACGGGAAGCGCCCACTGACGATGAGAATGGCGTGGAGGCTGTACCGCGAGTGGGGCATCCCGGCGGAGGCGCTGATCGCGCCGCCGCCGGCGCGCAGACGGCGGCCGGCGGCGTGAGCGCTCAGTTTTGTCGGATCAGACGAAGCGCAGTGCCAGACGGTCGCTCGATCGGTCCGCGTATTCGAGCGCGGCGTTGGAGGAGCGGATAATCAGCAAGTATTTCTTCGCGACTGGCGCTGGCCCGCAGATCAAGAACGTCCTTGGCCCGGATGCACAGGCCGAGCAGGCACCCATGATTCTGGCCAGTTCGCTCATCGCCGGTATCTACGCACTACTGGCAGTCTCTTCGAGATGACTTGCGGTAGTCAGTCCTTTGGGAGCACCTGACGGCTCCTTTTCGTGCGTCTGCTTCATCTCCTGGTTGATCTGCGCTAGAGGCTCCCTAAATGCTTTCTCCATGCGCAGCATAGCGTCGACCATAAACGTGATAAGTTACGGCCACTGCTCGCGGTCAAACAGATAGCCTGGGGCCGTGGCTCGACCACGTCTCCCAGCAGCTTGACGAAGATGTCTCCGACCTCGTCGACCTCGCGGATCTTCGCCTGCAGCAGAGAGCGGGCCTCGCGGTCGGTCCCCTGCCGGGAAAGCCAGCGCGTTAATGAATTCGGACGCAAAGCTCAAGAACCCCCCTCGCTCTCCTGCGGGATCAGCCGCTCCAGCTCCGCGATCAACGGGCCGAGACGTTCGCGAAGCACGATCCAGACCAAATCGAGACGCACGTCTCCATAACCGTGAATGAGGCGATGCCGCATCGATGTGATTTCCCGCCAAGGAATATCGGGATGAGCGGCCCGCGTCGGCGGCGAGACCTTGCCAGCCGCCTCGCCGATGACCTCGAGCGATCGGATGGCCGCATTCTGGTGAAGTCGGCGAGCTATAAATGCGGATCCGTCGAGCCCCGCAATGAAGCCTTGCGCTTCCCTTGCCGCGAGCAGCATATCGAGGGGGAGGGCCGCGTCCCGTTCGGGTAGCTCAGGCATAGACGGTTTCGGCTTGCTTCAGGATCGCGCGGCGGCGAATGAAATTGCGGCTGGCCTCGACCGCCTCGCGGTCGACGAGATCGACAGGGCGCCCGAGAAGCGTCTCCAGCGACTCTTAAGGTCGGCGAACAGGACAAGATCATTGCGGACGGCGGGGTTGAAGGTGACGAGGAAATCCGCGTCGCTTCGATCAGGATCAAAGTCCGCGCCGCGCCCGGCCGATCCGAAAACCTCCAGGCGCGCCACGCCATGGCGACGGCAAGTCTCTGCGATGGCGTCGCGATTGCGGTCAATGATCCTGCACAGCTTCCTCGAAGGCCTAGCGCGGGTCCATTCTCGGCCACCCTCTCCGGCTTTGCGGGCGAGGGGATCACACATCCAGGTTCGACACGCTTAGCGCGTTGTCCTGGATGAACTCGCGCCGCGGCTCGACCACGTCGCCCATCAGTTTGACGAAAATGTCATCGGCCTCGTCGACCTCCCGGATCTTCACCTGCAGGAGCGAGCGGGCCTCGCGGTCGAGGGTCGTCTCCCAGAGCTGGTCCTTGTTCATTTCGCCCAGGCCCTTGTAGCGCTGGAAGGTCACGCCCTTGCGCCCCGCGGCGTTGACCGCCTCGAGCAGCTCCGAGGGGCCGGAGACGGGCGTCGAATTGCCGCGGCGCGTGAAGGTCGCGGGGCCGGCGAAGGCTTCGCGCAGCGGCCTTGCGTGCTCGTCGAGGCGGCGCGCGTCGGCCGAGGCGAGGAGGCCCGTGTCGAGGATCGCCGCCTGCCGCACGCCGCGCACCTCGCGGATCAAGACGTAGCCGCCGGCCTCGACGCGGCCGCTCCAGCCGCGCTCGGTCTCTTCCGCGATGGCGTTCATCCGCTCGGCGAGCGCCCGCGCCCGCTCTTCGCCCTCGGGGGCGTCGGCGGCGCTCAAGGGACGAAGCGCCCCGAGCAGCGCCGCCTGCTCGACCGCGCTCTTGAGATAGCGCGAGTGGAGTCCGTTCAGGAGCCGCCGCATCGCGTGCGCCTCCTCGACCAGGGCGCGGAGATCCGCCCCCGCCCGAACTTCGCCGTGGGCGAGCGTCAGCGACGCCCCCTCGAGCCCGGCCTCGACCAGATAGTCCTCCAACGCCCGCTCGTCCTTGAGATAAAGCTCGGATGAACCGCGCTTGACCTTGAACAAAGGCGGCTGGGCGATGAACAGGAAGCCATTCTCGATCACCGCCCGCATCTGGCGGAAAAAGAAGGTGAGCAGCAGGGTGCGGATGTGCGAGCCGTCGACGTCCGCGTCGGTCATGATGATGATCTTGTGGTAGCGGAGCTTGTCGATGTTGAAATCGTCGCGCCCGATGCCGGCGCCGAGGGCGGTGATGAGCGTGCCGACCTGCTCGGACGAGAGCATCTTGTCGAAGCGGGCGCGCTCGACGTTGAGGATTTTTCCGCGCAAGGGCAGCACCGCCTGGTACTCGCGGTTGCGGCCCTGTTTCGCCGTTCCGCCCGCCGAGTCGCCCTCGACGATGAAGATCTCGGATTTGGCCGGGTCGCGCTCCTGGCAGTCGGCGAGCTTGCCCGGCAGGCTCGCGACGTCGAGCGCGCCCTTGCGGCGGGTCAGCTCGCGCGCCTTGCGCGCCGCCTCGCGCGCCTGCGCCGCCTCGACCACCTTGCCGACGACGACGCGCGCCTCGGCCGGATGCTCCTCGAACCATTGCCCGAGCAGCTCGTTCACCAGGCCCTCGACGACCGGCCTCACCTCGGAGGAGACGAGCTTGTCCTTCGTCTGCGACGAGAATTTCGGGTCCGGGCATTTGACGCTGAGCACGCAGGTCAGGCCCTCGCGCGTGTCGTCGCCGGAGAGGTCGACCTTCTCCTTCTTGAGCAGCCCCGAGGTTTCGGCGTAGCCGACGACCTGGCGGGTCAGCGCGCTACGTAGGCCCACGAGATGCGTGCCGCCGTCGCGCTGCGGAATGTTGTTGGTGAAGGGCAGCACGTTCTCGTGGTAGCTGTCGTTCCACCACAGCGCGACCTCGACGCCGATGCCGTCGCGCTCGCCCTTGATGAGGACCGGGTGGTCGATCAGCGCGGTCTTGGTGCGATCGAGATAACGCACGAAGGCTTCCAAACCGCCCTCGTAGTACAGATCCTCGCGCTTCGGCTCGGCGTGGCGCAGGTCGGTCAGCACGATGTGCACGCCGGAATTCAGGAAGGCGAGCTCGCGCAGCCGGTGCTCGATCGTCGCGTAGTCGAACTCGACCATGGTGAAGGTTTCGGACGACGGCCAGAACGTCACCTCCGTGCCGCGCTTCGGCCGCCCGTCGACTTCCGGCGCCGGCCCGACGACCCTCAGCGGCGCGACCGCGTCCCCGTGGGCGAATTCGATCTGGTGCTCGAGCCCGTCGCGCCAGATGCGCAGGAGCAGCTTCGTCGACAGCGCGTTGACGACCGATACGCCGACGCCGTGCAGACCGCCCGAAACCTTGTAGGAATTGCGGTCGAACTTTCCGCCGGCGTGCAGCTGGGTCATGATGACCTCGGCGGCCGAGACGCCTTCCTCCTCATGGATGCCGGTCGGGATGCCGCGCCCGTCGTCGGCGACGGTGCAGGAGCCGTCGGCGTTGAGCGTCACTGTCACGAGCTTCGCGTGGCCCGCCAGCGCCTCGTCGATGGCGTTGTCGACCACCTCGTAGATCATGTGATGGAGGCCGGAGCCGTCGTCGGTGTCGCCGATATACATGCCGGGGCGCTTGCGCACCGCGTCGAGGCCCCGCAGGACCTTGATCGAATCCGCTCCATACGCCTCGCTCGCGGACTCGGCGGCGCGACTCAGGTCCTTGATTTCATGGTTCAAGCATCAACGCCTTTTTATGGGGGATCAGGGGGAAAGCCGCGACTCGTCGATTGCGCCATAATATCCGCGCGCGGCCGACATTGCACGCCAAAACAGGCTTTACCGTACCGTTTCAGGGCCGATCGCGGCTCAATCCAACCCTATGACATATAGTATTATTTTCCCCGTTTGCGAGTCCCGGGCGCGCCACGGGCCCCCGCCGCCTCCAGCTCCGCCCTGGCCGCGCCGCGCAACAGGGTCTGGTCGGTTGCGATGGAGCAGAGCCGGAAACCGAGCGCCGCCATCGCGCCGGCGTCCGCGCCGTCGAAGCAGAACATGGCGGCGTATTTGCCGTGCGCCTTGGCGCGCGCGACGATTCGTCCGGCCGCCTCCATCAGAATCGGGCCGCGCGGCTCCGGCCGGTGGCCCTCGCTCAGCGCGATCGAAAGGTCGGAAGGGCCGATGAACACGCCGTCGACGCCGTCGACCGCCAGGATGTCGTCGAGCGCCTCGAGCGCGGCGCGCGTCTCGATCATGGCGATCGTCTGGGTCATCGCATTGGCGGCGGCGAGGTAGTCGGGCGCGTCGAGCCCGCTCAACGGCAACACGGCGCGCGGCCCCCAGGACCGCTCGCCGAGCGGCAGAAACTTGGTGAAGGCGACGAGGCGGCTCGCGTCGGCGCGGCTGTTGATCATCGGCGCGATCACGCCCGCGGCGCCCGCGTCGAGCAGTCGGCTTGCCAGCGCAAACTCCCCGACCGGCACGCGCACGATCGAAGGCTTGCCGGCGAGCGCCACCGAAAGGATGGCGCGCGAGGCGCCGGCGAAGTCGAACGCGCCGTGCTGCATGTCGAGCACCACCGCGTCGAAGGCCTCCCGGGCCAGCGCCTCGGCGGCCGCCGGCTCGTTCATTCCGGCCCACCCGCAGAAGACCGGCGCTTCCGACGCCAGCGCCTGCGACAATTTTCCCACCACGGCTTCGCTCATGTCCTCGCCCGCCTTCGCGCTTGCTTCTCCATTCCGGCCTGAACATTACGTCGAGTTCATTTGAATTTCATCTTTTCCGCTCGCATCCTCCGGTTCGACGAATTTCGACGAGGGCCTGCGAGATGACTTGGCGATTTGCGACCTCCCTGGCGATCGTCGCGGTTTCCGTCTTCGCCCTGCCGGCCCTCGCCGCCAACGCCGTCGAGCCCAACGCGCAGCAGGGCATGCAGCAGGAGATGGATCGCACGCAGCAGTTGGCCGCCGACCGCGAGATGATGCTCGACGCCAAGCTCGCCGGCATGAAGGCCGAGCTCAAATTGAAACCCGACCAGGAGAACCTCTGGACCCCGTTCGAGACCGCGGTGCGCGACAGCGCCAAGGACCGAATGGAAAACATGCAGAAGATGATGGAGACGCGCAAGCAGAACGAGCAGGCGTCGCCCATCGATCTGCTGGACAGGTGGTCGAGCAATCTCACCCAGGCGGGCGCCAATATGAAGAAAATCGCCGACGCCGCGAAGCCGCTCTACGCCAGCCTCGACGAGACGCAGAAGCATGATTTCGCCATGCTCGGCCGGATGCTGATGCCCGAGCGGGCCCGGTTCGCGATGGAAATGATGCGCCACCGCTGGAACGAACGGGACATGCACGAATAGTCTGAAGCTCTCCCCAGGCTTCAGCAGGCCGGAGCTCCCCCAGGCTTCGGCAGAACGGAAGACGCGGCCGCCTCCCCTCGGCCGCGTCTTCTTTTTTGGCCGTCCAGGCGGCCAGACGGCCTCGCAGTCATCAAACTTACGCGCAGTTGATTTGCAATGGCGGCTCGGGGCTCGCAACTTGGCCCGGCGGGTCGAGTCTAACAGGAGGAACAGCGATGAGGTCGTCATTTCGCATTTCGCTGACTACGTTCGCGGCTTCGGTTTTCGTGGTCGCGGTCGCCGCCGGCGCCGCCGCGCAGGCCGACAACCCTCCGCCCATGCAGCACTGGATGCACCACTGGGCCACCGATCACGAGGCGCTGCTCAACGCCAAGCTCGCCGGGCTCAAGGCCGGCCTCAATCTCAACCCCGATCAGGAGAAGCTGTGGGGGCCGTTCGAGGCCGCCGTGCGCGAGGCCGCGCAGATGCACATGCAGCACATGATGAATCGGATGGAAATGAGGCGGGGCATGCAGGGGGAGGACATGGGACCGGACATGGGACAGGGCATGATGACGCCGCACATGGAAGGGCGGGACGAGGAGGGAGCGTCGCCGGTCGATCGCCTCGAGGCCATGGCCGACCACATGTCCGAAGCCGCCGCCGCGCTGAAGAAGGTGGCCGATGCGGCGAAGCCGCTCTACGCCAGCCTGGATGAAACCCAGAAGCAGATATTCGGCATGCTGGGCCACGAGATGATGATGCTCGGACATGAGCGAGGCGGCATGATGGGATGGGGCCACGGCCATCCCGGCTGGGGCGGCGCCGACCATCACTGGGGCGAAGGCCCGGACGAGGAAGAATAGGTCCGAGCTGCATCGGCTCCAGGGACGGACCACGCGGCCGCCTCGCCGGTCGTGTGATCCGAAGTCGCGAAGGCACGGGAGCGTCCTGGCCCTCGTGAGCCGAGGGGCGGCAGGCGCAGACAGGCCGGTCCGAGGAACGCTGCCGGGATGGCCGCATCGGCGAAGCCGGCAGTTGCGCGCAGGTGGGTCTTCGGCGCAAAGTCGGGCGCGGAACTCGGGAGGAGAAGACCCGTGATCGCTCACGCCAAGCCTCATGCGCCGCTCGATGTCTACACGACCACGGTCGCGAGCGAATGGGTCGACTACAACGGCCACATGAACGACGCGGCCTTCGCCATCGTGTTCAGCCGGTCGGTCGATGCGCTGATGGACCGCATCGGCCTCGACGCGGCGGCGCGCAAGCGGACGGGCCGCAGCCTGTTCACGCTGCAGATGATGCTGCACTATTTCAGGGAGGCCAGGGAAGGCGACGCGCTCGCCGTCTCCTGCCACCTCCTTGAGCACGACGACAAGCGCATGCGCGTCTGGCTCGACATGACCGACACGAGCGGCGAGCGCCTCGCCGGCTCGGAGCAGCTGCTGATGTCGGTGGCGCTCGGCGAAGGCGCCCCGCGGGCCGCACCGTGGGGATTCGAGACGCTCGCCGCGCTTGACGCGCTCGCCAGGATTCACGCGAGCCTGCCGCACCCGCCGCAGGCCGGCGCGGGCGTGGCGATGATGCGCAAGGCGTAGCAGCAGCCTCACGCAGCGAGAGTTCGACCGGCTGACGGCCTACAACAGACCCGCCGCCTCAGCCTGCAGGGCTTTCAGAATCGCCAGCGCCCGCTCGGCCATCGCGGAAGGCACGAAAACATGGTCGTGGCGAAAGGCCGCGACCATGTTGCAGGGAACGGCGTTTGCGCTCAGCGCCGCCGATACGGCGGCGGTGAGCACCGCTCCATCAGGGCAATCGGCCGAAGCGAAGATTCCGAGGGTTGGGCGCACTCCCGCTCCCCTTGCGGGGGCGGCGGGGGTGGGGGGTCGCGCTACGCTCTCCGCAGAGGCCGTCGATCAACAGCTTCCGAGGTCTGGCGCGACCCCCCTCCTTAATCCTTCCCCACAAGGGTGGAGGAGATCGCCTTCGCCCGATCGCCCTGCCCGCTCCATCGAGCGCGGAATTGACGGCGAGCACGATCCGCCTCATCGGCAGGGCGACTTCGAAGCCCAGCCCGCAGCGACGCCGCAGCCGCCCTCCCCCTTGCAATCCGCGCTTCACCATCCAAATACCATCCACTTGGATGGTGGAGAAGGTGATGGCCGGAGAGATAATACGGCTCGGCGAGCGGGCGGCCGACAGTGAGAAAATCACGATCAACGTCGGATTCGTCGATCTCGGCCACATCGATCTCCTTGTGCGGGAGGGATTCTACTCCAATCGCACCGATTTCATCCGGACGGCGATCCGCAACCAGCTCGCCGTCCATTCCGACGCGGTCAAGCAATCGATCGTTCGCCACACTCTCGAACTCGGCCTCAGGCGCTACGGCCGGGAGGAGCTCGAGGGGTTGAGGGCCGCGGGCGCGAAGCTCCGCATCCAGGTCCTCGGACTTGCGGTCATCGCGGACGACGTCACCCCCGAGCTCGCACGCGCGACCATCGAGTCGATCACCGTTCTCGGCGCCCTTCACGCCAGCAAGGCCGTCAAGGCCGCGCTCTCGGATCGAATCGGCTGATCGAGCCGTTTCCCTTCACACCGTAAGGATCGAACATGACTTTGAATTTCGCCGCAGCGATGCGTCAGGCCGTGCGCCTCACGCGCCAGAAGGATTTGATCGAGGCGACGCGGATGATCCAGCGGGCGCTTTCGGGAGACGGCGACACGTCTCGCGCCGGCGGACCGCCGCGGGAAACCCCGCAGTCGCTCGCAGCGCCGGAGGCGTTCCAAACGGCGTACGCGCCGCCGGCCGGCGGTCGCGATGCGGCCGTGGAGAGCGCCCGAGTCGCGGACGCCACCATCGACGAACCGCCGCCTGGCCGCATGCGAAGGCCGCTCGGCGAGAGCCTGAACCTGCTCCGTCAGCTCGATCGTCCGGGCTTCGGCCCTCACTCCGCTCCTTTGGCGAGAATGCGCAAGGCGCCGCCGGTCCCCGTGCCGGAAGGGGCGGCCTGGATCACGCGGACCTTCGCCTGCGCGGCCGGAAGCCGCGATTACAAGGTCTATGTGCCGAGCCGGGCGGACGGCGGGGCGCTCCCCCTGGTCGTCATGCTGCACGGCTGCACGCAGAACCCGGACGACTTCGCCGTGGGGACAGGCATGAACCTGCTGGCGGAGGAACTCGGCGTCGTCGTCGCCTATCCGAGACAGCCGGCGGCGGCCAATCCCTCGAGCTGCTGGAACTGGTTCAATCCCGCCGACCAGAGGCGTGGCGAGGGCGAGCCGAGCATCATCGCCGGGCTGACGCGCGCGATCATCGCCGAGTTCCGGATCGACGCCGGGCGGGTTTTTGTCGCCGGCCTCTCCGCCGGCGGCGCCATGGCCGCGATCATGGGCGAAACCTATCCCGAGCTATACGCGGCGACCGGCGTCCACTCCGGTCTTCCTCATGGGTCCGCTTCTGACGTCGCCTCGGCCTTCGCAGCCATGCGCGGCGCGGCGGCGCCCGCAACGCGGAGTCGAGGCGGGAGCGGCGTGCGCACGATCGTCTTCCACGGCGCGTCGGACAAGACCGTCGATCCGTCGAACGCCGAGGCGATCCTCGCCGCCGCCCACGCAGGCCTGTCCGGCCTTGGTGGGGAAACGCAGCACGACGGCGTCGCCGGAGGTCGCGCCTATCGGCGCACCGTCATTGCGGGCGCAGGCAGCGCTGCTCACGCGGAGTATTGGGAGATCGACGGGCTTGGCCACGCATGGTCCGGCGGCGACCCAAAGGGCTCCTACGCCGATCCGCGGGGCCCCGACGCGTCGCGCGAAATGCTCAGGTTTTTCATGCAGGCGGCGGCGCCGGCGCCGCACTCATAACGAAACCTCGCCTCTATCTCTGGACAATCCCGAGGCGTGGGATCATTGTCGCCGTCAACGAAATCGGCCAATTGTCAAAGCCGGAGAGGGAGGAAATGATGAACGTCAGGATGCTGGGCTTTGCGCTGTGCGCAAGCTTCCTCGTCGCCCCTGCATTGGCGGACGATACGGTCAAGATCGGCTATATCGACCCCCTATCGGGCGGCGGCGCCTCGATCGGCGAAGTCGGCCTGAAGACCTTCCAATATCTCGCCGACGAGCTCAACGCCGCCGGCGGCCTCGACGGCAAGAAGATCGAGATCGTACCGCTCGACAACAAGACCAACCCACAGGAGAGCCTGATTCAGGCGCAGAAGGCCGCCGACGACGGCGTCCGCATCATAACCCAGGGCAACGGCTCGTCGGTCGCCGCGGCGCTGACGGACTGGGTGTCGAAATACAACGACCGCAATCCGGGCAAGGAGATGCTCTATCTCAATTACGCCGCGGTCGATCCGGTGCTGACCAACGCAAAATGCTCGTTTTGGCATTTCCGCTGGGATGCGAACTCCGACATCAAGATGTCCGCGCTGACGACTTTCATGAAGGGCCAGCCGAACATCAAGAAGGTCTATCTCATCAACCAGGACTATTCGTTCGGCCATGCGGTGGAGCAGGCGGCGAAGGCCATGCTGAAGGAAAAGCGGCCGGATATCGAGATCGTCGGCGATGAATTCCATCCCCTGCTGAAGGTCACGGATTTCTCGCCCTATATCGCCAAGATCAAGGCCTCCGGCGCCGACAGCGTCATCACCGGCAACTGGGGCCAGGACATCGCGCTCCTGTTGAAGGCGGCGGCCGACGCCGGCCTGCAGGCCAACTGGTACACCTATTACGCGGGCGGCGCCGGCGGACCGACGGCGATCAAGCAGACCGGCTTGTCGCATCGCGTGTTCGCGATCACGGAAGGCGTTCCGAACGCCGCGACGCCGGAGGCGCAGAAATGGGAGGCCGCGTTCCGCGCCAAGGAGGGCGTCTCGCTGTTCTATCCCCGCGCGGTCAACGAAATGCGGATGCTGAAGATGGCGGCGGACGAAGCCAAGTCGACCGACGCGATTCCCATCGCCCAAAAGCTGGAAGGCATGAAAATCGACGTCTTCGACGGCGGCGACGGGTTCATGCGCAAGGACGACCATCAGTTCTTCCAGCCGATCTACATCAGCAGCTTCGGCGTCATGGAGCCCGGCGCGAAGTTCGACGAGGAAGGCACCGGCTGGGGCTGGAAGCTGATCGCCGCCGTCAAGGCCGACGACACGGTCCTGCCGACCACCTGCAAGATGGAGCGCCCCTGACGCGAGGCGGCGGTTCTGGATGCCCGCGTTCCCGGGCATGACAGCGCCGGAGGGCGCGCGTCCCGCCGCCGTGGCGCGCGGGACGCGCGCCCTCCGCGCTTTCTCGAGGGTCGGCTTGGCATGCTTCAGCTCATCACGTTCTCGACGCTGAACGGCGTCCTCTACGGGATGCTGCTCTTCATGCTGGCGAGCGGGCTCACGCTCGTTTTCAGCATGATGGGCGTGCTGAATTTCGCGCATGTGAGCTTTTACATGCTCGGCGCCTATTTCGGCTTCGAGATTGAGCGGCGCCTCGGCTTCTGGCCCGGGTTCTTCGTCGCGCCCCTCGCCGTGGGCGTGATCGGCGCGGCGGTCGAGCGGTTCGGGCTGAGGCGGCTGCACCGGCTCGGCCATGTCTCCGAGCTGCTGTTCACCTTCGGCTTGGCCTTCGTCATCGAAGAGATCGTGCAGATGATCTGGGGCAAGTTGCCCGTCGATTATCGCGTCCCGCCGTCGCTCGATTTCGTCGCGTTTCGCCTGTTCGGCACCACCTATCCGGCCTATCGCATGTTCATGCTCGTCACGGCGATAGCGATCTTCGCGGCGCTGCTCGTCGCCCTGAAGCGGACGCGGGTCGGTCTCGTCATCCAGGCGGCGCTGACGCACCCGGATATGGTCGCGATGCTCGGCCACGACGTGCCGCGCATTTTCATGCTCGTGTTCGGCGGGGGCGCGGCGCTGGCCGGCCTGGCGGGCGTCATCGCCGGGCCGGCGCTGGTGACGCAGCCCTCGATGGCGGCTCTGCTCGGGCCGATTCTCTTCGTCGTCATCGTGGTCGGCGGACTCGGGTCCCTGGCCGGCGCCTTCGTCGCCTCGCTCCTGATCGGCCTGATCCAGACTTTCGCCGTGGCGATGAACGGCTCCCTCGCCGAAGTCTTCGGCCCGGTCGCACCCCCGTTCATGGGCGACCTCT
Source organism: uncultured Alphaproteobacteria bacterium (assembly GCA_963823165.1). GTDB lineage: Bacteria > Pseudomonadota > Alphaproteobacteria > Rhizobiales > Beijerinckiaceae > Roseiarcus. Next base: position 125,212 of record CAWGKV010000001.1, on the reverse strand, counting down.
GGCAGGTGACGATCGCGCAGCTCGCGCCGATCATCCCCTATCTGCTGCTCGTGATCATCCTGATCGTCCGGCCGACGGGCCTCATGGGAACGCGGGAATCGTGAAGCGGCCGCTCCGCTTCCTCTGGCCATGGCTGGCGCTCGCGGCCCTGTTCGCGCTCGCCCCGAAAGTCTTTTCCTCGGGCATGTCGCTGACCATGATGTCGGTCATGGGCGTCATGATCATCTTCGCCCTCTCCTTCAACATGCTGCTCGGACAGACCGGCCTGCTGTCGTTCGGCCATGCGGTCTACTACGGGCTCGGCGGGTTCGTCGCCATCCACGCGATGAACGCCGTCATCCACGGCAAGCTTCCCGTGCCGGTGGCGATCATGCCCATCGTTGGCGGCCTCGCCGGCCTCGCCTTCGGCGTGCTGTTCGGCCTCGTTTCGACGCGGCGCGCCGGGCTGGTTTTTTCCATGATCTCGCTCGGCATCGGCGAGCTCGTGTCATCGAGCTCGTTCATATTGCGTACGTTCTTCGGCGGGGAGGAGGGGATCACCACCAATCGCGCCAAACTGGCGCCGCTGTTCGGGCTGAAGTTCGGGCCGCAGATCGAAGTCTACTATCTGATCGCGATCTGGTGCTTCCTCTGCATCGCCGCGATGTACGCCCTGACCCGCACGCCATTCGGCAGGATCTGCAACGCGGTGCGCGACAACCCCGAGCGGGTGCAGTATATCGGCTATTCCGCGCGGCAGATCCGCCTCATCGCCTTCAGCTTCTCCGCGTTCTTCGCCGGCATCGCGGGGGCGCTGGCGGCGATCAATTTCGAGATCATGAACGCACAGGAGCTCGGCGCGCAGCAATCGGCTGTCGTGCTGCTCATGACCTATATCGGCGGGGTCGGCTATTTCATCGGCCCGATCCTCGGCGCCGTGATCATCACCTTCCTGCAGATCAATCTCTCCGACGTCACGAATGCGTGGCAGCTCTATTTCGGCCTCATGTTCATCGGTTTCGTGTCGTTTGCGCCGGGCGGCGTCGCGGGATGGCTGATGCGCCACCGGGAGGCCGCGCGCTCGGGCGAGTTCCGACGCCTCGCGCCGGCCTACGCGTTGGTCGCGCCGGGCCTGGCGGCCGGCCTGATCGGCGCCGCGATGCTGATCGAACTCGCCAACCGCCAATTGGCGCTGGCGGGCAGCGAGGGTTCTGCGATGAGCCTTTTCGGCTTCGCGATCGACGCCGCGTCGATCGCGCCGTGGACGCTGGCGGTCGTCCTGTTCATCGGCGGCGTCGCCTCCAGTTGGCGGCTCTGGCCGAAGATCGGAGACGCCTGGGACTCGGTCAATGCGGGGCTTCGCGCCCGGGGCCGGGCATGAGCGCCGCTCTCGAGCTGATCGAGCTCAGCAAGAATTTCGGCCTGGCGGAAATCATCCGCGGCGTGTCACTGCGGGTCGAGACGGGCGAACGACATGCGATCATCGGCCCCAACGGCGCGGGCAAGTCGACCCTGTTTCATCTGGTCAGCGGTCGCATCAAGCCGACCTCCGGCGAGATCAGGCTCGACGGCCGGCGCATCGACGGTCTCGAGCCCTTCGAGATCTATCGCCGCGGCCTCGCGCGCAGCTTCCAGATAACCAACATCTTTCCCAGGCTTTCGGTGTACGAGAACCTGCGCTGCGCGATCCTCTGGTCGCTCGGCCACAAATACGCGTTCTGGACGCCGATCGACGGCCTCGGCGACGTCCGCGACAGGGCGGAATGGCTGATGGAGCAAATCGGCCTGACGGCGCGCCGGGACGTTCCGGCCGGCGTGCTGAGCTACGCTGAGCAGCGTTCGCTCGAGATCGGCGTCACGATCGGCGGCGGCGCGAACGTGATCCTGCTCGACGAGCCGACGGCGGGAATGAACGCCGGCGAGAGCGCGCAGGCGGTCGCGCTGATCCGCAGGGTGAGCGAGGGCAAGACGCTGGTGATGGTCGAGCACGACATGGGGGTCGTCTTCGATCTGGCCGACCGCATTTCCGTGCTGGTCTACGGCCGGATCGTCGCCAGCGACGTCCCCGAGCGGATCCGCGAGAACGCGGAAGTCCAGGAGGCCTATCTCGGCCATGGGGCAGCCGAATGACGACGCCGTTGCTCGAGGTCGCGGGCCTCAACGCCTATTACGGCAAGAGCCATATTCTGCACGGCGTCACGTTCCGGGTCGACGAGAACGAGATCGTGAGCCTGCTGGGGCGCAATGGCGTCGGCCGCACGACGACGATCAAGGCGGTGATGGGCGACGTCCGTCCGAAAGGCTCCATCCGCTTCAAGGGCGAGGAGATCGCAGGCGTCAAGCCGCACGAGGCTGCGCGCCGCGGCCTCGGCTATGTCCCGGAAACGCGCGATATTTTCCCGGGCCTGACGGTGCGGCAGAATCTCATGCTCGGGGAGAAACCCGGCCAGGCCGGAGGCCGCTGGACAATGGCCGACATGTTCAAGATATTCCCGCGGCTCGAAGAGCGCGCCGACACGCCGGGCGGGGTGCTGTCGGGCGGCGAGCAGAAGATGCTGGCGATCTGCCGGACGTTGATGGGCGACCCCGACCTCATCATGGTCGACGAGCCGACCGAAGGCCTGTCGCCGATGATGGTCGAGCATGTCGGCCGGCTGCTCGAGGAGATCGCCGGCCGCGGCGTCGCGATCCTGCTGGTCGAGCAGAAGCTGACGATCGCCATGAAGATCAGCCACAGGCTCTACGTGATGGGCCACGGCAAGATCGTCTACGAAGGCAAGCCGGCGGATCTCGCGGCCGCGACGGGCGTGCGCAAGGAATGGCTCGAGGTGTGACCGCCGGCTGAAGCAGGAGTGCGCGGGGTTCTTTGACGGCTCGACTGATCGCCTCCCCTATTCCCCGAATACCCGCCTGAAAATCGTGTCCACGTGCTTCAAATGATAGCCGAGGTCGAACAAAGCATCGAGCTCCCTCGCCGGCAGCATCTTCGCCACCTCCCGGTCGGCCTTGAGCAGCTTGAGGAACTCGCCCTCGCCGCGCCAGACCGGCATCGCGTTGCGCTGCACGAGCTCGTAAGCCCTCTCGCGCGACGCGCCCTTCTGCGTCAACGCGAGCAGCACCCGCTGCGAATGGATGAGTCCGCCGAGCCGGTCGAGGTTCTTCTTCATGTTTTTCGGATAGACCACGAGCCGGTCGACGACGTCGGCGAGCCGCGCCAGCGCGAAGTCGAGGGTGATCGTCGCGTCCGGGCCGATCATCCGCTCGACCGACGAGTGGGAGATGTCGCGCTCGTGCCACAGCGCGACGTCTTCCATCGCCGGCGTCACCGCCGAGCGCACCATGCGGGCGAGGCCGGTCAGGTTCTCGGTCAAGACCGGATTGCGCTTGTGCGGCATGGCGGAGGAGCCCTTCTGGCCTTGCGCGAAATATTCCTCCGCCTCCAGGACCTCGGTGCGCTGCAGATGGCGGATTTCGGTGGCCAGCCGCTCGACCGACGAGGCGACCACCCCGAGCGCGGCGAAGAAGGCGGCGTGCCGGTCGCGCGGGATCACCTGGGTCGACACCGGCTCGACCTTGAGGCCGAGCTTCGCCGCGACATGCTCCTCGACCCGCGGATCGATGTTGGCGAAGGTGCCGACCGCGCCCGAGATCATGCAGGTCGAAATCTCTTCCCGCGCGGTCACGAGGCGCGCGCGAGCGCGCGAGAACTCGGCATAGGCGATGGCGAGCTTGATGCCGAAACTGGTCGGCTCGGCGTGGATGCCGTGCGAGCGGCCAACGGTCGGGGTCAGCTTGTGCTCGTAGGCGCGCCGTTTCAGCGCCGCCATGAGCGCGTCGACGTCGGCGATCAAAATGTCGCTCGCGCGCCTCAACTGCACGGCGAGGCAGGTGTCGAGCACGTCGGAGCTCGTCATGCCCTGATGGACGAAGCGTGAAGCCGGGCCGACGAACTCGGCGAGATGGCTCAGAAAGGCGATCACGTCGTGCCGAGTGATCCTTTCGATCTCGTCGATGCGCGCGACGTCGAACGCCGCCTCGCCGCCCTTCTTCCAGATTTCTTTCGCCGCCTCCTTCGGAATGACGCCGAGCTCCGCCAGCGCGTCGCAGGCGTGGGCCTCGATCTCGAACCAGATGCGGAAGCGCGTCTCGGGCGACCATAAGGCGGTCATCTCGGGGCGGGAATAGCGGGGGATCATCGTCGGGCTCGCGTCTTGTCCGGTTGCCGGGGCGGTCTATAGGAACGGTCGTTGGGAATCGAGACGCGTTTTAGACGCGACCGTCTGCCGTGCGCATCGGGCGCGCTCAGCGAGCGCGCCTATAAATTCGGAGTTCGCTCATGCCGCCGCAAACCGTCGACGTCCTCGTTCTCGGGGCTGGGATCGTCGGGGTCTCGGCGGCGCTGGCGCTGCAGGCGCGCGGCCGGTCGGTCGCCATCGTCGACCGCCTCGGCGAAGCGGCCGGCGAGACCAGCTTCGGCAACACCGGCATCGTCCAGAGCGAGGCGGTCTTCCCCTATCTCTTTCCGCGCCGCCCCGTCGACCTCGCCCAAGCCGCGCTCAACCGCGATCCGCGCGCCCATGTCCGCTACGGCGCCCTGCCCTCGATCGCGCCTGCGCTGTGGCGCTATTTCCGCGCCTCGACCGATGCAGGAAAGATCGAAACCGCGAAGGCGATGGCCCCCTTCATTGGCGCGGCGGCGGCCGAGCACCGGAAACTCGCCGAAGCGGCGGACGCGGGCGCCCTTCTGCGCGCAACCGGCTGGATCAAAGCCTGGCGCTCGGCCCGCGGCGAGGACTCTGTGCATGAGGAGATCGAGGAGCTGAAGCCCTACGGCTTCGCCCCCACGACGCTCGACCGGGCGGCGCTGACCGTGCTCGAGCCGAATGTCGGGGAGGCGGCGCTGGGCGGCGCCCATTTCGTCGAGCCGCTTGACGACGCCGGACCCGCAGGGGCTGACCCGCGCCTATGCCGCGCTCTTCGTTCGGCGCGGCGGCCGGATGGAGAAAGGCGACGCGCTCAGCCTCGAGCCGTGCGGCCGCCGGCTGGATGGTTTTGACCGCCTCCGGCCGCCTCGCCGCCCGCGACGCGGTGATCGCGCTCGGCGCCTGGTCGGATGCGCTCGTGCGGTCGCTCGGCCTTCGCCTGCCGTTCTTCGTCAAGCGCGGCTATCACATGCACTACGACGCGAGGGGGAACGGCGGGCTCTCCCGGCCGGTGCTCGATCTCGAGAAGGGATATGTCGTGACGCCGATGGCGCAGGGCCTGCGGCTGACGACGGGAGCGGAGTTCGCCCGGCTCGACGACCCGCCCTCTTCCGCCCACCTCGACCGGCTCGAGCCGTTCGCCCGCGAAATGTTTCCGCTCGGAGCGCGCAAGGAGCCAAAACCATGGCTCGGTCGCCGCCCCTGTCTGCCCGACATGCGCCCGATCGTCGGGCCGTTCCCGGGCAGGCAAAATCTCTGGCTCGACTTCGCCCACCACCACCTCGGCCTGACGCTCGGGCCGATCAGCGGCCGGCTCCTCGCCGAGATGATCAGCGGCGAGGAGCCGGTCGTCGATCCGGCGCCGTTCCGGGCGGAGCGGTTCGCGTAGGCGCTCATCCGAGCGAGTTCATCGACGCCGAGAAGGGATTCGCCCCTCCCCCGATTGAGCGACGCGATCGGGGCGAGGGCGCTCGCTTGCGGGTGGAGACAATATGCGCTCAACTCAGGCAATTGCCGCCGGGACTGCGCGACAGTTCCGGCGAGTCGAAAGGCGGATAAAAACAGGGAGGACTCGCCCGTGTCTATCAATCTTTGCCGATCCGTTTCGCTGGCCGGGCTGGTGGCCGTTCTGGGCGCGTCGTGCGCCTCGTCGGCCTTCGCCGACGCGGTCTCCGACGCCAAGGCGGCGGTCGAAAAATTCGCCGGTCCGCAGACGACGTGGGAAGGGCCGACCAGCGCGCCGAAGCCGGAGCCGGGAAAGAAAGTCGTCTTTCTTTCGGGCGACGAGCAGAACGATATTTCGCATCTCTACGGCGTCTACATCAAGGAGGCGTGCGAGAAGCTCGGCTGGACCTGCACCGTCATCGACGGAAAGGGAAGCCCGACCTCCTGGCTCTCCGGCATGAACCAGGCAATCGCGCTGAAGCCCGACGGCATCGCGATGTTCGCCGACGCGGCGAGCCTGCAGGGCCCGATCAAGGCCGGCCTCGCCCAGGGCGTCAAATTCGTCGGCCTGCACGCCGCCGGGCTCCCGGGCCCGCAGCCCGACCTCAACGTCTTCGTCAATATCGAGGAGGACCCGCGCGCGATCGGTCAAGCCGAGGCGGATTGGGCGATCGCCGATTCGAACGGCAAAGCCCGCGTCGTGATCCTGTCGCACAACGAATACGCCATCGCCAAAGTCAAATCGACGGCGACCAAGGACGAGATCGAAAAATGCCCCGGCTGCAAGGTGCTGGACTACGTCAATTCTCCAGCCTCCGAAGCGGCGCAGCGTCAGCCTCAATTGACCACGAGCTGGGTCCAGCGCTTCGGGCTGCCCTTATACGCCACCTCGGTCGGCGACAACGATTGGGATTTCGCGGTTCCCGTCCTGCGCTCGGGCGGCGTGCCTCCCGACCAGGCCAAGCTGATCGGCGCCGACGGCAACCGTTCGGCCTACGACCGCATCCGCAAAGGCGACCAGTACCAGGTCGTGACCGTGTCGGAGCCGATCGAATTGCAGGCGTGGCAGGCGGTCGACGAGTTGAACCGCGCCTTCCACAACGACAAGCCGAGCGGCTTCGTCCAGCCGCCGTTCCTCGTGACGAGGGAGAATATTCATTCAGAAGGAGGCGATCAGAACACGTTCATTCCGAGCAACAACTACAAGCAGCACTACCTCGAGATCTGGGGAGTCAAGTAGGACGTCGGCGGCCATTCCCCCGCAGCCCGAAAGCACGCGAAACAGCCTCCCGGCCGTGCAAACGGCGCCTTACAAGAAAGTTCGAGTCTCTGTGCCCTTCGTACACCCTTTGTGGACTTCGTGTTATTCTTTTCACCACCACGAACGCGAAGATTACACGAAGGTCACAAGGGCTGCGACTTTCGTGCGCAATGTCGGCGCGGTGGCCAACACAGGGTGACGTCGGTGGAATGGGCGCCGCGACCCTGGCTTTCTGTTGAACGCACCCGAGGGACCCCGGGATCGGAAAGTTTGTCATGCAGGTTGCGCAGCGGTCCGTGACCGACGATGCGGCGCCCCTCCTCATGATGAGGGGCATCACGAAGCGCTTTACCGCGACCCTGGCCCTCGATGAGGTCGACTTCGACGTCCGACGCGGCGAGGCGCATGCGCTCCTCGGCCAGAACGGCGCCGGCAAGTCGACCTTGATTAAAATTCTGGCGGGCGTGTACGAAGCCGACGCGGGCGAGATTTTGATCGGCGGCCGGCCGGCGCCAGGCGGAGCGCCATCCTCGATCTCCTTCATCCACCAGGATCTCGGCCTCGTCGAATGGATGTCGGTCGCCGAAAACGTCGCGATCCAGGCCGGCTATCCCCGCTCGCCGTTCGGGACCATCTCCTGGCGGCAGGTGCGCAAGGCGGCGGCGGCGGCGCTCGCCATCCTCGGCAGCGACATTGACCCGGACGCGCCGATATCGGCGCTGCCCGCCGCCGAGCGGTCTCTGGTCGGGATCTGCAGGGCGCTCGCGATCCGGTCGGAGATTTTGGTCCTCGACGAGCCGACCGCGGCCCTGCCGGAGGCCGACGTCGAACGGCTGCTCGAGGCGTTGCGGCGGCTGAGAGCGAACGGCATCGGCATCGTCTATGTCACGCACCGCCTCGACGAGGTGTTCCGGATCGCGGACCGTGTGACCGTGCTACGCGACGGCCGCCGCGTGGCGACCGTGTCGACTGGAGAGACCTCGCCGGATGCGCTCGTGCAAATGATCGTCGGTCGGTCGATGAAAGACGCTTTCGTGCGGCCCGAGCCGTCGACCGATCGAATCGTCCTTTCGGTGAGCGATCTCATCGCCGGTCCTGTCGGACCGGTCTCGTTCTCCGTCGCCGCGGGCGAGACCCTCGGTCTGGTCGGCCTGCGGGGCGCCGGGCATCACACCGTCGGACGCGCGATCTTCGGCGAGACGCCCCTTGCGGCGGGCCGCCTGTCGCTCGACGGCGTCCCGATCGAATCCGAGAGCCCGGCCGACGCGATGGCGCTCGGCGTCGGCTTCATCTCGAGCCGCCGTGCGGAGGAAGGCCTCGCCGCGAACCTGTCGGTTCGCGAGAACATTTTCATGAATCCCGCGATCACGGGAAAGACGGTGCTGGAAGTGGTTCCCCGGTCCTCGGAGGCGCGTGAGACCGAAGCTGCGCTCCGCCGCTTTTCGATCAAGGCCGCGGGACCGGAGCAGCCGGTCGCGACGCTGTCGGGAGGAAACCAGCAGAAGGTCGTGGTGGCGCGCTGGATGGAGGGGCGGGTCAGGCTCCTGATCCTGGAGGAGCCGACCATCGGCGTCGACGTCGGTTCGAAGGCGGAAATCTATCACCTGCTTCAGCAATCGCTGCGCGGGGGGATGGCGGCGTTGCTGATCTCGTCCGATTTCGAGGAAGTGGCGCGGATCTGTCATCGCGCGCTCGTCTTCAGCCGGGGACGCCTCACGGCGGAAATCCGGCACGAGGATTTGACGATCGAGGCTTTGACCGAGGCTGCATCGGGAGGAACTGGAGCCGGCGGCGACGGAGAGACGCGATGACGAAGCGGATGTCGTTCGGCGAAGCGGTCACGCGCGCGATTTCCGTCTGGGGCCTGCTCGTCCTCCTCGTCCTCCTGATCGTCGCGTTCTCGTTGCTTAAGCCGGACACCTTCGACACCTACTTCAATTTCCGCTCCATCCTCAGCAACAAGTCGGTGCAGGCGCTGGTCGCTCTGTCGGTGTTCATTCCGATGGTCGCCAATCAGTTCGACCTTTCCGCCGGCTTCAACGTCGGCATCTCCCAGGTGCTGGCGATCGGTCTTCAGGGCCAGGGCTGGCCATGGTGGGCTGCGGTCTGCGCGGTGCTCGTCATGGGCGCCGCCATCGGCTTCGTGAACGGCGTTCTGGTAACCCGGGTGAAAATCAACTCCTTCATCGCGACCTTGGGCACCGGAACCGTGCTTTATGGACTCAACGCATGGTACACGGGCGGCCAGCAGGTGCTCGCGCCATTGCCGCACGCCTTCCTCGCCATATCCGGCAGTCTGTGGATCATTCCCGCGCCGGCGATCTATGCGCTGATCGTGGCGCTCGCTCTCTGGGTGGTCTTCGAATATTTGCCGCTCGGCCGCTACCTCTACGTCCTCGGCGCCAGCCCGCGCGCCGCGGAATTGAACGGCATTTCCGCCAGGCGATACGTCACGCTCGGCTTCATCGCGGCGGGAACGCTGGCCGCCTTCGCCGGAATCGTCCTGCAATCGCAGCTTCAGGTGGGGCAGAGCTCCGTCGGGCAGGAATATCTTCTGCCGGCCTTCACCGCGGCGCTGCTCGGCGCGACGTCGGTCCGCCCCGGCCGGGTCAACGTCTGGGGAACGGTTCTCGCTGTCGCGGTCCTCGCCGTGACGGTGGCCGGGCTCAATCAGCTCGGCGCGCCCTTTTTCGTCGAGCCTTTGTTCGACGGCTCGATGCTGATCCTGGCCGTCGGCCTTGCGGTGCAGGCGTCGCAGCGCCGGCAGCGCCGCGGAACCGAGGCCGACAAGACGGCGGCGCCCCATGCGAAGGCGCCGATTCCCGAGTAGGGAAAGAGCAAGCCGGACGAAGACAAGATCTTTGTCGTCGACGCGGACAATTTGCGGTCGAGGTCGTCCCCCCGGTCGGCCCCTACCGCGTTCACGAAAAGCTCGCCGAACGCGGAGCAGCTTTTCGCAGCGAACTTGGCGTTTGCGGAAGAATCCGCGCAGAAAAGGCACGGTATTTCAGGCGATTGCGGCATGTTACCCGATCGGAATCGGAGATCGGAGACGCAGGGAATTTTTTGCCCGGACACTGAGCGCGCAGGCAATTTTTCGCCCGGGAGCTGGGGTTCTCGGCAGGGCCGAAAAGCCCCGCGCTCAGGCCTTTGCGACCGCGATCGGCCTTCTTGAAGGGCGCTTGAGCGTGCACCGTAAAGTTATTGACAATGTTGACTGTTTTGCTGCCGTCACTGCCACCACTATAGGGAGGCAGGTCGAACGCCCCAGCCCAAACGCCAAAAGATGCGTGAATGTCGTAGCGGGGGACATCCCCTCCGACGGAAGCGGGACGTCGAGGCAGACGTCGATGCACGCACGCGACGCACGACGAACAAGATGATAGCCTCGGTGCGCCTCCGCGCGCCGACCGAATTGAGGGCCAGAAACATGAATGCCTCAGCCGCCGCCCGCGTCACCAGGGCCGCAGAGGGATTGCCGCGTCGCCGCTTCACCGTCGCCGAGGTCGAGGCGATGGTTGCCGCCGGCGTGATGGAGGAGGACGAGAGGGTCGAGTTGATCGGGGGGGAATTGGTTCCGATGTCGCCGAAGGGAAACCACCACGAGGTCGTCAAGATTGCATTGAACGACCACTGGGCCCGCGCGCGACCCGACGATTGCCGGATCGCGCCGGAAACGACGTTCCGGCTCAGCGAGGACACCTATCTCGATCCCGATTTCGTCATCTATTCCCGTGCGACCACCCTGAAGAACCTCAGCGCGGCAAACGTCCTGCTCGTCGTCGAAATCGCCGATTCCTCACTCAGCTACGACACTGGCCGCAAGGCGGCGCTCTACGCCAGCTTCGGCGTGCGCGAGCTTTGGGTCATCGATGCGGTTCGGCGGACCGCGCGCGTCTTCGCCGATCCAGCCGCGGAGGGCTACCGCTTCACTCGGGATTTCGGCGCGACCGGTTCTCACCGCGCTTCGCGCCGGAGGCCTTCGCGCTCCAGCTGGATGAGCTCGAATTGCTCGAGTGAAGAATCCGCCTTGAAAACGGATTGGGATAAATCCGAGGTCAGGCGTGGGATCGTGTTTAAACGGGACGACCGCGTTCTGATTTCCTTTCCCTTCTCGGACCTGTCAGCGGCCAAGAAGCGCCCGATGCTCATGACCCGGCCCGACGCCTACGGCGATTTCACCGACTTGGCGGCGGCCTTCCGAGCCGATGTTCGTCGGATGCCCGCCGATGTTCGTCGAAGTCTGGCGCCTTTCCGAGCGCCAGCGAAGCCCCTGGCGCGTCTCCGCCGTCTTTCCGGCGCTTCAGCTGACGTTTCAGGTAAGAAGAGGAAGAGACTGAAGCGCAGCACCCGGCGTTCGATTGGCCTTCCTCCGGCCGGAGACGGATCGCTTGTCGCCTGCCCTCAAGGCAATCGGGCCGCGCTTCGCCGCCCCCTATGAAACTCGCGTCCAGTCCGTCAGGGTGACCTCCTCGCCGAGCCAAACGGTCTCCCCGGCCCGGAGCCCCGCCGCCTTCAGGCACGCCTCCGGATCGCCGCCGAACAAATCCCGTGCGAAGACCGGCAGCCCGCCGGGCACGCGGACGGTGACCGCCCGGCAGAGATGGAAGACGTCGTAGCCCATCTTGAGGAACAGGCTGTAGACCGCCGGCCCGCCGATGACGGCGATCGTCCCTCCGGCGACACCGAGCGCCGCGCAGGCCTGTTCGAACGGCGCGCCGGCCGGGTTCCAGAGCAGCGCCTTGGAATTGTCCGGGTGGCGCGCCAGCGCTTCGACCCGACGGCTCAGAATGAGGCGGCGGCGAATACCGGTCTTCGGCTGGATCTCCTGCGAATGGCGGCCGTGGACAACCGCCTCGACATGGTCGAGCGCCGTCTCGAAGTAGCGCTTGTCGGCGTCATGGTGGAGGGAGGGCGGCATCGCGCCGGCCCCGTCGGCGATCATGCCGTCGGCCGAAGCGATGACATAGCCTTCGATGCGGTAGGGCCCGATCATGCGGCCGACTACTCGGACGTGTCGGCGTTGACCAGCGACAGGAACTCGGCGCGGGTCGCCGGCTGGTCACGGAATGCGCCGAGCATGCGGCTCGTGACCAGGTCCGCCCCGCGTTTGTGGATGCCGCGGCTGATCATGCAATGGTGCGCCGCCTTGACGACCACCGCGACGCCGCGCGGGTTCAGCACTTCCTCGATGGTGTTGGCGACCTGCGCCGTCAGCCGCTCCTGGATCTGCAGGCGCTTCGAGAAGATTTCCACCACGCGGGCGAGTTTCGAGATCCCGACGACCCTGCGGTCCGGCAGATAGCCGACCCACACCCGCCCGATGATCGGCGCGACGTGATGCTCGCAATGGCTCTCGAAGGTGACGCCGCGCAGCACGATCATTTCGTCGTAGCCGTCGACCTCGGTGAAGGTCTTGCGCAGGACCTGCGCCGGGTCCTCGTCATAGCCGCAGAAATACTCGCGAAACGCCCTGACCAGACGGTGGGGGGTCTCCCGCAGGCCGTCGCGGTCCGGGTCCTCGCCGATCCATTTGAGCACCGTGCGGAACGCCTGCTGGGCCTCGGCGTCGCTGACGGCCTCGACGCCGCCGGCCGACGGCCTGTCAATTGCGCTTTCGAGCTTGCTCGCCATGTCGTGGTTCCTTCCGGCGGTCCGCCTGGTCTCGGAGGACGCCTCCGCATGACCTTCTAACGGCCGCCGGCTCACTTCTCAAAGGGCCCTGCGGTCGATGCCGTCCGAGGCCAGATTCCGCCCTGTTCATACCCGCAAACTCTCTCGCCGAGCGCGTCCTGCCGAAGGCCCATACACCATTCGCGGGCCATGCGAGGATGGACACGTCGTTTACCGCCGGATAACAGCCTGCCCCCGGGAACGAGGCCGGACAGACCGCATGGACAAATGGCGCCGGGGCGGCCTTACCGTTCGCAAGGCGGTCGTCGATGATCTCGATGCGATCGCGAAGCTCGAGCTGGAGTCCTTTCCCGAGGATCAGGTTTCCCGGCGATCGATCGCCTATTTCCTGCGGGCGCCGCATGCGCCGGTGATCGCCGCCGCCATCGACGGCGAGCTCGCGGGCTACGCCCTCCTGTCGCTGCGCAAGGATTCGAGCGCGGTTCGCGTCTATTCGATCGCGGTCGACGCGCGCTACGCGCGCCGGGGCGTCGGGTCGGCCCTGCTGCAGGCGAGCGAGAAATACGCCCGCCTGCACAACAAATCTCAAATCACGCTCGAGGTGCGCTACGACAACGCCGCCGCCATCGCGCTTTACGAGAAATGGGGTTTCGGCCAGTTCGGCGTGCACGAGGACTATTACGCAGACGGGGCCGCAGCGCTGCGCTACAGGAAATTGCTCCATCCCGACACCCCCGGCCCCAATAGCGGCCGGCGGTCCGCTGGGCGGCGAGCGTGAGGCGTTCCGCCGGCTGTCCGGCTTTCAGGCTATTGTCGCGATACGACTGCGCGCTGGAGGGAATCGCCGATCTGCTTCCCCTACGCAGCGCCGCGAAGCTCGTGTTCCGGCGCGAGCGCGTTCAGGCCAGGAGCGTGGCGATGTCGATCGAGACCTCGGGAACGCGGAGCGGGACCAGAGCGCCTTGGCTCATCCGCCGGGAAGAAGCATAGCGGCCTTCTGCCGGATCCCGATAAACCTCGACGGCGCTCCCGGAGAGATCGACAATCCAGACCTCGGGCACGCCGAACCTCGCGTAGATTGGAAGTTTCGTCTTCCGGTCGTGGTCCAGGGAGCTGTCCGAGACTTCGACGAGGAGCAGCGCGTCGGCCGCGCCCGGATGGGAGGCGGCATAGGCGTCGGGACGAGGCGACAAGGCCACGAAATCCGGCTGCGGCTCGTTATAGGCGTCGAGACGCAAGGGATTCTGGACGCTTACGAGGACCAAGCCGTCGGCGACCGCGCGGGCGAACCGCTGCTCGAGCCTTCTCGTAACGGCGGCGTGCGGACTGCCGATCGGGTTCATATCGAAGATGTCTCCGTCGATCAGCTCGACACGCTGCGGATGGGAAAGGATGCCGGCCTCTGCCATCCGGTAGTAGGCGCCGACGTCGAGGCGATGCCTCGCCGGGGCTAGCGGACGTTCCAGAACGGCGCCCATGGATTCTCCTTTCTGGTCGGGAGTGTACTGCGGGGTCGCCTCGAACGGCAAACGTATGGGAGCTCGGGTTGGCTCGGGGGGCAGGCCGGTCTGCTCCCCGCCGGGGTCAAAATCATCTGGGTCGACCGCGGTCGCGTCAACGCGGCCTTTGAGAAGCTGAAGAGGCGATGCGCGGAGGTCGCTCGTGGCTTTTCTGGAAGACGCTTCGCGACGAACGGCGTCCGTGACCGAGGCGGTCATCGATTCCTCGGTCGCCCTTCACATGGAGTTTCGAGGACGAAGCGACCCCGAGACGGACGCGCCCTTCGAGCGTGTCCGCGACGAGGACGCCTTCGCGCCCCGCCTTTCGCGCCTGGAGTTGGGCAATGTCCTGCTTCAGGCGAACGGCGAGGTCGGATCTCCGCGCCCGGAACCTCTCATCAACTCTGCGATCCCGCCTCCAAACACTCTCGGAAGCGTAGATGCCGCGCTTGAGGCCGTCCGTCCTTCGAGTTCAAAGCGGGTTCAGAGCGAATTCAGCGATCCGCCGCAGGCCGCTTTTCTCGTCGTCAACCGTTGACAACTCCGCAACCAACTTGACGATGGCGTCCCGCAGCGAGGGCTCCCGCACATTCAGGAAGGCATGGGTCAGACGAAACCCCTCCTGGGGGTCAGGCCAACCAGAACGCCGCACAGCCTCCGATTGATCAGGTTTTACAGAAGTACCAGCCATGTTTGACATTGTCGTCCCCGTACACGCTTCCATCCATGAAGCGTTCTAATCGATTAAGCTCGGATGTGCTGTTTCGCTGTGACGCGCGTCACACTTCGCGCTGACCTGCCCAAAAGGAAAACGGCGCCTCCTGGCGCTCGCACAGCCGAAACCGGAAACCTAAACAGGGGTCCGCCCGGCTTAAATCGATTTGGAAAACAAAGCGCCCGGTCCTTTCTCGCTGTCAGTAAAAGTATCAACGTAACCCGATTGTACGCCTGCGCTAGGGAAAGGTCGCCGCAATTGCGACAAGTTGCCCTATTGCTAACATGGGTTCACTGCGAATACCATCTTCCGTCGGCGCCTAGATGGCTTCCGTTGGGGAAAGCGGATGTTCGAGTTGATTGAAATCAAGTTGACTCGAGTGCGTAGAATGGCTGAGCAGGCAGACGATACCCTTTTGACGTACCTTATCGACATGGCAATCGTACAGGCAAACAAGAAGATCCGTTCTGCCGAGAATAGTCTCGACGCGCTTACTTCTCAGGAACCCCGTGCATTGCATCGTGATCGACCAGAGCACCATTTGCCACAGAAATTTACAGTTGTCCGGCAAGCGTTGACGGCGCCGTCACCAGGACCGCCTCGAAGCCCCCGAGCTCCAGTGCGACCGTTCGATCCCCCTTGTGGCTGATACGTCCTCCTCCCAGCCGTACTGCCAGGCCGTATGGCCGGCGCGATCGTCCTCGTGCAGCCGCCGCATGACGTCACGATCGCGCCCTTTTTGTTGTCGTTGAGCCTCGAATTGAACCATTCGTTGGCCGCGGCGCGGAATCGGCTGACGCGCGCGTCCGCCTGCGCCCCGCCAGCCGCCGAACGAGGAACCGTCGGCCTAAACCGGCGGCGGAAGCGAATGCAGCGAGCCATGTTCCAACTGTTGCCGGCAGCGCAAGGATAACTGGAGCGGTGGTTGTAATCCTGCTTCTGTCCGCGATGTGAGCCAGGTCACTGCGGTCTCGGCCGGCGCCCATATAAGTTCACCCGACCGAAGCTTGAAGATCGGCGTCGAACTGAATTCAATTGGGCGAAAGCCAATGCTGACTTATCACTACGCCCTCATAAGCGATCCGTGCGACCGCACCGTCAAAGCATTCCTCGAATTTGCGCGGGCTCATCCGGGTTGCTTGCTCACGCTCGCCCCGGAAGACTGGCTCGCCATGCGCCGTGCTATCGCGGCATTGGGCGGCCATGAACGTGAGTTTATTGCCGAAGACGAAGAATCATGCCTGCGCTAGACGGGCGCGCGCGCAACGTGAAGGCGTTCACCGGCCGGGGACGGCTTGTAGCCATGACGACCCCACGCGAAATGGAGCGGGCGGAAAGCGGGCAGCACAAGGCGCGGGCGCGGGATCAGGGAATCCATACCGCAAACCGGAGCTTGGACGCACCCACCTGATGCCGAGCGGCGACATTGACCAGGAGACGTTCCATATGTCGAAGCGGCGAAAAGGCTGGGCTCATTTCAGTGAAGGGACGGTCGTTCTCGGCGGCGTGTTATTCTGCGTATTCGCAGCGGCGCGCGCTGGAGCGGCGCCGGACAGCCTGGGTACGATCAAACAACGCGACGGGATCCATATCGCGCCAGACCAGATCTCGATATCCGGCGTATCCGCCGGCGGATGGCTCGCGGTGCAATATCACATAGCGCACTCCAGCCAGGTCATGGGGGTCGGGGTCGTCGCGGGCGGCCCCTATCACTGCGCCGGCTCGTATAGCTTTACCTGTTCCTACACTCCGCTGATCGATCCGCTGCTTCAGCACGACGCCTGTCAGGCCATGTACTACTGCTCGCGAACCGCCGCGAAGCTCAATGTCGGCCTTTATTTGGGGCCTCCCGACCTGAGCGGGTCCGCCGCGTCCGCCGAGCAGGAGGCCCGGCTCGGCACGATCGATCCGCTCGCCGGATTGAAGGGCGCGCGGGTCTGGATCTTCACGGGAGGACGCGAGACGGACACGCCGCATGATACGATGATGCCGCACGACGTGGTGAAGGGGCTTGCCGACTTCTACGCAACGCTGTTCGCGCTGCCTGAGGTGGACAATTCCAAGGACAATATCAAGTTCGTCGACAGCATCCCTGCCGAGCACGCCATGCCGATCGCCCGCGACCGGACGGGGGAGGCTGGCGGGTGCGGAAATTTCGGCGAGCCTTACATCAACGACTGCAACTATTCCGCCGCTGAAGAGCTGCTGAACTTTATCTACCCGCAGCGACAGCCGGTGTCCGACGCGTCCTGGACCGAGGACAGGCTGCAGACCTTCACGCAGCCGATCGACCCGAACGACTCGAGCATCAGCATGAACGCCGTCGGTCACATCTATGTCCCGCACGCCTGCATGAACGGGCAGACGTGTCCGCTGCATATCGCACTGCACGGGTGCCTCCAGGACGAGCAGTCGGTCGACCAGGCGGATGCGCCGGGCGGCGGAAAATTCGGCGATTTGCCGCCGCAGGAGCGGCCGTATTTCTACCGGCTGGGCGGATACAACGCGTGGGCCGAGCAGCACGGCGTGGTCATCCTCTACCCGCAGGCGAGGGCCATTGCGAATACCTACAGTCAAGACGCATGCTGGGATTGGTTTGGATATTCGGGGCCGGACTACTACGTCAAGAGCGGCAAACAGATCAGCGCCGTCAACGCAATGGTCGAGTGCCTGACGGGGACGGCTGCCTGCCAGTAAGGTCGACGAACAAACCCCTAGAACCGCACCCTGCGCGCCGCGGGTCCGCGACGCGGATGGCGGGACACCCATATTAACCTATAGGGACGACCGTTTCCCGGGCGAGTGGGCGTCGAACGGCTCGTTTGCGATCCGTGTCCGGCGGAGCGGTCGCGTTCTACGCCCGCTTTCTTGGGGCCATTGGCGCAGCCTTCGCCTTTGCCGCCTTGTTGTGGGGTATGGCCGCGGCGAGGGGCTGCGCAAGCGACGGCAAACGGCGAGGATTATCGCCCAGCCTCACCGTATCGCGATCTCGATGAGAGTCGGCCCATCGCGCTCGAGGGCGTTGGCGACCGCGGCGCCGATCGCCGCGCGGTCGTCCGCCCGGACCGCCGGCACGCCCATCGACGCCGCCAGCGCCTGAAAGTCGATGGCCGGCTCGACGATCGCCATGCCGACGAACCGACCGGCGACGGCGTTGGAATAGCCGAGGCTGGTGGCGACGTTCTGCAGCACGCCGTAGCGTCGGTTGTTGAATACGAAGAAGATCACGCGCGCGCCGTAATGGGCGGCGCTCCACATCGCCTGCGGCGAATACATCGCCCCTCCGTCGCCGACCAGCGAGGCGACCCAGCCGGCGCCGGCGAGCGACGCGCCGACGGCGGCCGGCATGTTGCAGCCGAGCACCCCGCCGCGGGCGAAGAAATATCGGCCAGGCCTCGTGGTCAGGAGGTCCTGCACCCGGCCGAAGGTGGCGGCGGAATCGTTGGCGATCAGCGCGCTCGGCGGCAGCGCTTCGAGCGCCGCCAGCACCGCCGCGTCGGGCGACAGCGGCGCGCCGGCCTCGGCCAGAATCTCCGCCCGCAACGCCTCCAGCGCGGCGCGCTTCTTCGCGCCGCGCGCGGCGAGCCGCGCCGCGACCGCCTCGCGGTCGACGAGGTCCGCGAGCCGCTTCGCCACGGCGGCAAGTGTCGCGCCGATGTCGCCGAGCAAGGCCATGTCGGCGGCGTGCTCGCGGCCGAAGGCCTCCGGATTGTCGGCGACATGCATGACCGCGACGCCTTCGGGCACCGGCTCAGCGTCGCGATAGGGATAGGCGACGAAGGCGCGCCCGCCGACGAGCACGATCGCCTCGGCGTTCTCGAAATGCTCGCGCATGACGGCGAAATCCGGCTTCATCACGCCCGCCCACGAGGGATGGGCCGAGGGGAAGGCTGAGCGCGAGGTGAGCTGCGTGCCCCACACGGGGAAGCCGCCTGCCTCCACGAAGGCGGTCAAGCCCGCGCTGACCGAGGCCGGCAGGTCGTCGCCGAGCAGAACAATCACCTTGTCGGGATCAAGCGCGGCGAGACGCTCGGCGAGGCGCGACGCGTCGGGCGAGGCGCCGAGGCGCGGCGGCGCGGAAGCCGGCGGGATCCTGCCGCTCACCTCCTGGTCGAGGACGTCCATCGGCAGCGACAGGAACACCGGTCCCGAAGGCGCGGTGCGCGCGACGGCGAAAGCGCGCCGCAGCGCCTGGCCGACGTCTTCGCCGCGCCGCACCTCCTTCGCCCATTTGGTCACCGGCGCGGCGAGCCCGACGAGATCGCCTGACAGCCACGGCTCGGTCATCAGATGGCGCGTGTCCTGCTGCCCCGCGGTGACGACGAGCGGCGTCTCGCTCGCCTTGGAGGCGACCAGCACGCCCATCGCATTGCCGAGCCCGCCCATCGCATGCAGGTTGACGAAGCCCGCCCGCCCCGAGGCCAGCGCCCAGCCGTCCGCCATCCCGACGGCGGTCGCCTCCTGCAGGCCGAGCACGTAGGTGATGTCCGGCGCGTCGACCAGTGCGTCCATGAGCGGCATTTCGGTCGAGCCCGGGTTGCCGAATACATGAGTGATCCCCTCGTCGCGAAGGATGTCGAGGAGGACGTCGCGGGCGCGTCGGGTCATTTTCGCCTCTCAGCTGCGGGCCGGAATTCATAGCTATGCCGCTGACAGCGCTTCGGCGAGCCCCTCGTTTTCAGGTTCGCGGTTTTCGAAGCCGAGTTTGCACGCCGTCTTCAGCCCCGACGCTGCAAGACGAAAAAATTCGGTGACTCCGCTGCGCGGGAAACCTACTTCAGCGCGGTCGGATCGGGTTCGGACAGGAAGCCCAGGACCTCATGGAAGAACTGCATGCGGTTTTTTTCCAGCATGACGGTATGCGTTCCTTCGCCGAGCTCCACGAAGCGCTTGTAGGGCGTAGCCGTCAGCTTGCTGAAATAGGCCTGCGCCATATAGCTCGGAAGATCGGCGTCCCATTCGGCATGGATGAGAAGCGTCGGCACGGTAATCTTGCCCGGGTCATAGAACGGTTTTCCGGCGACCCAGAAATTGACGAACTCCGCCATGACGCCATTGGGCGCCCGAACGACGGGGGGGTTCAATTTGCTGCCGATCGGGTCGCTGGCGAGCGTCGCGTCCCACCATTGGTCAAAAACCCCGGGCGGGATCAATGTCTCCTGCTTGCCGGCCGGAACACCCTTGTACCAGCGCGCTTTCGCAGCATCCTTCGACACCTCGCGATAGGCCGGAATGGCGTCAGTCGGCGGCGCCTTCGATGGTTGAAACGTCCAGGCCGGAGCGTAGAGGACAAGCCGGTTGATCTTATCGTTATGCTGGCTGACGTAATTGCCCGCGATCGACGTACCCCACGACCAGCCCATGAGGTCCAGTTTCGTGATGCCCCGCGCGTTCAGGATATAATCGACCGCGCGCCCAGGTCCCGGTTCGCCTCTTCCGAATTCGCGATCGGCTTGTTGGCGTCGGCGGGCTGATTGAGTTCCGCAGGACGCGTTGAGCGCCCGTAACCGCGCACATCGAGCAGATACACGTCGTATCCATTCTCGGCAAACAGATCCATCATCGAAACGCCTTCGATCGGCAGGTCGAAAGCCGTTTCAGCCGGATAGGTCGCGCCGTGAATGAAGAGCAGCGTCCGATCCGCGGAGAAGGACGATATTCCCTCCGGGTGCTTCTCCCGGACGTAGATTTCTATCCCGGGATCGGACGATTTCACCATCGCTTCCTCGGTCACGATGTTTGCTGGTTGCCCGAAAGCGGCCGTGGCCGACGACAGGATCATAGTGAAGCACACGAGTCGAAGCTTCATGACGACCTCCCGCGAACGCGCCTTTTCACAATTCGGCGCTGATCAGGCCGGACATCCGCCAGAGGGCCGGGCGCTGGAAAGTCAATCTGCGGCAATCCCACGTTTCCGGCAAGCCGAGAACTTTATCGCTGGCCGCTCCGTTCAGGCGCTGGAGAAATCGGTCCGGTCCGCTTTCAGGGCGTGATGTCAGAAGAGGTATGCCCCCAAACGACGCCGACGGCGCAGCCAGCGTCTTCTGGTCGTCCTTCGAGGCCCCATCGCGACGCGTCGGGACCTCGGACTTTTAGACAGGCTCTCAGGCCTGCGAGGGCGTTTTCCGGGTTGTGGCCTCTCCCGCGGCGGTGAAGTCGAAGCTGCCCTCGGCCCAGCGCCGCGATCAACTCCGTGTCACTGCACGGCGGGCAGCGTCGAAGGATCCGGATTGTTCAGGCACTTCGGATGTCCGAAGCCGCCGGTGCTTTGGCCGACCCCTCCGGTCCCGTTGGGTGCCTGGCCCGTGCCTCCAGTTCCGTCCGGATTGGGTATGATGTCGAAGATGATATTGTCCGGACGCGACTTATCTGGCGAAACGCCTCCGACGCTGCCGAAGTAATCCAAGCCCAGATTGTGGCGCGTGCGCCAGGCGATCATGTGATCGGTGCACGACGTGTCGCCGCTGACCCCAAGGCCGCCCACTCTCACTCCGCCTTTATAGAGTGCGAGGCCCCCGCCGAACACGTTGACGCCGCCGATGCGTTGCCCGACCATCGGATCCTGCGGCGTGCCGAAGGATCCGCCGGGCGCAGGATTGCCCTGATACCCGTATTGGTTGCCGTAGGCGACCTCGGTGTCGACAGGATTGCTATGCTGCAGGCCATACAGGCTTCCGCCGGGCTGCACCGCCGAAAAAAGATTGGCGGTAGAAAGCGCAATCACCGTTCCCCCGCTGCCCACACCAAGGCTGTACGAGTTGCCGGTGTTCGCCTTCTGCGCCGCAATGGCGCGGCTTCCGAGCCATTGCGACGTGTAGTTGGCGCCTGAGAACGCCACCGCGCAGACGATCCCGCTCGGGTCTACGATCACGCCCCACATGTTGTTGCCGAGACCGCCGTTCCCGCTCGTGCTCTGGGCGGTCGACAACGCGTTCTCGAGCGCCTGCCATTTGGGCAGGCTCCGGCAACCACCACCACCACCATCATCGGCGAAGGCAGGTCCGGCCAGCAATCCCAGCACCGCACTCAATGCACCCGACGCGATTAGCCTTGACGTATGCATTAGCATCCTCCCTGTCCGTTACATTCCCCAGCGCACCGAGTCCGACGGCGGACCGATCCTGGGCGACCCAATATGGCACACTTCGGCGGGTTGCGCTGTGATGGGCATCACATTCACCTAAAAAAAATCACATTAGCGTGACTAACGGAGAGTGGCGTCAGAGGGGCTACTTTGCGACGTCGCCCCGGGCACGGGCCGCTTCGCCTGCGCGGGGCGCATTGGGATCCGGGTTCCAGGACGCTAATCTCGAAAAACTCCGCCCTTTTTCCGCTTGCGGTAGCCGTCCCTCGAGCCTCGCGCGCGCCAAGATTTTAGCGCTTCGCCGCAAAATTTGGACCTAATTCGAATTTTGCCCGTCCATATCGCAGCCGGCGGCGACGGTCGGACGAAAACTACGGCTTGGTCATCGGATGGCGGTGTGCTCCGGCTCGCGGTGCTCGCCTTCGAGGCGACCATCACCCGATCTCATGGTCGAGCAGGGACACCGGCCGATGCTCCAAGCCAGTCTCGCCGTCTCGCTCCGAGGGAACCCTATCGGCCGCAGACAGATTGAGGAGGGTGCTGCAAGAAAGGGAGATCTCACAATGAAATCTACGATTTTCGCCGCCGCGCTCGCGCTGGCGCTCGCCCCGCTGGCCCTTTCTTCCTCGGCCGATGCGAAAGGCTGTCTCAAGGGAGCCGCGGTCGGCGGCGTGGCGGGCCATATGGCCGGCCATCATGGCGTCCTCGGCGCGATCGGCGGCTGCGCCGTCGGCCATCACATGGCCAACAAAAACAGCAAGGAGAACGCGCCCGCCTCCGACCAGAACCAGACGCAGCATCCCAACCAACCCTGAGCGCGAGCTCCGGCCGTCGCTGCAGGTGCGAGCGCCAGGGCCCACATCTTCTCCGGCTTGCTGGGGAAGATGGCGCTTGGCCTTTGCGAGATCAGCTATGGGCCTGCTGCCTCGAGGCCCAGGAGCCCAGGACAACCCTGACGCCATGAAACTCCTGTCAAAAGGAGCCGGATAGGCGCTCCATGAGGCACAGGCAGCCCGCGCCTGCGCTCGGGCGGTGGAACCCGCCCGACCAGCCGCTGCTAAACGGCTAAACCTCCTCCGCCGCGGCCTCCGCCTCGCCAATCCGGTCGACCGACACGACCCGCTCCTGCTCGGCCGTGTGGAAGACGATGACCCCCTGGGTCGTGCGTCCCGCGATGCGGATGCCTGCCACCGGCACGCGGATGAGCTGGCCGCCGTCGGTCACCAGCATGATCTCGTCGGTCTCCTCGACCGGGAAGGAGGCGACGAGCGAGCCGTTGCGGGCGTTGACCGCCATGGCGACGATGCCCTTGCCGCCACGCCCGGTCACCCGGTACTCGAACGACGAGGTGCGCTTGCCGTAGCCGGTTTCCGATACGGTCAGGATCACCTGCTCGGCCGCGCGCATCGCGTCGAAACGTTCCGGCGGCAAACTCGCCGCGCTGCTGGTTTCGACGGCGCTCTCGATCTCAGCATCGGATTCGCCGGTCTCCTCCGGCGTCTCGCCCATCAGCGCCCGGCGCTGCCTGAGGAAGGTGGCGCGCTCGGCCGGCGAAGCGTCGAAGGATTTGAGGATGGCGAGCGAGATCACGCTGTCGCCCTTGTCCAGCGCGATGCCGCGCACGCCCATCGAGTCGCGGCCCTTGAACACGCGGACGTCGCCGACCGCGAACCTTATGCACTGGCCGCGCGCGGTCGTCAGCAGCACGTCGTCCCTGTCCGAGCAGATCTGCACGTCGACGATTCGCTCGCCCTCGTCGAGCCGCATGGCGATCTTGCCCGAGCGGTTGACCTGCGCGAAGTCGGAGAGCTTGTTGCGCCTCACCGTGCCGCGCGTGGTGGCGAACATGACGTCGAGCGATTCCCAGGTCGCCTCGTCTTCGGGCAGCGGCATAATGGTGGTGATGCGCTCGCCCGTTTCGAGCGGCAGCAGGTTGACGAGCGCCTTGCCGCGCGCCTGGGGCGCCGCGAGCGGCAGGCGCCACACCTTCTCCTTGTAGACCTGTCCGGCCGAGGAGAAGAACAGCACCGGCTGATGGGTCGATGCGACGAACAGTCTCGCGACGAAATCCTCCTCGCGCGTCGCCATGCCGGCGCGGCCCTTGCCGCCGCGGCGCTGCGCCCGGTAGGTCGAGAGCGGCGCCCGCTTGATGTAGCCGGCGTGGCTGACCAGCACGACCATGTCCTCGCGCTGGATCAGGTCCTCGTCTTCCATGTCGGCGTCGCTGTCGAGGATCTCCGTGCGGCGCGGGGTGGCGAAGTCGGTCTTCACCTTGACGAGTTCGTCGCGGATGATCCCCATGAGCCGGGCCCGCGATCCCAGAATATCGAGATAGTCGGCGATCTCGGCCGCGAGCCTGTTCAAGGCCTCGGCGATCTCGTCGCGGCCGAGCGCGGTCAGGCGGGCGAGGCGCAGTTCGAGGATGGCGCGCGCCTGCGTGTCCGACAGGCGGATCGAGCCATCCGGGTCGATGATGTGGCGCGGGTCGGCGATGAGCGCGATCAGCGGCGCCATGTCGCGCGCCGGCCAGGATCGCTCCATCAGCGCGGCCCGCGCGGCAGCCGAATCCGGCGACGTCCGGATGAGGCGGATCACTTCGTCGATGTTGGCCACCGCGATGGCGAGGCCCACCTGCACGTGCGCGTTGTCGCGCGCCTTGGTGAGCAGGAACTTGGTGCGGCGGGTGACGACGTCCTCGCGGAACTCGAGGAAGGCGTGCAGCATGTCGCTCAGCGTCAGCATTTCCGGCCGACCGCCGTTCAGCGCGATCATGTTGGCGCCGAAGCTCGACTGCATCGCGGTGAACCGCCACAGCTGGTTCAGCACCACGTCGGCGACGGCGTCGCGCTTGATCTCGATGACGATGCGCATGCCGTCGCGATCGGATTCGTCGCGCAGGTCGCCGATGCCCTCGATCCGCTTCTCGCGCACAAGCTCGGCGATCCGTTCGATCAGCGTCGCCTTGTTGACCTGATAGGGGATCTCGCTGACAATCAGCGCCTCGCGGTCCTTGCGCAGCTCTTCGACCGAGACCTTGGCGCGCATGGTGATCGAGCCGCGGCCGGTCGCATAGGCGGCCCGGATTCCCGCGCGCCCGAGGATCGAAGCGGCGGTTGGGAAGTCCGGCCCCGGGATATGCTCCATCAGCTCGTCGAGCGTGATGTCGGGCTTCTCCATCATCGCCAGCAGCGCGTCGATCGTCTCGCCGAGGTTGTGCGGCGGGATGTTGGTCGCCATGCCGACGGCGATGCCGCCGGCGCCGTTGACCAGCAGGTTGGGGAACCGCGCCGGAAGCACGACCGGCTCCTGCTCCTTCTCGTCGTAGTTCGGCCTGAAGTCGACTGTGTCCTTGTCGAGGTCGTCGAGCAGCGCGGTCGCGATGCGGTCGAGCCGCGCCTCGGTGTAGCGCGAGGCCGCCGGCGGATCGCCGTCGACCGAGCCGAAGTTGCCCTGCCCGTCGATGAGCGGGGCGCGCATCGAGAAGTCCTGCGCCATGCGCACGAGCGCATCGTAGATCGCGAGGTCCCCGTGCGGATGGAATTTGCCCATCGTCTCGCCGACCGTGCGCGCGGACTTGTTGTAGGGCCGGTCGGGCGTGAAATTGAGCTCGTGCATCGCGTAGAGGATGCGGCGGTGGACGGGCTTGAGACCGTCCCGGACGTCGGGCAGCGCGCGGCTCACGATCACGCTCATCGCGTAGTCGAGATAGCTGCGCTTCATTTCGTCGAGGATGGAGACGGGCTTGATGTCGGCCGGCCCCTCGGGCTCTGGCCGGTCGTCGCGGATATCGCTCAATTTTCTCCCTCGGATCAGACGGAAAGCGGTCTAGCCCATTCCGCCGTCCGGCGCCACAGAAAGCCGCTCGTCGAGGCTTTGCCTTCGGCGCCGGCGGCAGGCGTTTTCAGCCTCGTCGATGGCGGCCGCCCAGCGGCCGTGAGCGGAAGCGGCGCAATCGGCGCAGGACCCTGTTGACATGCGCGCCGCCGTCGACGCGGATAGGGCCGACGCCACGCGAGCGCGCGGCGCGGAGCCGCTCTATCATGACCATCGCCATCTGGTGCATCTTCATCGCCGCGACTTTGCCCTATGTCGCGTTCAGCTTCGTCAAGGGCCTCGATCCGGACCAGCCGCGCTTTCACGCGGGCCAACTGGTCGGGAAGTCGGTACGCGCCTACGGCGCTCACCTCAATGGCCTCGAGACCTTCCCGTGGTTCGCTGCGGCGGTGATCGTGGCGCACATGGTCGGCGGTCCGAGCCGGATCGCGGACGTCCTCGCGGTCGTCTACATCCTGATCCGCATCGGGCACATGGCGGCCTATATTTCCGGCCGCCAGCCTTTGCGCTCCGCGGCGTTCGGCATCGCCCAGCTGGTCGCGCTGGCGATTTTCGTCTCGCCTCTATACCCATGAAAGGTGGGCCCTTTTCCTCGCCATGAGGAGAAGGGCCTTACCGAGCTCTACCTTCTCGTGGGTCACGGGGTTGTCCTTCACCGCCGGGACCGCCGAGGGAACAATCCGCATGACATTTCTCCAGCCCGGT
Source organism: uncultured Alphaproteobacteria bacterium (assembly GCA_963823165.1). Classification (GTDB taxonomy): domain Bacteria; phylum Pseudomonadota; class Alphaproteobacteria; order Rhizobiales; family Beijerinckiaceae; genus Roseiarcus. The sequence goes on along the minus strand of CAWGKV010000001.1, from coordinate 98,853 downwards.
TTTCGGCCGGGAAGGCGGAACCGCTCCCGCGACTGCCGGACCGGCCCGCTTCCTTGGCCGGACATACGCTTGCAGAGCATGAGCGCTCGGCGATGTGACCGGTCGTCGCAATACGAAAGGCGCGATCGCAATTCCGGAGTTCAATTGCGCTGGATCAATGCCGTCGGCGAAAGAAATGAATAGATGGCGGCATCGTGTTCGCCCAAAGCGACGCGAGGCAGCGGTCCGGGAGCCTCCGCCGTTCCCCCTTGGCTCCTGGGTCGCTGCTTGTGGCGAGCGGCGCGTTGAGACCGCCGCCGCAGCAATGCGAAGCAATTCGGGAGGCGCGGGAGGCGAGCGCAGCTCCGGAGTTGCTTCGCGTTTTCAAACAGACGGCTGACGGGGAATGGCCTAGCGTCCGCCGGTGACATCGAGAATGGCGCCGGTGACGTAGGAGGCGGCCTCGCTCAGGAGCCAGACCACCGCCTCGGCTATTTCCTCCGGCGTCCCGGGGCGGCCGAGCGGAGCCGAGCGGCCGAGCGTGCGGGCGCGTTCCGGTTCGCCGCCGCTCGCATGGATATCCGTCTCGACCAGGCCGGGGCGGATGGCGTTGACCCTGACCCCCTCCGGCCCGAGCTCCCTCGACAGACCGATCGCCAGAGTGTCGATAGCGCCCTTCGATCCGGCGTAGTCGACATAAAGGTTCGGTGAACCGAGTCGTGCCGCGGCGGACGACATCAGCACGATCGAACCGCCCACGCCGCCTGCCGATTCCGACATCCGCCGGGCGGCTTCGCGTGCGGTGAGATAGGCGCCGAGCACGTTGACCTCGAAGACGCGCCGCATGCGCTCGGCGCTCATCTCTGCGAGCCGCGCCGTCGGCGCGACGATTCCCGCGTTGGCGACGACCCCGGTCAGCGATCCCAGGGCGTTCGTCGCCTGGTCGAAGATGGCGACGATGTCGGCCTCATTCGCGACGTCGCCCTTGAGCGCGACCGCACGCCCGCCTTCCTTGGCGATGGCGTGCACGACCGAGTCCGCGGCGTCGGCGTCGGCGCGATAGTTTACGCCGACCGACCAGCCGTGCCTGGCGGCCGCCAGGGCGCAAGCGCGCCCGATGCCGCGCGAGCCGCCGGTGATCAGAAGAGCCTTGGTCATGCGTCCGATTCCCACCCGAACGCCCTATTCCTAGAGCATGATGCGGCTGGATTGAACCGGCCAGACTATCGGGAGATGCCGGCAGACGCACCTGCCGCTTTGATCCAGGCAACGTGAACCGTTCGATCCTGACAACATTGGCTCGCCGCCCGACGCTCTCCTCTTCCTGTTGGAGATGCGCGACCCGATGACAATCGACCCCTGAAGGCGGTCTGACTTTTGAAATTCGTCGCTCGAGATTGTCTGGCCTCTGCGGAACCGATTGGCTCTTTACCTTCCCGGACGGACTGGTCCGCCCCTACAGCCTCTCCCGCAGGCGCTGCCGGGCTGCCCGGCCGCGTCGGCTGTGAAGCCATCCGACGAGCCGCCTCCACCAGGGTTTGGCCGGCCCTTCCAGCCCAGCGCCTTTGGCTGTCGCCTCGTCGGCATTTGCTCGGTGGCCAGCGAGTTCGGAAAGTTGAGCGGTTCCTTCAGCGAAGTCGGCCGCCTGCCTTTCTTCCCCGTTCTGACGCAGCTCGTTATTCGCCGTCGCCCCGGCGGGCGCCTCGACATGGCTCTTGAGGTACGCCCCGAAGGCCGAGAGCGTGATGGTCCAGTCGTTCGTTGCAGCCGCTTCGATCGTTGCGTTCGCTTCAGGCTGTTCCGAAGCCTCCGGAGAGGCCGTTGCATCCTCTGCCATGGGACGGCTCGTCCGGTCGTTGCAGCTCGAAGACGCGGAACAGTTCGGCGGGATCGACCGCGAAGCCGCCGTCTTCCGTCCTCTGCGCCAGGAGCCTGCCCGCCTGAATGGCGCGCCAGATGTCGATTTTGCTCGTCTCAGTCCGCTCCGCCGCTTCCCTAAGGCTCAAAACCGTCATTGCGCCGTGTCCGAGGATGTTGCCCGGCTAGGGTGACGCAACGTTGGTTAACAAGGTCTCAACGCGTCGCCGGTTTGATGGCGCGGCGCGATCCCATCGTCGTCAGCCTTCCGATGCGAGCAGCGGGCGCGATCTCAAGTTTTACGCCTTGAACGCGCGGCGCATCCAAGCCGCTCGTGGCGGACATGGGCCGCAACGCAAGTCGCCGACATTCTCAGGGCGACCGGATTGCTTCTTTGCTCTCGGACGACGAACCGTGGCGACGAGTGCGGCGTCAGCGGATCAGAGCACCGCCTCTATATCGAGCCATCAACCAATTCTGCTCCCTGCGCGCTCGCGGCCCGCGAGCATTTCCTGCACTCTGGCCACCAACGCATCCAAATGGAACGGTTTGGTCAGCACTTGCACTCCGTCGGGCAGATCGGAGGATGCGACGGCGCCGGCGTATCCCGTGACCAAAAGGACCGGCAGTTCGGGAAGGAGGTGACGCGCCGCGTCGCACAATTGCCGGCCGTTCAGGCCGCCGGGGAGACCAATATCGGCGAGCAGGAAATCCGGAGGTCCTCCTCCGTCGGGACCCGGTTCATGCAGCACACGCAAAGCGGCCAGACCATCGGCCGCCTCGACCACCGTCATTCCGGTGTCCCGCAAAGCCTCTCCCACCAGTCGACGGGTGTCTTGCTCGTCCTCGACAAGCAAAACCTTGGCGTTGGATTGCCGGGGCTGTATGGGCGGACCGCCGCCGAATCTGACTTCCGCGCGTGCGTCGACGTCGCGCGGGAGGTAGATGTGGACAGAGGTTCCACGTCCTTCCTGGCTCTCCAGACGAACCACGCCGTTCGACTGATTGATGAACCCGTAGACCTGGCTGAGCCCGAGACCGGTGCCCTGTCCAGTGGGCTTTGTGGTGAAGAAAGGTTCGAATGCGTGTTCGAGAACGTCGTCGGACATTCCGACCCCGCTGTCCCTCACCGTGATCCGAACGTAATCCCCCGGCCTCGCGCTGCTCGAACCAGCCGTCCGGCGCTCATCGAGCGTCTCGTGTTCTGTCTCGATCTGCATGCCGCCGCCGTTCGGAAGCATGGCGTCGCGGGCGTTGATCACGAGATTGAGGAGCGCGCTTTCGAGCTGGTTGGGGTCGCAGAACACCGGCCAGCAATCGGGTTTGAGACGCGTCTCGACGCTGATTTGCGGGCCGACGGTATTCGCGACGAGCGTGGTCATTCCCACGAGCAGGTCGCCGACATCGACGCGTCGGGCGACGAGCATCTGTCTGCGCGAAAACGCCAGCAGGCGGTGAGTCAGAGACGCGGCTCTCGTTACGCTCCGGCCGGCGAGATCAAGGCATTCGGCCGCGTCACGCGGGCGCCCCTCGATGATCCGGCGCCGAGCGGTCGCCACAGCGGCAGCTATGGTTTGCAACAAATTGTTGAAATCATGCGCAATGCCCCCGGTAAGTTCTCCGATCGCCTGCATTTTCTGGCCATGCCGCAGCGCTTCCTCGGCACGTTCGCGCTCGGCGATTTCCTTGATCAGGCGTTCGTTCGCCTCCGCGACCTCGTGCAAGCGACGCTTCTGTTCGGACAGGTCGGTAAGGACCCCGCCCAACAGCACCGTATCGCCGTCAAGGAGCGGGCTGATCGAAACGTAGACGGGAATGTTGCGCGCATTGGACCTGGGGATCGTGAATTCACTCCGAACGCCCGAGCGCCTGGCCTCTTCGAGGAGCTGGGTCAGCCTCTGGGCGTCCTCGGCGTCGAGCAAGCTGGAGAATTGCTTCCCCGTGATCCGCTCCTGCGCAGCGCCGAACATCTCCGCGGCGCAACGGTTGCAGTAGAGGATCGTGCCTTCCGCGCTGAGGGTGATGGCCCCTTCCTGCATCTGCTCGATCAGAAACCGGTAGGGACGGTCAGCCGTTTCCAGTGTGTAGACGCGATGATCGCCGCTGCGTTCGCTGACGACAACGGCGTCGACTTCGCCGTGCCGAATGGCCTCCAGAAGCTCGCGGGATTCCGCCAGCTCGCCTTCCAGCTGCCGGACCCGCTCGCTGATTGTTTGCCTCCTGCCGGGGCTTGGCGCTCGTCTGGCTGACATATCTACAAGGGCGCTATGTCGAGGCCGCGAAGCACTCGGCTTTCTTGTGACAGATCGCCGATGATCCGCCTGATGGGGGCCGGCAGGAGCTTGACCAGGGTCGGAGCGGCGACGACCTGATACTTCTCCGCGAGCTCCGGCTGCTGGAAGATGTCGATCACCTCGAGATCGACCTGCTTATCCAGATGCTCGTTGCAGATCTTGCGGAGGTTCTCGATGGCTCGCCTGGACCGTACGGTGCTTCCGGCGACGACGAGCCGCAGCCGGTAACCGGTGAGCTTCGACGGTTTCCCTTCTCCGCTCAAGATTGGACCCTCGGCCGTATGTCCAGACCGACCAAAACCTTCTCGGTGTTCGAAAGATCCCCGATGATCCGTTTCAACGGCGTGGGCAAGCGGCGCACCAGTGTCGGGATCGCCAGGATCTGATCGCCGGCGGCGAGTTGAGGCGTCTTCAACAGGTCGATCGTCTCGATCTCGTACTGTCCTGCGAGATGGGTCTCGCAAAAGCGCCGGAGGTTGGCGATCGCAGCCATTGATTTCGCCGTCTGTCCGGCAACGTAAAGGCGGAGGAAGTAATAGCCGGGATCGCTGTCCGGATCCGGGACTTCAGCGCTGGGTGTCGATGTCATGTTCATTAGACGCTTCCGCGGCTGGCGGCGACGATCGCGCGGTTGTGGATCAGCCCGGACTCGCGCGCCTCGGCCTCTTCGATCAGGATTTTCTGCTCCTCCTCGTCGGCGTCAAGCGCGGCCTGCAGCTCGGCGATCTGGTGCTTCAGCGCCGCGCGGCGCCGCTCGATTTGCCGCTTGCGCTGGTCATTCTCTTTGGCTCGCCTGTCGGCCTCGGCGTGTTCGCGCGCTTCCTGGATCAGCCGCGCCGTGCCGGTCAGAACGCCCTCCGGGCCGACATAAGGCTCCACCAGCTCGATTCCCTTGCCGGTCATCCGGTACTCGCGGACCTGATTGGAATGGCTCATTCCGCGAATCTTGATGACGTAGAGAAGGCGGTTGCGTTCGCCGTTCGCCTCGATATCCAGAAGTCTGATCCAGCAGTCCATGAGCGAGGAAAGGCCCTGGTCGGTGCCCTCGAGCAGCGAACCGGCGCTTCGCAGACTGGTGAACATCGCGGTAATGTCGCGGGCCTTCAGGAGATCGATCATCCTGAGAAGGGTTGAATGGACTTCGGGAGCAGGACCGCGAAAGGCGGAAATGGGGTCGATGACGACGACGGAGGGCTTAAACGCCTCGATGTCGCGGTGGATGCGCGCGAGATGCATCTCCAAACCGTAGAAGTTCGGCCGGGACGCGTCGAATTGCAGTAGGTCTGATTCGATGTGCTTTTGCAGATCGAGTCCGATGGAGAGCGCGTTCCTGCAAAACTCTCCGGCGCTTTCTTCCAACGCAAGCACCATGCAGCGCTCGCCGCGCCGGCAAGCCGCTTCGACGAAGTGGCTGGCGACGGTCGTCTTGCCCGTCCCGGACACTCCCGACACGAGTATGCTCGATCCGCGATAGACCCCGCCCTTGCCGAGCATTCTGTCGAGGCCCGGGATTCCAGTCGAGACAACTTTCGACGACACATCCGCGTTTCGCTGAAGCGCAGTCGCCGGAAAGACGCTGATGCCGTCTTCGTCGATGAGAAAGGGATATTCGTTCGTTCCGTGGGCGGAGCCACGATACTTGACGATCCGCAGTCGGCGCGTCGCGATCTGGTCCACGACGCGGTTGTCGAGCAGGACAACGCAGTCGGAAACGTATTCTTCGAGGCCATGCCGGGTCAATTGCCGGTCGCCTCGTTCTCCGGTGATGATCGCAGTGAGGCCCCGGTCTTTGATCCAGCCGAAAAGCCGCCGCAGTTCAGCGCGCAGCACGCCTTCGTTGGAAAAGCCAGAAAACAGCGCCTCTATGGTGTCCAGCACCACACGCTTGGCGCCGACCGCGTCGACAGCAAAACCGAGACGGATGAAAAGACCCTCGAGGTCATATTCCCCCGTCTCCTCGATTTCGCTCCGCTCGACCCTGACATGGTCGATGGAAAGCTTGCCCGAGGCGATCAGCGATTCGAGGTCGTAACCGAGCGCGCGGACATTGGCGGCCAGATCTTCGGCGCGCTCCTCGAAGCTCATGAAGACCCCGGGTTCGCCGAACTGGACGCCATGCACCAGAAACGTCAAAGCAAACAGGGTCTTCCCGGACCCTGCGGCGCCGCAGATCAAAGTCGGCCTGCCGGCCGGCAGGCCGCCGAAAGTAACCGCGTCGAACCCGGCGATGCCGGTCGGCGCCTTCTCGATCCCCGAATGTGTACGGGTTTCAGAACTCATCGCTTACCGAGTTCCAATGTTTCATGCCTTCCGGACGTGCGTAACACTTTTGGAATAGCCGCCGCTACCGTTCTCTAGCCTACACGAGCAACAACGCCCTGCGCGTGGCCTCGGGTGCATCGGGAGGCGAACGACTAAAGCACCCCCTCGATGTCGAGGCCGAGCGATTCCGGCTTGTCGATCGGCGCGTAACGCCTGACGACGTTGTGCTTCCGATCGAGCAGGAATTTCGTGAAGTTCCATTTGATCGCGCCCGTGCCGAGAAGACCCGGCGCCTCCTGCTTCAGCGCCTTGTAGAGCGGGTGGGCGTTCGGACCGTTGACCTCGACCTTGGCGAACATCGGGAAGCTGACGTCGTAGGTCAGCGAGCAGAATTTCGCGATCTCCGTCTCGTCGCCCGGCTCCTGATGACCGAACTGGTCGCAGGGAAAGCCGAGCACCTCAAAGCCCCTGTCGCGGAAGCGTTTATGCAGCGCCTCGAGCCCCGCATATTGGCCCGTGAAGCCGCATTTGCTGGCGACGTTGACGATGAGCAGCGCCTTGCCGTCGAAAGCCCCGAGCGTCTCGGCCTTGCCGTCGATGGTCTTCAGGGAGATGTCGGACGAGATGGACATCGCACTCTCCGGCGGCAAGTCGTCGCTATGTTTGAGATTTGTTAATCAGTACCAACCCCGACCCAGCAACTCAAGGACGTCTTTTCGGTCGCGACCGCTCCGGAAAGGCGCGTTCTTAACAATTCATAAACCATTCCTTCCGTACATCGTTAATGAAACGCCAATGGGACGGTGAAATGAACGCGCATGCTACCCCTGCTCAGGCGCTGAATTTCCGGGCCCGCTCCCTGCTGGCTTTCGTGCTCGAACCGAGCGAGCCGCTGGCCGACTGGTTCGCCGCGCTCGACGCTTGGCTCGTTCGTTCGCCGACGTTCTTCGCCGCGAAGCCAGTGATCCTCGAAATGACCGGGATCGAACTCGACCTCAAGGAATACCGCAATCTGCTGAGCAATTTGGCGCTGCGCCATATCCGGGTCATGGGGGTGGAGAACGCGAGCAACGCTCTGGTCGGGCCGCATCTTCCTCCGGTCGTCACGGGAGGGCGCACGGTGAACGCCCAGGCGGCGGAGGAGGAAAGCGCCCCCGCCGCGACCGGGCCGGCAAAGACCGAAAAGACGGTGTCGCTGACCATCGATGGAAACGTGCGCTCGGGCCAGTCGGTCGTGCATCCGGAGGGGGATGTGACGATCGTCGGCCGCGTCGCCTCGGGCGCGGAGATCGTGGCCGGCGGGTCGGTGCATGTTTATGGCGCCTTGCAGGGCCGGGTGATCGCCGGGATCTCGGGATCCCCCTCCGCGCGGATCTTCTGCACGGAGGCCCGGGCCGAGCTCATCTGCATCGGCGGAGTCTATATCACGGCGGAAGACATGAACCCCCAGCTCGAGGGCCGGAGCCTCGAGGTCCGGCTGGACGGAGAGGAACTCAGACTTCGGATCCTGGAGTGAACCCATTATGAGGACAAATGCATGAGCAAGGTTGTTGTCGTTACATCCGGTAAGGGCGGCGTGGGCAAAACCACTTCGACCGCGTCGATCGGCGCGGCGCTTGCGCAAACCGGCCAGCGCGTCTGCGTCGTCGACTTCGACGTCGGCTTGAGAAACCTCGACCTCGTTTTGGGCGCGGAGCGCCGGGTCGTCTATGACTTCATCAACGTCGCCCAGGGCGACGCCAAGCTGACGCAGGCGCTGATCCGCGACAAGCGGGTCGAAACCCTGCATCTGCTGGCGGCCTCGCAGACACGCGACAAGGACGCCCTGAGCACCGAAGGCGTCGAGCGGGTCATCGGCGAGCTTCGGGCGAGCTTCGACTGGGTTCTCTGCGACAGTCCCGCCGGCATCGAGCGCGGCGCCCTGCTCGCAATGCGCTACGCGGACCAGGCGATCGTGGTCACCAATCCGGAAGTCTCGTCCGTTCGCGACTCCGACCGCATCATCGGCCTTCTCGACTCCAAGACCTGCCGGGCCGAGTCCGGCGAGCGCATGGACAAGCAATTGCTGCTGACCCGCTTCGACCAGGCCCGCTCCAGCCGTGGCGAGATGCTCAGCGTCGCGGACGTGCTCGAGATTCTCTCGATCCCGCTGCTGGGCGTCATTCCTGAGAGCGAGGAGGTCCTGCGCGCCTCCAACCTCGGGGCCCCGGTGACGATCAACGGCGCCGCCGGCCCTGCCGGGCGCGCTTATCGGGAAGCGGCCCGCCGCCTCGTCGGCGACACGGCGCCAATCGCGATCCCGGACGGCAAGAAAACCTTCCTGAATCGCCTGTTCGGCCGGAGGGCGGCATGAGCATCTTCAGCTTCTTCAGATCGCGCGAGGCCGCGCCGGTCGCGCGGGAACGGCTCCAGATCCTGCTCGCGCACGAGCGCGTCGCGCTCGGCCCGGGCGACCTGGTCTCGATTTTGCGCGACGAACTGCTGAAGACCATCGGGCGTCACGTCGAAATCGATCCGGAAAAGGTGAAGGTGACGATGGACCGCACCGGCGCCTTCTCCACGATCGAGATCGACGTGGAGATCCCGGTCGACAAGATCGACGTGAGCGCTTCACGCGGCTTCCCCGGCGCGCGGGCCTCCGCCGCGTGAGTCCTTCGGCCCCGCCGCGCGGCGACACGTCTCGAGTCGCTAATGGTGTGCGTTCCTTCCCCAGCTGACATGGGGAAGGAATGCGCCGTAGGGCGTCGAGAGACGCCATCGGGAACCCGGACGGTAAAAAAACCTCATGACCCGCCGGGCGTCGCGCCTTTGCGATTGCGTTTCAGTGCGTGTCCGCAACGCAGAACGCCAGCGAGAGAGCGCCGACCAAGACGAGCGTCGCGGCCCAGGTCGCATCAAGATTGAACCAGCTCCGCGACACGAACTTCAGCCCAAGATAGCGATATACCAGCCACGCGGATAATCCAGCCGCCGCGATCATCGCGCCGGAATGGACGACGGAGACGAGGACGGCCATTCCGAGGTTGGCGCTGATCAGCGTGCTGGCGGCCGCCTTGCCTCTGTCGAGGCCGTCGGCTCGGCAGAGGCCGAGATAGATCGGCGCCAGCATCAATCCTGCGCCATGCGCGATCGCCGCGGCAAATGACCAAAGCCCGAGCTGCGATGGCTTTATCCGCGCCAGCGCTCGCGGATGGCGACGGTCGATGAGCCGGAAGACGCCGAAGCCGATGACCAAAAGACCGGCGCCGATCCGAATCTGCCGCTGCCAGTACACGAGAGTGACCAGCAACGAGAATGGAAGGATCATCAGGAGCATCGCGAGCAGATGGCCGGCCGCGAGCGCCCGAAGCGCCGCCAGGAGGGCGCCCGGACTCTTTTCCATCATACCGGCCGAAACCGCGAGCGGCCACCCCATCCCGGGATTGACCCCGTGGTAGAGGCCGCTCGCAATGACCGTCAGCCAGAGGCCCGCGACGGCCCAGTCGAGCTCGCTACCGTTCACGCCGATGGATAGCAGAACGAATCCGTCGAGCAGTCGCCGCCGTCGAGCCGGATCTGATGGGCCCGGTATCCGTCCGCGAAACTTACCCAGTAGTCCTTCGCTAACTCCAGGCCGCCGGCCGGGCCGGCGATCGCCATGACCTCGGCGCCTGGCACGCCATCGGGATAGAACTGGGCGTCCCACGTGGAATAGAGGGAGTTGGTCCAGTAGACCCGTTTGCCGTCGCGGCTGATCTCGACCATCTGTGGGCCGCCTGCAAAGGCGTTGCCGTTCGGATGGGCTGTCCGGCGAACGATGCCGCCAATATGGACGGAGCCCGCGAGCTTCGGCTTCCTCGGCTCGGTAACGTCGTATTGGCGCATCTCGCCGGTTCCCCAGCAGGCGACGTACAGGAATTTGTCATCCAGGGAGAGGTCGATATCGCTGATCAGCGGCGGCGCCGCGCCAAATCCCTGCAAAAGCGGCGGCAACTGGTCCTTGGGCGCCGGCTCTGGCGGGATCGTCGCCGTCTTTTCGATGTGGAACTTGCCGTCTTCGCGCCACCAGGTCCAGATCGAGCCCTCCAGGTTCGTGGTGTCGACGACGACACCCAGAAAACCATACTCGCGTATGGGGTCGTGTGCGGGCCGGACCTCCAGGGGCATCTGGTGATTGGCGCCGAGATCGATCGTCTGCACGTTGCGCCGCGCCCGGAGATCCCAGAAGTGGACATGGTGGCCGTACTTGTTCGCGAGCAGGTCTTCCGGGACGATCCCATTCTCGAATTGCGGCGGCAGCCCCCATTCGCTCGACACCATGTAATCGCGCGGCAGGTTCCACCAGAAATCATAGTGCAGCTTTTGGGGTCCACGATCGATCTCCCAACGGCCGAGGATATCGAACGTCTCGCAGTCCATGATGAAGACGCCTGGCGGCCCTTCCGTGCCGTCCTTCCCGCCGCCGCCAAGCGTGCTGATGTAAATGCCTTCAGGCCCGCAATGGACAGTGTGGGGTCGAGAATAGCCCGTTTTCTTGAATATCTCCTCCGGCTCGATGATCTTATGGATCTTCGCCTGTGTCGGATGGGGCTTCGTATCCACCACATAGATGCGCGACGAGCGGATGCCGGGAATGATCAGATAGCGACGCTCGAGGAACGTATGGCTGGTGAGCGGCGACAGAGACGATGAGCAAGCATTCCAGCCGAAGTGATGGAACTCGTCGCCCTTGTGCGGCATCGTCACCGTGTGGACGACCTTGCTATAAGTCGGCGAGCCGGGCTTCACGTCGATCACGGCAAGCGCATCGGGCTTCGAGAAGTCGGGGCTCAGCAGCGCGGTGTACGCGAATTCCTCCGCCGGCGCTTCCATCGCAAGCTTCGGCGACGCGTGAAAGGTCGGATCCGGCCTCATAGCCATTGGGAGTCTCCTTTCTGGTTGCGTCGAGGCGGATTTCGACGCGATTTTTGATCGAACTTCGGCGCGGCCAATGGCTTTGCCGATGACCCCATCCGCGAGGGCCATGAGCGGATAGGCAAAACCGTACTCGAAGGTCACAAGCGCCTGAGCCGCCTGTCCGCAGCGCCTATATATTAACGGCTCCTCTCAGGAATCAACCGCTTTGATGTGTGGGCTTTATGGGGCGATTGTGTCATTCCAATCGCCGTGGAAATTCGCGTGCTGCCAAGGCCAGCGGATCTCCCGTGCTCAGATCCCCTCCACGAATTCGCTGATCGAATCGAAAAACGCCAGCCGTTCCCGGCGGGCGTCCATCGCGGATCGGATGCTTGGCGGGCGCCTTTGATGCGAACTTAGCGCGGTGATCGCGCTTCGCCACGCCGGGCCGTCAATGGGATCGAGCAGCATGGCTGCGTGTCCGGCGATTTCGCGATGCGCGGGAATGTCGGATGCAACCACCGGCACGCCGAGATGCAAAGCTTCGACGATCGGCAGTCCGTAGCCTTCGGCGAAGGAGGGAGCAAGCAGCCCCAGCGACGAGGCGATCAGCGACTTCATAGCCGCGGTCGAAAGCCCGGCGACATGATGGATACGCCCTCGCGTCGATTCGCAACGAAGCATTTGATCGAGAATCGCCCCGCCGCGCGCGCCGACCGAGCCAATGACGACAAGATGCGGGGCTGATGCTTCGGAAGCGCAGAGCTGGCGCCAGACATTGAGAAGCAACAGGTGATTCTTGCGAGGGTCGACGACGCCGCAGGCGACGAAATAGGGGATCGTCTCGAGTCGCGGCTCCGGTCGCGCCGGCAAATCGAAGGATTCGGCGAGCGGCAGCGCAACGCTCAGGGTTTTGATCTCTGAACGGCCGGCGGCTGCAAGCGCGGCCAAGATCGTCTCACGGGCGGGCGTGGTCGTGACGATCAACCCCGCCGCATGACGCGCAACGGACTTCACCATGGTCGCATGAGATCGCACGCCCGAAGGCGAAACGAATTCAGGCGCCTCGAGCGGAATGACGTCATGCAGCATCAGGATCGGCTTGACGTCGGGACGCCGGTCCAGCCATGCCATGAATATCGGGATTGCCAGGCTGTGGTGCCCGATGCTCACGTACACGGAATTCCCGGGAACGCTCTTGACGGCCGAACGCCCAAAGGCAAATCCCGTGGCTGACAGCAGCGACGCCATTCGCCGTCCACGGCGAAAGCCGCCGAGCCCGCCCGTTCGGCGCGCTTGCGCCTTTTGCGGGCGACCGGCAAGCGCGTCGACCACACGGTCATAGGCGAGATCGTCCGCCGCGCCCGCGGTTTCTGACCACAGCTCTTCCAGCCGCTCGAGCCCTCGCTGCACCCGGTCGGCGTCGTAAATCCTCATGCCCCACGGCGTGGGCAGCACCCCGACGAAATGAAAGCGCTCGTCGCGCGAAAAATGGCGCTCGAGCAGGAAGTCGATACGATCGATGCCGCGCGGCGTCGCGGTCAGCGCCGGCGCCACGAACGTGCGAATCAAATCATAGACGATCGTTTTTTTCACCGCGCCTCGCCAAAGAGCCGCCCCCTCTACCTCATTGAGGCGCAAGGCCGTCAAGCAGCCTGTTCCGGGAGAAGACGGTTTTGCCCGGGCCGCCAGGGGAGGCGTTAGAGCACGATACAATACTACCGTTGTCTAGAGTGGGTTCCAATTGCCTGGAATCGTCCCTCACCTTGATGCCGTTGGACGCCGACGACCCTCCCTTTCATTCTTGGCGACAGTCCAATGCAGACCAACCCTGCCCGTTCGAGCGTTCCGGCAAAATTGTTCTTTTTTGTTCACGACATTGCAGGAACTCCGTGTCAAGCTTGTTTTGTCGCCGCGCCTTGACGGCATAGGACGCGGACGCAGACAGGATGCATTATGGCCTTGGGCTTCGCGGAGAAGACTTTCTGCTGAACAGAAAAAGCCGCGTTCGTCCAGCCGGCAAAAATTATTTTCGCTCGGCGTCGCTCGTAACCCTTTGAAAAGCCCGGAATCGGACGAAGGAATCCAAGGAAATCCAAAGGAATCCAAATAAATCCAAGCCGTTTTCCTTGGTTCTATTGCTGTTTGGCTGGGAAACATTTGGTTTGGCTTGGGAAAAATTTGGTCGTGTAGCGCGTCATCCTTCGGAAAATAGGAACACGCTTTTCAGCCCGCCCGAAACGCGGCTTCGGATGTGTGAATGCCGCGGGGCTTGTGGCGCCGAAGCCTGCGACCGGCTATGAACGCCGCCCTGTTCGGGGCGCGGCTGCTTTCATGCTGGCGATCGATGGCCGTTCACGCGCGCGGTTTGGCCTTCATGGCCCGCGCCCAGAGCGCCTCCTCCATGCGCTCGGCGATCTCGCGCAAGAACGGGTTGCGCGCCTCGCGCCCGGCCCGCCCCGCGTCGAGGTCGTTCTGGAACCCGTCGCGCTGCGGCCAGTGCTCCGAAAGAAGCTCGAAGCCGGCGTCCTCGATGGTTTCGACCGCCCGGGTGAACTGGATTTCCGACCGACCGACCTTCGACAGCACGACGACCAAGCGCCCTTCGGCGCCCCGCCGGGCGAGCTTGCGCGCCAAATTGAGCGTCGGCCTGAGGTCGTCCTGCGACACGCCGGTCGGCAGGAAGACGACTTCGGAATCCTCGGCGATCTCAGTCGAGAGGTCGTCGGCGAGGCCGCGCGTGTCGGCGACGACGAAATCGACGCCGCCGTTCTCCTTGCGTAGTTTCTTCAGGCTTTTGAAAGCGCGAGCGTCGATCTCCGGCTCGATGCTGGCGCGCATGCGCATCGCCCCCCACTCGACGCAGGTCAGCTGATCGAGGTCGAAGTCCGCGAGCAGCGTCTTGCGGCCGCGATGGATGGCGCCGATCGCCAGCACCCGCGCCAGCGTGCTCTTTCCCACCCCGCCCTTCTGGCTCACGAAGGCGACCGTGGTCGGAATCTTGCTCATGACCTCTCCAGCGCTCGCGCTCTGGCATTTTGCCGGAACGCGAGTCTTTTCCGCACATGCTAGCCGCCTGCGCCACGATGGCAAGCGGGCTCGTCGAGATGACGACAGATTTGTGACGCCCGGGGCGCCGCGTTCGACGTGCTATAGCGCGGCGGGCGGGAGCGGCTCGCGTCGCTCGCAAATATCGTCACCGGGCAGCCGCCGGATTTGGGGATCAGCGTCGTGCCTTTGAGCGCCGGACTTTTCCGCCCAGCCCGTGCGGGCTAGTCGCGCCTCGACCAATGGTACGCTCGGCGGCCTCGCCTCAGCGGTCGATCGTCGCCATCATCCACTCCGGGTAGCGAGGACCGGCGATCCTGCCCGGCGCGAGCGCTTCATCGAGCGCCCGCATGTCCGCTTCGCCGAGCGGGATGGATTCCGCAGCGACGTTCTCCTCCAGATAGCGGCGCCGCTTCGTGCCGGGGATCGGCACGACGTCGTCTCCCTTGTGCAGGAGCCAGGCGAGCGCGATCTGGCCGGGCTTCGCGCCCTTGGCTGCTGCGACTTCGCGTACGATGGCCGCGGCCTGCATGTTGGCGTCGAAATTGTCGCCCCGGTAGCGCGGGTCGTTTCGCCGGTAATCCCCTTCCGGGTATTCCTCCGCCCGTTTGACCTCCCCGGTCAGGAAACCGCGGCCGAGCGGCGAGAAGGCTACGAGCCCGACGCCCAGCTCGCGCAGAACGGGCAGAATGTCGGCCTCCAGATTGCGCTCCCACAGCGAATACTCGCTCTGCAGCGCCGAGACCGGATGCTCGGCATGGGCTCGGCGGATGTTGGCCGTCCCGGCTTCCGAGAGTCCGAAGAACAAAACCTTGCCCTCCCGGACAAGATCGCCGACCGTGCCCGCGACTTCCTCGATCGGCACGGCCGGGTCGACGCGGTGCTGATAGAGAAGATCGATATGGTCGGTTCCGAGCCGGCGGAGCGACCCGTCGACCGCCGCCCGGATCGTTTGCGGCCGGCTGTCGAGCTCGACGCCGACCTGCCGGCCGCCCTCGATGCGGAAGCCGAATTTTGTCGCGATCGTCACCTCATCGCGTCTGCCCCTGAGCGCGCGGCCGATCAGCGCCTCGTTGGCGAAGGGGCCGTAGACCTCGGCCGTGTCGAAGAAGGTGCATCCGAGATCGATCGCGCGATGGAGGGTGGCGATCGATTCCGCCTCGTCGGCCGGGCCATAGGACTGGCTCATTCCCATGCAGCCGAGGCCGATGGCCGAGACCTCGAGGCCCTGGCGGCCGAGTTTGCGTTTGCTCAGGCTCATGGGTTTCTCCGTCTTCGTCCGATCGAAGCCTACGACGGTCGGGCAAAATGCTCCATCTCCAATTCTGAGTTCGGATCTCCATCAGCGGGAGGCGCATCCTGGTCCGCCTGTGGGGGCCGCGCATCAGCGCGAGAATCTCGTCGGTCGTCATCTTGAAGTCGCCTGCGCCTTTCAGGCTGTCGACCAGCCTTTGGCCGCGCGTCTTGCCGGGACCATTGCGGGTCGTCTTGAGACGTACGCGCCCGGCATGGGACCGCCCAATCCATGGATGCGCACGCTGCGCGGCATAGCGTTCTTCTCCTGTTCACTGGCCTTTGCCGAGCATAAAGAACATGATCGTCGCCGGTCGCTCGATCTCGTTGCGCCAGCCGTGTCGCGTTCCTTGTTGAACGACGAGGTCGCCGGCGGTCATCGCGGCTCGTACCTCGCTTGCGCGGAGAGACCAACGCGGTCACACCCGCGCGATCAAGCAAAATCCTCCATCTCCAGAAGCTCGCGGATTTCGATCTCAGACGGTCCCGGCATCGGATTGGGGCAGCGCTTGACCCAGTCGATCGCCTCGTCGAGGTCCTTGACCTTCCAGATCCAGTAGCCTGAAACGAGTTCGCCGACGTTTCCGAACGGGCCTTTGGCGACCATCCGGTCCTCGCCTGAAAAGGCGACCCGCGCGCCCTTGCTGGTCGGCTTGAGGCCGCCGCCGTCGAGCATCACGCCCGCCTCGATCAGCGACTGGTTGAACGCGCCCATTTTTGCGATGAGCTCGCGGCTCGGCATCTTGCCGGCCTCGGAGTCGGCAGTGGCTTTGACGATCACCATGACGCGCATAGGAGTTCTCCTCAGAGTTTGAAGTGAGGAACCCCTTCTCCGCGAAGCGGGGAAGGTGTCGCCGAAGGCGACGGATGGGTGCGGAAAGCAGGGATGCGCCGTTCCAGGTTCGCCGCGACGTTGGTGCAAACCTGCGGGCGTCGAAGGAGCGGGCCATACCCCATCCAGCAGGCTTCGCCGGCCACCCTCCCCAGCAGAGCTGGCGAAGGACCGCACCGAGCCGCTCACGCATCGTACTCGAGCCACGGATACCAGTCCGCGCCGCGCCCTTCCGGCGTCAAGTCGAGCACCGTCCAGAGCGGAGCCGGGTCGGGCGCGCCGCGCGGATCTTGGCCGGGATCCGCGGTCGAGCCCGTCATCTCTCCCGACCAGAAATGGCGGATCGTCCCGCCCAGGCGGGTAAACACGTTGAGGGCGGGAATGTCGGAGCCATCGGGGGCGACGCCGAGATAGTCGCGCGAATAGGCGCCGTTGAGGTCGCTGTACAGGCGAAGGTCCTTCCAGCCGCGCTCGCGCTTCCAAGCGATCAGGCGGTCGATCGGCGAGCGGGCGACGATGGCGAGGGAAACCCGCTGGCCGATGTCGGCCGCATTGCCTTCCCACGCGCCGAGCAGGTTGGTGCACATCGGGCAAGGGCGCGCGCGCTCAGGCCCGAACATGTAGCTGTAGATCACCAGCGTCTGTCTTTCGCCGAACAGTTTTGCGAGGTCGGTCGGACCGCCCTCGCCCTGGAAACGATAGTCGCCGACGACTGGCCCGCCAGGCGGCAGCGCTCGGCGCTGCGCAGCTACGCGCTCGATGTGGCGACGGAGCTCGATCTCCTCGGCGAGCAGCGCGGTGCGGGCGGCGCGATAATCCGCGCTTTCGTTCGGCAGGCGCATCGGATTGGCGCGCGCGAGCTCGATCGCTGGAGTGAGCTGAGCGTTGGCGTTCATGAGCTCGATCTCCTTGAATGATGGACTGCGGGCCTCGCCCAGAGCGAGGCCCGCTTCTGTTCAGCGCTTCGGCGCGACGAGCGCGAACATCGCGCCTTGCGGATCGAGCCCGTTGATGATCCAGCTTCCGCCGGGAACCTCCATCGGCCCGTTGATGACCTGGCCGCCTGCGGACTTGACCCGCTCCACGGCCGCGTCGATCGCCTCGACGTTGATGTAATAGACCCAGTGGGCCACCGGCTCCTGGGCCATTTTCTTCATCATGCCGCCCATCTGCTGGTCCTTGATGGTGAAGATCTGGTATTTGCCCATGGGGCCCATGTCCATCGCGTCATTCTTCGTCCAGCCGAACAGGCCGGAGTAGAAGGCGAACGCGCTTTCCGGGTCGCCGCCGTGCAACTCGTGCCAGCCGATATGGCCTGGCGCGCCGGCGGCGGCGGCGGCATGCCCTCGCTGCTGTTCGGCTTGAACAGAAGGAAGCCTGCGCCATCCGGATCGGCAGCGACCGCAAAGGTCCCGACATTCGGGATCGGGGCCGGCGGACGATGGATCATCCCGCCGGCGGCCTTGACCTTGTCTGCGTAAGCCTGGACGTCGTCGACGGCGATGTAGCCCATCCAGGCAGGCTGCGCGCCCTTGGCCTCGGCCGGAATCGGCATCAGGCCGCCGACCATCCTCTCTCCGGCCTTGAGCAGCGTGTAGCGTTGGTCGTTCATCGAGTTGGGCGCCAGCGTCCAGCCGACGACCTTCGTATAGAAGGCCTCGGCGCCCTGAAGATCGTTTGACATCTGGTCGTACCAGATGAATTTGCCGAGCGCGCTCGACGCGGACGGATTGGTCATAGCTCTTCCTCCTTCAGTTCGGCCCGAAGGCCTGTTGAATTTTCGCGACGTCGAGCTTTGTCATCGGCATGATCGCGCGCATGACGCGCTCGACGCCGGCCGGGTCGACGCTCTGCATGATCTCAGGGACGACGCTCGGCACGATCTGCCAGGAGACGCCGAACTTGTCGGTCAGCCAGCCACATTGGCCGGGCTTGCCGCCCTCGCCGAGCCGTTCCCAGAGCCGGTCGATCTCCGCCTGGTCGGCGCAGTCGACGATCAGCGAGATCGCTGGGGTGAAGGCGAATTGCGGGCCGCCGTTGAGCGCCAGAAACCTCTGCCCCTCGATCTCGAACAGGATGGTCATCGCCGCGCCCTTCGGCCCGGGTCCAGCTTCGCCATAGCGGGAGGTCGAGACGACCTGGCCGCCCTCGAATATCGAGAGGTAGTGCGCGACAGCCTCCTCCGCTTTGAAATCGAACCAGAGGCAGGGCGTGATTTTCTGTTCGCTCACGGCGCGTAGCTCCTCACAATGACGGGCAACAGCCCCTCGAAATAGCGCTTCAGATGGTCGAGGCAATCGGCGGCGACTTTTGGACCGCGCCTGGCCTTGGCCAGGATGAAAGCGCCCTGCAGCACCGCCTGGGAAAAGAGCGCTGCGCTCGTCGGGCTCCATTCCGCGCCGGGGGCGTAGAGCGCCTTGGCCTCGGCGATGTCGGCCTCGAGCCGCTCGGCGTGTTCGCTGATGTGGCGGTCGCAGGCCGCGCGGATGGCGGGATGGGTGTCGTAGGCCTCCTGCACCATCGTGCCGAGGAGGCAGGTGAACTGCGGCAAGTCGCCCTGAAGGATCGCTTTGCGGAAGTCGACGTAGCCTAGGACCCTGTCGCGCGGGTCAGGCAAGCGCGCATATGGCGCGGCATCGAAGAGCCCGTCCGCCCGTGCGGCGAAATGCGCGGCGGCGGCGACGGCGCAGGCCTCCTTGCTGGCGAAATGGTGGAAGAACGCGCCCTTGGTCAGCCCGGCCTCGACGCAGATGTCGTCGACGCGGGCCGCCGAATAGCCCTTCGAGCGGATCACGTGGACGGCGGCGTCGAGCAGCTTCTCGGCCGACGCTGCCGCGGCGGCTTCGGGGACGCTTTTTCGGTCGATCGCCGTCACCGACGCAGCTCCGTTTGTCCTTTTAATACCGACTGGTCGGTAGCTAATCAAGCGGCATTTGGCCGACGAGCTGAAGTCGCCGCTTGCGGGATGGCGATGGAAGGAAGCACAGTCGAGCCGAGCCCGAGCGGCGCGAGACCTCATCGGGAAAGGCTCGCTGCTCCTTCGCTCGAAATCCCGCCGGGCTTTTGAGACAGGGTCTTGGCTCTACGCCGCCCGCACGAGCTTCGTCTCGATCGACGGCGGGCGTTTCAGGGTCTGCAGCACGACGCAATAGCGCTCGGTGAGCTTGAGGAGCGTGTCGAGCTCAGCCTGCGGCGCGTCCGTCTCAAGTTCGAAGCTCAGGCGGATGTCGCTGAAGCCGACGGGCGCGTCCTTGACGACGCCGAGCGTGCCGCGGAAGTCGAGATCGCCTTCGGCGAGCACGCGTCCGCTCCGCAGCTCGACGCCAAGGGCGGTCGCGACCGCTTTCAGGGTCACCCCTGCGCAGGCGACCAGCGCCTCGAGCAGCATGTCGCCCGAGCAGAGTTCTGCGCCGCTGCCGCCGGTCGCCGGATGAAGCCCCGCCGCCGCGATCGCGCGGCCGGTCTCGACCTTGCAGGCGATGGCGGCGGAATCGAGCGCGCCGCTCGCCTTTAACGTGATCCGGGCTGCATCCGGTTCGGCGCGGTAACGGTCCTTGAGCGGCGCCTGGATGGCTCGCAACTCGTCTGCGTTCATTCTGGGTTCCTCCCGTTCCCGCCAGAATCCCAGGTTGGCATGCGCGCGGGCGGCGGCGCAATGTGCGCGGCCGGCCTTGTGGCTCAATCCAGGCCGGGTTAGACCGTTTCGCAATTGCTGGAATTGGCGCGGCCGGTTCGTATTCCTGCTCCCCTTGTGAGCAGGTCGGCCGCGGGAGCGGGAGCAATCGACAACGCCATGGCGCGCCCCTCCTCCCGCACTTCACCCGCAAAAGGCGAGGAGATCTCGCCGCAAGCAAGGATTCGCAGCGGTTTTTTCTCTGGTTCCTTCGATCCGATGACCAACGGACACCTCGACGTGATCGAGCACGCCGCGGCCTTGTGCGACCGGCTGGTGATCGGCGTCGGATCCAATCCGAACAAGGAGGGACTGTTCACCGTCGCGGAGCGGCTCGATCTGATTCGCGACGCGGCCGCTCCGATCGTCGACAAAGCCGGATGCGCGCTCGAGGTGATCAGCTTCACCGGGCTCGCGGTCGAGGCCGCACGGGCGGCAGGGGCGACGCTGATCGTGCGCGGCCTGCGAGACTCGACGGACTTCAATTACGAGATGCAGATGGCCGGCATGAACGGCGCCATGGCCCCGGAGCTGCGTACCGTCTTCCTGCCCTCGTCCTCGCCGGTCCGGCCGATCACGGCCACGCTCGTCCGCCAGATCGCCTCGATGGGCGGCGACGCTTCACCCTTCGCCCCGCCGAACGTGGTCAAGGCGCTGAAGGCGAAGTTCGCCGGAGCCGCGAAGCCGGCCAGGTAGGCCCGTCGGCGTCCGCGCTCGCCCGCAGTTCATTGAGGAACCTTAATCCGCCGGCGAAAATTTGGAGAGGCGTCAGAGCGTATGGTTGTTTTCAGAGTGCGGGAAATGACCAGGCGGAAACTCAGTCCGAGCGAAATCGTGGAGAGGCTTCGGGTGGTCGACGAGCTCGCGGCCGACGGTCAGCCCATCGCGGACGCGCTTCTGTTCGCCGGGATGCTTCAGGCCGAATACGACCGGTGGCGAAGCGAATACGCCGGCATCATACGTACGCTCGGCCCGTTGGCGGACGGGTCGCCGAAGAAGAAGAAGAAGCCGTTTCGCTAATCCAATCTCGTTTCTACCCGCAAACGACCGCAAGCTGGGCGAGGGGATGCGGTTACCCCACGAT
Source organism: uncultured Alphaproteobacteria bacterium (assembly GCA_963823165.1). Taxonomy (GTDB): domain Bacteria; phylum Pseudomonadota; class Alphaproteobacteria; order Rhizobiales; family Beijerinckiaceae; genus Roseiarcus. The sequence continues at coordinate 77,656 of CAWGKV010000001.1, read as the reverse complement.
CTCGTTGCCGGAGAACCACTGCGCGATCTCCTGCGCCGCAGTGTCGGGGGCGTCGGAGCCGTGCACCGAGTTTTCCCCCATCGACAGGGCGAAATCCTTGCGGATCGTGCCGGAGTCCGCCTTCTCGGGATTGGTCGCGCCCATCACCGTACGATAGCGCTGGATCGCGTCCTCGCCTTCGAGCACCTGCACCACGACCGGCGCGGCGGTCATCATCTCGACCAGCTCGCCGAAGAACGGCCGCTCGCGATGCACGCCGTAGAACGTCTCGGCCTGCGCCTTCGTCATCTGCAGGCGCTTCTGGGCGACGATCCGCAGGCCCGCGGCCTCGATCCGCTGATTGACGGCGCCCGTCAGGTTGCGCCGGGTCACGTCGGGCTTGAGAATCGAAAACGTGCGCTGTATGGCCATGGCGTCGGTCTCTACGAGGTGATCAGGAGGAAAGCGTGGCGCATATAGCCATGGCCCCCGGGACCGGCAAGCCGAGCGCCTCCCTCTCCCGCTTTCGAGAGGGTCGGGACGGACACTCATCCGGGCGCTTCGCCACCTTCTCCCGCAAGCGGGAGAAGGAAACGTCCCGTCAGCTTTTGACCAGGTCAACCGACCGGTCGACGATCTCTCGATAGGCGTCGGAGGCTGGAATTTCCAGGTGGTCGACCTGAACTTTGGCGAGATACGCGTAGAGCGCGTCGGTGCTCACGCCGGTCTCGATCCGCTTGAGAAGCATCTCCGCATAGGCGAACAGTTCGCCCTCGTTGCAGTCGGCGGGCAAGTCCCAACAACTGCGCATGATGTCCAAGATTCCGCCGACAAGGCCTGTTTTATCGCTCATGGCCGCCTCAGCTCTGGCGCGGGCACGGTCTCTCACAAACAGGGCAAAATGAGGCCTTCCGAATCGACTTGCCGCAGCGCTTCGCGTCGCGGTTCACCAGCGATTGGCGGCATCGGGCCGCTCGGCCCAGCCCGCTCTTGCAAACGCCGGAATCGGCGCGATTCTGCCTCCGCCGCGGGCGAGAGTCCCCGCCAACGAAAGCCCATCCATGCGCGTGCTTGCAATTTCCGGCAGTCTTCGCAGGAACTCGACCAACACTGCAGCCCTCGCGGCGCTGGCGCGGCTCGCCCCGGAGGGCCTGCGCGTGCTCGTCTACCAGGATCTCGCGAGACTGCCGCCGTTCAATCCGGAGGACGACGTCGAGGGCGAGCCTGTTCCGGAGCCGGTCGAAGCCTTGAGGGCGCTGGTGGCGGCGAGCGACGCGATTGTCATCGCTGCGCCGGAATACGCCCACGGGTTGCCCGGCATGTTCAAGAACGCGCTCGACTGGCTGGTCGCCAGCGAGACCTTCGCCGGCAAGCGCGTCGCCCTGATCAACGCGTCGCCGCGCGCCTTTCATGCGCAGGCGGATTTGCGCGAGATTCTCGCCACCATGGCCGCCCGCCTGGTGCCCCAGGCCTTCGCGACTCTGTCGCTGACCGGCAAGACGGTCACGCCCGACGGCATTCTGGCCGATCCGGTCTGCGCGCGGCGGCTCATGGAAACGCTCCAAGCGCTCATCGAATTGTTGCAAGAGGCCTGACGCCCGCCATATGCGTTCTCCCACGCAACGATGTCGCAAGGGGAGAAGGTTATGCAGTCCGAGTTCCTTCGTCCGGTTCGAACTCGAGGAAAAATTCAAGCGTCTCACGCAGACGTGGCAGCCCAGAGTGGTCGCGGAAATGAACGACTATCAGTTCAAGGTCGTTCGCCTCGAGGGCGATTTCGTCTGGCACAGCCATCCGGATACCGACGAGACGTTTTTCGTCGTCGACGGCGAACTCAGAATCGACTTCAGGAGCGGCTCCGTGACGATCGGCGCGGGCGAGATGTTCGTGGTGCCGAAGGGAATGGAGCACAAGCCCTTCGCCGAGCGTGAGGTGAAGCTACTGCTGATCGAGCCGCGCGGCGTTCCCAATACGGGCGACGCGGGCGGAGACCGAACGGCCGCGAACGACCTCTGGATTTGAACGGAAGTCCCCCGCATTGCGCCGCCGGCCGGTTTCCGCCAAAGGGGACCGATGCATCACGACCTCGTTCTCATTGTCGACTTCGGCTCCCAGGTCACGCAGCTCATCGCACGCCGGGTGCGGGAGGCCGGCGTCTATTGCGAAATCCATCCTTTCTCGAAGGCGGGCGAGGCGTTCGAGCGGGTGAAGCCCAGGGCGGTCATCTTCTCCGGCGGGCCCGCCTCGGTTCCGGAAGCCGGCAGTCCGCGCGCGCCCGAAACGATCATCGCGAGCGGCGCGCCCATCCTCGCCATCTGCTACGGCCAGCAGACGCTCTGCCAGCAACTCGGCGGCAGGGTCGAGGGCGGGCACGCCGCGGAGTTCGGCCGCGCCGACGTCGAGATCGTGGAGGCCTGCACCCTGTTCGACGGCGTCTGGGCGACGGGCGGCCGCTATCCGGTGTGGATGAGCCACGGCGACCGGGTGACCCGCCTGCCGGACGGCTTCAGCGTCTACGCCGTGTCGGAGAACGCGCCCTACGCCGTCGCGGCGGACGAAAAGCGCCGCTATTACACGACCATGTTCCACCCCGAGGTGGTCCACACCCCCGACGGGGCGAAACTCATCGCCAATTTCCTGCACAAAGTGGCGGGCCTGAAGGGCGACTGGACGATGGCCGCCTTCCGCGCCGAGGAGACCCGGCGCATCCGCGCGCAGGTCGGCAAGGGGCGGGTCATCTGCGGCCTGTCGGGGGGCGTCGATTCGGCGGTCGCGGCGGTGCTGATCCACGAGGCCGTCGGCGACCAGCTGACCTGCGTCTTCGTCGATCACGGCCTGATGCGCGAGGGGGAGGCGGAGGAGGTGGTTTCCCTGTTCCGCGGCCATTACAACATCCCGCTCGTCCATATCGACGCGTCCGACGAATTCATCGCCGCGCTCGAGGGGCTGGATGATCCGGAGGCGAAGCGCAAGACGATCGGACGTTTTTTCATCGACGCGTTCGAGGCCGAGGCGCGCCGCATCGCGACCGACGGCAAGGGGCCGGTCGAGTTCCTCGCGCAGGGCACCCTTTATCCCGACGTGATCGAAAGCGTGTCGATCACCGGCGGGCCGTCGGTGACGATCAAGAGCCACCACAATGTCGGGGGTCTCCCCGAGCGCATGCACATGAGGCTGGTCGAGCCGCTGCGCGAATTGTTCAAGGACGAGGTTCGCGCCTTGGGGCGCGAGCTCGGCCTGCCGGAGCGTTTTGTCGGCCGCCACCCGTTCCCCGGCCCCGGCCTCGCCATCCGCTGCCCGGGGCCGGTGTCGCGCGAAAAACTCGCCATCCTGCGCAAGGCCGACGCCATCTATCTCGACGAGATCCGCAAGGCCGGCCTCTACGACAGGATCTGGCAGGCCTTTGCCGTGCTGCTGCCGGTGCGCACCGTCGGGGTGATGGGCGACGGGCGCACCTACGACAGCGTCGTCGCGCTGCGCGCGGTGACCTCGGTCGACGGCATGACCGCCGACTTCTTTCCCTACGACATGAGTTTTCTCGCCCGCACCGCGACCCGCATCATCAACGAGGTCAAGGGCGTGAACCGGGTGGTGTATGACGTGACGTCGAAGCCGCCGGGGACGATCGAGTGGGAGTGAGAGGGCATACTGCTAAATAGGATCACGCGCTTCAAGGTCGACCTCATCCTGATCTTGCCGTTCGCTCCAAGGGAAGCAAGTGGAACGCCGGGGGAAAGAAGCGGAACCGCAGGGGAAGGAAAAGGAACCGCAGGGGAAGGAAAAGGAACCCCAGGGGAAGCAACTTCCGTGCTTGAATCCAGCCGTTTCATGGAGTTGCGCGCTAAAGCGGAGCCCCAAGGAAAGAAATTCCGGATCTCGGGTCGTCAGCGTCCGGCGGCGAGCATCCTCCGAGCCGTAAACGCCGGCCAAGGTCTGGGCGGCGCGGCGATTTCGGCTCGGCGATCTCCAAAGTCCGCTTTGAACGCCTCTTCCCGCGCCGTAGCCGTCGGCCGCAGCCGAGCAGCGCGCGCGGTCCTGAAGGCGAGCAAATGGGTTCGGCCCGTTCGGCGCCAACGTGTGCAATTTCGCCAGCTTTCCTTCGCCACGCCCGATCCATCGCTCGCCCGGATGAGGCAGCGAGAGGCGGACCGCTTTCTTCGGATAACACGTAAAACAATTGGGAGTCAAGAAAAAGTTCTTGTTTTGTTCGATGATGGCCGAATGGCACGGGCGGAAAGGAGGCGTTCCAACGCATTGTAATCAGCCGAAGCCGGCGCGGACGCCCGCAATGCTGAAATAGGGGTCGTTCGCCGACGGCTCTGCGAACGAGTCATATCACCCATCGTCGCCTCCAGAAGGTCCGTCCGAGGGCGTTCTGGTCAGCCTTTGAGCATTGCCCTCAATGCGTCAGGCTCCAGGATACGGACGCGCCGATAGGAGACTTTGACGTGGCCCAACGCTTCGAACGTCCTGAGCACCGTCCCCGCGGTCGTGCGCGCGAGGTTAGTCATGATGGCGAAATCTTCCTGGCTGACGTCGACTTCGATCGGCTGGGCGCTGGGCGGCGTGCGATACCGGCAGCCGCCGAGGCGCAGCAGCACGCCGACGCTGCGCTTGACATGGTCGCGGATCAAAAGGTCGTCCGCGGCGCCGATGGCGGTGTCATAATGAGCGATGGCCGCGAGGCCGAAAAATCGCCACGCGCCCGGGTCGGCCGTCACCATCTCGCGGATCGCGGGAAGAGACAAATGCAAGAATTTTGAGTCCCGCGTGACCGCCAAGCCAATCCGCCGCGGCTGCTCGGTGAAGGCCGCCGCCTCGCCGAACCAGGTGCCGGGCCTGGCGAAATGCGCCACGTAAGGGCCGCGTTCGCCGGGCGCGATGGACAGGGCAAAACTGCCGCGAACCAGGCCGAACATGCCGCCCGGCGGATCGCCGACTGAATAGATCGTCGCGCCGGCCTTCAATTGCTGCAGTTTGCAATGCTCAAGCACAGTCTGCCGAAACGGCGGCGGCGTGAAGTTCAGCCAGCCTTCGCGCGAGACGATCGCATGCGCTTGCGGCAGTGTGGGCATGGTTCCTCAGATTGATCGTCCGAGAACGGACGATATCAGTCATTCATCGCGCCGTGCAGCTGCGACGCGCCGCATCAGGCCGGAGACACGGAAGGAATCTTTGCCGACTGATCGCCGGCGGTCAATCCGGCTTTCCAATTCCGGCTATGGCTCCGCCGTGTTGCGGCGCGCTGGCGCTTTTTGGGGTGAATCAGCGGCGGCGGAGATCGCCGAATTGGTTCACGGCGGGTGGAGCATTCGAGACAGCTCCAAGGCGGTCGAAGGTGACTCATGCGTAACAGAAATACGCTCACTTGGCGCCAGGTCATTGCGGGCTCGCTGATTGCTCTAGGGCTTGCGGCCGCATTGGCCAATCTCGGCAAAGCTCAAATGGCGAAAGCTGATGAAACGCCGCCTGCCGCCTGCCGCGAGCAGAAGAACTCGCCGGGCGCGGACAAGGAAAGCAACTGGTTGCCCGCCGCCGACGGGCAGTTCTTCATGACCTGCGCACGTACCTGCCGGCGGAAGACATCGTGAACCAGACGTGGCAGCCGCCAAAAATAACGGTGATCGGCGGGTAGTACAGATTCAACGGGAGAGAGTTTTCTTGAAAAGCGCCAGAGAAGCTTCGGACAAGTGGCATGACGAGACGCCGCCTCGTGAAAATCATCAATGGCCTCGGCGCAGGGATCGGCGCCGCGGTCATCGCGGGCAAGGAAACGACCTCGGCGTTCGCTCAGCAGGTCCGTGACGCACTCGGCTCGGTTCTGCCGTTTCCGCCGGTCCCCACGGCGAGCACCGCGGGGCCGACATTGCAGGAGTCGAAGCATGTCCGGCGCGCCGAGCCGAACCATCTGCCGCCCGACGCGCCGAACATCCTGATCGTGCTTCTAGACGACGTCGGCTTTGGCCTTGCCGACACGCTCGGCGGCGAGGTCCACACGCCGACATTGACGCGCCTCGCCAACGATGGCGTCGCGTTCAATCAGTTCCACACCACCTCGATCTGCTCGCCGACGCGTGCGGCGCTGCTGACCGGGCGCAATCACCAGCGCGTCGGGTCGGGCACGATCGCCGAGCGCGCGCTCGATTTCGACGGCTACACCGGCGTCATCCCGAAGAGCGCGGCCACGGTCGCGCAGGTGCTGCGCGATTACGGCTACAAAACCTCGGCCTTCGGCAAATGGCATAATACGCCGGCGACGGAAACGACCGCGATGGGGCCGTTCGACCGTTGGCCCACGGGCTACGGCTTCGACTACTTCTACGGGTTCATGGCGGGCGAAACTTCGCAATATGAGCCGCGCCTGTTCGAGAACACGGTTCCGATCGAGCCGCCGCACGAGCCGACCTATCACCTGAGTTCGGACATGGCGGACAAGGCGCTGGCGTGGCTTCGCAAGCACCGCGCCTTTGCGCCCGATAAGCCCTTCATGATGTATTGGGCGCCGGGCGCCGCACACGGGCCGCATCACATCTTCAAGGATTGGGCGGACAAATACAAAGGCAAGTTCGATGACGGCTGGGACGCTTACCGCGAGCGCGTATTCAAGCGGCAAAAGGATATCGGCTGGATTCCGCCGGACACGAAGCTCACGGCGCGCGCCGACACGATGGCGTCATGGGACAGCATCCCGGAACCGCAGCGTCCCTTCCAGCGGCGGTTGATGGAAGTCTTCGCCGGTTTCGTCGAGCATGTCGACGCGCAGGTCGGCCGGCTCGTCGATGGGCTCGAGAAGATGGGCGTTCGCGAGAACACGATCATCTTCTATGTATTCGGAGACAACGGGTCGAGCGCCGAAGGCCAGAACGGCACGATCAGCGAGCTCCTCGCGCAGAACATGATCCCCAACACGATCGAGCAGCAGCTGGCCGCGCTGGACAAGATCGGCGGCCTCGACGCGCTCGGCACCGCCAAGACCGACAACATGTATCATGCCGGCTGGGCCTGGGCCGGCGATACGCCGTTCCGCTACACGAAGCTGGTCGCTTCGCATTTCGGTGGCACGCGCAACCCGCTGGTGATCTCGTGGCCCAAGGGCATCAAGCCCGACAAGACGCCGAGACCGCAGTTCCACCACGTCAACGACATTGCGCCAACGATATACGACATCCTCGGCGTCAAGCCGCCCGACGTGGTCGACGGATGGAAGCAGTTGCCGATCGACGGCGTCAGCATGAGATATGCCTTTGGCGACCCTGCAGCGCCGGGCCGCAAGCTGACGCAGTATTTCGAAAACAACGGCAGCCGCGCGATCTACCACGACGGATGGATTGCAGCGGCTTTCGGTCCGCTGATCCCGTGGCTGCCGGTCACGCCGGGGCTCGACACCTGGGACGCCAACAAGGATCGGTGGGAGCTTTACGACATCCGCCGCGACTTCTCCGAGGCCGACGACCTCGCCGACAAGGAGCCGGAACGCCTCGCCGAGATGAAGAAGCTGTTCCTTGCGGAAGCCAAGGACAACCAGGTCTTTCCGATCGGCGCGGGTCTGTGGACGCGCCTCCATCCGGAGGACCGGGTCAAAGTCCCCTATACCCACTGGGACTTTGATTCGACGACGACTCGCCTGCCTGAATTCGCTGGTCCCGGTCTCGGGCGCGAAAGCAATCGCGTCACGGTGGAGCTAGAGACGGCAGGCCCAGATGGGTCGGGCGTCATCTATGCGCTCGGCGGCATCGGCGGCGGCCTGACCCTCTACATGGACAAGGGCCAGCTCGTCTACGAATACAACATGATGATGATCGAGCGGTACATCGGCCGGTCCGATGCGCCGATTGGCCCCGGCAAGCACCGGATCATCGTCGACACCTCTATCGGCAAGCCCGGCGGCCCTGCGGACGTCGCGATCACGGTCGACGGGCAGGAAGCGATGCGCGTCGCCGTCAAGCGGACGGTCGCCGGCGCCTTCTCGGCGAGCGAGACGTTCGACGTCGGCGTGGACCTCGGGTCGCCCGTGTCGTTCGACTATTTCGACCGCCAGCCGTTCCGATTCAGCGGGAAGATCGGCGTGGTGACCGTGGACCTCAAATAGGCGCTGCGCTCCCGGAAGAGGATGCTCACCCGCGCCGGCCAAACAAGACCAAGACGCCGGAAAGGCGTTCGTTTCCAAAAGCAAGACGAAAGCAAAGAGGAAGGGCAGTCAGTGATGAAAGTTTCGAAAATTTTGGCCGCAACGGCGATGGCCGCAGTCAGCCTGTTGGCGCTCACCGAGCCAGGAGCGGCGGTGGTGCAGCGGCACGGCGGCGCCCATGTCAATCGCGGCCACAACGTCAACCGCAACATGAACGTCAATCGCAACGTGAGCCGCAACGCCAACGTGAACGTCAACCGCAACGCCAACGTCAATCGCGTCGGCGGCGTCGGCTATCACGGCGGCGTCTATCGTGGCGCCTGGGTCGGGCGACCCTATCGCTGGGCGCCGGGCGGGGCGATCGCGGCGGGCGCGGCGATCGGCGTCCTCGCCGCCGGCACGGCGGTCGCCTGGGCGCCGCCGCCGCCGCAGCCGGGCCTGTGCTGGTACTACAGCGACCCGAGCCAGCGGAACGGCTTCTGGGACTCCTGTCCATAGGCCACGAGAGAACCAACCAGCCCGACGAGCAGCACACAGATTTATTCCGCAGGGATTGAAGAACCTGTGCGCAACGAAAGCGAAGGAACGGAAACCAGGCATGAATAAATCGGTTGCGGAATTCATAGGAACCTTCGCTCTGGTGTTCTTCGGCTGCGGGGCGGCAGTCGTCGGCAGCATGGGCTCGGGCCCAGGGCGATCAATCTGCTCGGATCGCAAGCGCCTTCGGCTTTGCGATCGTCGCCATGGCCTACGGCATCGGGCCGATCTCAGGCTGCCACGTCAATCCGGCGGTCAGCTTCGGGGTCTTTGTCGCGGGCCGCATGAGCGCAAGCGAAATGACCCGCTACTGGATCGCCCAGGTGCTCGGCGCAATCGTCGGCGCGGGTGTGCTCTATCTCATTCTCTCGGGCAAAACGCAGGGCTGGGATGGTGGGCTTGGCCAAAACGGCTGGGGCCCCGGCTATATCGGCGAGTACAACGTCGTGTCGGCCTTCGTCTTCGAGGTGGTGGGCACGTTTCTCTTCCTGGTCTGCATCCTCGGCGTCACGCACCCCTTCGCGCCGACGGGCTTTGCCGGCCTCGCCATCGGGCTGACGCTGGTCGTCATCCATCTCGTCGGCATCAACATCACCGGCACGTCTGTCAATCCGGCCCGCTCGATCGGCCCGGCGCTCGTCGGCATCGCCTCGAACCCGGAACGCTTTGCACAGCTCTGGCTCTTCATTATCGCGCCGCTGATCGGCGCGGGCGCTGCTGGTTTCCTCTTTAAGGAAAGCGCGATGCTTGACGCCAAGAGGAGCTAAAGATCGTCATATTGTGGCTGCGTCGAACGGTCGAGAAAGGCTGTTGCTGGTCTTGACCGTTCGAAGCCGCGAGCAAACGAATAACTGCAATACGTCGACTCCAGCCGTCCGGAGTGCGCCCCGCTGATCTAGAAGGCCGTCAGCGCTCTCTCGCCTGCCGGAGCAAAAAGCGACCTGGGCATGCGGTACGCGCCATTATTCCGACAACGATTTGCCGCATAGTTTAAGAGCGTCGGCGACCCGGTGAAATCTCCCGGCGCGACGGTTCGATCGGGAAGGTGACCGTCCCCAAAAAGCCGTTTTCTGACCGTGCGCCCGACTCCTGCTGAGGGCAGATCAGGGCGGCACTTGAGAGGGAGGTTGCAATGGCCGGTAGAGGAAGGCGCGGCGGGCCCCGTCGCGGCGACGAGGACGATCGGGACCGGGATGACCGCGAGCGGGAGCAATATCGCGAGCGGGAACCGGTATGGCCCTCCCTCGAGGAGCAACTGAGAGCCTCGAAGGTCATCCCGGGAAGCGCGCTCGAGAAGTTGATACGCGAGAATCAGGACTTCGATAGGCTGCGCCCGGAGGAAGCGGATGACAAATTGGGGTTGCCTCCCTGGTTAAGAGTTTATTGGTGGAAACAGCATCCGGAGTTGCGCGTCCCTGCGCACGATCCAACCGGCGGGTATCCCCTTGCCTTGAGGGATTTGTATTTGTGGATGCTCGAGCATCAAGACCTGGAGCCGCAACGAGCGCCGTAATCTGGAGGGGAGGCGAGCATGCCGGCCAATATCCGTCTTTCCGGTTCCAACCCGGGCGATTCGCGCGAAGAATCTGACATCCGTTTTAACTATAATAACCTGGACCAGATCATATGCGCTTCCACCAAGCTCGGTGGAAACCAGCCGATGCATCATTCCGCTGACGGCGGCGCCACCTGGCTGCAGTCCAGCCTGCCAGGGTTCGCCGGCGACGCTCGCCAGGGCGATCCCACAATCGATTGGACTTCTGATGGAACCGCCTGGTCGGTGACAATCGGCATTAGTCCCACCTTGGCCCTGGTCCTGCGCGCCTACAAGTCCTCCGACGGCGGCGGTACCTGGACTTTCGATTCCACGATTACGGGTACCCAGACGGCCATGGACAAGCAGGCTTTCTGGGTGGATCACAATTCATCTTCGCCATTTAAAGACAACATGTATCTCATCTGGCACAACGGGGGTCCGTGCTTCGTTTCCGTGCGGCCCGGCCCCGGTGGAGCATGGAGCGCACCGCAGCAGATAAGTGGGGGAGAGACAACCGGAACCGCCATCGGCGGCGACATCAAGACCAATTCTCATGGCGATGTCTTCGCCTTTTGGCCCGATACCGGCAGCCAGCACTTGTTCGTCGCGAAATCCACTGACGGCGGTTCAACGTTCGGCGCGCCGGTCACAATCGCGAACACCATCGGAGCCTTTAACATCGGAGTACCAGCGCAAGACGGCCGCCGCGTGCTTATTTACCTTTCTGGGGGCGCATATCGCACCGCCGCTGAGAATCTCGTCTATGCCGTTTGGACCGATCTTGCCGGCGGCGTTGGTTGCAGCTCCGCCGGCAGCGAGCCGGGCAGCAATGTGGCGTCCATCTGCAAGAGCCGCATCTGGTTCGCTCGCTCCACCGACGGCGGCGCTACTTGGGATGCGCCCCTTCAACTTAATGGTCAGAGTTCGCTGAACGACCAGATTTTCCCGCGTTTGGCCGTTGATGAGTTCGAGCGGTGTTCTCATGGTCGTTTACTACGACACCATAAACGATCCCGGGCGCCGAAAGGCCGAACTCTGGATGCAGGCTTCCTACGATTTCGGCGCCACCTGGACAGTTCCTTTGCAGGTTGCCACCGCCGAAACCGACGAAACGGTGGCAGGTGCAACGCTCAACTTCCAGTACGGCGACTATATTGGCTTGACTGGCCATGCGGGACGCTTCTTCGCCTGCTGGACCGATCGCCGGAGCGGTGGCTCTGAAGAAATCTGGGGCGCGCCACTCGCGGCCGCCGCCGTGGCCACCGCCATCGCCGACAGCGGGAATTTCGGCAACGTCTGCGTGGGTTCGTTTGCTGACGAACTGCTAACCATCAATAATACCGGTCCAAATCTCTTATTGATTTCGAACATCGTTTCCTCTTCTCCGGATTTCATTGCGCCCGGCGTTCTCTCCTACCCCCTGGTTGTGGACCCGGGCGGATCTCTCGACGTGATCGTCCGCTTCGAGCCGACTAGCCCCGGACCTAAGGCTGCGACGCTCACCATCATCAGCAACGATCCGGCGGGGCCTCACGCGGTCGCCGTTTCCGGGGATGCGCCAACGCCGCGGCTGGCGACTGCGATCGCCGACGCCGGCGCCTTTGGCAACGTGTGTCTCGGGTCGTTCGCCGACGAAATCCTTACGATCAGTAATTCCGGCCGCTGCCCGCTCACGATCCTTGACATCGTCGGGTCCCCGGACTTTCTCGCGCCGAGCGTGCTTTCCTATCCTCTCGTAATCGGCCCCGGCAACTCGATCGATGTTGTCATCCGCTTTCAGCCTTCCGCCCCCGATGGTCCGAAGGCCGGCGCGATCACCATCGTCAGCAACGACCCGGCGGGGCCGCACGTTGTGCCTGTCTCCGGGATCCTTGCTGCGCCCAAGGCGAACCTGATCATTGCCAATGCCGGAAGCTTCGGCGACGTCTGCGTCGGCTCTTTCGCCGACGAGCCGCTCATCGTGACCAACAGCGGCAAGTGCGCCCTTTCCATTACCGGCATTTCGTCCAGCTCCGGCGATTTCCTCGCGCCAGAAGTGTTGTCCTACCCGATCACGGTCGGGCCCGGCGACGCCCTTCCCGTACCGATACGGTTCAAGCCTCTCGGCTTCGGCTCCAAGACCGGGACGATCACACTCACGAGCGACGATCCCGCGAGCCCGATCAGCATCAAAGTTTCCGGCGACGCGCCTCCAGGCAAGCTCACGGTCGCCGGGTCAACGACCTTTGGCGGAGTCAACGCCGGGTGCTGCGCGGATCGCATCCTCTCGATCTGCAATACGGGCGACTGCGCGCTCAACGTGACCAGCGTGCGCTTCAAGCGCAGAAGCCGTCACTGGAGGTTGCTGAACAACCCCTTCCCGGCGAAGCTGCGGCCCGGCTCGTGCCTTCCGGCTGTCATTCAATACCGCGCCAACGAAAAGTGTCCTCGCCCTTGCGAGCTGGTAATTGAGAGCGATGACCCGGCGACGCCGGTCAAATTCGTCGAAGTGCTGGCGTATACGATTTGGGATGCCGGCTGCAAAGAGGGTTGCGACGATCGCCGCAAGGAAGACTGCGACGATTGCCGCAAGGGTTGTTGCGACAAGCATCCTTCCTGCCGGCAGGGCTATCCGTGCTGTGACGACGACGAGGACGACGACGAGGATCGCTGACGGGCGGCGCGCGCTGGCCACCAAGGGCGAGGCGCGGTCGACATCTGAGGGAGTTCCAAATGCGACGGAGTTTTCGACGTCTGTTTTGGGTCGAAATCGGTTGGGCCGCGATTACCGGTCTGTTGGCCCTCATCACGCCGATATTTCCGGACTGGATTGAGTTTGTGTCGGGCTGGGATCCAGATCAGCACGATGGATCGGTGGAGCGGATGATCGTGGTCGGACTGGTCGTCGTCACAATTGTGATGGCCGCGCTGGCGGCTTTTGAATGGCGGCGAACGCCAGCCTCGGCATCGACATAGTTGTTCGCACGACGTTGTTCGCACGACGCCTGAGTCCCGCAACAGTCGAGTTTCGCTGCCGCTCGACATACCGTCTGATCAGCCCGTTCGGCTCTAAATCGCGCCACTCGACACTGGGCGCAGACTGTTCGCGATCCCGACCGCGAGGTCCACTGCCGCGATCTCGAACGGCTTTACGTCGGAAGGCAGCGGAAGCTGCGGGCGGCGAAATAGCCGAGCCGCTCCGCCGCCCTTTCAACGGTCTCGTCGGCGGGCAGCGCGCTCTTGGCCTTTTCCAGCCGCTGCGGCCAAGGGCTCGCAACGATCGTCGCGCAATGCGACTTGCGTCGAAGCTGCAGGCAACGCCCGATCGGGCGTGTGCGCCGCCTTCCCAGCAAGCTGACAGCAAGCTGACGGAAGGGGTGCGCGGTCACCACTTGGGAGGCGCGAACGCCTGGCGTCGCCGACAAGAGGAACCGCGGCTCCTCAGCGCCGGTTGATAGGTCTTCTCCAGGGAGGGAAACGATGCGGACAGGCTTGCTTCTCCTCGCCGGCTCGCTCGCCGCCGCGACGGCGCTCGCCGCCGACGGCCGGGTGCTGACCGGGTCCGCCGCCTTCGGCGACTGGATGACCGACGCGCCGGGGGTGCGCCGGCTGATCACCCCGGCCGACATGCCCCCGCCCTTCGCCACACGCTCGGCGGCCAATTTCCCGAGGAGCGCGCCGAGGACGCCGGCCGTCGTCCCCCAGGCGCCGCCGGGCTTCGCCGTCGATCTCTTCGCCTCGGGTCTCGCCGCGCCACGCGTCATCAGGACCGCTCCCAACGGCGACGTCTTCGTCGCCGAGAGCGGGGCGGGCCGCATTCTCGTCTTTCACGCCGACCCGACCGGCGGCGGGCCTGCTCACGGCGAGATCTTCGCCGCCGACCTGCCGCGCGTCTACGGCATCGCCTTCTTTCCCTCGGGCGCCGAGCCGCGCTTCGTCTACGCCGCCACGCCCGGCGCGGTCTGGCGCTTTCCCTATCGCAACGGCGACCTGAAGGCTTCCGGCGCGGCGGAGCCGGTCGTGCGGAGCCTGCCCGCGGGGGGCGGGCACTGGACGCGCGACATCGCCTTCTCGCCCGACGACAAGACGATGTTCGTCTCGGTCGGCTCGGCGAGCAACGACGACGAGGGCGCCCCGGCGCCCGGCCCGGCGGAGATCGCCTCGTCGCCGCTCGGGGCCGCGTTCGGCGAGGAGCGGCGCCGCGCCGACGTGCTCGCCTTCGATCCCGACGGGGGAAACGAGCGCGTCTTCGCCACCGGCTTGAGGAACTGTTCGGGCCTGGCCGTGCAGCCGGGCAGCGGGGACCTGTGGTGCGCGGTCAACGAGCGCGACGGCCTCGGCGACAACCTCCCGCCCGATTTCGCGACCCGCGTCGCCGAAGGCGCCTTCTATGGCTGGCCGTGGTATTACATCGGCTCCCACGAGGACCCGCGTCACACGGGCCAGCGCCCGGACCTTGCGGGGAAGGCGACCGTTCCCGACGTGCTGTTCGACGCCCATTCCGCCCCGCTCGGGATCACCTTTTACGAGGGCGGACAATTTCCCGCCGATTTCAAGGGCTCCGCCTTCGTCGCGTTCCACGGCTCGTGGAACCGCGCCAAGCGCACCGGCTACAAGGTGGTGCGGCTCATCATCAAGGATGGAAAGCCGACCGGCGTCTACGAGGATTTCCTCACGGGCTTCGTCGCCGATCCCATCAGGGTCTGGGGCCGTCCGGTCGACGTCGCGGTGACGAAGGACGGCGCGCTGCTCGTCACCGACGACGAAGGGGGCGCGATCTGGCGGGTGACCTATCAAGGCGGCGCCAATGACGCCAGCAATGGCGCCGGCTTCGGGCCGGGGCGCCTGGCTCAGTGACGGCAGGCACCTCGGACGGGCAGGGGCGCCAGCGATGATGCGCTCGGCCGTCGCAGTCGGGGCAATGAGCCATCCACTGCAAGGGCGCGGCCTGGGACTGGTGGTCCAAGAATGTGTTGTCCGCCGTCGATAACACTTGTCATCCCCGCGAAAGCGGGGATCCATCCGTCGGGCCGGACGTCTCTGGCCCCCTGCATTTCTCGGGGTGTGAAAGCGTGCCGCTCCACCGCGCCCGGCGCTGGCTCCATGCGGCCGAGGCGGCGCCCAGCTGGAATGCGAATTGCCGCGCCCGTTGCAAGACCTTTCCTGCGGGAGAGGCATAAACCGTAATATGCCCCATGTGTTGTCTAAGGTGTGACGGCCGTCACAGCGACGTGGGCGGAATTGTGCTTTTCGTGCGATGGTAGCGCAGGTTGACAGTGCAGTGGTTATTTCGTCGAACGGTCCAAAAGCAAGCTGACATAACCTTGGGCACAAACATATTTTAACTTGAGTACGTCGTGTGTCTTGGGCGTACGCTTTTGTTTTTGGGCTTAATTCACCTTTAGCCCTCGGCAAGTGCGTGACGAGTTTGCCATCTTGCAGCAGGGCTATTCCCTTGGTTTTTGTGCCGCGCTCGGTGGAGCGTCGGTTTCCCCAGAGATACGGATGAGGAGATAGTCTTGACCCAAGTTGATTCGAACGCCCGGCCGGGTGCGCCAGTGCATCACCGCGTGCCGCCGCGGTTCCAGCAAGGACCGCTGACCACCGCATTGCAATTAGGTCCGCTCGCCTTTCTGAATGGAACCTGGAGAGGGCCTGGTTTCAATGCGATCTGGCGGCCGCATAACCAGAAATCGGAGCCGGTGGGCGTTGCGACCAGGCGGTTCCTCGAGTTGAACCTGACGGACGACAGCTTTGACTTTCACATCATCCCCGGCGTCGTGCCGAACCGTGGCGTAGACCCGCAGCCGGATCTCAGCCTATATGGCCTGCATTACCTACAGCGGGTGAGGGACTCCGATCCAAAGCCTTCCCCGCATGTCCACCCGCACGGCTATTCCCAGACGGCGGCCCAGGCGCTGCATATCGAGCCGGGGCTGTTCATGAAGGTGCCCGCAAGCAGCCAGCCCGCGGACGGGACGGGAGGCACTCTTGTGAACCGGGACACGATCGTGCGGATGGGCAGCATCCCGCACGGCACCACGGTGCTGATGCAGGGGCCGAGCCCCGGCAATCATCCGAAGCCTGGCAAGCCGCATATTCCGCACCTCCGGCCCTTCACGAATTATCCGGGAGTCTCGGCAGCCTCGTTTCCGCTCTATCCCGTGACGGCCGCCGGCCAGACCCCTCCGCCTCCTCCGGGGCCAAATCCGCCGGCCCTCGGCATCCAGCCGCTCACGCTGACCGGCGCCGCACATCCCGTTCCGGAGGTCAAGATTTCGGTCGACACGCTGGTTACGGCGTCGCCAACGCCGGCTGGTTTGAGCACTGGCCCGTACCCTGAGCATTTCCAGCATTTTATTGATGACCCTAATTCCGTGCTGCGGGAAGCGATAGAACACCAAGATATCCTTGGTCACATCGAAATCCATCTGACCACCGATGTCCTGTCTGCGGATGGCAAGCCTACCGAAGGCATCGGCAGCCTGTACGAGACCGTGAGCAACATTCCGTTCCTCGGGGTCGCCACCCGAACGCCGCCGCCCGCCCCCGGGACGTCACCCGCTCCCTCAGCTTTTCAGCCGGCCCCAATCCCCAATGCCTTTGTCTATTCGGCAAGTGCGACCTTCTGGATCGAATGGGTGCGCAACCCAGGTCCGCCGCCGATGCCGCTGCATGAGGGGCCGGGGGACCCATGCCCGCCGGTGAGGGAGCTCGAGCCGTACTGGGAGCACTCGACATATTTGCAGCTGCAGTACTCGCAGCTCGTGATCCTGATATTCAATGGCGTGCTCTGGCCGCATGTGACGGTGGCGACGATGACGCTCAGCGACGGGTAGCCCCTTCCAGACGATCGAGGACTTGCGCGGGAATGCGTCGAAGCTCGCTTGCGGGGGTGCGTTGATTCATTCCCACCTTGATGGTTTTCGACTCGCCGTTGGCTACCATTTCAAGGACGGCAGGCGGCCAAGTCGGGCCTCTTGAGCGAACGCCTAATAGTCCAGCACCCCGCGCGACAGCGCGGGCGAGTCGAGCGTTTCGCAGAAATTCCTGAACTCGATCTCGGACGCGTAGGCCTTCTGCGTGCCGCGCCGGGTCACGGAATGGGCCGCGTAGCGCGCCGCCTGGCGAAGCGCGGCCTCGAGGCCGGCGCCTCCGGCGAAGTAGCGAGCAAAGCTGCCGACGAAGGCGTCCCCGGCGCCGGTCGTGTCGACCGGCGTCACCGGGACCGCCTCTATCCTTCGGACGCCGGCGGCCGACGCAAGCAGCGCGCCGCGCGAACCGAGGGTGACGATCACCGTGCCGACGCCGCTGTCGATCAGGCGCCGCGCGGCCGCGGCGGTCTGCGCCTCGGTCTCGACCGGCAGTCCGGTGAGGATCGCGAGCTCGGTCTGGTTGGGGATGAAGAAGCTGACGTCGCGGATCCGGTCCGGATCGAGCTCGGGCGTGGCCGGGGCCGGGTTGAGGACCGTCCTCACGCCGTGGCGCTTGCCGAAGGCGATCGCCGCATAGACGGTCTCGAGCGGGATCTCGAGCTGCAGCAGGATGAGATCGCAGGCCTCGAGGATATCGGCGGCGGCCTCGACGTCGGCGGGAGAGAGGTCGGCGTTGGCCCCCTTGACGATGAGGATCGAGTTCTCGCCCGAAGGCTCGACCATGATCGGCGCGACGCCGCTCGACATGCCCGCCACGCGCTTGACGTAGCGCGTGTCGATCCCGAGCCGGTCGAGATTGCGGACGGTGGCGTCGGCGAACATGTCGTCGCCGACCGCCGTGATCATGACGACCGAGGCGCCGAGCTTGGCCGCCGCAGCAGCCTGGTTGGCGCCCTTGCCGCCGTGTCCCATCTCGAAGCTCGGCGCCTCGACCGTCTCGCCGCGGACCGGCATGCGCTTCACGTAGGTCACGAGATCGACCATGTTGCTGCCGATGACCGCTATCCTCGGCGTCGTCGTCGCAGTCATGGCCGCGAGCCCTCGACGCCGGCGGCGCTCGCCTTCGACAAGGCTACCCCAACGACTTGCCCGTCTGCATCCACTGCGCTTCTCTCCCTTTGCCCGGCCTCGGCACTGGCGTCAGAGGCGGCCCGCGCCCCGAATCGCCGGCTTCCGGCGCCGCTCGACGCCGCGAGCATGATGCCTTACGCTGTCGCGAACGCGGCGACGTTCGTGTGCGGACCGTGCTCTGGGAGGAGAAGAATGGCATCGGTCGACGTTGTCAATGTGCGCAAGTCCTACGGCAGCGTCGAGGTCATCCACGGGGTGTCGATCTCGATCGCCGACGGCGAATTCGTCACGCTGGTCGGACCCTCCGGCTGCGGCAAGTCGACCTTGCTGCGGATGATCGCGGGGCTCGAGTCGATCGCCGAGGGGAAGATCAAGATCGGCGCCCGGGTGGTCAACCACCTCTCTCCGAAAGACCGCGACATCGCCATGGTCTTTCAGAACTACGCCCTCTATCCGCACAAAACCGTGGCGGAGAACATGAGCTTCGGGCTGAAGCTCCGGCATATCCCGAAAGCGGAAATTCAGGCCCGGGTGCAGCGCGCGGCGGAGATCCTGCATGTGACGCCCTTTCTCCGACGCTATCCCCGGCAGCTCTCCGGCGGCCAGCGCCAGCGCGTCGCGATGGGACGGGCGATCGTTCGCGACCCCCGGGTTTTCCTGTTCGACGAGCCGTTGTCCAATCTCGACGCCAAGCTGCGCGTGCAGATGCGCGCCGAGATCAAGGAACTGCACCAGCGGCTGAAGACGACGACGATCTACGTGACGCACGACCAGGTCGAGGCGATGACGATGGCGGACCGGATCGTCGTCATGCGCGACGGCGTCGTCGAGCAGGCGGGACTGCCGCTGGACCTCTACGACCGGCCGGGGACTTTGTTCGTCGCGAGCTTCATCGGTTCGCCGGCGATGAATTTGCTGAAAGGAACGGTGAGGGTCAACGGCAAGCCTTCCTTCGTGACCGAGGCCGGAGTGGAATTGCCGCTGAAGTCGGCCCCCAGCGGGATCGACGGACGGCCGTGCGTCTACGGGATCCGACCGGAACATCTGGCGCTCGGCGGCGAGGTGAAGACCGAGATTTCCGTCGTCGAGCCGACCGGTTCGGAAACCCAGGTCGTCGCCAAACTGGGCGGCCACCATGTCGTCGGCGTTTTTCGCGAGCGGATTTCGGCGCGGCCAGGGGAAATTCTGTCCGTGACGCCGAATTTGGGCGCCGTCCACCTGTTCGACCAGGAGAGCGGCAAGCGGCTCGAGTAGGCAGCCGCGCGCGCCCAGGGCCTGCTGCCGCTTCGGAGCGATCTCGATGCGTTTCGAAATGATGCTGCCCGATCAGATCCGCGTCGCCATCGACGAGCGCTGGCCGGTCGTTCTGCCCCTGGGGGTGCTCGAATACCACGGCGAGCACATGGCGGTCGGGATGGATACGCTCGCGGTGACAGGCGTCCTCGGTCTGCTCGAAAAGGAGATGAACCTCGTCATCCTGCCGCCCTTCTATTACGGCGCGGCGAGCTACGCGGTCGAGCCGCCGGAGCGGAACGGCACGCTGCATGTCGACGCCGAGGCGCTCATGCCTTTCGCCAAGGCGATGTTTCACGGGCTCTTGCGAATCGGCTTTCGCAACATCCACGTGGTCATCCACCATCAAACCGAGAATTTCGCCGTCGGCATGCCGACCGACCTCACCTTCAAGCTCGCCGCCCGACAGGCGATTTTCGCGTTCCTGGAAAAGGAGCGCGGCGAGGGGTGGTGGGGAAAGGCGGAGATGGCGGACTATTACGCGCAGCAGGCGGCCGGCGACGATCCGATCAACTGGATCAAGGCGCACGCCCTCATGGCGCCTGAAGCCATGGACGGGTATCCGTTCGATCACGCCGGCCTGGGAGAGACGTCCCTCATGATGGCGCTGTTTCCGGAAGGCGTCGATCTGTCCAAGGCGTCCGACAAGCAGTGGTATGCCCGCTCGGCGAAAGACGCCACCGCCGCCCTCGGAGCGAAAGGACGCGAACGCATCCTCGCGCATTTCCGCAAGGTGTTCAGGCGCTAGCAATCTTCCGCCGCATTGCGCAGATTGACTCGCATGGGACCGCCTGCCTAGTCTTGCCCATCCGCCCTTGAGCGGCGGCTGGGCCGCACGGGCTCTGTCGGCGGAACAGATCCGCGCCGTCGTCGTCGGCGTGGGCGAGAGGAAACGCGAAGCACTCACCTCATGACCGGGAGGGTCTACTCATGCGTGTGCATGTCTACGAACAGCTTATGGCGATGCAGGCCAGCCGTCGCCAGGTGTTGAAGGGCGCGGCCGGCGTCGCGGCCGCGGCGGCCGCAAGCGGCCCGCTCGCCTTTACGGCAGGCCCCGCCTACGCCGCCGACAGCGTCGTGGCGCAGATCATGAAGATTCCGGGCGCCGGCAATGGGTCGCCGACCGACGCCGACTGGCAGAAGGTGGGCGAGCTCTGCCTCGGGCCGACCAAGGCCAACGTGCAGCCAGGCGAATTCAAGGGCGTCAACTTCTCCTTCATGGGCCTCAACAACCAGAACCTGCACAACTTCCTGTTCCGCGGCTTCCTGAAGCCATGGGAGGCCTACACCGGCGCTTCGATCAAGTGGATCGATCTCGCCCAGGCCGACTACAACGCGCGGCTGCAGCAGTCGATCGCGACCGGCACCGTCGATTTCGACATCATCGAGATGGGCGCCCCGTTCGAAGGCGATATGGGCGTCAAGGACCTGCTCTCCGAGATGCCCGACTGGGTTATGAAGCAGGTCGACTTCGACGATTACGTCAACTACCTCAAGCCGCCGGTCGGCACCTGGAACGGCAAGATTCATCGCGTCACCATCGACAGCGACTGCCACACCATGAACAGACGCACCGACGTCTTCGGCGACGCCGATCTCGCCAAGCAGTGGGCGGACTGGAAGGACAAGGCCGGCTTGAACGACTGGGGGCCGCCGAAGACCTGGCAGCAGGTGCAGCAGGTCACCAAATTCCTCAAGGGCAAGAAGGTCAAGGGTAAAGAGGTTTACGGCTTCCTCGACCAGCCGAAGCCTTGGGGTGGGTTCCAGTTCTATTTCATCGCGAGCCGCGCGACGGCTTACGCGAAGCACCCGGGCGAGAAGAACTGGCTGTTCGACGAGAACCTGAAGCCGCAGATCAACAACCCGGCTTTCGTGCGTGCGATCCAGGACGTCGTCGACGCACTGCCCTATGAGCCGGCCGACCAGATCAACGCCGATCCCGGAACAACCGCCTTCCAGCAGTTCCTCACCGGCACCGGCTCGCTGCTCGAGTGGTGGGGCGATATCGGCACCGTGGCGAGGACCAGCGACACCGCGACGATCGGCGACGTGCTCGACTTCGACATCCTTCCGGGGTCGGACGATGTCTACAACATCCGGACGAAGCAGTGGGAGAAGCTGCCCACCGGTCCGAACGTGGCGCCGAACATGGCCTATCTCGGCTGGGGCATCTATGTGATGAAGGGCGTCGACAGCGATTCGAAGCGCCACAAGGCGGCCTGGAGCGCCGCGGCGCATCTCGGCGGCAAGGACCTGTCGATGTGGACCGCGGCTTACCCCTCGGGCTTCCAGCCCTACCGCAAGAGCCACACCAACCTCGATCTGTGGGCGCTCGCCGGCTACGATAAGAAGTATATCGGATCGTACATGGACTCGCAGTCGACATCCTACAATCACCCGAACTCGGCGATCGAGCCGCGCATCCCCGGCATCTTCCAATATTACAGCATCGCGGAAGACGAGTTGCAGAGGGTGTTCGCCGGCAAGGAGACCGCGCAGCAGGGCGCCGACAACGTCGCGGCGGCTTGGGATAAGCTGACCGACAAGCTCGGGCGCGAAAACCAGGTCAAGTACTATCGCATCGCGATGGGCTTGACCTGAGCATCCGTCGCGCTTCGTGACGCTCGTTCGGTCCGCGGCGCGCCGCGGACCGACGGAGGCCACGAGGCCCGCATCATGATCGTCGAAACGGACATGAAGCTGTGACTGGCGCTAAGCTCGAGACGGCGCACGAGGACGTCCTTCCCGGCCAGCCGGTTCTCGGGCGCTGGGTGTTTCGGCTGGCCTCCGCGCTCCTCCTCGTCGTCGCCGGGCTTCAGTTGGCGAAAGTGCTCGGCTTCTTGTCGATCGGTTTCGTGAATTGGCGTCCGACCCTTTACGGCTTCCTCGCCTGGGGCGTGGCCCTCGCGGTCAGCCAGGTTCTCCAGCACGGCGAGGTCGGACGGCAGCGTTTGTTCGTGCTGCCGGCGCTCCTGTTCACCGGCGCGATGGTGATCTTCCCGACCCTGTTCGGCCTCTACATCGCCTTCACCGACTGGAACCTCAACGCGGAAACGGGCCATCACTTCAACGGGCTCGGAAATTTGCGCACGCTGTGGGGCGACTCCTATTTCTGGAACGCTCTCGGCAACATGGTCTTCTATGTGGCGACGGTGGCCGTCCAGTATGTGATCGCCTTTGGACTCGCGCTGCTCTTGAACGCAGACATCCGCGCCCGCAAGTTCTTCCGTGTGGCTTTTCTGCTGCCGTTCATGCTGAGTCCCGTCGCTGTCAGCTGGATGGTCGGCAAGTCGATCATGGAAAACCGCTTCGGGCCGCTCGCGGCTTTCGCCCGTTCCCTCGGATGGGAGCATCCGGCCTTCTTCACCGACCCCTGGATCGCCAGGACCAGCATCATCGCCATGGACAGCTGGGTGTGGATCCCCTTCATGGTGATCCTGCTGCTCGCCGGACTCCAGGCGCTGCCGCTCGACGTCAAGGAAGCCGCCAAGGTCGATGGCGCGAACGGCTGGCAGACATTCTGGGAGATCACCTTCCCGCTGATGCTGCCGGTCAGCGTGACCGCGATCGTGCTTCGCATCATTTTCGAATTGAAGCTCGCCGACATCGTTATCAACGTCACCGCCGGGGGGCCGGGCGGGGCGACCGACACGATCTCCAGCTTCGTCTACCGAGAATATCGCGATCGCTCGAACGTCGGCTACGCGACGATGGTGGCGGAGGTCTATCTCGTCATCATCGTCGTGTTCCTCACCCTGCTGCTCAAGGCGACCGGTCGATTCACCCGGAAGATGACGTGAGGTTTGGCTCCATGAGTTCGACCCGGCTTGCAAGATCGGAGCCGCGGCGGTGACCTCCGAGACCGCCGCCGGCGAAATGTTGGAAGAGCGCGAGAACGCGTCCTCCCCGGCGCGCGCGATCGCCCGTGCGGTCGGGCGATTTCTCATCTATGCAGCGCTCCTGATCTGGACCTTCATCGCCCTCTTTCCGCTCTATTGGACTTTCTCCACATCGTTCAAACTGGGGAAGGACGTCACTCAGGGCCACCTCATTCCCTGGGTCGACTTTGTGCCGAAGTGGAAGGGCTGGCAGTCGCTCGGCCTCTCCCCCGACACGATCTTTGCGACCTCGGACGTGCGCGATGAATTCTTGAACAAGTTCATCAACAGCGTCATCTGTTCGATCAGCGCCTCGGCGTTGGCGGTGGCCATCGGTTCGCTGGCCGCCTACGGGCTGAGCCGCTTCGACTACAGGTTCGGGCGCTGGCGCAATCAGGACCTGTCCTTCTTTTTCCTGTCGCAGCTGATCCTGCCGCCGGTGGTCCTGGCCCTGCCGTTTCTCGTCCTCTACAAGGAGCTCGCTCTGCTCGACACGAGGATCGGCCTCTCGCTCGTCTATACGCTCATGGTCCTGCCGATCGTGATCTGGGTGATGCGCGATCAGTTCGACACCATCCCGCCGGAGATGGAGCAGGCCGCGATGGTCGACGGCTGCTCGATCTGGGGCGCCTTCTTCCGGATCGTATTGCCGATGGCGCTGCCCGGCATGGTCGCCGCATTCATTCTGTCGCTGGTTCTGTGCTGGAACGAGTACTTCTTCGCCTCGCTGCTGACCGGCTTCGATGCGCAGACGCTGCCTGTGATGGTGGCGAGCCAGACCGGATCGCAAGGAATCAACTGGTGGACCATGGCCGCGCTGTCGGCCGCCGCGATCACCCCGCTCCTGCTGATCGGCATCTTTCTCGAACGCTACATCGTGATGGGCCTGACGGCGGGGTCGGGCAAATAGCCCCGTGAGTATGACCGCAAAGGAGCGTTTCGTTGGCACGGGCCTGAAGGAGCCTCGACCGGTCGCAAACGAGAAGCTTGAAAAGCGATATTGCCCTTTTCGTTCGCTCCATGGTCTAAAGAGCTTGTTGCAAAAGCCCGCCTCCCTCGTCCTTCCGAGGCCCTTTGCTTTCGCAAAGGTTCACGAAAGTTGAGTCGTGCCTCTGTGCCCTTAGATCTTTGCGTTCTTCGTGTTTATTCTTTTCACCACCAAGAACGCGAAGAACACACGAAGGTCACAATGGCTGCGACTTTCGAGCGCAGTGGGCCGGCGCCTCGGGGGCAACCAGGATGAGGTCCGGGACGCTCGCCTCCGGGACTCAGGCGCGCCGCCGCATTCGCATTTCAGCGCCCTGACGAGGAACTTGAAACCGTGCGATTCTCCTTTTTCGCCGTAGCCCGGCAAGCGCTGGCCGGAAACCGGGGCTGGCCGGAGCAATGGCGCTCGGCGGAGCCGAAGCCGTCCTATGACGCGGTCATCGTGGGGGCCGGCGGACATGGCCTCGCAACCGCCTATTACATGGCCAAGGAGCATGGCCTGACCAATGTCGCCGTGCTCGACAAAGGTTGGCTCGGCGGCGGGAATACCGGCCGCAACACGACGATCATCCGCTCCAACTATCTCTGGGAGGAATCGGCGGCGATCTATGAGCACGCGCTCCAGCTCTGGGAGGGACTCAGTCGGGAGCTCAACTACAACGTGATGTACTCGCCGCGCGGGGTGATGATGCTCGCGCACAACACCCATGACGTGCAGGTGTTCAAGCGCCACGTGCACGCCAATCGCCTGGCCGGGATCGACAACGACTGGCTCACGCCGGAAGCGGCGAAGGCCTTCTGTCCGATCCTCAACACCTCGAAGAACATCCGCTACCCGATCGTGGGCGCGGCGCTGCAGCGGCGGGGCGGCACGGCGCGACACGACGCGGTCGCCTGGGGTTTTGCGCGCGGCGCTTCGGCGCGGGGCGTCGACATCGTTCAGAACTGCGAGGTCACGGGCATCCGGCGCGACGCGTCGGGCGCGGTCTCCGGGGTCGAGACCGGGAAGGGATTCATCGCCACCAGGAAGATCGGCGTCGTCGCGGCCGGTCACACTTCGGTGCTGATGGCGATGGCCGGGGTCCGCATGCCGCTCGAGAGCTATCCGCTGCAGGCGCTGGTCTCCGAGCCGGTCAAGCCGATGATGCCGTGCGTCGTGATGTCGAACACCGTCCACGCCTACATGTCGCAATCCGACAAGGGCGAGCTGGTGATCGGCGCGGGCACGGACGCCTATACGTCCTATTCGCAGACCGGTGGGCTGCACATCGCCAATCACACCCTCGATGCGATCTGCGAATTGTTCCCGATGGTCCGCCGCATGCGCATGCTGCGCAACTGGGGCGGCATCGTCGACGTGACGCCCGACCGTTCGCCGATCATCGGCAAGACGCCGGTTCCAGGCCTCTTCGTCAATTGCGGCTGGGGCACCGGAGGCTTCAAGGCGACGCCCGGCTCCGGCCACGTGTTCGCCCACACCGTCGCGACCGGCGAGCCGCACCCGATTGCCGCGCCGTTCGCGTTGGACCGCTTTCGGACCGGCCGGCTGATCGACGAAGCCGCCGCCGCCGCCGTCGCCCATTAAAGGCCGCGCCATGCTTCTCATTCGTTGTCCCTATTGCGAACTGGAGCGGCCGGAGATCGAGTTCCGCTACGGCGGCGAAGCCCATATCGCCCGCCCCGCCGATCCCGCCGCGGCCGACGACTCGCAATGGGCCGAATTCCTCTACTTTCGAGCCAATCCGCGCGGGCTCACGGCAGAGCGCTGGCGCCACGTCGGCGGCTGCGCGCGGTTCTTCAACTGCGTGCGCGACACGGTCAGCGACCGCATTCTTCTCACCTATCCGGCCGGCGCGCCGAAGCCGGATCTGGCGGCCCTCGCGAGAGGCGCGGGCCGATGAGCGCCCGCTTTCGCACCGGGGCGGCCGGCCGCATCGACCGCGCCCGCCCGATCCGCTTCACCTTCGACGGCGAGACTTACGACGGCTATGCCGGCGACACGCTCGCATCGGCCCTGCTCGCCAACGGCGTGCATCTCGTCGGCCGTTCCTACAAGTATCATCGTCCGCGGGGCATCCTGTCGGCGGGCGCCGAGGAGCCGAACGCGCTGGTGGGGGTGTCGCAGGGCCCGGGCCGGTTCACGCCGAATCTCAGGGCCACACAGGTCGCGCTGCATGACGGGCTCGTGGCGGTCAGCCAGAACCGCTGGCCTTCGCTCGGCTTCGATCTCGGCGCCGTCAACGATCTGCTGTCGCCGCTGTTTTCCGCCGGCTTCTACTACAAGACCTTCATGGGCCCGCACGCGCTCGGCAAGAACTGGGCGTGGAAGCGCGTCTACGAGCCGATCATCCGGCGCGCCGCCGGTCTCGGGACGCCGCCGACCGAACCGGATCCGGATTCCTACGCGCAATATTACGAGCATTGCGACGTCCTCGTCGTCGGCGCCGGACCGGCCGGGCTCGCCGCCGCGAAGGCGGCTGCCGGCGGCGGCGGCCGCGTCATACTTTGCGACGAGCAAAGCGAAATGGGCGGCTCACTGCTCGCCGAAGCGAGCGCCTCGATCGACGGCCTGAGCGCCAAGGATTGGCTCTCGCGCGCCTTGTCCGAACTCGCCGCGCTGCCCAACGTGCGGCTGATGCCGCGCACCCAAGCGTTCGGCTACTATGCGCAGAATTTCATCGCGCTCAGCGAAACCGTCGTCGACGCCGGCGCCGAACCGGACAGCGAGGCGCCGCGTGAACGGCTCTGGCAGGTGCGGGCCCGCGAAGTCGTGCTCGCCTGCGGCGCGATCGAGCGTCCGCTGGTGTTCCCCGACAACGATCGGCCGGGCGTGATGCTCGCCGAGGCGGCGCGGACCTTCCTCAACCGCTACGGCGCCAAGGTCGGCACAAGGGTCGTCGTGGCGACCGGGCACGACAGCGCTTATCGGGTTGCGCTGGATCTCGCCGAGGCGGGCGTCGAAGTGGCGCGTATCGCCGATCTCAGGGCGAGCGCCGACGGTCCGCTGCCCGAGGCGGCGCGGGCGGCGGGGCTCAAAGTTTCCGCCGGCGCGTCTATCGCCGGCGTCCGGGGCCGGCAACGGGTCAGCTCCGTCGGGATCGCGACGGCGGCCGGCCTGGAATGGGTCGCCTGCGACGCTCTTCTCATGTCGGGCGGCTGGACGCCCTCCGTGCATCTTTATTCGCAGTCGCGCGGCAAGGTGGTGTTCGACGACGCGCGCGAAATGTTCGTTCCCGGCGCCTCTGTCCAGCGCGAGCGCTCGGTGGGGGCGTGCAAGGGGACCTTCGGCCTCGCCGACACGCTCGTGGAAGGCGCGCGGGCCGGCGCGGACGCCGCGGCGGCAGCTGGCGCGGCGGTGGCCGCTGCGCCGTCGAGGCCATCGGTCGAGGGCGTGCTGCCCGCCGAGGGCGGGATCCTCGGCGACTGCACGCCCGCGCGCCGGTCTCATGCGAAGGCTTTCGTTGATTTCCAGAACGATGTCTGCGCCGACGACATCCGGCTCGCCGTGCGCGAAGGGATGCATTCGATCGAGCACGTCAAGCGTTACACGACGACCGGAATGGCGACCGACCAGGGCAAATTGTCGAACATGAACGCACTGGCCATCGCCGCCCGCGCGCTCGACAAGCCGGCGCCGGCAGTCGGCCTGACGACATTCCGCCAGCCGTACACGCCGGTGTCGTTCGGCAGCTTCGCCGGCGCCTCGCGCGGCGATCTTTTCGATCCCGTCCGCCGCACGCCGATCCATGATTGGGCGGCGGAGAACGGGGCCGCGTTCGAGGATGTCGGCTTATGGAAGCGCGCCTGGTATTTCCCCGAGGGCGGCGAAGACATGCGCGCCGCGGTGGCGCGAGAGTGCAAGGCGACGCGCGCGTCGGTCGGCATGTTCGACGCTTCGACCCTCGGCAAGATCGAGGTCGTCGGCCCGGACGCCGCGGCGTTCCTGGAGCGGCTCTATACCAACCCATGGGCGAAGCTCGAGATCGGGCGCTGCCGTTACGGCCTGATGCTCGACGAGCAAGGCTTCATCATGGATGACGGCGTCGTCGCCCGCATGGCGAGCGACCGCTTTCACGTCACCACGACGACCGGTGGCGCGGGGCGCGTTCTGCATCACATGGAGGACTACCTTCAAACGGAGTTCACCGATCTGAAAGTCTGGCTGACGTCGACGACCGAGGAATGGGCGGTCATCGCCGTTCAAGGCCCGCGGGCGCGCGACCTGATCGCGCCCTTCGTCGAGGCAATCGATCTCTCGCGCGAGTCGATGCCGCACATGAGCGTGCGAGAAGGGCGAGTCTGCGGCGTTCCGACCCGGCTCATGCGCGTGAGCTTCACCGGAGAACTCGGTTTCGAGCTCAACGTGCCGCCAGACTGCGCCCGCGCCGTCTGGGAAGCTTTGTGGAGCGCCGGCCGCGCCTACGGCTGCGTCGCCTACGGCACCGAGTCGATGCACGTGATGCGCGCCGAAAAGGGCTACATCATCGTCGGTCAGGACACCGACGGCACGGTGACGCCGGCCGACGCGGGCCTCGAATGGGCGATCGGCAAGGCGAAGAAGGATTTCGTCGGCAAGCGGTCGCTCGCCCGGCCGGACATGATGGCCCCCGACCGCAAGCAGCTTGTCGGGCTTCTGACCGAGGATCCGGGCGCAGTGCTCGAAGAGGGCGCGCAGATCACCGCGACCGCCAATCCGGCGCGCGGCGCGCATGCGCTCGGCCACGTCACTTCAGCCTACTGGAGCCCGGCGATCGGGCGCTCGATCGCTTTCGCGCTGATCGAATCGGGCCGCAGGCGCCTGGGAGAGACCTTCTACTGTCCCGCGCCCGATAACACCATGTCATCGCCGCGAAAGCGGGGCTCCATCGGTCGGGCCGGACGCCTCTGGACCGCGGCTTTCGGGGGGGCGACAAGCCCGCCCCCCGGCGGGGCGATCGCGGTCAGCGCGGTCGATATGGCGTTCTTCGACAAGGAAGGGGCGCGTCTCGGTGGCTAGCCCGGTTGTTCTCGGCGCAGAAGCGCGTCGCCGCCCGCTGGCCCAGCGGCTCTTGCCGGCGAGGGACGCTTTCGCCGTCCGCCTCGCGCCCGATGCGGCGCGTTTCGTGCTCCGCGGCGACGTCCAGGCTGCCGCCCGCGCACGCGGCGCTTTCGGGCCGTCCCCGTCAGTTCAGCCATGCCGCGCGGTGACCGCTGGAACGCGGGCTTCGATCTGGCTCGGTCCGGACGAGTGGCTGCTCATGGCTCCTGGCGAAGACGCCGCCCAGCTGGCTTCGACGCTCGAAGCCGCGTTGGCTGGACGCCCCCACAGCCTGGTCGACGTTTCGCAGCGCCAGATCGGCCTGGAGGTCGAGGGCGCCTTGGCGGCGCGAGCCCTGAATGCGGGCTGTCCTCTCGACCTCGGCCTCGCGGCCTTCCCGGTCGGCATGGCGACGCGGACGATCTGCGCCAAATGCGAGATTGTTCTGTGGCGGCGAGCGGAGTTTTGCTTTCATGTCGAGGTCTGGCGGTCCTTTGCCGAATACGCCGCCGATTTCCTCGCCGAGGCCGCCCGCCGCGCCCCTCCGCCGCCCATCCCCCTCGCCCCCCGCTAGCGGGGGAGAGGGCCGGGGTGAGGGGCTGCGCCCAACGGTCGAGGTTCGGCGTCGCCCCTCATCCGTCGCCTTCGGCGCCCTGCAAGCGAGGAGAAGGGAATCCCGCGCCCTACTCCACCGCCTCGGCGATCCACACCTGCATCGATCCCGGCTGCCGATTGGCCCACAGATGATAGGGCAGGGCGGTCAGCGAGGCGTTTCGCCCCGCAGGCGAGGCCGTGGAATAGAGCGCGCCTTCGGCGTCGCTGGGGATGAGCCGCGCGGCGCTCGCCGCGATCGTCATCGCTCCGCCGAGCAGGTCGTCCCGCCATCTCGCTTCGAGCGACGAGCGGCGCGGCAACGTCAGGCTCTGGACAGGGCCGCCGGCGTTGTCGGCCTCCTCGACGCAGTAGATGAGCGGTCCACGCCTTAGCGCGACTCGTCCGACGTCCATCCGCACGTTCGGATGGGCGTAGAGGCGTTCCGGCGGCATCGGCAGAGTGAGCGTCACGACGTCCCCGGAACTCCAGCGCCGATGGATCGTCGCGTAGCCGCGCGAGGGCTCGAGCGGAACCGGCGCGCCGTTGACTTCCGCAGTGGCGCTTTGCGCCCATCCCGGAATGCGCAGCCTGAGGTCGAACGTCGTCGGCGCCTCCGGCTCGACCTCGATTCCGATCTCGCCCGACCACGGATAGGACGAGCTTTCGCGCAACGTGACGGGGACGCCGCCGACCGGGAGCGTCGTTTCGAACCCGCCGTAGAGATGGAATGCGACGCCGTCGTCGCTCCTCGAGACCGCGTAACCGCCGATCGAGGCGACGAGCCGCGAGACGTTCATCGTGCAGCACGGACAGACGTGCCACGCCCACCGCCTGTGCTTGCCGCGACTTTCGAGCGGGTTGGCGTAGAAGTAATGGGTTCCCTCGCGCGAGAGCCCACTCAGCGCCCCGTTGTAGAGCGCAAGCTCCATCACATCGGCGTAGCGGCCGTCGAGGTCGAGATGCAGCATCCTCTGCGCCCAGAAGACCAGGGCGACGGAGGCGCAGGTTTCGGCATAGGCGGTTTCGTTCGGCAGGTCGTAGGGCTCGGTGAAGCCCTCGTTCGTTTCGCTCGGTCCGAGGCCGGCCGTCACATACATCTGCGCGGTCGTGACGTCGCGCCACAGCGCCTCGCACGCGCCCCTCAAATCGTCGTCGCCGAGTTCGAAGGCGAGGTCGGCCATCGCCGCGGCCATGTACATTCCCCGCACCGCGTGCCCGCCCATTTTCGTCTGCTGGCGCACGGGGATGTGGGACTGATTGTATTCGTAGGTCTTCGCCCAATAGGCCGCCGGGTCGTCGCCGCGCGCGATCGCCTCCTGGGTGAAATAATACGGCTCGCTCCCGCGCTCGTCGATGAAATAAGCGGCCAGATCCAGCCGGCGCCGGTCGCCCGTGAGACGATAGAGCTTGATGAGCGCGAGCTCGATTTCCTGGTGGCCGGGATAGCCGCGCTTCTGCCCCGCTCCCGTTCCGAACGTGGCTGCGATATGATCGACGTATCGCTCCATAATGTCGAGAAACCGCCGCTGTCCGGTCGCGCGGAAATAGGCGATCGCGCCTTCGAGCAGATGGCCGGCGCAGTATAGCTCGTGGTTGTCGCGCAGGTTCGTCCAGCGCTTGTCGGGCTCGCGCTCATTGTACCAGCAGTTGAGGTAGCCGTCGGGCGATTGCGCCCTGGCGAGGTCGTCGACGATTGTGTCGATCTTCGCTTCGATTTCCGCGTCACGCCGGTGCGACAGAGCGTAGCTCGCCGCTTCGATCCATTTGCCGACGTCGGAATCCCAGAAGATCTGCATGGTGAAGCCGTGGGCGTTGCGCGGAATGGCCAGCGGCGGGATCGGCTTCGGCAGCTTCAACGACCCGAGGATGCCGACCTCTTCCAGCTTGCCGTGCTGGCTCGGAATGGTGCGGGCGAGCACGGTCTCGAGCCGCTCGCGCCAGAACGCGCCGGTGACGCGGACGTCCGCGAACGGCACAGCGGAGTATTTGGACTTGGTCATGCTTGCCTTTGCGTTTCTTCCTGGCGATTTCCGCCGCACGAGCCGCAAACGACCAAGGAGCACGGCAGGCGCCGCACCCCGCCAGCCTTGGCGCGGCGCTGCCCTTCTTCGCCGCTTGTCTGTCCGCCTCCTGGTCTCAGCTTTCCGCCAGAGCGCGAAGGAGGTGGGGCGCGAGCGGATTTTCGGCGGCCTTCGTCGACGTGAGGTCGAAGGTCGAGACCGTCATCCACGCCTTGCCGAGAAAGCTTCGCTTGGCGAAGGCGGCGGCGAGATGCAGCCAGCCGACCGCCATCCCGGAATCGACAAGGCCGGCGAAGGCGGTCGAGGGAAAGCCCGTCAGGACGAAGTTGGGCAAGAGGCCGGTCCAGTGCTCGTCGAGCATTGGGCCGTTCGGCAGGCCGGCCCACGGGCCGTCCGTGCGCCGCCAGCCGAAGGCGCCCATCCACTGCCCGTCCCTCGGCGTTCCCGCGCGCGGCCTCAGCAGCATGGAGGGAAAATTGTGCCGGTCGCTCTGCGGCAGGTTGCGCTGCGGATCGATCAACGCCTCGGCCGAATTGGCGACGAGCAAGACCTTGCGGCCGGCGAGCAGCGCCTCGCGCACCGGCGTCGTCAGGCGGGTCGCCACGACGCTGTCGGCCTGCTCCTGTGTCGGGGCGCAGTTCGGCCAGCCGATCGCGGCGAGCGCGCTCCACGCCGCCCCGTCGGCCGGGAAGAGCGCCGGCGCCGGCTCGCGAAGCGGCGGGACGACGCAGAACTCGAGAGCGTTATGCGACAGGAGACGCCCATCGCGGTCGCGCGCTTCGAGTTCGAGCGGGACAATGGCGATCGCGTCGACGGCGACGCCCGCCAGCGTGATCGTTATCGGTTCGGATCCGATCGCCGCGTCGCCGTTCAGCCCGGCGAAGCGCCATGCGAGCCGCGCGCCGTCCGGCGCCTCGGCCGCGCCCGCGAGCCGGACCGATATGTCGACCCGCTCGCCGACCCGAATGGCGGTGCGCGGGGCGCGCGCGACGACGAGCCGAGAACGCTGCAGATCGGCGAGCCGCTCGGCGAAGGCGCGCGGGCGGTTGAGGACGTCCATGAGTCCGTTCGCCTCCCACTGCACGTCGTTGAGCTCGGTGATCACGTAGCCGGAAATCGCCCGCTCCCACCGCAGGCGCTCGATCTGGTATTTGAGCGCCCGGTACTGCAGCTCCTGCGCCGCGTCCACGAAGCCGTCGAGATCCTTGAAAATCGAAGCGAGGCCGGCGTCGCGGAAACGCGTCTCGATCCCGTGCGGGTAGGCGGCGCCCTCGTTCCACTCGTGGCCGCTCTCGAACCACCAGGGCTCGCTGCCGTCCTTCTCGAGGATCTCGCGCGGGTGCGGCAGCCCCCAGACGCCGAACTCGGAGCAGACGAGCGGTTCGTCGCCCCGCTTCCGGGCGTCGCCGTGCGGCGACCAGGCCCAGGGCGCGCGCGCTGCGAAGGCTTGCGCCGTCGCGGCGAAGGCTTCGTTCTGGTGCGGAAAGCCGTTGTACCAGTGAAAGTCCTCGATGTCGGTCTTGAGGTGATAGTTGCGCGGGAAGCAGGGGGAGTTGTCGACGAGCAGGCTGTCGGGAACGAGCGCCTTCGCCGCGTCGAACGTCTCGACGAGCCAGCGGCGATCGTCGGGATTGTCGTCGAGATCGATTCCCCATCCTTCGTTGAACAGGGTCCAGACGCAGACGGCCGGATGATGTCCGTGATTCGCGACCGACTTCCGGAATGTCTCCGACAGGGTCGCGCGCGTCGAGGGCGCAAGGAACTGCGCATAGGGCATGTCGAGCCACACGACGAGCCCGAGCTGGTCGGCCAGATCGAAATAGAGGCGGTCCGGAATCTTGACATGGCAACGGAGCGTGTTGAGCCCCATCGCCTTCGCTTGGCTGAATCGTTGTTCGAGAAACGCCTCGTTCGCCGCCTGGCGCTCCTCCTCGGGGCGCCAGTCCTGATCGAGCGCGCCGAACATGAAAAAGGGCTCTCCATTCAGATAGAGCCGCCCGCTTCTCGCCTCGAAGCGCCGGAAGCCGAGGGTGCGTTCGACGGCGTCGACCGCCGCCCCGTCGCGCCTGACTTCGACGGTGAGCGCATAGAGGGTGGGCCGGTCCGGCGACCAGGCTAGCGGGCGCGGAATGGCAAGTCGGACTTCGAACTCTGCCGAGCGGAGCTCGAACCCGGCGGACGCCACAGTCTCGTCGCCACAGGACACAGTCAGGCGAAGTCTTTCCCGTCCGCGCGCCGAAAGCGTTCCCTTGACGATAATGACGCCGTCGGAGAGGTCGTACGACGTCCGGACCGCCAACTCCTGGACATGGACCGGATCGCGCGCCTCGATGCGCGCCGGCTTCCAGATTCCGCCCTGGACGCCGTACCAGTCCTGCTTGCCGGCAAGCGACTGGCTGAAGCGGCCGCCATGGCGGTCGTCGGGCGTACGCGCCTCGACGCCGAGGACGAACGACGTCTTGCCGTCGAGCGCGCTCGTCAAATCGACTTCGATCGGCGTCCATCCGTCGCCATGAACGGCGACCGGAATGTCGTCGACCAGAACGACGGATTCATGGAAGACCCCCTCCATGACGAGGAAGACTCTTCTGCGCCTCCAGTCGGGCGGGATGTCGATCGTGCGACGGTAGCGTCCGGTCCCCTGGGCGTTGCGCAGCTCGGCAAACTGGCTCTGCCAGGTCCCCGGCGAGCGGATGCGACGGCCCTCGCCGCGCAAATCGACGCCAAGGCCCTCGAAGGAGAAGTCCCAGGCGCCGTCGAGACTGAGACTCGGGCGCAGCGTCGGCCGCGCAGAGCGGTCAGACCGGACTGAAGGCATGGACGGCTCCAGATGCGAGGCGGTCCCGCACGTGCGACCGGACGAAGCTCTTACTATATCCGAAAAACTGATACAGACTGGGGAACGGCGGACGGGGGCGAGACGAGAGATGTCGCGGAATTTTCTGGTGATCGATCCCGAGGAGCGTCCCGACGTGCTGCGCGGCTTGGCGTCGCCCGCCCGGGTTCGAATCCTGCGGTTCCTGCACCGGAAGGCCGGCGTCAACGTCAACGAAATCGCCGACGCGCTCGATCTGCCTCAGTCGACGGTTTCGTCCAATCTGCAAATGCTGGAAGCGGCGGGCCTCATACGCACGGAGTCGCGGAAGGGGCGGAAGGGCAATCAGAAGCTTTGCTTCACCGCCTTCGATGAAGTTCTGGTCATGATCCGCGACGATCCCGCCGGGATGCACGCCGACGTGATCGAAGTCTCGATGCCCATCGGTCTCTACACGAGCTGCGAGGTCAGCGCCCCCTGCGGGCTCTGCTCGCCGCAGGGCATCATCGGCTTGCTCGACGTTCCGGGGACCTTCCTCAACCCCGACCGGATGAATGCGGGGCTGATGTGGTTTACGCGCGGATTCGTCGAGTACCAGTTTCCCAATAACGCGCGCCTCGTCGGCAAATCGGTGGTCGCGCTTGAATTTTCGCTGGAGATGTCCTCGGAGGTGCCCGGGACGTCGGCCGAGTGGCCCTCCGACATCACGCTCGCGGTCAACGGCAGGGAGATCGGAATGTGGACGAGCCCCGGCGACTTCGGCGACAAGCGAGGGGTCTATACGCCGGATTGGTGGAAGCTGAAGGGGAGCCAGTACGGCAAACTCAAGAACTGGCGGGTCACTCCGGAAGGGTCCTTCGTCGACGGCGTGAGGATCTCCTCCCTGACGCCCGACCATCTCGACATTTCCGCTCATCACTCGATCCGGCTGAAGATCGAGGTCAAACCGGACGCGCGCCGCCCGGGAGGGGTCAACGTTTTCGGCCGCGGCTTCGGCAATTACGATCAGGACATCGTGCTTCGCCTGACGACCAAAGCCTGACGGGCTATGGACCGCGTCTAAAGGGCAAGCCGCGCCTATCAAAGCGACGCCCCCGACGCGCCGAACAGGTGGACGTGGCTTTCGCTCAGCGCCAATCCAACCCTTTGCCCGTGCTTCGCCTCGAGGTTTCCTTCGCCCTGAACGATCAGCTGTCCAGCAGGCGTATCGACGTAAAGCAGCGTGGCGTTGCCGAGGTGCTCGACAATGCCGATAGAGCCGTTGAACGCGGCTGCTGGGTCGTCCGGAGCGACGAGGGAAAGGTGCTCCGGCCGAACCCCGAGTTCGATGGGCGCCTCGACTTCGGACTTCCCCCTGAGGGAAACCTGGGCGTTCCGTCCGCCCGGAAGAACGACATTCGCCGCGCCATCGATCGCGGACGCGACGTCGACGCCGAAGAAATTCATGCTCGGCGAGCCGATGAAGGCAGCGACGAACTTGTTCGCCGGATGGTTGTAGAGCTCGAGCGGCGAGCCGACCTGCGAGATCGTTCCCTTGTCGAGGACCACGATCTGGTCGGCGAGAGTCATCGCCTCGGTCTGGTCGTGGGTGACGTAGATCATCGTCGTGCCGAGATCGGCGTGGAGCTTGGCGAGCTCGAGCCGCATCTGCACCCGCAGCTTGGCGTCGAGGTTGGACAGGGGCTCGTCGAAGAGAAAGACCTCCGGCTTGCGCACGAGCGCCCGCCCGATGGCGACGCGCTGCCGCTGTCCGCCCGAAAGTTCCGCCGGACGGCGATCGAGATAGGGCTCGAGCTGCAGGATTCGCGCGACCTCCTGGGTACGCTCCTCTTGGGTCTTGCGCGGCGCGTGCGCGATCGACATGGAGAACGCGATGTTCTGCCTGACCGTCATGTGCGGGTAGAGGGCGTAGGACTGGAACACCATCGCGATCCGCCGTTGGGCGGGCGGCACTTCTGTCACGTCGACATTGTCGATGAAGCATTGGCCGGCGGTGATCGCCTCGAGTCCAGCGATCATTCGCAGCAGCGTCGACTTTCCGCAGCCGGAGGGCCCGAGCAGGGCGGTGAAGGACCCCTTCTCGACGGCAAGGCTCAGGTCGCTGATGGCGGTCACCGCGCCATAGCGCTTGGTCACCCGCTTCAGTTCGACATGCGGCTCGCCTCCGTTCCCGTTCCTGGACGGCGCGCTCATCCTTTGATCCCCGCCGACAGCATGATGGCCTGGGTCACCCTGCGCTGAAAGATCAGATAGACGATGGCGACCGGAAACGCCGCGAGCATCGCGACCGCGAGATCGCGCGCATATTGGACGCCGAACGCGTCATGCACCTGCGTGATCCCGACGGTGATGTTCATCTTGTCCTCGGAGCTGATCGCCAGGAACGGCCACAGGAACAGATTCCAGGCCCCGATGAAGGTGATGATCGCCAGCGCGGTGGTGATGCCCCAATTCATCGGCAGGTAAATGCGGAAAAGAAGCTGGAAGTCGTTGGCGCCGTCGATCACCGCCGCCTCGCGAAAATCCTTGGGCACGGAATCGAAAAACTGCTTGTAGATGATGACCGTGATCGGCGCGATGAGCTGCGGGAGGACCACGCCCGCGAGCGTGTTGATCAGGTGGAAATTGTTCATCAGGATGAAATGGTTGACGATCAGGGCCTGGATCGGAACCATGAAGCTCGCCAGGATCATCCACCAGAAGATGCGGCGCCCGGGAAAGTTCAGCTGCGAGATCGCATAGCCGGCCCCGGCGGCCATCATCACGACGATCACGGTCACGGCGCCCGAGGTGATCAGCGAGTTGATGTACCAGAGGCCGATCTTGGTCTCCATCAGGACATGGATATAGTTTTCGACCGTGAAATGCTCCGGCCAGAGGTGAACGACCGGCTTCACGACCAGATATTCCGGCTTGAACGTTGTCACCAGACCCCAGTAGAGCGGGAACGCCCACAGGACGGCGCCGATCAGCGTGGCCACAGTGAGGAGAAGGCCGACGAAGTCCAGGCGTCGCAGACGGGCGAGCCGCCGCGAACCGAAGCGCGCGACGACCTCCGCGTCGGTGTCGACCGAGGCGCTCATCGCGGGCCCCTTGCGCGCAGGAGCAGGAACGGGCGGGACCAAAAAGCCCTTCTTGAATTACTCCGTCGTTCGCCTCGCGCACGAAGCAGCTGGAATTGCAGCACCGACAGCACCACAATCAGCAGGAACAGGATCAACGCCGCGGCGTCGGCGAAGCCGCCGTGGTTCTGCTGGAACGCCTCTCTGTAAATGTACTGCACCATCACCATCGTCGCATCGGTCCTGCCGCCGACGGCGAACAGATAAACCTGGTCGAAGATCTTGAGTTGCAGGATCAGCTGGATGGTGAAGACCAGCACCGTCACCGGCCAGATCAGGGGCCAGGTGATGCGGCTGAACTGGGTCCAGCGGCCCGCGCCGTCGAGCTCGGCGGCCTCGTAGATTTCGCTCGAAATGTTGCGCAAGCCCGCGATGAACAAAAGGATGTTGAACCCGAGCAGCCACCACACCGTGATGAGGGCGACCGCCGGCATGAACAGCGGGATCGTGCGAAAGATGTTGATGCGATGCCCGTCGTTGAACGGCGCGATCACATATTGGGCGATGCCGAAGTCCTTGTCGAACATCCAGGCCCAAACGGTGACGACCACCGAGACAGGCATGATGTAGGGCAGAAAAAACGCCGCCAGCACGACGCTCTGCACCCAGCCCTTCAGGCGATTGATTCCGAGGGCGACAACGAGCGCGAGCAGCGTGCTCGGGATCACGCTCAGGACGACGAAGTAGGCGGTGTTCCAGATCGCGGTGTGGAACAGCCGGTCCGACCAGAGGCGCACGTAATTGGTGAAGCCGACCCACTCGCCCGGCCCGATCAGCGGCGCGTTGGTGAAGCTCAGCTGCACCATTTTGATCGTCGGATAGACGAAAATGACGGCGTAGATGACGACGAACGGCGCCATCAGCACGGCGGCTGCGAAATATTCGCTGCGTTTGCTTCGGAGCATCGCCGCGCCGTCTCGTCCGGGAAAGTCGGCGTCGGGCCGGCCGACGCCGCCGTTTGTGTCGTGACTCTACTTGACCAGGCCCTGCAGGTCGTCGCGCATCTGCTTGGCGGCGTCCGCGGGAGCCATTTCCCCCTGCAACGCCGGCACGATGAAGTTGCCTGCCGCTTCGTAGACCGGCGAAGCGACGCCCGCCAGAACCGACCGGGGATCGAAGACCGCGGTCTTGGCGAGCGACGAATATTCGGAGTTCGGCTTCATGTCCTTGAACGCCGCGCTGTCCTGGACCGGCAGATACGCCGGAATGTGACCGCCGCTCGCCCATTCGATCGAATGGACGTTGAACCAGTGGATGGTGTCGAGCACGAGCTTGCGCTTCTCCGGCGGGACCGGATTGCCCTTGCGATCGGGGATGGCGAACGAGTGCGAATCCGCCCAGGTCGCGGGGTGGAGGTAGAAGGTCGGGATCTGGATCGCGC
Organism: uncultured Alphaproteobacteria bacterium; assembly: GCA_963823165.1. Taxonomy (GTDB): domain Bacteria; phylum Pseudomonadota; class Alphaproteobacteria; order Rhizobiales; family Beijerinckiaceae; genus Roseiarcus. The sequence continues at coordinate 38,382 of CAWGKV010000001.1, read as the reverse complement.
CCCAGTCGAACAGCTGCCCCTTCTTGGCGAGGTCGACCATCGTCGGGACTTCCCAGACGCCGTTGATGTGCATCGCCGCTTTCCCGGAGGTGAAAAGCGCGATCGAGGCCGGATACTCGGTGTTCGCCGGCGCCCAGCCGCTCTTGATCCATTTCTGCATTTCGGCGAGCGCGGTCGTCGCCTTGTTGAGATTGTCGCCGTCGAGGAACTTGTTGTTCTCGAGGAAGACGCCGTCCTCCTGATTGAGGAGGGTGTAGAAAATGCGCCAACCGGTTGCGCCGTCGTCCGGCACCGAAAGCGCCGAGACGCCATTGGTGTTCAATTTCGCCAGCGCGGCGTCCCAGTTCGCGACGCCGTCGAGACCCTTGGGCCTGCCGTCGTCCCCGAGCAGCCCGGCCTTCTTCAGGAGCGCCTTGTTGTAGTAGAGAATGATCGAGTGAATATCCAACGGCACGGCGTATTGCTTGCCGTCATCCCCTTGGGCCGCCTTCCAGTTGGCCGGGCCGAAGTCGCTCCCCTTGATGCCGGCGGCAGCAAGCTCTTCTGGAGTGAGCACGCTCAGCACGCCGGTCGAGATGCCGAGCGGGATCCGCGACTCGTGATAGGTCATGATGTCGGGACCCTGGCCGGTGGCCGTCGAGGTCTGCACTTTGGTGTAGAAGGGAACGCCCCATTCGAGCGTCGTCGCGTCGATGTGCACTTTGCCTTCGTGCTCTTTGTTGAACTGGTCGAGCATGGCTTTCATCCGAACGCCGTCGCCGCCGCTCAAGAAGTCCCACCAGACGATGGTCTCCGTCGCCTGAGCGGCGCCCGCCATAAGGGTGGCGCTCGCCAATGTGGCCCAAAAGATCTTGCGCATCATGCCGATTCCTCCCGAATTGCGCCCGGCGGTTCCCCGCCAATTGAGCACGTCCTTCACGCGACTCCTGCTGCCCGGAGTCCCTGCAGCTGGATGCTAGCGGGGAAACGCGGAGGCGCCAAGCCGCTTTCCACCCATAAACTCGATACTGACGGCGGTGCAGGCCGTCGCCGGGCCGCCCCCGCGCTACCTCTTTCCCTAGGAAATAGCGGGGCCGCAGCCTGCCGTCTCCTCAGTCCTGACGCTTGACGAAGAGACCGCAAAGGTCTCCTATGTATCCGACAATCTGATATTGACGCCCGGAGGACATCATGAAAGCGTCAGTTACCGCTCACCGGGACTACCGCATCGCGACGATTGACGACAGGCTCTACGGCGCTTTTCTCGAACACCTCGGCCGCGCGATATACTCGGGCATCTACGAACCGGACCATCCGTCCGCCGACGCCAACGGAATGCGGCGCGACGTGATCGATCTGGTTCGCGAGCTCAAGGCGCCGATCGTGCGCTATCCCGGCGGCAATTTCGTGTCCGCCTACAACTGGGAGGACGGGATCGGCCCGAGGGAGAAGCGGCCGACGCGGCTCGATCTCGCCTGGCACACGTCCGAGTCGAACGCGGTCGGCGTGCATGAATTTTCCGAGTGGTGCGATGCGGTCGGCACGGAGATGATGCTGGCGATCAACCTCGGCTCGCGCGGCCTCGACGAAGCGCGCAACTTCGTCGAATACGTCAACGGACCCACCGGCAGCTATTGGGGCGACCTGCGCAAGGCGAACGGCCGCGCCGAGCCGTTCGGCGTCAAGCACTGGTGCCTCGGCAACGAGATGGATGGCCCGTGGCAGGTCGGCCACAAAACGGCGCATGAATACGGCCGTCTCGCCAACGAAGTGGCGAAGACGCTGCGGGCCTTCGACAGCTCGCTCGAGCTCATCGTCTGTGGCTCGTCGAACTCCGACATGAAGACCTATCCGGAATGGGAGCGAATTGTTCTCGAGCATACCTACGAGGCGGTCGACCACGTTTCGCTGCACATGTATTTCGCCAAACGGGCGAAGAACACCCCGGAATATCTCGCGCTCAACGCCAAGCTCGACGCCTATATCGCGACGATCGCCTCGACCATCGATTTCGTCCGCGCGGTCAAGCGCAGCCGCAAGAAAGTGACCATCTCCTTCGACGAATGGAACGTCTGGTATCACTCGAACGCCCAGGACCGCGAACTTCTGGCAGGCGCAAAAGGCTGGCCGCACGCGCCGAGGCTGCTTGAAGACGCCTACAATTTCGAGGACGCGCTGCAGGTCGGATGCATTATCAACACCTTCATCCGCCGATCCGATGTGGTGCGGATCGCCTGCATCGCGCAGCTCGTGAACGTCATCGCGCCGATCATGACCGAGCCCAAGGGGCCGGCCTGGCGCCAGACGATCTACTATCCCTACTATTTCGCCTCCGTCTACGGACGTGGCGAAGCCCTCCATCTCGCCGTCAAGTCCCCCGGCTATGACGCCGAGGTCGCCGACGACGTCCCCTATCTCGACATTTCGGCCGTACATGACGAAGAGGGGCGGACGCTCACCTTCTTCGCCGTGAACCGCCACGGCGGCGAGAGCATCGATCTCGACGTCAGTCTGCAGGGTTTCGGCGCGGCCGCCATCGCGGATCATCAGGTGATGGCAGGCGCCGACCTTGAAGCCGTCAACACTCTGAAAGCCCCTTCGACCGTGTCGCCCAGGAAAGGCTCGCAATCGTCGATCGCCGACGGCGGGTTGACCGCGGTGCTCCCGCCCTATTCCTACCAGATGATTCGCTTGAACCTGTCGTAGGGTCGAAAAACCGACTCCCGCATTTTGCAGGTCGGACGTTTCGCTTATGGGCGGACCCTTCGCCAGAGGGTCAGATCGACGCCATGCTCCGGATCGAGCGGGATCTTCTTGACGACGCTCAGGCCCGCCCTGGTCAGCACGGCCTCGGCGGACATGCCCGCTTCGCAGTCGGAAAAAACCGCCCTCCCTCCCGGCAGCTTCACGCCGTGCGCGCGCGACAGATGAAATCCGTCGAAGCCGATATCCAGGAAGAGATCGAACACGCCCTGACCGCCAGGCACGGCCACGGCGCCGCCGAGCGGCAGCACCCGCTCTGCGACCTCCGGCCATTTCACCCGCGCGGGGTTCCACCACCAGGCGTCGGCGCGCCGCTCGAGTCCGGCTGAGCCGGTGGAAATCACAAGACGCAGGTCGCCCCTGACGTTGGGCTCGAAATCATGGCTGCGATGGCCGTACACAATGAGGTCGGAGCGGGCGAGGGCCCGCTGGTAATAGTCCCAATCCGCTTCATTGCGCAGCGACTCGGGAACGAGCCCGTCGGCGTCGGCGATCTTGTCGTCGTCCGAGACGATGGCGTAGCCATCGATCTCGACAGGCCGGGTCTTCGCGTCCGCACCGCTGCTCATGTTCGGCGCCCTCTCCTTCAGCTTTATGCGCGCGGCAGGCCGCCTTGAAAATCAATCAGACTTTGGGTCGGCGGACACAGAGCGGGCGACAGCCTCCCGCAGATTGCCGCCAATTCTCGCATGGCGAGCACAGCCTGCCCCCCGATTTCGCCTCATTGTAGCAGACGGCCGTCGGATTTACGCAAGACGGGATTTTTCGCTAGCGTCCCAGTTTGAGGGTCAGCGCCGGAGAATGCTAGGAATGGGATGGCGTCGCTCCCGCGACTCCGGTTGTTCAGGCGCCGCGGGGCTGGCTTGCTCAAGCTTTCACAGCGCTCGGCGCAGCCGCCACGCCGCCACCGCCACCGCGGCCCACGCCGCCGTCGCCGGGACGAGAGCCAAAGCGGCAAACCTGCCGATCGTGAGCCAGACGACCGCGGCGAACGCGGCAAGCCCAAAGCTGCCGAGCGCCGCGCCGACGGCGTCGAGCGCGGCGGCTTCCTCGCCTCGCCGTGCGCCGGCGAGACCCGCTTTCTCCTTGCGTTCCCGGACATGCTTCTCGACGAGCGTGGCGCTGGCGGGAAAGATGGCGGGGAATGCGAGGAAAAGCCCGCCGACGACGGGTCCGAACGCGGCGGCGATCAGCCCCGCGACGACAGTCGCGGACCCGCCGAGCACGAACCTCAGCAGATATGCGCGCCAGCTCGTCTCGCGTAGCGCGGACAGCTTGAGCCGTACGATCACGGGAGGCCAGTCAGGATGGCCGTCGTCGCGAACGCCACCGCAAACCAGACGAAAAAAGCCGCCATGGTCGCTCTGACAGACGATATCCTGAATTTCTGCAGGAGAACGCACACGATCCAGCTGTAGGCCGCCAGCGCCAACGCGCCCAGGATCATCGACCGGGCTTCGATGGCGACGAAGTCGGCGCCGCGGCGCGACAAAGCGATGAGCACCGTCGCCAGCGCGATCGAAGGGGCCGCGCCGAACAGGCCGGCAAAGGTTTTCGGGCGAAGGGCGTCGCCGAGCGCGGCGAAAGCCGAAACGGCGATCCCGCCGACAAGAAACCGCAACAGATAATCGAGCATCGTCTCTTAGACGTTCAGGAGAAGCGATTTGTTCCTAACTATCAAAGGATTCGGCTGTCGCAAGAATGTCACGGGCGTGTCGCGGGCCGCTTTTTTTTCGCAAGCTCGGACGCAGATGCTGCTCGCTGCGGCGAGCGGTCTCAAGACGCGGGCGCGGTTCGCTTCTCCTCCGGGAGAAGGTCGCCCGCGACGCCGGTCGGATGAGGGGGACCGAGCGGAAGCCGTTGGTCCGGCCGGCGCCGCGTTTGCTCTTGACATCAAAATAAGTTTTGTTGACAGATGTAGACATTGGGGGATTATCCAAAAACCTATCGCCTGCGTCGCGCGCCCAATTGCGCGTCGCCGTTTTGGAATTTGACGAACATGAAACAGTCCATCAGCATCGGGGAAAAGACGCTCGCGATCGGTCCTGCCGATCCTGCAGGATCGACCGAGGAAGGCCTTCGCCTGATTCAGGACTTTCTGCGCGTCAAAAGGCAAGACCTCCGTAAAGGGATACTCAGCTTCGTGACGGCGACCTTGAAGGTTCAGCACGAGGAAGACTCTGAGCGCGCAAACGACAACACAAACGTCGCGGAGAGCTCGGTGGGACTCGCCGTGAACGCCGCTATGACATTGAAGTCGGTTCAGAGCCAACTTGCAGTCGCGAGAGACCAGATCAGCCAGATGAAAAAGTTGGTCTCCGAATTCAAGCTCCCGGACTCCGGGATGGGCGTCCTCTAGACGCCGCACAAGCAGACGGTAAATGCGGCCACCCGGTGCCTGCTCCCGGCGAAATCGCCTCGCCGAATTGGGTCGCTCAGGCCAGCGGCGATTGCAGCCAGGCGGTCAACGCCCCTATCCCACTGTCGTTAAAGGCTGTCATTGAAATGGCGCCCACGGCGAGAGCCGCGCCGCCCGCGACCTGAGCGATCCGCGGTCCCCCCGGAACGACCTTTTCGATCAGCACCAAGACGGCCAACAATGCGACCCAGGCCAGGTTCATGACCCCGAAGACGAAAAGGAGCGCCATCAACATGGCGCAGCAGCCGGGCGCGGTCTCCTCCTGGATTCGTCGTTAGGCGCGGTCTCGATTTGGAAATTATTCCATATTCTTGATTATGACAATTCCTTGCGGCGAGCTCCGGAGGCATGTCCTCGAACATCCACGGGTCAAGCCCGGAAACCCGAGAAGCAATATAAGATGAAGCGGCGGCGATCTTGGACCGCCGCATCGCTCCGCTCTTCGCGATGCCCTATTGTCTGCTGAGGAAGCCACAGCCCGTGTTGAAGGTCATCCACCTCTCCGATCCCCATCTGCCGCCCCCGGGCGAGACGCTTTACGGCCTCGATACGAATGCGCGGCTCCAGGCCGCGATCGATGACATCAACGCGCATCACCGCGATGCGGCGCTCGTCCTTGTGACCGGCGATCTCGCACGCGATGGCGAGCCAGCCTCCTACGCCGCGTTGCGCCGGGCGCTCGACACGCTCGAAGCGCCTTATCGCTTGCTCATGGGAAACCATGACGACCGGGCCGCGTTTTGCGCCGCTTTTCCCGATCAGCCTGTCGACGCCGCGGGGTTCATCCAGAGCGTGTGCGAGACTCCGGCCGGCGCGTTCGTCCTGCTCGACACCCTCGATCCGGGCGTCGACAGCGGGCGCCTCTGCCCCGCCCGCCTCGACTGGCTCGAAGCGAGCATGCGCCGCCTTTCAGGCCAGTCCGTGTTCCTGGCGATGCATCATCCTCCCGGTCCTCTCGGCATGCCGACGCTCGACCGCATGGGGCTTGTCGAGCCGGAGGCGTTTTGGCGGCTCGTCGGCCGATCCGGGCAAGTGGCGATCCGGCACATTTTCTGCGGGCACGTGCATCGATTGACGCACGGGGCGTGGCGCGGAATCCCTTTCTCGACCCAGCGATCCTTGATCCACCAGTTCGCGGCGTCGCTTGCGCCCGATGACGACCGCATCCTCGGCAGCCACGAGCAGCCCGCCTATTCCATCGCGCTCATCGACCCGGGTTCGATCGCCATCCACATTCATGAGTTTCTCGACGAGAGCCCGCGCTTTGATCCCGCCGTGCGGTTCGGGCGGAAGCCAATATCAGCGCTTCATCCGCGCGACGATCGAGAGGGCGCTTGATCGGCCGGGGCAAATAAGAAACGGACGGGGCGAACGGCGGCGCCTCGTTTGGATATGACGGCTTCAGCGAGGGGCCGCCGGTTTCACCGGCTCGGTCAAAAAGCGTCCGCTCGATGGCTTCAGCGTCGGCTCTTCCACTGCGCCGACGGCAGATTGCTTTCCTTCCACCAGGGATCGCAGGCCGGCGATCGTCTTGGTCATGGTTTCGGCAAATTTGGCCGCGGCGCCGTCGACGAACGCCTTGTCCTTCGGCTTCGGCTTGGCGACCCGCAGCTCCAAATGCGTCGTTCCATTTGGAGCGTCGAGGAGGGCGCGGGTCATCACGATCCGCGGCGCGCCGGGAACCGGAAGCGCGACGCCGACCGTAAAGTAATCGACCGGGCGCCAATCGAGCGTCTCCTCGATGATCGCATCCTTGCCATGCATGCAGTGATTCCTGGCGCCGACGCCACGTCGCCCGTTGCGTGAATCCTCGACGATGTCGTCGGCGTCCCACCATTTGCGCCATTGCCCGGGCACGGTGAGATACTCCCACACCGTCTGCCGCGGCGCGTCGATGTCGAATTCCAACGTGGCGTATGCGTCGTCCCGCGTCACCTCCGTCCGTATCTGCTCGTCTTCCCGCCTCCACGCCGCTTCGAGATCGCGCGCCCACAACGTCACTTCGCCGATGACGTCGACGGTTTCGTGATGCGCGATGAGACCTTGCGCCGCCGGGTCGACGCCCATGGAGCGTATGGCCGCGTCGCTGTAGAGCGCATAGGCGCGGCCGCCGATCTTCTCGCTCAGCGCGTTCTTGAGCAACCGGTGGACGAGAATGACATCGCGCCCGGCGAGCTCTTCCCTCCCGCCCATCTTCTGCTTCACCATCTCGCCGTGATGGACGACGAACTTGAAATCGAGATCGCCCATTGCGACGCAGGCTTGGCACTCGCAAGTCGAGGCCTGGCGAACGTCGCGCAGCCGCCGGCGGAATTTGAAATAGGCGCCCTCGATCGCATCCTGCAGCAGCGAACCGTCGACCTTCTCGGCCATCGCGTAGACGAATGCGGCGTCGCCCTCGAACTTGGCCAGGCGAAAGGGGGGCCGCAGTCCCTTCACCACCGTGTCCATGAAATCGGCGATGATGTCCTGCGCATGGTCGAGCTCGACCGCCGCGAGGAAGCTGGTATAGCCGGAGATGTCGGCAATCGCGAAATAAGCCGCTTCAGCCTTCGGAAGCATAGAGACCTCCAACGCGTTCGGTTCCCTCCGATCGAGCCCATGCGCAGTCTGTCATACTTAGCCGCCTGCGGTCGAGGACCAGGATTGCGGTGGGGATTAGGCGCTCCTCGTCCATCGCGACCGACGGGAACCGCCCCCGGAACAGATGGCCGGGTTGAATGATCGATCAGTCGAAATCGTTCAGTTGACGCCTGGTCGTCGAAAAAATCCCGACCTGCGCAAGATCACTTGAGGTCGCTGACATAAGCGGCGACCGCGGCGATCTGCTCTTTGGTCAGCTTCTCGGCGATCGGGCCCATGATCGCCGAATTGTCCGGATTATTCGGGTCTTGCCCACGCTCCTTGGACCAGTTCGTCAGCTTGGCGATTACGTAGCCGTCGAGCTGGCCGGCCAGGCGCGGAAACTGGGCCAGGCCGTGGGCGTCCTCGCCATGGCACGACTCGCAGGCGGGAACCTCCACGCCGGGAACGCCTTCATGGTAGATCTTTTCCCCTTCGGACATGAGGTCTCTCGGAGCGCCGCCATAGGGCGGCGGGTCGAGATCCTTGAAATGCGTGGCCAGGGCGTCGACCATCGCGGGGCTGAGGACATGGGCCACATTGCCCATCACGGGGTTCAGCCGCCGGCGATCGATGAAGGCCTGCAATTGGTTCTTTATATAGTCCGGCTGCTGGCCCGCGAGTTTGGGCATGGGATTCGTCCCTATGAAGCCGCGCGCCGACAGCCCATGACAAGTTTCACAATAGCCCGCCTTGGCATTAAATTGTTTCGCTGGAACGCCTTCGGGCTGCGCAGGGCCGCTCGTCTTGCTGTCTTCGGCGCCGGCCCCGACGCAGAAGATAACGGCGAACAGGGCAGCCGGCGCGAGCGCCTTGACAACCTTCATGACCTTCCTCCCAAACTTTTTTGCACCGCTACGCAACGAGCGCCCCTCCGGCTCACCATAACCGAACGACCACGCCGATTGCGAACCGGATGAGCGCTTACCGCGGCGCCAGGATTCGGCGTCGCATCTCTCCGTCGCCGGATCCACCCGCAAATGGTGCTGCGCGCGTTTGGGCTTCAGTCGACTCCGCCGCCGGAGCTTTCCTGCTGTCTCCCCTCCCGGGCGCGGCCGACACCACCGTCGCGAGTTTATATGTTATTTCGACGTCCTCCGAGACGCGCAAGCTTCCCGTTGTCCGAATTGGAGGGCGACATGGTCATGTGCGACATTTTGGCACAGAAGGCCCATCTCCGAAACGCGGCAGCGCGATTCGCGCTTTCATTCGCAAAGAGGCCGTGTCAGCATTACCCGAAGGATTCTCGCTCCGCGCGATCCTACGTGCGCTATGTAATTCAGTGGAGCGAAAGAGGGCGGACGCTTGACCAACGCGGGCCGACATTGAGGAAGCGTTCGCCGAGCAGGGGCAGGATTTACGTTGCAAAATGTCGCCGCTTCAGGCGCCAAGCGACGGAAGAGCCTTGGAGTATTCGGATTCCACAGCTATCCGCGGCGCCGGAAACACAGACCATGAGATTATGCCTTCGCTTGCTTCGGGCGGCGAGAGGCGGAGCGCGCGGAGAGGAAAGCCGGTAGAGTCCGGGAAGTAATCACCGCTGGCGAGCAGATTCCGGGCGGCAAAAAAGGAAGAGGCTGGGAGGAGAGGAAGATGAAAGCTGTTCGTTTGCGCCTGGCGTTGACATCGGCCCTGGCGGTTTTTTTGGCGGCGGCGGCCGGTCAGGCCCAGGCGGGCGCCCAAGTGGTCCACGCGACGGCCGGCGGCATCGAAGCGAAATTCGAATATTGCACCACCTGTCATGGCCCGTCCGCGCAAGGTTTTCGCGGTTACTACATCATGCCGCGCCTCGCGGGGCAGCAGACGCAATATATTGAAAATCAGCTGCACGCCTTTATCGAACAGCGGAGGCTCAATGCTGTGATGAAAAATGTAGCCCACGGCATAACGCTCGACATGATCCCGGCTTTGGCCGCGCGCATGCACGCCTTGAATCCCCCGCCTCTTGACGGCGCGCCCACGGGCGACGTTGCTTTGGGTAGAGAGATCTTTGCAAATGGATTGCCCGATCAGAACGTTCCGGCCTGTTCCGCTTGCCATGGCCCCGACGCCAAGGGACAGCGCGAAATTCCCCGTCTCGCGGGCCAGCTCTATTGGTACGTGGTCTATACCCTATCGATCTGGAGCAGCGAGCGCGGCCAGGGCGGGCGTCAGGACATATCATGGATCATGCGGCCGACCGTGGCGGATCTGACCCCGAAACAGGTGCAGGCGCTCGCCGAATATGTCAGCGCGCTCAAGTAAAATCATGGCGTTCTGTTGCGTCAACCCGGCTGAATTCGTCACGCAAGAGACCTTGGATTCATGAAGCGCTTCCGTACGAAAATGGCGGTCCTTGCGATTTCCCTCGCCACAACGGGACCGCTTCTGGCGGATGACCTGCCGGTTCGCAATTGCACGTGGTGTCATGGAACGTCCGCGCAGGGCTATTCGAAGGCGCCCCGACTGGCCGGCCAGAGGGTAGACTATCTGGTAAATCAGCTCCAAGCCTTTGCAACCCATAAGCGGGATGAGTTCTTTTCAACCAAGTATATGTGGTACGCCACCGCGCATCTCGATCCATTGACCATACGAGATCTGGCCGCATATTTTTCTGCGCTTCCGCTCGAGGCGGCGAAGGACGGCGACAGCGAGCTCGCCGCCGAGGGCAGAATTATATTTGAAGACGGCGTTCCCAACGAGAACATTGCCGCTTGCCAGGCATGCCATGGCCCCGAGGCGCAGGGTGTGCGCGAGATTCCGCGCCTCGGCGGGCTCTCTTACGGCTATCTCAAGCGTCGGCTGGAGCAGTGGAGCCAGGGCGAAGACGCTTCGGGGACACCGATGCCGAAAGTCGCGCGGTCTTTGTCGCCAATTCAAATCGCCGCCCTGGCGTCGTATTTGAGCTTTGTCGAAGGCGGCTCTCAACGACCTTGAGCGCATCCAAGGCTGGAGCCTCATCCTTTTCTTTCGCGTCGGCGACGCTGCGGACGCCCGTCGTGCAACGTCCTTGAAACTGCTTTTCCTCCTTGTCCGTGTTCAGAACGCGACCCACGCATAGGCGAAGACCGAATTGTTGCCCTGTGCGTTATGCGTGGCGCCGAGATACGACCCGTCGAAATTGTTGGTTCCGCCGTAGAGGTGCAGATACTCCGTGAACTGGATGCCGAGGCGGACGTTCGCGGTCGAGTAGGGAAACGGAGAACCGTGACTGAAGGGGATGTAGGCGAGGTCGAGGATCAGGCCATCGCCGAGCGGACTGGCTTTATAGCTGTAGGGATAGGCGCCGAGGCCGTCGGGCAAGCAGGGAGCGGCCGGCGAGCCGTACTCGTTGCAGTCGCTCGAGCCGTTGATGTTGAAGTAGCCGAAGCCGATGCTGTAGGTGTGATCCCAGACGAACGACGCGTTGGCCTTGAAGCTGTTGAGCGTATTGCCGATGTTCGACGAGCCGCCGAGCCCGTAGGTCGCATTCAGCTTCTGCCATTCCATGATGTCGGTGAGCTTCAGCGTCAGGCTGTATTGGTCGCCGTCGTATTGGTATTGCGAGTCGAGGCCGACATCGAGATAGTTGTCGGTGCCGAAACCGTACTGGCGGCCGGGCGTGATCTGTCCGTACATTCCGAACGTGCCGATCATCAGGTAATGGTCGCCCCAGTGCGGCTCGAACGCGACGCGCCAGTAGGGAGCGACATTGGACAGCGCGTCGGTCGTCGAGTTGCCGTCACCGAGCGCTTGAAGGGCAGGCACGGGAAGACCCTTGAAGGCCGTGAAGTCGGCGTACAGCATGTCGTTCCAGAACACGTAGGCGCCGGCGCCGCCGACGATCGTCGTGTAGCCGCCTTCGATGTGGGTCGACGGCGGGCCGAAGGCGGGCGCGATGGTCGAGGAGATCTGCGGCCAGCCCCAGGACGGGGTCGTGTTCCACGGGTCCTCCACGGTCGGCGTGTTGTTGGCGTCGAGGCCCCAGATCGTCTCCTTGCCGAACAGCCTGAACGTGTCGGCGTAGCGGACGTCGGAAGCGTCGAGCCCGACCGTGCCGCCGACCGGATCGCCGGTGATCTGGATGAACGAGCCGAGGTTGCCGTAAAGGCGGCCGGCGACAAAGCCGGAAACCTGCTGGGAGACGAGGTTGTCGTTGGTGTGCAGTCCTGCGGGTTGGGTCCCCGGATCGAATGGCGACTGCGTGTGGGTGAAGCCGGCCATGTACATCGCCGCGATCGGCGGGCCCTGCCAGCCGCCGCCGCCCACGGTGTAGCCCATGATCTTGAACCGCCGGCCGTAAGGCGTGAGCTCCGGATAGGCGGTGTGACAGGTCGCGCATGGCTGTCCGGTCTGGCGCGCGTAGCTCGGCAAGGCCTCAGCCGGGCCAGCGCTCGCGGCGAGAAACGCGACTGCTCCAGCCAACAAGGCGGCCAGCGTTCCCGCGACGGCGACGATTTTCATCCCTAATGCGCCGAGGGCCCCTGCCGTCGCGCGAACCGTCGCTGTCGTCATTCAGCCCCCCCTTGGGGTACTCTTGGTCTTGGTGTTGTGCGCCGCGTCCGGGCGGGATGGTGGCGCAAGCGACTCGCTTTTTTTAGATACCTGCCACGCGGATTTCTGTGCGTCCAGTCACAACCCTATCTGCTGCTGGGCCGGCCCCAGCCTGGACCGTCGTCAGGCCTTCTTGACCCAGATCGCGCACCAGCCCGTCGGCGCAATCTTCCCGTCGACGGTCTTGCAGGCGTTCGGCGCGATGAAGATGTTTAGCGCTGCGCTGTTTGCCGTCTATCGGCGTGTCCTGGCGGCGCACTGCGTTCTGCGCGACCTTGGCGCGGGCGCCGAGCGCAATCAACGGGAGGGCGCCGGCGGCGCCGAGGAGGATTGTGCGGCGGCTGACGCGGTCTGACTGGTGTGCTTGCTCATTCTAACCCCTCCGTAACTCCCAAGCCGTCGCGTATCCCCTCGCCCGCGAAGCGGGAGAGGACAGGCGCGAGCGCCAAGTGAGGGTTGAGAACGCCGAACGGCGGGCGTTGATGGCGGCCGCAAGGTTCGTCGGTTGCCCGTCCCCCTCACCTGGCGCGGCTTCGCCGCGCCGTCCTCTCCCGCTTTGCGGGCGAGGGGGTCGCCGAACTTCGCAGCTTGGGAGTTCCACCCCTCCCAGGAATTCGCCTCTACGCATTGTTCTGATTTATGCGCACATCGTTACCCCCCCCTGGTCGCCGAGCTTCGGCGCTGGCGGCCCTTGTCCAGGGAGGATCATTCCCTCCCGAACGCCGACGCAGAAGCTGCTCGCGGTATCGATTCTGATCAATACGTCCACGCTGCGACCAATGATCGCAGACTTTGGTCGCGTATTCGACCGCGTTGCGAAGCCGCCGAAACGGGACGGCTAAAATGCCGCGATCGATCCTGGTCCCGAGACCGCTGATGTGCGTCTCGACGATGTTCGTCTTCAGATCGAAGTGGAACTCCCACACCTGCTCGAGCAGCATCTTTCGCGTCACGATCCGGGCCCTCGCTGCGCAGCAAAAATTCGACCAGCCGAAATTCGCCCGGTTGCTTGGCGCCGGAAAAATTGGTCTGGCCAACGCCGATTGCCGGAGCTTGCGCATTCCCGCCGTTCACTGCCTCCTCCTCGCCTAGCCGCTTCCCCACAGTGGCTGACGTTCGGGCCCCAAGCGGCAGCCACTCGCCCGCCGACGCCCCCTTTTCACTCCGCCCGTCATTCGCTAGGTCTCGCGCCCCGCGATTTTCGAGGATCCACGCCCCATGACCTACCAGAACATCATCGTCGAGACGCATGGCCGCGTCGGCCTCATAAAGCTCAACCGGCCGCAGGCCTTGAACGCGCTCTCCTCCCCGCTGATCGAGGACTTGAACAAGGCGCTGGACGCCTTCGAGGCGGATCCGGAGATCGGCGCGATTGTGCTCACGGGCTCCGAAAAGGCCTTCGCCGCCGGGGCGGACATCAAGGAGATGCAGGACAAGAGTTTCGCCGACGTCTTCCTCGGCGACTTCATCTCCCGCTGGGAGAACGTCGCCAAGACCCGGAAGCCGGTGATCGCCGCGGTCGCGGGCTTTGCGCTCGGCGGCGGCTGCGAGCTCGCGATGATGTGCGACTTCATCCTCGCCGCCGACACCGCAAAATTCGGCCAGCCGGAGATCAAGCTCGGCGTGATGCCGGGGGCGGGCGGGACGCAGCGGCTCACCCGCTTCGTCGGCAAGTCGAAGGCGATGGAGATGTGTCTCACAGGCCGGATGATGGACGCCGCCGAAGCCGAGCGCTCCGGCCTCGTGTCGCGCGTCGTCCCGGCCGCCTCGCTGATCGAGGAGGCGCTGAAGACCGCGGATACCATCGCCTCGATGTCGAGGGCCGCGGTCTTTGCGGCGAAGGAAAGCGTCAACCGCGCCTACGAGACGACGCTCGCCGAAGGAATCCGCTTCGAGCGCCGCATCTTCCACTCGCTGTTCGCCACCGAGGACCAGAAGGAAGGCATGAAGGCCTTCGTGGAAAAGCGGCCGGCGGCGTTCAAGAACCGGTAACGATATAACGTTTAGATGCTGTTGTTAGGCCGAAAATGCGACAGTTTTGCGCGCCTATCGCTTTGAAAACGCTTGCTCGGCGCCAGACGGGGCGCCTCACCCCGCCGCCGGCGCGCCCTTGACCGGCTCCTTCGGCTCGCGCATCAGCGTCCGGTCGATGTCGAGCGTGCTCTCGACGCCGATCGCGTCGAAATTGGCCTTGAGCCAGGCCTTGGCGTCCGCCCGTCCGAGATCGCGAAGCTCCTGCAGGAAGGGCCAGGAGACGTCGAATTTGGTCGCCGCGTCGTAGCGCTCCAGTCGGCCGGCCCCGCCGATGCGGTGCAGCCGCTCGAGCCGGTAGTCCTCGCTTTTCAAAACTCCGGAGCGGATCAGCCGGGCGACGAAGTCGGCGGCTCGCAGCTCGCCGAGCAGGGGCGAATTGAAGGTGATCTCGTTCAGCCGGTTCTGAATCTCTTCCGGCGTCCGCGGGACCTCGGCGCGCTCGATTGGATTGATCTGCACGATGATCGCGTCGCGGCACTTTGTCTCGTAGAACAGCGGCCAGAGCGGCGGATTGCCGGCGTACCCGCCGTCCCAGTAGTAATCGCCGTCGATCCGCACGGCCTGGAACAGGGTCGGCAGGCAGGCCGACGCCATGACGTGGTCGGCGGTGAGCACGTTGCGCCGGAAAATCTCGCCGCGCCCGGTCCGGACGTTGGTCGCCGCGACGAACAGTTTCAGGTCGTCGGTCGCCCTGAGCCGATCGAAATCGACCGCGGCGACCAGATGGTCGCGCACTGGATTGACGTTGAGCGGGTTCAACGCATAGGGGCTGACGAACTGCGACAAGGCTTCCGCCCACGAGACGGCCCATTGCGTCCCCGGCCACACCCGGCCCCAGGGGCCGAGCCAGGCGTCCAGAAGCTTGCGCTGGCCGGGCGCGAGAGTCCCTTCCGTCGAGATCGAGAGCCAGAACTGCTCGAGCCTTGCGCGCGCCCCGTCCCGGCCGCCTTCGGCGAGGCCGGCGGCGTAGACCGCCGCGTTGATTGCGCCCGCGCTGGCGCCGCTGATCCCGACGATGTCGAGCCTCGCGTCGCCGGCGAAGGCGTCGAGCACGCCCCAGGCGTAGGCGCCGTGCGAACCTCCGCCCTGCAGGGCGAGGTTCACCGGCTTCGCGGGCTTTCCGGCTTCCCGAGCGGCCTCGTTCACGCCGCCGTCCAGCCGCCGTCGATCGAAAGATTGGCGCCGGTGATCTGCGCCGCCGCGTCCGAGCAGAGATAGACGGCGAGCGAGGCGACCTGCTCGACGGTGACGAACTCTTTGGTCGGCTGGGCGAGAAGCATTACGTCCCGGATCACCTGCTCGCGCGTCATGTTGCGCGCCTTCATCGTGTCGGGGATCTGGTTCTCGACCAGCGGCGTCCAGACATAGCCCGGCGAGATGCAGTTGCAGGTGACGCCGAAGGTCGCGAGTTCGAGCGCCACCGTCTTGGTGAGCCCCGCCAGGCCGTGCTTGGCCGACACGTAGGCCGACTTGAACGGCGAGGCGACGAGCGAGTGGGCCGAGGCGGTGTTGACGATGCGGCCCCATTTCTGCGCCTTCATGGCCGGAACCGCGGCGCGGATGGTGTGGAAGGCCGACGAGAGGTTGATCGCGAGGATCATGTCCCACTTCTCCGGGGGAAAATCCTCGATCGGCGAGACGAACTGGACGCCGGCGTTGTTGACGAGAATGTCGACGGTTCCGAGCTTCGCCGTCGCGTCGGCGATCATGGCCTCGGCCTCCGCGCCCTTCGACATGTCGGCGCCGTTGTAGACGCAGCTGACGCCGAACTCCTTTTCGATGGCGGCGCGCGCCGCCTCGATCGCCTTGGCGTCGCCGAAGCCGTTGATCATCACGTCCGCGCCCTCCTTGGCGAGCGCGCGGGCGATCGCCAGTCCGATCCCGCTCGTGGAACCGGTGACGACGGCGTGACGTTTGGCGAGCGACATATCGCGGACCTCCGGAACAAAAACCGACTTCAGCATTTCGCTTTCGCAGACCTGGTCCGCGTAAAACGGTCATATTGCATTGCGATGAATCTGGGGAGGGGGAGGCGACGGTCCGGATGACAAATTCGGCGCCGGGACCTAAAACTGATTTCGTAGCGGGGCGCACTGCGCCGGAAGGATGGATTTGGATGGATCTCGTCCCGGCAGAGCCGAACTTCGGCCCTCTTCCCCGCCGCATGAGCGTCGGCGTCCGCGTCGGCGAGGGGCGGGCCGCGGTGACGGTCGGCGGCGGCGCGCCGATCGTCGTCCAGTCCATGACCAATACCGACACCGCCGACGTCGCGGCGACCGTTAGCCAGATCGCGGCGCTCGCCCGCGCCGGCTCCGAGCTGGTGCGGCTGACCGTCGACCGGGACGAGGCCGCCGCGGCCGTTCCCCATATCCGCGACCGGCTGCGGGCGATAGGCGTCGACGTCCCGCTGATCGGCGACTTCCACTATATCGGCCACAAGCTGCTCGCCGAGCATCCGGCCTGCGCCGAGGCGCTCGACAAATACCGGATCAACCCCGGCAACGTCGGCTTCAAGAACAAGCGCGATCTGCAGTTTGGCCAGATCGTCGAGACCGCGATCCGCAACGGCAAGGCGGTGCGCATCGGGGCCAACTGGGGCTCGCTCGACCAGGAGCTCCTGACGAGCCTCATGGACAAAAACGCGAAGAGCCCGACGCCCGTGTCGGCCGGCGCCGTCACGCGCGAGGCTATGGTGCGCTCGGCGCTCCTCTCGGCGGCGCGAGCGGAGGAGATCGGGCTCGAGCGCTCGCGCATCATTCTGTCGGCCAAAGTCTCGGCCGTCCAGGACCTGATCACCGTCTATCGCGTGCTGGCCGAGCGGTCGGACTACGCGCTGCATCTCGGCCTCACCGAGGCCGGCATGGGGACGAAGGGGATCGTCGCCTCCGCGGCCGCGCTCGGCGTCCTGCTGCAGGAGGGGCTGGGCGACACGATTCGCATTTCGCTGACGCCCGAGCCCGGCGGCGACCGGACGCAGGAGGTTCGCGTCGCCCAGGAGCTCTTGCAGACCATGGGGTTCCGCATCTTCGCCCCGCAGGTCGCCGCCTGTCCGGGCTGCGGGCGCACGACCTCGACCGTGTTCCAGGAGCTGGCGCGCGACATTCAGAATCATCTTTCCGCCGCCATGCCCCAGTGGCGCGCGCTCTACCCGGGCGTGGAAAGCCTGAACGTCGCGGTGATGGGCTGCATCGTCAACGGGCCGGGCGAGAGCAAGCATGCCGACATCGGCATCTCGCTGCCCGGAACCGGAGAGACGCCGGCGGCGCCCGTTTTCGTCGACGGCGTCAAGACCGTGACTCTGCGGGGACCGCGCATCGCCCAGGAATTCAAGGCGCTGGTCGAGGATTATGTCGTCCGGCGATACGGCCGCTCCGAGCGGGCGGCGGAGTAGCTTGAGCCCATGTACGAGCCGCCGCTGCATCGCGAAGACGACCTCATGAAGCAGCATGCGCTGATTCGCGCGCGGCCGCTCGGGCTCCTCGTGAGCCACGGTCCGCAGGGACTGGTCGCCAACGCCATTCCGTTTCTTGTCGACGCTGCCGCTTCGAAGCTCGGGACGCTGAGGGCGCACATGGCGCGCGCCAACCCCCAGTGGCGCGACCTGGCCGAGAATCCCGAGGCGCTCGTGGTCTTCCAGGGGCCGGACCATTACGTTTCCCCGTCCTGGTATGCGACCAAGCGCGAGACCCACAAGGTCGTGCCGACCTGGAATTATGTGATGGTCCAGGCGCGCGGGGCGGCGAAGGTTTTCGCAGACGACGCGTGGCTGTCCCGCCAGATCGAGGCGCTGACCCGCTCGCAGGAGGCGGCGCGCACGGAGCCGTGGGCCGTCGCCGACGCGCCGGCGGATTTCGTCGCCGCGCAGCGCAAGGCGATCGTGGGGATCGAAATCGAGATCGCCGACATCCGGGGAAAATGGAAGACGAGCCAGAACCGCAGCGCGGCCGATCGCGCCGGCGTGGTCGCCGGCCTCGAGGCGCTCGGCGACGAGGAGGCGCTCGCGATGGCGGCGATTGTCAGGGAGACGGGGCGCGACTGAGCATGCGCGCGCCCAATGCGCCCTTGGTGTTTCAGGGCGCATGCCGAAAGCATGCAGAGGAGGAACGCGAATGACGGATTCGATCAAGCCGCTTTACACCGCTCACGCCACCTCGACCGGAGGCCGCAACGGCGAAACCCGATCCGATGACGGGATGGTCGATCTCCAGCTCTCGGTGCCGAAGGAAATGGGCGGTCCGGGCAGGTCTGGAACCGCCACTCCCGAGCATCTGTTCGCCGCAGGCTACGCCGCCTGCTTCGGCGGCGCGCTCGATTTCGTCGCCAAGCAGCACAAGAAAGACGCGACGAAGGCCACGGTAAAATGCGCCGTCACGATCGGCCCGCGGGAAAAGGGCGGCTTCGGCCTCGCAGTCGTGCTCGACGTGACGGACAACGGCCTGCCGCAGGCCGAGCTTCAGGCGCTCGCCGACGAGGCGCACGAGAAGATCTGCCCGTACAGCCACGCAACCCGCGGCAACGTCGACGTGAAGGTCGTCGCGCACGGGGCTTGAGGCCTGTCGTCGGGACGCCATCCGACTGGCAATGGCGCCACAATCAGCGGCGCCGCATTTGGCCGCACACCAAGGGCCGGCATGGCGAAGATCGCCAAGCCTGCACTCTGCTGCATCGCGCCTGGTTGAGATTCCGGCGGAAAATTCGTTTGTTCATCTCGCGTCAAGCCGGCGCTTTGATTGCGCCAACCGCAAAAAACAGACAGCGCGGTCTCGCTCGTAAAATTCCATCCTCGCAGGCTAAACCGCCAGTCCATTGTCATCTTCAGCTTCGCGCAAGGCCCAGATGCGAGCTTTCGCAATTGTCGCGGTTGTGTGGTGGCCAACCGAAGCCATTCTCCAACCGGTTTTTGACTGTAACCATCCAAGATACTGTCCACTTCTGATCGGGAATGATTCGATTAAATTGTATTTTGCCGCACTTGAAACTTGTAAACCATTTGCCGCATAGTGCCGCGGCTTGCGCGGGGCTGGGGGCAGAGCTCGTGCGGGCCGTACGAGGCTTCAGTCGCAAGCGCCCAGCCTGTCTACGGCGGCGCCAAAGGCAGGACGTGATGAACCAGCCGGCCCCCGGGTCCGCGGACGCAAGTCCGATCGATGCAGGCTTACGAGCGTTCTGCGGAATCGCCGCCTATTACAGGATCGGCGCCGATCCGGCCAAGCTTCAGCGCGAACTGGCGCTAGGAGCAGCGGAAGCCGACGAACTCGATATCATACGCGCAGCGCAGCAGATTGGCCTGCGGGCCCGTCTGGTCACCGGCGCAAGCCCTGAGCGGATGGGCAAGATGCCGACTCCGGCGATCGTCCGGCTGAGAAGCGGCGGGTTTCGCGTCTACGCGGGTCGCGTCCCTTCCGGGCTTTGCCGCCTCGTCGACCCGATCAGTCACGGGGTGACGGAGATTCCCCTCGAGGTGCTTGCGCGAGAGTGCGAAGGACAGGCGCTCCTTATCGCTCGTCGCGTCGGCGGAGCCGGCGTCGACCCGAAAACGTTCGGGATGCGTTGGTTCCTGCCGACCGTCTGGCGTTACCGCCGGCCGCTCGCCCACGTGCTCGCGGCGTCCCTGTTCGTTCAGATCTTCGCCCTGACGACGCCGTTGATCTTCCAGGTCATCGTCGACAAGGTCCTGACCCACAAGGGCTACGAGACCCTGTTTGTGATGATCGCCGGCCTCGTCGTCATCGGCCTGTTCGACGTCGCGCTACAGTACCTGCGGACCTATGCGCTCTCGCATACCACCAACCGCATCGACGTCGAACTCGGCCAGCGCCTGTTCGCTCATCTCCTGCGCCTGCCTATGGGCTATTTCGAGACGCGCCCAGCCGGGCAAACGGTGGCGCGGGTGCGCGAGCTCGAGACGATCCGCACCTTCCTGACCGGGCAGGGGCTGTTTTCGGCGATCGACTTTGTCTTCGCCTTCGTCTTCATCGCCGTGATGTTCGCCTATTCGGTGAGCCTCACCCTGATCGTTCTGATCAGCCTGCCCGTCTACATTCTGATCGGCTTCCTCGTCAGACCGCCGCTGCGGGATCTGGTCAACGAGAAGTTCAACCGCGGCGCGGCGAGCCAACAGTTCCTGGTCGAGACGGTCGTCGGAGTCGGCACGGTCAAGGCTGCGGCGGTCGAACCGATCATGCGGGCGCAGTGGGAAGAAAAACTCGCCGCCTACGTGAAGACAGGATTCGCCGCGACGATGCTTGGTTCGGGTGGGCAGCTTGGCATTCAATATGTCAGCAAGGTCACCACCGCCGCCGTCCTGCTGTTCGGCGCCAAGGCGGTCATCGACGGCGATCTCAGCGTCGGGGCGCTCGTCGCCTTCAACATGATCGCCTCGCAGGCGGTGCAGCCGGTCCTCCGGCTGTCGCAGATCTGGCAGGATTTCCAACAGGTGCAGATCTCGGTCGAACGTCTTGGCGACATTCTCAATACGCCGCCGGAACCCTCGCCGCAGATGCGTCTGGCCCCGCCCACTCCCCGCGGCGCGATCGAATTCCGCAATGTGACGTTCCGCTACCGTTCGACCGGCCCTGAGGTACTCAAGAACGTCTCGCTCCTGATCCGGCCCGGCGAGACGATCGGCATCGTCGGACCATCCGGCTCGGGCAAGTCGACGCTGACCAAACTCGTCCAGCGCCTCTATGCGCCGGCCGAGGGCCAAGTCTATCTCGACGGCGCGGATCTGAGCCAGGTCGATCCGGCGTGGCTGCGCAGCCATATCGGCGTCGTCCTGCAGGAGAACCTGCTGTTCAACCGCACCATCCACGAGAACATCGCACTCGCGCACCCGGCCATGCCGCGGGCGCAAGTCATCGACATCGCCCGCCTCGCCGGAGCCGACGAATTCATCGACAAGCTCCCCGAAGGCTACGACACCATGATCGAGGAGCGCGGCGCCAACCTGTCCGGCGGCCAGCGGCAGCGGATCGCCATCGCCCGCGCGTTGGCGACCAATCCGCGTATTCTCATCCTCGACGAGGCGACGTCGGCGCTGGACTACGACAGCGAGCGGATCATCCAGCGCAACATGCGGCGCATCGTGAAGGACCGCACCGTGATCATCATCGCCCATCGGCTGGCGGCCGTACGCGGCTGCAACCGGATCGTCGGCATAGCGGATGGACGCATCGTCGAGATCGGTTCTCATGACGAGCTGATCCGGCGTCCGGGCGGCCTCTACGCCTATCTCTGGGGGCTGCAGAGCAACCCCGTCGAACTGGCGTCCTGCGCATGACCGTGTCGGTCGACACCCAGCCGCGAGCCGTCGCCGCCGAGCCTCAATCATCGGCTCGATCGGCGTCTTCTCAGGCGCTTGTGCATCGCGAGCCGCGCGCTGTCGTATTTCCGGATGCGTTCGGCGGCAGGCTATCCGACCGGGAGTTCCTCGCGCCGGCGCTGGAAATCCTGGAGACGCCGGCTTCGCCGGTGCGTCTGGCGTTCCTGTGGATCATCTGCGCGCTCGTCGTGGTTGGGCTCCTGTGGGCCTATTTCGGCCGCATCGACATCATTGCCGCGGCGCAGGGCAAGTTCCAGCCGACCGGCCGGGTCAAGGTGATCGAGCCCCTCGACACCGGGCGGGTCGCGGCCATTTCGGCGACCAACGGCAGCGCGGTCGCCAAGGGCGACGTTCTTGTCGAGCTCGACCGTTCGGCCGCCGA
Source organism: uncultured Alphaproteobacteria bacterium (assembly GCA_963823165.1). Lineage (GTDB taxonomy): Bacteria > Pseudomonadota > Alphaproteobacteria > Rhizobiales > Beijerinckiaceae > Roseiarcus. The sequence continues at coordinate 16,350 of CAWGKV010000001.1, read as the reverse complement.
GGCGGATCTCGCGGCGGCGAAAGACGAGCTCGCCTCCGCCCAGGCGGAGACGCTGCGGCGGCAGGCGGCGCTCGCCGCTGCGAAGGCGCGCGCTTTTCCCCCGCCGGCGATCGACTGGCCGGCCGACATCACGCCGGCGTTGCGCGAGCGGGAAGATCAGGTGCTGGCGGCCGACCTCGGGCAGCTCGCCGCGACGCTGGCCTCGTTCGACGCGCAGCGCGCCCAGAAGACAGCCGAGCGCGAGATGCTTCTGCAGACGATCGCAACCCAGAAGAATCTCGTCGCGACGCTGCAGGAACGCGTCGACATGCGCACCCAGCTCCTCGAGTCACGGTCCGGCGCCAAGGCCGCCGTCATCGATGCGACCGAGACCCTGCAATATCAGCAGACCCAGCTCGCTATGCAGCAACAGCAGCTGGCGTCGCTGTCGGCAGGGCTCGACGTGATCGACCGCGACTCGGCGAAAGCCGTGGAGACTTTCCTGTCCGATGACGCGCAGAAGCTCGACGATGCGGAGCGGCGCGGCGAAGACGCGCGCGAGCGCCTCGCCAAGGCGGCGGCCGCCGTCGACCATCTGACGCTCCGTGCCCCGATCGCCGGCCGCGTGCAGTCGTCGATCATCGCCAACGTCGGCCAGGTCGTAACCAGCGGCCAGGAGATCATGCGCGTCGTGCCGGAGGATTCGAAGCTCGAGATCGAGGCCTATGTGCTCAACCGCGACATTGGCTTCGTCCGCGTCGGCCAGGAGGCGGTGGTCAAAGTCGAATTGTTCCCGTTCACCCGCTACGGCTCGATCGAGGCGCATGTGACCCGCATCGCCAGGGACGCGATCCCCTCGCCCGACGCGAGCGCGATCGAGGGCGATCCCGCCCGCGCCTCGAACGCGGCCGGCTACGCGGGCGGCCAGCGCATGCAAAACCTGGTGTTCGCGGTGGCGCTCGAGCCCGACGTCTCGGCCATGTCGGTCGACGGGGTCGAACGGCCGCTGACTCCGGGCATGGCGGTGACGGTCGAACTCAAGACGGGCTCGCGTCGGCTTATCGAATATTTGTTCTCGCCCTTGGTCGAGGTCGCCTCGCAGGCGATGCGGGAGAGGTGATATCGCGGGATGTAATCCTCCCGCGGCAAGCTCGGGAAGGAGCACCCCGTTCGGGCTGCGCATCGTGCCCTTTGGATAAATATCGTACTCTCTGTGTTTAAATAGAACAGACACGAAGATTGGCGCCAGGGGCGCAAAAAGAGAGCCATAATCAACGCCTCCCGCACCTGCTATAATCCTCCCCATTGCGGAGGCCTCCCCCATGAAACTCGTCGACCCATCCCTTCTCAAGAACCAGTGCCTGATCGACGGCAAATGGGTCGGCGAAGGCGTCGACGAGATCAAGAATCCGGCGACCGGCGCGCTGGTCGCGCGTGTCCCCCGCCTCGGCTTCGACGAGACGGTTCAGGCGATCGAGGCGGCGAACAGGGCCTTCGGCATGTGGGCGAAAATGCTGCCGAAGGAGCGGGCGAAAGTCCTGCGTCGCTGGTTCGACCTCATCGTCGCCAACCGCGACGACCTCGCAATCGTTATGACGAGCGAGCAGGGCAAGCCGCTGGCCGAGGCGCGCGGCGAGGTCGACTACGCCGCCGGCTTCGTGGAATTCTTCGGCGAGGAGGCGAAGCGTGTGTATGGCGAGATCAACCCGACCTTCCGGGCCGATTCGCGCATCCTCGTCCTGAAGCAGCCGATCGGGGTGGTCGCTGCGATCACGCCGTGGAATTTTCCCGCCGCGATGATCACCCGCAAGGTCGCCCCGGCGCTGGCCGTGGGCTGCGCGGCGGTGGTGAAACCCGCCCCCGAGACGCCGCTGACGGCGCTGGCTCTCGCCGAGCTCGCCGTCCGCGCCGGATTCCCCGCCGGGGTCCTCAACATGCTGACCGGCGACGCGCCCGCGATCGGCAAGGCGATGTGCGAACATCCCGCCGTGCGTTTCGTCGGCTTCACCGGCTCGACCGAGGTCGGCAAGCTCCTCATGCGCCAGGCGGCCGGGACGGTGAAGAAGGTCGGGCTCGAGCTCGGGGGTAACGCGCCGTTCATCGTGTTCGACGACGCTGATGTCGACGCCGCCGTCGAGGGCGCGATCGTCTCGAAATTCCGCAACATGGGCCAGACCTGCGTCTGCGCCAACCGCATCTACGCGCAGGAGGGGATTTACGACGCCTTCGTCGCCAGGCTGACGGACGCCGTTGGCAGGCTCGAGGTCGGCGAGGGAACGGCGCCGGAGGTCAACCAGGGGCCGCTGATCAACGAGGAGGCGGTCGAAAAGGTGGAGGCCCATATCGCCGACGCCCTCGCCAAGGGCGCAAAGGCGACGATCGGCGGCAAGCGCCACGCGCTCGGGCGCACCTTTTTCCAGCCGACGGTGCTCTCGGAGCTCAATTCGACGATGCGGATCGCCAGCGAGGAGACCTTTGGCCCCGTCGCGCCGGTCTTCCGCTTCAAGGACGAGGCCGACGCCATCCGCCTCGCCAACGACACGCAATTTGGGCTCGCCGCCTATTTCTACGCCCGCGACCTCGGCCGCGTCTGGCGCGTCGCCGAGGCGCTGGAATACGGCATGGTGGGGATAAACTCCGGCGCCATCTCGACCGAGCTTGCCCCCTTCGGCGGCGTGAAAGAATCCGGCCTCGGACGCGAGGGCTCCCGCCACGGCGCCGAAGAATTCGTCGAGATCAAATACATGCTGATGGGCGGGTTGGACCGATGAGGCCGGCCTGCAGCCGCGGTTGTTTTCACCTCCGGCGCAGGGAGGCTGTAAGATGATCCGCAGCCGCCCCTTGGAAGGCCAGGCTAGGCCTGCTGCGCCGGCGTCGTGCTTTCCTTCGCAGCGACCGGCGTCTCCTGCTCGCGGATGATATCGCGCAGCGCCACGACCTGCGACTCGAGCGCCTGGAGGTCGACTTCCGCCATGCGCCCGAGCGTCGAGGCGATCCACTCGTGCTGAACGACAATCGCCCTCTCAGCCATCGAGCGACCCGAGTCGGTCAAATGGATGGAGTACTGGCGCCGGTCCGACGCGGGACGGCGCTCGACGAAGCCCGCCTCCTCGAGCCGGTCGAGGAGGCCGGAAATATTGCCCTTGGTGACATAGAGACGCTCGGCCAGCTGCTGCTGGCTCACCCCTTCCTGCTCCGTCAGCGTGGTCAGCACGTCGCACTGCGGGATCGAGATGCCGATCTGGCGCAGACGCTCGGAGGTCGCCGCCTGCATCCGCGCCATCAGGCGCACCATGCGGAACCAGAGGCGGATCGGAAGCTCAGGGTTGCGTCGGTCGGTCATCTGCGCCTTCCTTGTCGAAATCCCGCCGATGCGCACATATTGACTGGCGCGGGCATTTGGCGCCGCCCGATTGCAAATCGTCGGCAGCCAAGTATAGACATGAACAATTAGCGCGCCGCGATCAAGCCGCTAGCCCAGGAGAAAGGGAGGACCGAAATGTTCGGACGCATGCAGGAATGGCCCCTGCTCATGCACAAGATCATCGACTTCGCCGCGATCCAGTTTCCGGCCCGCGAAGTCGCCTCGCGCATGGTCGAAGGGCCGATGCACCGGACGAACTACCGAGACATCCGCGGGCGGGCGCTGAAGGTCGCCAAGCGCCTCGAGCGCGACGGGATCAGCCTCGGCGACCGCGTCGCGACGCTCGCCTGGAACGGCTTCCGGCACCTTGAGGCCTGGTACGGCATCACCGGCATCGGGGCGATCTATCACACCGTAAATCCCCGCCTTTTCCCAGAGCAGATCGCCTGGATCGTCAACCACGCCGAAGACCGGATCGTGATGACCGACCTCACCTTCGTGCCGCTGCTGGAAGCAATCGCCGACCATCTGCCGACCGTCGAGCGCTTCGTCGTCCTCACCGACGCCGCTCATATGCCGGCGACCCGCCTGAAGAACGCGGTCGCCTACGAAGACTGGCTGAGCGAGGTCGACGAGGACTTCCGCTGGAAGGAGTTCGACGAGCGGACTGCCGCCGGGCTCTGCTACACCTCGGGCACGACAGGCAACCCGAAGGGCGTGCTCTACTCGCATCGCTCGAACATCCTCCATTCTATGATGGCGACCGGCCCGGAAACCCTGATGCTCCGGGCGGACAACTCGGTGTTGCCGATCGTGCCGATGTTCCACGCCAATTCCTGGGGTCTCGCGCTGGCCTGCCTCATTCGCGGGGCGCAGATGGTGATGCCGGGGGCGAAGCTCGACGGCGCCTCCGTCTGCGATCTCCTGGAGACGGAAAAGGTGACGATGTCGGCCGCCGTGCCGACCGTCTGGCTCGGCCTGCTCCAGCACCTGCGCAAGGAGAACAGGAAGCTCTCGACGCTCAAGCTCGTCGTCATCGGCGGCTCGGCCTGTCCGCCGGAGGTCATTCGCGCCTTCGAGGAGGATTACGGCGTCGAAGTGCGCCACGCATGGGGGATGACGGAGATGAGCCCGCTCGGCACGGTCGGCTCGCTCAAGCCGACCCAGGCGTCGCTCTCGCCTCAGGAGAAGCTCGCGCTGCAGGCCAAGCAGGGCTGGGCGCCGTTCGGCGTCGAGATGAGGATCGTCGATGAGGAAAACCAGCCATTGCCGTGGGACGGCAAGCGCTTCGGCCGGCTCAAGGTGAAGGGCTTCGCCGTTGTAGAATCCTATTTCCGCGACGAAGGCGGCGAGATCCTCGACGACCAGGGTTTCTTCGACACCGGCGACGTCGCCACCATCGACCCCAACGGGGTCATGCAGATCACCGACCGGGCCAAGGACGTCATCAAGTCGGGCGGCGAGTGGATCTCGACCATCGACATCGAGAACCTCGCCGTCGGCCACCCGGACGTGGCCGAGGCGGCGGTCATCGGCGTCGCTCATCCGAAATGGGACGAGCGGCCGCTGCTCGTCGTCGTGCCGAAAGAAGGCCACGATGTGAAGACCGAGGAAGTGCTCGACTTCCTCAAGCCGAAGATCGCCAAGTGGTGGATGCCAGACGACATGCAGGTGGTGAAGGAGATCCCTCACACCGCGACCGGCAAGATCAACAAGCTGAAGCTGCGCGAGACGTTCAAAGGCTACAAGCTGCCGAAGGAGTGAGAGAGCGGCAGGCAGGGGCGGTTTGATAGGCCGCTGAACCCGCATCGGCTCGACCTGTCGCGCCGACGGAGGGTCGTGGCTCACTTTGAGGCAAGCCAAAGTGGCTTCGCCGTCAGGCGCGGCGCGCTGGACTAGACGGCCTGCGGTTCGGCCATGCCGGCGAGCGCGAAGCTCAAGCCTCGCAATCGTTTGCGAGCGGCCGCGTCATAGGCCTGAACGTTGGCGCGCGCTTCGCGGAGCCCGTTGAAATAGAGCCCGGTCTTGCCTTCGAGGGCGGGCGAGGCGACGAGCCGCAGGATCGCCTCGCCGCCTTCCTCGACCGTGCTTGCCGGCTTGACGCCGCTCCGCCGCACCATGGTCGTGTCCATATAGGTCGCCGGGTGCAGCGCGTTGACCGTCACGTTCCGGCCTTCCAGCTCCTCGCCGAGATCGAAGGTGAACAGGATCTGGGCGAGCTTGCTCTGGCAGTAGGCGCGCACGCCGCTGTAGCCGTGGGTCAGCATCACGTCGCCGAAGTCGATCGCCTGCTGGCCCGCCGACGCGACGTTGACGACTCGGGAAGGCGCGCGGGCCTGGATCAGCGGCATGAGGAGCCTGGTCAGCAGAAATCCGGCGAGATAGTTGACGGCGAAGCGGAGCTCGTAGCCGTCCGCGCTGACCTCGCGGCCGCCGCCGGCCGTTCCTATGCCGGCGTTGTTGACCAGGACGTCGATCCCGTCGGTTTGGCGGCCGACGTTTTCCGCGAGCTCGCGGACTTGCGCCAGCGAGGCGAGGTCAGCCTCGAGGAAGAGCGCGCTTCCCCCGCTTTTGGCGATGCGCTCGGCGACCTCATGGCCGCGCAATCGATCGCGCCCGTGCACGATGACCCGCGCGCCCTCCGCTCCGAGGCGCTCGGCGACCCATCGCCCGACGCCGTCGGTCGAGCCGGTGACGAGGATGGTCTTGCCTTTGACGCTCATAGAATCTCATCCGCCGACCTTCGGCCGGCGCCTTCCGCCCGGATCGGTAACTGGGCAAATTCCCGGGCGCGCAACTGCACAAAAGAAATGCTGCGGTTGCGAGATTCACCCAAATCAAGCACTTACACGCGGGCCGGCGGCAAAATTTTTCTGTCCTGCCCGGGAATTTGCCCCAGTTACCCAGTTACGCGAAATTCTTTTAACCCATTGAAAAGCCCCGAATTGGACGAAAGAATCCAAGGAAATCCGGAGAGAATCCAATTCCGCAATCCTTGGTTTTAATTTCCAGTGCGAGTTCATTGCAAACAGGAGCGCGTTGGGCCGCGACGCGCCGTGGGCCGCCCGGAAAACCCGCGGCAAGCTTCTGGAATCGCTCGAAACGCCCGGAGGGCGACCGACTAATCCACGTCCTCGACCACGACCGTCCGGCCCGACAGGCGCTGGGCGAGCGAGGCCTCCATGAACGGGTCGAGCTCGCCGTCGAGCACGTCGGCCGGCGTGCCCGAGACGTGGCCGGTGCGCAGGTCCTTGACCATCTGGTAGGGCTGCAGCACGTAGGAGCGGATCTGGTGGCCCCAGCCGATGTCGGTCTTGGAGGCCGCGTCGGCGGTGACCTTGGCCTCGCGCTCCTCGAGCTCCCGCTCGTAGAGGCGGGCGCGCAGCATGTTCCAGGCGGTGGCGCGGTTCTTGTGCTGCGAACGCTCCGACTGGCAGGCGACGACGATGCCGGTCGGGAGGTGAGTGATGCGGACCGCCGATTCGGTCTTGTTGACGTGCTGCCCGCCGGCGCCCGAGGAGCGGTAGGTGTCGATCCGGCAATCGCTTTCGTCGACGTCGATCTGGATGCGGTCGTCGACCACCGGATAGACCCAGACCGAGGCGAAGCTGGTGTGGCGGCGGGCGTTCGAGTCGAAGGGCGAGATGCGCACCAGGCGATGCACGCCCAACTCGGTCTTCAGCCAGCCGTGGGCGTTGTGGCCCTTGACGACGATGGTCGCCGACTTGACGCCCGCTTCGTCGCCGGGGGTCTCTTCGATGACCTCGACCTCGAACTTGCGGCGCTCGGCCCAGCGTATGTACATGCGCAGGAGCATCCTGGCCCAGTCGCAGCTCTCCGTGCCGCCGGCCCCCGAGTGGACTTCGAGATAGGTGTCGTTGGCGTCGGCTTCGCCTGAAAGCAGCGCCTCGAGCTGGCGCCGCTCGCCCTCGGCCTTCAGCGCCTTCAGGGCCGCTATTCCCTCGGCCTCGGTCGCTTAGTCGCCCTCGGCCTCGCCGAGCTCGACGAGCGTCGAGGCGTCGTCGAGCTCGCGCTCGATCTTGGCGAGCGAGCCCAGCCTGTCCTCGAGCGCGGTACGCTCGCGCATCAGCTTCTGGGCGGATTCCGGGTCGTTCCAGAGACCGGGCTCTTCGGATTTCGCGTTCAGCTCGGCCAGACGCCGCGTCGCCGCGTCGACGTCAAAGATGCCTCCTCAGCAGTCCGACGGACTGCTTGATCGTCTCGACCAGCTGTTCAGCTTCAGCGCGCATGTCTTAAAGACCACAAAGTTAGAACCCTATTCATTGGCCGGCCGTCGGGGCGGGATGGGTCGTCTACGCCCTTCCCGGCGCCAAGCGCAAGTTCGGCGAGCGCTCGGCGGCGGTCAACCGCCGGCAAACGCTTCAGTAGAGGCCGCCCGTGCCGGAGCCGACCGACTGGTCGCCGCCCGCCTCCGCCGCGGCCTCGCCGCCGCCGCCGCCGCCGCCGCCATACGAATTCGGGCGGGCCGGTGCCCGGCTTGAAGGCCTCGAGGATCGTGCCCGGCCCGGTCGAGCGCATCCCGGTGTGGACGTCGACCGAGATCAGCTTGATGCCCGGCGGGACGCGGAAGGGCGTATCCGGCGTGTCCTTCAGCGCCATCTTCATGAAGTCGCGGAAAATCGGCGCGGTGTAGAGCGCCGCCTGGGCGCTGCCGCCGAGCGACCGGGGCTTGTCGTAGCCCATGAACACGCCGAAGGCGAGATTCGGCGAGAAGCCGACGAACCAGAGGTCCTTCGCGTCGTTGGTGGTGCCCGTCTTTCCGGCGAGCGTCTTGCCGACCTCCTTGATCGCGACGCCCGTGCCGCGCTGGATCACGCCTTCCATGATCGAGATGATCTGATAGGCGCTGAGCGGGTCGAGCACCTGCTCCCGCTTGTCGATGAGGCGGGGCTCCGGCTGGTTGTCCCATTTCGCCGCGTCGCACCCCTCGCAGATGCGCTCGTCATGCTTGTAGATGGTGTTGCCCCAGCGGTCCTGAATGCGGTCGATCAGGGTCGCCTTGATCCGCTTGCCGCCGTTGGCGAACATGGAATAGCCGGTCACCATGCGCAGCACGGTCGTTTCGCCGGCGCCGATCGACATCGACAGGAAAGGCGGCAGATTGTCGTAGATGCCGAACCGCTTGGCGTATTCGACGACGAGCGGCATGCCGATGTCGCGCGCGAGGCGCACGGTCATCTGGTTGATCGAGTGCTCGACGCCGAACCGCAGCGTATGCTCGCCGCCGGATTTGCCCTCGAAATTCTGCGGGCTCCACATCTCGCCGTTGCCCTGGTCGATCGTGACTGGCGCGTCGAGAATGATCGAGGAGGGCGTGTAGCCGTTGTCGAGCGCCGCCGCGTAGACGAATGGCTTGAACGACGACCCGGGCTGGCGTTGCGCCTGGGTCGCGCGATTGAACTCCGATTCGTCGAACGAGAAACCGCCGACCATCGCCAGGACCCGGCCGGTGAACGGGTCCATGGCGACGCAGGCGCCGCTGACTTCCGGAATCTGGCGCAGCCGGTATTCGCCGGAGCGTCCGGCGATCGGTTCGACGTAGAAGATGTCGCCGGACTTGACGAGGTTTTTCGCCGAGCGGCCCGTCCAGCGCATCCCTTCGGCAGTCACGGCGCCCGTCTCGCGGCCCTGAACGATTGCGCCCGACTTGTCCCGGTCGGGCTGCAAACCGATGCGGATCGAAGTGTTCGAGACGTCGAGCGCCACGGCGAGTCGCCAGGGCTTGATGTCGCCGTAGGAGGGAATGTCGGCGAGCGGCACGCCCCAGTCCTGGCCGAGATCGATCGACTTCAGCGTCCCGTGCCAGCCGTGCGCCTCGTCATAACGCACGAGGCCGTCGACGAGCGCCTTCCGCGCCATCAACTGAATCTTCGGGTCGAGCGTCGTGCGAACCGAGAGGCCTCCCTCGTAGAGCTTCTGTTCGCCGTAGCGCTCCGACAGCTCGCGCCGCACTTCCTCGGCGAAGAAGCCGGCGGCGATCGAGTTCGGCGTCAGGACGCGGGGATTGACGACGAGCGGCTCCGCCCTCGCCTTACGCGCCTGCTCGGCGGTGATGTAACCGTCCTCCGCCATGCGCCCGATCACATAGTTGCGCCGCTCCACGGCGCGGTCGTGGTTGCGGAACGGATTGAGCGCGCTCGGCTCCTTCGGCAGCGCCGCCAGATAGGCGACCTCGGCGATCGTCAGCTCGTGAACCGATTTGTCGAAATAATTCAGCGCGGCGGCGGCGACGCCGTAATTGGAGAGCCCGAGATAGATCTCGTTGAGGTAGAGCTCGAGAATCTTCTCCTTCGAATAGGCGGCCTCGATGCGCAGGCTGAGAAGGATCTCGCGAATCTTGCGGTCGAAAGTCCGGTCCGAATTCAGAAGGAAGTTCTTCGCCACCTGCTGGGTGATGGTGGAAGCGCCCTGAACCCGACGCGATCCCTGAAGGAAGACGATGCCCGCGCGCACGATCCCCTCGGGGTCGACGCCGTGGTGGCTGTAGAAGTTCTTGTCCTCGGCGGAAATGAAGGCCTTCTTGACGAGATCCGGGATGGACGAGGAGGGCAGATAAAGCCGCCGCTCGCGCGAGTATTCGGCGAGCAGGCTGCCGTCCGCGGCGTGCACGCGGGTCATGACGGGAGGCTCGTAGTTCTTGAGCTGGCTGTAGTCGGGCAGATCCTGCTCGTACTTCCACACCACGGCCGCAAGGATGCCGGCGGCGACGACGAAGACCATCGCGCCAGTCGCAAAAATAAAGCCGAACAGTCGGGCAATGCCGCGCATCTTGCTCTCGAAACCTTCCCGTTGCGCCCTTCGGCGGATTCCCCCCGTCGCCGAGACGGGAAATTCGTAGCGAAGCCTGGTCAGCGGCCTGACGACTCCCGCGAGGCGTTCCCGACAGCGTGAGTCGGCCGTGAGATCGTGGACCCCGCCCGCTCCTTTTGTCCGCGACTGGGGCGATTCTATGATGGCGGGTCGGACGGCCAGACGCACGAACCTCGCCGATCCCGTGAAAACTCGCCGCTGGCAAGCGCTAACGGTCGGCTGCGCTCGCCGGCCGGTCGAGCGCAACGCCGGAACCCCCAGCGGCCGCGGTCCCGGACCCCACGGAGGCGCCGAAGAACGCATCGATCGCCCTGACCATTGCCGAGGCCGTCTTGACCCGCCACTCCGGCGAGTTCATCGCCTGGACGTCTTGGGCGTTCGACAGATAACCGAGTTCGACCAGCACCGAAGGAAATTCCGGGGCCTTGAGGACCACAAAGCCCGCCGACCGCGCCGGATTGTGGTTAAGTCTGGTCGCCGGGCGCAAGTTGTCGACCAGGCCGCGCGAAAACATATGGGCGTAGATGCGGGTCTCGCGGCGTTTCAGATCGAACAAGATGTCTGCCACCCCTGGGTCCTGCCGCGTCTCGACTCTCTTTATTCGCTCCTCGGTCGGCGGCGTTTTCGCGCGCCGCGATTCGCGCCGCCTCCGCGTCGGAGGCGCGGTCGGCGACGGTGTAGACGGTTGTCCCGCTGACGTCCGATGCTTCGCTGAGGGTGTCGGCGTGAATCGAGACAAACAAGGAGGCGTTTGCCCGGCGCGCGATGTTCACGCGATCGTCGAGATCGACATATTCGTCGCGATCGCGCGTCATCACGATCGAGTATCGCCTCGTCGACTCGAGCTGGCGCTTGAGTTCGTCGCAAAACGCAAGCACGAGAGTCTTTTCCAAGGCGCCTCCCACTCCGCGGGCGCCGCCGTCGGAACCTCCATGCCCCGGGTCGAGCACAATAACCGGCTGCGCCGCGCGGGGCGGAGTCGCAGGAGCGCCCGTCGAGTCCTCGGGCGGCCGGGGCAGCGCGGCGAATGCGGCATCGTCGCACGGCTTGACTTCGATCTTCAGCCGGGAGGGCGGTGCGCCGGCGAGAATCGGCTTCGATTCCACTCGGCCAGGACAAGCCGGGCGCCCGAGATCGATGACCATCCGCGACTGGTGCGGCGCGAGAAGACCAAATCGGAACTCCTTGACGATAGCCGTAGCATTTCCAGTCCCGACCCGACCGATCGAGGGATCGAGCTGAAAATTGACTTCCGGCAGATCGACGACGATTCGATCGGGCGCAGCCAGGGCGTAGACGCGGGGCTCCACGGAGCGCGAGAGGTCAAAGGACAGTTCGGCGCCCTTTCCGTCCTGCAGGAGACGCGCCCCGACGGCGACCGGCGTTGGCCCGTCTTCCGCCAGGGCGGTCAACGCCGACGCGAAAATGAAGGTGGACGCAATTGCGGCCAGGCGTTGCATTCGCCGTTCTCCCTTTGCCGGCCGCGCCGCCCGTCGTTTCTCCTTCACCGGCGCGGAGCTGCAAATTATCTCGCGCTTCACCGTGCTGGAACATGCTCCCATGCAGCTGATCCAAGTTTCAGCCCGCAGATAGTTTGCAGATAGCTTTAAAAACAGTAAACCGCATTGTACGCTATACCATTCTCGTGCAGCGAACGAGGCGATCGGCGGCGGCAGTCCGCTTCCAAAGACTGCGCGCGGAAAAAACTTGCCAACGCTTCGGTGGGCCCCTATTTAGGGTGGGTTACGAATTCGGACCGATTCCGTAGGGCCGGCCTGTCCAAGTGGGGCAGGCGACATTTCCGCCAAGACCGTCGAGTGATGGCTTGCGGCTCCTGCCGGATGACGCCGTGGCGGGTTTTTGCTCGTCGCCTCAGTCGCCTTTCTTGTGCGCGGGCTCAGCGCCCGAACAAGGATTTCGCGGACTGAAAGATGGAAGCGACCAGCCGGAACTATGCCGGCGGCGCGGACCAATTCGTGACAACGGCGCACTTCACTGCGCGCCATAAATTGCGACGAGCCGGTTTCACGCCTTGGTCCTACTGACGATGTCCCGATCGCAAGTTCCGTCTGCAACAATCGCGGCGCCGACGGTTCGCGCATCGGTGACCGCATGTCGTCGGGTTGGGGTAACGGCCGTGGCCCTGGCATCCGAGTTCCAATTGAAATCCCTCCTTCAGACAGGCGTTGCCCGCGGCTTGCCCGATCGCTTTTCCCGATCGGCAGCACGTTGCGGCCGTCGCGAGAGAGCTTTACATGGCAAACAAAATGATCATCGACGCTTCCCACCCGGAAGAAACCCGGGTGGTGGTGTTGCGTGGCAACCGAGTTGAAGAGTTCGACTTCGAGTCGGCGAATAAAAGGCCGCTGCGCGGCAATATATATCTGGCGAAGGTAACTCGCGTCGAGCCTTCACTCCAGGCAGCATTCGTGGATTATGGCGGAAACCGCCATGGCTTCCTCGCTTTTTCCGAGGTTCATCCGGACTATTACCAAATTCCAATCGCCGACCGTCAGGCGCTGCTCGAGGAAGAAGTGCTTTCCCAGCGCGATGAAGAAGACGAACCGAACGGAGAGCGGCGCAGCCGCAGACATCGTCGATCGCGCCATCAGGAGATCGCGACGCGTGCGAGCGACGGAGACGCTCTTTCTGAAACCGTCAGTCCGGAAGACCGTGTGGCGGAAGAGGAAGACCGTACGGCGGAAGAGATCGAGTTGGCAGCCAAGTATCCTGCCTTGGACGAGTTCGACAGCGATCAGGCTGAAGCCGTCCCTTTACCGGAGACCGCGCCTGCGGTTCAACGCGACGAAAGCGCCGAAAACTCGGAGAACATTGCGTCAAGCAACGAAGCTGAGCGCTCGCAAGAATACGACCGAGAGCCGGCTTTCGCCCGGGAGGACCGAGTCGAACTGGAAGAGTCCGGGTCGAACCTCCTCGAGTTCTCAGAGCGAGAGGCCCGCCAAACCGAAGCTTTCGCCCCGACCTCGGACCACGAGCTTTCGCACGATCGCCCATCCGCGGATCTGGACGGCCATGCTGAGCGGGGCGTCACGCCGCCTCCAAACGACGACGACGACCACGAAGTGACGACGCTCGAAGGAGGATCGGAAGAACGTTACGCCCCAAACCGCAAGCACCAACTGGAGGATGAGGACGAACCAGTCGAGCAGATCGGCGGCGACGCGATGGAGGAGCTGCCGCGCCGCCCCCAACGCCTGCGCCGACAGTACAAGATCCAAGAGGTCATCAAGCGCCGCCAGGTGCTCCTCGTGCAGGTTGTGAAGGAGGAGCGCGGCAACAAGGGGGCGGCGCTCACGACTTATCTCTCGCTCGCGGGGCGCTATTCCGTTCTGATGCCCAACACAGCGCGCGGCGGCGGCATTTCGCGCAAAATCACCAATGCGCAAGACCGCAGCCGGCTGAAAGGCATAGCTGAAGAACTCGATGTTCCAGAGGGCATGGGGGTGATCCTGCGCACGGCCGGCGCATCGCGCACCAAGGCGGAGGTCAAGCGCGATTTCGAGTACCTGCTGCGCATGTGGGAAACGGTACGGGAGACGACGCTCGCCTCGAGCGCGCCGACCCTCGTCTACGAAGAGGGCTCGCTGATAAAGCGCGCGATACGGGATTTGTACAGCAAGGAGGTCGACGAAATCATCGTCGCAGGGGAAGCGGGTTATCGCGAGGCCCGGCAGTTCATGCGCCTCCTCATGCCGAGCCACGTCAACACAGTGCAACTTTATCGCGACACCCAGCCGGTATTCGCTAAAGCGGGAGTCGAGACGCAGCTCGACGCGATGTTTTCCAATCAGGTGACGCTGAAGTCCGGGGGCTACATCGTCATAAACCAGACCGAAGCTCTGGTCGCTATCGATGTCAATTCCGGTCGTTCGACCCGCGAGCACAACATCGAGGACACCGCGCTGCGCACCAACATCGAGGCGGCGGACGAAATAGCCCGACAATTGAGGTTGCGCGACCTTGCGGGCCTCATCGTGGTCGACTTCATCGACATGGAAGAGTCGCGCAACAATCGTGCTGTCGAGCGGCGGATCAAGGACGCGCTGAAGAATGACCGCGCCCGGATTCAGGTCGGGCGCATTTCCCATTTCGGTCTGCTGGAAATGTCCCGCCAGCGCATACGTACTGGCGTCCTCGAGGGCTCGACCGTCGTCTGCGCTCACTGCCAAGGCTCTGGCGTTGTGCGCTCGACTGCGTCAATCGCGCTTCATGTGCTGCGCGCGCTCGAAGACGCGCTGATCAAGAGTTCGACGCACGATGTTGTCGTTCGCACACGCACCCCGGTCGCGCTTTATATCCTCAATCAGAAGCGCGCGAACCTGCATGACCTCGAACGGCGGTTCGGCATCGAGGTCACGGTCGAGGCGGACGATACTTTGACCGGAGCGAATTACCACGCAATCGAGCGCGGGGAGCTTGCGAGCGGCGTCAAGGGCGGGGCTGAGCCGTCTCCGCCTGCGCGAGAGGACATCCCGGCAATTGTCGACGAGCCGGGGCTCTTCGAAGAGATAGCCGAGGAGGAGAGCGAGGGGGTCGTCGAGGACGCCGCCGTCAGCGACGCGCCCCGAAGCAGCCGCGGCGAAGCCGCTGGGCCGGCAGAAGAAGGCGAAGCCAGTCGCCGTCGGCGCCGCCGTCGACGGCGGCGTGGCGGGGAGAGATCTTTCGGCGAAAGCATCTCCCCCGATGCGCCGCAACCGACCGACGATGGTCTCGCGGCGGTGGTCGAACTCGGCGGAAATATGGAACCGTCGGCGCAAACCGCGAATTCTGTCGAGAGAAGAGGATCGCGCGGCGAAGGCGGCAGGACCGGTCGGCGCTTGAGGCGGGGTCCGAGAAGCCAACTCCCGGCGCA
Organism: uncultured Alphaproteobacteria bacterium; assembly: GCA_963823165.1. Lineage (GTDB taxonomy): Bacteria > Pseudomonadota > Alphaproteobacteria > Rhizobiales > Beijerinckiaceae > Roseiarcus. Next base: position 1,303 of record CAWGKV010000001.1, on the reverse strand, counting down.
CGAGGAAAGGCTTCACGAACCGAATGAGCCGCCGGAAGTCGTCGCGGCGGATTCCGATTTGCAATCCAATTCAGCGTCTGATTCGGTCGCGCCGGCGAAGGCGTCGGACGAGGCGGAAGCACCACCGGTTGCGACGCAGCCGCCGACGATGGAGGGCCCCGAAGTAGCGGAAGAGTGGCGTCAAGAACCCGAGTCGCCGCCGCCGATCGAGCCGTCCACGACCGCTCAAGAGACGCAGGTCCCGTCGGCTGCTCCCACGTCGGAGCCTCCCCCGGAGCAAGAGTTCAGTGGAGCCGCATCCGGAAGCGGCGGCTGTGGCTCAGGAGCCACCGCGGCCCAGGCGGAGCGGCTGGTGGCAGCGCGCCCGCGCGAGCATCGTCGGCGACTGATCTTACGGAGAGACGTGGGTTCGCGATGGGGAGGAGCGCGGCCCGCGCCAGTCCCTCAGAGCGACCTCACTTTGACCCGCAACTCCTTTTCCACAGCGAGCCGGTTGCGCAGCGGCAGCCCGAATGTTTCCGATTGAATTTCGAACACATCGCCTTTCTGCGTCCTCACCCCCTCGCTGAACGACAGGGTCGCCGTTCCAAAGAAGTGGATGTGGACGTCGCCCGGCCGCCGGAACAATCGGTATTTGAAATGGTGCGCCTCGAGGTTGGCGATCGAATGCGCCATGTTCTGCTCTCCAGAAAGGAATTCTCGTTCCCAGACCACTTCCCTGCCCCGGCGGATGCGAGAGACGCCTTGAACGTCCGGCGGAAGCTCGCCGACCAACAGTTCAGGACCGATGCTTGCAGGACGCAGTTTTGAATGAGCGAGCCAGAGATAGTTCTGTCGCTCGGTGAGGTGATCGGAAAGTTCGTTGCCGAGCGCAAAACCGATCCGGACCGGCGCGCCTGCTCCGTCGATGACGTAAATCCCGACGATCTCCGGCTCCTCGCCGGCATCGAGAGCGAAAGCCGGAAATCGCAAAATCTCCCTCGGGCGGCGCAAGAATTGAGCCGTCGCCCTTGTAGAACCATTCCGGCTGGGCGCCCGTCTCTCTCTTTTTCGGCTTGCCGCCCTCCAGCCCAAGCCTGAACATTCGCATGGAATCGGTGAGTTTGGCGGGATCGGCCATATCCTTATGCGTCGCGCCCCTCCGCTGATCCCAGATGCGTAAGACCGGTCCCGGTGACGATCACGTGAGCCGGATCCTTATGATCAATCGGCGCCAAAACCTGGCGCTCTTTCAGGGTTCGCGGCAGATCGACCGGCCTGCCCAACGCACGATCCGCAATCAGCCTGCGAAGCGAAATGTTCA